>CAKSHH010000001.1 GCA_934456435.1 uncultured Eubacteriales bacterium
GCGGATGTAGCTCATCTGGTAGAGCGCCACCTTGCCAAGGTGGAGGTAGCGGGTTCGAGCCCCGTCATCCGCTCCATTAAAGGTCTTATACCTTTTCACATAGTGGGTTTCGGCTCACATTTATATTCGGCGCCATAGCCAAGTGGTAAGGCACGAGTCTGCAAAACTCCGATTCCCCAGTTCAAGTCTGGGTGGCGCCTCCATGAAAAGCACTTGCAGTTGTAAGTGCTTTTTTGCATATAAACGGCGGAGTTTATAATTATCACTGTATTTTGGTTTTTTGACTCTTAGATGTGCAGAAATAATAAATGATACATAGGAAGCTTGATTATTTATTATAAAGTAAGGTGTTACTTTTTTGTGCAATCATACAAAAAAAGAAAAAATGTCAATTTTTAATGCAAAAAAAGAACACCTGTGCTATAATTTATGTAATATGAGGCTTAATGGATTGCTATATCCTGAAAGAAGTCAAATGAAAACAATTAAAATTGAAATAAGAAGCGGAGGTCTGTGCAATGACTGAAAAAGCATTATGGAAAAAAGTCTTAGCTGTCATACTCGTGTTCATGATGGTTTTACCCATCGTGAGTCTGAATGCATTTATGCTTGACGATACGGCATACGATGCGGCAATGACAAACGCAAGAAGCTATATTGACGGCTTGACTGTAAACAGCTCGACGAATGTTCCTTCAACTGTTGTTTCAACCTACGGATCACAGTTCTCGTGGGATAATGAGAAGAGGGAATCGGCGAACAAGTCGTATCTTTTTGAATGGAGCTACTACAACGGAGTTGTATTTGAGGGCTTGCAGTATACTTATGAGGCAACAAAGGACAGCAAGTACCTTAATTATGTTTCCGATTATATGAGCGCGATGATATCGTCATCGGGCGGCTGGGCGAAGACGACTAACAATTCCTCAAAGGATGCCGCCGGTTACGTTGATTATCACGGAGCGGACTGCTATAAGACAGCAAGTCTGCTGATGGATCTTGCGCTGAAATCCGACGGTACCGTTGACACAACCAGTAAGTATTACAAAATGGCGACGACCATTTATTCAGACCTTACAACGGGCACGGGCTCAAATTATACAGAGTCATCCCTCGGCGGAAACTATTGGCACGGCGGTTGGACAGGCTCTGCGCCTACATATAAGGTATGGCTTGACGGAATATATATGATTCAGCCATTTATGGCGGAGTATGCCTATTACACGGGTGATACCGCTCAGCTTGACTCGATTGTCGACAGATTTGAGTGGATTTATACCAATATGCGTGAAGCAGGCACAGGACTGTATTATCACGCGGCCAATTCAAGCACGAGTTATGTAAACTATCATTGGACAAGAGCTATCGGCTGGTATGCAATGGCGATTGTTGACGTTATGCAGTATATGAGCGGCGACAACCTTGCAACAATGCAGACTATCCTCAAGGATCTCGTCGACAATATGCTTCCTTATCAGGACAGCTCAACAGGTATGTGGGCTAACCTCTGCGATAAGAGCGTAACGAGCACAAACAGGCTTGAAACAAGCGGAACATCAATGCTGGCTTATACAATCGCAAAGGCAGTCAACAAGGGCTGGCTTGCCAAGTCGTATCTTGACTACGCAAAGAAAGCTTTTACCGGAATGACCGAAAACAAGCTTTCCAACGGCAGTCTTGCAGATATATACTTTAAAGCGAGTGCATCGGGCTCCAATAACTATGAAACCACGTCATACTACTATTCCAATGAGGGTAAGGGCGTCGGTCCGTACATAATGGCTTATGCGGAGCTTCTCAAGGCGAAAAATGCTGAGACAGTCGATCCCGATCCGACCGAGGGTCAGGTTTACACGGTCAATGTTGCTATACCGGCAGGTTCGGCGAGTGTTGCAAGCATAGACGATATAACACTTGACGTTGTTAAGGGCTCAACTATTGACCTCAGCGGTATGAGCTTTACCGTTCATTATTCGGACGGAACTCAGGGCACTTATGCTATTCCCTCGGACCTTCTTGACGGAACAGGCTACACCACGGACAAGATCGAAACAATTACATTCAATGTTGTCAATTCAAATACGGGCGATAAGGTCGGCAAGATCGTTGCCAACGTTAAAGAGGACACCTCAACAGATCCCTCCGACGATTACAATAACCTTGATTGGAAATATATCGAGGGAGTACAGCTCACTCCTGTGACAATATATGTAAGACACAGCGGTACATTGACGAACGGCAAGAGCTACCTGCTCGGTTACACGAGCAATTACAGCGGTGCGGTTATCAATTCATCAGCCGGTGCAACTGCGGTCACATCGAAGAAGGCGGGAACAACGGAGTTCTTCGATGCCGACGGAAATGCTTATTCCGCAAGTGCAGAGTATATTGTTGATACCGACGGCTCACTTGCAAACTATGTTTATACCAGAAACAGCAACCAACTTTACAATTCTTCAACAGGAAGATATTTGCACGCTTCAACCAGCAGTTTGAGCACAAGCACTTCGGGAACTTCTTTTAGCTTTGGTACTAACAGAATTTATTACCGAAGCGGCAGAAGATATTATTACGCTTATTATAATACCAGCAGCCAAAGATTTGCGATGAGAACTTCATCAAGCAACTCTACGATATACGGCTATGAGCCTGTAACGGTTTATGAGAAGACGGGAAGCTCAGACGGCGGATACTATGCACTTGCCAAGAAGCTCACCTACGAAGTTTCGCTCGGACTTGATTTTGATGTGAACGATATCATGAAAGAAACAGAGATCGTTTACAGCCCGACGGGAACAAGCTCGGATATTCAGAAGATTGACTGGTCGGACGAAAGAGTCAGCTACTCTTTCTCCAACACGGTTGATACGTCGGTTACCGGTTCGTATACGATGACGGTTAAGATTGACGATCAGGAAATCGGCAATGTCAGAATTTCCGTTGCCGAGAACAACTATCCCGAATATCCGAACAAAGGCTCGGTTTCAATTGACAAGACCGCATCGGGTAACCACTTTAAAGATACCGGTGTTGCCGATGTTGAGCTAAAGGTCAAGGGCGTTCCGACGACCTCACCGATCGACGTTGTTTTCGTTACCGACGTTTCCAACTCTATGGCTTGGAAAGCCGGTACAACGACCTTTGATACCGAAAACTCAAAGATGAAAGACCTTCAGGCTGCGGTTGCAGGCTTTGCAAATTCTTATTTGTCCGACACAACGGGAAGTCTGAACAACAACACAATTTCGCTTGCCACATTCGGCGGCCTTGATAAGGATCATCTTTCGGGCACATTGGACACTTACACCGACGCCACGAGAACTCTCCTTGTAGGTTCGGACAGCAAGACCGATGTTATCAACAAGGTAAATGATATAACCTATACAGTTTCAACATCGGGCTCAACATCAACGGTTTACCTTACATTTGATGGCTCCACTCCGACAGGTGATGATGTTACCAGCGCCACTGTTACCGCAGATACAAACTACGGTAATACGAACTATGACTATGCTTTCATGGAGACGGCGGATGTAATTTCTACACTCAAGAGCAATTATTATTCAAAGACCGGAATAAGCTACGATGACAGCGGAAGAAAGATTTATGTTATCATGCTTACCGACGGTGCTCCGACAAACTATGAGGGATACTATTACAACTCAAGAATGAGCTCTTCACGTCCCGACGGTATGGCACAGTGGATAAATGCTTCGGGCACGAAGGCTAACTATACAAACGGATACAATTCCAGTCAGACAACATGGTATAACTATATTTCTTCCACAAAACTCACATGGGCGACAAAGGTATACAACACGAAGAATGTTATCGGTATGTCTGCTATCGGATTCGACCTTGAAAACGGCGGATTCTCTAACTGGGTATTTACTGAGAGCGCAGGAACACCGCTTACAAACGTTCTTAAAAATATGGTTGACGGCGCAACACTTGATGTGCAGACTGCCGATGATGCCGAAACCTTGGCAACAACACTTCGCGAAAAGGCTGAAGCGCTCACAAAGAACAATACGAACGGTTATGTTATCGATAAAATGGGCGAGCAGTACAATCTCCAGATGGCATCAACCGTAAACTGTAATATTGTTGATTCCGGCAAGATCAACCTTTCCGATTTCGGTATCACACCGAAGATTCAGGTTATGTCGTATGACGTGTACACAAAGGATGAGCTTGGCAAGACGATCAACGGTGTTAAGGTCACCATTGACAAGGTCGGACAGCGTAAGGGTACCGATCCGACAGTATACGAGACCGTTACATTCAATGCCGACGGAACGGAGGCTTACTCCGACCAGCTTGACGGCAATATAATGACGGACGGTGTAATTTACGCCAAGTATTTCACCTACAATACAACTGCTGATGCTGTTCAGATAAAAGACGGTACAACTCTTGACAGCGAAACATTTAACTGGAAGATAGGCGATATCCCCGAAAATGAAATCGTGCTCAAGTATAATGTTTACCTGACGGATTCAATGGAGGGAGCAAGAGACGAGGGCGTTTATGACACCAACAAGTCAGCGTTCCTGTATTATGTCAACTTCCTCGGCAACAACTGTGAGCTTGAGTTCCCTATTCCGTCGCTTCCCTGGGAAAAGGCGCAGGTTTCTTATGAGCTCTATCTTGTAAACACCAAGGGCGAACCAATTGACCTCCAGGGCAACACGGTAAGCTTTGCCGACCGTGTGCTCATGAGCGAGCTTATAACGCTTGAGAAATATCTCAACACAAGAGATGTTATTGATATTGAGGATCTTGAGACTCTCCTTCCCGACGGATACGGACTTTATAACCCCGATTCGAGCTACACGATCACAATCGGAAGCGGTACGGGAATGAGCAGCGCAAAGATAGTTGACAACAAAGTCGGAACGACAAAGCTCTTTGACCCGACAGACGGAACCGTCAATGCGGACGGAAGCATCACGCTGAGTGACTACACTGACACAAAGGTTGCTTTCGCGGTAGTAAGGCTTGAGATAAATCCCGACGTTGTGGTTATTGACTACGGTAAGACGATTCACGTTTCAACAATTGAGAACGACTACGGTGCATACCGTACCGTCGGAATCGGAAATATTGATTCGGTCGGAACAGCGCTCGGAAAAGAATATAAAACTTCGGGCGGTACATTTACCGTTGACGGCAGAGACGTATTGTTCACTCCGACAAAGTATCTCAGCTCAATCCAGAAAGTTAAATATTCCGTATCGGCTAAGACGGAGAAATATCCTGTAACCGATCCTCTTTCATCCTACCTCGCAGTTATCCCGGCAACGACGGTATACTATGAGGACAACTTTGGAGGAGAAGAGAGCGACGGAGGACTGTACATCAAGTACACGGGTGACTGGTACACAGCGAGCGATGACGGCAGCGAGGTCAGCGGAGTAACGGCGAACACGGACAAGAGCGATCGCCAGGACGACGGCAGCATCGGACAGGGCAACACACCTTACGGCTACGACAGCTCCTACGACAACGACGTCAAGTTCAGCAACGGCTCGGCGGCAAAGGTAACGGGAACTATCAGCAAGGTTGACGGCAAGCCCGTATACAACGCAACGGCAGAGTTCACATTCAAGGGAACAGGCTTTGATATCATCAGCCGAACAGACCTTGACTGCGGAATGATCTCGGTAATGATCACGGACGAAAGCGGAAACGTAAAGACAGTACCCGTAATCAATAAGGGCGTCAATACACTCTATCAGATTCCCGTAATCTCATACACGGGAATCCCGTACGGAACATACACGGTCAAGATAAATGTCTGCGCTCCGGTATCGGTACTGAAGATAAACGGCTCGGTATTCTACCTTGATGCGATAAGAATATATGACCCAATGGGAACAAGCGCAGCCGACAACTCCGAGTTCACGGAAGCCAACAGCGCATACGATACGGATAAGGAATCAAACGCATTTGTATCGTCGATCCGTGACTACATCATACAGGCAGGTCAGCTTGATACAAGCGAAACCTACGGAGCGGTATATGTTGATACTCTGAACAACGAGTACACAGAGGGCGGACTTCTTAATCAGGACGTCATCAAGAACTTTGAGCTTGTAGGACCGAACGAAGAGGTATACCTTTCACCGGGCTACGGAGTAGGCTTCATAATCGAAACGAGCAAGAAGCCGGCATCCGTACAGCTTGAGATGAAGGTGCCTGCACCGCTGAACGACGGCGCGTCACTCTCGGCACAGACCTACGGCAAGAATAACATAGTCAACTTTGCGGTCAACTCGGCGACGGAAATGTTCTATGATATCACAAAGGCGATAGAGTTTGAACAGACAACGGACGACGCAGGAAACACAAAGTACAGAGCGACGGTGATCCTTGCAAACGGACTGCCGACAGACAACCTCGGTGAGATAGTGTCGATAACGAATGTTAAGATGACCTATCCTGAGGGAGTGCAGGTATACAGCGAAGACGATATAACAACAGCCAGCGTAGATGACAGCACGGTAACATGCGCGCTGAAGGCTAACTGGGATACTTATGTAGACGTATTCGGCACGGTAAAGACCCAGCACGAGGCATCGGTACCGACGGATTACATAACGTCGGCAGAGAGCCTTAATGTGACGAAGAACGGCGGCAAGGTAAAGGCAGTAATTAAGACTTCGAGATATGTAGATGCACTTACGCTGAAGAACGCATACGGAGAGAACGTGGCAATCGAGAGCGTAACGAGCACGGTAGACGAAAGCAAGATACTGACGGAGGAATACAAGGAAGCAAAGACGTGGACGATAGAGTTCACAGCTTACGGAGCCAACGGAACAAGCGAATACACGGTTGAGACGGGCAACGGAGTAAGTCAGAGCTTCGAAGTAGAGATAAAGAATCCCGAAGTAACAGCAATCAAGGTAGCGACGATGCCGAAGAAGACGGTATACGGACAGGGCGAATATTTTGACGCAACAGGAATGACGCTGACGGTAACGTATTCGGACGGAACACAGAAGACGGTACGAGACGGATACTCAACAGACGGCGGCAAGCTGACAAAGACCGGAACGAACACGGTAACAGTCAGATACGGCGGCAAGATGACGACGGTGAACGTAACCGTACGCTCGGCGATATCACAGGCAATACACAACTTCTTCAGCAGACTTTTCGGCAGAAGATAACGAAAATACGGGGAACGGACACTCCGTTCCCCGTAAAATTGCTTTTTTAAAAATTAAACTTGACATTTTAAAATAATCTGATATACTGTATGTGATAAAGTTTGCAGTTATATTTAATGTTTTTCGGACAGCTTACGAGGTGATACTAATGAAAAAAGCATACGAAAAGCCAATGGCTCTTGTTCAGGATCTTACTTTGAACAATTTTGTTGCAGGTGCGTGCTCAAGTTCCGGTGCAACACCGATAAATTTTTCTGAGGATACCTGCACATATACAGATGAATCATCAATGTTTACATTCTTCTCATCACAGTGCGACAAGGGCGACGGCTTCAGCGGTAACATCGTTAATCCGAACCCGCAGTCTCCGTTTGCACAGATTTGTTACCACAGACCTCTTGATGAGTTCACATTCTTCAGTTCATAAGCTATGTATTGTTATGAGATAGGCGGTATCGGCTTCGGCTTTGATATCGACAAGAATTTAACAGAATATTCTCCGTATGATGTTTTTCGGATAAGCGAAGAGGAGTATTTGTCTCTTTCCGAAAGACATCATTATACTTTTTTACCCGAAATTAAGCCGCACGGAACTCTTGTGCGGTCCGAATCAAGCCGTGATATATTTGTTGACGGCGACGAGGTGTTTCACGTCAACAAAAGGTTTGACGAAAAAAATTACGAGTGTATTTTCAGGTATGTCCGCGGCGTTCCAGGCGGTTCCTTCAGCTTCACTAACGGCGGTATCGACTGTCTGAAGGTAACTGCGGAACTGTTCAGGTCGTGCAATTTTGTTTCCGCGCTGCTCGATTTTGATGCAATGATACTTCATTCATCATTTGTGTTCTGCGACGGTCAAGCCATTCTCTTCACCGCACCGTCGGGCGGCGGAAAATCGACGCAGGCTCGGCTGTGGGAGCAGTATAAGGGCGCACAGATAATAAACGGGGACAGAACCGTTATTAAAAGATGCGCTGACGGCTGGTATGCCTATTCGCTGCCGTTATGCGGCTCGTCGGGAATATGCCTGAAAAGGAGTGCAAAGCTTGCTTTGACAGCGGTTGTGAAAAAATCCGCCGACGACAGGGTTCTTGAAATGCCGAACGCCGAAAAGCTGACAGAGATTTTTCCGCAGATAACAATTGAAAATTACAAGCCGCAGGAATTTGCACACGCCCTTGATTTGGAGGACGCGTTTATCCGCGAGTGCAATATTGTAAGACTTGACTGCACAGCGACCGATAAAGCCGTGACGGCGCTTGAAAAACATATAAAAGCCTTGTGATTTGAGTTCACAAGGCTTTTGCTTATTTATCGTATATCCTGTTTGTGACAAAGGTTGTGATGCCCATGTCGTAGTATTTTCGCATTGTCTCGGCATCGTCGACTGTCCAGCAGGCGAGGGGGATTCCTGCGTCCAGGAGCTTTTGAATTTTCTTTTCGCTGTTGATTTTCTGATGACCGTTGAAGCTGACGCCTATGGTTGGGTCATCGAGACATTTTTGCAGGTTATCTTTGTTAAGCTTTGATACGAGCGCGTAGAACTTGATTTCAGGACTTTTTTCTCTGACCTTGGTGAGAACCTCTCGGTCAAAAGAAATGACCGAGCAGGACTCTGTGAAGCCGTTTTTGTCAATTATTCCGAGAAGCTCGTCGAGCCCGTCGTCGGTGTAATCCTTGATTTCAATCATCGGCTTCAGCTTCTGCTCAAGACACACTTTGAGCATTTCATCCAGTGTGGCAATTTTTATGCCCTCGTAAAGCTTGTGATTTGCTCCGTTGTCGATGTTGGCGGTGATGAGGTCATAGTATGTATACGAGGAAATTTTACCGCTCTTGTCGGTCATTCCCTTGATATCGGCGTCGTGCGAAATTACCCATACGCCGTCGGCAGTCTGTCTGACGTCTATTTCAACGGTGTCATAGCCGTATTCCGCGGCTTTCTTTATCGCAGGGACGGAGTTTTCGGGAGCCTGACAGGAAAAGCCCCTGTGAGCTATGAGTGAAATTTTGTCGCGGTCGGTTTTCTTGACAAATACCTCCGACAATGCGACAGGACTTTTTGCCGTGTAACGCTTGTGTGAAGCGACAGCGTCGGAAACAATGGGCGCGGCAACGATGGCGGCGATAACCAGTGCGGCAAGAACAATCGGCCACCTTTTCCTTTTTATAATACGCAGGGAACGTTTAAACGCTTCTTTATTCATAATAAACTCTCCGATAATTTTAATATGCGGTATGCGTATATTTTATATCATCGGAGTTTTTCTGTCAATCGGTTATTTGCCGACGGCAGATATCTTTACCGTCGGCATAATATATGAAACGAATACCGTTCGATCGCGGCTCTTCTGCGGACAGGATGTCACCGCGGATCAATATCCGTTGTTTTTATTTTTAACATCCTGTTACATTATATGCCTGCGGAGTTTGTCGGGTTTCAAAAAAATTCGGGAGCTGCCGTATTCAGCACAAAAAGCGTTTTTACCTATTGCAGTATTTTTATACAGCTTAGGGTAAAAACGCTTTCTGAATCTAAATGTGATAACTTCCGTTTTGGTTATTCGTTTTTATTGTCGTCCGATTCCTTGCTTTCTTTATACTCGTTGTATTTTTCCGAAACGCTTTCCAGCATGGATTCGGTCTTTTCTTTCACCGTTTCGGTCGTTTCCTTGATGAAACGCTTTATCTTGTTGGAGCTTGTTTTCGGAAACTCGCTGTCTCTGATTTTTACCTTGGTGATCTGTTTGTATATCGGCAGCTCAACGCACGCTTTCTTGATGCTTTTAAGCACTTCGGCAGGAGTCTTTTTCTCCTCAAGGAAAACCTCGGCGGTCAGACTGCTCTCGTTTCCGTCCTTGTCCGTTTCACCGCTGACAACAACCTCATTGACATAGTCGATATCCTGAATGTAGCTTTCAATTTCTTCGGGATAAACGTTTTTGCCGTTGTTGAGGACAATGACGTTCTTCTTTCGTCCGGAGATAACAAGCTGATCCTTTTCGTTGATATAGCCGTAATCGCCTGTGTAGAACCAACCGTCTTTGAGCACCTCTGCGGTCAGTTCGGGCTGCTTGTAATAGCCGATCATAACTATGTCGCCCTTGACGCAGATTTCGCCGATTCCCTCATCATTCGGCTGATCAATGCGCCACTCGATACACGGAAGCTTGATGCCGACGGTTCTGAAGTCGTTGTACATATCATGGTTGGCACAGACAAGGGGAGAGCACTCCGTAATTCCGTAGCCGTTTATGAGGTCAAGTCCGATATCGTCAAAGAATTTGGCAACTTCGGGTCTTATCGGTGCTCCGCCGCAGACAATTTTTTTCAGTTTTCCGCCGAAGCCCTCAAGAATAAAACCGAAAAATTCACGGCGCTTGTCGATGCCCTGGGCGCGGAGTTCGTTGCTCTTCTTGACCAGCTCGTTGAACTGCTCCTCCATGCCCTGCTTCCGGATATTCTTTATAATACGCTTGTACATTGACTCGGCAATCGCAGGAACGACGTAAACATAAGACGGCTTGTAAATAACAAGATTCTTGAGAATTGCCGGGAGACTTTCGTTGATGCAGAGCGTGGAGTGGTGATGGAATGAAACGAGAATGTCGCTTACCGCCTCGTAGGTGTGGTGGTAGGGGAGAAGTGAAAGTCCCGTATCATACACGGTGGAGACCATCAGACCGTAATATACGCTGGAGACAAGGTTGTGCTCCGAAAGCATAACGCCCTTTGAAAATCCTGTTGTACCTGAGGTGTAGACCAAAAGCTTCAGCTCATTGGGGTCGCTTTGCTCTGCCCAAAATGCCGACGGATCAAGCTCGCTTCCCTTTTCAAGCGCCTTTGAAAATGAAAGAAATTTTCCGTCATCCTCCATGCGGTCGAAAACGATGAAGCTGTCTACCGACGGAAATTCGGAAATGGAGCTTCTGAAAAACTCCTCGTATTTTCCGTCGCAGAACACGATGCTGCATTCGCTGTTGTTTATAACGTGGATGATATCGGTTTCGGGAAGATCCTTGTCAACGGGGACAAAAACTCCGTTGCCGCGCAAGGCGGTCATATACGCCGTGATCCAGTTGTATGAGTTCTTTCCGATACAGGCAATGTGACGCTTGTCTGTAGTGTTCTCATGCAGAAATGCGCCGAGCTTGCCGACTTCCTCGACAAACTGCGCGAATGTGATTTCCTTTATCTCGTCGCCGTCCTTGAATTTGTAGGCGATTTTGCTGCCTGCGTCCTTAACCGCAAGCTCCATCATTTCTTTAATTGATGAAAACTGCTCTACTTCATAGAGCGGATAATGCATTTGTTTTTTCATAATATTTATCTCCGATAGAAAAT
The DNA here is from genome assembly GCA_934456435.1 of uncultured Eubacteriales bacterium. Classification (GTDB taxonomy): domain Bacteria; phylum Bacillota; class Clostridia; order Oscillospirales; family Acutalibacteraceae; genus CAG-488. Next base: position 11,523 of record CAKSHH010000001.1, read on the forward strand.
TATTATATGTTGATTATCTCATTCGCCGCAAAAAAAGTCAATAGACTAAATGTTAAATATCTCCCAAAGAACAGGAAATATGTATCGGCATTTTTACTCTGATTTTTGCATAGTAATTACCTGAGGTGATAAAATGGAAGAGGTAACAGCCAAAACGACAGAAACGGCGGAAAAGCCGGAGAAAAAAGAAAGAAAAAGCAACCCGACAAACACCGTGATGATTGTCCAGACGATAGTCTGTGCGGCGGCAATTCTGCTTGTCGTTATGGCAGGAAAGCTCAGTCCGCAGACCTTTGATTTCATAAAGCAGGAATATAACAGGATGATGTCGGTCGATATCGGGGCGGACGAGATAGCCGATTCGGCGAAGAGTGCCGCCGAGAGTGTTATGGGTAAGGGTACGGACGACAGCTACACGCAGGACGAAAAAAGCGGTTCGGCAAACGTAAAAAAACAGAGTCTCAAGCGTATACCGAGTGCCGAGGACGGGAAAGCCGTTGCGGTTATGTCGCTTTTCAAGGACGACGGTGAGATAACCGTGCCGGTACACGGCGAGATAACCTCAGAGTACGGCAACAGGACGAACCCTGTTTCGGGCGAATATCTGATGCATTCGGGTGTTGACATTGCCGCCGATCAGGGCGCAAAAGTCGGCGCGGCATACAACGGAGTCGTCAGCGAGGTCGGCAGCAACAGCGTTAGCGGAAATTATATCTGCCTTGTTCACACGGACGGTACGGAAACACTTTACTGTCATTGCTCAAAAATAATTGCGAAAAAGGGCGATGTCGTGCGTGCAGGCGAAACAATCGCTTTGGTCGGAAGCACGGGAAGAAGCACGGGGCCGCATCTGCATTTTGAAATTCTGCTTGACGGAAAGAGCGTTAATCCGCTTCTTTATCTTCCGGTAAGGAACGGGGCAGTATGAGACTGAAAATAGGGAAAACCTCCCTGATAATAGATTATTATTTCATCGCTGTTCTGACGCTGATGCTCGTGGTATTCAGAAACGAGAGCATATTACGGTGCTTCCTCTTTTGTGTTTTGCACGAGGTCGGACATCTGACGGCGATGTTTATTTTCGGCGAAAGGGTCAGATCCGTTCAGCTCGGATATTTCGGCATGGAAATCGACTGCGGCGACAGAATACTTCCGGCAGGGCGCGAGACTGTGATTGCGCTTGCAGGTCCGGCGGTGAATCTGATACTTGCGGCTGTGTTCCTCCTTTTTGGATTCAATGCGGACTTTTCGGTAAACATTGCGCTTGCCGTGTTCAATCTTTTGCCTGTGAAAATGCTTGACGGCGGACGGATACTTGCCCTTTTCCTTTCGCCGAGAGCAATGAGAGCGGTGGGAATAGCGGCAGGCGTTTTGATGTCGCTTCTCGGCGCGGCGGTTGCAATATATACCAAAAGCAATTATATTATTTTAATTGTTTCTCTTTATATTCTTATCGGCGCGGTAAAATAATCAAAAACAAAAATTTCCATAGAATAAAACCCGACGGTACGAAGAAAATACTGTCAGGTGATTCTATGGATTTTTTAATGGCTTTTTTGATCGGAGGACTGATATGCGTTATCGGTCAGCTTTTGATTGACGCTACGAATATTACCCCTGCGCGAATACTGGTCACATTTGTTGTGCTCGGCGTTGCGCTGGAGGCACTCGGACTTTATCAGCCGATTGTCGATCTCGCAGGCTGCGGAGCGACCGTTCCGCTGACGGGCTTCGGATACACACTTGCCAAGGGAACGGAGAAAATGATAGGGGATCAGGGCTGGCTCGGCATACTGACGGGACCGTTCAGCGCAGGTGCGGCAGGAATCGCTACGGCTCTGATTTCGGGACTTGTCGTTGCCGCCGTGACAAAACCGCGAAGCAAATAAAAAGGGAGCAAGCTTTCGCTTACTCCCGATTTACCGATAAATAAATTTATTTTGCTTCGACCTGAACAGGCTCCTCAGCCTCGCAGCATGAGCATGAAACGTAATCGCTCTCGTCATCATCGGCAACTTCGTTCTTGCAGGGGAGAACCTTTGTTACAAGATAGTAAACGCCTGCAACAGCGCCGGCGATAGCAACGAGGATTCCGACAACTTTAAAAATCTTCTTTATAACATCGCACATAGTAAAAACCTCCAAAAAATTAGTTTACCTAATTATAGTATAGCAGAAAATTAAAGTCAAGCTTTTTTGCGATAAATTCATTATTTGTACACAAAAAACAGCCTTTGTAAAAAACAAAAGGACGGAAACAAGTCCGTCCGTTATGCTGCTTATTGACTTAGTCTGCGAGAAGCTTAGCAAGAGCTGACTTCTTTCTGGCAGCGTTGTTTTTGTGAATAAGGTTCTTGGCGCAAGCCTGATCTACCTTCTTGATAGCTGCTCTTACGACTGCTTCCTTATCTGCTGCGTTTGTCTCAGCAGCAACGTGAGCCTTCTTGATAGCGGTCTTCATTGCAGAATTTCTTGACTTGTTGCGTGCAGCCTTGGTCTGATTAACAAGCACTCTTTTCTTAGCTGATTTGATGTTTGCCATTGTTGCACCTCCTTTAAATGCATTACACAGTTAGTTATGATATCATTAAAACGCTTAAAATGCAAGTGTTTTTTTAATATTTTATGAAAAAAAGCGGATTATTTTTTGTTACATAGCTTTATTCGGCGATTGGAGAGATTGCTTGTGGATTTCAGAACAGATCTTGCCCTTGAAAAACGTGAAATGCTGGGTAAAAAAGAGCCTGAGGGCGTCCGCAGCAGCACGTTCAAAAAAGGCGACGTATCATTTACAAAAATCAAAATACTGAATGGGGAGGGCAGCAAGGCTCTCGGAAAGCCCGTCGGAACTTACATTACCGCGGAAATACCTCAGCTTATGAAAAATCCGATTACGGACGAGGATATGATTGAAGCGATTGCTGAACAGCTCCGCTCGCTTTTGCCCGAAAGTGGCACGGTGCTGGTTGTGGGTCTCGGCAACACCGATATTACACCCGATGCAGTCGGACCGAAGAGCGTTTCGACTGTCCTTGCCACCCGGCACATAAGCCGTGAGCTGTCCGAAGAAATCGGTTTGGGAGAGCTCAGGAGCGTCGCAGGCTTTGTCCCCGGAGTTTTGGGCAGGACGGGGCTTGAAGCCGCCGAATCCGTCAGGGGATTGGTGAGTGCGGTAGAGCCGAGCGCAATAATAGCAATAGACGCTCTTGCCGCAAGAAAGCTGTCGCGCCTCGGAACCACGGTTCAGATATCCGACATAGGCATAATTCCGGGTTCGGGAGTCGGAAATGCAAGGAAAGAGATTACCGAGGATTCGGTCGGCGTCCCCGTCATTTCGGTGGGAATCCCGACGGTGGTTGACGTGTGTACCCTTGTCAACGACCTTACCGATTCAAAGGGCAAAATCGCCGAAAACCGCGGACAGGATATGATAATCACGCCGAGAGAAATCGACATTGTTATAGAAAGAGCCTCCGAGCTTATAGGAATGTCAATCAACAAAGCGCTTCAGCCCGATATTTCCGTTGAGGAAATGCTTATGCTGGTCGGGAACTGATTATCTGACCTGGGAAATATAATCCAAACCTATTGCATAGTCAGCCGTTAATTGCACGTCGGCATCGGTGAGCTCATTATCTCCGTCGGTGTCGGCGGCATATTTTATGAAGTCCGAATATTCGCCCATATTGTTTTGTATGCACGAAATAATAACCGCGTCGCGGCCGTCAATTTTGCAGTCACCGTTCACGTCGCCGAAGAGTATTATGGTGTAGGTCCTGTAAAGCTCACCGGTCGTTGTGTAAATATTCAAAACGGAGCCTGTGCCGTTGCCGTATTTTGTTGGGATAAACTCCTCCGTTCCCGTGCCCTCGGTGACGGTTACATAAGAAGCGATATCAATGAAATCCTCGTCCAAGCCGTAGAGGTAGCCCTTCTTGAGATTGTGCATAACCTGAGTTGAAAGGTTAAAGTTGATTTCGGGCTTGACCTTGCCGTAGTCGAGCAGCTCAACCGCGTCAAGTATTTTATAGGTGTATGTTGAGGTTGTAGCTTCAGGGTTAGATTTCACACGCTTTGTCGGAGATTTTTTGATGGCATCGTAAACCTTTTCGGGCGAGGTGCCGGGATAGACCGAGAGGAAAAGTGCGGCGCACGACGCAACAAGAGGCGCCGCTTGCGAGGTGCCGCTGAGACGTGAAACCTTGCCCTCAAGCAGGCTGCTGCCGATTATGCCGACTCCCGGAGCGGTGATATCGTAATACTGACCGTCGTTTTCGTCAAAGTTTGAAAAGTCGGCAAGAATCGTCGTGTCCGTCATATCCGACGCCATTACGCCGATTACGTTCTCGTCGGCGGCAGGGTAGAACGGCTGAGTTGCCGTGCCTGTCTGAGCGTTTCCTGCGGATGAAATCAGGACTATGCCGCTGTTGTAGGCTCTTGCAACCGCATTTTTGATTGCCGACGAATGTGCCGCGCTTCCGAGCGACATATTTATGATGTTCGCACCGTTGTTTCTTGCAAAATCTATTGCAGATGTGACGGAAGCGCTTGTGAATTTGGTGCGCGTGTCGCCAGAGGTGTAGTCGATAGCCGCTTTCAGAAGCATGAGCGTTGAGCCGTATGCCGCGCCGATAAAGTTGCTCTTGTTTGCGGCAATGCCGATTATTCCGGCAACATTGGTTCCGTGAACAGTGTCGCTCAGTTCGGAAGACACACCGTTTTCAACTTTATAAACAGGTGAAATATCACTCGTGTTGTTGGCTGTGTTCCAGCCGTGATTGCCGTTGCCGTCGTCCCAAAGGTGTTCCGGAAATGACGATGTTTCGGTGTAAAATCCGTTGTCAATGACTGCGATAACCACATTTTCACCGCAGGTCTGATATTTTTCCCATGCGGCAGGTATATTCAACGCAGTTTCGAGATACCATTTTTCGTAATTTGTATAATTTGCACTCGGATTGGTGATTACCGACGGTGTGGTGTAGCTGTCAGTTTCAAGAATGTAGTTCGGCTCGGCATAGCTGATGCAGTCAAGCTTTTCGAGCCTGCGGCAGGTTTCAAGAACGTCGCCGTCTGTTTTTGCCGTGTAGGTGACAGGCTCGGAGGATACGGAGCTTGTATAGTAATTACTGTCGTAGGTCTCAAGCTCCTTTATACCGGTTACGCCGAGACTTTTAAGCTTCGAGAATATACCGGCGGAACGGCTGAAAAGAGATGCGCTGTCGGGTGTGTATTCAAATATTATTTCACCATCAACGTATTCCGCAGTCGGCTGCTCGGCGGAAACGCAGACGGGCAGACAGACCGCCAGCAGAACTGCGGACAAAACGACGCAAAAAATTTTTTTGATTTTCATAATATCACTTCCATCGGTAAAAATAGTAAGGGGTGATCATATTGAAAAGAATATTATCTTTAGTAATTATAGCCGCAACGGTGCTTTTGCTTTGCTCCTGCGGTAAAATGTCGGGGGACGAAATGACCACGGTTGAAAGGACGACTGCGGAAAACGCCGCAGCACAGCCGCAGGATAAATCCTCCGCCACCTTCACGGGATATCCGCCGCTGGGCGAGGTGGAGCTGAAATGCTCCGACCCGGAAAATTTCAGGGGACTTTCAACTCAGAAAATCGCTCATTCCTACGGAGTGGCAAAGGACGGAAAGCCGCATCAGATTTCGGTGGACTCGGAAAAATTCTTTGAGTCCAAGAACTACAAGGCGGTAACCTACGACACAAAGACGCAGGGCAAGGTGCTTTATCTGACCTTTGACTGCGGATATGACAACGGCTACACGGAAAAGATACTCGACACGCTGAAGGAGAAAAATGTCAAAGCGGCATTTTTCTGCACGGTTGACGAGATGAAGTCCGCGCCGGAGGTAATTGCCCGTATGATAAAGGAGGGGCATATCGTCGGCAACCATTCAACAACTCATCCGTCGTTTGACGAGATAAGCCGAAGTGAAATGGCAAAGGAAATTCAGGACTGCGATAATTACCTGAGAAAGAATTTCGGCTACACTTCGCCGTATTTCCGCTTCCCGAAAGGTGAATATTCGGAGTGTGCGCTGGAGCTTGTAGGCTCGCTCGGCTACACAAGCGTTTTTTGGTCTCTGTCCTATGCCGACTGGGATACCAAGGCTCAAAAGGGTGCGGACTATGCCTTTGAAAAGGTGACGGCACGACTGCATCCGGGAGCGATAATTCTGCTCCATGCCGTTTCCTCGGACAACGCCGGAGCAATGGGCAGGATAATTGATTATGCGCGCGAGCAGGGCTATGAATTTAAAAGCCTTGATGAGCTGAAAATATGATATTTATACAAATAAAGTATAGCATATTTCTTTTTTCTGTACAATGATTTTTTGAAAAATCTCATATCTTGCTTTTTAAGCTGTGAAATGCTATAATTGTTCCATCAAAATTAACGGAGGAAAAAATTATGGCTTCACAGCTTTCTATGCCCGTTAAGGGCGACATGATCGCAGTTATGACAACAAACAGGGGAACGATTAAATTTAAGCTTTTCCCCGAACAGTGCCCGAAAACGGTTGAAAACTTTACAACACACGCCAAGAACGGCTACTACGAGGGAATCATTTTCCATCGCGTTATCAATAATTTTATGATTCAGGGCGGCGACCCGACAGGTACGGGACGCGGCGGAGAAAGTATATGGGGCAGCTCGTTTGAGGACGAATTTGACCTCGGACTGCACAACGTAAGAGGAGCACTCTCAATGGCAAACGCAGGTCCCGGCACAAACGGAAGCCAGTTCTTTATCGTTCAGGCAGGAACCGTTGACGGCAACCTTATGGGTCAGATGGAAATGATCGGCGAAAAGATGTTCCCGGCGGACTGCATTGCGGACTACAAAAAGGTCGGCGGAACTCCGTGGCTCGATTTTAAGCACACAGTTTTCGGTCAGGTATATGACGGAATGGATGTTGTGGATGATATCGCGGCGACAAGAGTTGACCTTATGGATAAGCCGTTTGACGACGTTGTTATCGAAAAAATCGAAATCGGCGAATACGAGGGCTGAAAATAGATTTTAGACATTGGATTTAAATGCATAAATTGAAATTATGCTCGTCTAACGTTTGCAATCTAATATCTAATATCTGTTTTAGCAGGAGGGAGAAAAATGAAACATATTAAGTGGTTTATAGCTTCGCTTCTTGTTGCCGCGCTGCTTATTTTTACCGCCGTGTTTGTTATCAATGCGTACAACACGGGCAAAATCGGCAGCAAGGACGAAAAGGTTGCTTCCGATTTTGTCGAGGACATACAGGGCGTGTGGAAAAACACGTCTTCGGGAACCGTCGCTTCAAAGGTGACTGCGGCAAGTTTCGGCGAGAACGGAAAGCTAACCGTGGTTTTTCTCGGACAGACGCTTGACGGAACATACTTCGATTCCTACGATCTTGATACAAAGAAACATACTCTGACCGTTAAGGGCAGCATATACGGCGGACTTTCCGTTGAACGTGACTTTGACGCGGTGCTCGGCGAGGATAAGGATTCGCTGACGCTCAAGGACAGCGGAAGCTCACTTGAATTTATATTGGCCAGAACCGATGAAGAGGAGCTGACGACAAAGAAGACAACGGCTCCTAAAACGACCGAACGCAAGCAGGAGAATACGACCGTCATTGACGCAGATGTCGCACAATACAATCAGGAAATTCTCGGCAAATGGACGTCAAGGCTCAGCTCGCTTTCCGGATACGAGTTCATTGACGGCACGTCGGTGAAAATATCGCTTGCCGGAATCACGACCGACGGCACTTATTCGATGTCGATTAACGAAAACGGAAAGTGTGAAGTGAAGATAAACTATGTCAACGTTGCAGGCGTTTCCGTCAGCAACACCTATATCGCCGAGATAACGGAAAGCTCGCTGACCCTCATACAGAAAAATGCGGAATCCGTTTCAATAACCTACGACAGAGTTGTTTAAAGTTGGATATAGTACTCTGCAATGCGGTGTAAAAAAGAATAATTCCATAAGCTTATGACATCGGTTTGAAGGGATTATTTACAAAAAATTTAAAAATATCTTCATTTTTCTACTTGTTATATTGCCGCGTTTGGTATATAATAAAATGAAACTAAGCGGAGGTGTTTGTAATGACGGATAAAACGATTCAGTTTTCGATAAAGGAAGACCATGAGAGAGAAATGAAATCGACTCTGAAAGCTGTCTACAATGCGCTGAATGAAAAGGGCTACAACCCCACAAGTCAGATAGTCGGCTATCTTCTTTCCGAGGACCCGACCTATATCACGACTCACAACAACGCAAGAAGTCTTATCCGCAGGATAGACCGCGACGAGCTTCTCCAGTCTTTGGTGAAGAACTATCTAAAAGATTAAGAAAGGCAGATATATATGGCTGTTAAGAAAAAAGGCGACCAGTTTCTCCAGTACAGGGGCAAGCCGCTTGTGCGCTGCGGAAACACGATTTACTACGGCAATATGAACGACCCGTTTGTTATAATGCTGCAGATAATGAATCAAAAAGCTCAGGGCGACATTGAGGTTCCCGACAGAGTGCTTATCCAGTTGCTCAACACGGATCCCGATTGCCGACCGAAGGAGCGCATAGTAAAGAAGAGCGAAAAGCACGGTCTTTACAATGCGATGGATATCGGAACGATATGGCTTGAGAGAGCACTCGGTAAAAGTAAAAACTGACGGCAAGGGCTTGCTTGCCGAACAAAACAATAATTAAAGCTGTAATTCATATATGGACGCAAAAACTTCATTGTGAATTGCAGCTTTTTTTATAAGTTGCAGAACTGCTAAACAATTAAAAAACTTTGTCAGATTGTAAACAATTATTGATTTTCAGGCGGTAGATTTGTTATACTATATGTGATATAATATTTTCTGTTGAGCCGCAAATCGAGCGAGGAGGCGGTATGATGAAAAAAATTGACCCGACAGTAAAAAAAGAAACGCTTTATATAGCGCTGTTTACCCTTGCCGCAAGCGTGTTGATGGAGATTGTTTTTCTCATCGTGGGCTACTGGTCTTACCGTGTGATTCTCGGTAATCTGCTCGGCTTCACGGCAGGTGTTCTCAATTTCTTCCTGATGGGCTACACCATTCAGGAGGCTGTCCTGCTCGACGAAAAGGGCGCGGCGAAAAAAGTGAAGCTTTCTCAGTCGCTTCGGCTGCTTATGGTCGGCGCCTTTGCTATTGCCGGCTGTGTCTTTAAGTGTTTCAATCCGGTCGCGGCGCTTGTTCCGCTCTTCTTTCCGAGAATAGCGGTCACGCTCAGACCTGTTTTCAAAAAAATCTGATTTTATGTTAGGAGGTGCTGCCGAATGAAGAAAAAAAGCATCGGTTTCAGAATGGTCGATGCCCTGCTGATACTGATGATGATTCTGCCGATTGTCTGCGCGATGGCAATTCAGGTAATGACAAAGCCGTCGTCCGACGGAGTGTCGATCGCTGGAGCGAGGATTTTCTTTACTATCCCGATGCCGATACAGGATCTGCCGATAACGGAGAGTCAGGTCAACACCTGGCTGATAATGATATCGCTTTTCTTTTTGTGCCTTTTTATGACGCACGGACTGACGGAAAAGTGCGAAAGCAAAAGGCAGGCGCTTGCCGAGTGGATAGTCGAAAAGACCGACGAGCTTGTACACGAAAATATGGGCGAGTATTTCAAAGCTTTTTCACCGTTTGTGTGCGGTATTCTTGCTCTTTCGGTGTTCTCAAGTCTTTCCTCGATGCTCGGAATTTTCCCGCCTACGTCGGATATAAACGTCGTTGCAGGCTGGGCGCTCATTGTGTTTATACTTATAACATACTACAAGCTCAAGGGCGGATTCCTTAACTATCTGAAGAGCTTTACGGAGCCCGTCGCCGTGCTTACTCCATTTAATATAATCAGCGAGTTTGCTACACCGGTTTCAATGTCGTTCCGTCACTACGGCAACGTTCTTTCGGGTTCGGTAATTTCCGCTCTCGTTGCAACGGGACTTCAGGGACTTTCCCACCTTCTGCTAAGCTGGATACCCGGAAAGCTCGGTGAGTTTCCGCTGTTCCAGATCGGACTGCCGGCATTTTTGTCGCTGTATTTCGACATATTCAGCGGATGTATGCAGGCGTTCATATTCGCAATGCTGACAATGCTTTACGTTGCAGGCGCATTCCCCGTTGAGGAGTGGCAAAAACGTATGGAGAAAAGGAAAAATCGTAAAAAGAAAACAGCCGAAAAGGCTGTTTGATAAAAAACGGAGGTTATTATTATGACAGCAATCGCAATCGGAATTATTCTCGGATGCTGCGCTCTGGGCGCAGGTATGGCAATGATCGCGGGTATCGGCCCCGGTATCGGTGAAGGTAACGCAGTTGCAAAGGCTTGTGAGGCTATCGGTCGCCAGCCTGAGTGCAAGAGCAATGTTACGACAACGATGATCATGGGCTGTGCTATCGCGGAAACAACAGGTCTTTATGCTCTCGTTATCGCAATCATTCTTATCTTTGTTGCGCCGAGCAGACTTGTAGATATCCTTATGAACTTAATCTGATTTCGTCGGGAGTGAATTTGTAATGCAAAATCTTGATGTCATATCCTTAAATATATGGCAGATTTTGATCTCGCTTTGCAATCTTCTGATAATTTTTCTCCTGTTCAAAAAGTTTCTGTATGCACGGGTTCGCAAGTTTCTGGACAAGCGAAAGGAAAATGTGGACGCGCAGTACAGCCGCGCAAGGGAGGCGGAGGAGTCCGCGCTCTCGGATAAGCGTGAATATGAGAACAAACTCAGAGACGTTAAGGCCGAAACGGACGAGATGATAAAGGCTGCCGCGGTCAAGGCGGACAGAAGAAGCGAAAAAATCATCACGGATGCAAAGGAAAAGGCGGACGGAATGATCCGCCAGGCTCAGAGTGAGATTGAGCTTGAAAAGAAAAAGGCTTCGGACGATATCAAGCACGAGATTGCCGATGTTTCAACGCTCCTTGCCGAAAAAATGCTTGAGCGTGAGATCGACACGGACGATCAGCGAAAATTTATCGACTCTTTCATAGAGGGGATAGGTGACGGCGATGGCTCAGATAAGTAATGAATATGCCGAGGCACTCTTTGCGCTTGCGGCAGAGTCGGACGAGCGAGCCGAGGTCGCCGAGGCGCTTGAGCTTGTGTCGCGCACGGTAAAAGAAAATCCCGAATATATTGATTTTCTTGCTTCGCCGGATATTCCCGTCAGCGAGAGAACGGCGGCAATAGACGATGCGTTCGGAACGGCGGTGCCGGAGCACGTTGTGTCCTTTCTCAGTCTGCTTTGCGAGCGCGGACGTATACGCACGCTTGATGACTGCATATCGGACTACAAAAAGCTCAATGATGCAGCCGCAGGAATGTCCGAGGCAAAGGTCGTCAGCGCCGTGGAGCTCAGCACAGGCGAAAGAACGGCTCTCCAAAAGAAGCTTGAAAAGCTTTGCGGTCATGCCGTTGAGCTGAAATGTTCGGTTGATCCGTCGCTTTTGGGCGGAGTGACCGTAACCGTTGACGGAAAGGTAATTGACGGCAGCGTGAAAAGGAAGTTGCATGAATTGAAGGGAGCGATGTATAGGTGAATGCCAGACCTGAAGAAATCAGCAACATAATCAAAGAACAAATTAAGAATTATAAATCCCGTATCGAAATGGCAGAGACGGGAACAGTTATACTTGTCGGTGACGGAATCGCGAGAGTGTACGGACTCCGCAACTGTATGGCGAGTGAACTCCTTGAGTTTGAGGACGGAAGTTTCGGCTTGGCTCAGAATCTGGAGGAGGAGACCGTTTCGGTTGCGATAATGTCCGAAACCGATAAAATAAAAGAGGGCTCAAAGGTTCGCAGAACGGGACGTGTTCTTTCTGTCCCTGTCGGCGAGGCTCTGATGGGCAGAGTTGTGAATGCTCTCGGCGCGCCGATCGACGGAAAGGGTCCGGTCGACTGCAAGGCAACTCACCCGATTGAGTCGGAAGCGCCCGGAATAATTCAGCGTAAGAGCGTCAGCGTTCCGCTTCAGACGGGAATCAAGGCTATCGACAGTATGATTCCTATCGGCAGAGGACAGCGTGAGCTTATTATCGGCGACCGTCAGACTGGTAAGTCGGAAATCGCCGTTGACACGATAATAAATCAAAAGGGCAAGGACGTCATTTGCATTTACGTCGCGATCGGACAGAAGAATACGTCGGTTGTTCAGCTTGCCCAGAATCTTCAAAAAGCCGGAGCGATGGAATACACGATAATTGTATCGGCATCGGCTTCCGAGAGTGCACCCGTGCAGTACATTGCACCGTATTCGGGCTGTGCCATGGCGGAGTATTTCAGAGAAAAGGGCAGAGACGTTCTCATCGTATACGACGATCTGAGCAAGCACGCGGTTGCTTACCGTGCGCTGTCGCTGCTTATTCGCCGTCCGCCGGGACGTGAGGCTTATCCCGGAGATGTTTTCTATCTTCATTCAAGACTTTTGGAGCGTTCGGCGTGCGTTGCCGACGAATACGGCGGAGGTTCAATAACCGCGTTACCTCTGATTGAGACACAGGCCGGTGACGTTTCGGCATACATTCCGACCAACGTTATTTCAATCACGGACGGTCAGATATTCCTTGAAACGGAGCTGTTCCATTCTGGAATCATGCCGGCAATCAACCCCGGTATTTCCGTCAGCCGAGTCGGCGGTTCGGCTCAGCTCAAGGCGATGAAAAAGGTTTCGGGCGAGCTGAAGCTGCTTTATTCGCAGTACCTTGAGCTTAAATCATTTGCTCAGTTCGGAAGCGACCTTGACGCGGACACAAAGCGCCGCCTTGCGCTCGGTGAAAGGATAGTTGAAGTCCTCAAGCAGGACAGAAACCATCCGCTCAGAGCAGGCTGTCAGGTCGTAATTATATATGCCGTTATCCACGGCTACCTCAATGACGTTGAGGTTAAGGACGTCAAGAACTATGAAGAGGAGCTCTACGCAAAGCTTGAGGCGGAAAAGCAGCCGCTGCTTGAGCGTCTTGAGTCGGGCTTCTATGACCAATGTGATATTGACGAAATTGAGAACACGCTCAAAGAAATGCAGAGGTGATATGAATGGGAGCCGATATAAAATCTCTCAGGATTCGTATCAAGAGCGTTGACTCAACCCTTCATCTGACAAAGGCAATGGGACTTGTGGCGTCCTCCAAAATCAGGGGAGCAACGGCGGCGATGATGAAAAGCCGCGACTACACCTCCGCGCTCGGCGCGATAGTCGATCAGCTTTCCTCGTGCGCGGAGTGCCGCAAAAGTCCGTTTGTGACCGGCAACTCAACGGGAAAGACAAGGCTGATCGTCATAGCAGGTGACAGAGGACTTGCTGGCGGCTACAATGCAAATGTTTTCCGCGAGGCTGCCGAATATCCCGATGCCGAGGTTATACCGATCGGAAAGCGTGCCTGCGAAAAATACGGTGCGCCTGCCAATTCGTCGGAGCTGTTTTCCTCCGCGGAGGCGTATAAGCTTGCGAAACAGCTTTGTGAGGAATTTAAAAACGGTGAATTTGACCGTCTTGGAATTGTCAGCACACGCTATGTTTCAATGATGACGCAGGAGGCGTTCACCCAATGGATTCTTCCGCTTGAAAGTAAGGAGACACAGTCGGGCACAGGCGTTGTGTTTGAACCGAATGAGAGATATATCCTTGACACGGCGGTTCCGGAATATGTAACGGGTGTCATTTACGGCGCGATCCGCGAGAGCTATGCCTGCGAGGTTGTGGCGAGAAGAATGGCAATGGATTCCGCCGGCAAGAATGCACAGCAGATGATAGACGATCTCCGCCTTGCATACAACAGAGCAAGACAGGGAGCGATTACACAGGAGATCACCGAGATTATTGCGGGAAGCAACACTTAATCGGTGCTCTGCCAGGGAGTGATATTATTGGATAAAACAAATATGGGAAGCGTATCCCAGGTTATGGGACCTGTTGTCGATGTTCGTTTTGATGAGGGCAATCTGCCTGCGATCGACAACGCGCTTACGGTTAAAATAGGCGACCGCACTCTGACGGTTGAGGTTGCACAGCATATCGGCGACAATACGGTTCGCTGTATTGCAATGGCATCGACCGACGGACTGACGAGGGGTGCACCGGTTACCGATACGGGACACGCAATCAGCGTGCCTGTCGGCAGAGAAACGCTCGGACGTATATTCAACGTGCTCGGAGAAGCGGTTGACGACATGGAAACTCCTCAGACAAAGGAGAGGTGGAACATTCACCGCCCGGCTCCGAGCTATGATGAGCTTTCCACATCAACGGAGATCCTCGAAACGGGAATTAAGGTTATCGACCTTATATGCCCCTATTCAAAGGGCGGCAAGATCGGACTCTTCGGCGGCGCAGGCGTCGGCAAGACCGTTCTTATAATGGAGCTTATCAACAACATTGCCAAACAGCACGGCGGTATTTCCGTGTTCACGGGTGTCGGAGAAAGAACCCGTGAGGGCAACGATCTTTATAACGAAATGAAGGAGTCCGGAGTTCTCAATAAGACCGCACTTGTCTACGGCCAGATGAATGAGCCGCCGGGAGCCAGAATGAGAGTCGGTCTTTCGGGACTGACAATGGCGGAGTATTTCCGCGATGAGGAGAAGCAGGACGTTCTTCTCTTCATTGACAATATTTTCAGATTCACACAGGCAGGAAGCGAGGTTTCGGCTCTGCTCGGACGTATGCCCTCCGCCGTCGGATATCAGCCGACGCTTGCAACGGAAATGGGTGCCTTGCAGGAGAGAATCACCTCGACGAAAAAGGGCTCTATCACATCGGTCCAGGCAGTTTATGTCCCTGCCGATGACCTGACGGACCCTGCACCTGCAACGACGTTTGCCCACCTTGATGCGACCACGGTTCTTTCAAGAAGCATCTCGTCGCAGGGTATTTATCCTGCTGTTGATCCGCTTGAGTCAACGAGCCGTATTCTCAATCCCGAAATACTCGGAGAGGAGCACTACGCCGTTGTCAGAGAGGTTCAGCGTGTGCTTCAGCGTTACAATGAGCTGATGGACATCATAGCAATTATGGGTATGGATGAGCTTTCGGACGACGACAAGCTGCTTGTAAACCGCGCCAGAAAGGTTCAGCGATTCCTTTCGCAGCCGTTCCACGTTTCGGAAAAATTCAACGGATTCCCCGGAATCTATGTACCGCGTTCGGAGACGATCAGAGGCTTCAAAGAGATACTTGAGGGCAAGCACGACGACCTTCCCGAATCGGCATTCCTTTTCGTCGGCACAATAGACGATGCAGTCGAAAAGGCGAAGAGGTTATAATAATGAATACTTTTAAACTGACGATCGCTTCGCCCGACGGCAACAGGTTTTCCGACGAGGCGCAGATGCTCACCGCGAGGGGAATAGACGGAGATTTTGCGATTCTTGCAGGACATATTCCGTTTATCACAACTCTTCAGCCGTGTGAGTGCAAGGTTGTGTTGCCGGATTCAAGCGAAAAAATCGGCGTGGTCGACGGGGGACTGCTGACCGTGTCCGAAAAGGGCGTCACCCTGCTTTCCGGTAGCTTTGAATGGAAATAAAAAACAAACAGAAAAACACCGAAGTCTTGATCAATTAGACTTCGGTGCTTTTTAGTTCATGATATATTCCGAATTGAACAGGTCGTAAATTGCTTTGCTGAGGTTCTGATTTTCGGGCTTTTGCAGAGCATAATCGCTTTCAAGGATTTCTCTTGCAAAGCGGTGAGCTTCGGTCAAAAGTGCCGAATCGGTCAGCGATGCCATTTTCATATTCGGCAGACCGTGCTGACGCGCTCCGAAGAAATCGCCCGGACCTCTCATTTTGAGGTCTTCGTCGGCAATCTTGAATCCGTCGGTTGTCTTGGTCATTACGTTCATACGCTTTTTGGCGCCGTCGGTTTTGGCGTCGGTGATGAGAATACAGGTCGATTTGTATTTTCCTCTTCCGATGCGGCCCCTGAGCTGATGAAGCTGTGAAAGGCCGAAACGCTCGGCATTTTCAATTACCATTATTACCGCATTCGGCACGTCAACGCCGACTTCAATGACCGTTGTGGACACGAGAAGCTTGATTTCCCCCGAAACAAAACGGGACATAACCTCTTCCTTTTGCTTTGGCTTCATTTTGCCGTGGAGCAGTCCAACCTCATATCCGCTGAAAAAGCCTTTGGAAAGATTTTCGGCATAGCTCTCTGCGGCGGCAATGTCCGTGGAGTCGCCATCCTCGACGAGCGGACAGACTATGTATCCCTGTCTGCCCTCGTCAAGATGCTTCTTGACATAGTTGAAAGCACGGGTGCGAAGCTTGCCGCCGACGCAGTAGGTTTCAATGGGCTGTCTGCCGGGCGGAAGCTCATCAAGAATTGAAACATCAAGGTCGCCGTAAACCATGAGCGCAAGTGTGCGCGGGATTGGTGTTGCCGACATGACGAGAGTGTGCGGTCGGTCGCCCTTTTTGCTGAGAGTTGCTCTGTGCTTGACGCCGAAACGGTGCTGTTCGTCGGTGATTACAAGACCGAGCGACTTGAACTCCACGTCGTCCTGAATCAATGCGTGAGTGCCGATTATCAGGTCTGTTTCTCCGCTTTTCAGTTTTGCCTTGACGGCTCTTTTGTTTGCTGCGGTTACCGAGCCTGTCAGCAGCTCGGTGTGAATATCCGCTCCGGCAAAAAGCTTTTGACAGGTCGCATAGTGCTGCTGAGCCAGAATCTCTGTCGGAGCCATAAATGCGCATTGATAGCCGTTTTTGACGACGGTATATATCAGCGCGGCGGCAACGGCGGTTTTGCCTGAACCGACGTCACCCTGTAAAAGACGGTTCATTGTTATTTGTGCCGTCATTTGTTTTATGCTTTCGCTGACGGCTCTTTTCTGCGCTCCCGTGAGTTCAAAGGGGAGGGTGCGGCAGTATTCAGCCGTGTAGTCGCGGTCAATTTCAACCGGCGTGGTCTCTTTCCTATTGCCCTTGAGCTTCATCAGTCCGAGCTGAAAAATAAAAAGCTCTTCAAAGATGATTCTGCGTCTCGCTTCGCGGAGAAGATCCTCATTTTCGGGAATGTGGAGCTGGCGAACAGCCTTGTTTATCTCCATCAGACACAGGCGGTCACGCAGGCTTTGGGGCAGACAGTCGGTGAAATAGTCGTCGCCTGAGGAAAAGGCCTGTTTAATGAGCTTTTCAATGTATTTTGAGTTTATCCCTGCCGTCAGATGATATATCGGGTGAATCCTCATACCGACGGACGCCTTTTCAATCAGCGGAGAAGTCATTTCACGGCGATGAAAGTTGCCGCCGACCTTTCCGTAGAAAAGGTATTCTTCGCCTGCTTCAAGGCTTTCGGCGAGGTATTTGCTGTTGAAAATCGTAATGTTGCAGAGTGATTCGCCGTCCGTTGCGACGGTTTTGTATATTGTCATTGACTTGCTGATCTTAGCCCCTCGCGGCTTGTGGTCGACGGTTGCTCTTATACAGCACGGCTCGTCGAACGGTGCGGCGTCGATCGGAGTTATCTTGCTCCAGTCCGTATAATCTCTGGGGTAAAAGCGCAAAAGATCACCGACGGTGAAAATGCCGAGCTTGTTAAGAATTTTTGCCCGCTTTTCACCGACACCCTTGAGATACTTTATGTCGGTCGTCTTGTCCATTACTGAGTCGTCCATTCTTCGATATTGGCGAAGCAATCGCCGGGGAGGGTAGCAATGTCATTCTTGATTTTACCCGAACGCACCGCAATGCCGGAACGAAATGAAATCGGGATAAAGGGGAGCTCGTCGGAGAAAGTGTCGATGAACTTTTGCAGATTGATTTCTCCTGTGACGTACTTATTGTAAAGCTTTGCACTTTTCGATGCGGAGTCGATTCCGTAACGCAGACTGCCGTCGGACGCAAAGAATCTTGAAAGGCCGAAATCGTTTGAGAGTCTTGTTTCGCCGATGTAGAGGTCGAAGCTCTCGCTTTCGATTGCCGAAATGTAGTCGGAATAGGACACCTCTCTGATGGTGACCTTGATATTTACCTTTTCAAAGGCCTGCTGTATTCCGCGAGCGAGTGAGCGGCGAAAATCATTTTCGCTGTTGACGAGCAGGGTCAGGTTCAGGGTTCCTGCATCGGAATATCTTGCGCCCGAATCACCGATCGCGGAGAATCCCACTTCGTCAAGAAGCTCTGCCGATGAATCGGTCTTTGCCTTTAGGGTCGGCAGGGTACATCCGCTGAGGGCGTAATATGACGGGTGAAACGGCAGGGGCGCAGCAACGGCACAGCCGGCGAAAGAAACCGAAGAAAGCTCTGTTCTGTCAAGTGCAAGCGCCATTGCACGGTGCACCTTTGGCTCGGAAAGCACCTTGTTTTTTGAATTTATGCCGAGATATACAAAGTTCGTGAGTGTTACCGTGTTGTCGATTTCCGTGAATTTTGTATATTTGCCCGATGTGAAATCATCGCAGTAGAAGTCAATTTCTCCGAGATTGAAAAGGCTTTGATATTCCTTGGTGTCTGTGACGTCGACAAGACCTATTTTATTGTATTTGGGGTGATAGCCGCCGAGTCTTTCTTTGTTGACCTGGAGATATTTTGATTCCTTGCCCGTGACAACGGTGTATCTTCCGCTTCCGACAGGAATCTTTGACGAATACTCGGTTTTGACGGTTGTTGTGTCGCTGTCGTTATCGGTTTGACCGGATTCGGTTGTCTGAACGTCCGATGAAGCCTTGATTATCGGAAAAACAAGGTTGGAAATTTCGTTCTTGTTCGCGACGGAAAGTGTGAAAACAACGCAGTCGTTTCCGTTTGCCGCGGCACTTTTTATGTTCTCAAGGCAGAAAGAATAGTTAGTACTTTTTTTAGCAAGGTTAAAGGAGTAAACAACGTCCGCTGCGGAGAGTGCGGTGCCGTCGGTGAACTTCAAGCCGCTTTTTATGTTTACCGAAAGACTGTTTCCGCTCAGAGTGTGTGACTGAGCTACGAGATACTCGGCTTTGAAGCTGTTATCAACGCGGAAAAGCGAATCGTAAATCAGGACGGAAAGATACTTGTTCATTGTTCCCGTTGCCTTGTAGGGGTCGAGAGAGTCTGTGCGAAGATACGGAATACTGAAACCGATTTCGTCAATTCCGGGATCGACGTCGGACTTTCCGAGGTTTGATATTGTGTCAATTACCGAATTACCCTTACAGCCGCAGAGAGAAAGAAGCATTGCGGCACAGAGCAAAGCGGCAATAATTTTTCTTGTGTATTTCATTTGATATTACTCCCTTTGTGATCGGTGTTACCTTATAATTATCGGGTCGATTTTAACTGTCAGTCCCGTTGATTCGTCAATTTCAAATATACATCCGTTTATGAAAACATTGTCTTCCTTTGCCGTGAAAACCGTCGGCATACAGGTTTTCAGCGACCTAATTATACATTCGGGCTGTACGCCGAGAACGGAGTCCTCACTTCCGCACATTCCGAGGTCGGTTATGTAACCCGTACCGTTCGGAAGTATTGAGGCGTCGGCAGTCTGAATATGGGTGTGTGTGCCGAAAAAAGCCGACACTCTGCCGTCGGCATAGAAGCCGAGCGCGCGTTTTTCGCCCGTCGCTTCGGCGTGAAAATCGACAACCTTTATTTTGCAGTCCTTGATCTGTGAAAGTGCATTGTCAAGCGAATCGAACGGATTGGCGTAGCTGCCGCCCATAAAGGCATTTCCCATGAGATTGATCACGCCGACGCGGTAACGTCCCATATCGACGATACCGATACCCTTGCCGGGACAGAAGGGGTGCATATTGTAAGGACGAAGAATGCAGTCGTGCTCATCAATGTAATCATGGATTTCGCGGCGGCGGAAAACGTGATTCCCCGTCGTAATAATATCCGCTCCGGCGGATATTAGCTGTTCTGCCGAGGAGGGAAGTATGCCGTTGCCCTTGGCGGAGTTTTCTCCGTTCACCAAACAGACGTCAATGCCGTATTCTCTTTTAATTTTCGGCAAACGGCGTGTTACCGTATCACAGCCGCCGCTGCTCACAACGTCGCCCAGAGCAAGAAGCTTCATTATTTTCACGCTTTCTTTGATTTATCTTAAATAATATTATATCAAAGAGAATATAATTTGTACAGAAAAAAAGAAATAAATATTGACATAACTTCAAGAAAATATTAGAATAAAATAAATAAACTGCAAGGAGAATGTATTGTTATGAAAATGCTCAAAAAAATATTGGCAGTTGTAATTGTTGTAATTATGGCTATCGGAGTTATTCCGATGTCGGCTTCCGCAGCTCCTGCCGCTCCGAAGTTCACGCTCAAGGTGATTTCCGAAACGGACAGCAGCGTAACGCTTCAGTTTTCGCTTGTAAGCGGCGGCTTCAATGCTTTTGATATTAAATTCACGGGTTCGGGAACGCTTGGTGCCTGCAAAAGCATAAAGGCTACCGATGAGTTCAACAACCTTAAATTGAAGTATATGAATGAGGATCATATCGTTTCTTCCGCATTCAATGTAAATACCGGTATGTTTTCCGTTGCCACAACAAAGGCGATTGACCGGTCGATTACGATCTGCAACGTTGTTTTTGCAAAGAACAAGGCAACAAGCGTAAAGACATCAGATTTCAACGTTGTTTTTTCAAGCTGTGTTGTTTTTTCGGGCAATCAGAATGTTGACCTCACTTCAAAAGTATCCGTCACCAAGGCAACCGCAGGCTACATAATTTTTGATACTGATTCCGTCAGCGGAAACTATAAGGACACCAAGAAGATCAGCTACAAGTCGAGCTATTCGGCAAAGGAGATTAAGTGGGAGTCATCAAACACAAAGGTTGCTACCGTTGACGATTCCGGCAACGTAAAGATGACGGGCAAGGGCACCGCGACAATCAAGGCGACAAGTGCCGATGGTTCGGCAAGCGCAGAGTGCAAGGTTACGGTTAAATATTCGTTCCTGCAGTGGATAATTGTCATCGTCCTCTTCGGCTGGCTTTGGTATGTTTAATCAAACAACAAAATGAACAATAAAAAAGAAGTCTGAGCGATCAGACTTCTTTTTTATGTGATTTCAGATATTAAGAATGTCCTTAACCTTTGAGCCGATTTCGCGGATTTTGTCCGTGCCGGATTCAATCATCTTTTTCGTTGTAACAAGTGAGTAATTGTCGCAGGGACCGATTTCATCGGTTGAAAGCTCTTCAATCATAAGAGCCATTTTGATGAATGAAACAATCTGCTCATACATGAGCTCAGCGTCGAATTTGTCCATCTCGTCGTTTTCGCTGATAACACAAAGGCAGTCGGGCGCGGTTACAAGAGCGATTTCCGGTATTCCGCAGTTGAACAGGGGCTGACCCTCGCCGAAATGCAGGAAATTGTGACCTCTGAGAGTGAGCGTATAAACCTTGGTGCGTTCGTCGAGCGAGTCGAAGTAAATATCGTCGAGCTTTTGGTTGCCAGTGTAAACGATCTCGGTTTCGACGTCTCCGGTCTGCTTGTACTCTCCGTCCTCTGTTTTCCACATCTTACAGCCGAGGTGCTCGACCGAAAGACCCGCAACGGCTTTGAGGTGACCCTCCTTGCCGTCCCAATGGCTTCTGTGTGCCATGAGCCACTTTGAGGTTGCCTGAACTCCGCCGCCGTCAATGTTCTTGAAGTTCGGCAGTCTGAAATGTCCGGTAACAAAGACGAAAATATGGGTTCGCTTGAGCGGCTTATCCTTGAGATATTTTATCATTGCCAGCATAGCAATGGGACCGTTCTCTTCAATGCAGTTCGTTCCGTCGGTGTGGGTGTTGATTATTACGCT
Organism: uncultured Eubacteriales bacterium; assembly: GCA_934456435.1. GTDB lineage: Bacteria > Bacillota > Clostridia > Oscillospirales > Acutalibacteraceae > CAG-488. The sequence goes on from CAKSHH010000001.1 coordinate 33,331, forward strand.
TTCGCCGTCCTCTTCACCGTCAAGAACGCACCAGAAGGATTCGGTCTTTGCGTACTTTTCGATTTCCGCTTCAAGAGTAAAGGTAGCTGTTGAGCCTTTTTTAGCCTCTTCAATAACCTTTTGACCGTTCTTTGAGTTGACCCAAACGGCAGGGATTCCCTGATATCCGAGAATAAACGGGAGGTACTGACCCTCGATGCAGTCGTCGTTTATGCCTTTCCATATACATATAACCGCCTTTGCGCCTGCCAGCTTTGCCATTCTCAAAAACGGGAAATTGACAAAGGCCGTTGCAACGGGGCCGTTATAGTGGCTCGGAAGAGTGAGGCCCTCCGGAATACTTCTTCCTTTTTCGTCGAAGGCAATTTCACTCGGCAAAAAGTCAAGTTCATTAACCTCTACAACGGCAATCTTGCCGGCAGTCGTAAGGTATCCGACGTGCTTTTCATTGACAAGGGTGAGGGGAGCCGTGATGCCCTCGGCAGGCGTCTCTCCCGAATACGGAAAAGCTGAGGAGATAGGCACCTCAATGTCGCCGTCCTCGGCATTGATTACAATTTTTTTGCTCTTTTCTTCCCAACGCATAAAACGGCTCGGATCGGAAAAGGTCTCAAGACCCATTTCGTGAATCTGACTCTTTATGTATTTGATGAAATTTCGCTGAGCCTTGGTGCCCGTAAGTCGTACACCAAATGAGTTCATCTTTTCAACTTCCTGCTGAAGAAGCTCAGGTGAAGTTATACCTGTTAAGTCTATTTTCATTATTATCATACCTCCTGTGATTTACTCCCGATATTATACTACAACAAATCTCGCTTTTTCAACCGTAAATGAGCGTGATTGTTATATTTTTTACAAATTGTTTAAATTGTTGATTTTCAGTTTATAATGGGTTACAATTAAACCGTAAATTTTTATTGGTGAGGACTGTTGAAATGAAATACACAACCCTGCTTCTTGACCTCGATGAAACGCTTTTTGATTTTTCAAGGTCGGAAAGATTTGCAATAGACAAGCTCATGGAAAAATACAACATTCCCGTGACGGAAGAGAACCGCAGACTTTATTCGGATATCAATGACGAAAAGTGGCGAAAGCTTGAACGCGGCGAGATAACAAGACCTCAGCTTTTCAGAGAAAGATTTGAGGACTTTTTTGAAAAAACAGGTGTCAGAGCCGATGTTTCCGAAGCTAACCGTTCATATATGCGGTTTCTTTCTCAGGCGGGCTTTATTCTTGACGGTGCGCTTGAAACCTGCGAAAGACTCAGCGAAAGCTACTCGCTTTACCTTGTGACTAACGGTACAAAAATCGTTCAGAACGGCAGGCTGAACGGCTCACCGATAATGAAGTATATCAAGGGTGTTTTTATCTCGGAAGAAATCGGATTCAACAAGCCGCAGAAAGAATACTTTGACTATGTGCTTGAGCATATTGAGGAAAAGGACAAGGCGAGAATACTTGTTGTCGGCGATTCGCTATCTTCGGACATTGCGGGCGCCGAAAACAGCGGACTTGATTCCTGCTGGGTAAACAGAAAAAATCAGAATGTCAAAAACGGAGCGACCTACACAATAAGCTATATAACCGAAATATTTAAGGTAATACCGCAGAATTGAGGTGCGTTCCCCGATATTTTGTTAAATGTTTCCAACGGGATTTTGTGCGATGTTGCCATAAATTTTTAATTGTATATTGATTTTATACTCATTTTTTGGTATTATTTATTCAATACAGTAGCTGTCGAAAAAGCAAGATGCTCTGATCGGCGGTTACATAAAATTAACGGAGGTTGTTTTATGAAACTTTCAAAGAAGATCATTTCCGTAATTCTTTGTGTGATTATGGTTTTCACCATGTCCGCTGTGGCTATTACGGCGAATGCGAAGAACGACGTTACGCCGGTTGTTTTCATTCCCGGTATCGGTCAGTCTCAGACCTACAAGTATGACGACGAGGGCAACGAGATTGCAAGCTGGAATATGCTCCACGTCAATACTGATTTCGCAAGCTTCTCGATAATCGACTGGGTCAAGATGATTCGCCTTGTCGCAGGTCTTGTTGTTACGATTGCGGCTCAGCGCGACGTTATTTCCGAAAGCACGATTAAGGGCGCACTTGAAGTGCTTTTCGTTGACCATCTCAGAAAAGATGACGGCACATTCGTAAACAATGTTGTTACGCCGAACTATCCGTGCCCGATTTCCGGATACAATGAGGATGCAAGAGAAATTTTTGACAGACGTATTCCCTGTCAGGCTCTTGTTGACGAGATCGGCGAGGACAATGTTTATTGCTACAACTACTCGATTTTCTCAAACACATTTGAAAATGCCAAGGGTCTCAACGATTACATAGAGGATGTCGTACTTCCTCAGACGGGCTCGGACAAGGTTATTCTTGTCCCGATGAGCATGGGCGCAAGCGTTGTAAACAACTATCTCAATCTCTATCCCGATGCCGGCAGAGTTGAGAAGATAATCAGCGTTGTCGGCGCATGGCAGGGCAGCGACGTTTTCGCCGACCTTATGCTTGCCGACTTTGACGAGAACGCTCCCGATATGGTCTATACCGACGCCATTCAGCAGATCGGTGTTGACGCTATGACGGGTTCGCTTATCAATATCGCCGCAAGAATCCTCCCGAAGCAGGAGGTTGACAATCTTCTTTATGACATCATTTCCGCTTTTGTAAAGACTCTTATCGTTCCGAACACATCGCTCATTTCTCTCTGTCCTCCCGACAGATACGAGGAGTTTGCCGACAAGTATCTTCAGGGCGAGGAGCTTGCCGAGACAAAGGCTCAGACAGACAGCTATGCAAAGGCTCAGAGCGAGCTCAAGGAGAGACTTGAGTATCAGCAGGAGAAGTACGGTACAGAGCTTTACTTCATCGCAGGTTACAACCTTGGCTTCGGCGGAGGCAGCGGAGATTTCGGCTTCTTCAAGTTCTTTGAAACTCAGGATTCAACAAACTCCGATGAGGTTATCGAGATTTCCTCAACCGCTCCCGGTACCTCTTATGTTCCGGCAGGTACATCTTTCAGCGACGAGTACAAGGCTGATCCGTCTCACCACGTTTCACCCGACGGCTCAATCGACACCTCAACGGCTTACTTTGAAAAGACAACGTGGTACTTCAACAAGCAGTATCATGAGCTTACAAACAACAATATCGCTCTCAACCTTGCTTATGATATCGCTATGAACAAGGTGAAGAGCATTGACGACTGCAAGGACACATATCCGCAGTTCAATAACGTCAGAAATCTCAAGAAGCTCAACCGTTACCTCGGCGATGCAGAGCAGGTATTCAAGCTCGGTGTTCTTTCTGCAGAGGACGATGCAATGCTTAAAAAGGCTGTTGCCGACGCGAATGCGGTTATCGCAACCACGGTAATTGATCCCGAAACAGACGACAAGACAACCGAGAATATGCGTTCGGTTATGGCAGAGCTTGTTGCAAAGTACGACCTTGCAACGGAAGAAATCAAGGAAAAGCTTGACTATGACGGACTTATGAGAGGCGACTATAAGCCTGCTTCAGAGCCTGACAAGACCACCGTAGTGCTCACAACAGCACTCGGTGCAGTCGCAAAGCTTATGACCCTTATCTTCGGCAAAAAGGGCTTCGGCGATTTCTGGAGCTTCATATTCTGATAAAATGCAATAAAGATTAAAAGGTAGTTGGCTCAATGAGTCAACTACCTTTATTTATGGTATTTTCCGCCGCTGTTGATACGAAAAGCGCGGTATATTTGTTCAAGCAACATAATCCTTGCAAGCTGGTGCGGAAAGGTCATTTCGGACATTGAAAGCCTGAAATCGGAACGCTTTTTTACTTCCTCGGACAGACCGTAAGAGCTGCCGATTATAAAAACTATATTGCTGAAGCCCTGGATCCCGTACGAGTCAATCTCCTTGGCGAGCTTTTCCGAGCTGAGCTGTTTGCCCTCGATACACATTGAAAAGACCTTTGAACCGGCAGAAATCTTTGACAGTATCTCCTTGCCCTCGGCGGACAATGCGCTTGCGATTTCATTCTCCGACGGATTGTCGGGCAGCTTTTTTGGGGCAAGCTCGACTATATTCAGCTTGCAATACCCGCCCAGGCGTTTAATATACTCATCCGCCGCGTCGCGCAGGTATTTTTCCTTGAGCTTTGCTTCGCAGATTATTGTAACTCCAAGCATCAAAGCACCACCATTTCAGGTTCGTCTGTTCCTGCGACTTTAAGTATGTAGTCCCTGTTTTCAGCAGCTCCGGCGCATTCAAGAGCCGATTTCGATGTGCGGTAAGCAAGGGACGGAATGTTGTTTTCCTTGCTCAAATGGCCGAGGAAAAGCCGTGTAGTGCCGCTTTTGACGAGGTCGGTGACAAAGTCGCCGCAGTCAATGTTTGAAAGATGACCGACGTCGGAAAGGATACGGCGCTTGAGCAGGTATGGATAGCTTCCGTTCCGCAGCATACCGATGTCGTGGTTGCTTTCGACAAGGGCAAGATCACTTCCTGTGAGCGCTTCGCGCATTTCGGGGGTAACAATGCCCGTGTCCGTCGCAACGCATATCTTGCGCCCGTCGCCCGTAATCACCGTGTAGCCGCAACTTTCGGCGACGTCGTGGGAGGTGCGGAATGACGTGACAAACTGTCCGTTACACTCAATTCCGTCCCCAATCGGGTGAATTTCAAATTTTCCGTTGAGCACGCCGAGCTTTTCCAGTTCACGTATCGTGCCCTCGGTCGCGTAGACGGGAATATGATATTTGGAAGCGAAAACGCGCAGACCCTTTATGTGGTCGCTGTGCTCATGGGTAACAAAAACAGCGCCGATGTCCTTTTCGCTGACTCCGACGCTGTTGAGTTTCAAAGTAATCTGCTTTGCGCTCACTCCCGCATCTATCAGCACACCGCCTCCGGATGACCCGATGTATGTGCAGTTGCCGCTGCTGGATGAGAAAAGTGAACAAAAACGTGCCATATTTATGAAGTGTTCCTTTCAACTTCTGTTAAAAATCAACCGACCTGTGAATCTTCAAGAACCTTAGGCTTGTCCTCGTCGCTCACTCTGACGATGTCGGCGCCGAGCTGGCGGAATTTTCCGACTACGTTGTCGTAACCGCGGTCAATATAGACAATGTTCTCAATAGATGTTGTACCCCTTGCAATGAGACCTGCAATGAGCATTGCCGCACCTGCGCGGAGGTCGTCCGCCTTGACAGGTGAGCCGTTAAGAAATTCAACGCCCTCAATAGTTGCGGCTTTTCCGTTTACCGAGATGTTGGCGCCCATTCTTGAAAGCTGCTCAACGTACTGGAAACGGCTGTCCCAAACGCCCTCCGATACGATGCTTGTACCGTCGGCAATGGAAAGCATCGTGGCAAACTGGGGCTGCATATCGGTCGGGAATCCAGGGTGGGGCATTGTCTTGATATTGCACTTTCCGGGTCTGCCGTTGCCGATAACGCGAACGGAATCGTCATATTCCTCGACGGTTGCGCCGCACTGGATAAGCTTCGCGGTTATTGATTCAAGGTGCTTAGGGATTACATTTTTAACAAGCACGTTGCCCTGTGTCGCTACGGCGGCAACCATAAATGTACCGGCTTCGATCTGGTCGGGAATTATGGAATAGGTGCAGCCGTGCATATTTTCGACTCCGCGGATTTTGATAACATCCGTTCCGGCACCTCTGACATCGGCACCCATTGAGTTCAGGAAGTTTGCAAGGTCAACAATGTGGGGCTCTTTTGCGGCGTTTTCGATAATCGTCAGTCCCTTTGCCTTAACGGCGGCAAGCATGAGGTTGATTGTTGCGCCGACGGATACAACGTCGAAATAGACAAGTCCGCCCGTAAGGTCGGGAGCCTCAACGTCGATCATGGCGTTTTCCTTGAGGGTGACGGTCGAACCGAGAATCTCAAAGCCCTTGATATGCTGGTCGATCGGACGAACGCCGAAATTACAGCCGCCGGGCATAGCTACCTTGGCTCTGCCGAAACGTGCCAGCAGGGAACCGATGAGGTAGTATGACGCTCTGAGATGCTTTGTCATGTCATGGGAAACAACGTATGAATTTATTGTAGATGAATCTATATCGTATGTGTTTTCGTCAACTTTCGTAATCTTGGCGCCGAGCTGATGAAGTATGCGTATCATCATTGTAACGTCGCTTATGTTGGGTATATTTTCAACTCTGCACACGTCCTGTGCGAGGATAACTGCCGGAAGAATCGCTACGGCGGCATTCTTTGCTCCGCTGACGGTTACTTCGCCGCGCAGGGGATTTCCGCCGTTGATGTATATTTTATCCACCCGTTACACTCCTTCATTAGATTTATATGTAAAAAAGGTAAAATTCTCAATAATGCATTAAATTCGGCAATAAACCAAATTTATTCTAAACCTTAAAGATTATAACACTAAAAGGCGCAAAGTTCAATCTTTTTTTATTTGTACGGTAAAAAACGGTTTTATGGCTAAAATAACAATATATAGTATTAAATATAGTTGACATACATATATATTGCGATAACAAGCGAAGATACGACTTTGCGCTCTGAATTTTTCAGCATATTGTACAAAAAGAAATGCGTTTTTTGTAAATACACAATATATGGGCTTTTATCCACACTCCGACGTTTTTGCCCGCCGTGATTATTATTCGTTATTTTGTCAATAATAATGTTGGTGATTTTATGGAAATTTTAAAAATATGTTTAACATCTATACTTTCAATTATCGAGCTTTTTTTCCTGACAAAAATTATGGGTAAACGTCAGGTGTCACAGTTGAGCCTGTTCGACTATATCAACGGCATTACAATAGGCTCGATTGCAGCCGATATGGCATTCAGTCCGCTTGATGAGTTTTGGAAGCCTGCGGTGGCGATAGTAATCTACGGTGTGTTTGCCATTGTGTGCTCCGTTCTTTCAAACAAGTTTATCGGATTCCGCCGCTTCTTCGTCGGAAAGGCGCTTGTACTGATGGACAACGGCACGATTTACCGTGAAAATTTGAAGAAAACAAAGCTTGACCTCAATGAGTTCCTGACGCAATGCAGAATCGGCGGATATTTCAATATCGACGATCTTCAGACTGTTATTATGGAACCGAACGGTCAGCTCAGCTTTCTGCCGAAGTCGGAGCTCAGACCCGCAAATCCGCAGGATATGGGTATGCAGCCGAAAAAGGAAACGGCGCCGATAGTTTTGGTGTCCGACGGGGAGATACTCTATGAGAATCTGAGCGACTGCGGCAAAAATGAGATTTGGCTTCGTAAAGAGCTGAAGGACGGCAATTTCCCTCCGATTGAGAAGATTTATGTCGCCTTTGTAAATGATGACAAGCTGTCGGTTTATGAGCGCAACAGCGAAAAAAACGATAAGGATATGTTCAGTTGACATTGACTGACGGTGCTGTTATAATAACCGGCAGAACCGTTTGTTACACAACAGAAAGCAAAACCTGCCGGCTCACCTGTGTGTGGGTCGGCAGAAATTCAAAGAGTGAAAGCTATGTCTAAAACCGAAAGAATACATAATGATCCGAGCTTTTACGGCACGGACAGCATACCGAAAATTTTATTAAAAATCGCACCGCCCGTTATGCTCGCGCTGCTGATACAGTCGCTGTATAACATTGTTGACAGCTTCTTTGTCGGCAGATACTCCGAGCAGGGACTGACAGCTTTGTCGATTGTTTATCCTCTCCAACTGATTATTACCGCGCTCGCTGTCGGAACGGGGGTCGGCGTAAACACCCTTATGGCGAAGTATTATGCGCTTAAGGATGAAAAAAGAGCGAATGAAACGGCCGGAAGCGGATTTATTATTTCCCTTGTCCTTTGGGCTCTTTTTGCTGTGCTGTCCGTACTGTTCCTGAAGCCGTACCTGAAAACCTCGGCGAGCGATCCGACGGCTCTTGAATATGCGTATTCCTACGGTATGATCGTCTGTGTCGGCAGTATCGGACTTTTTACCGAGGGCATATTCTCAAAGGTGCATCAGGCGGAGGGCAATATGGTTTTGCCGACGATAGCGCAGATTTGCGGAGCGGTTTTCAACTGCATAGCCGATCCTGTTCTGATTTTCGGATTCGGATCCGTACCGAAGATGGGCATTCGCGGAGCGGCGATTGCCACCGTGGGCGGTCAGATACTTGCGGCGGTAATAACGGGTGTCAGGGGACTGAGAAAGGCACCCGAAATAAAGCTGATGCCGAAATACACAAAGCATATATTCAAGCTGGCTTATCCGTCAATAATAATGCAGTCAATGTATACGGTATACATCGTTGCGCTGAATATGATACTTGTCGGATTCTGCGATGAGGCTGTGACTGTGCTCGGTCTGTACTACAAGCTTCAGACCTTCTTCTTCATACCGCTGATAGGGCTCACCACCTGCATTGTTCCCGTACTGAGCTATAATTACACCAACCGCAGCTTTGACCGAACGCGCGAGGTTATGAAATGGTCGTTCATTGTCACAATCGCGTTTATGATCGTCGGAATACTTTGCTTTGAGCTTATTCCCGTTCAGCTTCTCGCCATATTCTCAAAGAGTGAAAAGGCCTTTGAAATCGGCAAAACGGCGCTGAGAATAATCGGAACAAGCTTTATTCCTGCGACATTTTCGCTTATGCTTCCGATATTTTTCCAGGCAATCGGCAGGGGCGCTCCGAGCGTTGTGCTCACTCTGCTCCGACAGATTTTTTGCCTTATACCGCTTTTTTATGCGTTTTCGTTCATCGGTCTTGATTACACTTGGATCGCATTTCCGCTTTCGGAGACGATCACGACCGTTGTCGGATTTATACTCTATTACAGACAGATACATATTTGGAAGGTGGATTACGGATATTCGCCTAAAAGGATATAATTAATGTAATACCGCACAATTGAGATGTGTGGCATTGCATTGAAGAAACGGAGCCGCAGGGTTATTCCCCGGCTCCGTTATTTTCGTTTTTCAGTATATCAATAACATCTTTGAGAGAGGGGAGAACGGCTTGTGCCATCTCTCTTGCCTCGTCGGACGGCTGCTTCAGGTCGGGTACGCATATCACGGGAATACCTGCGGCATGGGCGGCGCGGATGCCAGCCTCGCTGTCCTCAAGAACAAGACATTCACTTGCAGGTGTTTTCGATTTTTCGCACGCTTTGAGAAAAATATCCGGAGCCGGCTTGCTGTGCTCAACCTCGTTGCCGAAAACACCGACGTCAAAGAATCCGTCAATTCCGTTCTGACCGAGCAGGGTGTAGGCGCGCCCCTTTGTGCTTGATGAAGCGAGACAGGTCTTTATGTCGTGCTCTTTTAGGTATCGGAGCAATTCCCGTGCGCCATTTTTCAGGGGAATACCTCTTTTTATATATTCCGCCTCAATCGCTCTCATTTTCGTAAGACATTCGTCAAGGCTGTCGGTGACGCCGTATTTGTCTATTATGCGCGTTATGTTGCTGACCGCTGTGTGACCGCAGTAGTGCTCGGCATAGTCCTTTACCGAGAGTGTGCCGCCCTGCTGTTCAATAAAATGTCTGCAAATTTCATAACCCATCATCTCGCTGTCAACGAGCAGACCGTCAAGGTCAAAAATTACTGTTTTTGTCATAAAATCACCACCGAAAATGCTTGACTTAAAGTTAGGTTTAAGTGATAAAATAATTATATTATGAAAAAGTGTGAATGTCAATTCGTGCGAAAGGAGATTTTTATGTCAAAAAAGGTACTTATTATCAACACAAGTCTCAGAAACAGGAGCAATTCGGAGACTCTTGCTCAGTCATTTGCCGACGGCGCACGTTCTGCCGGAAACGAAGTTGAGATTGTCAGTCTCAAGGATAAGACTATGGCTTTCTGCAGGGGCTGTCTAGCGTGTCAGAAGCTCGGTCGTTGCGTCATCAAGGACGATGCCCTTGAAATCACCGAGAAGATGAAAAATGCCGATGTGATTGCTTTTTCGACTCCGATTTATTACTACGAAATGAGCGGCCAGATGAAAACCTTGATTGACCGCGCAAATTCTCTTTATCCGAGCGACTACAAATTCAGAGACATTTATCTTCTCTCAACAGCCGCAGAGGACGGTGACGGAGTGGACGAGGGCGCGATTCACGGGCTCAACGGCTGGATAGTATGCTACGAGAAGTGCCGTCTTGCGGGAACGGTTTTCGCAGGAGGTGCCAACGACGCAGGCGAAATAGCAAATCATCCGTCATTGAAAACAGCATACGAGTTGGGTGCTTCAATATAAGACTTTAATATTTGCTTTAAATGAATTAAATTGAGAGCAATTAAAGCTGTTCTTATGAAATAAAAAAGCTATAATCCACTTTTCGGCAGCGAACCGATTGTGGATTATAGCTTTTATTTTGTTTTAAATTCTGAGATCAGCGTGCGGAGAGAACGTCTTTCTCGTATTTGTTCACTTCATCAAGCCACGACGCGTCGGCGATAATGCCCTGACGGCGGCAGTATTCCTCCCATACATCGTTGAACGGGAAGAACTTTAACTCCTCCTGCTCGGCGAGAAGCTTGGTGAAATTGCTTGAATCCTGGAGCTCGGCGAGAGCCTTATGCGGTGTGAGAATAGCACACAGGAGAGCCTTCTGCACGTTTCTGAGACCTATTACCCATGCGGCAATGCGGTTGATGGAAGCGTCGAAGTAGTCGGTTGCGATGAACACGCGGTCAAGTGCGTCGTGTGCGACGATTTCCTTTGCAATTTCCTTTGTCTCGTCGTCAAAAAGAACAACGTGGTCGCTGTCCCAGCGAACAGGACGCGTTATGTGAAGCGCAATCTTGTCGTTGAAAAGGAGAAGTGAGGAAATCTTATCCGAAACAACCTCTGTGGGGTGATAGTGACCGTTGTCCATGAGCGGTGTTATGCCCTTGTAGTTTACATACGAGAGGGCAAACTCCGCGGAGCCGACCGTGTACGATTCAAGTCCGATGCCGAAAACCTTGGATTCAAGGGTGATGTAGACCTTGGTCTTGTCATACGGAACGGAAAGAATCTCGTCAAGAGACTTTTTGAAACGCGCTCTCGGAGCAAGCCTGTCTGCGGGGATATCCTTGTAGCCGTCGGGAATCCAAATATTCATAACGCAGGGGATACCTGTTTCCTCTGCAAAATATTCGGCAATTTTAAGACAAGCCTTGCCGTGGTTCACCCAAAATGAACGAACCTCCTCGTCGGGCGAGGAAAGGGTGAGGTTGTCCTTAACCATCGGGTGTGAAAAGAAAGTGGGATTGAAGTCAATGCCGATTTCTCTGTCCTTGGCAAACTTGACCCATTTTGCAAAATGCTTCGGCTCAATCTTATCCCTGTCGGCAAATTCTCCGTCCTCAAATATCGCGTAGCTGGCGTGAAGATTGAGCTTCTTCTTTCCGGGAACGAGCGAAAACGCCTTGTCAATATCGTTCATAAGCTCTTCGGGAGTTGCCGCTTTGCCGGGGTAGTTGCCCGTCGTCTGGATTCCGCCGGAAAGCGCCTGCTTTGAGTCGAAGCCCGTAACGTCGTCGCCCTGCCAGCAATGAACCGATACAGGAACGTCGGCGAGCGTTTCAATTACCTTTTCGGTGTCAATGCCGATGTCGGCATATTTTGCTTTTGCGTATTCATAACGTGTCATATAATTACCTCCGTCAGTTGTTCGTATTTACCTCGGTCATTTGTGCGAGCTCTTCGGGAACGGATGCTTTTCCTACCCACATATTGCCCCATTTCTGACCGGCAATGTCTTCGCAGATTTTTATTTCTTCAGCCGTCAGCTCAGCCTTGCCTGTTTCTTTCTTTTCGGCTATCGCTCTCTTGATAAGCTCGTGGTCGCTCTTTGTCATCTTGTAGCGGTAAATTCCGATAATCGAAAGCAGAGCAAAAATAATCGGTAGAATCGAGTAGGTGAATTTGATGCCGAACATACCCATTGTCGTCTGAACCGCGCCCTCACCTGTGTGGAAGCCGAATGCGGCAAGAATGTAGCCTGTAAGGGCTGCCATGAAGCCGTTGATAGTCTTTTTGATGAGCGACGAGAATGTCGAAATAACACCCTCGCGGCGGCGTCCCGTGATAAGCTCATCGACGTCGGTAACATCGGGCTGAGTGTTGGTTCCGACGAAGCCCACGCCCGAAAAGCCAAAGCAATAAAGCGCCGATGCGACGTAGAGAACCCACGCAGGCGTTTTCTCGTTGACAAACAGCGAGATCGCAAGACCGACTATCATGATAGGTCCGAGCAGCTTGCCGCAGAGCTGTTTGCCGTATTTCATCGTCAGGGCGTAGTTTATCGGGAAGCCCGAAGCCTCGGCGACGCCGGCAACGGTATTGAGAATGTTATATTTGTTCCAGCGCTTTGCTGCGTGCTTTATGAAATACTGATTGGAGTTGTTGTAGAAGCCCTTTGAAACCGAATAGAAGGTGCTGAGGGCAAAGTACTGCCTGAACGATTTGTTTTTGAAAACGAGCTTGTACTCGTTGAGCATATTGTAGAAATTGACGGGCGGAACAACGATATCCCTTGAATCCTTTTCCTTTGACGAGAAAAACGTTATAAGGAGCGGAAGAGAGAAGAACAGAGCAAGAACAAGACCCATGAAAAGGAACTTGCTTCTGACTTCCGGAGTTGACTCAAGCGTTTTAACGTCCGTGAAGCCGAGGACGGCGGAAACGAGCACAAATGAAGATACCATTCCGACGGAATTAAAGATGTATTCGACGGATTTATACTGCGTTCTCAGGGAGTATTCGGGCGCGATCTCAGGCAGCATTGCCGTGTACGGAACGCAGACGAGAGTGTACGCCGTGTTGAAGAGCATATACGCGCAGGTGTAGTAGACCGTGATGACGTTTGTGCTGACAATCTGAGAAAGTCCAAACGAGTTCCACAAAAGGAAATACGATATAAATATAGGCGCGATGCCCCAAAGAAGATATCGGCGGTGTTTGCCGAACTTTGATTTCGTTCGGTCGGTGATAAGACCCATCGCCGGGTCGGTGACAGCGTCCCAAATATGAGCAAAGGCAAAAACCCAGCCTGCCTGCTTGGTGTTGAGTCCTTCAACCTCCGTCAGATATGACATGAAGAAAAGGCTGATTATGTAGGTTGAACCGCCGAAAAGAATGTTGGCGGCGTTGTAGCCGAGCATCGGACGAAGCTGATGCCAAAAGTTTTTCAGGTTAATTTTGCCGTTCAATGCCAAATTCATACCCCCGTTATTACATATTTATATCCAAACTCGGATATTACAAATCGAGTTTGAGGTCGTTTTCTTTAATCCAGCCGATTTTACGGAGGATAAGACAGAACGCCCAAGAAAGGATGGCAGGAAGAACGAAGCTTATCATCACAAGTCCGATCCAGTCAAAAGCCGTTATAGCTTCCTTTGTGCCGTCGGCAACGGCATTGACCCATCCTGTGTAAACACCGATCTGTCCTACAAGACCGCAGGTGCCCATACCCGAAGAGACTGCCGCGCCGTTCATTTCAAGCTTGAACAGACAGGTGGCGATGGGACCTGTTATCATGGAAGCGAGTGTAGGCGGTATCCAAATCCGCGGATTTTTCACAATGTTGCCCATCTGGAGCATACTGGTTCCGAGTCCCTGTGAGACGAGACCGCCCCACTTGTTTTCGCGGAAGCTCATTACGGCAAAGCCGATCATCTGAGCACAGCAGCCTGCGAGCGCCGCTCCGCCCGCAAGTCCCGTAAGTCCGAGCGCCGCGCATATTGCCGCGCTGCTTATCGGCAGGGTGAGAGCGATTCCGACGATTGCGGAAATGATTATGCCCATGAGGAAAGGTCTGAGCTCGGTTGCCCACATTATCGCGTGGCCGACGGCGCTTGCCGCTTTGCCGATATAGGGCGCGCAGAGCATTGAAAGAACGCAGCCGATGCCGATTGTGACGATCGGTGTTACGAGTATATCAAGCTTGGTTTCCTTGCTGACCGCCTTACCGAGTTCGGCGGCGATTATTGTTATCAGAAGCACGGCAAGGGGACCGCCGGCTCCGCCGAGCTTGTCTGCGGCATAGCCGACCGTTGCCAGGGAGAAGAGCACAAGCGGAGGAGCCTTGAGAGCGAAGCCTATCGCGATAGCCATGGCACAGCCCTTGACAGCGGAAGCAAAATCGCCGATTGTAACGAGAGTTTCAACGCCGATTTGTGCGCCCAATGTGGAAAGAATCGTACCGACAAGCAGGGAAGCAAAAAGTCCCTGTGCCATTGCTCCGAGAGCGTCGATTCCGTAACGCTTGGCGGAAATCTCAATGTCCTTACGCTTGAGAAACGCTTTAAATTTATTCATTTGACCCACCTCAATATTTTTCAAGACAGTACCGCACAAATTGTGATGCACGCCTTGATTGAATCTGTTTTTTTATACCCTGACCAAAAATCTTACTGCACAATTCGCACATCCAAATTGTGCGATATTGCTTTATAAAGTCCTTACGGTTGCCTTGAGACTGTTTTCGGAAATGTTGTTCCAGAAGCCCTCGGCTTTAATCTCAAGGAAGTATTCCTTTCCTGAGTCCAGTCCGCTGAACTCAACGGTTCTTGTTTTCGGCATATCATAAAAATAATACTCCGACCATATACTTAAATGTCTGACGACAAAGCCGTCGGAATCCTTGAGCATTATATCGTAACTGTTGACGTACTCCCTGTCGCTGAGAGCCTGATCAAATTCGACTCGGAACGAATCCTTTGTCACGTCGGAAACCGTGAGCTTGGCGTCCTTTGCAAAATAGGGGACGGGCGCGTTTGCGGTTCTTCCGGCGACGGTGTATGTAAAGGAGCTGATGTCGCTCGGCGTGTCAATCCTGTGCACAACAGGGAAGAAGTTGCCCGTGAGCACATCGAAAGGATAGACGCGGACTCGGTTTTCGCTGTCGGCTTCGACGATGAGCATCTGAGCCGCTTTTCTCGAATCGGTCGGAACCGTGCCGACGATTTTGTCAAACTCGTCAAGTTCAAAATAGCTCAGCGTACCCGTTCCGAGCGAAGTGAAATGCTTTTGATGAATCGAACGCGGATCGTTTATCGGCGCATGAGAATGGCCTGAAAAATGGACAATCTGCGGATAGTCCATATAAATGCTGATAAGCTCGTCCTCACCCCAGAGTATGCTTCCGAAAACCGTGTTTGTGTTGTGCGGGTGCTGGAAAACAAATATCGGCTTTCTGCGGTCGTCCTTCGCCGCCGCTTTAAGCTCGGAACGCATCCATGCTTTCTTTTCATCGTTGTAATTGCACGAATGGGACGGCGAAATCGAGACAAAGTGGAAGCCGTTGATTATTCTATGCTGGTCGGGATCCTGACCGAGTATACGCTTCATTCTTTCGGCGGCAACCTCTGTGCCGTCGTGGTTCGTTTCGTGGCTTGCAAACGATGAAATAACCTGAGTCTCGGCGTAATCGACGCCGTTGTCAAGTATTGCTTTTGCCTTTTGCATCTGTATTTCGGTGCCGGAATTGGCAAAATCACCGACGATCACAACAGCGTCAAGCTTGTTATAGCTTTGCGAGCCGTGCGCTATCGAATAAGCATATTCAAGCGCAGAGGAGAATCTTTTTTCTTCGATACAGTCCTCGTCTTTAAGGTGTATATCGCTCACAACCATGAAGCGAATGACGGGGACAAAATTATTATCAGACATTTAACCGACCTCCTTGTGGGGATTTAAAATATTCTATATCAAACCGAGGGTAAAGTCAATATTTGTGCGGCAAAAACGGTGAGTTTATGAATGACAGAAAGAATAAAAACAGCATTATTGCGGCGGTTTCGCTGATGTTGATACTCGTCAGCTTTTTTACCGCGGTCAAATTTCTCTCCGGCATCGTTGAGGAGCATTACGAAACGGTGAAAACGGTCTGCCTGGACGCAGGGCACGGAGCCGACGACTGCGGTGCGATATCCTCCGACGGTACAAGAATCGAGAAGGACGATAATCTGCGGCTGACACTCCAGATAAAAGACAAGCTTGAAGAAATGGGCATAAACGTTGTAATGACGCGCGACAGCGATTCGGATATAACGCTAAAAGAGAGGTGCCGTCTTGCCAACAGAAAGCGGTGCGACTTTTTCCTTTCCGTTCACCGCAACAGCGCGGTTTCGGGGTCGGGCTTTGAAGCGTGGATTGCAAAGGAGCCGAAAGCGGACGAAAAACAAACGGCGGAAAAGCTTGTTTCGGCGCTCAGCGAGATATCGGGTCTGCCGAACCGCGGCGTGAAGCTCGGTTACCGCAGCGCCGACGGAAACAATTACTATGTAAATTCAAACACCAATATGCCGTCGATTCTTCTTGAAGTCGGCTTCGTAACGAACGGCGAGGACAACAAAAGCTTTGATAAATACCTTGATGAAAACGCGGAAGCTATTGCAAAAATCATTGCCGAAAGCATATAAAAACGGGTCTGCCTTATCTGAGCAGACCCGTTTTTGGTGCAACATGAGGTTTTATTTGTCCTTCTTAAAGAGCTTCTTGAACCATGCGAGGATTGCATTCTCTTCGACTGTCTCAGCCTCTTCTTTGACTTCTTCGGTCGGGGCGGAGATAGGAGCGGTCTCGTAAACGAACATTACGGATGTGCTTGCCGCCTTGCCCTTGGTGGTGAAGATGTCATATTTCTGACCTGCTTCGATCCATGACTTTGCGCGTGCGATGAGGTCGTCCGCGTTGTCGGCGAGCTTTGCGTAAGCTTCAAGGTCGTTTTCGGAAATTATTGTATCAAGCGAGCTCATTATGCCCTTGAGTGATGCGATCGTGTCGTCGTCAAGAGTTTTGCCGAGTGTGTTGAACAAATCCTGATTCTTGTCCATCGTCGTCTTGAGCTTTTTGAGTGTTTCGATGGTCTGAGGAAGATTGTTCAGAGCTTTCTGAACCTCAGGCTTCTGCATATCGGTCGAAAGTCCCGTGATTATCGGCATAACCGTTTCCATATCCTTTGAAAGAGCGGGAAGCTGCTTAAAGAACTTCTGGAGAATCGGGTTATTGAGAAGCTTTGCAACCTGCTCAAGGTCAACGTCGTCGGTGTCCTTGATAAGCTGCTGGATGGCGTCGATGTTTTCCTTGGTCATATACTTTTCGAGTACGTCGAGAAGAGCTTTGTTGTTGTTGTAAAGCGTCGTAACGTCGGCAACCGAATTTGCAAGTTCGGTGAGGTTATCGGTATTTGAGAAGAGGGAATTGATAAGCTCGGTAGCGTTCATGCTGTTGAACTTGTCGATGACTGCCTGAACCTCGTTGAGAGTGTTCTTGACGTCGGATACGGTGTTCGGAAGGTTGTTTTCAACGCTGCTCTCGATAGCCGAGAGGGGAAGAACGGCGAAAATCATATTGGAAAGCTCGAACTTCTCTGTGTCTGCCGTGATGGTGTAGGTGTTGGAGAAGTTGAAATCGCCGAGCTGCTTGAGTATTTCGTCGCTGAGGTTGAGACTTTCCTTGAGTCCGGGAGCACCGACCATGAGTGCGATTTCCTTGGTGCCGTCGCCGATCGTCTTTCCGTTCTCAACCGTGATATTGCTGAATTTGTCCTCCTGGAGAATCATACCGCCGGCAACGATAAAAGGTGTGTAAATCGTTGTGTCTTTTCCGTTGATTTTAACGGTCTTCTTGGACTCGTTGTTTACTGTGATGACCATCTTGACCTGACCCTTTTTGCCTGCGATCTTATCGGGTGTTGTCTCTTTGCCGTCAAGATAGTATGTGATTTTAAAGTTTACGGGCATTTCCTTATCCGTCTTGCCGCGGTAATAGAGGTCTGTTGTCTCCATGTTCCAGCGGTATGAACCGTCCTTGTTCTTGACGGGTTCGGTGTTGCTCTTGACGTTCTTGATATCGGAAAGGTCGCTCTGATCGTCGATATATGTCTGCGCCTTGTCGGTGTGGAGCCAGTCGGTAACTATTTTGCTTGTGATCTCGCCCTCGGCGGACATATTGACATAGACGGTCTCATTCTTATTGTATGATGTTGCCGCTGTGTCGTAGCTGACCTGAGTAGTCTGCGGCTTATCCGTTGTGGTTGTCTGTGAGTCGCTGTCCTTGTCGTCTTTCTTGGAACAGGCAGAGAAAGATGCGAGCATCGAAGCACAGAGAAGAACGCACATTACTTTTTTAAGATTGTTTTTCATATTATTACCTCCGTATGATTCAGGCATTGTTATCTGCCGTTTGTTTATCGTTCTTATTCTTTTTGACCTTGAGCTTCTTGCCGAGAAAATCATAAGTTGTTTTCTCAATGAAGCCCTCAAGCACAAGCAGCAGCGGTGTGAGCATGAATACTATTACGCCGGCGCTGATGAGTGAACCTCTTGCAAGCAGGAGGCAAACCTCCTTGACAATCTTGATGTCGCAGGTGAGAAACACGCCGAAGGTTGCACCGAAGAATACGAGCGCACTCTGGAAGATCGAACGGTCGGAAGCATTGGCGGCAATCTTGATTGCGTCGAGCTTGCTGTGACCGTTTCGCATCTCCTCGCGGAAACGCGTGGTAAGAAGTATAGCGTAGTCAACCGTCGCGCCGAGCTGAACGCATCCGATAATTGTCGGGGCTATGAACGACAGCGTCGTGCCTGTCGCAAAGGATATCGCCTTGTTGACGAATATCGCAAGCTCAATCGACATAACGAGAACGGTCGGAATCGAAATCGACTTGAAGATTATGGCGATAAGAATAAATATCGAAAGAATTGAAAGCACGCTCGTCAGCTTGAAGTCGTGATCCGTGATATCAATCAAATCCTTGTACATTGCGCCCTCACCGGTAACATAGCCGTCCTTGTCGTATTTCTTGACTATGTTGTTTATTTTTGTGAGCTGTTCGTTACATTCGTCGGTTGCGGCAACGTAGGACGTGTTGACAAGAATCATTTGCCTGCCGCCCGCCTTTGCGATGCTCTTGAGCTCGTCGGGAATCATCGAATCGGGAATTCCCGAACCGACGAAGCTGTTGTAAGCAACCATATTTGTGACGCCTGCGGTGTCCTTTATCTCATTTTCCATCTTGACAAGATCGGAGGCGTCAAGGCTGTCGTCAACGATTATGAAGTGGGAGGTTGCCATATTGAACTCTTCCTTCATCTTGTTAAGCGCGGCAATACAGCCGATGTCGTCCGGCAGCATTCTGTCCATTGAGTAATAAACATTGACGTTGGACTGCATGATATATGCCGGAATAAAGAGAACGACAAAAATCGCAATCCATACCTTTTTGTGGTTAATAACAAAATTATTGAGCTTATCAAACTTGGGAATGAAGCTTCTGTGGCAGTACTTGTGGATTGCCTTGTCGCATTGAAGAACAAGTGCGGGAAGAACTATTGCAACGGTCAGAACACCGAATACAACGCCCTTTGCCATAACAAGACCGATGTCCTTGCCGAGTGAAAGATCCATGAAGCAAAGTGCAAGGAAGCCGAAGATCGTTGTCAGCGAGCTGCCGGAAAGGGAGATGAACGCGCCCTGAATTGCGCTTGCCATAGCGTCTCTCTTGTCCGCATACTTGAGTTTTTCTTCTTCAAATCGGTCAATGAGGAATACCGAGTAGTCCATCGTAACGCCGAGCTGAAGAATTGCGGCAATACATTGGGTGATGTACGATATCTGCCCGAACACGAAGTTCGTACCCATGTTGTAAACAACCGCCATACACAACGCGGCAAGAAGAATGAACGGTTCTATCCATGATTCCATGCAGAACATCATGACTACAAGCGCAATTGCGATTGCGATAGCAATGAATATCGGTGCCTGCGAATCAGCAAGGTCTCTTGTGTCCTTCATGATAACGCCCATACCGCTGAGGAAGCATTGATTGTTAAGCAAGGCTCTGACGTCTTCAATAGCTTTCATGGTTTCGTCGGTAACGGCCTTGTACTTGTACTGTATAAGCATCATTGTACATTTGCCGTCCTTGCTGTAAAAGATGTCCTTGACAGCCTGAGGGATGGCCTCCTGGGGGATGCTGATATCGGCGATATCGTCAACCCAGATAACGCTGCTGACGTTGTCAACCTTGGCGATTTTTTCTTTGAGGGCTGCAACATCCTTTGACGGCATATCCTCGATGACAAGGAACGACATCGAAGCGCTGTTGAAGGTTTCGTCAAGCTCGTTTTCGCCCTTGACCGAATCCAGTTCACCGGGCAGGTACGAAAGAATGTCGTAATTGACGAAAGTGTTGATGTAGCCGATTGCAGCCGGAATGAGAAGCAAAACGGCAATAATCGTTATCGTCTTCGGGTGGTAGGCGATAAACTTCGCAATTTTTTTCATTTATGCATCATTCTCCTTACTTGAAAATTTTTACTGATTCATGCCGTTTTATCTGTCGTGTGCAGAACGGGCGGCTGCGGATGTTCGGTAAGTATGCTTTCGACGCTTGCTATGAGCATCGGTTTTATTTCGTTGATTTTGAACGGCGATTCAAACACCAGCGAATCGTAGCACACGGAGCCTACAAGGGTGACAATAAGGTAAATTTTCTTCATTGTGATATCCTCGCCGTCTCCGCTTTCTATGTTTTCCTTTACAAGCTCGTCAAGCATTGATTTCAATTCATTGTCCTCAATGGAATTGAAATAGCTCAGACAGTTTGAAAAGTTTTTACCCATCAGGGTTATGATTTCCTTGTGCTTTTCAAGGTAATCAACAATTCTTTCTGTGATGAAAAGCATCTGTTCGGTGAAGGTCATAACGCATTGAGTCTTTTTGATTTTCAGCTCCTCAAGAACGTATCTCAGCACCAGAGCACCTTTTCGGATAATTATACGGTTCATAAGATCGTGCTTATCCTTAAAGTAGAGATAAAAGGTTCCCTTGGCAATTCCTGCGCTTTTTACCACGTCGTCAATCGAGGTGTTGTTGACGCTTTTTTCAATAAAAAGCTCATAAGCGGCATCAAGAATATTGGTTCGCTTATTCTGTTGTTTTTCTGAAATTTTACTCATTTTACATATCTCCGTAAATAAAATGACTACCGGTCACTTTTTGCTTCGTTTATCATTATACGCAAAAATGACTGATAGTCAATATTTTTTTGAAAAGTTAATAATTTGTTAATATTTAAGTAAGGCGATACCGCGCAAATTGCGGTTTATTCCTTAATTGAGAATATACACCGAAAGGTTGAGATATGCCGCGAATGTGAGCCATATAAGATAGGGTATCTGGAGCAGTCCCGCGGTTCGGTTTACGCGGTAAAACATGACCGTCATTGCGAGCGCGAGAGCCCATAGCAGGATAAGCCAGATAAAAGAGAAAAGATATGCGCTCAGGGAAAAGAAGAATATCGGCCACATAAAATTCATAGCGAGCTGAATCGCATATACGGCAAGCGGCTGTTTTGCTTCGCTCCCATCCTTTTCATAGACAAGGTAGGAGGAAATGCCCATGAGGACATAGAGAATTGTCCAGACAACGGGGAAAAGCCAGTTGGGAGGAGATAGAGGAGGCTTTACTGCCGTGTCGGAATAGTGGCTGAAGCCGCCGCCGACAATTAAGGATGAAATTCCGCCGACGGCAAGGGGGATTACTATTGCAATAATAAGCCGCTTAAAATTGATATTGGTTTTAATTGTCAAAAAATCACGCCTTTCGTATAAGAGCATTTAGCGACCGGCCTCCGAAGGAGGCTGTAAGGTACACTTATATTATATACGAAAAGGCATGATCTTTATTCGTTATTCTATTACGTTTTCGACTTCTCCGTCGTTTTTCATACTTTTATCGGCACGGAAAACGGTGAGGTGCCCCTTGACGGAGTCCTCAATCGAGGTGCAGGAGACGGACATTTGATTGTCGCGCATATAGCGGACAAAATCCCTCGCCAGTTCAATGTCGCCGCCGCCGTGGGAGTCGTCCCTTACGCTGACATCGACAACACGGTCAAGATGCTCGCAGCCGGGACGCGGATCAATGAGCGATACGGTGAATTTGCCGTCCTCAAGAGTGCCGAAGATTTCGCCCTTTGTTCCGATTATGTGTATTTTGCGCTGCGGGATAGCCGCGCCGCCTATCATATTGTGGGTTCCGGTAGCCCCGCTCTTGAAACGAACGATAAGGCTTTGGTGATCAACGACATTGTTGTCGCTTTTGTAGGCGCAAACGCCGTAGGGACTTGTTTTTAACAGGTTTATCTTGTCCTCAATCGTTGCGTTTTCCTTGTCCTCAAGCTTGTCCCAAACATAGAAGGACCAGCGGTCGGGGTGGTCGATGTAGAGCCGCTTTGCAGAATAGAGGCAGGTGTCCGCCAGCGGACAGTCAACAAGACAGCGCGTACCGCTTCCTTTGGGGGCGTTTTCGGGACGGAACTGCATCAGAGAGCCGAAGCTTGAAACCCTGGCAGGGGCATCGTCGCCCATCAGCCACATCATTATGTCAATGTCGTGACAGCATTTTGCAAGGAGCATTGTCGCGTGACATTGTTCCTCGTTACGCCACTTTCCGCGAATATGGCTGGTTGACATGTGATGGTAGCTGACGTGCTCAACCGTCTGAATGTTTACTACTTGTCCGATTTCGCCGTTGAGGAGCGTTTCTTTGATTGCACGGTAAAACGGCGCATATCTCAGCACAAAGCAAACCATTATTTTTCGGTTGTTTTCCCTTGCACACTCGACAAGCTCGTTCATCTCCTCCTCGTTGACGGCGAAGGGCTTTTCAAGCAGAATATCGTAGCCTGCCCTTAGCAGGGGAAGAGAGGTCGAGACGTGAATGTGATCCATTGTTCCGTTGATCGCCGCGTCCGCAAATTTAGGCACGGCAACTAACTCCGTAACATCGGCAAAACGGTGCTTCTGCGGAATATTAAAGTATTCGCCGATCTGATTGCGCCGAAACTCGTTCGGATCGGCGACTCCGACAATTTCAAGCATATCGGGATCGGTTTTTGCCAGCTCGGCGTATATCATTGAACGGTGGCCGCCGCCGACGATAACGGCTTTTAACGGTTTAGTCATTTTAATTACCTCGGATCTTTTTGTAGAATATTATTTCATTTATGCCGAAACCGATTGCGAGCAGGACGGCGGCAACAGGAATAATCGGCAGAAGAATTATCAAAGCGATAATCAGCACGGCAAGAACGGCAGGACCCTTTTTGCTTTCGCTGACCGTTTCCTCAAATTTGTTATTACAGATCGTGTTTATTGCTTTCCTATCCGCACGGTAGGGCAGGTCGGCGTCGCGGTCGTCAATGCCGCTGTTGTAGAGCAGGGGAAGAATAAATTTTCTCAGCCTGAACTTAATATGAAGCAGGGCAAGAACGCTGTCGATTATGCTGACAAGACCCATTGTGACCTTGTACTCGGCGGTGTCGGGCGTGTAGGGCGCGTTGCCGGAATAAAGATGAAGAACGAGCTGGCGTATGAAATCAAAAATTCGCTTGTCCTTGACTGCGGAAAGGTCGGAGCTGTTCGTCTCGCTTTTTACCCACCTTGCAGCAGTTCCCATACGCATATTTTTAATCAGCCTTGCAAAGGGCTTCACAAGCCAGCCGATACGGTACGAAACGTTCGGGTGTATGCTCATTGAATCGACACATTCCGCGAATGTACCGATGTCGGTTGCCGCCGCTTCAAGCGTGTTGTCAATCATACCGAGGAACTTGTTTTCAAGGTAGTCCGGCAGATTGTCTATTCCGCTTACGGGTTCGTCGGTTCTGACGCTTGCAATATGGACATTGTCGCCGCAGATTCTGACGGTGCGGTAATATCCGGGATAGCCGGCAAGGGCGGAGGTTGAAATATCGTAAAACGGGTTGCCTTTTTCGGAAAAAGCGAATGAAATGTCGTGAATGTGGGAATGACCCGTAAAGACAAGGCTTATTCCGAGGTCAGCGAGAAAATTCCTCGTTTCCTCATAATCTCCCATCATATCGTTTTTGCCGATGAGCGAATATATCGGACAGGGGGATATGAGCGGATGGTGCGTGAAAGCGATAACGCGTTTGCCGCATATTTTTGCCGCTTCGGCAATACTTTTTATCCAGTCCTTATGTTCGTCGGAATAGCCGCTTCTGCCGTTTCCGTTTTTGTCTGAATTGAGGGCGAGCAGAATATAGTTTTTATCAAGCTCAACGGCATACGACATTTCATAGCTTGAAAAAGCCTCGTCGGGACCGAAGCTATGATACATTTTCAAAAGCTCGTCACGCTTTGCCGACGGTATTTCGGTCTTTACATCGCCGAGATAACAGCCTGTTTTTCCGTTGTCTTGATAGTCGTGAGTCGATGTGATTGCAAAAACGCGTTTGCCGCACCGCTTCAGCGCGTAAAGAAGCTCGATAAATTCGATATGGCTGTCATAGTCACCGTCGCATGTTGCGTCGCCGCAGAAGATAATGTTTTCACATTTGCTTTTTGCAATCTGTGCAAATGCCGCGGAAATTATTGCGGGACTGTCCTTTACGGCTTTCTGATTGGTCGCGTCATACCTCTTGTAAGCAGGAGTGTCGATTCCGAGCTTGCTTGAATAGTAATGGGCGTCGGTAATCACCGTAAAGTCAATCGGGTATTCAAAGTTTGTCATAGAAATTCTCCTGTTATCAGTCGTCCGAATTAACTACTCCGCGCCGCTCAATGAGTTCAAGCGAGATCTTTTCTTTCTTCTTTGCGTTGAGGTCATAGAAAAGCATAGGAACTATCTGGAGTACGACGAAGCAGGCGGGGATAATCGTGTAAATAATAAGGAAACGCGTAAGTGTGTCGTCGCTCTGAGCCGCGTATGCGACAGCCGCATCCGAAGAGGGAATGTAACCCGACCATTTAAAAACAAGATATGTACCCAATGAGGTGGTAAACGCGGAAGCAATCTTTGAGAAAAGTCCGTAGCCTGCGTAGCAGAGACCCTCCTGACGCTTGCCTGTTTTCAGTTCTATTTCGTCGACGCAGTCGGCAATCATAACGTTCGGGGTGAGATTTGTGTTTCCGTTCTGAAGTCCGACAAGGAAGTTTATTATAAGGAAAGGAATGATAAGCTCCTTGCGGAAGCCGATAATCATTGATACTGCGAACAACAGTACAAACGAAGCCGCACCGTAAGCGCTGCAAGCGATAAAGGTGTTCTTGGTGCCGATGGTTTTGATGAGCTTTTTGACAACAAGCATACTGACCGCCGTTCCGATTCCCATCGGCAGAAGAAGCGCCAGCTTTAGACCCTTATCACCCAAAAGATAAATGGCTATGTAAAGGCTTGCCGCGCCGTAAACGCCTCTGCCGAAACCTGCAAGCTTGGCAAGCGATACCATAAGCAGATTCTTGTTTGTGAAAACAAACTTCAGGCTCTGTCCGAGATTTACTTTCTCGGTTGTGTAGGGGACACGTTCCTTGGTGTTCTTGAGCATTATTGCAAGGAAAAGCATACAGCCCAGCACGCAAACCGCCGTTGAAATTTGCAGGTCAAGACCCTTGCCCTCGGCAATCTTGAATCCATCCTTGCCCATTACGGCTTTCATTATCAGACCGACAACGATGAGAACCACCATACCGCCCGACTGTCCTATTGAGCGCATGATTCCGGCGATGGAAATGGCGTCGCTTCTTTCGTCGGGATTGGGGGTGCAGACCGCGCCGAAGCAGTTGGCAGGGCTTTCAACGCAGACAAGCAGGATTACATAAGCGCAGTAGACGGCAAACATCCACACCGTTGCCGCAATGAAATTCGATGTTTTCGGAGCGAGGAAAACGAGCATCGAAATCACTCCGAGCGGCAGAACTCCGTAGAGAAGCCACGGGTGTATTTTGCCGCGCTTCGATTTTGTCTTGTCAACAAGGAAGCCTATGATAATTTCAGCCGCCGCGCCGACAAAGCCCGCAACGAGGAAAACCGTTGAGATAAGGGTCGCAAGCGCGTCGGAGCCGAAGCTCTGAGTCTTGAACGCGAAGTCGGCAAAGTATGTTTTGGCATATTCGGGTACCCAGCCGGAGAGCAGAGCAATTCCGAAAAGTCCGATTCCGTAGGAGAGCGCTTCGGTCGGCAGATTAAATTTTTTGGAGCCGAAACGGAGCTCTTTGGTCTTTAAATATTTTTTCATACGGTGTTCCTCCCTGTCGGATAACCGCCGAAAGCGGTCGTCGGCGTATTCAAAAATCATCAGAACGGATTTTATTGTATATATTACATATAATTTACCATAATACGACGTTGATTTCAATAAAAATATTTAAAAAAGATTAAAGCAATACCGCACAAATCGAAGCACACGCCTTGCTTGAATATGTTTCCGTAGTGCTGCACAAAAATTCATTGACTTGCGTCAGCAAGCCTACCAAATTTTTGTACAATCTTACGAAAAATCTTGCTGCGCAATCCGCATACCTCAATTATGCTGTGTTGCCTTAAGTTCAACATTTACCGCCAGATGTTTGACACGCGGCAAATTTATGATATAATAACTGTGTATAAAAACAGTAAGGTGATAAATATGTTTGAGTTTATCAGATTGGCTTGTGCTGTACCCGATGTTGAAGTCGGCAGTACTATCCGCAATACAGAAGAAATAATTAAATATATTGAGCTCAACAAGGATGCGGACGTTATTGTGTTCCCTGAGCTGAGCGTTACGGGCTATACCTGTGCAGATCTCTTTTTTCAAAAAACTTTGCTTGACGGCGCCAAGGACGGCCTGAAGAAAATCGCCGAATGTACAGCCGAATGTGATTCGGTTGTCGCTGTCGGTGCGCCCGTTTCAATCGACGGTCAGCTTTATAACTGCGCTGTCGTGATGTCAAAAGGAAAGGCAGACGGTGTCGCTGTTAAAACATTTATACCGACCTACAACGAATATTATGAAAAGCGTTGGTTCGGTTCGGCGGCAGATCTCAAAAGCGCTTCGATCCGCGCGGATGAGCTCGGCTTGGATGGGGACTATGAGATACCCGTCGGAAACAACCTTGTTTTCGATTATAACGGAGTGAAGCTCGGAGTTGAACTCTGTGAGGATCTTTGGGCACCGCTCCCTCCGTCAACACTTCTCACGCTTGCCGGAGCTGAGGTTATACTCAATCTTTCCGCCTCAAACGAGACAACAATGAAAAGAAAATACCGTACTGAGCTTGTTTCTCAGCAGTCGGCGAGAAGCCTTTGCGTTTATGCTTATGCGAGTGCAGGTATGACGGAATCGACGACCGATCTTATCTTTTCGGGTCATTCTCTCATCTGCGAAAACGGTGCCGTTGTTATGCAAAACGACAAGCTCATTGACGGCGGATATTGCATAAAGCACGATGTGGATCTCGGAAAAATCCGTGCCGACAGAGCGGAAAACAAAACGTTCGGCGATTCAGCCGCGCTCTATCTTGACGGCAGGGATTTTATAAAGATAAAAAAGGATTTGAACCTTGCAAGCGACGGCAAGCTGTACGAGGTCAATAAGCTTCCGTTTGTCCCGTCCTCAAAGAGGGACAGAATCGAACGCTGTATGGACATATTCCGTATGCAGGTTGCGGGACTGAAAAAGAGAGCGACCAAAGCCGGGAACAAAATGGTTCTCGGTGTTTCGGGCGGACTTGATTCGACGCTTGCGCTCCTTGTCTGTGTTGAAGCCGCGCGTCAGCTCGGCAGGAATCCGGAGGATGTTATCGCAATAACTCTCCCGTGCTTCGGCACGACTAAGCGCACACACTCCAACGCGTGGGAGCTTATGAAAACGCTCGGAGTGAAAGCTCTTGAAATCGACATTAAAGAAGCTTGCACTCTGCATTGCAGCGATATAGGTCACCCGATAGATAAATTTGACGTGACCTACGAGAACATTCAGGCGCGTGAACGCACGCAGGTTTTGATGGATTACGCCTGCAAGGAGGGCGGATTTGTTGTCGGAACGGGAGACCTGAGCGAGCTTGCGCTCGGCTGGTGCACATACAATGCCGACCATATAAGTATGTACGGTGTCAACTGCGGAGTTCCGAAAACTTTGGTTCGCTGGATGATATCGGCGCTTATTGACTACAACGTTTTTCCCGACAGCACGGAGGTTCTCAAGGACATTATCGACACTCCGATAAGTCCCGAACTTTTGCCGCCTGACGAGAACGGAAATATTCAACAGGAGACCGAAGAGATTATAGGACCTTATGCGCTCCACGATTTCTTCCTCTATTATCTGCTCAGATTCGGTTTTTCTCCGTCAAAGATTTTCTTCCTTGCATCGGAAGCATTCAGGGAGGATTTTGACAAGGAAACGATACTTAAATGGCTTCAGGTTTTCTATAAAAGGTTTTTCACCCAGCAGTTTAAACGAAGCTGTCTGCCCGACGGCGTGAAGATAGGCAGTGTGTGCCTGTCGCCGAGAGGGGATTGGAGAATGCCGAGCGACGCTTCATACAAACTGTGGCTTGATGAAATTAAGGCAATACCGAACAAATTGTGATGTACGCCTTGCTCGGTAACGACTGGGTTAATCAGTAATTGCCCTTGAATTTCTTTACCACGATGTACCAAAAAAATTTTACTGTGCAATTCACGCTCCTTAATTGTGCGGTATTGCATAAAAAATCGGGATCAAATAAAAAATGAGTAATTCGCAAAACAAAAAGACAATAATTGCTTTTATTTCCGCAGCGGCTGTCATGCTGTTCCATATTGTTGACGTTTTTGTTCTGAAAACGGGGCAAAGGTTCCTGCCGCAGTATATTCTGGCAGGCGTGTTCGGAACAGTAATTGCTTTCACGGCGGCGGCAATGCAAAAGGATAATCTTCGCAAACGGTGCCTCGGCTCTTACGGCAGATTTTTTGAACTGCTTTACGGTGCAGGATTCTCGGCGTCGGCGCTCGTTGTGGTTTATGTTGCCGAGTTCATATACCTGCGGCTGAAAGGCTACGGCGGAACAGGACTGTCTGTCGGCGTGCCCGGCGGAGGCGGCGGAATAAAGATGCTGGCGCTGTTTGCCGTTCTGCTTGCGGTTAATATTTTCTTTGAGGAAGTTTTCAGGGGATACCTGATTTGTCAGCTTTATGAAAAATTCGGCTTCAAACGGTCAAATTTGTTTCAGGCATTTTTCTTCACCGTGTTTGGCTTGGTGCCTGCAATTTATTTGACTTTAAGCGGCGGACTGCAAGGAAAAAACGTTGCTGTGTATATAGTATCTACGATTTGCGCCGCATTTATCGGGTCAATGAAATGGGGCTTTTACTACCGCGTCAACGGTTCGGTTTGGATGGCGGGTGCGGATCATTTCATCACGGCATTCATTCTGTCGTGCGTCACTCTTTCCGCAAGTGCGTCACAGGATATATGGTTTATGATAAGAATACCGGTTGCTCAGCTTGTTTCATCGGCGGTGTTTGTTCCGTTTTATTACAGGCGTGACCGCTATAATTCGGAGATGGAAAAGGAAATCCGAACAAGCCGTGAGGTTCTTGCCGCAATGAGAAAAAGCGAGGACGACGGTACGGTCTCGGATGACAGCACCAACAATATATTTATGCTGATCAACGAAACAAACCAAAACAGGAAGTTTGCCGGAACGGCGGAAAATGAGATCGTGGATTTTGACCGTGATCCTGCCGCTTTTTCGGAGGGATTCTTCGGCAATGTTATGGATGATACGCTGAAAACCGACGTTGATCTCAGCCGCAAAAACGCCGGCGAAAGGGGAAAGGAAACAACGAATATCTCCGAAAGCTCAGGCGATATTTCAAAGCTTGTCGGTGATTTCTTTGAAAATCAATTTAACAAAAATACTTTTAATTAAATTTCGGAAAGGATATTAAGACAAGAAAGGAAAAATAAAATGAAGAAAAATAACAGCATAAGAATTTATCATGTGTTTGCTTTTGCTCTCCTGATTTCACTTGCATCGCTTTTGCCGATACTGATACGCTACGGCGGAAATCTGTACCTTGTCGGAGATTATATGACTCAGCAGATTCCGTTTATCAAGGAAGGAAGAAGAATGTTTCTCTCCGGGACACCGTTCTGGAGCTGGAATACATTTCTCGGCGCAAATTACATAGGCACCTATTCGTTCTATGTTTACGGCAGCCCGTTCTTTTGGCCGCTGCTGCTCGTTCCTGAGCGTTTCCTCGGAATCGGTTTGACTGCGATGTTTGTTCTCAAGCACGCTGTCGCCGCATCGACGGCGTTTGTTTTTTTGCGGAAGCATTTAAATTCCGCTTACTACGCTGTTGCCGGAGCGTTTATGTATGCTTTTTCGTTTTTTACGATAGATTCGTCGTTTTATTATCACTTTATCGACGTTATTGCGTTCTTCCCGTTGGTGCTTTATTTTACCGACTATGCGCTCGAAAACAAGAAGTGTTATATGCTTTTTCTCATATCGCTTCTCAATGCGGTGATAAACTATTATTTTTACATAAGCACGTCGCTTATTTTCCTGATTTATCTTGTCGCAAGAGTAAGAGGCTCAGGTGTTTATAAATTCAAAGACGCGTTCAGATGTATTCTTTTTTACGGATTCGGTGGACTTGCCGCAGCGTTTATACTGCTTCCGTCGGCGCTGACACTTCTGGAAACGGACAAGGCAACCAAGAGCCATAACAATGTACTGCTATTAGGCTACTACGCAATACCGCAGATATTTAAAATGATAAAGGGTATGATCCTGCCGAGCGAAGGAATCCTCGGCTCCGCAACGGGCTTCAGATACGGTATGTATTGCTCAAGCAACGCATTTCTGCCTTTGTTCGGTGCGTTTTTCTGGATAATTGCGCTCAGGGACAGAAATAAATGCTGGAGTACACAGCTTATGAAAGCGTGCATTATACTGACGCTTATTCCTTTCGGAACCGGTATTTTTTCGCTGTTCTCGAATATGGCATACAGCAGATGGTGGTACGGACTTGCCCTCATATTCACACTCGTTTCAATGGAGACGGTTGAGCAGATACGCCAAAGCGGAGAAACACCGACAAAGGATTATAAATTTGCCGCTTTGACAATAGCGATCCTTTCGGTTGTATTTTTCGGCTCGCTCGGCATAGCGAAATTCATTTATGTTTATATTCTTCACCGTCCGAATGAGCAAAAGGTGATTTCGTTCTTTGCAAGATATTTCAGGGCGGTGAGATTTACTGACTTTTTCCACAAGGAAGATCTCAGATATATGATCGTTCTCGGCATACTGATACTTCTTTCTTACGGTGTGCTTTTTGTGTGCGTGAAGAAAAAGCTTATTTTCTCGCCGGAGAAAGTCGCGGCTGTGACGGCTGTCGTATGCTTGCTCAGCTATTCTCTCTACCTTTGCAATGAATCGCTGACATACAAGGAGCAGAACGTGAAGTACGTCTCGGCACAGGCACAGACGGAAGATACTGTATATAATTACAGAGCGCTGAACAAGAAAAAATACGCGAACTACGGTATGATAGTGAACAGACCGACAATATCAACCTTTAACAGCTTTAAGTCGCACGCCACGTCACAGTTCTGCCGCATAGCCGGATATCAGGTCGGAAGTAACCCGTCAACACCAGCATATTTTGACACCGAAGCGATTGAGACTGTTCTCAATACCCGTGACATTATATGCGAAAACGGCGAGATTAAGCGTGCGGAATACTATGTGCCGTTCGGCTATACATATAATTATTATGCGGTGGACAACGGATTGCAATTTACTGCAAACCGTGATGAAAATGACAGGCGCATTGAGCTGATGACGAAAGCCTGTTATGTCGACAAAGAAAATGAAGAAAAGGTCAAGGGACTGCTTGAAAAGGTTGACGAGAAAGAGAAGTTCGACTGGAGAAAGGAATCCAAAGAGAGGGGAGCAACGGCTTGCACCTCGTTTGAAATGGATTCGTCAGGCTTCAGAGCGGTTTCCGAGGGAGACAACAGACGACTTGTCTATTTCAGCGTTCCGAACGACACGGGCTGGAATATCACGGTGAACGGAAAAGAGACGGATATAGTCGAAGTCAACGGCAGAATGATAGGACTTATTGTTCCGGCGGGAAAGGCAGAAATCGAAGCAAAATTTGTTCCTCCGGGATTGAAAGCCGGCGGTGCGGTTTCGGCGGTCGTTTTCATCGGCGTTTCCGCGTACTGCCTGATAGATTGGCAGAGGAAAAAGAAAAAGGCATAAAATAAGGCAGTCTGCAAACAAAATGCAGACTGCCGATTATTATGTCGTTTTATAATCCGAGCAGTTCGAGAACTTTCTCTTTTGTGACATAGCCGACGGAAGATTTGATTGCCTTGCCATGGTCAAGCACAACAAGCGTCGGAATACTCTCAACACGGAAGATGGAGGAAAGCTCCGGTTCTTCGTCAACATTTACCTTTCCGACCTTGACTGCGTCGCTGTACTCGTCCGCTATTTCCTCAACAATGGGAGCGAGCATACGGCACGGGCCGCACCATTCCGCCCAAAAATCGAGCAAAACGGGTATGTCGCATTTGAGCACTTCGGGTGTAAAATTTTCCTTTGTTATCTTTACTTCAGCCATAATAACGACCTCCTTAGTCCTTCGACTTATAATAAAGCATACAATGGCAAAAGCCTTCAAATTCGGGATCTGCTATCTGCTTTCTGAACTCTTCACACATACACTTGTTTTCCGGTGTATGCTCTCTCCGGCACGGACAGTAGCCGCCTGTGCGCTTGAGACCCTCTTTGACAACTTTAACTATTTTCTTGTCCGGGTTGAGTGTTACGTTCATTACAGAACCTCCGTTTTAAGGTTGCTATCTTAATATATTTCTCTGCCCATCAGGACACCCATTACGGATGCCATCATAAGACCTCTTGTCCAGCCGCTGGAGTCGCCGAGACAATGGAGACCGTCAACGTTGGTGTTGAAGTGCTCGTCCATCTTGACCCTGTTGCTGTAAAATTTAAGTTCGGGGGAGTAGAGGAGAGTCTCGTAAGACGCAAAGCCCGGAGCAACATGGTCAACAGCCTGAATGAAGTTGATGATGTTTGTCATGGCTCTGTAAGGCATTGCGGCGGTGATGTCACCTGCGACCGCGTCGGGAAGAGTGGGCTTGAGGTTGGACTGCGAAAGCTCCTTTTCCCATGTGCGCTTGCCGTCAAGGATATCGCCGAAACGCTGAACGAGAATGTGACCCGTACCGAGCATATTTGTCAGCTCACCGACCTTCTGAGCGTAAGCAATCGGCTGATTGAACGGGTACGAGAAATTGTGGGAGCAAAGTATGGCAAGGTTTGTGTTGTCACTCTTGAGCTCCTTGTATGAATGACCGTTTACAACGGCAAGGTTGTTGTCGTAGTTTTCCTGGCTGACAAATCCGCCGGGATTCTGGCAGAAGGTTCTGACCTTGTTCTTGAAAGGTCTCGGATAGCCGATGAGCTTCGATTCATAGAGAACGTCGTTGACCTTTTCGATAACTTCGTTCCTGACCTCAACTCTGACACCGATATCAACGGTTCCGGGCAGGTGAGCGATGTCGTGCTCGCCGCAGATCTTTTCAAGCCACTCTGCACCTCTGCGTCCCGTTGCGATGATGGTGTGGTCGGCTCTGATCTCCATCTCAACGCCCTTGTTGTTGGAAACGTAAATTCCCTCGCACTTTTTGCCGTTGAGAATAATATTTGAACACTCGTAACCGAAAAAGATTTCAACGCCGTTTGCGATGAGATACTTTTCGATTGCAAGGTAGATGTCCTGAGCTTTTTCCGTTCCCATGTGACGAATCGGGCAGTCAACAAGCTTGAGTCCTGCCTGAATTGCGCGTGTACGGATCTTTCTGACCTCTTCTGTGTTTCCGACGCCCTCAACCTTAGTATCTGCGCCAAATTCAAGATATATACCGTCAGCATAGTTAATTGTTTCCTGAACAAGATTTTCGCCCACAAGATTCGGCAGATCTCCGCCGACCTCATAGCTCAGCGAAAGCTTGCCGTCCGAGAAAGCGCCTGCACCTGAAAAGCCGGTTGTAATATGGCAGTAGGGCTTGCAGTTCATACATTTTTTTGTCTTTGCCTTGGGGCAATGTCTGTTCTCAACGGACTGTCCCTTTTCGACAATGACGATTTTTTTCTTTGTGCCTTTTTGCAGCATTTCAATGGCGGTAAAGATTCCCGCAGGGCCTGCTCCGACAATTACAACATCTGTTTTCATATTCCTGATACCTCCGAAAAAAATAAAAGCCGAGCATTCCCGCAAGGGGACTGATGCTCGGTGTTCGGGAACCGCAAGATGTCATAGGCTCCCATATCAATCTCGTTGCAATCTATTCTAACACCTTGCCATATAAATGTCAAGTACCCGAAAGCGGCTGAAAATGCCCAAAAATGTGACTTCATTGTTGCCGCCAAAGCTTATTTAGCGGAACTAAAATACATTTGAACGGGAAAACGCGCCGAAAAAAGAAACGTCCTCTGTTAAACAGGAACAAAGGACGCTTGAATAAACGTGATCAGCCGACAATTTTGCCGTCGGTCGAAATTACGGTGACTTTGACGGGAATATCCTTTCCGCTTGCGGCGACGGCGTTCTGCACAGCCGCCTGGATTCCGCCGCAGCAGGGAACCTGCATACGGACAACCGTAACGCTTTTTATATCGTTGACCGCAAAGATCGCCGTCAGCTTTTCCGAATAGTCAACGTTGTCAAGCTTCGGACAGCCGATGAGTGTAATTTTATCCTTGATGAAATCATTGTGGAAGTTTCCGTAGGCAAAAGCCGTGCAGTCGGCGGCTATGAGCAGGTCTGCACCGTCAAAATACGGGGCATTGACTGGCACGAGCTTGATTTGTACCGGCCATTGCGAAAGGCGGCTTTCTGCCTTTACGTTATTATGCGCGCCGTGCTCGTGAATAATTCTGCTGAGCCTTGAGCCGGGGCAGCCGCCGTGGTGAGCTTCGCCGTGCTTCCTGAGCTTGTTTTCCATAACCGCTTTTTCGTTGTAGTCCGCGGCTTCTCTCTCCTCAAAGGTGATGGCTCCTGTAGGACAGGTTGGCAGGCAGTCGCCGAGACCGTCGCAGTAGTCGTCGCGCAGAAGCTTCGCCTTGCCGTTCACAAGACCGATTGCACCCTCGTGACAGGCAGAGACGCAGGCTCCGCAGCCGTTGCACCTTTCTTCGTCTATTTTAATGATCTTTCTTATCATTTTCATTACCTCCTGACAAGGGCGATTGTATCACATCTTTTTGGCTAAAGCAACAGGTAATGTGCGGAAGTGCAGAATAATTATGCCTGCTATGTTGAAATATATTATAGGTATAAGTATGCGAACGACTTTTGACATTTTACAATTTATTATATACTTTATATATTGTTGTTTTAAAATCAGAAATTCTGTTTCGGCTCATCAGATGGATGTGAAAAGTCAACAGAAAATTGCGGCTATCTTGGCTCCCTCGTAGGGGAGCTGTCACGGCTTGTCCGTGACTGAGGGGTTTCGCTTAAAAGTTTGATGAAATTTGTTTTAACCCCTCCGACTTCGGCGCAAGCCGCCGAAGCCACCTCCCCTGCAGGGGCGGCATTAAGTTCGCAGAAGCCATATAGGCGTACCTTATCAGGGAAACTGTGTGCTGTGGAAGAAATAGGGACGGAACAAACCGGAAATATCAAACTCTTTCTCATCCGAAACCGATTTTAAAGGAAAAAACTGCAAATGTTAACAAAGAATTCACAATTAAAGTGTTGACAAATCACGGCGTCGGTTGTATAGTATTAAATGTAGTTAGCACTCGGACGTAAAGAGTGCTAACGGTGCTAAAGGCGGTGAGATAATGGAACTCAGTCAGAGAAAAGAAAAAATACTTGCTGCTGTTGTTGAACACTATATAAAGACGGGCGAGCCGGTCGGCTCCAAACTGCTGCAAAATGATCCGAACATTTCGGTTTCTTCGGCGACAATCAGGAACGAGATGGCTGAGCTTTCCTCAATGGGACTTCTCGAACAGCCGCACACGTCGGCAGGCAGAATCCCCACGAACGAGGGCTACCGTTATTATGTAGACCACCTTATGGGCGTGCGGCAGCTTGATGACGCAATCAAAAGGCGGATCGAAGCCGGTGTTTCGGTCAGAAATGCAAGCCCCGAAAATATCCTGAAAAAGGCAAATGACTTTCTTGCCGATATGACGAACTGCGCGGCGATTTCAACTGCGCCGTCGGGCGACAATGTCACGGTAAAAAGAGTTGAGTTTGTTCCGGTCGGAACACGGACGGGAATGGTCGTTCTGCTGACGTCGAACGGTATGATTAAAAGCCGCGTTTGCCGCAGCGACGATGACCTGAATGCATCGGTCATCGAGAAGTTTTATAATATTGTAAAAACTTCTTTCGTCGGCAGCGAGCTTGACGCGATCGACACGGCAACGCTCCAGACGCTGGTTGCTTCAATGGGCGAGGATGCGCTGACGATGATTCCGCTGATATCTACGGTTTCCGAGCTTGCGAACGAGGCAATGCAGGTGCCGCTGATGCTCGGAGGTCAGTCGAATATCTTTCACTACGGCGACTACGGTTCAACGGCTTACGAGCTGATGGATTTCCTCAGGCGGGGAGAACCGCTGAGCAGGATACTCACGGACAACAAGAAAGATGTTGACGTCAAAATCGGCAGCGAAAATAAATTCAAGCCGCTTGAAAATTCAAGCGTTATAATGGCGCAGTACGATGTCGGCGAAAATCACGGCTCGATAGGAATTATCGGACCGACGCGAATCGACTATGCGACATTGATACCGAGCGTAAGATATCTTACCGATATGGTCGGAAAGATACTTTCTCAGGTTCTTAATGAAGACTGAAAGGAATGATACTGTTGGCAAAGAAAAAAAACAATGCCGAAGCAGCAGAAAATAAAGAAGAAAAAGAAGTGAAAAAGGAACCCGAAAAAAAGGCAGAGGAGCCTAAGGAGGAAAGCGCTGAAGCTAAGCTTCAAAAGGAGCTTGACGAAAAGAGCGATCAGCTTTTGAGAATGGCGGCGGAGTACGATAACTTCCGCAAGCGTTCACAGAGAGAAAAGGATGCGCTTTACACCGACTGCAAAGCCTCGGTGATCAAGGAGCTTCTTCCTGTGGCTGACAACTTCGACAGAATTTTTGCAAATCCCGATATCACATTTGAGGATTACAAAAAGGGTGTTGAGATGACGTTCAAGCAGTTTGAAAATGTTTTTCGTGATCTCAAGGTTGAGTCGTTCGGCGAAGAGGGCGAAACATTTGACCCGAACTTCCACAACGCCGTGATGCATTCGGAGGACGAGAGCCTCGGCGAGAATGTCATCACAAACGTATTCGCAAAGG
This sequence comes from uncultured Eubacteriales bacterium, assembly GCA_934456435.1. Classification (GTDB taxonomy): domain Bacteria; phylum Bacillota; class Clostridia; order Oscillospirales; family Acutalibacteraceae; genus CAG-488. Next base: position 70,517 of record CAKSHH010000001.1, read on the forward strand.
GCTATAAGGTCGGCGACAAGGTTATCCGTCCGGCGATGGTGGCCGTAGCCAACTGAGCAAATAATATAAAAAGTATATAATCATCTTAGGAGGAATATATTATGTCAAAGGTTATAGGTATTGATTTAGGTACAACAAATTCATGTGTAGCAGTTATCGAGGGCGGCGAGCCTGTCGTTATCGCTAACGCAGAGGGCGCAAGAACAACTCCGTCGGTTGTCGGTTTCGGCAAGAACGGCGAGAGAATGGTAGGTCAGGTTGCAAAGCGTCAGGCTATTACAAATCCCGACAGAACCGTATCATCAATCAAGCGTCAGATGGGTTCGGATTATAAAGTGTCCATCGACGACAAAAAGTACACTCCGCAGGAAATTTCGGCAATGATTCTTCAGAAGCTTAAGACAGACGCTGAAGCATACCTCGGCGAAAAGGTTTCCGAGGCCGTTATCACAGTTCCTGCTTACTTCACCGACGCACAGCGTCAGGCAACAAAGGACGCAGGACGTATAGCAGGTCTTGACGTCAAGAGAATCATCAACGAGCCGACAGCCGCAGCACTTGCTTACGGTATCGACAAGGAAGATGACCAGAAGGTTATGGTTTATGACCTCGGCGGCGGCACATTCGATGTTTCAATCATTGAGATGGGCGACGGTGTTCAGGAGGTTCTTGCAACAGCAGGTAACAACCACCTCGGCGGCGACGACTTTGACCAGAGAGTTATGAACTGGATCATTGACGAGTTCAAGAAGTCAAACGGCATTGACCTGCGCGGTGACAAGATGGCTATGCAGAGACTTAAGGAAGCGGCTGAAAAGGCAAAGATTGAGCTTTCGGGCGTTACATCTTCCGACATCAATCTTCCGTACATCACGGTTGACGCAACCGGTCCGAAGCACCTTGAGCTGACGCTCACAAGAGCAAAGTTCAACGAGCTTACCGCAGATCTTGTTGAAGCTACAATGGGACCCGTACGTCAGGCAATGAACGATTCGGGACTTTCAACCTCCGAGATTGACAAGGTTCTCATGGTCGGCGGTTCTTCAAGAATCCCGGCTGTTCAGGAAGAAATCAAAAAGTTCATCGGCAAGGAGCCTTTCAAGGGCATCAACCCCGATGAGTGCGTTGCTATCGGTGCGGCTCTCCAGGCAGGTGTTATGGGCGGCGAAGTTAAGGGACTTCTTCTTCTTGATGTTACTCCGCTTTCACTCGGTATCGAGACAATGGGCGGTATCAACACAAAGATCATCGACAGAAACACTACAATCCCCGTAAAGAAGAGCCAGATCTTCTCAACCGCAGTCGACAATCAGCCGTCTGTTGAGGTTCACGTTCTTCAGGGCGAAAGAGAGTTTGCCAAGGACAACAAGACCCTCGGTGTATTCCACCTTGACGGAATTATGCCGGCACGCCGCGGTGTTCCGCAGATTGAAGTTACTTTCGATATAGATGCTAACGGTATCGTTCACGTTTCCGCTAAGGATCTCGGCACAAACAAGGAGCAGTCAATCTCCATCACTTCCTCGACGAATATGTCCAAGGACGACATCGAGAAGGCTGTTCACGAGGCTGAGCAGTTCGCACAGGAAGATAAGCAGCGCCGTGAAGAGGTTGACACAAGAAACAACGCAGATCAGATGGTTTACCAGTGCGAGAAGCTTCTCTCCGAAGAGGGCGACAAGTTTGATCAGGCGGATAAGGACGCTCTCAACTCTGAAATCAACGGCTTGAAAGAGGCTCTCAAGGGTCAGGACATCAACCTTATAAAGAACAAGCAGGAAGAGCTCCAGAAGAAGTTTTACGAGGTATCCGAAAAGATCTATAAGGCAGCTCAGGGCGCACAGGGTGCGGCAGGTCAGGCAGGCCCCGACATGGGCGGCAATCCGGGCGCAGGTGCACAGGGAGCCGACGGTTTCTATGATGCCGACTACACAGATGTAACGGACGACGACAACAAATAATCGTCAATAAACTAATAACGGGCACGCCGTTTCGCACGGCGTTGCCCTATTTCAAGTCAGGGGCTTTAATTTATGGCTGATAAAAGAGATTACTATGAGGTGCTCGGTGTTGATAAAAACGCCAGCGCCGATGAAATAAAGAAAGCTTACCGAAAAAAGGCTAAGCAGTATCATCCCGACCTGAATCCCGGCGATAAGGAAGCCGAGGCCAAGTTCAAGGAAGCCAACGAGGCTTATGAGGTGCTCAGCGATGAGCAGAAAAAGGCTCGTTACGACCAGTACGGTCACGCGGGCGTCGATCCTAACTTCGGAGCAGGCGGCGCAGGCTTCAACGGCGGCTTCGGTGATGATTTTGATTTGGGCGACATATTCTCCAGCTTTTTCGGCGGCGGTGCAGGCGGATTCGGCGGCGGCAGAAGAGCCAACCCGAACGGACCGAGACGCGGCGAGGATCTTCAGTCGAGCGTTACGATTTCGTTTGAAGAGGCGGCAAAGGGCTGTAAGCGCAAGATCAACATAAACCGTATTGAGATTTGTCCTGAATGTAACGGCAGCGGAGCGGCGGCAGGCACATCACCCAAAACTTGCCCCGAATGTCACGGCACAGGTCAGGTCACGGCTCAGCAGAGAACTCCGTTCGGTGTTATCCAGACTCAGCGCGCTTGTTCAAAGTGCGGCGGCAGGGGCAAGATAGTCGAGACTCCCTGTTCAAAGTGCCGCGGCAGAGGCCGTGTTACAAAGCAGAGCACGCTTGAGGTCAATATCCCGGCAGGTATTGATGACCGTCAGATACTTAATGTCAGGGGCGAGGGCAACAAGGGCGTCAACGGCGGCCCCGCAGGCGACCTCCATGTTGTTGTCAATGTCAGACCGCACCCGTTCTTTGAACGTGACGGCTTTGATGTTTGGTGCGAGGTTCATGTCAACCTTGTTCAGGCAACGATGGGTGACACGCTTATGGTTCCGACTCTCGACGGTAAGGTGAGATACGATATACCTGAGGGTACACAGCCCGGTTCCGTATTCAGACTCAAGGGCAAGGGTATTCAGAACATCCGCAGCAAGGCGAGGGGAGACCAGCTTGTCAGAATCATTGTTGATATTCCCACAAAGCTCAATGCCGAGCAAAAGGAAGCTTTGCTTAAATTCAATTCGCTGATGGGCGGTTCAACTCCGACGGGCGAGGAGAAAAAAGGATTCTTCGGCAAAAAACGTAAATAAATGAATAAAAGACACGGTATCGGAAAATTGATACCGTGTCTTTTTGCCTTTCAATGCTTAAAATCCGTTTAAGATTATATTAAGATTTGATTAAAATTGTAGACATTCTTCTAAAATATGTTAAAATCATAAAAAAGAGAAAGGAGCAGAGGTAGGGTGCAGGAGATTATTATAACGCTTGCTGAAAAATTTGTAGCCGTTGTCGATGTGTTTGTGACTTTGATGTGGCTTCCGTTTATGGGAGAGGAAGGCATTGAACTGCTGAAAAAAGTAATTGAAAATCTGGTTTCGTTTTAATTTTTATAAGGAGGAAAAAACATGGAGTTTTTCGGAGATATTATAAACTGCATCGGCGGACAGCTTGAACAGTTTGTTGAGCATCTTGGAGAGTTCGCCTCTTATTTTGTCGAATTTTGGTTTGAGCTGGGAATGTTGATTGCTGTCCTTGCAAGACTCTTTGCCGCAGCTATTGCCGGCATTGTATCGGGTGCTTTTTAATTGAATATGCAAAAGAAAAAAGAACGGCGCAAAACCGTTCTTTTTTTATGCTTATTTATGCTTCGGGCTGAGCCTCAACGTTGATTAAGTCCGCCTCTTTATTCATCTGTGCCGCTACGGCTTTTCGCCTTTCGGCAAGCTCGCGGTACATTCTGTCGCGTGTCTCGGAATCAATGGGATAGAAGAACTTGGGAATGAGACCGAAGATACCTGTTGCAACAGGTATGATGGTGCACATCATAAAGAGCATATATTCGGTATGAGCCGACTGGTTGCCGTAGCCCGCGCCCTCCTTGTAACCGATGCGGCTGAGGATGAACGCCTTGATTGTTCCTCCGAGAGTTGATACAAGCTTCTGAGCAAGTCCCTTTGCAACGCCTGTCATGCCCTCTGTTCGATAGCCGTTTTTCCATTCGCCGTAGTCGATACATTCGTTACGCATCTCTTCGGGAATAACCTTGCTGATTCCGTAAACGCTCATCCATATCGTTTCACGGATCATAAACGCCGGAATCATTGCGGCTCTCTTCTTGTAGTTATTGTTGATTGAGCCCACTCCGAATACACCGAGCATGAGTATGTCGGGAAGTACGGAGCTGAATATCCACAGCGATTTGGTCGAGAAATGCTCTCTTGCCTTGGTAACGTAGGAATAGCTTATCGGCGAAACGACTGCGCCGGGGATTCCGACGATTGTTGACATTGAAGCAAGTCCGAGAACGTTTATGTAGTAATAGTTTGTTCCGGAGTTGATTCCGAGTGCGCCGAGGAAGTCAACCAATGTCAGAACAAGCAGAGGCTTGTTGGTGATAACTGACTTGACGCCTTGGAAAATACTCGGTTTTTCGGATTTCTGAATAACACGCTCCTTGGCAACAATTGAGAAGTAAAGCGCCATTATGCCTGATGCAAGCGAGGTGAAAAGACCTGCACTGATGAACAGGGTAGGCAGCTTCTTGCCGATTCCGGTGTTGTTGAAAACGTCGATCAGAAGTCCCATGAGAATTTCGGGACCTTTTTCAACGAAGCCGGAGAAGAGGTTTGCCTGCGTGATAAGTCTTGTTCGGTCAACAACATTCGGTGTGATCGTTGAAAGCATACCTGTTTTGGCAATGGCATTCATCGAGCCCGCTAAGTTGTTGAAAATTGAAAAGATCATATATGCCGTCAGCTTGGTGGCATTATACGGTCCCATGCCTGCAAAGAAGAGCGGCATCATCCAGTAGAAAAAGCTTAAGAGCAAGCCCGGACCTGCATACAGTATAAGATACGGTTTAAACTTGCCAAAGCGTGTTCGGGTTCTGTCGATGATGGCTGCGAGGAAAATGTCGTTGATGACGTCCCATATTCCGATAACAAAAGTAACGATCGTTTGGAATCTCAGACCTATCTGAACGATGTCGGTGATGAAAACGTCATTGTACTTTGAAATGTTAAAGCTGGCGGAAATATCATAAATGATATAAGCGAGAGTCTCCTTTGTACCGACGTAACGCCGGTTCTTGCTGAGATTGCGGTCGGCATTGATACGTTCCTGCGTCTTTTCAATCTCAAGGTTCTCCGCTTCCTGCGCGGCGGTAGTAGACATATTCACACTCCTTTTTTATTTTATTGCTGTATATTATAACACGGTTTAGTGCACTATTTCAATATATTATCTACACATTTTATATATTTTATAGAAATTGTCAGTATTTTGAAAAAACTTATGTTTTTCGGAAATTTTCGCTTGACATATTTTAGCTAATGAAGTATAATGCTATAACGATTATAATGGCATTGTGTGTCCTTGGGTCTTTTTTCCTTGGATAAATTATGCCTGCTTTTCGAGCAAAAACTGTCAAAATTAACAAGTGCTTGACACACGGATGAAAATAAAAAGAACGGAGTGGTTAGTCAATGACGAATGTTTCTCCCGTTGCAAGGGGCAGCAGAACCCGAATGAGCTTCGGAAAAATCAAAGAGGTTATGGAAATGCCCAACCTCATTGAGATTCAGAAGGACTCATACAAGTGGTTCCTGGATACCGGACTTAAAGAGGTATTCCGTGACATTGCGGATATTACCGATTATACCGGTAACTGGGTGCTCAAGTTTGTCGATTACAGAATGGACGACAAGCCGAAGTACACAATCAGAGAGTGCAAGGAGCGCGATGCGAGTTATTCCGCACCGATGCGCGTAAAGGCACGTCTTCTCAACAAAGAAACCGGCGTCGTAAAAGAGAGCGAAGTCTATATGGGCGACTTCCCGATTATGACGGACAGCGGTACCTTTATTATTAACGGTGCCGAGCGTGCGATTGTTTCGCAGCTTGTTCGTTCACCGGGCGTATACTACGATATGACCCATGACAAGACCGGTATTGAGCTTTACTCAAACACCGTTATCCCGAACCGAGGCGCATGGCTTGAGTATGAAACAGATGTAAACGATCTTTTCTATGTCCGTATCGACAAGAACAGAAAGATCTTCATCACAACGTTTATCAGAGCCCTCGGTCTCAGCTCAAACACCGATATCCGCGAGTTCTTTGGCTATGATCCCCGCCTTGAGGCTACACTTGAGAGGGACGAGACCCAGAACACGGAAGAAGCTCTTATGGAAGTATTCAAGAAGCTTCGTCCCGGCGAGCCTGCAACACTTGAAACGGCTCAGTCTCACCTCGACAATCTGTTCTTTGATCCGTACCGCTACGATATCTCCAGAGTCGGCAGATACAAATATAATAAAAAGCTTTCCCTGTTTGACCGCATTGTCGGCACAACTCTTTCTCAGCCTGTTATCGCTCCGCTTACCGGTGAGCTTCTCGCCGAGGAGGGAGAGGTAGTCTCCAAGGAGAAGGCTGTCGAAATTGAGCAGGCAGGCGTTAACGTCGTATTCGTCAAGGTTGACGACGACAAGGAAATCAAAGTAATTTCCAACGGAATGGTTGACATCAAGCCCTACTTCCCGCAGTTCACCGAGGAACAGCTTGATGAAGTCGGAATCAACGAAAAGGTTTCTTTCTCCGTACTCAAGGAGATCCTTGAAGCTGACGTTGAGGACGACAATGCGCTTCTCGGACTTCTCAAGGATCGCTGTGACGACCTTATTCCGAAGCACATTACAATAGATGATATCTTCTCATCTATAAACTATGTCAATTCAATAGCTTTCGGCATCGGCAGAACCGACGATATCGACCACCTCGGCAACCGTCGTATCCGCTCTGTCGGCGAGCTTCTTCAAAACCAGTTCAGAATCGGTCTTGCGAGAATGGAAAGAGTTGTTCGTGAGAGAATGACGCTTCAGGCTCAGGAGGACGACGACAAGATTACTCCGCAGACCCTTATAAATATTCGTCCCGTGCTCATGGCAATCAAGGAGTTCTTCGGCTCCTCGCCGCTGTCACAGTTCATGGATCAGACCAACCCGCTCGCTGAGCTTACTCACAAGCGCCGTCTTTCGGCACTCGGTCCCGGCGGACTTTCCCGTGACCGTGCAGGATTCGAGGTTCGTGACGTTCATTACAGCCACTACGGACGTATGTGTCCCATCGAGACTCCCGAAGGTCCTAACATCGGACTTATTTCCTACCTTGCAACCTTTGCAAAAATCAACAAGTACGGCTTCATCGAGGCTCCGTACAGACGAGTTGTTGACGGCAAGGTTCTTGACGAGGTTGTTTACATGACCGCAGACCAGGAGGACGAGTTCATTGTTGCTCAGGCAAACGAACCGCTCGACGAGAACGGCCATTTCGTAAGACGCAAGGTCATGGCTCGTTACCGTGACGAGTTCCATGAGATTGACAATTCAAGAGTCAGCTTTATGGACGTTTCGCCGAAAATGCTTGTTTCTGTTGCTACCGCGATGATTCCGTTCCTTGAGAACGATGACGCAAACCGTGCCCTCATGGGTTCAAACATGCAGCGACAGGCAGTCCCTCTTCTCCGTACCGATTCCCCGATTGTCGGAACAGGTATGGAATACAAGGCGGCTGTTGACTCCGGTACAGTTGTTCTTTGTAAGAATGACGGTGTCGTTGTTCACGTCAACGCCGACTACATTGAGATTCAGACCGCTCAGGGCATAGACAGATATAACCTTATTAAGTTTATGCGTTCCAACCAGGGCACCTGCATCAACCAGAAGCCGATCGTTGAGCTTGGCCAGGAGGTCAAGAAGGGCGACGTTATTGCAGACGGCCCGGCAACGGATCACGGCGAGATCTCACTCGGTAAGAATGCTCTCATCGGATTTATGACCTGGGAAGGTTACAACTACGAGGACGCCGTTCTTATCAATGAAAAGCTCGTAAGAGACGATGTTTACACATCAATTCATATAGAAGAATTTGAAATCGAAGCAAGAGACACTAAGCTCGGACCTGAAGAGATTACAAGAGACATCCCGAATGTCGGCGATGATGCTCTCAAGGATCTTGATGAGCGCGGAATTATCCGTGTCGGCGCAGAGGTTCGCTCCGGTGATATCCTTGTCGGTAAGGTTACTCCTAAGGGAGAGACAGAGCTTACCCCCGAAGAGAGACTTCTCCGTGCAATCTTCGGTGAAAAGGCCAAGGAAGTCAGAGACACATCACTTCGTGTTCCTCACGGTGAATACGGTATCATTGTCAATGTTGAGGTGTTCACAAGAGAGAACAGCGACGAGCTCAGCCCCGGCGTAAACAAGGTCGTCCGCTGCTACATCGCTCAGAAGCGTAAGCTTTCCGTCGGCGATAAGATGGCAGGCCGTCACGGTAACAAGGGTGTTGTTTCACGTATTCTTCCTCAGGAGGATATGCCGTTCCTTGAGGACGGTACTCCGCTTGATATCGTTCTTAACCCGTTGGGTGTTCCGTCCCGAATGAATATCGGTCAGGTTCTTGAGGTCAACCTCGGATTTGCCGCCAAGCATCTCGGCTGGAAGGTTATGACACCGGTATTCGACGGCGCACACGAGTCGGATATCAGAGAAATGTTTAAGGATCTCGGCATCCGTGAGGACGGAAAGTCGATTCTTACCGACGGACGTACCGGACGCAAGTTCGATAACCCCGTAACTGTCGGCATAATGTATTACCTCAAACTTCTTCATCTTGTTGATGATAAGATACACGCCCGTTCAACAGGTCCTTATTCACTTGTTACGCAGCAGCCTCTGGGCGGTAAAGCTCAGTTCGGCGGTCAGCGTTTCGGTGAGATGGAAGTCTGGGCGCTCGAAGCTTACGGCGCAGCTTATACTCTTCAGGAAATTCTTACGGTTAAGTCCGACGACGTTGTAGGCCGTGTAAAGACCTACGAAGCAATCGTAAAGGGCAACAATGTTCCTCAGTCGGGAATCCCCGAATCATTCAAGGTTCTTGTCAAAGAGCTTCAGTCACTCGGTCTTGATGTCCGCGTATATGACAAGGACGAGAACGAGATCGACCTCAAGCAGAACTTTGACGACGAGCTCGGATTCACCTCTTCCGACGACAAGGCGTTCACTCAGGTGAATGACATGGAGGGCGCAGAGGGATATGCGCTTGAGGACGAGGAAGGAAATCCCATTGAAGATGATGAGGATGAAGAGTCCTTCGACGACATCTTTGAGGACATTGACGAAATGTTCTCGGACGATGACGAAGAGAGCTTTGACTGATAACAGACTTCACGTTAAATAGATTTTAAGGAAAAGGGGCATTCAGATTGGAAAACAATACCTTTGAATCAATTAAAATCGGTCTTGCTTCGCCGGAACAGATCAGAGAATGGTCTTACGGCGAGGTAACCAAGCCCGAAACTATAAATTATCGTACCCTTAAACCGGAAAAGGACGGTCTCTTCTGCGAGAGAATTTTCGGACCCACCAAGGACTGGGAGTGCCATTGCGGAAAGTATAAGAGAGTCCGTCACAAGGGCATTATATGCGACCGCTGCGGCGTTGAGGTCACAAAAGCCAAGGTTCGCCGTGAGCGTATGGGACACATTGAGCTTGCCGCTCCCGTATCTCATATCTGGTATTTCAAGGGAATCCCGTCAAGAATAGGTCTTGTTCTTGATATCACACCGAGAAACCTCGAAAAGGTTCTCTATTTCGCATCGTACATCGTCACCGATCCCGGCGATACGCCGCTTGAGAAGAAGCAGATCCTTGACGAAAAAGCATACATGGAGTATCGCGAAAGATACGAGGATGACTTTAAGGCAGGCATGGGTGCCGAGGCTATCAAGACTCTTCTTCAGGAAGTTGATCTTGACGCTCTTTCGGTCGAACTCCGTGAGGAGCTCAACGGCACATCTGCTCAGAAGAGAGCAAAGGCTCTCAAGCGTCTTGAGGTTATTGAGGCTTTCAGAACTTCGGGCAACAAGCCGGAGTGGATGATACTCGACGTTATTCCGGTTATTCCGCCGGATATCCGTCCCATGGTTCAGCTCGACGGCGGCAGATTCGCAACATCGGATCTTAACGACCTTTACCGTCGCGTTATCAACCGTAACAACCGTCTCAAGAAGCTCCTTGAACTCGGCGCACCGGACATCATCGTCCGCAACGAGAAGAGAATGCTTCAGGAGGCTGTCGATGCTCTTATCGACAACGGCAGACGCGGCCGTCCCGTAACCGGTCCGAACAACAGAGCTCTCAAGTCTCTTTCGGATATGCTTAAAGGTAAGCAGGGACGTTTCCGTCAGAACCTTCTCGGTAAGCGTGTTGACTATTCCGGACGTTCGGTTATCGTCGTTGGTCCCGAACTTAAGCTTTACCAGTGCGGTCTTCCTAAGGAAATGGCACTTGAGCTCTTCAAGCCTTTCGTTATGAAGCGCCTTGTTGAAACAGAAAAGGCAGGCAACGTTAAGTCTGCAAGAAAGATGGTCGAAAAGGTACATCCCGAAGTTTGGGACGCACTTGAAGTTGTTATCAAGGATCACCCTGTAATGCTCAACCGTGCTCCGACACTTCACAGACTCGGTATTCAGGCTTTCGAGCCGGTACTCGTTGAGGGTCGTGCCATTAAGCTTCATCCGCTCGTTTGTACGGCTTTCAACGCCGACTTCGACGGTGACCAGATGGCTGTTCACGTTCCTCTTTCGGCTGAAGCACAGGCAGAGGCAAGATTCCTCATGCTTGCCGCCAACAACCTCCTCAAGCCTTCGGACGGACGTCCCGTTGCCGTTCCGACACAGGATATGATCCTCGGTTCCTACTACCTGACTCTTGAGAAGCCGGGTGAGCCTGGCGAGGGCAAGGCTTTCCGCAATGTTGAGGAAGCTATCATGGCTTATGATGAGGGTATAATCACTCTTCATTCATCTGTCAAGATCCGTATGAAGAAGACGATCAACGGCGTTGAGTATACACGCCTTGTTCCGACAACTCTCGGTAAGGTTATCTTCAACAACCCGATTCCGCAGGATCTCGGATTTGTTGAGCGTAATCCTGAAGATATAGACAGTATGTTCAAGCTTGAGATTGACTTCCTTGTCAAGAAGGGCAATCTCGGTAAGATCATTGACAAGTGTATCCGTGTTCACGGCACAGCCGTTGCAGCGGAAATGCTTGATAACATTAAGGCTCAGGGCTATAAGCACTCCACACGAAGCGGTATTACCGTTGCCGCATTTGACGCAACGATTCCGCCGAAGAAGGCAGAGCTTATTGCAGAAGCCGAGGCTAAGGTTGATAAGATTAACCGCAACTACGAGCGAGGACTTATCACAAACTCCGAGCGTTCCGACAGAGTTATCGAGGCTTGGGAGAATTGTACTCAGGAGGTTGCTAAGGAACTCAAGGCAAACTTCGACAAGTACAACCCGATTAACATGATGCTTGATTCCGGTGCCCGTGGTAATGATTCACAGCTTCGTCAGCTCGCAGGTATGCGTGGACTTATCGCTAACACAGCCGGTAAAACAATCGAAGTTCCCATCAAGGCTAACTACCGTGAGGGTCTTAATATACTTGAATACTTCATTTCATCCCGTGGTGCCCGTAAAGGACTTGCCGATACGGCTCTTCGTACAGCCGACTCAGGTTACCTTACCCGTCGTCTTGTTGATGTTTCTCAGGAATGCATCATCCGTGAAGAGGACTGCGGATGCACAGAGGGTGTTGAGGTTTATGACATCTACCACGGCAACCGTAAGATCGTTGATCTTGCAGAGCGTCTGACAGGCCGTTTCCTGCTCAACGATTATGTTGACGAGCAGACAGGCGAGGTCATTATGGAGTGCTCCAGAATGATGAACGCTGAGGATGCGGACAGAGTTGCAACTCACGCAAAGGCAAATCACCAGGCAAAGATTGACGCAGGCGAGGCAGAGGAAGGCTCGGTAGCTTCCGTAGTTATCCGTTCGCTTCTTACCTGTAAGACCGAGCACGGCGTATGTATCAAGTGCTACGGTTCCAACCTTGCAACAGGCAGCCCGGTTACGATCGGTGAGGCAGTCGGCATCATCGCCGCACAGTCCATCGGTGAGCCCGGTACACAGCTTACAATGAGAACGTTCCACACCGGCGGTGCCAAGGATGCCGGCGATATCACACAGGGTCTTCCGCGTATCGAAGAACTGTTCGAGGCAAGAAAGCCGAAGGCACTTGCAATTCTTTCGGAAATTTCCGGTACAGTTTCGTTCGAGGATGTTAAGAAGAGCCGCCACGTTGTCATCACCGACAGCGAAAACGGCGAGTCAAAGTCCTACCTTATTCCTTACGGCTTCCGTGAGATCGTTAAGGAGGGCGACCATGTAACAAAGGGTCAGGCTCTTACCGACGGTGCTCCGAACCCACACGACGTTCTTGCAATCAGAGGCGTTTCAGCCGTTCACGATTACCTTATCCGTGAAGTTCAGAAGACATACCGTACACAGGGTGTTGATATCAACGATAAGCACATTGAGGTTATCGTTCGTCAGATGATGCGTAAAGTTAAGATTGAGGACGCAGGCGAGACAGATTTCCTGCCCGGTTCAATCGTCGAGAAGCACGAGTTCTATACTGCCAACGAAAAGGCTAAGGCAAAGGCCGAGGCTGATGGCAGAGAGCCGAACTACGCAACCTGCGTTCCGACACTTATGGGTATCACAAAGGCTTCTCTTGCAACCGAGTCATTCCTTTCGGCTGCTTCCTTCCAGGAGACAACGAGAGTTCTTACTGACGCGGCTATCAAGGGCAAGACCGATCCGCTTCTCGGACTCAAGGAGAACGTTATCATCGGTAAGCTTCTTCCGTCAGGTACCGGTATGAAGTGCTACTCCGACGTTGAACTCAGACCGACAGAGGAGCACACGGCAACCGTACTCGGTGACCTTCTCAAAAATGTATAATTTTATTCAAAGGCATATATAACGAATATCCCGACTCCGTCAGGCTGAGCGTTAAATCAACGTTCAGGACAGGGTCGGGATAAGTTTTTATTCAACTGTAACGCTTTTTGCAAGATTACGCGGCTTGTCGATCGGGCAGCCGCGTTTCTCTGCTGTGTAATAGGCGAAGAGCTGCATCGGAATCACCTCAAGCATCGGAACGAAAATATCCTTTGTTTTCGGAATCGTAATATCACCGCCGTCATCGGAGACGATAATGGTTTTTCCGTTTCGTGCTTTGACCTCGTTGATGTTTGCCAAAGTTTTGCTTTGCAGTTCTTTGAAGCAGCAGAGTGCAACGGTCAGACTGTCCTTGTCAATAAGCGATATTGTCCCGTGCTTCAGCTCGCCTGCGGCGTAGGATTCGCAGGGGATATAGGAAATCTCCTTTAACTTGAGCGACGCTTCCATTGCCGCGCAGTAGTCAAAACCTCTGCCGATGAAGCATATATATCCGGATTTGTCGGCAATGTCGGCAAAAGGCTTTATTTTTTCAGGCTCTGAAAGTATTTGTTCTATTTTGTCGGGAACGGCTTTAAGCTCATCAACATATTCAGCGACCGCTTTTTGAGAAAGAGTATTGGCTGCGCCGGCAAGGTAAAGCGTGAGCAGATATACCGCCGCGAGCTGAGCCGAGTAGGCTTTTGTGGTGGCGACGGCGACTTCCTTTCCTGCACGGGTGAAAATGACATTTTTACACTCCTGTGCAATCGTGCTGTTCTCAACATTGACAATTCCAACAGTTTTTGCTCCGTGATGCTCGGCAATACGCATTGCCGCAAGTGTGTCCGCCGTTTCACCGCTTTGGCTGATTATCACAACGAGCGTTTTTTCATCGAGGTGTGGGTGCATATACCGAAATTCCGACGCAATAACAGCTTGCGAATGGCGCTTGAAAAGGCGTTCGCAGGCATAAGCTCCGACTGTTCCGACATGATATGCCGATCCGCAGGCGACAAAAACAATGTGGTCAAGACCGCATATTTCTTTTTTGGCCAATTTTAAGCCCTTGAAGCGAATTTTGTTGTTGTCCTTGAGAATATCCGAAACCGTGCGGCGGACAGCGGACGGCTGTTCCATAATTTCCTTGAGCATATAGTGCTTGTAGCCGCATTTGTCGGAGTTGCGGTCACAGGCTTTAATTTTTATTTCGCTTTTTCTTATTCTGCATCCGTCAAGGTCAAAAACCTTCAGTCCGTCTTTTTTGACAATTCCTATTTCACCGTCGTTTATTCTGTAAATTCGGTCACTTTTGTCCGCGATAGCGGATACATCGCTCGCAAGATAAACGCAGCCGTTCGACGTGCCGGCGAAAAGGGGACTGGAAAGCTTTGCACAGACTATTGAATCGGGATAGTCGCGGCACAGGATTGCCAGCGCATAAGAGCCTTTGAGCCTTGAAAGCGTTGAGCTGACGGTTCCTTTCAGGTCGCCGTTATAAAGGTGCTCAAGCATCTGTGCGATTACTTCCGTGTCCGTATCGCTTTTAAACTCAAAGCCCTCGTCTTCAAGCTCGGCTTTCAGCTCGGCATAGTTCTCTATAATGCCGTTGTGAACAACGGTGAACAGTCCGTTTTTGCTTGTGTGAGGATGAGCGTTTGTGACAGTCGGCGCACCGTGGGTTGCCCAGCGTGTGTGACCGATTCCGATTACACCTGTTATGCCGCTTGCTTTTTGGCGCAGTCCGGACGGACTGCCTACAACCTTGGCTGTTCTGATTGTATTTCCGTCAATCACGGCGAGCCCCGCCGAATCGTATCCTCTGTATTCAAGCTCTTCCAAACCGTTTATGATGATGTCGGCGGCATTTTCATCGCCGATGTAGCCCATAATTCCACACATAAAAAAACCTCTGCATAATAATAGATTTACTTCTATTTTATGCAAAGGGCAATATTTTATCCTGATTTTTCAGCTTTAATTTGCAGAGATGAATCTTGGCGCTCCATATAGGGGAGCAAGGAAAGTCAGCGAAAAGCGCCCCTTTAGGCAATGACATTAACTTAAGATAAGTTTTTGGCAGTCGATTACAAGGCTCACCTTGTCAGGGGAGCTGTCGGCGCAGCCGACTGATGGGTAGTCGAAAAGACATTTTTAAATCTTTCATAAAAGACTATAATAAGTATTTTCTCTCCCTCCGTCACGGCTTCGCCGTGCCACCTCCCTCATCAGATGGAGGCAAGGCTTTATGAAAATAGCTTTAGCTTTAAAAGCAACCTTCTTAAGCTAATGACATTGCTTACAAGGGAGACTGAAAAAATACCAGCAAAAATCCCTCGTTAACCAAACCGTCCGTCACTTAAGATTATTTTCTGGTGTGATGTTTTTATTGATATAGTCGTCAATGATTTTTCCGTCGCTTATTCTTATAACGCGGTGCGCCTTCTTGGCGATTGAATCGTCGTGAGTGATAAGGATTATTGTTCGTCCCTCAGCCCACAGCTCGTTTATTATGCGCATAACCTCTTTTCCCGATGCGGAATCAAGGTTTCCGGTCGGCTCATCGGCAAGGATAACGGGCGGTTTCGCGGCGACTGCGCGCGCGATGGCAACTCTTTGCTGTTGCCCGCCCGACATCTGGCTCGGCAGGTGATGCATACGCTTTTCCAAACCGACCCTTTTTAGTGCTTCGGTAGCAAGGTGATGCCTTTCTTCGGCTTTCATTCCCCTGTAAATCAGCGGCAGTTCGACATTTCCCTGGGCAGTAAGGCTCGGAATGAGGTTAAAGCCCTGAAAAATGAAACCGATTTCAAGATTTCGTATGCTGCTGAGCTCGTCATCGTCCATGTCGGAAACATCTTTGCCGTTGAGAATATATGTTCCGCTTGTCACAACGTCGAGCAACCCAAGCATATTCATCAGCGTTGATTTTCCGGAACCCGACTGACCGACGATCGCGACAAAATCGCCGCTGTCAATTTGCAGGTTGATTCCGTCAAGCGCTCTGACCTCGTTTTCACCGGGATTATATATTTTATATGCGTCCTTTAATTCAATAAGATGTGACATAAGCTTACCTCTGAATCAATATATATGTATATTTTACCACAAGGGAAAGTCTAATGCAATAAATACAGCGTTTACGGATTGTAAAAAATATATGAATAAAATTTTAATTAAAAAATTGTAGATAATATACAAAAAGCATGTCAATAAGAGAAAAATGATTTGTAGCCGGATAGTGTTGACAAATGTTAATAATATGTTAAAATATTGGTGTTGTCGGGGATAACGACAACATAAATGAATATTTTGCCGATATATCGCTGGATAAATGGCCCGGCAGTCTCTACGACAGTGCCACAACTGTTACTATTGGTGAAAATCAACAGCGCAAAGGCGTTGTTGGTTTGTCGTTCGGCAGTAGGTTTAGTACCCGCTGCTTATTTTTATTTAGGAGGACTTTGAAATGCAGCTTCTTGAAGAAAGAATCCTTAAAGACGGAAAAGTATTTCCGGGCAATGTGCTGAAAGTCGATAGCTTCCTCAATCACCAGGTAGACGTAGAGCTGATGAACGAAATCGGCAAGGAATTTTACAGACTTTTTAAGGACTGCGGAGTGAATAAGATCTTTACGATCGAGGCATCCGGTATAGGAATCGCCTGCATCACTGCGCAGTATTTTCATGTCCCTGTGGTTTTTGCCAAGAAAACTCTCGGTAAAAACATTGCCGCCGACGTTTACTCAACGCCGATCAAGTCATTCACCCACGGCAAGACCTACGATGTTATCGTTTCACAGGAATTTCTTAATAAGGATGATAAAATTCTTATCGTTGACGATTTTCTCGCACAGGGCTGTGCTCTTAACGGACTGATTGAGCTTATCAAGTCCGCAGGAGCGGAAATCGTTGGAGCAGGAATAGTTATCGAAAAGGCGTTTCAGCAGGGCGGAGATTTGATTCGCAGCGAGGGTATCCGTGTTGAATCGCTTGCAAGAGTCGCTTCCATGACGGACGACGGAAAGATAACTTTCTGCAAATAACTTCGGTAGCAAAAATTGCTATATATTAAAAATTTGGAGGAAGAACACATGAAAAAGATTCTCGCAATTCTCATGGCAATCGCAATGGTCTTTTCTTTCGCTGCTTGCGGCACCAAAAAGGACAACGGCGACACTGAAAAGAAGCTCAAGGTAGGATTCATTTTCCTGCATGACGAGAACTCAACCTACGACAACAACTTTATGACAGGCGCTGAAGAAGCCTGCAAGAAGATGGGCGTAGAGATTCTCAAAAAGACAAATATTCCTGAGCAGAATGCTTGCTACGATGCAGCGGCTGACCTTGTTGACAAGGGATGCACAGTTATCTTCGCAGACAGCTTCGGTCATGAGGACTTCATGATAAAGGCAGCTAAGGAGTTCCCGAACGTTCAGTTCTGCCACGCTACCGGTACAAAGGCTCACACAGTGAACCTTCCCAACTTCCACAACGCTTTCGCTTCAATCTATGAGGGTCGTTACCTTGCAGGTGTTGCTGCAGGTCTCAAGCTCAACGAAATGATTGCAGCAGGTAAGTTCGACGCTAAGGACGCTAAGATGGGTTATGTCGGTGCTTTCACTTATGCAGAGGTTATTTCCGGCTACACTTCATTCTATCTCGGCGCAAAGTCGGTTTGCCCGACTGTAACAATGGATGTTCAGTTCACAGGTTCATGGTATGACGAGGCTCTTGAGAAGGAAGCTGCAACAAAGCTCATCAACAACGGTTGTAAGCTTATCAGCCAGCACGCTGACTCAATGGGTGCTCCGACAGCTTGTGAAACAGCAGGTATTCCGAACGTTTCTTACAACGGAAGCACACTTTCCGCTTGCCCGAACACATTTATCGTTTCTTCCAGAATCAACTGGGAGCCGTACTTCGAGTACATGATCAAGTGCGCTCAGGACGGTAAGGCAATCGACACAGACTGGACAGGTACTCTTGCAACAAGCTCTGTTGTTCTTACAGACGTAAACGACAAGGCAGCCGCTAAGGATACACAGGCTAAGATCGACGAAGTTAAGGCTCAGCTTGACAAGGGCACACTTCACGTATTCGATACAAGCACATTCACAGTAACTGTTACTGCTGACAAGAACAAGAATGCAAAGGTTGACGCTAACGGCAAGCTCACAAGCTATATGGCAGATGTCAACACAGACGAAGCATTCACAGGTGATACAGAGGTTGTTAAGGACGGCTACTTCCACGAGTCAGAGTTCCGTTCAGCTCCGTACTTCGATGTACAGATCGACGGTATCAACCTTCTTAACGCAAAGTTCTAATCATATTGTTCAACTTCGAGGCGGAGCCTTAATGCTCCGCCTTACTTTGATTTTTATGATTTGTATTTTATTTTGAAAAATGCGGTAAAGCGTTACACAATGTAAATCAAGGGGAACGCTGACAAACAACTATAAAATTTTATTTACCATATTTTTCAAAATAAAAAATTGGAGGGCATAAAGTGAGTACACAGGTTGCAATCGAACTCAGAAACATCACAAAGACCTTTGGCTCCGTTGTCGCCAACAAGGACGTTAATCTTACCGTAAACAAGGGCGAAATTCTTTCGATCCTCGGTGAGAACGGAAGCGGTAAAACAACGCTTATGAACATGATTTCCGGTATTTATTTCCCGGATCACGGTCAGATCTTTGTTGACGGTAAAGAGGTGGTTATCAGATCGCCCAAGGACGCTTTTGATCTGAAGATCGGTATGATTCATCAGCATTTTAAGCTTGTTGACGTTTTCTCGGCGACGGAGAACATTGTTCTCGGCTTTGACGACGGCAAGTATAATCTTAAAAAATCAAAGGCGAAGATTCAGGCAATTCTTGATAAATACGGCTTTGACCTTGACCTTAACAAAAAAATATATCAGATGTCCGTTTCCGAAAAGCAGACGGTTGAAATCGTCAAGGTGCTTTACAGAGGCGCGGATATTCTCATTCTTGATGAACCTACGGCTGTTCTAACTCCGCAGGAGACAAAGAAACTGTTTGACGTTATCAGAAATATGAGAAACGACAACAAGTCGATAATTATTATCACGCACAAGCTCAACGAGGTTATGGAGATTTCCGATAAGGTTGCTGTCCTCAGAAAGGGCGAATATATCGGCACGGTTATGACCTCCGAGACGTCGGAGTCAGCTCTGACCGAGATGATGGTCGGCAAAAAAATTGACCTCAACATCGAAAGAACAGAGGTCGAGAACAAGGAAGACAGACTTCTTATCAACAATATGTGCTATGTCAACCGCGAGGGCGTCAAGGTGCTCAACCATGTTTCCTTTACCGCCAAGTCGGGCGAGATTCTCGGTATTGCGGGTATTGCGGGAAGCGGTCAGCGTGAGCTGCTTGAATCAATTGCAGGTCTGCGCCACCTTACTCACGGCTCAATCATTTACAATAATGCAAAAACGGGCAAGCAGGACAACCTCCGCGACAAAACACCCGTTCAGATCAGAGAGCTTGGCATCAGACTTTCTTTCGTCCCCGAAGACAGACTCGGTATGGGACTTGTCGGCAACATGGACATTGTTGACAATATGATGCTCAGAAGCTACAAAAAGGGCAAGACGGCTTTCCTTGAGAAGAAAGAGCCGAGAGACCTTGCCGAGAAGATTATTGATGAGCTTGAGGTTGTTACTCCGAGCGCAAACACTCCCGTCCGCAAGCTTTCCGGCGGTAACGTTCAGAAGGTTCTTGTCGGCCGTGAAATTGCGGCTTCTCCGACGGTGCTTATGGCAGCATATCCCGTCCGCGGACTTGATATCAACTCATCCTACCTTATCTACAATCTTCTCAACGAGCAGAAAGAAAAGGGCGTTGCCGTTATTTTTGTCGGCGAGGATTTGGATGTTCTTTTGGAGCTTTGCGACAGAATCGTTGTTATCAGCTCCGGTCAGATTTCCGACATTGTTGACGCAAGAACCGCTACCAAAGAACAGCTCGGTCTGCTTATGACTAAATCAAACGGAGGTAATGACGATGAGTAATAATCCTACAAAGATTCATGAGCCGTTGTTCCATATCGTTAAACGCTCGGCAATGCCGAAATGGCAGAGCTGGCTTGTAAGAATCGGCTCGGTCATTGCCGCACTTATCGTTTGCGGAATTGTTACGGTTCTTCTCACGGGTGAAGATCCGATTCAGGTTTATGTAAAAATGGTTGACGGAGCAGTCGGCTCCGAAAGAAGACTGTGGATGCTTGCACAGAACACGGCAATGCTCCTTTGCGTTGCCCTTGCCGTTACCCCGGCGTTCAAGATGAAATTCTGGAACATCGGTGCAGAGGGTCAGGTGCTTGTCGGCGGACTTGCAACCGCGGCGTGTATGATCTTCCTCGGCGACAAGCTTTCCCCGGCGATACTTATGATCGTTATGGTCGTTGTTAGCATTGTTGCCGGCGCAGTATGGGGTCTTATCCCTGCATTTTTCAAAGCTAATTGGAACACCAACGAAACGCTGTTCACTCTTATGATGAACTACATCGCAATGTGTATCGTTTCCTACTTCTCTTACGAGTGGTCGGTTCCCAAGGGTTCGGGTCACATCGGCGTTATCAATGACGCAACGGAGGCAGGCTGGCTTCCCGCAATCGGCGGCAAAGCTTATCTTTGCAACATTTTAATCGTTGTTGTTCTTACAGCCGTTATGTATGTCTATCTCAGATACAGTAAGCACGGCTACGAAATCTCCGTTGTCGGCGAGAGCGAGAACACGGCAAAATATATCGGAATCAACGTTAAAAAGGTTATTATCAGAACTATGATTCTTTCGGGCGCGCTCTGCGGCATTGCGGGCTTCCTGCTTGTCAGCGGAACAGACCACACCGTCAACCGCGACACGGCGGGCGGCAGAGGATTCACAGCTATCATGGTTTCATGGCTTGCACACTTTGATCCGCTTTATATGATTCTTACTTCTCTTCTTCTTGTTTTCCTTGAGAGGGGAGCAGTCGAAATTTCCACAACCTTCGGTCTTAACGAATCGTTCTCGGAGATTATCACCGGAATCATTATTTTCTTCATCATCGGCAGTGAATTTTTCCTCAACTATCAGTTGAAATTCCGTGAGAAGGAGGCGTCAAAATAATGTTAGTTGCATTTATTCAGCGCGCGGTCGTTCAGGGTATTCCTCTTCTGTTCGGTTCAACGGGTGAGATTCTCACCGAAAAGAGCGGCAACCTCAACCTCGGCACAGCTGGCGTTATGTACGTCGGCGGTATCACGGGCGTTATCGGCGCATTCCTCTATGAGCAGAACGCGACTCAGATGAACACTTTTCTGACGATACTCATTCCGATTCTTGCTTCAATGCTCGGCTCGCTTGTTATGGGACTCATTTATTCGTTCCTCACCGTAACGCTCAGAGCCAATCAGAATGTTACGGGTCTTGCGCTTACAACGTTTGGCGTCGGCTTCGGCAACTTCTTCGGCGGTTCGCTTATCAAGCTTACAAACAGCGACGTTCCGTCTGTTGCGCTTACCGCAACAAGCCTTGCTTTCAAGAAAGCGTTTCCCTTTGCTTCAAAGCTCGGCTGGTTCGGAGAGATATTCCTCTCTTACAGCTTCCTTGCTTATGTTGCAATCGCAATCGCAATTATTGTTTCTATTTACTTCAACCGCACACGTTCGGGACTTAATCTCCGCGCTGTCGGTGAAAATCCCGCAACGGCAGACGCTGCCGGTATCAATGTCGGAAAGTACAAGTACATTTCGATTTGCTTGGGCAGCATCATCGCGGGCTTCGGCGGACTCTACTACGTTATGGACTACGCCTGCGGCGTATGGTCAAACAACGCATTCGGTGACAGAGGCTGGCTTGCGATCGCCCTTGTTATCTTTGCAATCTGGAGACCGAATCTCAGCATTCTCGGTTCAATCCTGTTCGGCGGACTTTTCATTGTCCACAACTACATTCCGAACCTCAGCATGAGCGACCAGGAGCTTTTTAAGATGACACCGTACCTTGTTACAATCATCGTTCTTATAGTAATCAGTATGCTTAAGAAGAGAGAGTTCCAGCCGCCGCAGAGCCTTGGACTTTCATATTTCCGCGAGGATAGATAAAAAATAAACGGCAGTTCGTTCGAGCTGCCGTTTTTGTATGCTTATTTTTATTTGAGTGCGTATAACTTTTCACAAAGCTCTCCGAGCTGTTCCATAGTCAGCGCCTCGGCGCGGACTGTTGAGGGAAGCCCTGCGGCTTCAATCGCCTTGATAACCGTCGGCTTTGCTATGCCTGTTCCTGAGCTTATGCCGTTCGACGCGGTTTTTCTGCGCTGGCTGAACGCCGCCTTTACCATTGAAAAGAAGAACCTTTCGTCGCTGACCGTTATCGGCGGTTCAGAAAGAATATCAAGCCGTATAACCGAGCTGTCCACGTTCGGCGACGGCATAAACGAGCCGCGCGAGACGTCAAAAAGCTTCTGCGCTTCTGCATAGTAATTAACCGCAACCGTGACGGCACCCGAATCCCTTGAGCCGACATCGGCGCAGAGCCTGACGGCGGCTTCCTTCTGTACCATAACCGTTACGGATTCGATTTTTAGCCTGCTTTCGAGTAAGCGCATGATTACGGGGGAAGTAATATAATAGGGGAGGTTGGCACACACGACAACGGGCATATCGCCAAATTCCTCCTCAAGTATTTTGTGGAGATCAACCTTGAGAATGTCGCCGTTGATTATTTTTACATTGTCAAACTCACCGAGCGTTTCGTCAAGAACGGGGAGGAGCCGTGTATCAAGCTCAATGCAGACGACCTTGTCGGCACGCTTTGCAAGCTCTGCTGTGAGAACGCCTATTCCTGCGCCGACCTCAAGCACGCCGACACCCTCTCTTGCACCGCCCTCCTCGGCAATACGCGGACATACGCCGGGATTTATAATAAAATTCTGACCGAGGGCTTTGGAAAAAGTAAAGCCGTGGCGGCTCAAAACGGATTTTATAACGTTAATATCCGATAAATTATTCATAATTACCTCTTTTAAATATTGCATTTTGATTTGAAAGTATATATAATATTACAGTATATAGAAAAATTTGTCAATCAGGGTGATCTTATGAAAATTTTAGTAACAGGCGGAGCCGGATATATCGGTTCTCACACTTGCGTCGAACTGCTTAATGCAGGTTATGAAGTTGTTATTCTCGACAACTTTTATAACAGCTCGCCGGAGGTTCTCAACAGAATTAAGGAGCTGACGGGCAAGGATTTCACTTTCTGTGAGTGCGATATAAGAGACCGCAAGGGTCTTGACAAGGTTTTTGCCGAGAATAAGATTGACGCAGTTATTCATTTTGCCGGACTTAAAGCTGTCGGCGAAAGCGTTGTAAAGCCGCTTGAGTATTACGAGAACAATATCGGCGGAACGGTAACTCTCTGTGAGGCTATGCGTGACGCAGGCTGTAAGAAGATAGTTTTCAGTTCGTCGGCGACGGTTTACGGAATGAACAATCCTTCTCCGCTCAAGGAGACAATGAAAATCGGCGGAACAACTAATCCTTACGGCACAACAAAGTATATGATCGAGCTTATACTTCAGGATCTTTATACTTCGGATAACGAGTGGAGCATTGCTCTTCTGCGCTATTTCAACCCGATCGGTGCTCATGAGAGCGGCAGAATCGGCGAGAATCCGAACGGAATCCCGAACAACCTTATGCCCTATATTACACAGGTTGCGGTCGGCAAGCTGGATCATCTCAACGTTTTCGGCAATGATTATGATACGCCCGACGGAACGGGAGTCCGTGACTATATTCACGTTGTTGACCTCGCGCTCGGACATATTAAAGCGGTCGATAAGATTGCAAATTCCAAAGGCGTTTGCATCTATAACCTCGGCACGGGCATCGGTTACAGCGTTTTGGACGTTGTAAAGGCATTTGAAAAAGCAAGCGGAAAGAAGATAAAATATGAGATCGTTCCGCGCCGTCCCGGTGATCTTGCGGCGGTATATTCCGACCCGACAAAGGCGAAGGAAGAGCTTGGCTGGGTTGCCGAAAGAGGAATTGAGAAAATGTGCGAAGATTCCTGGAGATGGCAGAAAAACAATCCGGAAGGATATTGATAAATGGAATTTTACGAGAACAGTCAGGAGCCTGAGGTTGCAGTCCTTGTCGGTATAGATATGGGGCTTTACAATGCCGAGGTTTCCATGGACGAGCTTGAAGAGCTGGCAAGGACAGCAGGCGCTGTTGTTGCGGCAAAAATAATTCAAAAAAGAGACAAACCCGATTCGGCAACCTATGTCGGTTCGGGTCGTCTTGAAGAAATAAAGGCTTTTACCGAAGCAAACGATGTTGATCTGCTCATTTTTGACGGAGAACTTACTCCGTCACAGCAGAGAAATATTGAGGACGAAACGGACGTCAGGGTGATCGACCGAACAACGCTTATTCTGGATATTTTTGCCGCGAGGGCAAGAAGCAACGAGGGCAAGATTCAGGTTGAGCTGGCTCAGCTTAAATATTCCCTGCCGCGTTTGGGCGGTAAGGGAGCCGAAATGTCAAGGCTCGGCGGCGGCATCGGAACACGCGGCCCCGGTGAAAGCAAGCTTGAAAGCGACAGGCGACATATTCGCCGCAGAATCCAGAGCCTGCAGGAGGAGCTCGTCCAGATTGCGAAAAGGCGAGAAAATCTCCGAGCAAGACGCGAAAAGGACGGCGTGGAAACCGTTGCGATAGTCGGTTACACGAACGCCGGCAAATCAACCCTCATGAATACGCTGACGAATGCCGGTGTGCTTGCCGAAAATAAGCTTTTCGCAACTCTTGACCCGACCTCCCGCGCGCTGACTCTGCCCGACGGCAGAACGGTTATGCTCATTGACACGGTCGGACTTGTCAGACGGCTTCCGCATCAGCTTGTTGACGCATTCCGCTCAACTCTTGAAGAAGCTGCAAATGCGACGGTTATTCTGAATATTTGCGACGCTTCCGATGAGTGCTGTACCGAGCACCTTAATGTCACAATGAATCTGCTTGCGGCTCTCGGCTGTGCAGACAAGCCTATAATATCCGTGCTCAACAAATGCGACCTCTGCGGCGGCTCGTTTGTACTTCCCGCCCAGGGTGAGTTCGTTATGATTTCGGCAAAAACAGGTGAGGGACTCGGCAATCTCCTCGCGAAAATTCAGCTTTCGCTTCCCCTGACGCGCAGAAAAGCCGAACTCCTTATTCCGTACAGCGATGGCGGTCTTGTCAATTATATCCGCGAAGAGGGTGTACTGATCCAAGAGGACTACCGAGCAGACGGAATCTATATCAAAGCTGTCGTCGATGTTCACTTCCTTGATAAACATAAAGATATAATTATTGGATAAAAATTACACTTGACTAATTCAACAATATAGTATATAATTTCTTTTGCAATTTAATAGATTTCGTAAAACGAAACACCCCTTATTCAGAGTAGCTGAGGGAACAGGCCCTATGAAGCTCGGCAACCTGCCAACGGCAAGGTGCTAAATCCTGCGGTGTAACCGAAAGATAAGGCTATATATGCTCTCGGTTTTTGCCGGGGGCGTTTTTTTACGGGAGAGTGCAGACGATTGCCGCTCAATCATCTGCCTCTCGGAAAGACAAACGGAGGTACTTTAAAATGGCGAAACACCTTTTTTCATCCGAATCGGTAACAAAGGGCCATCCCGATAAAATCTGCGACAGAATTTCCGATTCTATCCTCGATGCCATCATGGCTCAGGATCCGAACGGCCGTGTCGCTTGCGAGACATGCTGTACAACGGGTATGGTTCTCATTATGGGCGAGATTTCAACGACTGCAAATATTGACATTCCTGCTATCGCGAGAAAGGCTATCTGCGATATCGGCTATGACAGCGCGGACAAGGGCTTCGACGGCAACACCTGTGCTATCATCACTTCTTTGGATAAGCAGTCGCCCGACATTGCAATGGGTGTTGACGCTTCCTTTGAGCTCAAGGGCGGCGAAGAGGATAAATATAACCTCAACGGCGCAGGCGATCAGGGCATGATGTTCGGCTATGCCTGCGACGAGACTCCTGAACTTATGCCGATGCCGATTTCGCTTGCTCACAAGCTTGCACTCAAGCTGACCGAGGAAAGAGAAAACGGCGAGCTCGGTTATCTCAGAGCCGACGGCAAAACGCAGGTTACTGTTGAGTATGACGATGACAAGGTTGTCAGAATTGACGCGATCGTTGTTTCCTCTCAGCACAGCGCGGATGTGGAGCTTGAAACGATCCGCAAGGACGTTATCGAAAAGGTAATCAAGCCGACGATTGATCCGTCGCTCATCGACGAAAACACAAAGATTTATGTCAACCCGACAGGTCGCTTTGTAACAGGCGGACCGCAGGGCGATTCGGGTCTTACGGGACGTAAGATAATCGTTGATACCTACGGCGGATATTCACGTCACGGCGGCGGTGCATTCAGCGGAAAGGACCCGACAAAGGTTGACCGTTCGGCGGCTTATATGTGCCGTTACATTGCGAAAAACATTGTTGCCGCAGGACTTGCAAAGAAGTGCGAGCTTCAGCTTGCTTATGCAATCGGCGTTGCACATCCCGTTTCCGTAATGGTTGACACATTCGGCACGGGTGTACATTCCGACGAGGAGCTTGCAAAGGCTGTTCAGAATGTGTTTGATCTTCGCCCGGCGGCAATCATCGACGAGCTTGATCTTCGCCGACCGATTTACACCGCAACATCGGCTTACGGTCACATGGGCAGAACCGATGTTGATCTTCCGTGGGAGCATACCGACAAGATCGAAGAGCTCAAGGCTCAGTTCTAAGGCAATTCGCACACCTCAATTGTGCGGTATTGCCATAATATAACTTTCGGGAGAATAATATGAGAATGAAACGGATAATTACAGTATTGTGCTGTTTGTTTGCCGCCGTATTTATTGCGGCGGCAACCGTTGATTTTACGGCAAAGGACAAGCTCTACCCGTTGCTTTTTGACAGCGTGGATTATGACTGTACCGCCGATTATGAGCCGAGAAACACCTCACTTCAAAAGGGAGACTTCGTTCTCTACGGTACATACCGCGGCGAACAAATGCTGTGGAGGGTTATTTCCGAGGACGGCACGGTTATTCAGAGCAATTACATAGTTGACTTTGCGCCGTTCGGTAAATCTTCGGATAAAAACGATTCCGATTTGATGAAAAATCTCGGCAAGAATTTCGACGGAATAACCGAAAAAATTTATATTCCGTCGGAAAGTGAGCTGTCGAAATTATCGGCGGCTGAGCTAAAAAAACAGCCGACGCTGTCCGCTGTGCTGAGGTGCAAAACGAGATTCCTGTTTCTCCGCAGGAACTGTTGGTACTGGACAAGTTCCGGTATTTCGACAAACTCTCTGAGCGTTGCCGCCGTTACGCAGTCGGGAACGTTTTACAAATCTCCTGCGACCGATTCGCTGATGGGCGTTTGCCCTGCCGTTAAGCTGGAAAGTAAAGATGTACTTGTGACCGGCGGAAACGGAACCGCCGAACAGCCGTATGTGATCGGAGGGGAGCAATGATGAAGAACAAAAAGCTTACTCCGTTCGCGGTCTTTTGTGCGGTGATTGTGCTGTTTTATCTCCTCTTTACAAGACTGATTGTCAAGACCGATGACGGCCATTTTTTAGGAATATTGAACGAATCGGGATTTGATTTGGCACAATGGCTGAAACTGCGGTACGAGACAATATCGGGCAGAACGGTCTGCGAGCTTCTGACAATGAAGTTCCTCGGTACCAATCTTATTGCTTGGAAGCTCTGCGCGGCATTGCTGTGGATTTATATTGTTCATTTTGTCCTGCGTTTCACGAGCACTTTCATCAGAGAAAAGCAAGGGGCAGGCACTTTTGTGCTGTGCATACCGTTCCTTGTTTTTATCGGCTGTCTGAATCCTGCCGCATTTTGGTTTTCCGGCTCATTTACATATCTTTTTCCGTTTGCCTGTATGTTGATAACGCTGACACCTGTTGCTTACGAGCTTGCAGAAATAAATTACAGGCGAATACCGAGTCTGATACTGTCCGTTGTCGCTGCACCTATTGCGTGCTCGCAGGAACAGTCCGCGGCGCTGACGCTTGGCTTTTATGCCGTGGCGCTTGCATTCCTCTTTATTAAAAGAAAGAAAAAAATATACAGCTTTATCTCGCTTCCTTTTTGTGTCGCGCAAACATATATTTTGTTTTCCGCACCCGGAATGAGTGAGAGAATGAAAGCTGAAGCAAGCGGCTTTGACGGATTTAATTCAATGAATACAGCTCACAAAATACTTTGCGGACTGTCAAATTACTATGCGTTCGGCTTCATGATGTCGGTGTTTGTTTTCGGCTTTTTCATAACTGCTGTCACGTTAAAGCTGAGAAGCTTGGAAAATTCAAGGCTTTCGGGAGTATTGTCCCGAATATTACCGATTTTTTCGGTTCTTTCATTTGTCGGCGGAAATATACTTTCCCTTGCGGCGGAAAGGACGATACCCGACAAAGCCTTTGAAAGGATGTTTATATTGGGGCAAATAAGTCCTGTCGGAGCGGTAATTATTGCATTGTGTTCGGTAACTCTTGTATTGATTATTGTGTCGTTTGTCACAATTGCTCGTGAAGATTTCAAAACAGGCTTCACGGCGTCGGTTTGTTATATAGCAGGGGTTTGCAGCGCGGTTATTCTCGGATTCAGTTCGTCCGTTTACGCGTCGGGTCAGAGAGTATTCTTCTTTTCGGAGATGCTCACCTTGATTTCCTGCGCGGTTCTTTTGGGCTCTTTAAAAGAAAATAAGGCTAAACAAAGGGTCGAATTTTCCGCAGTTGTGATATCCTTATGTATGCTGTTTGTGAATTGTATGAGCTGGTTTTTCCTTGAAATACCGATTATGGGCTGATTTTGCGATTTAAAGCGACAAAAATATGTCTTTTTATGGTCAAAATGTATATTTATGCCCTTATTTGAATAAATACTGATTGTAAAAAATGACATTACGTTTTGTAATGTGGAAAATGTACAAAAAGAAGCTTCTTAATTTGGCTAAATTCATTAAAAAACTGACAGCTTTTTTAGAATTTACCTGTTGACATCTCAATATTATGAGTGTATCATTATTCACATCATAGATGATGATTACCGAGTTACAAAAAGCAGCTCGGAATTTAAAAGGAGGTCATTTTATGAAAAAGTCAGTTAAAAAGGTTCTTGCGGCAGTTCTTGCTCTTACCTTGATTGCGCTCTGCTTCACCGCTTGCGGCGGCACCGGCACTAAAGCATCAGGCGACAACTATGCAGCAAACAACACAGAGTATTTCATTGGTACAACAGGCCCTCTTACAGGTGACGCTGCTTCCTACGGTAACTCTGTAAAGAACGGTGCAACAATCGCCATTGAGGAAATCAATGCTGCCGGCGGACTTAACGGTGTTAAGTTCAAGTTCGACATGAAGGACGACAAGGCAACTGCTCAGGACGCAACAACGGGTTACAATTCACTTCTTGAAGCAGGTATGCAGATTTCACTCGGTTCTGTTACAACAGACTCTTGCGACGCTTTCGGTGCAAGTGCAGTTGAGGACAACCTCTTCTTCATCACTCCGTCAGCTTCCGCAGCTAAGGTTATTGATGGCAGAGATAACGGCTTCCGTGTTTGCTTCGGCGACCCGGATCAGGGTACTCTTGCTGCTGACGATCTTTCAAAGAGCTACAAGAATATCGGTGTTATCTACAACACCAGCGACACATATTCAACAGGTGTCTTCGATGCTTTCAAGGCAGAGATGGACGCTAAGGGCGTAACATTCAAGGCAGCTACATTCGACGCTGAGAACAACAAGGATTTCTCAACTCAGATTGAGCAGCTCAAGGATTGTGATGTTATTTTCCTCCCGATGTATTATCAGGAAGGCTCGCTCATCTGTAAGGCTGCAACAGCTAAGGGCTGCAAAGCCGACCTTGTCGGTACAGACGGATTTGACGGTATTGCAGACCTCATTGATTCAAAGACTGTTACAAATAAGGTTAAGTACATCACTCCGTTTGATGCAGACAGCAAGGACGCAACGGTAAGCAAGTTTGTTACAGCCTACAAGGCAAAGTACAACGAGACTCCCGACCAGTTCGCAGCAGACGCTTACGATGCAGTTTACGCCATCTACAATGCAATGAAGGCGGCAGGCGTTGACGATGTAACAATCAGCCCGAGCGATCTTTGCGAGAAGGTTAAGGCTGCTATCACAGCTCCTGATTTCTCACTCACAGGTGCAACAGGCACAATGTCCTGGGACGCTTCCGGCGCTTGCAAGAAGGAACTTCAGTTCAAGGATGTTCTTTAATCCAAGATACGGAATTATATAACTTATACTTTACGGGTGCCGTTATGACACCCGTAAAGGTGTATTTTAATATACCGATTTAAACCGCCGATCAATCTGTATCTGAAAACCAATTTAATATGGTTTGCAGGTATCGGTTGATGAGCGGTTTAATTTATAAGAATCTAACGAAAAGGAGTAGATCAAATGTTGTCTACAATATTGGACGGACTCAGCCTGGGAGCTATCTATGCTCTTATCGCTTTGGGCTACACAATGGTTTACGGTATTGCTAAGATGCTGAACTTTGCCCACGGTGATATCATCATGGTCGGCGCCTACGCTATCCTTGTCACCCTTAATGCAACCGGTCATCCGATTCTCGGCGTTATTGCCGCGGTTATTGTTTGTACGATTGTGGGTATTGTAATAGAAAAGGTTGCATACAAGCCTTTGAGAGGTGCTTCTCCGCTTGCTGTTCTTATTACAGCTATCGGTGTCAGCTATCTTCTTCAGAGTATTGCACAGCTTATCTTCAAGTCAAAGAGCCAGGCTGTTACAATTACCGAAACTCACATGGTGAACATCGGCTCGGCGGAACTCAACCTCAACACTCTTCTTACGCTTGTTGTCGGTGCTGTCATCATGGTTGCTCTTACTCTTTTCGTAAAATTTACAAGAACAGGACGCGCGATGCAGGCGGTTTCCGAGGATAGGGGAGCAGCTCAGCTCATGGGAGTCAACGTAAATAAAATAATCATGATAACGTTTGCTATCGGTTCGGCTCTTGCGGCTTGTGCAGGTGTTTTCTACCTTATGCAGATTCCGTCGGTCAGCCCGACACTCGGTTCAATGCCCGGTATCAAGGCTTTCGCCGCGGCGGTTATCGGCGGTATCGGTTCGATTCCCGGCGCAATGCTCGGCGGTGTTATCCTCGGAGTTGTCGAGAAGCTCGCGCTTAGCGTTCCTGCACTTGCTCCTTATGCAACGGCTATTGAATTTGCGTTGCTGATAGTTATTCTCCTTGTAAGACCTATCGGTATCCTCGGCAAGAAGAGAAGGGAGAAGGTATAAGCTATGAATTATCTCAAGAACATTAAAAGAGGCATAAGAATAAAGGACACATTTAATTATCTTATTATAATTGTAATGCTCGTTGTTCCTCTTCTTATCAGCACTTTCGGAAATCTTCCCCGTTCAAGCTCCGGCTTGCTTGCACAGATGGCATACAGTATTCTGCTTGCCGTTTCGCTCAACCTTGTTGTCGGCTTTCTCGGAGAGCTGTCACTCGGCCATGCAGGCTTCATGTGCGTTGGCGCATACATCGGCTGTTACATTGCCAAGGAGCTTTACGGCGTTATGGACTCAAAGCTTTTGGTTCTCATTATCTCGATGCTTATCGGCGGACTTGTTGCCGCTGTGTTCGGATTCATTATCGGACTTCCGGCTCTTCGACTCAAGGGCGACTACCTTGCCATTGTTACGCTGGCATTCGGTGAAATTGTAAGAACGATATTTAAGAACCTCCCGACTTTCGGTGCGGCTCTCGGTCTTTCCACAAAGAAGTACGGCAATGACCTCTATATTGTAGCCCTCGTTACCGTTCTTATCTCGCTCTTCCTTATCCAGAATATCATCAGAAGTAAGCACGGCCGTGCGATTACGGCTATCCGTGACAACGAAATCGCCGCAAAGGCAATGGGCGTCAACATCACCTATTACAAGCTGTTTGTTTTTGTTTTTGCCGCATTCTTCGCAGGTATGGCAGGCGTTATCTACGGTTCGTACGTTACACCGGTTGTTTACTCGTTCTTCTCATTCAACTACTCAATCGAGATTCTTGTTATGGTTGTTCTCGGCGGTATGGGTAACATTACGGGCTCAATTATTTCGGCTGTGTTCATAACCTACCTCAATTTCCAGCTTCAGACTCAGCTTTCCGGCGACCTTGCCGCTCTCAAGTACCTTGTTTATGCAATCATTCTTATTGTTGTTGTTATCTTCAACAATGCTCCGGCACTCAAAAATGTCAGAGAGAGATTCTCCATTTCAAACAAGCTTCGCGAGAAGCACCTCAAGAATCCGTCAAAGCAGTATTCGGATACAAACAGATGGGATGTTGTTACTACAAAGATTCGTATGGACGAGGTTCTTACGACAGATGTGAAGCAAAACGATCCGTTTAAACCCGACAAACCTCAGAAAGGGGGTAAATAAGCATGGCTGACTATGTACTTGAAACAAAAAATCTCGGCATTTCATTCGGCGGACTTAAGGCCGTTCAGGATGTTAATCTGAAGATTAAAAAGGGTCAGATCTATGGACTTATCGGCCCCAACGGAGCAGGAAAAACAACGGTTTTCAATCTTCTTACCGGTGTTTACAAGCCCACAACGGGCACCTTCTATCTTGACGGTGAGGATCTTACCGGCAAAACTCAGGAAAAAATCAATCATAAGGGTATTGCAAGAACCTTCCAGAACATTCGTCTTTTCAACAATATGAGTGTTATCAGAAATGTTCTTGTCGGACTGCACAATCAGCCTGAATTTAAGTGCAATCCCTTTATAAGCATGATAAAGCTCCCGAAGCACTACGATACAGAGGTCAGAATGAGAGACAAGGCAAAGGAAATCCTCAAGATTTTCGACCTTTACGAGGAGAGAAACAACCTTGCCTGCAACCTCCCTTACGGCAAGCAGAGAAAGCTTGAGATCGCGCGTGCACTTGCGACGAATCCGAAGCTTCTGCTTCTTGACGAGCCGGCGGCAGGTATGAATCCTCATGAGACTCAGGAGCTTATGGACACGGTAAGATATCTCCGTGACAATTTTGACGTTACGATTCTTCTCATTGAGCATGACCTCAAGTTTGTTTCGGGTCTTTGCGATGAGATTACGGTTCTCAACTTCGGTACGGTTCTTTGCCAGGGCAAGGTAGACGACGCCCTCAACGATCCCGAAGTTGTCAAGGCTTATATCGGAGGTTGATGTTATGGCAATGTTGGAAGTTAAAGACCTTTCGGTCTATTACGGAGTTATACAGGCGATCAAGGGTATCAGCTTTGAGGTTAATCAGGGTGAAATCGTAACACTTATCGGCGCTAACGGAGCAGGAAAGACCACGACAATGCAGTCGATTATGGGTCTTATCCCGATTCGTGACGGCCATGTAAAGTATGAGGGCAAGGACATCACAAAAACTCCCTGCCACAAGATCGTTGAAATGGGCATGACACAGTGCCCTGAGGGACGCAGAATTTTCCAGGAGCTTTCGGTTTACGACAACCTGCTCATGGGCGCGTTTGCACTTAAGGATAAGAAAAATCTCAAGGAAGATATCGAAAAGATCTATACTCGTTTCCCTCGTCTTGAGGAGCGTAAAAACCAGATCGCAGGTACGCTTTCCGGCGGTGAACAGCAGATGCTCGCGATGGGTCGTGCGCTTATGAGCCACCCGAAGCTTCTTATGATGGATGAACCGTCAATGGGACTTTCTCCGCTGCTTGTAGATCAGGTTTTTGAAATCATCAAGGATATCAACAAGGACGGAACAACAATTCTTCTTGTTGAACAGAACGCAGGTAAGAGTCTTGCAATCTCCGACAGAGCTTATGTTCTCGAAACCGGAAAGATAGTCCTTTCGGGCACGGGCAAGGAGCTTATGGAGAGCGAGGACGTTAAGAAAGCTTACCTCGGCGGTTAATAAAAATAATTGCTTAAGAGACTGTACTCAAGGTGCGGTCTCTTCGTTTTTTATTCGTCAAATTTTTGGCGAAAATTATCGTCAAAACATTGACAAATAAGGGATTATATAATAAAATAAAGATTGTTAAAAAATTGAACAAGTCGGAGGTTTAAACGCTATGGGATACACAATAGCTCAGAAAATCATTAAAAACCATCTGCTTTCCGGCGATATGACGGTGGGCAGTGAAATCGGTCTCAGAATTGACCAGACTCTGACTCAGGACGCCACGGGTACAATGGCTTACCTTGAGTTTGAGGCAATGGGAATCGACCGTGTCAGGACGGAACTTTCCGTCGCATATATCGACCACAACACATTGCAGACAGGCTTTGAAAATGCCGACGACCATCGCTTTATTCAGTCGGTCGCTAAGAAGAGGGGACTTCGTTTTTCACGTCCCGGCAACGGTATTTGCCATCAGGTTCATCTTGAGCGCTTCGGTATCCCCGGAAAAACTCTTATAGGCTCCGACAGCCATACCCCGACGGGCGGCGGAATCGGTATGCTTGCAATGGGTGCAGGCGGACTTGACGTTGCCGTAGCAATGGGCGGCGGCGCATATTACATCACAATGCCGAAAATGGTTCGCGTCAATCTCACGGGCAAGCTTCAGCCGTGGGTTGCCGCAAAGGATATTATTCTTAAGGTTCTTCAAATCATGTCCGTCAAGGGCGGCGTCGGCAAAATCGTTGAATACGGCGGAGAGGGCGTAAAGACTCTGTCTGTTCCCGAAAGAGCGACTATTACAAACATGGGCGCAGAGCTTGGTGCAACAACATCAATCTTCCCGTCCGACGACATCACAAGAGCTTTCCTCAAGGCTCAGGGTCGTGAAAAGGACTGGGTTGAAATCAGCGCAGATGACGACGCGGTTTACGACGAAGTCATTGACATCAATCTTGATGAGCTTGTTCCGCTTGCCGCTATGCCGCACATGCCGGACAACGTAAAGAGCTGTCAGGAAATCGGCAAAATTCATATCGACCAGGTATGTATCGGCTCCTGCACAAACTCATCTCTTATGGATATGCTCAAGGTTGCCGCAATTCTCAAGGGCAAGACGGTTTGTCCGTCGGTCAGCCTTTCAATCGCTCCCGGCTCCAAGCAGGTTCTCAATATGCTTGCTCTGTGCGGCGCACTTTCCGATATGATTGACGCAGGCGCAAGAATCCTTGAATCGGCGTGCGGTCCGTGCATCGGTATGGGTCAGTCACCCAACTCAAAGGGCGTATCGCTCCGCACATTCAACCGTAATTTTGAGGGTCGTTCGGGTACTGCCGACGCAGGTATTTATCTTGTCAGCCCCGAAGTAGCGGCGGCTTCCGCTCTCACAGGCGTTCTTACCGATCCGCGCGAGCTCGGTGGAATGCCCGAAATCGAGATGCCGGACGAGTTCATCATCAACGACAATATGATTGCCATGCCTGCAAGTGTTGAGGATGCCGATTCGGTTGAGGTTATGTACGGTCCGAACATCAAGCCGTTCCCGAAGACCGAGGCTATGCCTGAGGACATTACGGCTAAGGCTGTTCTCAAGGTCGGCGACAATATTACAACAGACCATATTATGCCGGCAGGCGCAAAGATTTTGCCCTACCGTTCAAATATTCCGTATCTTTCAAACTTCTGCTTCAAGCAGTGCGACGAGAAGTTTGCCGAGCATTGTAAAGAGGCAGGCAAGGGTATCATAATCGGCGGCGCAAACTACGGTC
This sequence comes from uncultured Eubacteriales bacterium, assembly GCA_934456435.1. GTDB lineage: Bacteria > Bacillota > Clostridia > Oscillospirales > Acutalibacteraceae > CAG-488. The sequence goes on from CAKSHH010000001.1 coordinate 106,274, forward strand.
AGGGCTCCTCGCGTGAGCACGCCGCACTCGTTCCGCTCTATCTCGGAATCAAGGCTGTTATCACCAAGTCGTTTGCCCGTATTCATTGCGCGAACCTTGTCAATGCAGGCATCATTCCGTTTACCTTTGCAGACGAGACGGACTACGATAAGATCAGCGTAAACGACGAGCTTTGCCTTGAGGGAATCCGCGAAAGCATCGCAAACGGAGCGGACGTTACGCTCAAGAACCTTACAACGGGCGAGAGCTACAAGCTTGACTATCAGCTTTCCGAGCGCCAGAGGGATATTCTCCTCGCCGGCGGACTGCTTGATTATACAAGAGAGTCGCAGAAGTGATTTAATTAAACTTCTTTGATATAACGAAGCGAAGTAAAACCAAAGCAAAATACACAGTAAAGGAGCAAAACAATGACAGATACACAGATCAAAAATGCAGTTGAAAAATTTGAGGCTCTCATTCGCGAGCAGAGCGACCGTTCCGACAAAATTAAGGCTCAGGGCGATTTCGTTGACTATGAAAAGCTGGACAAAATCGTAATCGGCGTTTGCGGCGGCGACGGCATCGGCCCCATCATCACCAAGGAGAGCGCAAGAGTGCTTGAATATATGCTTGCCGACAAGGTAAAGGCAGGCAAGGTTGAGTTCAAGGTAATCGACGGACTCACAATCGAAAACCGTGTTGCCGCTAACAAGGCAATCCCCGACGACGTTCTTGAGGAGCTCAAGTCCTGCCACGTTATCCTTAAGGGACCGACAACAACTCCTCAGCAGGGCGGTCCGTGGCCGAATATCGAGAGCGCAAACGTTGCAATGAGAAAGGCTCTTGACCTTTTCGCAAACCTCCGTCCCGTCAAGGTTCCCGAAGAGGGCATCGACTGGACATTCTTCCGTGAGAACACCGAGGGCGCTTATGCCGTCGGCTCAAAGGGCGTCAACGTAACGGACGATCTTGCCGTTGACTTTGTTGTAACGACAACAGAGGGCTGCGAGAGAATCGCAAAGCTTGCCTATGACTACGCAAGAAGAAATCACAAGGACAGAGTTTCTATCATCACAAAGGCTAATATCATCAAGACCACGGACGGTAAGTTCCTCAACCTTTGCAAGAACATCGGCAAGGACTATCCTGAGATTACAACAGATGAGTGGTACATCGACATTACAACAGCTAAGCTTATCGACCCGAAGCGCCGCAAGGACTTCAAGGTATTCATTCTCCCGAACCTTTACGGTGACATCATCACCGATGAAGCGGCAGAGTTCCAGGGCGGCGTAGGCACAGCCGGCAGCGCAAACATCGGCAAGAAGTATGCGATGTTTGAGGCTATCCACGGTTCAGCTCCGAGAATGATCGAAGAGGGCAGAGGTCAGTACGCCGATCCTTGCTCAATGCTCAGAGCTTCGGTTATGCTTCTCTCCCACATCGGCGAGCAGGAAAAGGCTGATCTGCTCGAAAAGGCTCTTGATATTTGTATGTTCACGGAAAAGAAGCTTACGATTACAGGCCGTGACACGGGCTGCACCTGCTCCGAGTTCGGCGACTATGTAATGGAGACAGTAAAAAAACTCAGCGAATAAAAGTGAGGGAAAAATTATGGCTAAGGAAAAGAAATCCGTTTCTATGTCCGTCATAAAGCGCTTACCTCGTTATTACCGATTCCTCGGTGAATTAAAGAAAAACAACATCACGAGAATTTCCTCCAAGGAGCTGTCCCAGCGTATGGGCTTCACCGCGTCGCAGATAAGACAGGATCTTAACTGCTTCGGCGGATTCGGTCAGCAGGGCTATGGCTACAATGTTGAACAGCTCCAAAAGGAGATAGGAGCGATTCTCGGCATAAACAACGGATTTAAAACAATATTGATCGGCTGCGGAAATCTCGGCAGGGCAATAGCTTCGCACATGACCTTTGAGGACAGAGGTTTCGAGCTTGTCGGTCTCTTTGACCAAAGAGCCGATAAAATGCAGGATCTTAAAATCAAGGGACTTTCGGTTTATCCCGTTGAGGATCTTGAGGTCTATTGCAAAGAGGTTGAACCCAAGGTCGCCGTGCTTTGCATACCGAGCGAGGCAACTCCCGCGATCGTTGACAGGCTTGTTGCTCTCGGAATAACCAGCTTTTGGAACTTCAGTCACTATGACATTGCGTCAAACTACCCCGGTGTCACGGTTGAGAACGTTCATCTGAATGACAGCCTGATGACGCTCAGCTATCAAATAATGAACAGGGAGGATTCAGGCAAATGAAAGTTATGAGCTTTAATGTTCTCTGCTACGGATGCGAAGGCCATTCGTGGCTGGAAAGAGACGCTGATGTAATTGCAACCGTCAGAAAGTATATGCCCGATATTTTCGGAATCCAGGAAGCACACATCGGCTGGATGGGAATTTTCCGCGAGAGTATGGATGAGTATGATTTTGTCGGAGTCGGCAGAGACGACGGCAAGGAGGACGGCGAGTTTTCACCTGTTTTTTACAGGAAAGATAAGTACACCCTCGTTGACAAGGGCTGGTTTTGGATAAGCGAAACGCCCGATGTTCCGTCCAAGTCATGGAACACCGCCTGCAGACGAATCACATCGTGGGCGAAACTTCTCGACAAGGAAAGCGGAAAAGAATTTGTCGCGATGAATACCCACCTCGACCACAGGAGCGAGGAAGCGAGAAAGAACGGCGTGAGACTTATCAATGAGTTCGCCGCAAAGCACGACTGCCCCGTTGTCATAACAGGAGATTTCAACATTTCTGAGGGAACAGACTGCTATGTTGATATGGTTGAGGGCGGAGTTTTCAAGGACAGTAAGTTCACCGCCGCACAAACCGAGAACTACCCGACTTTCCACTCGTATTTTCACCATCAGGAGCCTGAGGATGTAATTGACTTTATATTCATCAGCGAAGGCTTCAAAGCCGAAAAGTATCAGGTTATCAAGGACAAGCCGAACGGAGCTTTTCCGTCTGATCATTGCCCGATAATGTCTGATATTGACTTTGCTTAAAAAGTTATATTGTTTACTCCGCTCAACTTCGGTTGGGCGGAGCTTTTGCTTTTACGTTGATTTTGCTGTGATATTATGAAAGCAAACGCTGATTTTTTGATAAAAATGCATAAATCTGACGGTAAAATATAAATTTATTGATAAATATATTTACAAAATAATTGAAATAAAGTATAATTGAACCATAATCTAATAACAAGGGAGGCAAAAGGATGAAAAGAAAAACGATGAAAAGAATTTTCAGCATTATCCTCGCGGTGTGCATGCTCCTGAGCATTGCACCTGTCACGATGGCTGCCGACACGGCGGACGGCGGTTATCAGAAGGGGGATATAATCGAATTCGGTTCATATCCTCAGTCAAAGGTGACCGATCCAAGGATCATTTCGGTACTTGACGGCTTCCTGACCGATGACGTGTGGGTGTCATACGACTACTACATCGGCACGGGAACGGAGTATGACGGCAAAATGACAGCGTCGGACTACATGAAGTATGCCGATCTTGAGCTGAACGGCGAAAAATACCGTGCGGTCAGATTCTCGCAGTACCGTCCTAAGGTAACGAGCGATGTTTCATCCGAGGCTACTTCGGCTCAAGACAATAACGGCTACTATTTAAACACCACATACTTCTTTAAATATGAGCCGCTGACATGGACGGTTCTTGACCCCGAAGAGGGCTATGTTATGTCCAATATTGCCATTGACGCTCAGGCTTTTGAGAACTTTTCTTATTATGATCCCGATTCTTATGATTCCGCATTGGGACAAATGGTTTATAACGGCAAGGACTGCAAGTATTTAGCCAACGATTGGTCAAAATGCTCTCTGAGAGAGTGGATGAACAGGGATTTCTTCAATACTGCTTTCACGGCGGAGGAAAAGGCTCAGATAGGTAAAACCTATCTTGACAATACCAATACGTTCAGTTCGAAATATGACTGTGCAGGCACATTTGATAAGATTTTTACAATTAGTATTATTGACGCAATAAACAGCGATTACGGTTTTGATGAGGACGGATCACATACCGATTTTGCGAGAGCAAGACCGGCTACTGATTACGCAAAGTGCCAGGGCGCAGACGCAGCAGATACGACCGGAACACTTCCGTATTGGTGGCTGCGTACAACAGGGTTCTACGGCGCATTTGCCTTTGGCGTAGCTCCGGGCGGCTGGATCGTTTCCAGCGGCGGCGGTTATTACAATGTCAACAGAACCGATATGGGCGTTGTTCCTGCGTTCAAATTCAATCCAAAGACGCCGACGCTCGCTAAGGGCAGCAAAATCGAATTCGGCTCATATCCTCAGTCCGAGGTCACGGACGCCGATGAGGTCGCAAAGCTTGAAGCGGACTCGGAGAATTATCTTTGGGTTTCCTATAAATATTACAGCGGAACAGGCAATAGCACGGACGGCGAAATGGAGCCGGGCGATTTCATGCTGTATAAGGATTTCTACAGTGACGGCGAAATGTTCCGCGCGGTTACTTTTTCGGAGTACAGACCGGGCACCGGCGGCGGATTAAAAGGAGATGTTTTTTCTAACCAGAAAGACAACGACTATCACCCGAACAATGTATATTATTTTAAATACGAACCGCTGACATGGCGTGTGCTTGATCCCGACGAGGGATATGTGATGTGCGATAACATAATTGACTCGCAGTCTTATCAGAATTTCGTTATTAGAAAAGACGGTAAGCTTTATAACAGCAAGGATTGCACAAATTATGTCTCAGATTGGGAAACCTGCTCATTGAGACAGTGGCTCAACAAGACCTTTTATAACACGGCATTCTCCCGTGAGGAGAAGATGCTGATAGGCACAACGTTCCTTGAGAATAACAGCCCGGACGGCACTTGGTTCGGCACCGATACGGGCGATAAAATATTTATTCTCTCATTTGACGATGTAATTAACAGCGCATACGGCTTCGACTCATCGATATCGGAATTTGACAAAGCAAGAAAGCTCAAAGGTACGGATTATTCAAAATGTCAGGGCGTATATATCAGCCTGGGTTATCCGCATTGGTGGCTTCGTACCCCGGGCAATGCCGAAGCGGTTTACCTCGTCAGCAGCTACGGCTGGGCGGCTCCCGGTCAGGGAGTTTACGGCACAGGCGTGGGCGTCGTTCCTGCACTCAAATTAAACCCGAAGGCTGTTGATGTCAGCGTTGTTTACGACCTTGACGGCGGCGCATGGGCAGAGGGCTACACTGCACCGACAAGCTATAAAGCAAATGAAACGCTTGCACTTCCGACAGCGGAAAACGTTGTGCGAGCAGGTTATACCTTCTCCGGCTGGGAGCAGACGAGCTTCATAAACAAGACTGTTACCTATGCGGCAAAGTGGATATCCAACGGTTATATCGTAAGCTTTGACTCAAACGGCGGAACGGCAGTTGCGGATAAGTTTCTCGCATGGAGCGACAAGGTGCTCGACGGCGTTTCGGCTCCGACAAAGGCAGGCTACACATTCGCAGGCTGGAGGTACGCTGATTCGGCAGTTTCGTCAGATACAAAGTTTTCCGACCTCGCTGCAGATGATAAGGTAAGCGGAATTACCATGGTGGCAGAGTGGATGGCAAAAACCTATACGATTAAGTTTGATACAAGAGGCGGCACTCCCGTTGCCGACAAGACGCTCCACTGGGACGATAAGGTTCTCGACGGTGTTGTTCCTCCGACAAAAGAGGGAGGATTTGAATTCATCGGCTGGAACATTGTTTCTCCGAAATTGAGCGTAACAACTTTGAATTGCACATACGGCGAGCTTGTTCAGGACGACAGCATTGACACGGTTACGCTCGGTGCGGTTTGGAGAGATACCGAAAAGCCGGTAATAATCGGTCTTGAAAACGGCAAGATTTATTGCGGACCTCAGAAGTTTAAGGTAACCGACAATGACACATCGGGAACGACAATCGTAATAATAAACGGCAAAAATGTTGAGCCGGACGCAGACGGATATTATACGGCTGAACCCGCAAACGGTGAGTTCAAGGTTATTGCTGTTGATTCTTTTGCTAACATGGCAATGGTCCAAATTACCGTAAACGCCGCTCACGATTACAGCGATTGGAAGTTCGACGAGAACGAGCACTGGAAGGAGTGCAAGTACGGCGATTCCGTAATCGAAAAGGGCGAGCATACCTTTGAATGGGTGACGGATAAGGAAGCGACCGAGACGGAAAAAGGTATCGCACATGAGGAATGTACGGTCTGCCACGCAAAGCGCAACGAGAACACCGAGGTTTCAAAGCTCCCGACAAAGTGGGATAATATCAAAGCTTGGTTCATCGGCATCTTTGCAAAAATCATCAAATGGTTTGTTGATATGATAAATAGCATTTGCTGACAGATAAAATAATAACAACACGCCGCGGACTTAAAGCCTGCGGCGTGTTCCTTGTAAAAAACGCTCCCGAAAAATGACGGGAGCGTTAGTTCTTATGTACTTATTTAATGATTTCGCCCATGAGACCGGGAGTTGCAAAGGCTGCGTTTGACTCGTCTGTGTCAATGTGCATTGCAAGCGCATACTTGGGGCTGACTCTTACGACTACGTCGCCGAAAACAAGCGAACGACCGTTTGAATTGATTTTTACGGAAACAATTTCCTTGTCCTTGAGACCGAATTTCTCGGCATCTTCGGGAGTTGCGTGGATATGACGCTTTGCAACGATGACGCCCTCGCTGAGCTCAACCTCGCCGGCAGGACCAACAAGCTTGCAAGCGCCGCTTCCTGCGATATCGCCGGACTCACGGCAGGGAGCGTTTACGCCGATTGAACGTGCGTCGGAAGCTGAAAGCTCAACCTGAGTTTCGGGGCGAATGGGTCCGAGAATCGAAACGGCAGGGAAGCTGCTCTTGGGTCCGATAACCTGAACTCTCTCGTTTGAAGCGAACTGACCCGGCTGGGAAAGATCCTTCTTCTTTGTAAGCTCATATCCCTTACCGAAGAGAGTCTCAAGAACCTCCTGCGTAACGTGGACGTGACGTGCTGATGTTTCAACTAATACCTGATTTGACATTTGAACGACCTCACTTTAAAAGTTTTCCGCAAAATATTATAAGCCCTTATGCCGAAAATTGCAACAGTTTTTCACCATTCCGTCAAATAGCATTTTTGAGAGGGCTTGTTAGCGCGGATAATTCTGTAAAAAAGACGGGGAATGAAATGAGAAATTTTGAAAATGATTTATTGTGTGTTTTTTTTACTGTAATTTATATATTGCCAATAATAAAATGTTTCACAGAAGAACAGTTCGAATATAAAAAAGCTCGGCTCATGCCGAGCTTCTTATCATTTAAATGTGTATTTCATTAGTTGGGGATGGCAGGTGGTTCCGCGTTTGCTGCAGGTTGAACAGTAGACTGCGATATTCGGCGAGTTCTCCCATTCCATACTTTCCCATCCGCAATGAATATAGTATTCGGGTTCCTTGGCACATGCCCAAAGCTCTTTAACTCCGAGTTTCTTGGCTTCGTCAAAAACAACCGACTGCATGATTTTTCCGTAGCCCTTGGACTGCACACCGTTGCGAACGGCAATATCGCCCAAAGAGTACGCTCCGTCACGAATTTCAAGAGTGACAGCCGCCATGAGCTCCCCGGTCAGCGCATTGTCCATACGCCACATCTTGAGTACTCTGTCCGGCATACGTTCTTCAATATTAACGCCCATTCCGCTCTCGTGAAAAAGCGTTGAAAGAGACAAAAAATCTTCGGTTTCTCTGATGATATAATCTTTCATAAAAATCCTCATTTTTTATTTTTCTTATGCTATTGTATCAAATAAAGCAATATATTTAATGAGAATATAGAAAATAAAATATAAAATATTATTTACAAAAGGAATATTTTGTGGAGCTACTTTCAAAAAAATCACTTTGGGGCAATGAAACAGGTTATAGGTCTTACGAAAAAGTGATCTCAAAGAAAAACACAAATGTATTAAAGTTACACACAATAATTATTGTCAGTCTTTAGTAAAAAAGGTCGTAAATTATCTATTTTTGAATATCAATATAATTTGACAAAAAAGAAATATAGAGTGAATTTGATACACTTTTGCACTTTTAGTCGACGAAAATGCACTTTTTGTTGAATTTTATCGGTTCTGAACTTATACTGAAAATCGGGAAAGTTCATTTTATAATTACATTTAAAAGAGGTGAAGTGTATAAATACACCTGCGGTAAATTGAATCAGCTTATCCATGCCGATGGGCTTGTAAAAAATTGTACGAAAGTATATAATTGTTGTAACTCATACGCAGCTTTATTTATAATGCTGGCGGAGAACATCAAAGACCGTTCGGAATATGGTGCATAATTATTTTATCGGCAGCGCCAAGCGTTACTCCGTTTGGTACTGCCGATTTCTTTATGCTGAGGCTAAAGATGAAATTATATAGTGTTCTAAGATGGATATTTGTTGCTGACGCAATGTTTATATATTTGAATACATACGATCAAAAATTATATCTAAAATAGGAGAAGCTGTATGAAAAAAAGAATAATTGTTGCAAGCGTAATAATAGGTCTTGTGTTGACATCAATAACAATATATTTGTTTTATGTTCCGCGGTATGATAAGGTGGTCGATCAAGACGGAGACTACCTTATTTTCCCGATGTTTCCGTATTTTTATTATTTTGACGGATGTGGAAATATATTGAATAATTATAGCATTTCGGTTCCGGAAGCAGATAAAAGAATTGAAGAGTACATGAGTAAAATGTATACATCAGGTGATTTTTGGGTTTCTGATTACAAAGACGGAATATGCATAAACAGGTATGTTGGCAAAGAAAAAGATGTTATAATTCCGGAAGAAATAAACGGCAAGAAAGTTATAAAAATTGGGATGTATTTTGAACTATCATGTAATGATGCTGCAGATGGTATAGAGGGGTCAAGATATGACCAAAGAATTGCTTTCAATGAAACGGGAATTGAATCTATCTATTTGTCGAGTAATGTTAAAGAAATTGTTATGCTTTCTTTTTACATTTCGGAAAAGAACACTTTGAAGTCTATAAAGGTAAGTAAAGAAAACCCTTATTATTTTTCTGCAATGGGTATTTTATTTAGTAAAAAAACTTTGAAAATATTGTGTATTCCCGGAGTGTATTATCTGGCGTAATTATACTGGAAAAGGCAAGAAAAGTTTGGTCGAAATATCTATTTTGAGACAGCTTATTTGACCGCAGTAATCCCAGCCTCCCTTGATTGAGATCAAGAGGAACTGGAGAAAAAGGCTTATTACAGCCGTTATGAGAAAACTTTTATAAACGGTGTCCTTTCCAGACTACCTCTCAGTCGGCTACGCGGACAGCGTCTCACGGCGGCTCTGACAGTACACAGGACTGTCATTCACTACCGTTACGCCGCTTCGCTACCTTCAAGGTGAGCCTTTTAAGCGGCTGCACTTTTCTATTTCGATTATTTTAGCAGGAGGTAAACAATGAAAAAAACTTATAAAATAATTCTTATTGTGTTTTTATCATTGCTTTCAATAGCACTTATTCTTTTGATTGCCTTTTATTCTTTAGTTTATTTGGCGGATAAGGAAAATGATAAGTTGGTTAAACAATACGAGAATAAAACTATAACAATATCAGATGTTGAAAAGCTGGATGAATATTTTGCTATTGATGATGATCTGAAATCATCAATAAAAAGCTGCAATGCATTTTTTACACCTAAAGCCATTGTTTTTACAGCGGCTCAAAGTTATTATGTCTCAGGAGAGATGACTGTTACAGAAGAATATTATGATAAGTTGTTAAAAGAATATGATGATTGGAAGCTTATTTCCGGAATCCAGCAATTTGGTTCTGCAAAATATTCAAAAGAAAGTATTTTGACATTGGCGGATGATAATTTCTTGAATTTTATTCAGAATGAAGAATATTTTTATTCTGAAAAACTGTTTAATTCAAAAGGTTGGCTTATACTTCTTTCACAGGAAAACGGCAAAATATACTTTTTTATAAATAGTTAATCAAAAAATGATTCATTCTTTATATTTATGCAGACACGGGTTTTTACAATTATAATGCGAACACGGGCTTCCTTGATTACCATTAGTTTACAGTTGCGTTAAATGAAATAAGAAATGGAAGAAATGTTTTTACAGTTACAAAAACAGAAGCATATAATTTAGTCGAGAACGCAACAGGGAAAACCGGTCGGTACAGAAGTTGATGGTGGAAAAGCAAATGCGCGAAGAAAAAATGTTTTCGGAATATATTGAAAACAATCGACAGCTTCTTCAAAGATTATCATCAAGTTACATCAGAACGTTTGAAACAACGTGTTACGGAGGGCAGATAACAGGATATGTTTGTTTGGCTAATGTTTATATGCTGAACAGCGATTCTTTAGAAGTATTAAAATCCCAAAAGTCATTGTTTTCTTGGCAACGAGTTTATGCTTCCAAATGCTCTTTGCCTTGCGACTTGTGCTTTTATGAAAAAGGTGTTCCCGTTTTGGAAACTGTTTCACACGAATCGGAAGGTTGGCTCTATATAAATGATGACGAGTTACGGAAATTAAATAACATTAGAATAAAGGTTGAAAGAAGCATCAATCAATATGTGCCGAAAGCTGATCCTCAGTTGATGCTTTGATGCCAAAATTTTTTACTTAAATAAAGGTGAATTATGAAAAAGAAAATTTTGCTGACGGCAATTATTATTTTCTCTGTGGCAGTTATTTTTTGGGTCGGATTAAATATATCCTTTTATGCTTATCAAAATGACAGGACTGCGCAAAATTACGGTGCGGAGTATGCAGGTGTTTATTCCTGGGCTGAGGAAGACTTCGACGAACAATACAGTTTTGACTATAAAAACAAAATGTATGTCTCGAAAGAAGACAACAACTGGCTTATAAGCGATTATATGGACGGCGTCTCGGTAAACAAATACTTAGGTAATGATAAGAATGTAGTTATTCCCGAAGTCATTGATGGCAAGAAAGTGTTAAGACTCGACTGTAATTATGTGAAACAAGCAGGAGATTCGCCGAGCCACGACGGACAAAACTCGTATGATTTTTATCATTGCGCTTTTGATAATACAAACATAAAATCTATAACAATTCCGTCCGGAATCAAAGAGATAAAATGTAACACATTTTCAAACATTGCATCTTCCGAGAAGCCTACACTCGAAAAAATAACGGTGGATAAGGAGAATAAGACTTTCTATTCCAACGAAGCCGGAGAACTTTGTATTCGGGACAATGATGAAGTGATTTACAGCTATGAAATTGAGAATACACATTATCAAAGATATAGCAGATTGCCAGATTGGATGTTTTTTATCTGTAATTATTTTATGTAGTTAAATTATGGGATTCGTTGTAAGGAGAGGTTGTGTTGAGTCAAATAGTAGTTTCAAATAAAACCCCCGAAAAATACAAAATCGAATCAATGACAGAGCAAGAAATATGTGGCTATTTTGAATTTTGATTCGTTTGTACATCTGTATTATACACTTGATTATTCTTTTTCTATGTGTTAGAATTTTTGCATAAATTGTAATATGAGGTGCAATATGGAGGATAAACGATTCAAGGAACTGGTTAAGAATATAGAAAAATTCGATCTGACCGAGGACGAAAAAGCAAAATATTCCGGTTCGTTTATAAAGCTGAAATGCGGCGAGACGCACTATGAGCTCAAGGGCGACGGCGAGTGTGTCGTACTTGTTCACGGATATGCCACTCCTTACTACATATATGACAAAATAACGGAGTTCCTTGTAAGTAAGGGATATAAGGTGCTCCGATACGACCTTTTGGGCAGGGGCTTCTCGCAAAGAGTGGATAAGCATTATACTCCGGAGCTGTTTGCAACTCAGTTGAAAGAGCTGACTGACGAGCTTGTTCCCGACGGCAGCTTTTATCTTATCGGAACCTCTATGGGAGGTTCCGTAACAACTGCATTTGCCGCTCAACACCCCGAAAGAGTAAAGAAGCTTTTTCTCCTGGCTCCTGCCGGAATGAATTTTGACCCGCCGCTTTATATGAAGCTGGCAAAAATTCCGGGAATCGGAGAAATTATGTTTAAAATGATAGGCGCAAAAACGCTGTTTAAAAAGTGCTGCTCGGAGCTCATTTACAGCAAAAATGAAACCGATTACTATTTGGAAAAATTTGCGGAGAGCATAAGGTATAAGGGCTTCACAAAGGCGACGCTTTCAAGCCTGCGTTACACATTGATGGCTCCTGAAGTAACCGTCCCGAACTACAAAAAGGTGGCGGAAAACGACACGCCTGTTTGCACAATATGGGGCACGGCTGACAAGACGATGCCGTATTACCAGGCAAAGCAAATGAAAGAAATACTGCCCAATATGCACCTTTACACATTTGAGGGCTCCGGTCATATCTTCCTTTACGACGAGGGAGAAAGAACCTGTGAAATAATCTATAACGAAATGAACGGAGACGTGCAATGAAAAAGGACGCACTAGATATCATTTCCTGCGCGATCAGGGCGGCTGATCCTTATGATTCAACAAGGAAAATTTTGAATGAACTGAAGAAAGAAGTCAGCGAAAAGCTTACGGTTTTCAGCATCGGCAAAGCGGCGGTGCCCATGGCAGCGGCGGCTCAGGACGTTTTCGGTGATGAAATAAAGACGGGTCTTCTTATAACCAAGTACGGTCATTGCGGAGATTTTCACTCGGATTATTTTGAGATGATTGAATCGGCTCACCCTGTCAGCGACGAAAACAGCATTTTGGCTGCCGAAAGGGCTCTTGATATAGCCGAAAGCTTGAAAGAAAACGATGCTCTGATTGTTTTACTTTCCGGCGGCGGAAGTGCGCTCATGGAAAAGAGCGTTTTGCCCTCGGAAACTCAGCGGGAAATAACCCGAGAGCTTCTTGCAAGGGGAGCGGAGATTGATGAAATAAATGCAATCAGGCGCAGGATATCCCTTGTTAAAGGCGGTCGGCTGGCAGCGGCGGCGTATCCGGCCAAGGTGTATACCGTTGCGCTGTCCGATGTGCTTAACAACGATAAAAGCGTTATCGCTTCGGGAATAACGGTTAGAGAGCCGCTCATGAAATCGGATTTTGAGAAGATCGCGAATAAATATCTGCCCGAATATGCCGATGAGTTTAGCAGGATCCTTTCGGATGATGTTCAATTGAAAATCAATGACGGAGGATTTTTCTTCGCAGGAGACATAAACTCGCTTTGCTCCGCGGCAGAGAAAAGAGCGCAGGAGCTCGGATATAACATCGCAGATTCGTCGCGCAGTCTGACGGGTGAGGCTAGTGATACGGCGGCAAGTCTTATTGCCGATTCGCTTAAACATTCAGGCAAAAATGCATTTGTCTATGGCGGGGAAACCACGGTCACGCTGAAAGGTTCGGGACTGGGCGGACGAAATCAGGAGATGGCTCTGCGTGCGGCGATAGAGCTTCGAGGCGAGAAAAACATTGTGTTCGCCTCTGCCGGTTCCGACGGGACGGACGGACCGACCGACGCGGCAGGCGGAATTGTTGACGGAAATACATACGGTGAGATGGTAAAAGCGGGGATAGCCCCCGAAGCAGAGCTTGAAAACAACAATTCGTACTATGCCCTGAAAGCGGTTGATGCACTCATTGTGACGGGACCGACAGGTACAAACGTAAATGATTTAACGTTGATTCTTACAAATAATTGAAAAAAGAGAAAGGCTCGCTACCTTTCTCTTTTTTAGTTATTTAACCTTCAATACGGTGTCAAGTACGGATTTCTGCCATTTCAAAATATGATCCTTGTTGTAATTCTTAGGCGCGTTTTTGAGCCTTTTTGAAAGCTTGGAACCGTTCATTATTCCGCCCAAAACCTTGAAAAAGTACGGAGGACATTTCATTCCTCTGACAAATTTGCCGAGCAGAGATCCGAGATTTGTATTCTGCCCTGCGCCTGAGAGATCGGAAGCCTGTATAACGGCATTCTCAAAGAGAAAGTCAACGCCGTCACTCGGCAGATTCAAAAGCGAATTTTTTAAACTTTCACTTTTTGCCGTGTTGCCGCCGTAGAGAACATGAAAATCACGGTTGTAGTCCCAAAGCGATTCGGCTGATGCGCTGTTGTTTCTGATAACCGTGTCTGCAAGCAGGCTACCTGCCAAAATGGAAAGATCAATTCCCATTCCGTTCATCGGAGTTGTCATAAATGCGCTGTCGCCGACCGCGGCATAACCGTCTGCGGTCATTAAGGCAAGCGGACGTCTCACCGGAATGATTCCGCGATTGCCGCCGTGAATAATTTTGTCGCCCGTCCACGGGTGAGTATTCTTAAAGTTGCTGATGTGTTTGTTCAGCTCAGTCTCCTTGAGCGGATCAATTCGTCCGATTAAAATGTCAACGCTGTCGGAATTGGTGCAGCACCACGAAAGTCCGGGCTCGCCTGCATGACAGAGATACACTTCAAACGGCACCTTCGGCATGTCGGAGCTTTCTTTTTTCTCGTAGTATGTACGATAGGCGTAGAATACGTCGCCTCGTTCGGGCATATTTTCAATTCCGAAGCTTTGCGGCAAGTTCTTCCTGACAGGAGAAAAGACTCCGGCGGCGTCAATCACAAGGTCGGCGTAATGGTCGCCCGATGCTGTTCTTATTCCGACAACCTTTTCTCCAGAAATAATAGGTGACAGAACCTCGTCATTGAAAATGAAGCTTACTCTGCAGTCCTCGGCGTGGCTCATAAGCATATCAATAAGCGGCTTGCGCCACATTATTTTTTGACGGTTCTCATCCGTATAGTTAATTACAACTTTAGTTTTGTAATTCGGGGAAACAAACGCGCAGTCGCCTCTGTAACGCCAGATTTTGTCGGGAAGTCGATCGCTGCCGGTCGCCTTGAGCAAGAGATCAAAGGTAAAGCGATCTTCCCAATCGTGTCCGAGTGCGCTGCGTTCATTTTTTTCATAAACGCTTACGCTGTGTCCGTTTTGTGCCAGCTTCGCAGCGGCAACGAGTCCGCCGTGTCCCGCTCCGGCAACAATTATTTCCATATTCTGTCATCCTTTCGGTATCCTATGGTAAGAATTATAAATAAACTTTTGGAAAAAGTCAAATTATGCTGTAATATATAAATAATATTGTACAGGAAAAAGTTATGTGATATAATAACGAAAAAACAAGAATAAACAGAATTGAAAGCGATTGTCATTTCATAGGCGCGCTTTCTGCAAAAAAGGAAAACAGAATGAATGATAATAAAGAAAAAATGATGATTTTCTTTCCGCTCGCAACAGTCAGAATTGCGGCGCTGACGGAGTGTCTTAATGATATAGGCAGTCAGGGCTACAAGCTTGTTGATATAAAATTCGACTGCCTGCTGTTTTTTGAAAAGGCAAAGATAAAGCCGGGACGCAAATATTACGTCTTGACAGAGAGTAGCTATCGGGGAATAAAAAGCAGAAAATGGAATGACGTTAAATTTCTTGAGAATCGGATTCCGGAGTTTCATTTCGGAGACGGAGAACAGCTCACAATATACAAATCGCGAGCCGTTGTTTACAGTATTTATTTAAC
This sequence comes from uncultured Eubacteriales bacterium, assembly GCA_934456435.1. Taxonomy (GTDB): domain Bacteria; phylum Bacillota; class Clostridia; order Oscillospirales; family Acutalibacteraceae; genus CAG-488. The sequence goes on from CAKSHH010000001.1 coordinate 121,839, forward strand.
AAAATTCATTTCGGACGAGGACAGCAAAGCGCTGGAAGAACACCGTGCCGAAAATATTAAATGGCTGAAGCGTTTACGTATAACAGAAATAGCGATGCTCTGGGCATCGGTATTGCTTTTAGTGATTTGCTGCTTTGGACGGCACAGATAAATCAAGGAGATAGCTTATGAAAGAGAACAAGAAACTTGTCAGAGAAATAATCAGCGATGTCAAACGTGATATGTCCGATGAAGAAATACTTAACCTTATTGCGGACAGCAAGGTGTCTGCCAATCCGCAGAAAGAAAAATACACGGCAGGGCAGAGGGCGGCAGACAAAATTGCTAAGTTTGCAGGAAGCTGGGCATTTATTTTTTCTTTCACGGCAGTTCTCGTTTTGTGGATGGTTGTAAATGTTGTGCTGGCAAAAAAGGCGTTTGACCCTTACCCGTTTATACTTCTGAACTTGGTGCTTTCGTGCGTGGCGGCAATACAGGCGCCGCTGATAATGATGAGTCAGAACCGACAGGAGGAGAAAGACCGCAGGAGGGCGGAGAACGATTACAAGGTGAATCTTAAAACAGAGATTATGATTGAGGATTTGCATGATAAGATGAACCGAATCCTTGCAAAGCAAATTGCGCTTGAGGAAATGATCAGAGAGGAGAAATCGGAAGATAAAAATGAAAACGAATGAATTAACTCCGCTCGGTTGCAAAAGCCGAACGGAGTTTATCGATTTTTTTATAAAGATTGTTTACATATTTCAATAGTTGTGATAAAATTAATTTTGGCTTTTATCGAAAAAAGTCAGATTTTGGAGGGACCTGTTTATGAAAATATGTGTTTGCGATGACAGCAGCATATTTCATCGTGAAATCAAGGAAAAGATTTCGCGCTATTTAAAAACCAATGTTTTGGATTTTTACAGCGGTGAAGATTTGCTCGCTTTTTACAGGTCTGCCAAAACTCCGATTGATATCATTTTTCTTGACATAGAGATGGATTCCCTTAACGGAATCAACACCGCAAAAGAAATCAGAAAGCTGAATAATAAAGCAATTATAATATTCGTTTCCAATCATCCGGAATATGTCTTTGAAGCATTCGATGTTAATGCGCTTCACTTTTTACAAAAGCCTGTGGATGACGAAACCTTTGATAATGTGTTTACAAGGGCAATCAAGAAATATAATTCGCAGAACACGTCAATCGCATTGAAGTGGCAAAGCGAAAGATACAGTATTATGATTGATGAAATAATATACGCGGAAGGATATAACAGACACCTGATTATACATACGATCAACGGCGACTACGAAGTGAAAGGGAAGATAGATGAGATTTTTCCCAAATTGGAACCCCATGGATTTTTGAAGGTGCATCAGGGATATATTGCAAACCTGGCATACATCAGTCAGATTAAAAATGATGAAATTGTGATGCAGGACAAATCAAAAATTTATATGAGTGTTCGCAGAAAAATCAGTACGATAAAAGCGTATGATGAGTATGTTAAGAAGATGAGGTGGTAACGTGGAGTCGTATATTGTCAGCTTGGTCGGAGTAATTTTTGAAGTGTTCTTTGCAAACGTTTTCTTCAAAAAATTCGGCAAGCCAAAAGTGAAACCGGCAGTATTTTATTTGGTGAATGCTTGCTGCCTGATTTTGCAGGAAGCAAACAACATAGTATTTCTCGGAAAGTCGGTTTTGGTCACCGTGCTTTCGCTGATAATCTTTCTGATTATTTCACTTATTTATGACTTTTCGTGGAAATACAAAGCTATCCTGTCTTTGAGCATTCTGTGCATACTTTTCATCGGCGAAACCTTGACCGGAATGGTCATAATGATGCTGTTCAAGCTGAATATGGCGGAGGTGCAGGCAAATCTGTATTTGTTCCTGCTGTGTACCGTTGTTTCAAAGTTTTTGTCATTTATGATAATTGCACTTATCAGAGGCACAAAGGCCGAGTATAAAGTGTCGATGAAAAAATCACTTCCGTTTTTGATTTCATCGGTTATTATGTCGTTTGTGCTTTTCTTCTGCGGATACAATATTCAGAACAACACCTATCGCCTGGCGATATTGGTCGTTTCGGTTTTGCTTTTGGTTTCCGACATAATCCTTTTGAGCGATATTCAGACACAGTCCAACCTGATTATGGTTAAGGAAAAGCTGGCAATCTCCGAAAAGCAGTTGGAGATGCAGATAAGTCACTATAAAACGCTTTACGAACAGCAGCAGGAGATAAGAACCTTCAGACACGATATTAAGAATATTATGCGTGGCTTGAGCGTGATGATGCACAACGGCGAATATGATGCGGCAGAGGAAGAAATCAATAAATTTTTGAAAATTGTCGACCAAACGGAGACAAATTCCGTAAACACGAACAATCCCGTTGTCGATTCGATAATTCAGTATTATGTCAATGCCGCAAAGGCAGAGGACATCACGGTAAAGACAAATATACATATAAACGAGAAAATAATTGTAAACCAAATTGAATTGGGCTTGATTCTCGGAAATTCTTTGAGCAACGCGATTGAAGCAACGGCTAAACTTCCGAAAGAAGAAAGAACTCCGGTCACTCTTGACCTGACGAGCATAGATAAACACATATTGATTTCGGTTGAAAACCGCACGCTTGAAACGATTGATTTGAACAATCTTTCAACAACCAAGCAGGATAAAGCCCTGCATGGATACGGAATCGCCAGCATCAAAGCCATTGTTTCCAAATATAACGGAATAGTATATTTTGACAATAAAGATGGCGTATTTACGATCAATATTCATATTGATAATGGTGAGTAAACTACACTTTTGCACTTTTTCTCGACACTTTTGAACAATCCGTTGCAAAATACAGCAAAAAAGTCATAATCAAAGCATAAAGTCTTAGGACTTTATGCTTTAATTTTTATAGGAGACAAATATGTTTTATCAGGCGATTGCAAGAAAAATTGTCGGCTTTCTGTTCAGGAACAATCCGATAGACGACGATCAATTTAATAACTATGCATTCGGATTTGAAGTTATAATTTCAAGTCTGTTTCCTTTTTTAATTATGCTGATTATTTCTCTGTGCTTCGGTGTTGTGGGGCAGTATCTTATTTTTACCGTAACATTTTTAGTCCTGAGAACCTTTTGCGGCGGACATCACGCGGATACATACCTGAAATGTTTTATTCTCACAATATTAAATTATATTATCTTTTTGCTTTTGACGATGTTCTTCGGCCTCAATTATTTAAAATATATTGTATTGCCTTTAATCATACTGTTTTTAGCTGCGGTTTTTGCCTTTGCTCCGATAAGCACAACGATAAATGTGGCAAATCGCAGTACATACAGAGTAGTGTGTCGTATATTGTCGGTAATGATGTGCGTAATAGTGTGCGCCGCATTGCTGACAGGACATTTAACCTGGTGCTTTCCTGTTTTATACGGCTGTGTTTCGGTGGCCGTATCATTACTGATTGCTAAAATTAAAATTCGAAAGGAGGACGTTTCTTATGAAGAAAATGTTGGTTAGAGCCGGCAGTCTGCTTGCTTCTTTGGCATTGTTCTGCGGCATAGTTTCCGCAAACGCTCCGAGCGTTATGTTCTTCCATCAGCCGGAAATCCCTGAGTCTATGAACAAGTACAGAAGATAATTGGGGGTTCATCATAAAAACATAACCGGTTTATGCTTGAACAAAAAGGTATCGAAAACATTGTAATTGATGTCTTCGATACCTTTTGTTTATTGTATGTTTTATTTAATCAAAGTTGAATCAAGACAAAGTATGTTGCCATCGTATCCCCTAACACATTCACATGTTATTTTAATGAATTTTGCATTATTCAAATCAATGGTATAGGTTTGCTCCTCGCTCTTTCGTGTAACCTCTTTGGAAGTGAAAACCAAAACATCATCGGCATATACTTTGACTACTGCAGCGGCCTCCTGTCCCATTGATTCGTGAGGTGCAAGTTTAAATTGAAGCTTGGAATACTGCAAATTCGTGTAGTACTCTCCGTAACTACGATTTTTTAATACTATGTATGCAAGAGTAACACTGTAATTATTGCCTAAAGAGTCTTTAAGAGATCCGCTGCTTGGCTCCCAGTAGTCACTATTTACAGCCTCATAGGCAAATAAACTGACTCTGTCGGCGGAAGCGTCACGTTCTTTGCTTACAAGGGCTTCTGTACCGTATGCCTTGTAATGCTCAAGTTCTGTGCTTAAGTTTTTGTTTTCTTCTTCAATTTTGTCGTAAACACCTTGGGCATTATCCTTATTTAGTTCAACTTTTTCTCCGTTTACAACAATACTGATGTTTTGTGATTGTGAATTTGATTGATTCTGGGTGTTGTTTTGCGTGCTGCTTTGGTATTTGCTTGTTGCGCCGAATGTTCCGATTATAGCAACTGCAATAGAAACAATCCAACCGATAATTTTTGCCGCGCTTTTGTTCATTTTAAGACCTCTCCTTTAAACATTATTTTACAATTATTATAGCAATATTTCGGCAGCTGACAATAAAAAGTGCATTTTCGTTGGATTTAAGTGCAAAAGTGATGATTTTGTCCAATTATATTATGATAATTGAACTTAAATTGAAATGAGATGTTGTTAAGTATTACGGCAAGTAAAAGCTCCGTCAAAGTTTCTCTTGTTGCACATGTATGTGCTGTGCTTAAATTGTTTATCAATTATTGCTTTTTCGCCATTCCGTTAAAAAGCATTTTATCTATTGATTTGAGCTGTAAAATGAAGTATAATTAAAAAGTTATAAGTATCAATTACCTTTGACAATTTACTCAAAACAGGTGAATGTATGAAGAAAAAGACTTTAAATCCGATTCCGAAGATTCCGCTTTCGCATCAGGCGGCGTGGTATGTCTGCCGCGGATTGCTTTTCCTGTGGGGTGCGGCAATGCTTTTTGCCGGCTACACAACGGAATTTCTTGAGGCAATGTTCGGAATTATATTTACTTTTTTGTGGGATCTTTTCCAGCTCCTCGGCGGAAAAACGTTTATCACACTTGTCCCTTACCGTGTACAGACAATGCTCAATCTGCTGATATGCTTCGGCGTTGTCATCGGATCGACGGTCAATAAGTTCACGACATTTGAGCACATAGACATTCCCGAACACTTCTTCTCCGGCTATATTGCCGCCGCAGGAAGCTATGAGCTGGCGGTAATCATTCAGAGCAGACAGCCGAAGGATAAAAAGCTGAGCCCTGCGCTGGCGGCTATGTTCGGATTGGCGTTTTCCGTTATGCTTCTGACGGGCTGGGAGTTCTATGAATTTACGATGGACAGGCTCTACGGCCTCAATCTGCAACGCTCTTTCTTCAACACCGAAGCAGGTCTTATCGACACGATGACCGACCTGATAATCGGTGCGGCAGGCGCATTGACGGGAATGTTTATCACGGCTTTTTCAAAGGCAGGAATGATTGGCAGGAGAAAGGACAGGAACAAAAAATGAGCAGAAAAACGTCAAAAATAATCGCGCTTGTGCTTGCAGGACTTATGATACTGGGATCACTTACCGGCATTATAACCGTTCTGCTTCGTTGACATAGGAAGCGAAATTTGTTAAAATTAAAGTATATTGCAAGAAAGGATAGTGACGTTATGCGTACGGGTTTAAAAAGAGTCAGCGCAGCAGTTCTGGCATTGACGCTGTGTTTTCTTGTTGCCTTTGAAGCTGCGGCGGCAGGCTATCCTGACTATTTTCCGAATACTCACAGAAATACCGGTTCGCATATTGCCGACCTGATCGGCGTTGCAAAAACTCAGCTTGGATATACCGAGCTTGACAGTTCGGGCAGACCGATTTCTTCGTCGAGCGACGGAGGATACACAAAATACGGCGATTCGTTCGGAGAGCCGAACGGTGCGTGGTGCGCGTATTTCATCTCGTGGTGCGCGTCGAAGGCGGGAATCCCGTCGTCGATTGTTCCTCGCCTCGGTAACTGCGGTTCGCTTATCGACTGGTACAGGGGCAGGTCAATTTATTACTCACGCAGTTCGGGCTACATTCCTAAGCCAGGTGATATGGTTTTCTTCAACTGGGACGGTGGTTCGAGTGCTCAGCACATCGGTATCGTAACGGGAGTTTCCGGCGGCAATCTCTACACGATTGAGGGCAACACGGGCGGAGCCGAGGGCTATATGTGCGACGGAAGAACGCGTGAGCTCAACGGTTCGTATGTTCTGGGCTACGGTGTGCCAAAGTATAATGACGCGGCGACCTATGTCGGTTCATACTCGTTTGCGGCATCGGTTTCCGGTGCAAGCGCATCACGTTCGGATTCAACCGTTTATTCAAAGTCTAATCTTTCAGTTATAACTACATCGGCGTCTGCCATAACCTGTACAAACGCTACGCTCAACGGCTCTGTCAGGAATTATGCAGGCCACTACATCAGCACAGCAGGCTTCTATTTCGGTGAGAACAAGAACGATCTTAACAGATATTCGGTTGTTTCCGCCACGTCCAAAAAGGATTTAACGCTCAGCATGGATGTTGAGAAAAAGGTCGGAAAGCTTAAACCTAACACAACATATTATTACAGAGCTTATGTTACGATTAACGGAAATCTGTTCACGGGACCCATGTATGCCGTTGTGACGGTCAATGATGTTCCGCAGCAGCTTGTGCTCAGCGAGACCTCCATCAATGTCGGCGTCGGACAGACTGCCGAGATAATGTGGGCGCAGCTCCCTGTCGGCTCAACGGATAAGGGCGTTACATGGACATCATCGGATCCTGATATTGCCGTTATCGACAAGGACGGCATTGTTACCGGAAAGGGCTACGGCAAGGTAACGCTTACGGCAAAGACCAACTACGGCTCGGCGTTTGCGTCGGTTGACGTCAATGTGCTTATCGGAACGCCGCAGAACATAAAGCTCAATAATGTCTCAAAAAACGAGATAAGCATAAGCTGGGACAAGGTTGACAACGCAAAGGGATATATTATTTACCGCTGCGAAACCTCCGACGGCAGATATAAGGAGCACAAAAAGCTCAAGGGCGACGAAACCGAGTTCGTTGACAAGGATGTGAAAGAGGGTCAGCGTTACTATTACAAGCTGAAAACTCTTGCACAAAAGGAGAAGTATGACAGCGATATTTCCGACGTGATGTATATTACGGCAAAGCTGTCAACGCCGAAGCTCGGCAAATGCGGAAACGACGAAAACGGTTTCGCAAAGCTTCAATGGGACAAGGTTGACGGTGCGGATAAGTATGTTATATACCGCTCGACGGACAGAAACGGACTTTACCTGGCAATAAACGAGGTGCGGACAACAAGCTTTACTGATTTTTCGGCAACGGCTTCGGGAAAGTATTTTTACAAGGTTGTTGCTTTCTCGACGAACGAAAAGGCGACGAGCGCATTTTCACAGCCGGTTGAAGTCAATGTTTCGGCAGCCTATGCCCACGACAATGAGATTGAAAATGTCAAGGTCATAGAGCGTCAGAAAGAGATGAAAACCTATGGTTCGACTGTTTTCAGAAGAACCGGATTGGAAAATATGCCTATATAAGTTTCAGCAGTACCCGCAATGGTACTGCTGATTTTTTTATTTGGTTGCTTTTATTACAGAATTATTATATAATCAATGCATAAACAGTACGGAGGGAAATTATGCTCAGGCTGATTACCGGAAGAACGGGCTGCGGAAAAACCACGCGGCTTTACGAAATAATAAAAGAAAAAATCGAACAGGGCGAGGAGGTAACACTCATCGTCCCGGAGCAGTATTCCTTCCACACGGAAAAGAAGATGCTTGAGCTTCTCGGAGCTAAGGGTGCCGACTCGGTTGAGGTTGTCAGCTTTTCGTTCCTTGCAAAAAATCTTTTGAAAAAGTACGGCCTGAACTCCGACAAAGCCCTTGACGATAGCACAAGAGCGATAATTATGAGCGTTGCGCTCGATGAAATAGGCGACAGACTTCAGGTGTTCGGCAGACACAGATACAGTCCTGCCGTTATCAAGCACATACTCAAGCTTATCCGTGAGTTTCGCCAATGTGCAATTACCCCTGAGCTGATAAGAGAAAAACTGCCGACGATGGAGGACTCACTTTTAAAGAACAAAATGCAGGAAATTCTGCTTGTTACAGAGACCTATACGGCACTTGTTGAGCAGAGCTTCTTTGATGATGAATGTGCGCTTGACATTCTTTGCCGCGCGCTTGATGAGAAAAAGGATTTTCTCAAAAAGACAGTCTTTATTGACGGCTTTCGCGGCTTCACGGCGCAGGAATACAAGGTGCTTGAACGAATTTTTGTTCAGGCGGACGATGTATATGTGACCCTCTGCGTTGACAGCGGAAACGCTGACGGAGATTTCAGCGCCTTTGCCCACACACGAAGAACAAAGCGCAGACTTATAACGACGGCGCAGAAAAACAGTGTCGGTGTTGCTGTGCCAGAATACCTTGAAAAAGCAGACGGCGGAAACGCCGAGCTTGCGGCTTTGGAGAAAGGCATATATTCGGGAGAATACGAAATTTATGATGAGCCGACGGAGAATATTACGCTCTGTTCGGCGGAGGACATTGAAAGCGAATGTGAATATGTTGCCCACACGGTAAAACGGCTGATAAGAACAGAGGGACTCAGGTGTCGTGACATTGCAATAATTTCCCGAAGCGAAAGCGGCTATTCGCGCCGCATACGTTCGGCTCTCGCGCAGAACGGCGTACCTGTTTTTGAGGATAAGCGTCAGCCGATAACCTCGGAGCCGCTGACCGTATTCGTTGCGGCGGCTTTGGAAATAGCCTCTGACGGCTTCTCGACGGACGCGCTGATGCGTTTGCTGAAAACGGGACTTACCGATCTCGGAATCGAAGAAATATCAAAGGTTGAAAACTATGCGCTGCTTTGGCAGATAAACGGCAGACGCTGGCTTGACGAGTGGACGGCTCACCCGAACGGATTGGGCGAACAGCTCCTTGAAAAAGATGTGAGGGAGCTTGAACAGATCAACGAAATAAGGGTTCGCATAGTCTCTCCGCTGCAAAAATTCAGAGTGAAAATGAAGAATGTCACGGCGCTTGAGGCTTCGCAGGCGGTCTATTATCTGCTTGTGGATATGAACGTTGCCGAAAACCTGAAAAGGCTTGCGGTCAGGCTCAACGAACGCGTACAGTCGGAGCTTGCGGCGGAGCAGGACAGAGTGTGGAACATCATAATTGATATACTTGACCGAATGGCTGAGTCCCTTGACGGGGTCAGGCTTGATGCATCAAGATTCAGCGATATTTTCAGCCTTGTGGTGTCGACGTATTCGGTTGGAAATCTGCCGCAGGGACTTGATGAAATAGTGATCGGAAGCGCGGACAGGGTGCGGACAAATTCGCCGAAGGTTGTCTTTGCTGTCGGAATGAACGACGGCGTGTTCCCGATGATACCGTCGTCGGACGGACTGCTTTCGGAAAAGGAACGCCGAACGCTGGCAGAGCTTGACCTGAAAACGGACGACAGCCTTGAAGAAAAGATGATGGAGGAGCATTTCCTCGCTTACAGCACGCTTTGCAGTCCGACCGAAAAACTTTTTGTTACATATTCACGCAGGGACGGAAGCGGAGCACAGGCCGCATGTTCAGAAATTGTGACGCAGATAAAAAATATTTTCCCGAAAATCACCTTTGTTGATACGGTTTGTGAGGACGAAAAGGATAAGATCGAGAGCCGCGATTCGGCGTTTGCTCTGATGGCGAGACTGACGCAGAAGGGCGGCACGCTTCACGCGACGCTTGAAAAATACTTTGAAACTCAGCCGAGCTATGCCGACAGGCTTGCCGCTCTCCGGCGCGGCGTCAACAGGCAGGAAATGAAAATTGAAAACGAGGCGACGGCAACGGAGCTGTTCGGCAGGGATATGTATATGTCCGCGTCGAGGACGGAGGTTTACCACAAGTGCCCGTTTGAATATTTCTGCAAATACGGACTCAATGCTCAGCCGAGAAAAACGGCGGAGCTTGACCCGATGCAAAAGGGCACGGCGATACATTATATACTTGAAAAGCTTATAAGTATTTACGGAAGCGACGCTCTTTGTGCAATGGAAAAGAGCGAACGTGACAAATGTGTTTATGATATTCTGGAGGAGTATTTTAAGGAGATTTTAGCCGACGGAGCAGATCTCGGCGAAAGATTCCTGTATCTTTACCGAAGTCTCGGCACGACCGTGTGTGAGGTTGCCGACAGACTTGTTGCCGAGTTCAGTGTCAGCGACTTCAAGCCAGTTGCATTTGAATTGAAGATTGACAGGGACGGTGAGGTCGGCACTTACGACATTCCGCTTGCTGACGGAGGAACGCTCCGGCTGAAAGGCTCCGTGGACAGGGTGGACGTCGCCGAGCAGGAGGGAACGGCTTATGTCCGCGTGGTCGATTACAAGTCCGGCGGAAAAAAGTTTGACCTCAACGAGGTGTTCTACGGGCTTAATATGCAGATGCTCATTTACCTTTTCGCGATATGGAAAAACGGCTTCCGCGGTTACAAAAACATTACGCCCGCAGGTGTGCTTTATATGCCTGTTAATGCACCGTTTGTCAGCGTGGAGCGCGACGAAAAGCAGGACGCGATTGACTCAATGAAAATGAAATCCGCAAAGATGAACGGAATGATACTTGACGACAGCAGAGTTATATATATGATGGACAACAGCGGCAAGGGTGTTATCGTGCCTGCGTCAATCAAAAAGGACGGCGGAAATTCGGGCACGCTCATTTCGCTGAAGCAAATGAACCTTTTGATGAAGAGGGTCGAAAGAATACTTGCGGATATGGCGGAATCCCTGCACAGAGGAGTTATACGCATAAGCCCTGCGGCGGCGACAGGTTCCGGCAGCCCGTACAAGGATGTCTGCAAATACTGCGATTACAAAGAGGTTTGCCTTGCCGACGAGGACACGCCGACAAGGGAGATCGCTTCAATGAAGCATGAGGAAAGCCTTGCTGAGCTAGGAGGTGAGAGCGATGCCTGAATGGACACGGGAACAGAAAAAAGCAATAGACTCGCGCGGCGGAACAATACTTGTTTCTGCGGCGGCAGGTTCGGGCAAGACTGCTGTTTTGGTTGAGCGTATCATCAAAAGGCTTATGGATACGGACAATCCGTGCTCAGCCGACCGTTTGCTTATCGTGACGTTTACGCGTGCCGCAACCCAGCAGATGAAGGACAGAATTTTTCGCGCTCTCAGCGATGAGATAAGGAAAAATCCGTCCGACGAGCACCTCAAAAAACAGGCGGTTATGCTTCCGTTTGCGAATATCAGCACGATAGACGGATTCTGCAATGACATAGTCCGCGAAAACTTCCAGGACATAGACATTGCGCCCGATTACGGAATACTTGATTCTTCACAGCTTTCCCTGATGCAGGCGGATGCGGTCTCGCAGGTTATGGATGAAATGTACAAGGAAAATTCACCCGATTTTATCGAGCTTGTGAACACGCTTTCCGGCGGAACGGACGACAAAGCCGTAACCGATCTTATAATGAGAATATACAACGGTTCTCAGGCGTTTGCCCGTCCCGATGAATGGCTTGACGGTCTGATCGGAGTTTATGATGATGAAAGACCGCTAAGAGAACAGCAATGGGGCAGGATCATTGTCGATTATGCACGTGAGTGCGTCGAATACTGCCTTATGCTTTGCATCAAGACCGAGAAGTGCGCGGAAGAGGATGCAACGGTTGCCGAAAGGTACGGCGGAAACATTGCGGAAATCAGGGAAAAGCTTAACGAGCTTTTCAGCACGATAAATTCGGGAACATGGGACGATATCAGAAACGGGCTGCTGACTGTCAAATTCGGCAATCTCGGCAGACTGCCGACAGGATACGCATCACCGCAGGCAGCTTTTGTCAAAAGCACAAAAAGTGCAATAGCCGACCATCTAAAAAAAACGGCAAAGCTTTTCTGCGCGTCTGAGGCGGAAAATGCCGAGGATATGAAATACCTTGAACCGGTTGCGCGAAAGCTCATTTGTGCGGTCAGAAGATACGGTGAGATACTTTCACAGGAAAAGAAAAAGGTCAACGCCTATGACTTTTCGGATATCTGCCATTTTGCCTTGGATTTGCTTGTTCGATTTGAAGAGGACGGCACGGCTGTGAAAACAAAGCTTGCCGAATCACTTTCTGAAAAATATGTTGAAATATTGGTTGACGAGTACCAGGACGTAAATGACCTGCAAAATACGCTTTTCAGAGCGGTATCACGCAATTCGCAGAATCTGTTTACCGTCGGCGACGTGAAGCAGAGTATTTACCGATTCCGCCAGGCGATGCCGGAAATTTTCCTCAGGGAGAGAGACGCCCTTGAGGACTACAAGGACGGCAACTATCCTGCAAAGATAACACTTGACCGAAATTTCAGAAGCCGCAGGGGAGTTACCGAGAATATAAACTTCCTGTTTTCTCAGATAATGTCAAGAGAGATGGGCTCCATTGACTACAACGAAAACGAAGCGCTGGTTGCGGCGGCTGATTATGAGCCCTGCGATTTTCCGCAGACGGAGCTTTGCGTTGTCGGTGACCTCGGCAGAACCGTGTCACGAGAGGACGAAGCGCAGGTTATAGCCGACAAAATAAACTCAATGATCGCCGAAAAAATGACGGTTCGCGACAAGGACGGGTACCGCCCGGTCAGCTACCGTGATTTCTGTATCCTTATGCGTTCGGCGAACGATGGCAAGGCTGAGCTCTACGCCGACGTGCTGGCGAAAAACAATATACCTGCCTATGTGGCGAGCAAATCGGGATTTTTTGCTTCCCCCGAAATAAGTATGATGCTCAGCCTGATGAGAATAACGGACAACCCGATTCAGGACGTGCCGCTTCTCGCGGTTATGCTTTCGCCGATATTCGGATTTACGCCTGACGAGCTTGCAAGACTGAGAATCAGCGAGCGCAGAAAGCCGATTTATCATTGCGTTGTCGGGACGGCGGAAAACGGAGACGAAAAGTGCATAAAATTTCTCGAAGCGCTGGACAGGCTGAGAATGCTGAGCGCAACGCTTTCGTGCAGCAGCTTTATTTTGGAAATGCTCGATATAACGGGCTTCAGATCCGTTGCGGCGGCGATGAAGGACGGCGCCGGAAAAAGCGCGAACCTCAATATGCTTGTCGATTATGCCACGAAATATGAAGAGTCGGGCAGGAGAGGTCTGACCGGCTTTATACGCTTCATTGACCGAATACAGCGGCAGAACGGCGACCTTGAATCCGCAGGCGACGTTTCGGAGGCGGCAGATGTCGTTCATATTATGACGATACACAAGAGCAAGGGACTGGAGTTCCCCGTGTGCATCATTGCCGATCTCAGCGCGAAGTTCAACGATGATTTTTCAAGATCCTCGGCGGCGTATCACCCCGATTACGGTATATGCTTTGACCGCAGAGACCAGAAGAGAAAGTGTAAATATGCCACCGTCGGCAAAAAGGCGCTCGGAGTTGCCGAAAAAAAATCGGGATACTCCGAGGAGCTGAGAGTTCTCTATGTTGCGATGACGCGCGCTAAGGAAAAATTGATTTGCGTTGCGAGATATAACAACATCGAAAAGAAGCTTTCAGAGCTTGCGTCAGAGCTCAATGCGGACAAGCCGATTTCACCGTTCACGGTGATTTCAAAGGGCTCGGCGGCTGACTGGGTCGTTACGGGATTCCTGCGCCACCCCGATGCCGCCTGTCTGTGGAACGGTGAATCACCGATGACGCTCCCTGCGGCGGCAGAAATTTCAGTCGAAAAAATCTGTGATATTTCTTCTCCCGAAGAAATTATAGCACAGACCGAAACTGCTGAGGCTGACGAGGACCTGCTCCAAGAAATAAAAGAGCGAGTAGAGTACGAGTATCCGTACAGCTCTCTTTCGGGAATTATGGCAAAGAGCGCGCCGTCGGATTTTGAGTCCGACGGGTTCAGCACGGAGTATTTCGCTTCGGCGAAGCCGCAATTTTTGAGCAAAAGCGGAGTTAATCCTGCGAGCAGGGGAACAGCGACGCACAAATTTATGGAGTTTTTCGACTACACCGCCGAGAAATGTGACATTGACGGACAGATTGAGCGTATGCTCAGCGAGCATCGCCTGACGACGGACGAAGCCAAAATTCTTGAACGCGGTCATCTCAGAAGCTTTTTTGAGAGTGAGCTTGCTGCACGGATAAAGAAAGCAACGCTTCTTCTCAGAGAGAAAAAGGTCACTGTCGGAATCAGAGCCGGTGACCTGTATTCCGATGTTGACGACAATGCGGCGGATGAAATGATAGTGATTCAGGGCTATGTCGACTGCGCCTTTGAGGAGGACGGCAAGCTGGTTATTGTTGACTACAAAACCGACAGGAATGTTGACGACGATACCCTGCGGCGCCGCTACGGACAGCAGCTCAAAATGTATGAATATGCCCTGCATGAGTGCACGGGTATGGAGATAAAGGGAACGGTGATTTATTCGTTCGGAATGGATAAAGCCGTGGATTTAGATTGATTTTATGCGGTTTTCGGAGTGATTCGGAAGCCGCATATTTTTATATGCAACGATTTTTCTTGAAAAAATCCTCAGTATATGGTATATTATCTCAGTACAGTTACTTTGTTCCTGTACGGCTTCATTTCGGAAGGATGGGATTTGATGAATTTCAACTGTCAGGTATCTGTTATAGTTCCTGTCTACAATGTTGAAGAATATCTGCGTAAATGCCTTGACTCAATGGTGGCGCAGACGATGGATAAGAGCCTAATGGAGGTTCTGCTTATCGACGACGGCTCGACGGACAGCAGCCCCGCAATTTGTGAAGAATATGCTGAAAAGTACAGCTTTTTCAAGGTTTTTCATATAGAAAACAACGGTGTATCAAATGCAAGAAACTTCGGTATCGGCAAAGCACAGGGCAGGTTTATTATGTACCTTGATTCCGACGATTATCTTTCAAAGAATGCAATCAAGGGCCTGTGCGGCTATTTTGAGAAGCACTATGATGAGATCGACCTTATGACCTATACCGAGTATCAGGACAAGGACGGCGAAACCGAGCCGCTGCCGCATTTCAGGTATAAGTATATCAACAAGACCGGTATATATGATTTGAATGATCCGGATTATATGTATTTCGTGCAGACGAATATGAACATTATCGTCAAAAATATGGGAGAGAAAAACGTCACCTTTGACACGACGCTGATGTTCCACGAGGATCAGAAATACATTATGTCTATCCTCAGCGGCAAGGAAAAAATAGGCTTCTACCACCCGGCGATATATTATTATGTCAAGAACTCCGGCGGAGCGACCGGTATGAAAAGACACCCGTATTACATTCACGACAAGACGGTTGCAATGTGGGAAGATTTCATCCGTGACGCAAACGCTCCAAAGTTCATTCAGGCGTATTTCCTGAACGATTTTCGCTGGAAGCTCAGGTTCGACGTGATCTGGCCGTATCAGTACAAGGGCGCGGACTTTGAGCGTGAGGTCGGCAGATTCATTACCCTTTTGAGCAGGGTCGACCTCAACGTGCTGATTGACTATCCCGAACTGCCTTACGGTCACAAGGCGTACATTCTCGGACTTGTTTACGGTGACCGCATGAGCGCGGATTTTGTCGGCAATAATTACGCTGTTTGCCTTGATAAAAAGCCGCTGTTTGACTTCGACAGAATCGAGGTTTATCTTTCACGCTTCCGCCTGCACAACGGTGTACTCACGATCGTCGGAGCTATTAAGTGCGTGGCGCTGAACTTCACGGAAGAGATAGAGCTGAGTTACATAAGCTCAAAGGGCGGAGAAAAAGAGGAGCACAAGGTAACTCTTAAACCGTCGTCGCTCAGCTATTTCCAGTCGCAGACGGTTACAAACAACTTTAAGGATTTTATTCTTAAAATTCCTGTTGAAGCAGGCACAAAGCTCTCGTTCAAAACGAAGCTTCTCGGCAGAGATGTGCCGATGTACTTCTCGTATCCGCAGACCTGTCCATTCAACAGAAAGCCGAAAAGGAGCTCCTATATCTGCGAAGGGCTTGACATAAGGTGCAAAAACAATAAGATTAAAATACGCAAGGCGAATGTGTGCGACCGAATCAGGGAGCTGGCACGAAGCGTCGCTTATATGCCGAAAACGGGCTTCAGAAATATGCTGACGAGAATTTACGCTCCGTATTATAAGCGTTCGCACCGTATTTGGCTTTACTGCGATTCTTCAAAAACTGTTAAGGACAACGCGTATTACCAGTTTATACACGATTCAAAGCTCAATGACGGAATTGAAAGATATTATGTGTATAACAAGGACGCGAAAATTGACGGCTGGTTCGACGAAAAACAGAAAGAAAAGCTTGTTATGTACGGCTCGGTAAAGCACAGGCTTTATATTCTCGCCGCGGAAAAGATACTTACGTCCTTTTACGGTCTCAGGGACTTTATGTGCTACCCGGCAAATGCATTCAAGTATTTTTCGGATATTGCACAGTTTGAGCTTGTCTATCTTCAGCACGGTGTGCTTCATGCCCACCTGCCGACAATGTATTCGCTCGACAGAATGATGCTTGACCGCGAGGTCGTTTCAACGCAGTTCGAGGTTGATAACCTTATAAATAACTACGGATTTGAGGATTCATTCCTCATTAAGAGCGGAATGCCGCGTCTCGGTCATATTGACGCGTCAAAATCGCCGGAGAAGAAAATTCTTTTTGCTCCGAGCTGGAGAAAGTTCCTGGTTGAGCCGGACGGAAAGGGAAGCTGGAAGCCGAAAGAAAAGGCTTTCCTCAATTCGGAGTTCTACAAAAATGTCATTGCATTTCTGACCGATCCCAAGCTTGAAGCGGCGCTGAAGAAGCACGGCTATGTTCTCGATTTCAAGCCGCACCCGAATTTCAGAATGTATGATGAATATTTCAAGCTCAACGGCGAAACGGTGAGACTTGCTCCGCCGACAGTTGACGAATTTTCATACAGCGTGTTTATGACAGATTTCTCGTCGTTTATGTTTGATTTCATCTACCTCAAGCGGCCGATCCTTTATTTTATGCCGGATCTTGAGCTGTTCGAGGCGGGGCTGAACCATTACAGAAAGCTTGATATTCCGTTTGACCGCGGATTCGGCGAATTTTCGTCCGATTACAAAAAGGCGGTTGACGATGTTATCGCTCTGCTTGAAAACGGCTGTGTGCCGGAGCAGAAGTATGTTGACAGAATGAACGGAATGTTCCTCGAGGTCGATGACCCGGAGGAAGCTCTGTATCAGGAGCTTATAAAATCATAATATGTTTGTCAATGCCTCCTCTTGTTGAAAGGGGAGGCTGTTTTGTTTACGCAAAATTTTTTCTCGGTGTGATGTGGGCATCACACCCTACGATTTAGGCTTTATCAATGCTTGTCGTAGGGCACGATGCCCACATCGTGCCGTGGATTGTTTTAAACCTTGATAATAACTTGTTTCTTTATCCCCACCGTCTCTTCGAGACACCTCCCCTTGACCTCAATCAAGGGGAGGCTGGGATTTGTGCAAGGCATTTAGATTTATATAATTTGCTTTGTTTTTGCTGACTTTCCTTGCCTCCATCTGATGAGGGAGGTGGCACGGCGAAGCCGTGACGGAGGGAGAGAAAATAGGTTTCATCAGATTTCTCGGTGTGATGTGGGCATCACACCCTACGATTTAGGCTTTATCAAAGCTCGTCGTAGGGTACGATGCCCACATCGTGCCGTGAATTATTTTAAAATTTCCTAATCCTCCAGCGCTTTGCGTAAGGATTTGAGCGCCTTTTTCTCAATTCGCGAGACGTAGGAGCGCGATATATTCAGCTTCTTTGAAACCTCAAGCTGTGTCATTGCCTTGCCGCCGTCAAGACCGTAACGCATGATGATAATTGATTTTTCACGGGGATCGGAGATTCTTTCAATTTCCGAAGCCAGCTTTTTCAGCATGGTCATTTTATAAATGTCCTCAACGATTTCGTCTTCGGTCGAGATTATGTCCATCAGCGTCAGCGGATTTCCCTCGCTGTCGGTGTCTATCGGTTCGTTTACGGAAATGTCCTGCGCGGTCTTTTTCTGCGCGCGAAACTGCATGAGTATCTCGTTTTCTATGCACCGCGCCGCGTATGTGGCGAGCCGGGTTCCCTTGTCAGGGTCAAAGGTGTTTATCGCCTTGATAAGTCCGATCGTTCCGATTGAGATCAGGTCGTCCTGCTGGACGGAATTGGAATAGTATTTCTTTATAATATGCGCCACAAGTCTCAGATTGTGCTCAATCAGCTCATTTTTGGCGCTTGTGTCGCCTTTCTTCATTGCCTCAAGACATTCACGCTCGCGCTGGGCGGAAAGGGGAGGCGGAAAGGAATTTGTGCCGGAGAGATGCAGCGCGAAGAAAAAGAGATTGGAGAGCGCCTGCAGCAGCAATGTAATTATCATAAAATCACCGTCCGTTACAATACCTATGTTTGCAGATTTGCGTTGATTCGGATTGTCGGCTAAATATATAAAATTTTTACGGAGCTATTGTTCAAAATGTAAAAATGAGCAAGAAACTGTTTCAATGTGGTTGACTTTTGTGTTTTAAAAATATATAATGATACTGTATATAAGTGTGGGGTAGGCTGCACTTTTATAGCAATTAAATTTGGGAGGAATATAAATGGCTAAAAGCAGACGTATTCTCAGTGCTTTGCTGTCCGTGCTCATGGTTCTCACCATAATCCCGGCAGGACTGTACAGCACAGCCGGTGCTGTTTCAGATGAAATCAGCACTATGTCGATAGATGCAAGCCAGGGTCTCCTTGAGATGCCCAGCGTAAGCATCAGCTCGACGGCAGTTATCCGCACAGCCGCAGCCGCAAAATCACAGGCGGCAGGTTCCACCATCGTAAAGGCAACCGCATCAGGATTGCCGGAGATTGACGGTAATTACACAAGTGCGTTCTACGCAGGTGAAACACCGACAAACCCGATGGTAGTATTCACAACAGACAAGGCATTGAAGGCACAGCCGACGATCACCTGTACAAATGCCAACCTTACATTCACCGCCGCAGACAACGGCGTGCTGACAGACGGCGTTTATACATATTCATGGATCGTTTCCGGCAGCAATGTTACTGTCAAGCAGCTTGATTTTGAGGTTGGTTATACATACGAGTATGTTGATGCCAACGGAAAAACAATCACAAAGACATACACAGCTTACGCTTCAAGCGCAGTTGAAAATGTAGCACAGCCCGGCGGTATTTTCGCTCACCGTTATCGTTCATATCATTTTACAAAGCATAACTGTGACAGAAAAGAGAAAGTTGACTACATTGCTCGAATCCTCGGTGCAAACACCTTCGGAACATTTGTAGATCCGGCAAATGTTGGCTGGGAGAGAGGTTACTATGACTTCAATACATCCTCTTTCGTCAAGGTTGACGGCGTTGCTTCCGGCTATGCTCAGAACCACTATGACGATCACTCCAATGAAGGTACGCAGAACGCCAATACAGCCAACGATCTCAACCGTCCCGTAACGGTTGCATATCTTGACAGAAGTATTGCGAACCTCAACAACTACAATCTTCGTTTCTCAATCACCGATACTCTCCGCAGAACAGACTCCTACTCGGAGTACGGTATCAAGGAGTTCAAGATTGCGGCAGGCGGTGTTGAGTTTGACGGAAACACTCCGACAAATGCCGCTTCTGTTACCCAGCTTGGTGTAACCGACGTTGCTCCGATCGACACAAATGCCGGCGGAACAATCACGATCGGAATGAACGGCGCAAAGTATTTGGACGGAATGACGACTCTTGATAACGGAAATCAGACTAAGTCCTATACATTCATCGTTTCATTCGGTGCAACCTACAACCACATTACAAGAATCCGCTCTGCGATCAACCTCGACCTTGTTACTTATGACAAGTCGGAGCTTCGCGCAGACCTTCAGGACCTTTACAGAGCTTACACTCCGACTCAGCTTCTTGCAGCTGATTCAGAGATCGGTAACAACCCGAACTCATGGTTCTATTCTGAGGGCTGGAGCGAGTACCTTGCAGCATTCAAGAACGCAGAGTACATACTTAACGATCCCGATACCGACCAGAACAAGATTGATGCGGCAGACGCAGCTCTCAAGGCGGCAGTCGCAGGTCTTAAGGTTGCAACGGCAGACTACACAGAGGCCAATGTCGTTGAGGCAGAGGTCAAGGCTCTCCAGTCCGATCTTTACACAGACGAATCCTGGTCAAGAGTTCAGACCGCTATGAACAACCTCAAATCAGGTATCAGCATCTTTAACCAGACATATCTTGACTCCCTCGTTGCCGACGTTCGCTATGCTATCTCAAAGCTTGACAAGAACCCGGCAAACTACGATGAAGTTGATGCAATGGTTAAAATCTACGAGGGACTTAATCCTGAGCACTATACCGCTGAAACATGGCAGGTTCTCAGAGATACGGTTGAATCGGTAAATTACAATCTTAAGGTTGACCAGCAGGCTCTTGTTGACGCTTACGCAAGAAGCATTGACGCGGCTATACAAGGTCTTCAGCTTGCTCCGGCGGACTACACCGCTGTAAGAGAACAGACCAAGAGATATGATGAGGTTCTTCCAAACAAGGATCTCTATGTTGAACTCAGATGGCGTGCCGTTGCTGCGGCTTACAACGCTATTGAGTGGGATAAGAACTGGAAACAGCAGGAAGACGTTGACGATATGGCAACGAACCTCAGGAATGCTATTGACAGACTTACCTATAAGGATGCATCCTATACGGATCTTGAAACAGAAATAAATGCTTCCTCCGGTGAGAAGGAAAGCTGGTACACTCCCGAAACATGGGCTCCGTTCGCAGAGGCTCTTGCAGCCGCGGAGAACGCTTATTCAGACTATGAGGACGGAAATCCGCTCGACATCACAAAGCAGAGCGAAATCGACGCTCTCAAGGAAGCTCTTGCAACAGCACGTGCAGGCCTTGCCGATGCAGACGGTGATTACACCAAGGTTAGAAACGCTATTGAAAAGGCAGACGCATTGGATCAGAGCAAATATACGGCAGATTCATGGCAGGTTCTTCAGAACGCCATAGATTCTGTTGAGTACAACCTTTTGGCAAGGGATCAGGAGAAAATTGACGGCTTTGCCGACGCTATTCTGGACGCTATAAAAAAGCTTAATGAAATCGGCGCAGACTATACTGCGGTCAGAGCTATAATCAAAGAATGGAACGATATGGACAAGAGCCTTTACACAGAGGCTTCTATCCTCAGAGTTGCCAACGAAGTAAACGCTGTCAATTGGAACCTTCCTTTGAGCCAGCAGGCAACCGTAGACGGTTACGTTACAAAGATTCGCGCCGCTATGGATCTGCTTGAGTACAAGCCGGCTGATTATTCGGCAGTTGATGTTGCTATGAAGCAGGCGCAAAGCTGTGTAGACAGACAGAATGCTTTTGCGGAAGCCCGTAACGGTTATTCTTACTACACAAAGGACAGCTATGATGCACTTGTTGCTTCGATGACCTATACAAAGGGTCTTGATATCAGATATCAAACTACTGTTGAAGGTTATGCAGCAGCAATTAATGCGGCTATCAAGGGATTGAAGCCGAATGACGCTGATTACTCGGCGGTTGAAGAGGCTCTCAAGAAGATCCCGGCAGACCTTGAAGACGAGGTCTACACAGACGAGACAGCGGCTGAAGTAATTGCGGCTAAGCTTGTTATCGAAAGAGGCTTGCTCACAGACGAGCAGGATAAGGTAGACGGCTATGCTAAAGACCTTGAGACTGCTATTGCGGGTCTTGTATATAAGCCGGCGGATTACACTAAGGTTACCGAGGCTTTGAAGAAGGTTCCGACGGATCTTACACCTTATACAAAAGCATCTGTTACAAATCTCCAGAATGTTATCAACTCCGTAAACTACGGCCTTAACATTAAGAGTCAGACTATCGTTGACGGTTACGCAGACGCTATTCTGGTAGCAATCGCGGCTCTTGAGCCTGACCGTGCCGACTACACAATAGTTGAGACAGCAAAGAAGAAGGCCGAAGAGGCTATCAAGGATACAAATTACACGGATGAGAGTATCCAGGCTGTAAAGGACGCTATCAACGCAGTTGTTTATGACCTTCCCTCATCTGAGCAGGCAAGAGTAAATGCATTTGCAGACGCTATCGACGCGGCTGTTGCGGCTCTCACCGACAAGCCTCTTGATCTCACATCATACAATGAGGCTATTAAGGATGTTCCCGAATCGCTTGACAATTTCACAGATGAATCAGTTAAGCTTTATAAGGACGCACTTGCCGCCGCTGACAACTTCAAGCTTATCAAGAACTCAATCAGAAATCAGACCGAGTTCGAAACTCTTGTATCCGCACTCGCTGCAGCGGCACGCGGACTCAAGTATAAGCCTGCCGATTATACAAAGGTAAGAGAGGCTCAGACTGCTGCCGACGAAAAGGCAAAGAGCGGTCTTTACACAGACGCTTCGGTTGCGGGATACAATGATATTATTGCTTCCATCGACTGGGCAAAGACAATTGACAAGCAGGCAGAAGTAAATGCTTATGCTGATGCAATCAACAGCTATGTATTTGAGTACAAGCTGGCAGATTACACAAATCTTGATGCGGCTATCGTGGCTAAGGAAGCAGAGATTGCAAAGGGTCTTTACACAGACGCTTCCGTAAACGCATTCCGCGCAGTAGTTGCCGGATTCCTCCGCGACAGAAACATCACTCAGCAGGGTGTTGTTGACGGTTACACGGATACGGTTATCAAATACACATTTGAGTATCTCCCGGCAGATTACTCGAAGCTCAATGAGCTTGTTGATTATGTCAACGGTCTTGATTCGTCACTCTATGAGAACTACGATGAAATCTATAACGGATATATCTTCGATTATATCTATGTAACAATTCCGGCAAACGGCGACTACAATATTACAGAGCAGTCAAAGGTTGACGATATGACGGCAACTCTCCAGAGCTACATTGATATGCTTGTTCTCAAGAACACGAAGACACCGAAGTTCGAGCTCAAGAACGGCGCGTCTTACAAGAAGTCCGGCGGAGTAACCTACATCAAGGGACTTGACACGGGACTTCGTGAGAACACATTGAAGAGCACCTATTTCGAGATAGAGAACGTAAACGTAACGATTACGAAGGCAGTAACGGGCAGATACATCGGAACGGGCTCAACCGTAACGGTAACAGACCTTGACGGCAACGTAATAGGCGAGTATGTGATCCTTATCTACGGTGATGTAAACGGCGACGGAACGATCACCGCAAGAGACATAAACGACATAGAGAATCAGATAATGAGCGTAAGCTCGCTTACGGCGGCAGGAATACTTGCGGCGAACATAAACGGCGACAGAATGGTAACGGCGGCTGACGGAAAGCTTATCGAAAACGTAATTTCCGGTTCAGGCGTACTCAACCAGTCAACAGGTCGCGTATCCTGATTGTCTGATATCAGATCTTCGGATAATTGAATTAAAAAACGGCGGGTGTGAAAGCACCCGTCGTTTTCGCTGTGGTGAAGTACCGGAAAATAAATGCTTGAAGAAAGGGAATATCTATGATATAATACCGATGTTCAACAGAATATCCGCCCGTAGCATAATTGGATAATGCATCAGATTCCGATTCTGACGACTGGGGGTTCAAATCCCTTCGGGCGGGCCATAAAAGCCACATTTTTTATAATGCGGCTTTTTATTTTGGTTGTGCAGAAAGCATTAAATGCAATATTAAAAACATATCTTTTTTGATTTGACAAAATCGAAGAAATAATATACAATAAAATAAATATCATCGGATATTTATATGAAACGGAAGGGTGATACTAAGAATGAATAGGTTGATTAAAAAAATAACGGCTTTTGTCGTTACAACTATTCTTGTTCTCGGCGCAGTTGTCGTTGCTCCGAATGCCGCTTCGTCGGACATTGCCGTAAGGGTAAGCTCAACGACATGTATGCAGGACGATGAAATTTCCGCGGAGATTTATTTCCCGGCAAAGTATCAGAAGGTTGCCGCTTTGGACATGAGTATGCTTTATGACTCTTCAAAGCTTGAGGTCGTCAGCATAACTCAAAGCAAGGATCTCAGAAAGGCGAGAGACAAGCAGTCGAACGGAGAGGTTTTTTCTCAGAACGCTAAGATTGCGGGTCAGATAAACTGGAGCCTTGCCGGAAGCAACAACTATGAGTTTACCGGTATCTTTGTGACGGTTGTTTTCAAAGTTAAGTCTCTTGCCGACCACGGTGCGTGCGATTTGAATCTCAAGATTACCCGTGCCGCCAATTCGGGACTGGTTGACATAACAAATGATGTGCGTGTTTCGGGCGCGACATTCGACATACTCAGAAATACCGAAAACGATCTCACTTTTAAGCTCAACAAAGAGGGAACAGGCTATGTTATAACCGAGTACCTTTGTGTAACCTATGATACCGTTGTTATTCCTGAGACACATAAGGGTCTCCCTGTTGTCGGAATCGAGTACGGCGCATTTATGAACCATGCCGAGATAAAAACACTTGTTTTGCCGGCTCAGCTTGAGTACATAGGAAAAGAAAGCTTCTATGGCTGTTCGGGCTTTGAGGAGCTTGTGATTCCCGATTATGTCACAACAATAGGCGAAGGAGCTTTTGAGGGCTGTTCAGGACTGAAAAAAGTAACCTTGCCGGTCGGACTTGAATCAATCGGCAAGCTTGCATTCGGTTCTTGTCCGTTTATCAAGTCGATCGAGCTTCCGTTTACACTTAAAACTCTCGGCTCGAACGCATTTAACGGTTGCTATATGCTCAACGAGGTTAAAATTTCAAAGAATACCGAAATCGGTTCGGATGCGTTCAGGGACTATGACAATAATATGAAGTTCATAACCGTTGAGTGCAACGAAAATCTCAAAAAATATATTTCCGACAGCAAGCTTAAGGCAACGACGGAATATGTCAAGGATCTTTCGCTCGGTACGGTTGCCGACATTCCCGAACAGCAGTACACGAAAGAGGCGATCACTCCGGCAATTGAGCTTTCGCTCACAAGCGGAGATGCTGTTGTGAACGGCACGGACTACAAGATCATTTACAGAAAAAATGTGGATATCGGAACGGCAAAGGTATATGTTGTCGGAATTAACGCATACGGCGAGGGATATTACAAAGAATTTGGAATTTCCTGCAAGCATGCCGATGTGACGAAGAAAACCGTAAAGGCGGCTACCTGTACAAAAGAGGGGACGAGCCTTGTAACCTGTAAGCTCTGCGGCGAAAAGTCCGAGGAGATTATCCCTGCAAAGGGACACAAGACAGGGGACGAATGGATAATTGATGTCAGACCGTCGATATACAAAGAGGGACTGAAGCACAAGGTATGCAGAGTTTGCAAAGCCAATACGGATGAGACCGTAATGCCGAAGGTTATTCCCGATGTCAACGGTGACGGCAAGGTTAATTCATCGGATGCGCTTATCGTTCTCCAGTATGCGGTCGATATGGATAACTCCATAAAGACAGAGGAGCAGAAGCTTTGCGCCGACACAAACGGCGACGGCAAAATCAATTCTTATGACGCTCTCATTATTCTGAAAATTGCAGTCGACGACATTAAGCTTTAAACATCAAAGATAAATTGATAAAAAATGACGTTCCTTTTTACGGGGAACGTCATTTTTACTATTGTCTAAACCGAAATTTTATGGTATTATATAAGTTGGCTTAGGCTAATTCGTGAAAGTGGGTTTTAGTATGGATAAAAAAGTTCCTTTCAGGGAGAAAATCGGATACGGTGTCGGCGCGGTAGGTCTTGACCTCAGCTACGGTCTCTTCTATTCGTATCTTTCTCTCTATCTTACAAACGCGTTGGGAATAAGCTCGTTATTCCTGCTTATCCTTGCTCCGATTGCAAGACTTTGGGACGGAATAAACGATCCCATGATGGGTACGCTTGTTGACATATCAAACAGCAAAATGGGCAAATACCGCCCGTGGATCTTGAGGGGCGCAATAGCCAATGCCGTTGTGCTGTGCCTGTTGTTTAACAACCCCGGAATCAGAAACGACTCGGTATGGATGTATGTCTATGTCGCAGTTTTCTATGTGCTTTGGGGAATGTCTAATACCCTTGCGGATATACCATACTGGTCAATGATACCGTCGTTTGCAACCGAGGAAAAAGACAGAAACTTCATTTCGACTGTCGCAAGAACCTTCTCAGGCTTGGGTCAGGGAATTGTTCTTATTCTCACAGCTCCGATCGTTGCATATCTCGGCGGCTCAAGCGAGAGCAGTCTCAAGGCTATGACTCCGGAGTGCTTGAGGACAGGCTTCGGCAAATGGTCGATAATCGCCGCTGTTTTGCTGGTCGTTTTTGCCTGCATCAGCGTTGCATCGACGAAGGAAAGAAACTATGTTCAGGGCGGAGAAAAGTTCTCGTTCAAGCAGGCGATAAGCGTCGTGAAGAACAACGATCAGCTTCTCACATTTATGCTCTTCGCAATGATATCAAATGCAGGATATTATATGACTTCCGGCATAAGCAGTTATTATTTCAACTCTGTTGCCGGTGATCTTAATCTCCAGTCAAAGTTTAATATGTTCGGAGCTGTCGGCTCGGTAATCGGTATTGCCGTTATCCCAATCTGCTCCAAGCTCAATATGAATAACAGAACAATCTACAAGCTTTCGCTCGGTATGGCGGCTGTCGGATATATCGGAATGGCTGTCATCGGTTACGGCTTCGGCGGCAATGTATACGGTCTCGGTGCCTGCTACCTCATCACGTCGATCGGTATCGGAAGTATGTTTGTCAATCAGACCGTTATGCTTGCCGATGTTGTTGACTACGGCGAATATAAGCTTGGCAAGAGAAACCAGAGCCTTACGTTCTCGATGAAAGGCTTTTTGCAGAAAATGGCGTACACCGTCCAGTGCATTATTATGTACCTCACTTTCAGCATAACCAAGTATGAGGGAACCGCTCCCGAACAGACTCAGCAGGCGAAAGACGCAATATCTGCGCTGATGTTTATCGTGCCTCCGGTGCTCATAATCATTTCGTTCATTGTATTTTCAAGAAAGTACAAAATCTACGGCGCATTTAAGCAGGAAGTGCTTTCTGCTGTTTCCGAAAAGCACGCCAAAGAGATCGCCGAATAAACGGAGAACGTTATGAAAAAAATTGCCTTTTTTTCTCATGGACTCAGCGCGAACGGAATTGAAACCTTCCTTGTAAACGTGCTGAAAAAGATTGACAAAACCAAATATGACATAACTGTTATCATTGCTATCGACGAGGGTGTGTACTGCCTGCACGAGAAGACAGTTACCGATCTGGGTATCAGGGTTATCCATGCAGGTGATCTTGACGCGCCGAAAAAGAAGCTTGAATATATAAAAAATGTCAAAAGGATTCTTTCCTCCGAGCATTTTGATATAGCTCATTCCAATATGGACCTTCTCAACGGAATTACGCTGACGATTGCCAAAAGGTGCGGGGTTCCCGTCAGAATATGCCACGCGCACAATTCAAAAAGCCAGTATGACCCTAAGGGCAGGCTGGCGTGGGCGAAGAGGCTAATTCAAAAAACATATCGCAGAGCAATGAGACAGCTTATAGTTAGAGCATCGACCGAGCTGCTTGCGTGCTCCGATGTTGCCGCAGAATATTTTTACGGTGGCAGAAGCTCAACGCTCATTTATAACGGAATAGATATCGGAAGCTTTAAAATGCCGGACGGTTTTGACAAAAAAGCTTATACGGAAAGCTTTTCGGGCACAACAGACGCGAAGCTTATTGTTTCGGTCGGCAGACTTTCGATGCAGAAAAATCCGCTGTTTGCCGTTGAAATAATTGCAGAGCTTGCTAAGCTAAGAAACGATTTTAAGTATATTTGGGTCGGCGGCGGAGAGCTTGAAAACGATGCCAAAAACAAAGCAAAGCAGTTAAATGTTTCGGATAAGATCGTCTTCACGGGCGTCAGAACCGATGTCAAGGAGATTCTTGCCTGCTGCGATTGCTTCCTTATGCCATCGCTTTTTGAGGGACTTCCTTTTTCTCTCGTTGAGGCTCAGGCAGCAGGCCTTACCTGCATAGTGTCCGATGTTGTCACCAAAGAGGCGAATGTAGGGCTGACAGAGTATTTTCCGCTTGAGAGCGGAGCCGCGAGCTGGGCAGAATTGATAAACAGAACTCTTGATGAACCGAAAAGGACTGCCGACAGCGGCAAGCTTGCGCTTTTCGATATATCGAACACGGTTCGTCAGCTTGAAGAAATATACGATAAATAATAAAATGATTTTTTAGAAAGGAGATGCGATATGAGCAGGAAAAAGTGGATCGTCAGGAACGGCAACAAAGAAAACGCTACAACAATATCAGAAAAGCTCGGCGTGAGCCCGTACGCTGCACTTATCGCATCGACAAGAGGAATCAATACCGTTGACGAGGCTAAGGAATTTTTCGGCTTGGGTGAGCGCAAAAGCGTTGATCCGATGGATTTTCCCGATATGTACGCGGCGGTGAAAAGAATACAGAGGGCGCTCGACGATTTTGAGCGCATTGCAATTTACGGAGATTATGATGCCGACGGTGTGACATCGACAGCGCTTCTCTATTCATATCTTGAAATGCAGGGCGCCGATGTGGTTTATTATGTGCCGAACCGCCACACGGAGGGCTACGGACTCAGCTATGAGGCGATAGACAAGCTCAGCCGTATGGGTGTCAGACTGATAATAACGGTCGATAACGGAATAAGTGCCATAGAAGAGGCAAAGTATATTAAAGAGCTCGAAATGGAGCTGATAGTCACGGATCACCATCTGCCGGCGGATACATTGCCGCAGGCGGTTGCGGTCGTCGATCCGCACAGGGCGGACTGCAATCTTGATTTCAAAGACTATGCAGGCGTTGGGGTCGCATATAAATTAGTGTGCGCCCTTGAGGGCGAGGAAAACGGAGTGACCGACAGCTACACCGATCTTGTCACAATCGGAACGGTTGCCGACGTTATGCCGCTGATAAAGGAAAACAGAGAAATTGTGCGCCGAGGCGTTCCGATGATAGCCGATTCCGACAGAGCAGGCATACAGGCACTCGTTGAGGTCGCGGGACTTGCCGACAGGAAGATAAGCTCCGGTTCGGTTGCTTTCGGAATCTGTCCGAGAATCAACGCCGCAGGACGTATGGGCTCGGCGGAGCGCGCAATAAGGCTTCTGCTGAGCGAGGACTACGATGAGGCTCTTGTCATCGCGCAGGAGATAAACGACGAAAACATACAAAGACAGCAGACCGAGCAGGATATACTCAAACAGGCTCAGGCTCAGATAAAAGCTCATCCGCAATGGCAGTATATGAATGTGCTTGTTGTTTCGGGCGAGGGATGGCACGACGGAGTTGTCGGAATAGTCGCGTCAAGGCTGGTCGAAAAAAACGGAAAGCCGACAATAGTTATAACCACGGATGGCGAGAATGCCAAGGGTTCGGGAAGAAGCATTGACGGATTTAATCTTTACGAGGCTCTTTGCAGGTGCGAAAGCTGTCTGACTCATTTCGGCGGGCATACACTCGCGGCAGGAGTAGGACTGAAAAGCTCGGATATTGATGCTTTCAGAAAGGCAATCAATGATTATGCAGACAAAACGGAGATGCCGTATCCCGTTCAGCAGATTGATTTTAAATTGAATCCTGCCTGTGTGAACACAGAGATGCTGGAAACGGTTGAACAGCTTGAACCGTTCGGAGCGGGCAATCCTCAGCCGATTTTCGGACTTTACAATATGACAATAACGGACATTCAGCCGATAGGAAACGGGAAACACCTGAGAATAACACTTGAGAGAAACGGTGTGTCGATTCCGGCAATTATGTTCCGAATCGTTCAGGCTGAGCTTCCGTTTGTCAAGGGCGATGTGGTCGATGCCGCCGTGCTCCTGGAGGCAAACGAATACCTCGGACAGGTGAGGGTCAGCATTCTTCTGAAAAACCTGAAGCTCCACGACATGGTGGAGGAAGACCTGTTCAGCTCCATGCGCGATTTTTCAATGCTCATGCGCGGAAAGAACGAGGGCTTCGACGCTTCGCTGTTGATGCCTCAGCGTGAAACCACGGTGCAGGTGTATAAGTTTATACGTTCTGCCGGAAGATGGAATTATGATATTGAAACGCTCTGCCACAGACTGGATTTTTGGGCGGAGGATTACGGACAGGTAGCGGTATCGGTCGAGGCAATGCTTGAAACCGGTGTCCTTGCACGCGACGAAAACCGCGGACTGGTTGCACCGCCGAAGAGCGGAAAGGTCAACCTGCAGGAGGCACCCGTGCTTGTCAGACTAACAGAATTATTAAAGGGGTCGGCGCAGTAAGCCGAGTGGTATAAAAATGGCACAAGAAAACGAAAAAAATAAATTGACGTCCGCAATGCCCGAACCAACCGCGGCGGAGGACGAGAAAAAATTTGTTCCCGAAAATCCCGATGAGCTTTATACCAAGCTCATCACTTTGGTGAGGGAAAATATGACCGAAAACGATGTGGCTCTTGTTGAAAAAGCGTATTTCATTGCAAAAAAGGCGCACGAGGGTCAGTTCAGATTTTCGGGAGAACCGTATATTATTCATCCCGTTTCCGTTGCGATAATTCTCTATAATTTGGGTATGGACGGCGAATCCATGGCGGCGGCGCTGCTGCATGACGTTGTGGAAGACACCGATATGACAAAGGAGAATATCCAGGAGGAATTCGGAGAGGACGTTGCAAACCTTGTTGAGGGCGTTACAAAGCTCGGCAAGGTGCCTATCTTTACCAAGGAGGAGCAGCAGGCGGAGAATGTCCGCAAGATGCTGATGGCAATGTCCCAGGATATCCGCGTCATCATCATCAAGCTGGCTGACCGCATACACAATATGAGAACTTTGTCTTTTATGCGACCGGATAAAAGACGTGAAAAAGCTCAGGAGACACTTGAAATATATGCCCCGATTGCTCACCGACTCGGTATCCGAGGCGTTAAGGAGGAGCTGGAGGATCTTGCAATCAGCTACCTTGATCCCGTGGCATACAAAGAAATCAGAGATAAGCTTGAACATCAGCAGTCAAAACGAAAAGAGTATCTCGACAACATACAGAAAAAAATCAGCGAAAGAATCAAGCTTGTTGTGCCGAATGCAAGCATTTCGGGCAGAATCAAGAGCGTCCACGGCATATACAGAAAGATGTATATGCAGGGCAAGAGCTTTGACGAGATATATGACATTTACGCTGTCAGAATAATTGTTGACGACGTTATCGACTGCTATAACTGCCTTGGTATAATCCACGATATGTTCAAGTCCATTCCCGGACGGTTCAAGGACTATATCTCAACGCCCAAGGCGAATATGTACCAGTCACTTCATACAACGGTAATCGGCGACGAGGGAATCCCGTTTGAGGTTCAGATAAGAACATGGGAGATGCACCGCACGGCTGAGTACGGTGTTGCCGCCCATTGGAAATATAAGCTCGGAATGAACGGCAGACAGAAGTTTGAGGAGAAATTCTCCTGGATTCGTCAGCTTCTCGAAAGCCAGAATGTTTCCGAAAATCCGCAGGACATCGTCAACACGATAAAGACCGATCTCGTTCAGGAGGAGGTCTTTGTGTTCACCCCCAAGGGTACGGTAATAAATCTGCCGGCAGGGTCGACAGTTGTTGACTTCGCCTATGCCATACACTCGGCGGTCGGCAACAGAATGATCGGCGCCAAGGTTGACGGCAGAATCGTTCCGATTGATTATGTCGTAAAAACGGGCGAGATTGTTGAAATCATCACCTCTTCACAGCAGAACAAGGGGCCGAGCCGCGACTGGCTGAAATTCGTTAAGACGAGCGGCGCGCGCAACAAGATTCGTTCATGGTTTAAAAAGGAGAGACGCGAGGAGAATATCCTTGAGGGCAGGATGGAGGTTGAACGTGAGTTCAAGCGTAATTTCATCCGTCTTGATGATAAGCAGTTTGACAAGTTTGTGCTTGAAATAGCTCAGAAACAGCGCTTTAACAGCGCCGAGGATTTTTTTGCGGCAATCGGCTACGGCGGAATCTCGCTCAACAAGATGATGCCGCACATAAAGGACGAATATGTCAAGGAGTTCAAACAGCCTGAGCCGGTTGAAGAGGACGTTATCAAGATAACCAAACCCTCTCAGAAAAAGCGCACGAAGAGCCAGGAGGGCGTCGTTATCGAGGGTATCGACAACTGCCTTATCAAGCTCTCCAAGTGCTGCAGTCCGCTTCCGGGCGACAATATAATCGGCTTCATAACAAGGGGACACGGTGTTTCAATACACAAAAGAGACTGCACGAATGTTCCGAAAGTCATTGAGCTCGCCGATGAGCCTGACAGGTGGATAGCCGCAAGCTGGGACAGCGATGCCAAGGAGGACTTCACGGCAAGTGTTTCACTTACTTGTCTTGACAGAGTTGGTTTGATGGCGGATATCTCAAAGATGATAGCCGATATGAGGGTTATGATATACGGAATAAACACAAAGAGCAAAAAGGACGGCAGAGCCTCGCTGGAGCTGACAATCGGTGTTAACGGCATTGAGCATCTCAACAGCGTTATGGCAAAGCTGAAAAAGATAAACGGCGTTCTTGACGTGGAACGCGCAAACAATTAAACAAATTTTCGTCAGTTGAGCAAATCCCGCTGACGCGAATCAAGAGGTTAATTATGAAAGCAGTAGTACAAAGAGTCAGTTCGTCGGCGGTGGTTATCGACGGCGAAACGGTTGGAAAGATAGACAGGGGATATAATGTCCTTTTGGGCGTTTTCCCCGACGACACAAAGAAAGATGCCGAAATCCTTGCGGCGAAAATCGCAAAGCTCCGCATTTTTGAGGACGAGAACGAAAAAATGAATCTTTCCGTTCTTGATATAGACGGTGAGGTACTTGTTGTTTCCCAGTTCACGCTTTGCGCCGATATAAAAAAAGGCAACCGTCCGTCATTCACAACGGCGGCTCAGCCTGCATACGCCAATGAGCTGTATGAATACTTTATGGAGCAGCTCAAGCTCAACGGAATCAAAAAGGTTGAGCACGGCTCGTTCGGTGCGGATATGAAGGTCGAAATTAACAACGACGGACCTGTGACTATAATTATGGACACGGAAATCTGGAACAAGAGGGATTAAAATGACGGTTGAATCACTTGCGCTCGGCCCGGTCAGCGCCAACACATACATCGTCACGGACGGGAAAAGCGGCAAAACCGCTGTAATTGACTGCGGAGAATGTACCGCGGAGCTTCTTGAAAGACTGAGAGATAAGAACGTCGAGTATATCCTGCTCACCCACGGTCATGCCGACCACATTCTCGGTGTATATGACCTGAAGCAGGCGTTCCCGAACGCTAAGATCGTTATACACAAAGACGACGCGGACTGCCTGACGAACGAAATGCTGAGCATTGCGTTCAGCATAGCTCCGCACACGCAGAAGAATATAGAACCGGATATCACGGTTGATGAGGGCGACGAAATAGAACTCGGAACGCTTCACTTTACGGTTATGCACACTCCGGGACACACCAAGGGAAGCGTCTGCTACTATGTTGAAAGCGAACGCGCGCTTTTCACGGGAGATACGCTTTTCTGTTTAACGGTCGGAAGAACCGATCTGTTCGGAGGAAGCGACGAGGAAATGTATACGTCGATAAAGCGGCTTTATGAGATGCCCAGTGAATATACGGTTTATCCCGGTCACAACCGCGCAACAACGATGGAATACGAAAGAAAAAGAAACAGATATATGAGGAGATTCAAATGATACTCAGGGTCGTCAACCACAAATTTCATTACGAAATGGAAAATCTTTGTCGGGTTTTCTATCCGCACGAGACGATCCGCGTTATAAAGGACGGCACGGACGAAACGGACGATATTACCGTCACAACCTCGCTGAGCGGCGAATATCTTGTGAGTGTTTCTGTCAGCATAAACGGCACAACGGACACAAAGGAAAAGCCGGTTGCCGAATTTGACGATTGCGAGAGAGAAATGGCTATTTTGCTTTTTTCTCTCCTTTCTTCCGTTACAGGCTACACTCCGCAATGGGGAATCCTGACAGGAGTGAGACCGTCGAAGCTGATGAATACGCTGATCGGCGAATACGGCGATGACGGAGCAAAGGAATATTTCACCGACAAGCTGCTTGTCAATGAGAAAAAGACCGAGCTTGCGTATTCCGTGGCTAAAGCGGAGGAAAAGATAATGTCGCTTTCCGACGAAAAAAGCTTCAGCCTGTATGTTTCGATACCGTTCTGCCCGACACGGTGCAACTACTGCTCGTTCGTTTCCCATTCAATAGCGCAGGCGAAAAAGCTTTTGCCAGACTACGTTGAGAACCTTTGCAGGGAGATAAGGCAAACGGCGCAGATCGCTAACGAGCTTGGACTGAGACTTGAGTCAATATACTGGGGCGGCGGTACGCCGACAACGCTTTCGGCGCAGATGCTCGAAAAAATATGCGCGGAGATAAAAGAAAGCTTTGATCTGTCGCACATTCGCGAATATACGATTGAGGCAGGCAGAGCCGATACCGTGACACCCGAAAAGCTCAGAGTGATAAAGGCAGCAGGCGTCGGCAGAATAAGCATAAATCCTCAGACCTTTAATGACGACGTGCTCAAGGCGATAGGCAGACGACATACCGTTGATGATGTTGTCAGAGTCTTTTCACAGGCGAGGGAAGCCGGCTTTGACAATATAAATATGGACCTTATAGCCGGTCTGACCGACGACACGTTTGAGAGCTTTTGCAATTCCGTTGACAGGGCGACAGCGATGAATCCCGAAAACATAACGTTACATACGCTGGCTTTGAAGCGCTCTTCGACGATAGTTACCCACAAGGTTGACGTCGAAAGCGGCGCAACGGCAAATAAAATGCTGGAATATGCACAAAACAGGTTCTATTCTTCTGGGTACAGACCGTACTATATGTATAGACAGTCCCGTTCCCTCGGCAATCTTGAGAATGTCGGCTGGTGCAAGGACGGCTTTGAGTGCCTTTACAACATTTTTATGATGGAGGAGTGCCACAGCGTGCTTGCCGTGGGTGCAGGTGCCGTGACGAAGCTCAAAGACCCGAACAGCAGAAATATAGAAAGAATATTCAACTATAAATATCCTTACGAATATAATTCGCGGTATGACATTATCGCGGAGAGAAAGAAACAAATCATCGAGTTTTATAACAAAACAGTAACAGATTAAACAAGAGGTGCTAAATGGCAAACAGTACGCTGAAAGAAATAAATAACGGTGTCGGTTCGGATGTCGAAGCCTTTATCGGTTCGGCAGAAAGTGAATTTGACAGCTCGGTTTCCGAGCTTGTCGGCGGCTTGATTTCCGACTGCAACTGCGACATAGTTCTGCTTGCCGGCCCCAGCTCGTCGGGAAAAACCACAACCGCCGGCATGATAGCTGAGAAGCTTCTCAAAAGCGGCAGGAATGCATATACGCTTTCGCTTGACGATTTCTACCGCAACGCCGCGGACATTCCGCTGACCGACAGAGGGTTGAAGGATTTTGAAAATGTCAGCGCTCTTGATATTGATTTGATACATCAAACCTTCGGCGAGCTGATTGACAAGCGCGAAGCGCAGATTCCACGGTTTGATTTTCTTACAGGCACACGCACCGAAGATAAGCGGACGGTTAAGCTGACCCGTGACGATGTGATAATCGTTGAGGGCATACACGCACTTAACCCGATAATAACGAGCGGGCTTGACGAAAGCCATATATGCAAGGTGTATATAAGTGTGTCATCGCGTGTTGTGGATGATAACGGAAAGGTGATTTTCAGCAAGAGAAATCTTCGCCTTATCCGCCGAATGATAAGGGATTAT
Organism: uncultured Eubacteriales bacterium; assembly: GCA_934456435.1. Lineage (GTDB taxonomy): Bacteria > Bacillota > Clostridia > Oscillospirales > Acutalibacteraceae > CAG-488. The sequence continues at coordinate 157,741 of CAKSHH010000001.1, forward strand.
CACTACCGCAATACATCGGTTGAAAAGACACTTTCGCAATGGTCGGAGGTTCTCAGGGGAGAGGACAAATATATCTTTCCTTACGAGAAAAATGCGCGTTTCCGACTTAACTCGTTTCACCCGTATGAGCCCTGCCTGTTCAAGGACGAGGCAACAGCTTTGCTCGACACGGTAGGGGAGAAAAGCCGATATTATCCGCTTGCCTGCGAGCTGAAGAGCAATTTTTCACTCCTGAGCGCGGTCGATTCTGTGCATCTTCCGAAAAATTCGCTACTCAGAGAGTTTGTGTGAGACGTAAAACTGTAAAAAATGGAAAAAATATATTGCTATAACGTGTTTTTTATGATAAAATTAAAATTACCGCCGATTGAGTGGAATACATTGAAATACTGCGATTTGTCTATATAATATTACTTCTGAACAGGGGGAAAACTGATGGCTGAGGAAAAGACCGGTGCAAAGTCACAGTCGCTGCTGAGCGGCGCGTTTATACTTGTTGTGGCAACGGTTCTCGTTAAGGTTATCGGTGCGCTTTTCAAGATCCCGCTGTCAATGCTTATCGGCGAGGTCGGAAGAGGCTATTTCAGCACGGCGTATGAAATCTATACACCGCTTTATTCGATTTCAATGGCAGGCTTGCCTGTTGCCGTTTCCCGTCTGGTTGCAAAAGAACGTTCTCTCGGTCATTTCCGTGATGTCAGAATGATAAGGAGAGTTGCACGGCGGCTCTTCCTGCTGATGGGTGTTCTCGGAACGGTTCTTCTTTTGTTGATTGCCTATCCGTATACAAAGTTTGTTGTCGGATATGTTGAAAACATTTACTGCGTTCTGGCAATTGCACCGTCAATTTTCTTTTGCTGCTGTATGTCCACATACCGCGGATATTACGAGGGTATGCAGAATATGGTTCCCACGGCGATTTCTGAGGTTATCGAGGTTGTCGGAAAGCTTGTTGTCGGACTCGGAGCCAGTTATATACTTCTCAAAAGCGAGCTTGCAAAGTTCGAAGCAGGCAAACCTGTTTTCGGAGCAATAAGAGCCACTCAGGAGGAGGCGCTGGCGGCAATATATCCTTTTGCGGCAGCAACGGCGGTTCTCGGCGTTACTTCGGGAACGATTTTCGGACTTATTTACCTTGTCATCAGGCACAAGCTTGTGGGCGACGGCATTACAAAGGCTGAGCTTCTTGCTTCGCCGAAGCCGGAAAACGGACGCACGCTTGCAAAAATAATTGTTATGACGGCTTTGCCCATTGCTGCGAGCTCACTTGTAACGAACATTACGAATCTTATCGACGCGGCAACGATTCAGAACAGACTTAAATATGCCGTTGAAAAAGCGCCCGACGTTATCTATGCGCTTTACGGAACCGAGTTTGAAACGATGAAGGTTGCGGATTCGCAGATCGTGAAATATATTTACGGAATTTACAATGAGGTCCTCGATTTTAAGAATCTTATTCCGACCATAACAATGACGCTCGGCATCAGCGCGATTCCCGTGCTGTCGGCGGCGTGGGCAAACCATCAGCGTCACGATATCAAGGTTGCTGTTGAATCCGTTATCAGGGTTACAATGCTTATTTCCCTGCCGACGGGCTTCGGACTTGCGGCGGTATCGTATTCCTTGCTTGATACGTTTTATCCTGCCGCAACGGCGAGTATCGGCTCAGGTATACTTGCGGTTTACGGCTGCACAATATTCATTTTTGCCGTGTCGTCCCCGATAACGAGTATGCTTCAAGGACTCGGCAGAACCGATATACCGCTCAAGTCACTGATAGTCGGTGCGGTAATAAAGATTGTTTTGAACTATGTGCTCATCGGCAATCCGCACATAAATATCAACGGCGCTCCGATTGCTTCAATTGCCTGCTACCTTGTTGTTGTCATTATAAATATGTACAGCATAATAAAGATAACCGGTGTGCGAATCAACTTTATGTCAGTCTTTATCAAGCCGTGTATTTGTTCAATCATTAGTGCGGTTATCGCATTCCTCACCAATTTGGTGTTTGGCAAATTCCTCGGCAGTCTCGGAAATCCCGACAGCATGATAAACGGAAACACCGTTGCGCTTGTGATCGCAGTCATTGCGGCTGTAATCGCTTATGTAATAACAATACTCCTTTTCAAAGGAATTTCAAAGGATGACCTAATGATGATTCCGAAAGGAGAAAAAATTGCCGAAACCCTTGAAAAACGTGGATTTTTAGGTTAAAATAGTATGGAAATGAAAAACGGTTTTAAATTTAAAGATAAATACAATGTCTACGATCTTGTAGAGATTCTCAGGATTCTCCGCTCTGAGGGCGGATGCCCGTGGGATATCAAACAGACTCACGAGAGCATCAAGAAGAATCTGATTGAAGAGACTTACGAGACGATAGAAGCTATCAACAAGAATGACCCTGCCATGCTCCGTGAGGAGCTGGGCGATGTGCTTATGCAGGTTGTGTTTCACGCACAGATTGAGGCGGAAAAGGGCGTTTTCAATATTGACGACGTTGCCGACGAAAACTGCAAAAAGCTTATTGAACGTCATCCTCACGTTTTCGGCGAGGTGAATGTAAACTCGGTTGACGATGTTCTGACAAACTGGGATGCGATCAAGCGCAAGACCAAGGGTCAGAAATCCACATCCGAGGCGATTGATTCGGTTCCGCGCGAACTGCCGGCACTTATGAGAGCCACAAAAATTCAGTCAAAGGCGGCGAAGGCGGGCTTCGACTGGGACGATGTGAGCGGCGCGCTCGACAAGCTCAGCGAAGAAATAGCAGAGCTTAAAGAGGCGATTGCCGACGGCGAAAGGGAACACATCAATGAGGAACTGGGCGACGTCATATTCTCGGCAGTCAATGTTTCGAGATTTGTAAATGTCGACGCCGAGGAATCCCTGACCGACGCAACAGACAAATTTGTCGGAAGATTCAAAACGGTCGAAAAGCTTGCCCGTGAAAATGGCATTGATATGACCGCTTCCGATATGGAAACTCTCGACAGGCTTTGGGACGAAGCCAAAACAACAAAATAATGTAATGAATTGCTTTATGTTCGCTGATAACGATGATTTTGCTTCGATTTTTCGATTTCGGTGACCCTAAAGATTTCATAATAAAAAACTGGAGGAATTACAATGAATAAGACAGAATTTATCAACGCAGTTGCCGCAAAGGGCGAAATGGACAAGAAGGCCGCTGAGAAGGCAGTCAACGCAGTTATCGCTGCTACAACAGACGCTCTCAAGAACGGCGAGAAGATTCAGCTTGTAGGTTTCGGAACATTTGAGATCAGAGAGCGCGCAGAGAAGCAGGCACGCAATCCGAGAACAGGTGAGACGATGACTGTTCCCGCAAGCAAGGTTCCCGCTTTCAAGGCAGGCAAGGCTCTCAAGGACGCTGTTAAATAATTCTCTTTTAGTTCGATTGTATTGCGGCAGGACGCTTTTGTCCTGCCTCACTTTTTAAGCAATACCGCACAATTTAAGGAGGCAAGGAATGAGACTGGACAAATATCTCAAGGTTTCCAGAGTCATAAAGCGCAGGACTGTTGCCAACGAGGTTTGCGACGCCAAGCACGTTTTGGTCAACGGCAAAATCGCGAGGGCTTCGTATGACGTTAAGGAAAATGATATCATCGAGATAACGATGGGCTCCAACGTCACGAAAATTCAGGTGACGAAGGTAACGGAACATGCCACAAAGGACGACGCCGCTTTGATGTATAAGGTGATTGACTGACCGCCGTGTAATAAGTTCAGATTCAGCCTCATATATTTATATGAGGTGTTTTTTATGTCTGAAGCTTTAATGCACGATATAGTTATCGAAAACCGCCAGCGGCTCACGGCAACCGGGATAGAGAATGTTGACAGCTATGAGGACGATTGCATTGTCGCACAGAGTGAATGCGGTGAAATCATTATAAAGGGACACGACCTGAAGATAAGCCGCCTTTCTGTCGAAACAGGGGATATGACCGTCGAGGGAAGCATTGATTCCGTCGGCTATAATGCTCCGAAAATCAGCGGCAGCTTTTTCAGCAGGGTGTTCAGATGATTGATTATCTTCCCGATCCGTCATCTCAGCTTGTCGGATTTCTCTATTCGATCGGAATCGGCTTTGCGCTCGGCGTTTTTTATGAAATCTTGAGGCTGTTTTTTTTCGTTGCGTCAGGAAGCGATAAAAAATTCACTCTTGCAAGGGATATAATATTTTTGCTTTTCTGTCTCGGCGTCACTTTTTTCTTTTTGATGATTCGCTACAACGGCAAGGTGATGTTCTATGCTGTGGGCGGTGAGCTGCTCGGCGGATATATCATGCTGAAGCTCGTCAACCCGTTCTTTACGTTCCTGATAAAGAAGAAAATGCGTCGGGTGAGAAGAAATTTTGTAAGGATTGTAAACGGAGTGCGCTCAACAATGCTAAAATTCGGCAGAAAGCTCTACAAGAGCGGAAAAAATGTTATAAAATCCGAAAAAAATTTACAAAAAGGCTTGCATAATCGACACGATATAGTGTATAATCAATCCGTAACGGTGTGTCCGCCGGATAAAAAAGGGAATCGAGGTGACTGAAATGGCTGAAAAGAAAAAGCGCAAGCGCAGCTTTATAGTTTCTTTCTGTATAATTGCTCTTTTTGCGTATTTCGCCATTTCGTTGATTACAATACATAACAGTATCAATAGCACAAAAGCGGAAATTACTGCCGTAAAGCAGTCATACGAGCAGCAGGTTGCCGAAAACGACCGGCTCAAGGCTTATGTTGACGGCGGTGAAATAGATGAGTACGTTGAAAAAGTCGCAAGAGACGAGCTCGGATATGTTAAGCCGGGCGAGCATGTCTATTATGATGTCTCTGTGAATGATTGACGTTTCGGAATTAAATTAGAGGAGCACGCATTTTATGCAGTTAGAAGTTGGTTCAGTAGTTGAGGGAAAAGTAACCGGTTTTACGTCGTTCGGAGCCTTTGTCGATCTTGACGGAGGAAAAAAGGGAATGGTACATATTTCCGAGGTAGCGACTGAATTTGTCAAGGACATTAAGGATCACCTCAAGGTCGGTCAACAGGTCAAGGTTAAGATTCTTTCGATTGCCGACGACGGCAAGATCAGCTTATCAATCCGCAAAGCGGTTGAACAGCCGAAGCCGTCAAAGCCCAAAAGCTTCCAGCCGAGAAAAAACACGGCTAATGTTTGGCAGGGCAACAAGTCAACGGATAACCAGCCGCAGTCCTTTGAGAGCATGATGGCAAAGTTCAAGCAGGAAAGCGACGAAAAGATGTCTGATCTCAAGCGTGATTCCAGACACGGCGGCGGATACAATCGCCGTGGTACAAATAAACTGTGACGACTTTCAGGAGCAGATATCTGCTCCTGTTTTTTGTAGGTGATATTTTTGAGAGAAATCAATGTGAACGAGGTAAGGAAGGCTGTCGGCGAGCTTTGCATCAGAGCCAACAAGATTTTGCCGGACGACCTTGCCGAAAAAATAGGCAAATGCCGCAGCTGTGAAACAAATAAGCTTGCCGAAAGTGTGCTCGGCGACATTGAGGCGAATCTCGACGCCGCAAAGGAGCTGGACATTCCGATATGTCAGGACACGGGCATGGCTGTCGTGTTTCTTGATATAGGTCAGGATGTTCATTTCGTCGGCGGAAGCCTGTACGAAGCGGTAAACAACGGTGTTCACGACGGATATGTGAACGGTTATCTGCGGTGCTCGGTGGTTTCCGATCCGTTACGCAGAGTGAACACAAAGGACAATACACCTGCAGTTATTCACACCAATATTGTCGACGGCGACCGAGTTAAGATTACGGTTGCGCCCAAGGGCTTCGGCAGCGAAAATATGAGCTCTCTGAAAATGATGACACCGGCAAGAGGCAGAGAGGATATAATCGAATATGTGCTTGAGAGCGTAAGGACAGCGGGTGGAAATCCCTGTCCGCCGATAGTTCTCGGAATCGGAATCGGCGGAGATTTTGAACAATGCGCTTTCCTTGCCAAAAAAGCTCTTTGCAGGAGCGTTTCGGTGCACAACGCCGATGAATACTACGCGCAGATGGAAAAAGAGATCCTTGAACGCATAAACAAGGAAACAGGAGTCGGACCGCAGGGCTTCGGCGGAGACACGACGGCACTTTCCGTGGCGATTGAAACCGCACCGACACACATTGCAGGACTTCCCGTTGCAGTCAATTTCGGCTGTCACGTTACAAGACACGCGGATTGTGAAATATAAGGAGAGGGTAATATGAGCACTAAAAAGGGATTCTTTTCAGGCTTTGATTCTTTCATCAGAAAGCTGATACGTTTTCTGGTTATTGCAATTTTCGCTTTTTCGATAGTTTCTGTTCCAATCTGTATGCTGACCTATATAAGAGGCTATGCAAACCTGTTCTCTGTCAGGGAATTGATTTGGGCAATTTCGGCATTGCTGTATTGTGCGTTGGTCTTTTTTGCAGGAAAGCTTTTTCAAAACAAAAAAGAAATCTATCTTGTAATTTCTATGCTTGTTTTTGAAGCGATATATTTCGTGCTTTTCCTTGTCTTTTATGACACACAGCCATGCTCGGACTATGAGGGAATATGGCATGCCGCCGTTGAAATGAGCCGCGGCACGTTTACCGACGGCGTTACACCGGGCGCATATACATACATATACAACTGGCAGTTGGGTATTGCCGCGCTGGAATCGGTCATTATCCGTATATTCGGTGAGCATTTTCTTGCTTTAAAAATATTTAATGCGGTTGTTATAGCGGTTAATAATTTCCTTGTATATAAGTGTTGTTATGTAAAGTTCAGCAAACGCACGGCAGTTTATGCTTACACGGGGGCGGCGATGTTTATTCCGTGGATGCTCTCTGTTCCGCAGTTTACAAATCACCATATCGGTTTCACCCTTTTACTTGCCGCGATGCTTCTTCTTTATAAGGACAAGTGGTACACATATCTTTTCGCCGGACTTCTTATAGGCTGTCTCAACGTTCTGCGTCCTATGGGCTTGATCGTTATGATTGCAGCGGTGTGTATGGCAATTTACGGGATGATAAAGGATCATACCTTCAAGGCCGTGCTCAATAATATGGGCAAGCTTCTGTCGGTCGTCCTGGCTTTTGCTGCCGTTATGTCATTGTTTAATGTGGCTTTCATAAAGCTTGGATACACGGACATAAACGTTTCTTCCGCAAGAGTTCCTTATTTTAAATTTCAAAAGGGACTGTATGGCTACGATGACATATTTAAAGATTTTGATAAGTACGAAAACACCGAAGCGTACAATGAAGCGATGAAAGCCGAGCTTACAGATACAGTTAAGGAAAATCCGAAAGGAATATGTGCTTTTGTTGCGAAGAAAATGATAAATTTCCTCGGTATGTTCGACTATCAGTTTGAAATGTCCTTTGACCATAACGACGCAGTTTGGTCAAAGTATCCGATAAAGGCTTTTTATTCAATGAGCTGGTTCCAGTATCTGTTCTTCCTTGTTCTGGCGCTGTATGCATTTTGGAAAACGCGCAAGAACCGTGAGGTTGATATTTTCAGCGTGTTCTTTATCGGAAACACACTTGTTTATCTGTTTATTGAAGCATTTTCGTCGTACAGATTTGAAAGCTATTTTTACATAATAATGTTTGCTGCGGCAGGCTTTGACGTGATAATGCAAAAATTTTCAAAAAAGTCAGCCAATAAAGAAATCGGAGATTAAAAATAATGAACATAAAATTTGTAATACCTTGCTTGCTGGGTCTTGAATCCATAATAGCAAATGAAATGAAAGAGCTCGGAGCCGAAAATGTCGTTTCGGAGAACGGCAGGGTTCTTTTCAGCGGCGACGAAACAATGCTGGCGCGAGCGAATATCTGTTCAAGGTATTCCGAAAGAATACAGATTCTCGTCGGTGAGTTTTATGCGCGAAGCTTTGAAGAGCTTTTTCAGGGCACCAAGGCATTGCCGTGGGAGGAATGGATAGGCGCTTATGACGCGTTTCCGGTAAAGGGATATTCGCTTAATTCAACACTTTTCAGCGTCAGCGACTGCCAGTCGATAATCAAAAAGGCGGTTGTCGAGCGTATGAAGTCGAAGTACGGCATAAGCTGGTTCGACGAGACGGGCCCGATCCATCAGATTCAGTTTTCGATAATGAAGGACAAGGTGAGCCTTTTGCTTGATACAACGGGCGCGGGTCTGCACAAGAGGGGATACCGTCCCCGGGCAAATGCCGCACCGCTCAAGGAAACGCTTGCAGCATCCTTGTGCAATCTTGCAAGGCTTCGCAGTTATCACACTCTGTATGACCCAATGTGCGGCAGCGGAACGATACTCATTGAGGGCGCGATGATGGTTCATAATATTGCACCCGGTGTGAACAGATATTTCTCAGCCGAGCGCTGGGACGTCATTGATGAGCGCGTTTGGACAGAGGAGCGCAACAGAGCGAGAGACCTTGTCAATTACGACACGGACTTTATTGCTTACGGCTCGGATATTGACGAGGATGCGCTGGAGATTGCAAAAATAAATGCAAAAAGGGCAGGAGTGGAAAGAAAAATCCGCTTTGAAAAAGCAGATATCCGCGATTTTGCGCCCAAGAGCGAAAAAGGAACGATTATATGCAATCCGCCTTACGGCGAACGTCTTTTGGATATTGAGCAGGCACAAAAGCTCTATAAAATAATGGGAGAGAAATTCATTCAAAAACGCGGCTGGGCGTATTATGTTATAAGCCCGTCGGAAGAATTTGAAAAGGAATTCGGACGAAAGGCAGACAAACGCCGCAAGCTTTACAACGGTATGATAAAGTGTCAGTTATTTATGTACTTCAAATGATATGGGAGGTTGTTTTCAGATGAAACATCTTTTTGTTATCAACCCGAATGCCGGCAAGGGCAAAGCCTTTGAAATAGTTATGCCGAAAATCAAAGAGGCTGTTGCCGACAGAGGAACGGATTATGAGGTCTATGTCAGCAGCTCTTCGCAGGATACTCACGATTATTGCAAAAGAGCCTGTGAAAGCGGCGAGCGGATTCGTATATATGCCTGCGGCGGTGACGGTACTATTTACGATGTTGTCAATGCAATATACGGATATGACAATGTCGAATTTGCAGCAGTTCCGCTCGGTTCGGGCAACGATTTCATCAGACTCTTCGGTACAAAGGAACAGTTTGCAGATATCGGAGCACAGATAGACGGAACCGCAATAAAAATTGATGCCATCAAATGCGGCGACAGAATCGCTGTCAATCAATGTTCAATGGGCTTTGATGCCGAAGTTTGTTCAAAGCAGGCGGATTTCAAAAAGATTCCGTGGCTTACCGGTGAGTCGGCATATACGGCTTCTTTGCTTTACTGCCTTAAATCAAAAACATCAAATCACTTTACCGTTACGATTGATGACGGCGAGCCGATAACCGATGATTTTGTCTTTGCTTTTTGCGGTAACAGCCGATTCTACGGCGGAGGATATCAGGCGGCGCCGTATGCGGTTCCCGACGACGGAATGCTTGATTTTTCAATCGTCAGAGCCATGAAGATTCCGCGGCTGATCACTCAGATAGGCAATTACAAAAAGGGCAGACATTATAATTGGCCGGAAACCACATACATAAGAGGAAAGAAAATGACTGTTCACAGCAATGAGCCTGCTTCGGTCAATGTTGACGGAGAATGCGATCTTGTGACGGACAGCACGTTTGAAATTATCCCGTCTGCATTCAGCTTTGTCATTCCGACCACCTCAAGCTACATTGAAGACAGAAAATCAGAAAAAATCTCAGACGAAATAGGCGTGGAAGTTAAATAAAAGGAAATAATAGAAACGCAATACTTTTATTTCGGTGAAAACTATGGATATTTTTAATGCATTAACTATGATCGGCGGTTTGTGTCTGTTCCTGTTCGGTATGAACGTAATGGGACAGGCGCTTGAGCGCCGCGCGGGAAACAGCCTGAGAAATACACTTGAAAGGCTTACATCAAAAAAATTTGCCGGCTTCCTGACCGGTCTCGGCGTGACTGCTGTTATACAGAGCTCGTCCGCGACTACGGTCATGGTGGTCGGCTTTGTCAATTCCGGACTCATGACGCTTCACCAGGCAATAAATGTGATTATGGGCGCAAATGTCGGAACGACTGTGACCGGTTGGGTTCTTTCGCTCGGAGGCATCAGCAGCGATAATGTTTGGATAAGGCTGTTGAAGCCGAGCTCGTTTACTCCGGTGCTTGCGCTTGTGGGTATAGTTCTGTATCTTTTTATGAAAGATTCCAAGAAGAAAGACAGCGGAGCGATATTGCTCGGATTTTCCGTGCTGATGTTCGGTATGGAAACAATGTCTTCCGCGGTATCGGGTCTTTCCGATGTGCCGGAATTTCAGCGTCTGTTTCTGCTTTTTAAGAATCCTCTTTTGGGGCTTTTGGTCGGAACGGTTTTGACAGCCGTGATACAGTCGAGTTCCGCCTCGGTCGGTATTTTGCAGGCGTTGACCGTTACGGGACAGGTCTCGGTCGGCGCGGCGATTCCGATAGTAATGGGCGACGGAATCGGAACCTGTGTGACAGCAATGATATCCGGAGTGGGTACCAAGAGGGAAGCGAAACGCGCAGCGACGGTACATCTGCTTATAAACTTTATCGGCTCGGTTGTGTGGATAACCGTCTTTTGGATAATCAAAGCATTGCTTAAACCTGCAATACTGGACTCAACGGCTTCGTTTATAAGCATCGCGGTTATCAATACGGGCTTTAAGGTGCTGAACACGGCGCTGTTCCTGCCTCTTTCCGGTGTGCTTGAAAAGCTGGTATGCAGACTTGTCCCCGATGCGAAAACGGCAGAGGAGGACACCGAGCTTGACGAACGACTTTTGTTTACACCCACACTTGCGCTTCAGCAATGTAATGTCAAGGCGGTGGAGATGGCTCGCAGAGCGTCGCGCGCGCTGAGAAACAGTATCACGTCTGTTTTGTCTTATGACAGAGAGCTTGCCAAAAGTGTCAGAAACGACGAACAGATATGTGATCACTATGAAGATATGCTGGCAACATACCTTGTTAAAATCGGCTCTGAACGCCTTGCAGACAGCGACAGCGAGAAAGCGAATATGTTTTTGAAGCTCCTCGGTGATTTTGAGAGAATCTCGGATCATGCGGTAAACATTCTTGAATCTGCCGAAGAAATGAAGGAAAAGAAGCTTGCGTTTTCGGATACGGCCGAAAAAGAATTTTTTATAATTTCGCAAGCGGTAAAAGAAATTCTGGATTTGTCCGTCAACGCATTTATCAATAACGACAGAGAAAAGGCGAGTGAGGTTGAACCTTTGGAGCAGGTCATTGACGAGATGAAAGAGAATATGAGAACCAATCATGTTATGCGAATGAGAAACGGAGAATGCAGTATTGAGATGGGTTTTGTTTGGTCGGATATTCTTACGAATTTTGAACGCGTTTCCGACCATTGCTCCAATATAGCCGGCTGTGTTATTGACGCCGCCGAGCACAACCTGAATCTTCACGAAACACTTGGCAAAGCTAAAAAGAACGATAAAGCGTTCAAACAAAAGTACAGCTATTACGCTGAAAAATACGGTATATAAAAAGACTTACCTCATTCACAAAAAAACAAAAGCTATAATACACATTCCGGCAAGTATTAACGCTGGTGTGTATTATAGCTTCTTATTGTAAAATTAGAATATTATTCCGCTGAACTTTTTGACTTATAGATGCAAATGACACTTTAACTCGTTAAAATTTCCCGGGTGTTTTGTCGGAAATTTTAGCGACAATTATTCCGTTAATCTCTTTAATGTATCCCTTGTTCGGATATGATGGCATATTCTTAAATTCGTCGGTTTTGCTGATCTCATTTGCTTCGGATTCTGAAGCCTCATTCACATCAATCCCTAAGAAGTAATGCCAAAATTTTATATAGTGATTTTGAGAAATCAAAACAGTATCGGCATCCTCACTTCCGCGAATTGTGGGTAATGTATCGTTCCATGTGTTTTCCGAGGTCTTGTAATCTGCACCGATAACCGCAACCTTGTTTTTTTGACTGTCAAAATTAACGGATTCACGGATGTCATTGATAACATTCTGCGCCGTTGCATAGCTTCGCTCATACCTGAGATGCATATAAAAATAGTTCACATTTGAAGAAACGGAATTGTAAACAATCAAAATGCAAAAAGCCGTTAAAGTAATGCTTTTTATAACCTTTGAAGCTTTGGAATCAGACGGAAGGCGAAGCAAAAAGACAATCTGAATAATATAAAACAGGCAGACAGACATTTCCATAATAGCGGAGTAGCCTATGTTTACTGTTGTATATCTCAGCACAAATGCAAAAATAAACATTGCAAAGAATTCGAAAATCAAAAGGAATATTTTTGCCGGTTTTTTGTAAAGCTGTTTTTTTATTATTACTGTTATTGTAAGCACAAGCATTGCAAGTAACAACAGTAAGCAAATGACAGAATAGAGACCGATTTTTATTGATCTGCCATTCAGGTCAAAAAGATCAATTCCGTAAAGATTCAAAAGATTGAGAATATTTACGGCAAAGGCGCGGATCATTTCTTTCGGAGGCAGTACACCTGTATCGTTGATTCCCTGATACGAGGATAACTCAATTCCTTTTACGGCAAGAAACAGCTTGAGAGCTACTTCATAAAGCACAAATCCACCGATAAATGCGATTATATATTTATAGTATTTTTTAACAAGTTCGGAGAACTTTATGTCCGATAAAGAGGTATCGAAAATAATGAGTATAGTTACTGCGACAAGAAAAACGGAAAGGTATGCCTGATAAATTCCGATGGAGCAGGCTAAAAGAATCATAGCCGGAACAAAGCCCCATTTGGTATATTTATGGCACACATAAACCGCGGCAGTCACAAGGAAAAACGCCATCATATAGCAGTCGGCGGTGAAAATAAACGTGAATGTTGAAGTAACTGCCGGAAATGTAACGAACAAAGCAGCAACGAGGGAACGATAAATGCTGTTTTTTATGTCGAATACTTCAGCAAGCATTATGACGGATAAACCTATAAAAAGAAGTGAAACAATACCGTTTATCCACGAAAGTGAGTAGTCGGAAAAAATCATTCCTGCATATTTTAAAAGCCAGCGACCGGATGAAAATGTGGCTCCGACGGTTTGCGTGTTTATAACGCTGTCCCATGTTGGCAGATAATTAAAAAAACAATATGCATGGGCGATAAGACCTACAATAAAAGTTGTAATAATTATATCCTTGTTTTTCTTAAAAAAATCTTTTATTTTTATAAGAAAACTGTATGCAAAAAAATCATTGTTTTCCATATTATCCCTCCGTTTATTTTGAAAGTGTTACGGTACAGCCGTTGGCAAAGGTTACACAGCGTTCCGCTTTTGACATATCCGCTTTGGGCGGATAATCGGTCGAAACGATTTGAGCACCGCTGTTGAGGGCGGTCTGTGAGTCCGCTTCTTTGTAGGAGCCGTAGTTGTCGGATCTCGTTCTGATGATAAGGTTCTTTCCGAGAACCTCGTCTGCCTGTGATGCAATGTCTTTCGCCTTGTTTATCAGCAGGAAAGAGGCACAGTCACGGTCTCTGCTGTCATATCGAAGCATCGGGAACATCACCTGTGTTTTGATCATGGGATCCTGCGCGATATATTTTTCGGTTGCCGTTGTGTCATGAAGCAGAATCATAACATGACCCATTGTTTCGCTGAGAGTCATCCAGTCGTCCGCCTCACGCATTTCCTTGAGGGACGAATGACTGCCCATCATATCAGCAGGGGTGATAAGAGTGTCACCGAGTATTTTCTTCGCCTGTTCACCGAGCTCGTTTGCATATTTATAATTGAAATAGTGCATATCTTTGTCGGGGATAAAGACCTTCTTCGGCTCGATAATGACCGTTACGGGCAGGTGATTCGGATTGGCGTCCGACCAAAGCTTTATTTCTTTCAAAGCAAGTGCAAAATCGTAACAATGAGTCGGCATATCGAGAACCGGAGAATGTGAACAAACAAAGCTTGTTTTTCCGTCATTTACTACGGTTTCAACGTCAAGCTCGACACTCCTGATTCCGAGGTTAAGCTGGTCGGTCAAATAGTCGGCGGAGAACGTCGCCTTTTCGGCTTTTACAAGCCCGAAAGTGACTGTTGACGCATCCTGAAAAAGCTTTTGTCTTGCGGGTACACAGGCTTTTTGATAGCTGTTATGCGTGCCGAGAAAAGATACCTCGTTGAATTTTATACCGTCGGCGCATGCTTTTGAAAGGTCAAAGTTACAGAAAGCATCTTCGTTTACCTTTGTATAATTTCCGCTTTTGTAGTCCTTTTCAAGCTGTTCGATGCGGTCGATCTGTTCTTGAATATCAATTTGCTTCTGTGCCTGCACCTGCTTTATCATAGTCGGATATGTAAAGATGAAGCAAAGAATCAGGGATAGAAGTGCGGAAATATACTTTTTGATATATTCCATAGTCAACAGTCCTTTGTAAGAAAATAAGAGCAGAGCTGTTACACTTGATTTTCTCATAGATTTATTAAATAAAAGGAGAATAAAGTGTAACAGCTCACTTAATTATTTACCGTGGTTTGCGGGGTTGCCGCAGCACTTTTTATATTTTTTGCCGCTTCCGCAGGGGCAGGGGTCATTCGGACCGGGTTCAGCTTTTTTACGAACCGGTCGAGCCTTTTCACTGCCGTCTGTGGAGCCGCTTTCGCTTGTAACCTTTGCGGTCTGCTCACGCTTGGTGTCCTCTTCGCTTCTGATACGAACGGTGAGCATCTGACGAACGGTGTTTTCGCGGATCGAATTGCTCATTTCGTCAAACATATCATAGCTTTCCATTCTGTATGCAACAACAGGATCCTGGTTGCCGTAAGCACGGAGGCTGATACCTCTCTTGAGCTCTTCCATAGCGTCGATGTGATCCATCCAGAATGTATCAACATTTCTGAGAAGAATCATGTGCTCAAGACTTCTCATAATTTCGGGAGTGAACTCCTTTTCGCGAGCCTCATAACGCTCGTGACCTCTGCTGATGAGCATTTCTCTTGCTTCGTCGCGGTCAAAAGCATCAATGTCCTCGAAATCATCGGGCTCGGTAATCCAGCCGAGATATTTCTCTTTAAGTCCTGCAATGTTCCATTCGTGCTTCGGGAGAGCCGACGCACAGTAGAAGTCGATGGACTCGGTTACGGATTCGTCAAGCATTTTGAGAATAGAAGCTTTAAGGTCTTCACCGTTAAGAACTCGGTCACGCTGTTCGTAAATAAGCTCTCTCTGACGGTTCATAACATCATCGTACTGAAGAACGTTCTTACGGATTGCAAAGTTCTGAGACTCTTTCTTCTTCTGTGCTGATTCGATTGAGCGGGAAACCATCTTGGAGTCGATCGGCATATTCTCGTCTGCGCCGAGGGTGTTCATAACGCCTTGGAGTCTTTCACCGCCGAAGAGACGCATAAGGTCATCCTCAAGTGAAAGGTAGAAGCGGCTTTCACCGGGGTCGCCCTGACGTCCGGAACGTCCTCTCAACTGGTTGTCGATACGGCGTGAATCGTGGCGTTCCGTACCGATGATATAGAGACCGCCCGCTTCGCGGACCTTTTCGGCTTCGGAGCTGATTTCATCCTTAAAGGCTTTTTCAAGCTCTGCATATTCTTTTCTTGCGGCGATTATTTCTTCGTCATCGGTCTCGGCAAAGCCGGTTGCCTCAACGATCATTTCCTCGGTATAGCCCTTGCGACGCATTGCGGCCTTGGCAAGGAACTCGGAGTTACCGCCGAGCATAATATCGGTACCACGGCCTGCCATGTTTGTTGCGATGGTTACGGCGCCGTATTTACCAGCCTGAGCGACGATCTCGGCTTCCTTTTCGTGGAACTTTGCGTTGAGAACCTCATGCTTGATTCCGCGGGATTTGAGAAGCTTTGAAAGAATCTCGGACTTTTCAATGGAAACGGTACCGACAAGGACGGGCTGTCCTTTCTGATGGCACTCAAGCACCTGATTGATAAGTGCGTTGTATTTGGCGGCCTCGGTCTTGTAAACAAGGTCGTGGTTGTCTATACGGATCATCGGCTTGTTGGTCGGAATTTCGACAACGTCAAGCGAATAAATCTCCTGAAATTCCTGACTCTCAGTCATAGCGGTACCGGTCATACCGGACAGCTTCTTGTAAAGACGGAAGTAGTTTTGGAATGTGATTGTTGCAAGAGTTTTGCTCTCGTGCTCAACCTTAACGCCTTCTTTGGCTTCAATAGCCTGATGAAGACCCTCGTTGTAACGTCTGCCGAGCATAATACGGCCGGTGAACTCGTCAACGATAAGCACCTGATTGTCCTTGACGACATAGTCGATATCGCGGCGCATAACGCCGACAGCCTTGATAGCCTGATTGATGTGATGGAGGAGGGTCATATTCTCTGCATCCATAAGGTTTTCAACGTTGAAATATGCCTCAGCCTTTGCGATACCGCTCTTGGTAAGTGATGCGGTTCTTGCCTTTTCGTCAACGATGTAGTCGCCGTCGGCAACATCCTCGGCGTTTTGCTTGGAGTCGATTTCCTTGACGACAGCCTTTGTCAGCGTGTGGACAAAATTGTTGGCGAGGGTGTAAAGCTCAGTTGACTGATCGCCGCGGCCTGAAATAATAAGAGGTGTACGAGCCTCATCAATAAGAATTGAGTCAACCTCATCGACAATGGCAAAATTGTGACCTCTCTGAACCTTGTTCTCTTTGTAGGGAACCATGTTGTCACGAAGATAGTCGAAGCCCATTTCATTGTTGGTTCCGTAGGTGATGTCGGCTTCGTATGCGGCTTTACGCTCGTCGTTATCAAGTCCGTGAACGATAAGACCTACCTTGAGACCCATGAACTTGTAAAGCTTGCCCATCCACTCGGAGTCACGGCGTGCAAGGTAATCGTTGACCGTAACAATGTGAACGCCGTCGCCCGAAAGAGCGTTGAGGTAAGCAGGGAGGGTAGCAACAAGAGTTTTACCTTCACCTGTTTTCATTTCCGCGATGCGTCCCTGATGCAGAACGATACCGCCGATGATCTGTACCGGAAAGTGCTTCATTCCGAGCACACGCCAGGATGCCTCGCGGCAGGCGGCGAAAGCTTCGGGGAGAATATCGTCAAGGGTTTCACCCTTGGCAAGGCGCTCCTTAAATTCCGGTGTCTTTGCCTGAAGCTCCTTGTCGGTGAGCTTTGAATACTCTTCTTCAAGGGCAAGAACTTTATTTTTTATCGGGATTACACGCTTAACTTCTTTGGCGGAGTAATCACCGAAGATTTTTTTGAGCAGACTCATATTTTCATTCCTTTCAGAATTAAATTAACTTAGATATGATATCACAAAAGAGCAAATTATACAAGACTTTCATCAAAGTTGATTGTAATTTCTTTGTGAGGCAGAGTGAGCTGAGTGTACTCTACTCCCGCGGCATCAAACATACGCTTGGAGGCGATGTTGCCCTCGGTTCCGTTATACTTGTCGGAAAGGTAGAACACACGCTTTATTCCGCATTGAATAATCGCTTTGGCACACTCGTTGCAGGGAAAAAGAGCAACGTAAACGGAACAGCCGTTCAGCGGAGCACCGGCGTTGTTGAGAATTGCGTTGAGCTCTGCGTGACAAACGTAAGGGTACTTGGTATTACATTCACAGTCAGCCTGCCTGTCCCACGGAAATTCATCGTCGCTGCAGCCGAGCGGAAAACCGTTGTAGCCGACAGACATTATTTTTTTGTTCTCGTTTACTATGCAGGCGCCGACCTGCGTGTTGGGATCCTTGCTTCGCTTTGCGGCGAGCAGAGCCACGCCCATAAAGTATTCGTCCCAGGAGATGTAGTCTTCTCTTTTTGACATTATATTCCCTCCGTTTTACAGTTTCACGACGCGGTTGAGCGCCGTTCCGTCCTCGGCATAATTTGAGACGATGACGGTTTTGTTATTGATAAAGCAATAGTTGCATATACCGCTGTTGAAGATGTCGCTGTCCGAGATGATCTGTGCCTTGTTGTTCTCGGTGTCGTAGATTATCATAGCCTGCTTGTCTCCGCCGCAGAAAACCACAAAGCTTTTGCCGCCCGGAGAGGCGATGAATCCGGAAAATGAATTGAGACGTGCTTTTTTGACCGATATTGTTTCGCCCGTGTATACGTCGGTGAAATCCATCGAAGAAAGGTCAAGAATGAAGTGACCGCTTACGGCGTAATCCTTGAAGCTGCCGCTGAATTCCTTTAACGGCTTGTCCTTGTCGCCGTTTTTCACAAGGCTGAATCCGTCGTCTTTGTCCGCGAAGAAGTATACGCTGCCGTCCTTTTCCCATATATTGTAGCTTGGCGAGTCAACAAATTCCGTTGAGGAGGCTTTCTTGGTGCTTCTGGAGCTCTCGACGGACATAAAGTCGTAAAGAACTTTCTCGGCGCCCGTATCGTGGTATCTTGTTGAAGCGAACCAGTCGTATTTGCTCATTGAGTTGACGGACGCGTCGGTGAAGATCGTCCAGTTTTCGTTTTGTGTTGCGTCCTCCTGGACGGTTCTGTCTCGTGACGACATGATAAGAGACGTTGTTCCCGATGACATATCAAATGAATAAATGTCGGAATAGGTCTTTTCGGCTTTGTATGCGTCTTCGGCATCCATATCGAGGAGAAGAACATAAGCCGTTCTTGCCGAATCTTTGTAGGAGGACGGACAGTCTATCATACGGGCAAATATGTATGAGAACGATTTGACATCGCTTTTCTGCTTGACGCTGAAAAGTCCGTAGCCGATTGTTCCGACGTCGGTATCCTCAAGGTAGTGAATCGTCATATCAACCTTTTGATAGCTGCAAGTCACGGTAATTTTCTTTGATTTTACATTTGTAATCTCAATGAACTCGTTGTCGGAGAATTTGAAATACTTAATGTTTCCGTCGGGGTATGCCTCGTAGAAAATGTTTTCCTGCTGGGTCTGCACGAGGGGATAGTCGGATTTGAACTCAGCGCTGACAACAGAGCTCAGCGGAGCGCCGTTTCCTGTATCAAGGCCGCCTGCAAGCTTCCCGACAAAGCCCTTGCTGAAAGTGAGCCCTGCAAAAATGAGGCAGAGCACAAGCACGGCGGAAAGAACAATAAGAACAGTTTTGTTTTTCTTTGTCATTGTCATGAAAATCCCTCTTATTTCAAAATCAATTCGACCGGACAATGGTCGGAGCCGTATATCTCGGAATGTATTTTTACGCTTTCAAGCCGCGGCTCAAGAGCCTTGGAAACGCAGAAATAGTCAATGCGCCAGCCCACATTCTTTTCCCTTGCCTTGAAGCGGTATGACCACCAGCTGTAAGCATTTTCAAGATCGGGGTAAAAATAGCGGAATGTGTCAATGAAGCCTGCATCGAGAAGCTCGTTGAATTTGCCGCGCTCCTCGTCGGAGAAGCCTGCGTTGCCTCGGTTTGTTTTCGGATTTTTCAGGTCGATTTCATTGTGGGCAACGTTGAGATCACCGCAGAAAACAACCGGCTTTTTCTTCTGAAGCTCCGAGACATAAGCCCTGAAAGCGTCCTCCCATTTCATACGGTGGTCGATTCTTTTCAGTCCGTCCTGAGCGTTCGGAACGTACTCCGTGATGAAATATATATCGTCAAATTCGAGCGTAATAAGCCTGCCCTCGGTGTCAAGCTCCTCAATTCCGAGACCGTAGCTGACGCTGAGCGGCTCATCCTTGGTGAATATTGCAGTACCCGAATAGCCCTTTTTCAGGGCATAGCTCCAAAACTGATGATAGCCGTCAAGCTCCAAAACAAGCTGACCCTCCTGCATCTTTGTCTCTTGAATACAGAAAACGTCTGCGTCAAGCTCGTTGAAAACGTCCATAAAGCCCTTGGTCATACAGGCTCTGATTCCGTTGACGTTCCAGGAAATAAATTTTTTGCTCAAGTGAACACCACCTATGATGATAGATATTAGAATATAGACATTAGATTTTAGATGGGGTTAAAACATATTTCATCTAACTTTTTACAAAATCTACCGGTCTGCTTCAAAACAATATTAAAAACCTCATTCTACATACAAAACGTATTATAGCATACATATAAATAAAAATCTATGAAAAAGGTATGAATTTTTGCCCTAGGAATAAAAATTTTTAAAAAAGTATATAAATATACTGGATTTTATTGTAAGTGTGTGATATAATGCGAATGTCTTTGGACGAAAACAGAATTAAAAAAGAATTGGAGTAGGTAACTAATGAAACAGACAATTATTCAATGCGTGACTGCGATAATCTGCGTTGTTGCGGTTGCAGTAACATCGGTTATAAGCATCGGTAAGATAAGCACGGCAAAGGTTGACGCGGCAAAGGCTGCTGCGGCAAACTCTTCAACCTCCGGCGAGCCGTCAGCAGATCCTTCGGCAGATCCCTCTGTTAATCCCGCAAACCCGGCAGATCCGGCAGCAGATCCTTCTGCAACAGATCCGTCAAACCCGGCAGATCCGGCAGCAACAGATCCTGCAAATCCGGCAAGTCCCGCAACACCGGCAACTCCGTCGGCATCAAAGCCCGGCACATCCGGAACAGCTTCCAAGGTTCCGTCAACGGCAGCCGATATTGCAGCATATTACAATGCTGCCGTTAACAAGGCAGTTAACTCAAAGGCAGGCTTCTCAAAGAAGAGAGTTACTTCTATCAGCAACCTCAACGGCGGAAAGCTCATGGAGATGAAGATAGTTGTTGATACAGTTAACGATTTCCTCGGAGTAGGTACTATCAACTATAAGAACACAAAGGGCAAGGTTGGCGAGATTTCAAAGGCTTCTCTTTCCGCAAATGATATTTCTTCACCGACATGCAAGCAGAGCGGCGATAATTACGTTATTACCATGACCCTTAAAAACGGCACAAGTAAGGCGAGCTCGGCAGGTAAGAGCGATTCAACAGCTCTTGCAAGAACCGGTCTCTACTCGGGTGTAGGCGACAAGAAGGCTTATGATTATAAGAATGCGGGCAATATTTTTGACGGCCTTAACAATGCCGACGGTGCTTCCGTTGAAAGCGTTGTTGAGAACAACAAGAATATCAAGATCAGCGCAACGATCAACTCAAAGACAGGCAATCTTGTCTCGCTCCACATTTCCTATGACTGGGATGTTGCTCTTACAAAGGTTAAATACACAATAGTTACAATCAAGTCTGCAACAGGTGACGCAAAGACATCTGTTGACTTCACAAACTTTGTATTCTAATTAAATTATGAAATTGACCTTCCCCTTAAATGGGGGAGGTTTTTTCCTTGATATGGCTAAAAATTTGGTTATTTTTAATATTTTATATTGCAACGCAAAACAATATATGTTAAAATAGCAAGGATAGAATTAGGTAATCTGTCAAATTGATATCAAGGAGTTTTAATATGGCAAGTTCCCCGAAAAAAACTGCATCCAAAGCAGCCCACAGCGACGTGATGCAGGAAAAATTTGTCGAAACCAAAGAGTTTCGTATGTTCTGTCTGGCGGGTCTCGGACAGGGCATGATTTACAGCGTGATGTCATCGTACATTTCGGACTTTTACACCAACGTTATGAAGCTCCCGCTTATTTTCGTTCTTTTGCTTATGCTTTTGGCGCGAGTTTGGGATGCTATCAACGATCCTCTTATGGGTATGATCGTTGACCGTCATACAACACGCTGGGGCAAGATGAAGCCTTACATTGTATTTATGTCGGTTCCCATTGCGCTGCTTACTTTCCTCATGTTCTATTATCCCGACCTTGACAAAACCGGTCTGATGATTTATGCCGGTGTTGTATATGTCCTTTGGGGTATGATTTACACAGCGGCGGATGTTCCGTTCTGGAGTCTTCCGAATGTTATGACCCCGAACCCGAACGAGCGCGGAAACCTCATTTCCGTTGCCCGCACATTCAACGGCGTTGGCTCTGCCGTTCCCATGGCGCTCTATCTTGTTGCAGGCTTGGTTCTTCCGGGACTCTGCGCTAAGATGCAGACGTCGGATAACGATTTGGTTCAGGCATTTTTCAATAAATTTACTGTTGTTGTCGGAAACACGATCAACTATGATAAAATGAAATACATATTGATTGCCGTTTTTGCCGCGGTAATCGGTGTTATACTTTATGTCAGCTCATATCCGCACGTTAAAGAGCGTGTTGTTATTCCCGATAAAAAATCCGTCAAGGGAGAACCCTCACAGCTTTCAAGAATATTCAAGTGCAAGCCGCTCATGCTTGTTATCATTATGGGCGTTCTCTCTTCGGGCAGATATATGCTTCAGGCGGCTTCGGTTCATGTCGCACGTTATGCGGTATATATCGGCGGAGACCTCAGCACAATGACGGGACTTGAAAGATCCGAAGCTATTTCAAAGAGCATCGGAACCGTCAGCACGATTCTTTCGGTTTGCTCGGCAGTCGGAATGTTCGGCGCAATGCTCTTTATGCCTGCACTTATCAAAAAGTTCAATTACAAGCAGATCGTTGTAACAACGTGCAGCTTGGGCTTTGTTGCAAGTCTTTTAACGTCATTGGTTGGCTATTTCGTAGTTGCCGGAAAGCTCAGCTTCTTTATCTGCATTCCGTTCCTCGTTATTTCTGCTGTTCCGCTCGGTGTTCTCAACGTCGTATCTTATGCAATGATTGCCGACAGCCTTGACTACATGGAGTGGGAAACAGGCTACAGAGAAACCGGTCTCGGCTCGGCATGCCAGGGCTTCGTCAACAAGCTCGGCAATGCCATTGCAACGGCAGGTATCATAGTTATGTATCTTGCAATCGGTCTTAACCCGGAACAAATGCTTGCAAAGGAAGCAGCCGTTGCCGCAACGGATCTTTCGATGACTATGAGATATGCTATGTTCTCGCTTATTTCTATTGTTCCCGGCATCAGCCTTCTTCTCAGCACGATTCCGATGAAGTCCTATGACCTTGTCGGCGAAAAGATGGAAAAGATCACCGTTGAGCTTGCCGAAAAGAGAGAAGAGCGTGGAATCCACATCGGTTAATTATTATTGTATATATCGGAGGTTTCAGTATGAAATACATTGATTTTGACGAGTCAAGAGCTCTTGACCTCATTCCGATCGGCAGAGTTGCAATCGACTTCAACCCGACGGATTATTACAACACTCTTGACAAGTGTGAAAACTACAAGAAGTATGTCGGCGGTTCTCCTGCAAACATTGCGGTCGGACTTGCACGTCTCGGAAAGAAGGTCGGCTTTATCGGCAAGGTTTCCGACGATCAGTTCGGCACCTACGTTGAGGACTTCTTTGCAGGCGAGGGTATCGACATTTCCCACGTCACACGCACAAAGGGCGGCGAAAAGCTCGGTCTCACATTCACCGAGATAAAGTCCGAGCACGAGAGCAGTATCCTTATGTACCGTGACGGAATCGCAGACCTCATGCTTCATCCCGACGATGTTGACGAGGACTACATAAAGAGCGCAAAGGCTATTCTCATCAGCGGTACGGCTCTTTCACAGAGCCCGTCAAGAGAGGCTTGTCTCAAGGCAATGTACCTTGCCAAGAAGGTCGGCACAAAGATTATTTTCGATATCGACTATCGTCCATACAACTGGAAAAATGCGGACGAAATCGCAATATACTATTCAATCGTTGCTTCCAACAGCGATATGGTCATGGGCTCACGCGAGGAGTTTGACCTCACCGAGGCTATTTCCGCTCCCGGCAGAACGGACAGAGAGACCGCGGAGCATTGGATGAAGATGGGCAACAAGATTGTTATCATCAAGCACGGCAAGGAGGGCTCGACCGCCCACACGGCCGACGGTGAGTATTCAATCAAGCCGTTCCCCGTTAAGGCGTTCAAGTCATTCGGCGGCGGCGACGGCTACGGCTCGGCTTTCATCTACGGACTTCTTGAGGGTCTTGACATCATGGATTGTCTTGAGCTCGGCAGCGCTTCGGCATCAATGCTTGTTGCCGCTCACGGCTGCTCACTCTTCATGCCGACGGTTGATGAGGTTAAAGATTTCATAAAGAAAGAAAAAGAGCAGTACGGCGAAATGGTTGCAAGATCCTAAATTTAGTTAATTTTTCTTACAGCGCATTTTTCGTTCGTGGCGAATTTTCTTGGCTCCCATTATAGGGGCGCGGAGCTTGGATTAAACTGTTTTAACCGCTCTTACGAGGGAGACTGCAAAGATTCTGCACATGAGCTTATTTACAGATTTTTACGGTGCGATGTGGGCATCGCACCCTACGAAAGCTTTTATATAATTAAAATCGTAGGGCATGATGCCCACATCATGCCGTCAAGTCAGCTACAATCCCAACACCCACAATATCCTCACAGAAAGGATTAGAAGATATGAAAACAATCAGATTGACTGCCGGTGAGGCAATCGTCAGATACCTTGACAACCAGTATGTTGCCATTGAGCAGGACGGAAAGCTCGTTGAAAGCAAGTTTGTTGAGCTTTTCTATGCTATATTCGGTCACGGCTGTGTTCTCGGTGTCGGCGAGGCTCTCTCTCAGGCGGAACACTCAATAAAGGTTATGCAGGGCAGAAATGAGCAGGGTATGGCTCAGGCTGCAACTGCTTATGCCAAGATGAATAACAGACTCAAGATTATACCCTGTATGTCGTCGATCGGTCCCGGTGCGGCTAATATGGTTACGGCGGCGGCAACTGCCACGGTCAACAATATTCCGCTTCTCCTGTTCATGGGCGACACCTTTGCAAGCCGTCAGCCCGACCCTGTTCTTCAGCAGGTTGAACAGCTCCACGACGGCACATGCACAACAAACGACGCTTTCAGAGCGGTCACACGTTATTTTGACCGCATTACCCGTCCCGAAATGGTTATGACTGCTCTCACAAACGCTATGAGGGTTCTCACCGACCCGGCACACACAGGCGCGGCGGCGATCGCGCTTTGTCAGGACGTTCAGGGCGAAAGCTTCGACTATCCCATTGAATTTTTCAGAAAAAGAGTACACTTCATTCCCCGACAGATTCCGTGCGATTATGAGGTCAAAGCGGTTGCCGAGGAAATCAAAAAGAGCAGGAAGCCCCTTGTTATTGTCGGCGGCGGTGTTAGATATTCATTTGCAGGCGAGCAGGTAAAGGCTTTCTGCGAGAAGCACAACATTCCGTTCTCCGAGACACAGGCAGGTAAGAGCGCTATTGAATCGAGCCATTACCTCAATGTCGGCGGTATCGGCGTAACGGGCAATTCAAGCGCAAACGTGCTTGCCGGGGACGCGGATTTGATTATCGGTATCGGAACAAAATTCTCCGATTTCACAACCTCGTCAAAGTGGCTCTATGCCGACACCCAGGTCGTAACGATCAATGCCAGCGCATTCCACGGCGGCAAGCTTGACAGCATAAAGATGGTTGCTGATGCCAAGGAGGGTGTAACCGCTCTCGAAAAGTATCTTGACGGCTACAAATCGACCTACACAACCGAAATTGCAGACGCCAAGGCGGATTGGGATAAGGAAATGGCTCGTCTTGCCGCAACGCATTACGGCGAGGGCTACACTCCAGAAATTCCGAATCACATGCCTGATGCAGTTGAAAGCTTCGTGAAGGCAACTGGCGGAGTTATCACTCAGACGGCGGCTCTTTCACTCATTCGTAGGCTTATCCCTGCAGATGCGGTTGCAGTCGGTGCGGCAGGTTCGCTTCCCGGCTGTATGCAGAGAATGTGGACGACCGATAAGCTCTATTCCTACAACATGGAGTACGGCTATTCCTGCATGGGCTATGAAATTGCCGGTGCATTCGGTTCAAAGCTCGCTTGCCCCGACCAGGAGGTTTACGCTTTCACGGGCGACGGAAGCTACAATATGCTTCATTCCGAGATGCTGACCGCGTTGCAGGAGGGCAAGAAAATAAACGTTATGCTCTTTGACAACGCATCATTCGGCTGTATTAACAATCTTCAGATGGGACAGGGCGTTAATTCGCTCTGCACCGAGTCTCGCTACCGTGACGGCGACAAGCCGATTCGTGAGGGCGAGTTTATGAACATCGACTATGCCGCCTGCGCAAGGGGCTACGGCTATGTCGCATACACGGCAAAAACTATGGATGAGCTTGAGGCGGCGGTGCTTGATTCACTCAAACAGACCAAGCCCGTGCTCATTGACATAAAGGTTCTTCCGAAATCCATGACGGACGGATACGGCGGCTGGTGGAATGTCGGCTGTTCGGATATTCCGCGCACCGAAAAGGGTAAGGAAGCGCTTGCCGAAAGAACGCAGAAGCTTTCTGAGGCTAAAAAGTATTAAGGCAACACCGCACAAACGGTGCACAGCCTGAAAAAATTACTACGCAATTCGTTAACAAGGAGAGGTAACATGGACGCAAAAAAAATCAAACTCGGTATTGCACCGATCGGCTGGACAAACGATGATATGCCGGATCTCGGCAGTGAGAACACCTTTGAGCAATGTGTAAGCGAAATGGCTCTTGCAGGCTTTGAGGGCTGTGAAATCGGCAACAAGTATCCCAAGACCGTCGAGGAAATGCACGAGTACCTTGATATCAGAGGACTTCAGATTGCAAACCGCTGGTTCTCATCATTTATTCTTACAAAGCCCTTTGAAGAAGTCGAAAAGGATTTCAGAGAGAACTGCGAGTTCCTCAAGGGCTGCGGCGCTAAGAGAATCGGCGCTTCCGAGCAGAGCTACAGCATTCAGGGACAGATGGACACACCTGTTTTTGAGAATAAATACGTTATGAACGACGAGGAATGGAAGAAGTTTACAGACGGTCTTTCAAAGCTCGGCAACATCGCCAAGGAATACGGCATTACACTTGTCTACCATCATCACATGGGTACGGTTGTTCAGACAGCCGAGGAAATTGACAAGATGATGGATATGTGCGATCCCGACGCTGTTTATCTTCTTTTCGATTCAGGTCACCTTGCATACTGCGGCGAGGACTATATGGCTGTTCTTAAGAAGTATGCAAAGAGAATCAAGCACGTTCACCTCAAGGATATCCGTCCTGAGATCGTAAAGCAGGTCAAGGACGAGCACAAGTCATTCCTTCAGGGCGTTCGTATGGGTGCTTTCACGGTTCCCGGAGACGGTGCTATTGACTTCAAGCCGATCTTCGACGTTCTTGACGAAACAGGCTATGAGGGCTGGATGCTTGTTGAAGCAGAGCAGGATCCCGCAATTGCAAACCCGTTCAAGTATGCAAAGATGGCAAGAGCCTACATTGCAGAAAAGGCAGGACTTTGATATAGTAAATTGGCGCCCCTTTAGGGGAGGCAAGAAAAGCGTGCAGTAAAACAAGTTAAAAAATAGAATAACATACAAGGAGATGTAACAATGTCCGCAGAAAAACTCAAATACTTTGTCAACGGCGAGTACGTTGAATCAAAGACAGACAAGTACTACACTCTTGTCAACCCCAGCACGGGCGAGACAACGGGTTATGCGCCCTGCTGTACTAACGACGAGGTTCTCGGCGCTATCGCGGCGGCAAAGGCAGCGTTCCCCGGCTGGAGCTCAACTCCGGCAATCAAGAGAGCGCAGATTCTCTACAATATCCGCGACCTTCTCATTAAGCACATGGATGAGCTCACAATGCTTGTTGCCGAGGAAAACGGTAAGGTATGGGCAGAGGCAGAGGGCGACGTTCTCAAGGCCAAAGAGGGCACAGAGCTTGCAACTCAGGTCCCGTCACTCATGATGGGCGAGAGCATTATGGACGCTTCAAGAGGTTACGACACAGTTAAATACCGCGAGCCGATGGGCGTTTTCGCAGGTATCGTTCCCGTAAACTTCCCTGCAATGATTCCGTTCGGCTGGATGGCTCCGACCTGTATTGCCTGTGGTAATACAATGGTTCTCAAGGCGGCAAGCCTTACTCCGAGAACAGCTCTCAGAATCGCCGAGCTTTACAAGGAAGCAGGCGTTCCCGACGGCGTTATCAACGTTGTAACCTGTTCGAGAAACGAGATCAATACGATTCTCGAAAGCCCCGACGTAAGAGGTATCACATTTGTCGGCTCAACTCCTGTCGGCAAGCTTATATATGAAAAGGCTGCAAGCGCAGGCAAGAGAGTTCAGTGCCTTTGCCAGGCTAAGAACCATGCTCTTGTTCTTGCGGATACTCCGATTGAGAGAACTGCGGCAGGCGTTATGAACTCAGCATTCGGCTGTGCGGGTCAGAGATGTATGGCTCTGAGCTGCTGTGTCGTTGATGAGAGCATTGCGGACAAATTTGTTGCAGAGCTTGTTAAGCAGGCGAAGAACCTCAAGCTCGGCCCTGCTTATGATAAGACTTCCAAGCTCGGACCGATCACTTATGAAAAGCACTACAAGGAAGTTCTTGCAGACATCGACAAGGGTGTTGCAGAGGGCGCAGAGCTCGTACTTGACGGCAGAAACTGCGTTGTTGAGGGCTATGAAAACGGCTTCTATGTAGGCCCGACAATCTTTGATCACGTTACAGAGGATATGACAATCGGCCGCGATGAGGTATTCGGCCCCGTACTTTGCATCAAGAGAGTTAAGAGCTTTGAAGAGGGTCTTGCGGTTATGAACGCTAACCCGTATGCTAACGGTTCGGTTATCTTCACTCAGAACGGTTACTATGCCCGTGAGTTCGTTCGTCACACAGACGGCGGCATGGTCGGCGTAAACGTTGGTATTCCTGTTCCGATCGGATTCTTCCCGTTTGCAGGACATAAGGATTCATTCTTCGGTGATCTCCATTGTCTCGGCAAGGATGCTTATCGCTTCTTCACGGAGAGCAAGTGCGTAACAACACGCTGGTTCGACGAGGAAGAGATGAAGAAGACGGAAGTTTCAACTTGGGACGGCACAATATAATCAGGAGGGCGTAAAGCTATGTTAAATGTTGGTATTATCGGCGCAGGCCGTATCGGCAAGGTACACTGCGAATCAATCATGAGATATGTCAAGTCAGCAACGGTTAAGGCTATTGCCGATCCGTTCCTCAATGACGAGACAAAAGAGTGGGCAAAGGGTCTCGGCGTAAATGAGTTCTACACCGATTATCACAAGATTCTTGAGGACAAGGACATTCAGGCTGTTCTTATCTGCTCATCAACGGACACACATTCAACGATTTCTCTCGAAGCTATTGCCGCAGGCAAGCACATCTTCTGCGAGAAGCCGATCGACCATGACGTAAACAAGATTCTTGAGGTTAAGAAGGCTCTTGAAAACAGCAACGTTAAGTATCAGGTAGGTTTCAACCGCCGCTTCGACCACAACTTTAAGGCTGCAAGAAAGGCAGTTGAGGGCGGTCAGATAGGCGACCTCAATATTCTCAAGGTCTGCTCCCGTGATCCGGGCGCACCGCCGGTAAGCTATATCAAGGTTTCGGGCGGTATCTTCCTTGATATGACGATTCATGATTTCGATATGGTTCGCTTTATGTCAGGTTCCGAGGTTGAGGAAGTATTTGCTTACGGTGCAGTTCTTGTTGACCCGGCAATCGGCGAGGCAGGCGACATCGACACAGCAGTTATTTCCATGAAGCTCGCTAACGGTGCAATCGCGGTTATTGATAACTGCCGTCGTGCAAGCTACGGCTACGATCAGAGAGTCGAAGCTTTCGGCTCACTCGGTCAGGTTGCTATTTCAAATGACTCTGAGTCAACAGCGGTTGTTTCCGACGCTAACGGTGTTCACGGCGAGGTTCCGCTCAACTTCTTCCTTGAGAGATACATGGGAGCTTATGTTGAAGAGGTTTCTCAGTTTGTTGACTGCGTTGTCAATGACAAGCCGATTACAGTCGGTCTTGAGTGCGGTCTCCAGCCCGTACTTATCGGTATCGCTGCCAAGAAGTCCCTTGAGACAGGTATGCCGGTTAAAATTGCCGACATCGCAGCAGAATACGGTCTTTAATATTTGAACATAATGAAGCGGCGCAGGATTTCCTGCGCCGTTGTATATAAAAGTGGAGATGAATATGACCGCAAAAGAGGCAGTTGCAAAGAGAATATTACAGCTTTGCGACGAGAGAAATATTGCAGTCAATGCGTTGGCAAATGTTTCGGGCGTGTCTCCCTCAACGGTTTACAGCATGCTCAATGAGAAAAGTCAGAATCCCGGTGTGGTTTCCTTACAGAAGCTTTGTGACGGGTTGGATATAAGCTTGCGTCAGTTCTTTGATAGTGAGCTTTTTGATGAGATTGAGCAGGAAATTAAATGATGTTTAAGCGGCGCAGGATTTCCTGCGCCGCTTATTCTTTATATTTTATATAAAATTATTACCAATTTGTTAATTATTGCCGCAGGTACTTGAATTTTTGGCAAAAGGGGACTATACTTAATTAGCACTCAGAGATAAAGAGTGCTAATTTGCTTTAATTTTATTGATAAGGTGATATATATGCGTACAAAACAGTTCAAAGCAGAGTCGAAAAAACTGCTTGACATGATGATTAACTCAATTTACACTCACAAGGAAATTTTCCTGCGTGAGCTTATTTCCAATGCGAGTGATGCAATGGACAAGCTTTATTACCATTCGCTTCAGGAGAATCTTGCGCTCAACAGAAGCGATCTGACAATCAAAATCCAGCCGAATAAGGAAGCGAGAACTCTTACAATTTCCGATAACGGTATCGGAATGACGGGGGAGGAGCTTGAATCCAACCTCGGTACGATCGCCAAGAGCGGCTCGTTCGACTTCAAAAAGGACAATGAAAAGGAAGAGGACGTTGACATAATCGGTCAGTTCGGCGTCGGCTTCTATTCCGCCTTTATGGTGAGCAAGAAAATTGAGGTTGTCAGCAAGGCTTTCGGCGATGCCGAGGCTCACAAGTGGACTTCAAAGGGTGCAGAGGGCTACACTATTGAACCTTGTGATTTCGATGCAGACCACGGTACGGTCATTACTCTTTATCTCAAAGAAAACACCGATGATGATGACTATGATCAGTTCCTCGGCGAATACAGGATAAAGGAAATTGTCAAGAAATATTCCGATTATATCAGATATCCCATCACAATGGATTGCACCCACAGCCACCTTAAGGAGGGTACCGAGGACGAGTATGAAGAGGTAACGGAGACCGAAACACTCAATTCGATGGTTCCGATATGGAAGAAGAACAAGAATGAAGTTACCGCCGACGAATACAGCGAGTTTTACAAGAGCAAGTTCTATGATTATGAGGAGCCGGCAAAGGTTATCCACGCCAAGATGGAGGGTCAGGTAATGTACAACACATTGCTGTTCATTCCGCGTCACGCTCCGTTCGACTACTACACCAAGAATTATGAAAAAGGCTTGCAGCTTTACTCAAACGGCGTTCTTATCATGGACAAGTGTGCCGATCTGCTTCCCGATTACTTCAGCTTTGTAAAGGGTCTCGTTGACAGCGAGGATTTGTCGCTCAATATTTCGCGTGAGATGCTCCAGCACGACGCACAGCTCAAGCTCATTGCCAAGAGCCTTGAAAAGAAAATACATTCCGAGCTTGTCAAGCTGATGAAGGATTCGCGCGATACCTATGAAAAGGTTTACCACGCTTTCGGAACACAACTCAAATTCGGGCTTTATAACGATTTCGGTGCGAAGAAAGATATGCTCAGCGACCTTGTAATGTTTAGTTCGTCCAACGACAGAAAGCTGACAACGCTCAAGGAGTATGTCGGCAGAATGAAGGAGTCGCAGGACACGATTTACTATGCCTGCGGCGAATCGGTTGCCAAGATTGAGCTTCTTCCGCAGGTTGAAGCCGTTACCGACAAGGGCTTTGAGGTGCTCTATTTCACGGAGAATGTTGATGAATTTGCAATCAAGATGCTCGGCGAGTTTGAGGGTAAGAAGTTTGCGAATATCTGCACGGACAGCATAGAGCTTGACACCGAAGAGGAGAAAGAGGAGCTCAAGAAGAGAAACGAGGACGGCAAGGAAATGCTTGATTTCCTCAGCGAGTCGATCGGCGACGGAGTTTCTGCCGTCAGATTTACGAATAAGCTCAAGAAGCATCCTGTTTGTCTCACGAGTGAGGGTGAAATATCCCTTGAGATGGAAAAGGTGCTCAACTCAATGCCGACAAACGAGCAAAAGGTCAAGGCAAACATTGTGCTTGAAATCAATGAAAACCATCCGATCGCTCAGAAGCTTACCGAGCTTTATGGGAGCGACAAGGACAAGGCAGGCAAGTATGCAAAAATTCTGTATGCTCAGGCTCGCCTTATAGAGGGTCTTTCGGTTGACGATCCCACAGAGCTCAGCAATCTTGTTTGTGAGCTGATGGTATAAAATTGTATTAAGGCAATATCGCACCACTCAATTGTGCGGTATTGCCTTAAATTTAAAAGGGGCTGCACGACAGTCCCTTTTTTGTTGGTTATTTTCGGGTTAATACTTGTTTTATTCTTCGCGATGTTGTAAAATAATCCTATCGTAGCTGCCGGTTGATACGCAGTAAAAATATCGGCGGTTACCATCAAATTTCGGAAGTGTATTATGACTGTTTTAAGTTTCCAGAATCTTGCGTTTTCTTTCGGGGAACGTGAGCTTTTCAGAAATGTTAATTTTGAAATAAACGACAAGGAAAAGGTTGGCTTTATCGGCTCAAACGGCGTGGGAAAAACTACGATTCTCAAGCTTATCAGGGGCGAGCTGGAGCCGACCGAGGGAGCTGTTGTCGTCGGCAGGGACGCTCAGCTCGGATATATGGAACAGCATACCTGCTCGAAAAAAGGAATGACGCTTTACGATGAGCTGGTGAGCGTTTTCAGCGGCCTTATGGAGCTGGAAATTGAGATCAATCAGGTCAATTACCGTCTTGAACATGGGCTGGGCAATATGGAGGAGGATCTGCGGCTTCAGGACGAGCTGACAACAAAGTTCAACAACGAGGGCGGCCTGACATTCAGAAGCCGAACAAGGAGCGCGCTTCTGGGACTCGGTTTTACCGAGGAGGATTTTAATTTAACCACGGATAAGCTTTCGGGCGGTCAGCGCTCCAAGGTTGCGCTGGCAAAGCTCTTGCTTTCCGAAAGTAATTTGCTTTTGCTCGATGAGCCGACGAATCACCTTGATATAAAGTCGGTCGAATGGCTGGAAAACTTCCTCAAAAACTACAACGGCGCAATATTTGTTATATCGCATGACCGATATTTTCTTGACAAAATAACGGACAAAACCGTGGAGCTTGAAAACCGCAAGGTTCGTTGCTTCAAGGGTAACTACTCTGAGTTCCTTGTGAAGAAAAAGGCTGAGCAGAAGGCTATCGAGGACAAGTATGAAACCGATATGAAAGAGATACAGCGCCTTGAGGGTGTTGTGGCTCAGCAGAGACAATGGAACAGGGAAAAGAACATCAGAACGGCGGAAAGCAAGCTCAAACAGATTGAAAGAATCAAGGAACAGCTTGTTGTGCCGGACAGCAAGGTGGAGCGAATACGTTTTCATTTTGAACCGAAATGCGTCAGCGGCAACGATGTTATAATTGCCGACGGACTTGAAAAGCGGTTCGGCAGCAAGACGATATTCAGAAACGCGTCGCTTCACATAACGAGGGGCGAAAGGGTGTTTATCCTCGGCGACAATGGCTGCGGGAAGACGACTTTTCTTAAAACGCTGATGGGTCAGTACGCGCCCGATGAGGGTACATTTATATTCGGCGAAAACCTGTTCAAGGGCTATTTCGATCAGGTTCAGGCGGGGCTTGATCTCAACAAAACCGCTATTGAAGAGATATGGTCGAAGTATCCGAAAATGTCGCAGACTCAGGTTCGCAGTGCACTTGCGGCGTTCCTGTTCAAGGGCGACGATGTTTTCAAGAAGATTTCCGAACTCAGCGGCGGCGAGAGGGCAAGAATTGCTCTTCTCAATTTGATGCTCGGCGGATATAATCTTCTGCTTTTGGACGAGCCGACAAACCACCTGGACGCGTTTTCTCGCGAGGAGCTTGAAAACACCCTGCTTGACTATGACGGAACGATGCTGATCGTTTCCCATGACCGTTATTTCATCAACAAGCTGAGCACGCGAATACTTGAGCTTGACGAAAACGGGTTCACGGAATATCTCGGAAACTACGATTACTATGTTGAAAAGAAGGCATCGCGGCGCCCCGATTCGGTTCAGAGCAGCGCGCCGAAAAAGGCCGAAAAGGTCAATGATTATAAGCTGAAAAAGGAGCAGGCATCACAGCAGAGAAAGCTGAAAACACAGCTTTCAAGAACCGAAAGTGAAATTGCCGAGCTCGAAAAAGAAATTGAGGATATTCAGGAAAAGCTAAATTCTCAGGATGTGCAGACGGATTACGAAAAGCTGATTGAATTTACCGATCTGCTCAATTCCAAAAATGACGAACTGCTTGACAAATACTCCCTGTGGGACGAACTGCAGGGAATGGTTGAAGAATAAACGAAAGGACGATATTATGCCCGAATACATAGACACATTTTTAAAGCTTGAGGACGTTGAAAAGCACAATTCTTTCATCGGCCGCGAGCCGAATATGGCGGATTTGCCCGACTTTGAAAGCAACAAAAACAAGCTTCCTGAGCCTGTATGGGACGGTCACGGTGATTCGATTGAGGCTTACTACAAGGCGTGGAAGATTGCTTTTTCAAACCTCGGCAAGCCGACGGAGGAAAACGGCTTTGTTTCGCCGTACATTGACGCCGCATTCAACGGCGATATCTTCCTTTGGGATAGCTGCTTTATGCTGATGTTCGGCAAATACGGCGACAGCGTGTTTAAATTTCAGGGCACGCTTGACGACTTCTATTGCAAGCAAGAACCCGATGGATTTATTGGCAGACAGTACCATGAGGGCAACGGAATTTCCAAATTTCACCGTCTTGACCCCGTAAGCACGGGTCCCGAAATTCTCGCGTGGTGCGAGTG
This sequence comes from uncultured Eubacteriales bacterium, assembly GCA_934456435.1. Lineage (GTDB taxonomy): Bacteria > Bacillota > Clostridia > Oscillospirales > Acutalibacteraceae > CAG-488. Next base: position 192,611 of record CAKSHH010000001.1, read on the forward strand.
GCAGTATTATCAGAACTACGGCGACCAAAAGCGTCTTGCCGATGTTTATTATCCGCTTCTGTGCTACCACAGATGGATGCGTAACTATCACCGCTGGCAGGACGGCTCCTATTGGTCGAGCGGCTGGGGCTGCGGAATGGACAACCAGCCGAGAGCTGATTTGGAGGCTGTTCCGGGCGTTGAGGACTGGCAGATTGAGACGTTCCATAACGGGTTTATGTCGTGGATAGACGCAAACTTCCAGGCTTTGCTGAGCTGCAAGGAGCTTCTGAAAATGGCAAAGGAGCTTGATATAACCGACGGCGTTGATGAGCTCCAAAAAGAGGTCGAATACCTGACAAAATTCATCAATGAGAAAATGTGGTCCGAGGAGGATAAGTATTACTTTGACCGCAAATGCAGCGGTGAACTGCTCAAGGTCAAAAGTGTTGCAAGCTATTGGGGACTGCTTGCCGACGGTGTTCCTGAGGACAGAAAAGCCGATTTCATTGCTCATCTTGAAAATGAAAAGGAGTTCAAACGACCGCACCGTGTGCCCGCTCTTTCGGCGGATCACCCCGATTATTCGGACGACGGCGCATATTGGAACGGCGGCGTTTGGGCACCGACGAACTATATGATTATCAAGGGACTTTCCGAGAGCGGCGAGGAAGAGCTTGCGTATGACATTGCTCTGAACCACTACGAGAATATGATGAAAGTTTATCATAATACGGGAACCTTCTTTGAAAACTACGCGCCCGAATCCGCGAATCCCGGCAACCCCGCAAAGGGTGATTTCGTAGGCTGGGCAGGTATTATTCCGATAACCGTGCTCATTGAGTATGTTCTCGGAATACAGGTTCACGCGGAGAAGAACGAGGTTGTTTGGTATGTCAGAAACACGGAACGCCACGGAATCAGGAGAATCCCTATCGGCAGAGACGAGTACGCTGACCTTATATGCGAGGCAAGAAGTGACGAAAACGAAAAACCGAATATAACCGTTACATCGGACAAACCGATAAATGTCACGGTAATATACGGCGATAATAAATTTGTGATTGGAGAATGACTATGAAGCTCGGATTTACACTTTATAACTTTCACTCGGTAATAGACACTCTTGATGACCTTGACAACGTGCTCGCGAAGCTTGAGGATATGGGAGTTGACACGATTCAGGTGTCGGGCATCGGATTTTTGAATAACTACGACGTTGCCAAGCTCTGCAAAAAGCACGGTATGGAGGTCTGTGTGACTCATCTTTCCTTTGACAGAATAGTGAACGATACGGACGCGGTGATTGAGGAGCACAAAGCCCTCGGCTGCAAGACGGTCGGAATCGGCTGGATCGAGGAAAAATACAGGGGAGAAGAGGGCATCAAAAAGTTTGTTGCCGAGCTTACCCCTGCGGTTGAAAAGCTCAAGGCGGCAGGTATGACGTTTGCTTATCACAACCACCAGTTCGAGTTTATGAGATACCCGAACGGCAAAACGGGCTATCAGATGCTCACCGAGCTTGACCCGGAGCTTATAAGCTTTATTTTCGATACCCATTGGGCTCAGACGGGCGGAGTCGACCCTGCGTCCTACATCAGGAAGCTCGGCAAGCGTATCAGCGTTTGTCATTTTAAGGACTATCGAATCATCAAGGACGGCGAGGGCAATTTCGTCCGCGACTTCGCCGAGATCGGTACGGGCAACCTTGATCTTGACGAATGTTACCGCGCGTGCCGCGATTCGGGAATTGAGTACATCATCATTGAGCAGGACTCAACACCACTCGATGTCTTTGAGTCGGCGCGCATAAGCTGGGAAAACCTCAAAAAAATTGCGGCAAGAAACTAAAAATTTTTTGTAAATACTTGACAAGAGAAAAAAGAAGTGTTAAAATCCGTACAAACAGAATAATTAAAGACTGTGACGAAGAGGACTTAAAGCGGTAGCTTTTCAGAGAGTCGGCGGTTGGTGAAAGCCGATAAGTGAGTTTTGAGTTTGTAGCTTCTGAGTCGGAGGGAAGAAAGATTTTCAAGTAGACCCCTCTCGTATGGCTGCGTGAAAGCATAGGACTTGATAGAGTCTGAAGCGGCGTTCATTGAACGCAATTTGAGTGGTACCGCGGGTAAGTAAATTAGTAATTACAACTCGTCTCAAAGTTATTATTAATAGCTTTGAGACGAGTTTTTCTTTTTCTTGACGGATCTTTTTCCGTTATGCAGTCCAAAGCTCCCTCGGCATATAAGAATATAGCCTTCGAGACCTTTGAACTGTCTAACGAAAAAATCTCTCGTCAAGATGTAATCGGAGGAAACCGATTTAAGTTTTCTTTTTCAGTTATACGGCCCAAAGCTTTAATCAATGCGAAACATATTTTTCATCTGAAAATCTATAAAACAACGAAAGGAATGGTCACAAATGAAAGAAATGACAGGCTTGAATTTCAAGATCAACGAAATGGCTCAGCGTATCAGGGAGCTTCGCGAGATCGTGGGCTTTACTCCTGCCGAGATGGCGGAAAAGACCGATATGACGATTGAAGACTACATTGCCTGTGAACGCGGCGAAAAGGATCTCACTTTTGCGTTCCTGTACAGATGCGCGATTGCGTTCAACGTTGATGTCAACGATATTATTGAGGGTAAAAGCCCCGTTCTCGCTTCCTACACAGTCACAAGGAGCGGCGAGGGACTTGAAATTGACCATGCGCACGGCATGGAATATTACAACCTTGCGGCGGCGTTCAAAAACAAGATTTGTGAGCCTCTTTTCGTTAAGTGTGACCCCAACGAGGGCAGCGACGATATTGCTCTGACTACCCACGACGGACAGGAACTTGACATTGTTGTCAGCGGTACGCTGAGAGTTCAGGTCGGCAACCATGTTGAAATTCTCCGCCCCGGCGACACGATTTATTTTGACAGCTCGACACCTCACGGAATGATAGCCGTTGACAAGGAAGAAACGACGTTTTATGCCCTCGTTTTCAACCCGGCAGGCGAGGTTGTCACTCCGAAAAATACTATCAACGATGAGTCGCCGAAACGATCCGGAACGGGCAAGCGAATCTATCACAACTTTATCCACCCGAAAGAGGATGAAAACGGAAAGATTTTGTCCCTCTCGTATGAAAACGAGGACAAATTCAATTTTGCGTTTGACATAGTTGACGGTCTCGGAAAGAAGCTTCCCGACAAGCTGGCAATGCTCCACATCGACAAGAACAAGAACGAACGCCGATTCACCTTCAAGGATATGATGGAGTATTCGGCTCAGACGGCTAACTATTTCAAGTCTCTCGGCATCAAAAAGGGCGACAGGGTTATGATCGTTCTCAAGCGTCATTACCAGTTCTGGTTCTCAATTCTCGCTCTTCATAAAATCGGCGCGATTGCAATTCCGGCAACACATCTTCTTCAGGAGCATGACCTTGATTACCGCTTCAATGCGGCAGGGGTAAGCGCGATTCTCTGCACGTCCGACGACGACACGGCGCACCAGGTTGACCTTGCCGCCAAGAACTCCCCGACGCTCAAAACGAAGATAATCGTCGGCGAACCGAGAGAGGGCTGGCACGACTTTAACGATGAGGTCAAGCTCTTCAGCAAGGAGTTTGAACGCACCGAGGACAGCGCCTGCGGCGACGATAATATGCTTATGTTCTTCACCTCAGGCACGACCGGTTATCCCAAAATCGCAACGCACAACTTCAAGTATCCTCTCGGTCATTTCGTAACGGCGAACTACTGGCATTGCGTAAATCCCGACGGACTTCACCTTACGATTTCCGATACCGGCTGGGCAAAGGCTCTCTGGGGCAAGCTCTACGGTCAATGGCTCTGCGAGGGCGGCATATTTGTTTATGACTTTGATCGCTTCCACGCTTCGGACATTCTGCCGATGTTCAAAAAATACAACATCACAACGTTCTGTGCACCGCCGACAATGTACAGAATGATGATAAAAGAGGATCTTACCAAGTATGACCTCAGCTCAATCGAGCACGCGACGATTGCGGGCGAGGCGCTCAACCCCGAAGTTTTCCGTCAGCTTAACAAGCTCACGGGGCTCAAGGTTATGGAGGGCTTCGGTCAGAGCGAAACAACGCTTGTTGTCGGCAACCTTTTCGGTTCGGATCACAAGCTCGGCTCAATGGGCAAGCCTGTTCCGACTTTTGATGTTGATATCGTTGATCCCGACGGCAAGAGCGTCGGCGTAGGCCAGGAAGGCGAGATCGTTATCAAGGCGGATCGCGACAAGGTTCCGTGCGGACTCTTTGTCGGTTACTACGGCGACGAAGAAAAGACCTCCGAGTGCTGGCATGACGGACTCTACCATACGGGCGACGTTGCATGGCGCGATGAGGACGGCTTCTACTGGTATGTCGGCCGTATTGACGACGTTATCAAGTCGTCAGGCTACCGTATCGGACCGTTCGAGATTGAGAACGTTATTATGGAGCTTCCGTATGTCCTTGAGTGCGGTGTTTCAGCCGCACCCGACGAGGTCAGGGGTCAGGTCGTTAAGGCCTCTATCGTCCTTACAAAGGGCACAGAGCCGACCGAAGAGCTCAAGAAAGAGATTCAGACCTACGTTAAGGAGCACACCGCGCCTTACAAATATCCGAGAATTGTCGTATTCAAGGACGAGCTCCCGAAAACGACAAGCGGAAAGATTATCAGAAACAAACTTTAAAAAATAAAGGCAATACAGCACCACCAACTGCGCGGTATTGCCTAAAGCCGCTCTCGTGTGAGGGCGGCTTTGCTGTACCTGTTATTTGAATTTCACCGCAGGCATAAATATAAAGGCTTCATTGCTTCCGCATTTGAAGCTTTCAAGCTGTTGCCTATCCGCAAAGATGTAGAAGTAATTGTTTTCATAGCAGGCGGCGGAGTCGTCGGTGTATATAACAAGCTCATTATTCTTGAATGTCGTTTCAAACCTTTTCAGACAGTATTTATAATACGCCTTCTTTATTTCATCAAGCTTTCCGTTGATTTCAGCGATTCTTTCCTCATCGGGATATTCGTATTTTGCGTAAGTGTATTCGCCGTGTTCCGAGTCGTATGCCGAATCGTAGCCGACGAGACGTCGGTTCTTCATCAGCTCATTGCGCTCTTTTTCGAGCTTTTCAATGCTTGTGCCGTCATAAGTCCACGTTCTCATTTTTTCCGTGTCTATGCACGAAGAAAAATCGACCATTACGGCATAGACTGTCTCTTCCGTTTTGTCTTTCATCAGCTTTTTCAGGCTCTCGGATATTTCAACCGTTCCGAGCGGAACTTTTGTATTCGTGCCGGTTCCCTTTATTCCGTCGGTGCCCCAAACGATATCGGGGTTGTTTTTGTAAAAATCAAGAGACGGAATGATCCTGTGACAGATATCGTTTAATGTTGTCTGTTCGGCTGTACCGGTCGTTTTATCCTTTGCGTTGTCGGTTGAGTTGCCTTCATTGTCTGCGGAAGCTTCGCCGACTGTCGTTTGGGTTTCGTTCGGGCGCTGTATGTTTATCTTTTGATGGTTGAGAGCGGTAACCCCGACAGCGAGGAGCACAAAAACTGCGGCAGCAGCCGCCCAGGTGGACAGTCTTTTATATGACGGCTTTCTTATCTCCGCCGCTTCGGCGATAAGCTCGTCGTCAATGTTGTTGATAGCTTCGAATATCTCGTTTTTCATAAATAATAACCCTCTTTCTCTAAGTATTCTTTCAGCCGCGTTCTTGTCCTGTGCAGCTCCGTTGCGATGGCTTGCGGCTTTATGCCGAAAAGCTTTGCGATGTCCTCTGTCGAATCGCAGAACCAATATCTGCGGACAAATATTTTTCTGCTTTGTTCCTTTTCCGAATACAGGAATTGGTTTATCAGCTCCGAAAGTTCCTTTGCCGAGTAGTCCGATTCCGTGCCGTCCCAAGCTGAAAAATCGGCTGAAAGCTCGTCAAGCGGAGAGGTCAGGTCGGAGTTCCTTTTGGCGGCGGTGTTGTGCTGTAAACGCTTCAGCGCGTTGTTTTTAACGATTCTGCAAAGGTACGCGGAAAGCTTCTTCGGCTGATCGGGCGGAACGGCTCTCCAAACGGCAAGGTATGCGTCGCTCACACATTCCTCCGCGTCCTCACGCTGTGAAAGTATGTTTTCGGCAAGTCGGCGGCAGAGCTTGCCGTATTTTTGAGAAAGTTCTTTGATTGCTCGCTCGTCTCTGAGCATAAACAGCTCAATTATTGAATTGTCCTCCAAGCCCATACCTCCTTTCACCTTATAAGACCGAAAAAAAGAGAGAATATTACATATATTTCAATTTTTTATCATCAGTTATCCTTATCCCATTTTATTATTCGTTTCCTGCTTTGTCAACAAACGGTTGATTATTGTGGGGGTTCATGATAAAATATTCAGGAATAAACAAAACAGGATACAATCTATCATGAGGTGACTGCAAATGTATGAAAAATTTAATCCGCTGAACAGCGCAAGACTCGTTCACCATTACATAACGAATATGTGTGATAAGGCTTACGATAATCTCCCATACTGGCTGCTTCTCCCGAACAAAAAGCCTGCTGAAGCGGCTCATTGCCGTGTTGACGATGCCGAGCTTGTCGGTTCGTGGTATGAGGGACTGACGAGCGCAATGCGTATGCTCAACACAAGCGAGGGTGATGACGTGAAGCAGTCTTTGCGCCGCCATCTGATGAAGTCATGGGGTGAGCACGGCCTACGCTTTTGCGAGAAATATCCGTGGACGCACACGGTTCATGCGTCGTTTCATGAGATGGGATATATTTTGCCTGCGCTCAATATGATTACCGAAGAATATCCTGAGGACGAAGAGGCGGAAAAGCGCGCTTCCGAGCTTGTCAGAGGTATGCGTTCGCTTGTGATTGAGCGTAAGGTGCGTACATTCTGGTCGGGCGACTTTGATGAGGACGAGCCGATTTACGAGTTCCCGAACGACGTTTATTTGAAAGAGGGCGGCTTTGACCTCACTCGTCACACGGGCAGGGGAGAACAGGCGATTCGCAATGCCGTATCGCTGCAGGCGCTTGTCCGCCGATATGAATTAAAGGGCGATGAGGTTGCGCTTGATCTTGCAAGGGGACTTGCAAACTATGTCCTCGACACGTCAAAATATTTCAACTATAAAATGGAGTTTTTCGGACACGTTCATTCGGCTATGTGGTTTGCCTGCGGAATTGTGAAGCTCGGCAGACTTACGGGCGAGGAAAGCTACATTGAAAGAGGCAAAGCAATTTACGACTATGTCCGTTCGCTTTCTTCCGACTTTGGCTGGGTGCCGGAATATGCACAATGGCATCCTGTTGAGGAGGAGCATTGCGAAACCTGCTGCATCAGGGATATGATAGTCTGCGCCGACGAGCTTATCAAGTGCGGATATGATGAATACTGGAACGATATGAACCTTTTTGCGCGCAACCAGCTGATGGAAAATCAGGTCAAATATACGGGATATGTCGAGTGTGACAATTCAAGACCCGACGCGGACGGAATAACCTATCACGACATTGACAAGCGTATGGTCGGAGGATTTACGGGCGGAAGCGAGCCTAATTCAATATCACTTTCGCGTTTCCGTTCAATCGCAGGCTGCTGCGTCGGCACGGCTCCCGTTGCGCTGAAAACCGTGTGGGACAACGCGATAAAGGATGACAACGGAACGCTGACGGTCAATATTCCCTGCGACAAGGAGACCGACGAAATTAAAATGGAATCATTTATTCCCAATGAGGGCATAATCCGTCTCACCGCAAAAAAAGCTTGCAAAGCAGGCTTCCGTGTTTACGACTGGATGCGTGATTTGTCTGTCAGACTGAATGGCAAGAAAATTAACGGTACTGCCGCAGAGCTGAAAGAGGGAGATGTGCTTCAGCTTTCGTTCGATATCAGTACGGTAGAGAAAAAGGAAACTGTGCGCGGTATAGATTTCACGGTTTACTGGCGCGGCTGTGATGTTGTTGATATGACGCCGAGAGGTGAGCACGTCAGACTTTACCAGCGTGACCTGTCAAAGCCGAAGTATTACCCAACCCCTGAGGACGTCGCATATACCGGAGCGGCAAATTACGGACCGACCCAGCAGAAGAAGTAAATTACAAAAATTTTCGTTTTATATTAAATAACTTCTCCGATACTTCGTGAGTATATAGGTTTGGAGACAGTTCCTTCCGATTTTACGGCACGATGCCTACATCGTGCCGTTATTATGCTGATAAAAAAAGACATTCCTTTTTCGGGAATGTCTTTAATATTACAGCTTATATCAATATGCCTTGCCCCAGTAGAGCATGTGCTTTGCAGGCTTGCCGCAGCAAACGCAGGTGTCGCTGATATGCTCCTGCTCAAACGGGATACAGCGTGATGTGATTCCGAGTTCGTCCTTGAGCTTATCCTCGCACTCACGGTCGCCGCACCACATAGCCTTGATGAAGCCCGGCTTGTTGTCGGCGATGTCCTTGAGCTCGGCGTAATCCTTTGCAGTAAAGGTCATTGCGGCTCTGCGGTCAATGGCTTTCTGATAAAGGCCGTCGTGAACAGCGTCAAGCAATTCGGGAATCTTTGTCTCAAGCTCGTCGAGAGAAACGAAGATCTTTTCACCGCTGTCACGGCGAACAACAACACAGCGGTTGTTTTCAATGTCCTTGGGTCCGATTTCAAGACGAAGAGGAACACCTTTCATCTCGTATTCGGCAAACTTCCAGCCGGCGCTGTTGTCGGAATCGTCAAGCTTAACTCGGCATACACCGGCGAGCTTGTTTTTGAGCTCGTTTGCCTTGTCGAGAACGCCCTCCTTGTGAGAAGCGATGGGAACGATAACGAGCTGAATCGGAGCAACGGCAGGGGGGAGGACAAGTCCGTTGTCATCGCCGTGCGTCATGATGATGGCGCCGATGAGACGTGTCGTTGTGCCCCATGAAGTCTGGAACGGGTGGTGAAGCTGATTGTCCTTGCCGGTGAACTGGATATTAAATGCCTTTGCAAAGCCGTCACCGAAGTAGTGCGATGTGCCGCTCTGAAGAGCCTTTCCGTCGTGCATAAGAGCCTCAATGGTGTATGTATCTTCGGCTCCGGCAAAACGCTCCTTGGCGGTTTTAACGCCCTTTACAACGGGCATTGCGAGATATTTCTCGCAGAACTCGGCATAAACGTTGAGCATACGGATAGTTTCTTCCTGTGCTTCCTCGGCTGTCGCATGAATCGTGTGACCCTCCTGCCAAAGAAATTCTCTTGTACGCAGGAACGGACGCGTCGTCTTTTCCCAGCGGACAACGCTTACCCACTGGTTGTAGAGTTTGGGAAGATCTCTGTATGAATGAACAATGTTTGCATAGTGCTCGCAGAAAAGTGTTTCCGAAGTGGGTCTGACGCAAAGTCTTTCTTCAAGCTTTTCGTTGCCGCCGTGGGTTACCCAGGCAACCTCCGGAGCGAAGCCCTCAACGTGATCCTTTTCCTTGTCAAGAAGGCTCTCAGGGATAAACATCGGCATACATACGTTCTCGTGACCCGTTGCTTTGAACATACCGTCCATAAGGCGCTGGATGTTCTCCCAAATCGCATATCCGTAGGGTCTGATAACCATACAGCCCTTGACGCTTGTGTATTCGCAAAGCTCGGCTTTCTTTACAACGTCTGTGTACCATTTTGCGAAATCTTCGTCCATCGACGTGATTTCTTCAACCATCTTTTTTTGCTGTGCCAATTTTAATACCGCCTTTATTTATTATTCGTGATCCTCAATGTACTTTACCGCGTCGTCAACGGTCTTGATTTCCTCGACCGCCTCGTCCGGAACCTCGATGCCGAACTCGTCCTCGATGCTCATAACGAGATCGACGATGTCCAGGCTGTCAGCGCCGAGATCGTCAACGATGTCGCTGTCCGGTGTGATGTCCTTTTCGTCGATTTCAAGCTGTTCGGCGATGATTCTTTGCAGCTTTTCCAAAACTGATACTGACATAATATTTCTCCTCCGAATATTATTTTCTTACTAAAAGATATTAGTGTTATTTTAAGATTTTGTCAATAGACTTTTTACATTTATTTGCTAAAAAAGTCCGTTTTTTCTGCTTGTGATGGCAGAAAGTGAATAAAGAAGGGGCGAAATGAATATTTTGACTTTGTAAAGTATTTTTACTTGTCGTAAAGCAAAAACGCTTGTCAATGTTGAAAACTATGTGGAAAGTGTGGAAAACTCAACGTAAAATCAAGAGTTTTTGACGTTGATTGTTGAAATCTTGTAAAGGGAAACGACTTTACCTGTGGAAAACTTGTTTTTTCACCGAATGAAGCAAAGCTCAATTATTGTTGAATATTCAATGTATACTGAATATTTTACTGCTGAGAGGCAATCACTCTGTCCGCGAGAGCCTGTAACTCGTCCATGGTGGAAAGCCTGCCGATTTCCTGCCTGAAGGATGCCGCTCCGCGTATACCTTTGATGTACCAAGCAGCGTGTTTACGCGCTTCGCGCATACCGATACGCACTCCTTTGTACTCGCAAAGTGTCGAAATGTGGCGGAGCATAACATTCATTTTCTCTTCGAGCGTCGGTTCGATGAACTCCGCTTTGTTGTTAAGATATGCATTTATGCATTGAAATATCCACGGATTTCCCAAAGCGCCTCTTCCGACCATAAGAAAATCACAGCCCGTTTCGTCGAGCATCCTTTTTGCGCTCTTTCCGTCAACGATATCGCCGTTGCCGATAACGGGGATTGAAACCGCTTTTTTTACCCGTGCAATTTCGCCGAGCGATACGGGCGGAGCGTACATCTGCACCTTTGTTCTGCCGTGCACCGTGATTGCGTTGGCACCTGCCGCCTCAATTCGTTTGGCAATTTCAACGGCATTTATGCTGTTTTCGTCCCATCCGATTCTGATTTTTGCCGTGACCGGAACAGGGGAAACTTCAACGACCTTCTCAACGATTTTGCCGATCAGTTCGGGGTTCTTCAGCAGAGCGGAACCGCCGCCGTTGCCTGCAATCTTCGGCGCCGGGCAGCCCATGTTGATGTCGATGAAATCGGGAGTAAACTCCATTGCTTTAAGAGCCGCTTTTGCCATAATTTCGGGATCATCGCCGAATATCTGTGCGCCCGCCGGACGCTCGGCGTCCGAGAGGTAAAGAAGCTCTTTTGACTTTTTGTCCTGCATCGTCAGTCCCTTTGAGCTGACCATTTCGCTGATGACATAAGCCGTTCCGTAGCTCATACAAAGCTCTCGGAATGCTCTGTCGGCGACTCCTGCCATCGGGGCAAGACAGGCGTGTCCTTTTATTTCAATATTTCCGATTTTCATTAAATCACCAAAATTTATTTTACCATAACTGTCGTATACTTGTCAAAATAAATTGCGGCAAAGACACAATTTGCAGGGGACGATATCTGCATTATGTCATCACGCCAAAATCTGACGGCCTATAAAATATGCTCAGTTCTGCCAATGAATATTGTTGTCGGTGAGCAGGGGGTATCTTATCAGCTCGTTGCTCCAAAGGTCTTCACGGTGCATATCTATCGCGTTAATTTGGTGATTCTCGTATGTCGTGTAGTAGTAAATTCCCTTGCCAGCATTGCAGCAGGAGGTGTAAATCGTGATCTCGTATTTGCCGTCCGAGACCTCGCAGCAGCCCCTTTGCTGTTCGACAGAGCCGAGAATGTGGAAGAACTGGCTTACGCTCTCTTTTTCCGAATCGCCTGAAACGGAGTTCAGCTTGGTGAACGCGACTCTTACAAAGCGCGAAGCCGAAGAGAGGTCGCCGGGCAGACCGATTGCGCCCATTCCTCTGCTGTACATATTGAGAGAAACCTTATCGGAAAAAGTGTTTTTCGGCTGTTTCGGGGAAAGGTGAGCGAAGTCGCTGAGCCTTTGAAGGTGCCACGGAAACGGCGGATTGTTGGTCAAAACGCCGACAGGATTGTCGTAGATTTTCAGCCCGTCGGCAACGGATTCCACGGTGACTGCCTTGTTTTTGTCGGCGATTATCCAATGGAGCTGTGCGGACGGGAGCTTATCGCTGAACGGTGTGCCGACAAGATTGGTCTTGCTCAAAACAGCCTTTGCCTCATCAACCGTGGCGCATTGAGCGAGAATCCACGGGATCAGCTCAAACTGAGCGATATTTATCTTGCCCTCAACGGGCTGAGCGTAGACCGCGTTGCCGACAAAGTTAAGCCCTGCGATACAGAGTCCCTTTTCATTGATTGCATCGTAATAGAGAGGATAGCCGTCCGCAACGTGAGCCATGCCGATAATTGCATGGTGGCTTTCAATCGGTTCGGTATGTCTGAAATTGAACGGATAATTTCGCGGAGTAATTGTGATTTCGTCGCCGTAGGAGAACTCATAGTCAAGAGTTCTGCCGAAGTAGAAATCGTTGGTTTTGTAGGTTGCCGCTGTGCACATTGTCTTTTTCCTTTCTTTAGCAAGATAACCGCCGACAAAAATCAAAGAAAATTATCAGCGGTTATATATTTAAACTTATTATTTGTTGATCGGACAGAAATATCAGATTATCCCGTCATATTTTACTCGGTTCATATATTTGAAACAGAATGATATGGAAATTATACCCGCGATGCACCAGCCGACAGGCCACGAAACCCATATTCCCGTTGCACCGAGAGCGGTCTTTGAGAGAATTATTGCGAGAACGACGCGCAGAACAAGGTCGGTGAATGTGCCGAACATAAAGGCTTTCATCTGTCCCGCGCCCCTGAGCACACCGTCGGAAACAAGCTTTGCGGCTGCCACGAAATAGAACGGAGTGAGTATTCTCAGGAAAAGCATACCCGTGTCCATTGCCGTTCCCGTCGGACCCTCAAGGAAGAAATAGATAAGGTAACGGCTTGCCAGGAGGTAAACGGCGACGATTGGAATACAAATCATCCACGTCAGCTTGACGCCTGCTTTGAAACCGTCCTTGATACGGCTGAACTTGCGTGCGCCGAGATTCTGCGCCGTGTAGTTGGATATTCCGTTGCCGAATGTCGTGAACGAGGTAATTACAAGGTTGTTGAGCTTGATTGAAGCGGAATAGCCCGCGATAACGCCCGAACCGAAGCTGTTGATAACGCTCTGTATTATAATGTTGCCGACGGAAATAAAGCTTTGTTGGAGAATACTCGGTATCGCAACAGCCGATATTCTCTTGAGAAGCTCAAAGGAAAATACGGCAGGCTTGCCGTCTGTTTCAATTTTTGCAAAACGTCTGAACACAAAGAACACCGCAAGTATACAGCTTATTCCCTGACAAATGAACGTTGCCCACGCGACGCCGCTGACGCCCATTTTGAACCCGGCGACAAAAAGAATGTCGGCGGCAATGTTGGAAACGGACGAGCAGGCGAGAAAGATAAACGGCGTCTTTGAATCGCCGAGAGCGGAGAAGATGCCCGACGCGATATTATAATAGAAAACAAACGGAAGTCCGATTATGTATATTAAAAGATAGAGCCTTGAATCGGCGAAGATGTTTTCGGGCGTGTTGATAAGCTCAAGCAATTTCGTTGAGAATATCAAGCCGAGAGCCATGAGCAAAACGCACAGCGCACCGCCTGCAATCAGGGTGGTGTAAACCGCAGTCTTCATATCCCTGAACCGCTTTGCGCCGAAAAGCTGAGAGGTGATGACCGAACAGCCGATGTTACAGCCGAAAGCGAACGCAATGAAAATCAGCGTGATTTCATAGCTGTTTCCGACCGCCGCCAAAGCGTCATTGCCGATGAATTTGCCTGCGACAAAGCTGTCCGCAAGATTGTAAAGCTGCTGGAAGATGATACTGCCGAAAAGCGGCAGGCAAAACTTCCATACCACGGTGTAGGGCTTTCCGATAGTTAAGTCCTTATTTATAGCGCACACATCCTTATTGACGAATATTTGTTATTATATTATAATTATAATACAAAAAACGATGTATGTAAATCATTTTTTGGCGCTTGGCAAACGGTTAGTTTTACATAGTAGCTTTGTAGTTTAAAATCATCGTAAAGAAAGGAAAAAATTTATGAGTTGGGTAAAAAAATATATTATCGCAGTCACTTTAGTGGTTGCCGTGTTTGCCTGTGCAATGTACCTTCTTGCGACTGACGATATTATGCTTCTGAATCCGAAAACGATTGTATCGAGCTATCAAGCATGTCAAAATTATTTTCAATATATATACCCGAACAGAGATGACGGAGCGACATATTATTTAACTCTTGACTCGGTTCATATTGAAGATAACAACGGATATGATTACTATCTTGAATCATTTTGTGACGGACCCGATTATAAATCAAATTATTTGGTAAAGAAAAAGGGCGATGAGATAATCTCTGCTTTTGATATGCAGAAGCTTGAGCTTTCTCTCAAACATAATTATATAAGTGTTAAATGCGGCGTTTTCAGCAACGGTTATCTGTATTTCACAATAGAAAACACAAATTCAATTTTTCGTACAGACGACAACTTAGAAAACTGTGTAGAAATTTTTACACCTAAAAAATTCGGCAGGCTGCAGCCATATTCGTTCTTCATTAAGGATAACGCTTTTTATTATCTTACGGATTCTCGTAAGCTTGTAAAATATGACGGAGCTAAAGAGACGCAAATAAAGGAGCTTCCCGAGCTTGACTCAATGAATTTAATTGATAAAACATATAGGGATAATCTTACGGAGTTTATGGTGCCGGTCAACAGTATCAATGATGTTTTTTATTACGGAGTCGATAATAATTTGTTTTATTTTGACAACGACGGAAACACCGTCTGCATAGATTTGAGGGTATCAAAACATGCTTCCCATAATTCCGGAGTTTATCGGATAGAACCGTGTGAGAAAAATGACAAGCTGATGAGCGTTTCATATCTTTATGAAGACTTTAACCCTGAAATGAACTACTATTATATGAATTATTTAATCAATCCGAAAACGGGTCATTATATTAAATTCAAGCAAAGTGTAAATAACAGAAATCATGAAGTGACAACGAAAGAACTTTTCGATTATGATGACAGCCTCAGCTTGAAAGCGGGAACAGAAAAAGAAACGGTTGTTGATTGATATTTGTTCGACGTCCTCAAAGGACAAGGCTGATAAACTGTCAGCAAAAATTATCTTGGCTCCCTCATCAGATGGAGGCGAAAAATTAGCAGAAACTATATAGGCGCCCCTGTAGGGGAGCTGTCACGGCGTGCCCGTGACTGAGGGGGTTTCTTAAAATTCTGATTAAACTTAATTAAACCCCTCCGACTTCGGCGCTTGCGCCGAAGCCACCTCCCCTAAAGGGGCGGCAAGGAAAGTTAGCAGGAAATCTCGGTACGATGTGGGCATCGTGCCCTGCGAATTTAGTATAAAGGAAAAGTGATTGCTTATGAAAAATATAATTACGTTGCTTATATGCAGATTACCTTCACACATTTCTTTAACTCCGTTAATTTCACAGCTAACCACAACCGAAAAGATGTTTGACGGATTTTTTATACTCGCATTGTTAATAGTATTCGTAATCATGTTTTTGATAAGCAAAAAGTTAAAAAAGGGATTTTTGAAAGGCATTTCGGTCTTTTGGACAATTTGTATCGCAGTTCTCATTTTTATAAGATTAGTATGGTTTATAAGTAGTTTATAAATTTGAGGATAGCAGTAACTTACCAAGGCTTTCTCGGCACGATGTGGGCATCGTGCCCTACGAACTTTAGTATAAAGGAAAAGTGATTGATTTTGAAAAATATGGCGGTAGTTTTCATCCTCCGGCAAATGAAATAACACAATTCATTGCATAAAATGCATTATTATGCATCGCTCATTCATTGAATTGCCTGCCGCTTTTCAATAAATAACCGATTTATACGGGCGGTAACGTGCTATTGAAGTCAAACGCTTTGTAAATTTGCATATAATATTTTGCACACTTGAAAATCCGTTGTGCATATATACAAAATCAGTCAAAGTATGAAAAAATAGCTTGCATAAATATACATTTTATGCTAATATATGTGCATAAAACACAGACAATACTGTATATCGGAGGTATTATTATGAATAAGAAGGATATCAAAAAAATCGTACTCGCTTACTCTGGCGGACTTGACACATCAATCATCATTCCTTGGCTCAAGGAGAATTACAACAACCCGGAAATCATTGCTGTTTCGGGTAATGTAGGTCAGGCAAGCGAGCTTGAAGGACTTGAGGAGAAGGCTCTTAAGACGGGCGCATCAAAGCTCTATGTTGAGGATCTCACAAAGGAGATGCTTGACGAGGTTGCTTTCCCGTGTGTACAGGCAGGTGCTCTTTATGAGAACTATCCGCTCGGCACGGCTCTTGCACGTCCGATAATTGCAAAGAGACTTTGCGAGATTGCCGAGAAAGAGGGCGCAGAAGCTATCTGCCACGGCTGCACAGGTAAGGGTAACGACCAGGTAAGGTTTGAGGTTGCTATTAAGGCCTTCGCTCCTGACATGACAATCATCGCTCCGTGGAGAGAGTGGGATATCAAGTCCCGTGACGAGGAAATCGACTACGCAGAGGCACACAATGTTCCTCTTAAGATAAACAGAGAGACAAACTACTCAAAGGATAAGAATATATGGCATCTTTCTCATGAGGGCCTTGACCTTGAGGATCCGGCAAACGAGCCGCAGTACAACAAGCCCGGCTTCCTTGAGATGGGCATTTCTCCGGAACAGGCTCCGGACAAGCCGACCTATGTGAAGCTTCACTTTGAAAAGGGCGTTCCGACGGCTATCGACGGAGTTGAGATGGATTCCGTAGCTCTTGTTACAAAGCTCAACGAGCTCGGCGGCGCAAACGGCATCGGACTTCTTGATATCGTTGAAAACAGGCTTGTAGGTATGAAGTCAAGGGGCGTATATGAGACCCCCGGCGGAACAATCCTCTACAAGGCTCATGAGATGCTTGAAACAATCACTCTTGATAAGGAAACTTCACACTACAAGGCACTTGTAGGACACAAGCTCGGCGAGCTTGTTTACAACGCTCAGTGGTATTCACCGCTCACTCAGGCTATCCTTGCTTTTGTTAAGGAGACCCAGAAGACAGTTACGGGCGACGTAACCGTTAAGCTCTACAAGGGAAACATCATCAACGCAGGTGTAACCTCTCCGTTCTCACTCTACGATCCCGAAATTGCAACATTTGACGAGGACGAGGTTTACAACCAGGCTGATTCGGCAGGATTCATCAACCTTTACGGTCTCCCGACCAAGGTTTACTCAAAGATGAAGAAAAAGGCCGGTCTTGAATAATCAATAACGGAGAATTTAAACTATGGAAAAGATGTGGGCAGGCAGGTTTGCCAAGGAACTGAATAAGGAAGCCGATGATTTCAATTCGTCGATCCATTTTGACTGCAAGATGTATAAGCAGGACATAACGGGCTCGATGAAGCACGCGACAATGCTTGCAATGCAGAAAATCATCACCGACGACGACTGCGACAAGATTCTTGCCGGTCTTCAGTCGATACTTGACGACCTTGACAGCGGCGTTCTTCAGTTCGATTGGGACGCCGAGGACATTCACATGTTCGTTGAGTCCGAGCTGACAAAGCGCATAGGAGACGTGGGCAAGAAGCTTCACACGGCGAGAAGCCGTAACGACCAGGTAGCCGTCGATATACGCCTTTACCTCAGGGACGAGACGAATGAGATTATTCCGCTCATTAAAAACTTGCTTGCAGCCATTCTTTCTGTTGCCAAGGATAACAAAAACACGATTCTTCCCGGATATACCCATCTTCAGCGTGCACAGCCGATAACATTTGCTCATCATCTTTTGGCTTATGCTATGATGTTTATCCGTGATATCGGAAGGCTTGAGGATGCTTTGAAGAGGATGAATTATTCTCCTCTCGGCTCCTGCGCCCTTTCGGGTACAACATACAACACAAACCGTGAGTTTGTCGCCGAGCAGCTCGGCTTTGACGGAATTACACTCAACAGTATTGACGGCGTTTCCGACAGGGATTTCTGCGTTGAGCTTATGAGCGCATTCGCAACTGTTATGATGCACCTTTCCCGTTTTTCGGAGGAAATTATACTCTGGTCGAGCTGGGAGTTTAAGTTCATTGAGCTTGACGACAGCTTCACTACGGGCTCAAGTATCATGCCGCAGAAGAAGAACCCCGACATGGCAGAGCTTGTCAGGGGCAAGACAGGCCGTGTTTACGGCGATCTTTTCACAATGCTCACCGTTCTCAAGGGAATACCGCTTGCATACAACAAGGATATGCAGGAGGACAAGGAGTGCATATTTGACAGCATTGCGACCGTTAAGCAATGTCTGAAGGTCTTTGCTCCGATGATTGAAACAATGAAGGTCATCAAGGAGAATATGTACTCGGCGGCGCAGAAGGGCTTTATCAACGCAACCGATCTTGCCGATTATTTGGCAAAGAAAGGACTTCCGTTCAGAAGTGCATACAAGCTTGTCGGTCAGATCGTTGCTCATTGCATTGATAACGGACTTGTGCTTGAAACAATGCCGCTTGAGGCTTACAAGAAGTACAGCGATTTGTTTGAGGAGGATCTTTTTACCGAGATTTCTCTTGAGACCTGCGTTTCCAAGAGAATTTCGGCAGGCGGAACGGGTCTCGAATCCGTTGAAAAACAGATTGCGTATGTTGAAAATTATATTTAAACTTAAAAATATTTGGGCTGTCCTGATGAACAGCCCTTTTGTTCTAATTAAGTATTTGAAAATATTGTAAAACTATTTGAAAATTTTATTAAATGATGTATAATTACAGGAGGGTGATACCGATGGTTAATTTAAAAGGCAGAGATTTTCTGAAACTGCTTGATTTCACAAGCGAGGAAATTGAGTATCTCGTCGATCTTGCGGCTGATTTGAAAGCAAAGAAGAAAGCGGGAATCCCACACAGGATCCACGAGGGTAAGAATGTTGCTCTTATCTTTGAAAAGACAAGCACAAGAACACGCTGCAGCTTTGAGGTCGGTGCTAACGATCTCGGCATGGGCTCAACCTATCTTGCCGAAGGTTCGCAGATAGGTAAAAAGGAGAGCATAGCCGACACGGCGAGGGTGCTCTCGGGCATGTTTGACGGCATCGAGTACCGCGGCTACGGTCAGGATCTTGTTGAGGAGCTTGCAAAGTATGCGAGCGTTCCCGTATGGAACGGCCTTACAAATGAATTTCACCCGACTCAGATTCTTGCCGATTTCCTGACTATCAAGGAGCAGTTCGGTCATCTTAAGGGAATCAACTTTGTTTACATGGGCGATGCAAGGTACAATATGGGTAATTCACTCATGGTAGGCTGCGCTAAAATGGGTATCAACTTTACCGCATGCGCTCCGAAAAAGTATTTCCCCGACCATGACCTTGTTGACACCTGCAAGGCGATTGCAAAGGAAAACGGCTGTGAAATAAAATTCAGCGAGGATCCCATGGAGGCTGTTAAGAACGCGAACGTCATCTACACCGACGTTTGGGTCTCAATGGGTGAGCCGATGGAGGTTTGGAAAGAGAGAATCGACGACCTTATGCCGTACCAAGTCAATCAGAAGCTTATGGATGCGGCGGCGGACGACGTTGTGTTTATGCATTGTCTGCCTGCTTACCACGACCACAAGACAAAGGTAGGTAAGGAGATCGGCGAAAAATTCGGCTGTGACGCTCTTGAGGTCACGGACGAGGTCTTTGAAAGCGAACGTTCAATCGTGTTCAGAGAAGCAGAAAACAGAATGCACACTATAAAAGCAGTTATGGCGGCGACATTATGATTAAAAAAGTTTACATTGTACTTGAAGACGGACACATTTTTGAAGGCAAACGCTTCGGCGCAGAGGGCGAGGCTCTCGGCGAGCTTGTCTTTACAACAGGTATGGGCGGATATATCGAAACGCTCACCGACCCCAGCTATTACGGACAGATAGTTATGCAGACATTTCCTCTTATCGGCAACTACGGCATCATGGAGGAGGACTTTGAAAGCGACAAGTCTTACGTCAGCGGCTACGTTGTCAGGGAGTGGTGCGAGCTGCCGTCCAATTTCAGGACGGAGTATGACCTTGACACCTTCCTAAAGAAGCAGGGGGTAGTCGGCGTTTACGGCGTTGACACTCGTGAGATCACGAGGATAATCCGTGAAAAGGGCGTTATGAACGCAAAAATCGTTAGTTCGGTTGACAAAATCGACTATGATGAAATCAAGGCTTACAAAATCGTTGACGCGGTCAAAAGCGTAAGCTGTAATAAGAAATATACGGTATCGGACGGGGAAGCAAAGTATAAGGTTGCGTTACTCGATTACGGTGCGAAGAAAAATATTGTGCGCGAACTTGTCGCAAGGGGCTGTGAAGTAACCGTGTTCCCATACGACACCTCCGCCGAAGAGATTATCAAGACAAATCCCGACGGAATTATGCTCTCGAACGGTCCCGGCGACCCGGAGGAAAACATTGTTCCGATTGAAAACATAAAGGAGCTTGCAGGCAAATTCCCGATTTTCGGAATCTGTCTCGGACATCAGCTCACCGCTCTTGCAATGGGCGGCAAAACAATGAAGCTCAAATACGGCCACAGAGGCGTTAATCAGCCGGTCAAACAGCTTGAAACGGGCAGAACCTACATTTCAAGCCAAAACCACGGCTATGCGGTCGTTGCGGACAGCCTTGACAGGCGATACGCAAGGGAGAGCTTTATCAACGCGAATGACGGTACCTGCGAGGGAATGGAATACAGAAGCAAGCAGATCTTCACCGTTCAGTTCCATCCGGAGGCTTGCTCAGGACCCAAGGACACAAAGTTCCTGTTCGACAGGTTTATTTCAATGATGGGAGGAAAAAACAATGCCGCTGAATAAAGACATAAAAAAGGTACTTGTTATCGGTTCGGGACCCATCGTTATCGGTCAGGCGGCTGAGTTTGACTATGCCGGCGCACAGGCTTGCCGTGTCCTCAAGGACGCAGGACTTGACGTTGTGCTTGTCAATTCCAACCCTGCAACCATCATGACGGACAATGCGCTTGCGGACGAGATTTATCTTGAACCGCTGACTCAGGAGACCGTCAAGAGAATTATCGAAAAAGAGCATCCCGATTCGATTCTTGCCGGACTCGGCGGACAGACGGGACTTACAATAGCCATGCAGCTCGCCCAGAACGGCTATCTTGAAAAGATGGGCGTTAAGCTTCTCGGCACGAATGCCGAAGCGATCGACAAGGCGGAGGACAGACAGCTTTTCAGGGACACGATGCTCAAAATCGGTCAGCCTGTTGTTCCGTCCGATATTGCAACGACGGTTGACCGCGCGGCGGAAATTGCGGCGGAGATCGGTTATCCCGTTATTATTCGTCCTGCTTTCACCCTCGGCGGCGCAGGCGGCGGAGTTGTTTACAGCGAAGAAGAATTAAGAATTATCGCATACAACGGACTGGAGCTTTCTCCGATCAATCAGATTCTTGTCGAGCGCTTCATCGGCGGCTGGAAAGAGATTGAGTTTGAGGTTATGCGTGACAGCGTGGGTAATGTTATCGCTGTCTGCTCAATGGAAAACTTTGACCCTGTCGGCGTTCATACGGGCGACAGTATTGTTATCGCTCCTGCCGTAACGCTTTCGGACAAGGAATATCAGATGCTCCGTTCCGCTTCGCTCGATATTATTACCGAGCTCGGCATTGAGGGCGGCTGTAACTGTCAGTTTGCGCTGAATCCCGAAAGCTTTGAGTATTCCGTTATTGAGGTCAACCCCAGAGTTTCGCGTTCGTCAGCTCTTGCATCAAAGGCGACAGGTTATCCGATTGCAAAGGTTACGACCAAAATTGCACTCGGCTACACGCTTGACGAAATAAGAAATGACATTACTGGCAAGACCTGTGCTTGCTTTGAACCCACGCTTGACTATGTTGTTGTCAAGTTCCCGAAGTGGCCGTTCGACAAGTTCGTCGGAGCAAGCCGTAAGCTCGGCACTCAGATGAAAGCAACGGGCGAGGTTATGGCAATCGCTCCGAGCTTTGAAATGGCGGTTATGAAAGCTGTCAGAGGTGCGGAGATTTCACTTGAGACACTCAATTATAATAAATTCCCTGAGGATATGGACGTCGTCGAGCGCCTGCATGAGCAGGACGACCTGCGAATTTTTGCTGTGTTCAAGGCTCTCAAGGAGGGCGTAAGCATTGAGAAAATTCACGAAATCACCATGATTGATGAGTGGTTCCTCGGAAAGCTCAAGAATCTTGCCGACTACGAAAAAATGCTTGAAAGCGGCAAGCTTGACAAGGACTACTACGAAAAAGGCAAGAAGTACGGCTACAAGGATTCAACGATTCTCAAAATGGCAGGCAAGCTTCCCGAAAAAACGCTTGACGCCGTTTACAAGATGGTTGATACCTGCGGCGCTGAGTTCAAGGCGGAGACGCCGTATTTCTACTCAACTTATGACACCGACTGCGAGTCCAGAGAAATCGAAAGAGGGGAGAAAGAACGAATTATCGTTCTCGGTTCGGGACCAATCCGTATCGGTCAGGGTATCGAATTTGACTATTCCTCCGTTCATTGCGTATGGACTCTCAAGGAGCTCGGTTACGAGGTTGTAATAGTAAACAACAATCCCGAAACCGTTTCGACAGACTTCGACACGGCGGACAGACTTTATTTTGAGCCGCTCAACGACGAGGACGTAATGAACATCATTAAGGTCGAAAAGCCCGTAGGCGTTGTTGTTGCTTTCGGCGGTCAGACCGCTATCAAGCTCACAAAGTTCCTTGACGAAAACAATATTCCGATTCTCGGCACATCGGCTGAGGGTATCGACATCGCAGAGGACAGAGAGCGTTTCGACGAATTGCTTGAAAAGTTCGGCATCAGCAGACCCAAGGGTCAGACTATCATGGACACCGAGGACGCTATCAGAGCCGCAAACGAGCTTGAATATCCCGTTCTTCTCCGTCCGTCCTACGTTATCGGCGGTCAGAATATGACTATCGCATATAACGACACCGATGTTAAGCGTTACATGGATATCATTCTTTCTCAGAAGATTGAGAACCCTGTTCTTGTCGATAAATATATGATGGGTACGGAGCTTGAGGTTGACGTTATCTCCGACGGCAAGGATGTTCTTATTCCCGGTATAATGGAGCATATTGAGCGCGCAGGCGTTCACTCAGGCGACTCAATCGCGGTTTATCCGCCGTACAACATTCTCGACAGTATGATTGACAAGATTGTCGATATTTCAACAAAGCTTGCGCTTTCGCTCGGCACAAAGGGACTTGTCAATATTCAGTATCTCATCTATCGTAACGAGCTTTACGTTATCGAGGTCAACCCGCGTGCGTCAAGAACGATTCCTTACATCAGCAAGGTTACCGGTGTTCCGATGGTTGAGCTTGCGACTAAGGTTATGGTCGGCACAAAGCTCATTGAGCTTGGCTACGGCACGGGACTCTACAAGATTCCACCGTATGTTGCAATCAAGGTTCCCGTGTTCTCGTTTGAGAAGCTCAACGACGTCAATTCCGAGCTCGGACCTGAGATGAAGTCAACGGGCGAGGTTCTCGGAATCGGCAGGACTCTCAATGAGGCTCTGTTCAAGGGACTTATTTCCGCAGGCTTCAAGGTCGGCCACGAGAGCACATACCATGATAACAAATACAACGGCGGCGTGCTTATCAGCGTTCACGATAAGGACAAGCCCGAAGTTATATCGCTTGCCAAGAAATTTGCCGATGTCGGTCTGAAGATTTATTCAACGCCGAACACGGGCAAGCTGATTCAGTCCGCAGGCATAAATGCGGAAATAATTGATGAGTTCAGCGACGGCAAGCACGTTATTGAAATGCTTGAAACGGGCAAGATTGACTACATTGTTTACACAGGCTCAACGGCGAAATCGACGATTGAAAACTTCATCAAGATTCACCGCCGCGCCGTCCAGCTTTCAATCTGCTGTCTGACGTCGCTTGATACAGCCAATGCGCTTTGCGACATTCTTTCAAGCCGTTTCACTCAGCGAAATACCGAGCTGGTGGACATCAACAATATGCGTTCAAAGCGTATGCGTCTGAACTTTACAAAGATGCAGGCAACAGGCAATGACGATATCTATTTCAACAATATGAATAAGACCATACCGTCTCCCGAATCGCTGACAATTAACTTCACCGACCGTCATTACGGAATCGGCGGCGACGGAGTTGTGCTTGTTGAAAAGTCGGATATTGCCGACGCGAAAATGGTTGTATATAACGATGACGGGACCCAGACACTTATGGCGGCGAACAGTATCCGCTGTGCGGCAAAGTTCCTTTATGATAACGGAATCGTACCGAAAACATCAATGACAATTGAAACGAACTGCGGCGTTAAAAATGTTCGTCTCTATTCGTTCAACGGCGAGGTAAGGTCGGCTCAGGTTGATATCGGCAAGCCCGATTTTGACCCTGCAAGCATACCGATGAAGACCGACACATATATGATAATTGACCAGCCGGTTGAAATCGGTGACAAAACGATTAACATAAGCTGTGTAACCATCGGCAATCCGCATTGTATCGTGTTTATGGACAACGTTGACAGCATTGACCTCAATGAGTTCGGCGACAAGATTCGTAATTCGGGCATTCTCCCCGAATATATCAACACGGGTATTGCACGAATGATTGACAGGAACACAATCAAGCTTCGCTGCTACGAGAGAGCTGTCAACGGCGAGAGCCTCGGCTGCGGAACGTCGGCTGCGGCTGCGGTTGTTGTGGCAACGGAAATGGGCCTTTGCAAGAAGGGCGAGGACGTAACGGTCAAGATGCCCGGCGGCGACGTTGTTATCACATACACCGATGAAACGATACTTGTCAACGGCGATACTAGAAAGGTTTACGAGGGCGTCGTAGAGTATTGATACAGGTTAAGGCAATTCACAACACAGCAATTGTAATGTATTGACTCAAAACAGACCTCCCTTCGATTTTCGGAGGGAGGTAAATTATATATCAGAGGTATGTTATGAAGTTTGAAAATGTCTTGCTTGCAAGTGATTTTGACGGAACGCTGGCGGACAGCGACGGTAAAATTCCCGAAAGCGTTATTTCCGCGATAAAGTATTTTATGTCTGAGGGCGGACGGTTTACCGTTTGCACAGGCAGAATATATCAGGGCTTTCATCTTTACAGCGCGGAGTATATCAATGCTCCCGTACTGCTCGGAAACGGCGCGATGGCATACGACTATGAAAACGAAAAAATCCTTTTTGATGACGGAATAGGGGAAGAGGGTATAGGTGTTTTGATCGACGTTATTTCCCGCTTTCCCGACATCTCGGTTGAAACCTATAATTTCAATAAGGTGTGCAGTATAAATCCGTGTGAGGACAGTATGCATCATTTCACGAGCCAGGGAATCAAGTTCGCGCGCGTTGAGTCGCCCGAAGAGACGGTCAGACCGTGGACAAAGGTTATGATTCTGGCGCAGGGGTGTTCTCAGTCGGTTCAGCAGCTTTTGGAAAAGCACAGGGAAGTGAACTATCTCAAAACCACAGGTGACTACATTGAAATCCTGAAAAAGGGCGTTGACAAGGGTACGGGATTGCTCCGACTCGGAGAGATGCTGGGGTGCGAACCCAAGGATATTTATGCTGCAGGCGACGGGTACAATGATGTTGATATGCTCGTTGCGGCAGCCGCAGGGTTTGTGCCCGAAAACGGCTCTCCGGAGGCGCTGGGCGTTGCGGACTACATAACACGGTCCAACGACGAGGGCTGTATTGCTCACGCGATTGAGATTTTAGACAGTATTTATTGAATAAAACTCCTATGGACATACGAATGTTCCATAGGAGTTTTTGTTAGGAATCCTTCTCTATTACAGGCGGAATGAAGCTTTCAATCGCTTTTCTGAGCTTTGGGTGACGGATTACAAAATGAATGGCAGGAGCTTTGCCCTTGGAAATCATAACCCATTGATCCTCATGAATAAGAATTTGCAAATTTCTGAAAGCCTGCGCTGAGGTCTTTTTCAGAATATATGTTGGATGTTGAGTGGAAAAAGCTTCGGTCTCTTTCAGATGAGATATATATTCATCAAAATTATATGTAATGTCGCTCTCTCGGAACAGTCCCGAAAGCTCCAATACCTGAGGACACTCCGCAAATTCTTCGGCGGAAACAATAGGTATTTCATCCTCAAAAGTCTCCGTTTGCAGGATGCTTAAAACACGTTCGCGCTGCGTTTCAGCATACTTTAATATGCGCTGCTGTTCTTCTTCGGGAACCGCATTTCTTTTGAGAATTTTAGTCAAAAGAGGAGGCTCTATTGTATAGAGCGGAAGCGTAGACAAAATGCTTCTTCGGTTGCCGTTTTTGACAGCGTCGGCACGCAAAAAGGTGTTGAGCTCACTTCCCTTATCACTTCGGTATATTTCCATCAGCGGATAGGCATTGGCGAGCAGTTCCTGTGCGCGTTTTGTGTAATAGGAGAGCTCCTTTCCGGATTTGGTCAAGTAATATTTGCCCTTGCCATGGTATCCAGCAATGGCTTCTCCGCAAAGAGCGGCAGCTCCCGAAACCTTTAAAAGGTGCAGGAACACGTTGTTTTGAGCGCCTTTCAGGTAGTATGGTGAAATTTGACCGGTCATGTACATCGGGATCCAGCTTTCAAGTCCCAGCATCATTTCATCAAATGAGCGGTCTATGTTGTGGATTTGATGAAGATGAAGACCTTTCTTCAGCATCATCGCCATGCCGAACATCCATTTTTTCGGAAATTCAGGGTCCTTTGCCATTTCCTTCATCGGCATATCACTGTACATTATCACGGGTGACTTTGATTTTGAAAGTACGGTTGCTTTCAAAAAGTCAAGTTCACTTTCCATCATCTTATCTAGACCGACATACGTCTTTGATGACGGAAGCTGAAAAGGAACAGACGGTACTTTCAGCTCGTCGAATCGAATTACTTTGATATACTCGTTAAGGTCAAATCCGTCGAGCTTGTTGAGAAAGGCGCTTATACTGCTTTCGGATTTGCGAGTTTTTCCCTTGAGCAGCCATTTTTTTACCTCCGTGTATATTTCTGACGAATCCGAAAGCTCATCGGTGCTGCAGTTTAGCAGCTCTGCAAGCAGCATTAGCTCCGACGGCGATTTAATTTCTGCGGCAATGAACGATGCAATCGCAGAGGCAAAGTTTTCGGAATCGGCAGGCTTCCTTGTGCCGTTTCTTATGCGGAAAACGGTGGAAACGTCATAGTTGATATATTTGCAAAGTCGATTTATGTTAATATTAAGAGTTGATATGAGTGTATTGAAATTGTGACGAAGTAAGGCTTTGTCAGTTGAGTCAAAGTCGGAGCACAGACAAAAGTCATCATTTACGGTTTCGGGGGTGATATCGCCGAAGCCTTTTTGTTTTGCAATCTGCGCTATGCCGAAGCAAAGCGCTTCAAAATTTTTCGTTCCAAATTCCGGCATACGGTCGCCTTTCCTGTATCGGCTGAGAGTGGCTTCCGACAGTCCCGATGAAGAGCAAAGCTCCTTTGCCGTGCAGGAGAGCATGGAGACATATTCGTTTAACTTTTCATAAAATTTCATTTGCAATACCCCATGATATATTATTTAATTCAATTATACAGCATAATTAAATGTTTTTAAAGTATCCGGATCATAACAATTTCAAAATTGGCATTTGACTATTCGGAAATGTGGCTCAATAAGAGAGCAATACATGATATAATTACGTCAAAAAAGGGATTGTTCACTATATAAATTTTTATAGATAAAAACGGAGGTATTGCAAATGGCAGAATCAAGATCATTTTCTCTCAACGGAACAGATGTACAGACTGTTATTGACAGACTGGATGTGTTTTTCCACACCGAAAAGGGTATGGAGGTTCAAAGTTCGCAGACTGCTGACGGATACGTTATGCAGGCGAGTCAGCCCAAGGACGGCTGGAAAACCCTTACGGGAATGAGACTTGCCGTATCGGTACAGCTTGCCGTTATGGGTAATCAGCTCAATGTTACTGTCGGAGAAGGACAATGGTCAGACAAGATCGGCGCGGGAGCCATTGGATTGTTTATCGCATGGCCTTTGGCGATTACGGCAGGCATGGGAGCAATGAAGCAGAAAAAGCTTCCGTCGGAAATTTTCCAGGTTGTCGAAAACTGTATTATGTCCGGCGGTCGCTCGGCTGTATACGAAGCCACGGAGCCTGTGGCTTCTGAGGCGATAGTTTGTCCGAAATGTAATGCACAGCTCCCGACAGGCTCAAAGTTTTGTAATCATTGCGGTGCAAAGCTCGGCAACGAATGTCCGAATTGCGGCGCAGAGGTTGCACCCGGAAGTCTGTTCTGCTCAAATTGCGGACAGAAGCTGTAATAATTTTACTTAAAGAACGCCCCCGTTTGCTTAGCAAACGGGGGCGTTAAATCATTTTATGATTGTGAAAAGAATTTCTGCCGAAAGTTTAACAAGCTTCGCAAGGAAAGCGAAAATGTTATGCATAACGGTCGGCTGAAGAATATCCGATGATACGGGTCTCAGCGTGTTGTCGCCGCTGTTGTACTTCATAAACTGCGAATAGCCGCTGTTCTGCACCGTGAGCTGACTTTCCGATGACGAGAGAGTGATCAAAAAGTCGGTTGATTCACCGACGGGGTAGTCAACGTGCGCCATATCGCGAATGAACCATGTCTGTTCGGGGAACATACAGGTCGAAGCGTCAATCTGACGGTCGGGGCTGATGTGGTCGTGGCCGCAGTCTTTTGCCTGGGTGTATGTATCGGGGAGCATCTCTCCGAGCTTTGAGCAGACAGCACCGCCGGAAGCAAATTCGGCGTCAATCAGAAAATCATTGTTGCTGTCGGAAGCTGTTTCCGAGATAGGCAGTCCCTGCATATTGTACTGAGCAATGATGTAGATGTTTGTGTCTTTCTGAGCCTTTCGGAGGATTTCTTCCGCTTTTTCCTGAACGTTGTAATGATATTCGTCAACCGCTTTTACAAGTGACGGATCGGCTTCGGAAAGCATAAGACTTTTGGCGGCTTCGTAGCTGTCACCCTCAACGAGAGCCCACAGCCCGGGCATATAGCCGAAAACGGGGATGATCATTTCCTTGTAGATTCTCTCTTTAAGGTTGTCGGTAAGGCCGTTTGCAATGCTTTCAAGCGAAGCGTTTATCTTGTATGCCTCAAGACCTTCGTTGAGAAGCATAATAAGCTCTTCGAGAAAATCATTCCTTGTGAGCTGGGACATTCTGCGGACAAGACCGTAGAAGTCAAGATCCATATCTCCCGTGAAGAGGGAATCCATACAGGAAGTGCCCCGGAATGCCGTTGAGCAAAGGCTTACGCTGTCAACATCGGCACTTCCGTATTTATAAAGATATGAGCAGGTCACCGTTCCGCCCATGCTGAATGCGGCGAGGGCGACACGATCACACTTCGTTTCCGCTTTGACATTCTTGATAAACTTGTTCAGTTCGTCTGCGTGCTTGAGTGGATCAAGACGCCAGTCGTAGTTGAAGAAGTATGTGTTCTCTGCGCCGTAGGCTTCAATACCTGCGTTCACAACACCGATTTCGTCGCTGGTTTCGTCCTTGAAGAGCTCCGTGTAGTTGCCTGCATTGGCAGGAAACACGTCGGTTGTTACGTTATACTTTGATGTGCCGTCGGGATTGCAGGAAAGCGAATCAAAAGCCTCAACGGCGGCAGGGAAGAGGGCGTCGCCGAGCTTGTCATAGTCACCGTCGGCAAAGAATCCGACAAGCGGAAGAATAAGCTTCGACGCCATTTTCATAATCGTTTTTGTTGATGTCGGGAAAACCTTTTCGCCGTCCTTGTAAAGGGGAAATGTGTTCATTCCGCTGACGACAACAAATGCGGTCTTGGGCTCGGACGCAAGGGAGGGGAGAACCGAGCCGACAACCAATACAAGGCAGAGAAAAACGCTGATGAGAATTTTTACTGTTCTTTTCATAAGCTGCTCCTTGAATTATTTTTGATAGGTATTGAGAAAGGCGCGAGTCCTTTCGTTTTTCGGGTTGACGAGAACCTCCTCAGGGGTGCCCATCTCGGCAATAACGCCGTTGTCCATAAATATTACCTCGTCGGAAACGTCCTTTGCAAAGTTCATTTCATGGGTGACGATAACCATCGTCATATTGTCCTCTGCAAGCTGACGAATCGTTTTGAGGATTTCTCCTGTGAGTTCGGGATCAAGCGCGGATGTCGGCTCGTCAAAGAACAGAATCTTAGGATTCATCGCAAGTGCACGGGCGATTGAAACACGCTGCTGCTGACCGCCGGAGAGCTGGCAGGGGTAGAAATCCAGTTTGTCGGAAAGTCCGACTTTTCCGAGGAAATATTTTGCCGTCTTGTCGATTTCCTCAAGCAGCTCCTTTTTCTTTTGCTTGTAATCCGGGCGTCTTTTTGCCGCAAGCTTCATTGCAAGTGTAACGTTGCCGAGAGCCGTATACTGCGGAAAAAGGTTAAACTGCTGGAAAACAAGACCGATGTTCTGACGGTTTTTTTCAAGGTCCTTGATCTGTTTTTTATCCGTAATGCTGCTGTCAAAAACAATTTGATCGTTTACGGTTATCTGACCTGATGTTGCGGTTTCAAGTCCGTTAATACAGCGCAGAAGAGTGGTTTTTCCGCTTCCCGAAGAGCCGATGACGGAGAGAACCTTGCCTTCTTCAAGCTCAAAGGAAATGCCCTTGAGAACCTCGGTTGCTCCGAAATTTTTTATTAAGTTTTTTACTTCAAGTATAGCCATTTCTCAGCCCTCCTTATATTTTGAAATAGTCGAGCTTCTTTTCAAGCTTGCCGAAAAGAAGAGTGAGAACGCCGCAGAATACAAGATAGTAAATACCCGTGAAGAAGAGCGGCCAGATCTGACCTGAAATTCCGTTTGAGCCTTTGAGGAAAGCCTGTCCTGCCCATATAACCTCCTGCAAAGCGATAATTCTTGCAAGAGAGGTGTCTTTTACGAGAGTGATAATCTCATTGGACATAGGAGGAACAATACGTTTTATCATTTGGAGGAGTGTAACCTTGAAGAAGATTTCCGATTTTGTCATACCGAGGACAATTCCTGCTTCCTGTTGTCCGACCGGCACGCCTTCGATACCGCCGCGGTATATTTCGGAGAAATAGCAGGCATAGTTGAGAATAAAAGCGACTGCTGCCGCAGTAAATCTGCCGTCCTCGCCGCCGCCCCATATCGGGGTGCCGAAAACCAGACCGGGCATATAGTAGATTATAAGCATTTGAATCATAAGAGGGGATCCGCGGAAAATCCAAACGATGACCTTGACCAGACCGCTGAGCGGCTTGAATTTTGACATTGAGCCGAACGAGATAATCAAACCGAGCGGCAAAGCACCGATAAGCGTTACGAAAAACAGCTTGACGGTCTGGAGAAATCCCATGTTAAGCGATTCAAATACTATTGGGAACTGTTCAAAAAACTGTGACATAAAAACATCCTTTTGGCACCAAAACAGAGAACATTCCTCATGTCCTCTGTTTGTGCGAATTATTTTGATTTGCTTAGCTTATTTAATGAGAGAAGCCTGAACACCGTACTGCTCTGCGATCTTCTCCATTGAACCGTCTGCAAGTGAGGTCTTGAAGAACTCGTTGAGCTTAGCTGTGAGGTCGCTGCCCTGACGGAAGCCTACGCCGTATTCCTCAGAGTTGAGGTCAACTGTGTATGTGAGCTTAGCGTTTGCTGTGCCTTCGCCTACCATTGCGGCAGCCATGAGCTTGTCGATGATAGCTGCGTCACATGTGCCTGAGGAAACCTCGGTAAGAGCTGTTGCCTGATCCTTAACCTCAGTGAACTTGAATCCGTTTGCTTCAGCCATATCCTTACCTGCCGAGCCTGCTTCAACCGCGAAGTTGAGCTCCTTGCAAGCCTCAACGCTGTTGTACTTGGAAGCAACGTCCTTGTTTACGACAACAACCTGAGCGTTGTTGCAATAAGCGTTTGTGCAGGACATTGAGGAAGTAACTTCGTCAATGAGTGTCATACCGTTCCATACGCAGTCGATTGATTTGTTGTTGATTTCCATAACCTTGTTGTCCCAGTCGATTTCAACGAACTCAACGTCAACGCCGAGGCTCTTTGCAAAAGCCTTAGCCATGTCTGCGTCAAATCCGACCCATTCGCCGTTTGCATTTTTGTAGTCCATCGGCTCAAAGTTCGTGATACCTACAACGAGTTTGCCTTTACTTTGAACATAAGCAAGGTCACTGTCTGTCTTCTTGTCGCCGCAGCCTGCAAAAGCAAATGCCATAACTGCCATGAGTACTGCGAGTGTGAGTGCGATAATCTTTTTCATAATTTTTACCTCCGAAACTTTATTGTGGTAGTATAGTAACACGTTAGCGCGCTAAAGTCAATACTTTTTTTAAAAATTTTTAAAAAAATTTTTTTGAAGTAGTTTTAGGGCAAAAAAACAGGGTCGCACTAAGCGACCCGAAGCGGTTTTATTTGATTTTGTAAAGCTCTTTAAACTCGGCAATTTTCTTTGCCTCGGCTTTTTCGTCCTTTACGGTCTTAATGTATTTGTAAACAAGAAAGCCTGCGAGCAGAAACCAAGCGGCGGCAAGCATATACCACACTCCGCCTGAGAAATACTTGTGTTCGGTAACAATGAGAAGAATTTGTCCTGCGCCGATAATTATGCTGATAACCGTCGCGACGATATAAAGAACCTTTTTGTTTATTATCTCGGAAAGCTTTTCTTTTTGCATATACAATACACCTCAACAATTATTCTATCATATTAAAACATTTTTTTCAATGTTTATTTATTGCTGTTCAAAATTTCGCCGATTTCAAAGAAGCTTGAAAATATGTAATCATATCTGTCAACCGTTCCGAAGCCGTAGGCGGCAAATCCGAAGGGGACAGCGGCGAGTTTGGCGGCGTTGCAGTCGCCCTGTGTATCACCGATATAGACGGAAGCGGTTAATCCGTTGCGTACAATAACTTTCTTTATATTTTCGCCCTTTGAGAGCGTGTCGGGGCCTTCGTATGCAAAGTCGCAGAAGTACTTTCCGAGCTTATGGTATGAGAGAAAAGCATTCATATAGCTTTCCTGGCAGTTACTTACAATGTAAAGCTTGTAATGCTTGCTGAGTTCACGGAGAGTCTCTTCAACACCGTCGTAGAGCTTTCCGCCGTGCAGGCGCAGCTCCCTTACACATTCAACCGTTGCGCGGTCAAAGAAGTCGGCAGATAACTTTTCGTCCATATCGGGAAAGAGCTTTTTCATCAAATCAATTCGGTTGAGACCCATGACGGATTTCATTTCTTCGAGATCGGGGAGGTGTACGCCAAATTCGGCGGCGACGGTTCTCCACGCCTTTGTTATGCTGTCGGTTGAGTCCCAAAGGGTTCCGTCAAGGTCAAATCCAATGCTGTCGATCATAATACATTACCTCCGCCAATATAATAGCATTAAATTCAAAATATGTCAAAAAAGGAGGCTGCGCTAATGCGGCAGCCCCCGAATTTGCTATATTGTTTTATCGTCAGATCTTCATTGCAACGTCGTATGCACGCCATACAACAGAACGAAGGTTACCGATTGCAAGGCAGTCACCGACAAGGTGAACGTTGCCCGACTTCTCGGCAAGAGGAGCGGGAATATAACCTGCACAGCTAATAACTGAATCGCAGGGAATTTCAATCTCCTTGCCGTCCTTCTGAGTGCAGACGATAGAACCGTCCTTGACTTCCTTGAGGGTCGTCTCAAGATAAACAGGAGTCTTGTTGAGTGCGAACCACTCTCTGAGGTAGGAGGAGTTTGCAAGGCAAACGCCCTTCTGGCTTACAAGGTCGTCCTTCATCTCAACGATGATCGGATTCTTGCCCTTGAGAGCAAGCTCATAAGCAATTTCACTACCTGTAAGACCGCCGCCGATAACAGCAACCGTGTCGCCGACAGGTGTGCCTGTAAGGAACTCACAAGCCTCAACCATCTTCTCGTAGCCCGGAACTCTTCTGAGCTGACGCGGAGTTGAACCCGTTGCAACGATTACCGGAGAATCACCGAATACGGAAACGTCCTTAACCTCGTCGTTGAGTTTAACTTCGATGTTGAGCTTCTTCATCTGAAGTCTGTACCACTCAAGAAGCTCGCGGAGCTTGCCCTTGTAGCTCTCTGCGCTGGCAGGGATGAATGTACCGCCGAGAACATCGCTCTTCTCGTGGATGATCGGGTTGTGGCCTCTGAGCTTGAGAACTCGTGCAGCCTCCATGCCGCCGATGCCGCCGCCAATGATGTGAACGGTCTTGGGTGAATTTGTCTTTTTGATGTAGTGCTTGTTCCACTGCATTGTCTCCGCATTAACCGCACAGCGTGCAAGGTGGAGACTGTCGGAAAGCTCCTGATCGTTCGGAACGCCCTTGTAGTGGCACATATTGAAGCAACCGTTGTGGCAAAGGATGCAGGGACGAATATCGTCTTCCTGGTCATTCATCATCTTGGTTACCCATGCCTGGTCGGCAAGGAACGGACGTGCAAATCCTGCGCCGTCAAGCTTGCCTTCCTTGATTGAATCTGCGGCTACTCTCGGATCGAGACGTCCCGCGCAGATAACAGGAATGTCAACGTAATTCTTGATATGCTCAACGTCTGCAAGGTTGCAGTTTTCCGGCATATAAACAGGAGGATGAGCCCAGTACCATGCGTCGTATGTACCGTTGTCGCAGTTAAGGCAGTCATAGCCTGCGTCCTGAAGGTACTTTGCAGCCTTCTCGGACTCTTCCATATCACGGCCAACCTCAACATAGTCCTCGCCGGGGATAGCACCCTGACGGAAGCCCTTTGTCTTGGAAATAACGCTGTAACGAAGAGAAACGGGGAAATCGTCGCCGCAAGCCTTTTTGATTGCCTGAACAACCTCAACCGGGAAACGATAACGGTTTTCAAAGCTTCCGCCGTATTCGTCGGTACGCTTGTTTACATATTTGAGTGTGAACTGGTCAAGAAGATAACCCTCATGAACAGCGTGAACCTCAACACCGTCAACGCCTGCGTCCTTGAGCATCTTTGCGCTCTTTGCAAATGCGTCAACAAACTTGTGGATTTCTTCCTTGGTGAGGGCTCTTGACGGAACCTTGTCGGACCAACGGTTCGGAGAGGGGCTTGCTGTTGCCGTAATCATATCGAGATCCATGAACGGCTTGCTGAGAACCTTGAGCACAGGATTGGTGAAAAGACTCTCCATCATGGAGCTGATTGTGAATGAGCGACCGAAGCCTGCTGTGAGCTGTACGAAAAGCTTTGCGCCCGTCTTGTGGAATTCGGGCATCCACTTTTTGAGATCGTCGTACATCTTCTTGTTCTTGTACAGCCATTGACCGAACATCGGGTTGTAAACGGGCTGACAGCCGGGGAGAATAAGACCGACATTGTTCTTTGCGATCTCCATGATGAATTTCGCGCCGTCTTTGTCAAAATGGTTTTTCTCCATCCATCCGAAAAGATCGGTACCGCCCATACTGGTAAGAACTATACGGTTCTTGATCTCGCAGTTACCGATTTTCCAAGGCGTGAATAAGGGTTCTAATTTCTGATCCATATTATACCTCCTGATAAATGATTAAAATCAGTTTCCATTAAATTATAACATAGCCTTTCGGAAAATGGAAGATGTGAATTAAAAATTTGTTAAAAAATTCACCTTGTGGTTTTGTACATACTGAACATATTATTACAATGCCTTTTAAATGGCAAAATTTATGTCCCTTTCAGTCGGTTTACAATCATAAAAAACTGTGATATAATCGAAATGTAAGAGGCTCACATTCAGCATGAACCGTAACGGAAAGGAGATTTATTATGCAAGACGGAACATCAATTTTAACCAAGCTCAACAGCTCTCCGATGTACCTTATATGCGGCGGCATAATCGCATTTGTTGCGCTGGTGTGCGTTGTATTTATGGTGCGCGCATACAGGGCAGGCAAGGCTATCGGAATGGACACAACAAAGATGAAACGCGTAATTGTTTCAAGCGCGACATTTTCGCTGGTGCCGAGCGTCGGCATATTGCTCGGAGTTATTGCCCTTTCGGGCAGTCTCGGAATCCCGTGGCCGTGGCTCAGACTTTCGGTTATCGGCGCGCTTCACTATGAGACGCAGGTCGCTCAGGCGGCGGCGGAGCAGGTCGGAATGAGCAAGCTTTCAGCATCGGAAATGACTCCGCAGGCTTTTTCGACGATTGCGCTTCTTATGAGTGTATGTATTATGTGGGGCATGGTGCTCTCATTTTTCTTCAACAAAAAGTATACCAAGAAGCTTAAAACCGGTGACGGCAGCGGCAAGGCGGGCTTCGGTGACAGGGCGATGACGGCAATGTTTATCGGACTTGTCAGCGCATATATCGGCAGCTATGTCGGCGGCCTTGTTTCACACGACGGACTCTTCACTTTCACGGGTGACTGGCTTCCTTTGGCGGTTGCGGCGGTTTCCGCGCTCGCGATGGCGTTGTTTATATTCCTTTCGGAAAAGAAGAAGCTTGCCTGGGTTGACAATTTCTCAATTGCAGGCAGTATGATAATAGGTATGGCTGCTGCCGTACTTATCAGATTGGTATAAGGGGGCGATGATATGGATAAAACATGGGAAAAATACAGTAAAACCACTCATATTATCGGACGTGTTGTCAGCGCAATAACAGTTATTATGCTTGTCGGCGCACCGTTCCTTATAGGAAAATATCTCGGTGCATATCCCGACCTCGGAGCGGCTGCAAAGGCCTTTGTCTCTGTCGGTCTGGTTTGGCTCGTCAGCAGTATAGCCGAGTTTCTCATATATACTCCTATGCTCGGTTCGGGCGGCGGATATCTTGCTTTCATCACGGGCAACCTTATAAATATGAAAATTCCCTGCGCCGTCAATGCCAGGGATATGGTCGGTGCGAAAACGGGAACAAAGGAAAACGAGATTATTTCAACACTTTCCATTGCAACATCGTCGCTTGTCACAATACTTGTTCTTGCGCTCGGTGTTCTCGCTTTGACTCCCTTGCAGCCGCTTCTTCAGAGCCCGACTTTGGCTCCGGCGTTTGACAATGTTGTTCCTGCACTTTTCGGAGCAATGGCATACAAATATTACCGCAAGAATATGAGCATAGCGGTTGCTCCGCTGATTGTGATGAGCCTTTTGTTCATTCTTGTTCCGTCACTTGCAAGTTCGACGAGCTTTATGATTATTCCGTCAGGCGCGATTGCAATCGGAATATCCTATTATTTCTATAAAAAGGAATTTAAGGAGGCCAAATAATGAAGTATCTGCTGATAATTCCGGGCTTGATAATTCTTTTACTTCTGATTGCGCTTGTCAGAACGCTGGCAATGCCGCACAAAAAGTCCGATTACAAGGCGAACGAGGACGAGAAAGAGTCGATGCGGCTTGCCGAAAAGCTTTCAGAAATGATTAAATATGACACGACCTCGCACGCCAACGTGCCGGAGGTCGAGAAGTTTCTCGGCTTCCACAAGGTTCTTGAAAAGCTCTTTCCGCTTGTCCATGAAAAGCTTGAGAAAACTGAAATTGACGGCAACCTGCTTTATTATTGGAAAGGAAAAAGCAGCGAAAAGCCGATTCTTTTAATGAGCCATCAGGACGTTGTTCCGGCGGAGGGCGAATGGAAGCACGAGCCGTTCTCCGGCGACATAGAGGACGGCAAGGTGTGGGGCAGAGGAGCCTCGGACACCAAATGCTCGGTTATGGCATTCTTTGAGGCGGTTGAGGAACTCCTTGCAGAGGGCTACACTCCGCCGACAGATGTTTACCTTGCTTCATCGTGTACAGAGGAATGGGCAGGCGACGGAGCTCCCAAAATCGTGAACGAGCTCAAGCGCAGGGGAATAGAGCTGTTTATTGTCTGCGACGAGGGCGGCGGAATTATTACGAACCCCATCGGCGGAATCAACGGCAACTTTGCGATGGTCGGCGTTTTTGAGAAGGGAAAGGCTGACGTTAAGTTTACCGCTCACAGCACAGGCGGTCACGCAAGCGCTCCCACAAAGAACACCCCGATTGCAAGACTTGCGGCTTTTGTTGACGATGTTGAGAAACATTCTCCGTTCAAGAAGAAGCTTATGCCCGAAGTTGCGGCTATGTTTTCGTCGCTCGCACCATACGCATCGTCGTTCGGTCTCAGATTTTTGTTCGGCAATATATGGCTGTTCAGACCTTTGCTCAAGGCAGTGCTTCCGGCAGTCAGCGCACAGGCAGGCGCAATGCTCAAAACCACGATTGCATTCACAACGCAGTCAGGTTCTGACGCCTACAATGTGATTCCGCAGGAGGCGACGCTTGGCGCGAATATGAGATTCATTCCGCACCAGGGTGAAAAGGAAAGCCTTGAAATCATTGAGAAGCTTGCCGAAAAGCACGGACTTGAGACCGAGATAATCCACTCAAACGATTACACGCCGCCGGTGGACATCAACGGCGAGGCGTTCCGATTGGTGGAAAAGGTGATAGGGGAGTCATTCCCCGGACTCGCATCAAGTCCTTACGTTATGACCGGCGCAACCGACGCACAGTTCTATCAGCCGCTATGCAAGAATTGCATACGTTTTGCTCCTGTTATTTACGGTCCGGAGCAGATGAAGGGTATGCACGGCTTGAACGAGAATATCGAGTATAACTGCCTTCCGGGCGCAGTACGATTCTATAAGAATCTTATAAAAGCTCAAAAATAAAATATAGGTAAAAGGGGACACCGTCGGCTAAAAACTGTCGACGGTGTTTTTATGTATCAAAAAAAGAGACAAGCCTTTCGACCTGTCTCTTATAGGTGAATAATTCAATTATTCGTTGATAGCAGTAACAACGCCTGAACCAACTGTACGTCCACCCTCACGGATAGCGAAACGAAGACCTTCTTCGATAGCGATCGGAGTGATGAGCTCAACGTTCATTGTAACGTTATCGCCGGGCATGCACATCTCTGTTCCCTCAGGAAGAGTGATAACACCTGTAACGTCTGTTGTTCTGAAATAGAACTGAGGACGATAGTTGTTGAAGAACGGAGTATGACGGCCACCCTCGTCCTTAGTCAGAACGTAAACCTGACCTGAGAACTTTGTGTGAGGATGAATTGAACCGGGCTTAGAAAGAACCTGGCCACGCT
The DNA here is from genome assembly GCA_934456435.1 of uncultured Eubacteriales bacterium. GTDB lineage: Bacteria > Bacillota > Clostridia > Oscillospirales > Acutalibacteraceae > CAG-488. The sequence goes on from CAKSHH010000001.1 coordinate 231,736, forward strand.
CGATGTCTGTTCTCTGGATACCACGAAGAAGAGCACCGATGTTGTCGCCTGCCTCAGCATAGTCGAGGAGCTTACGGAACATTTCGATACCTGTAACAACAGTCTTCTTCTTCTCGTCGGAAAGACCAACGATTTCAACTTCGTCAGACATCTTGAGCTGTCCACGCTCAACTCTACCTGTAGCAACAGTACCACGGCCTGTGATTGTGAATACGTCCTCAACAGGCATAAGGAACGGAAGGTCAGCCTTACGGTCAGGAGTCGGGATGTAGCTGTCAACAGCATCCATGAGCTCCCAGATGCAAGCAAGCTCAGGAGCGTTTACGTCGTCTCCGTCATACTCAAGAGCCTTGAGAGCAGAACCCTTGATGATCGGTGTGTCATCGCCCGGGAAATCGTACTCGTTAAGAGTCTCACGGATTTCCATCTCAACAAGCTCGATAAGCTCAGGATCGTCAACCTGATCGCACTTGTTCATGAATACGATGATGTAGGGAACGCCAACCTGACGAGCAAGGAGAAGGTGCTCCTTAGTCTGAGCCATAGGACCGTCAGTAGCAGCGATAACAAGGATAGCGCCGTCCATCTGAGCAGCACCTGTGATCATGTTCTTGATATAGTCAGCATGGCCCGGGCAGTCAACGTGAGCATAGTGACGAGAAGCAGTCTCATACTCAACGTGAGCGGTGTTGATTGTGATACCACGCTCTCTCTCTTCAGGAGCCTTATCGATGTTAGCGTAGTCAACGAAAGCAGCTTCGCCCTTCATTGCGAGGGTCTTTGTGATAGCAGCTGTCAAAGTAGTCTTACCATGGTCAACGTGGCCGATAGTACCAATGTTGACATGGGGTTTGGTTCGGTTAAATTTTTCCTTTGCCATTTGGAATTTCCTCCCTTTGGTGTTTAATAATTTTATTCAATGCATACTGCATAGTTACATTGTAACAATTTCCATTCAAAAAAGCAAGCCTTTTTTGAAAATTATTGAGCCTTTGTCCTTGTGCTGATGATGTCATCTGCAATGGACTTCGGAACAGCCGTGTAGTGGCTGGGCTCCATTACGTACTGGCCGCGTCCCTGTGTCTTGGAACGAAGATCGGTAGCGTAACCGAACATATTTGAGAGCGGAATGTTTGCGTCAACCTGAACGGCACCCGTTCTCTGCTCCTGGCCGAGGATCATACCGCGGCGGGAGTTTACGTCACCCATAACGTCGCCGAGATAATCGGACGGAACGATGATGGCAACCTTCATGATCGGCTCCATAAGAACAGGAGCAGCCTTTCTCATAGCATCCTTGAATGCCATAGAACCGGCGATCTTAAAGGCCATTTCAGAGGAGTCAACCTCGTGATATGATCCATCGTAAAGAGTGACCTTAACGTCAACAACAGGATATCCTGCGAGAACACCTGACTGCATTGCGCCCTTGATACCGGCTTCAACAGCAGGGATGTACTCCTTCGGGATAGCGCCGCCGACAACGGCATTGACAAACTCAAAGCCCTTCTCCGGGTTGGGTTCGATTCTGATCTTAACGTGACCGTACTGACCCTTACCGCCTGACTGACGTGAATACTTGCAGTCAACATCAGCGTTCTGAGTGATTGTTTCTCTGTAAGCAACCTGCGGCTTACCGATGTTAGCCTCAACCTTGAACTCACGGAGAAGTCTGTCAACGATGATCTCAAGGTGAAGCTCACCCATACCTGCGATGATCGTCTGACCGGTCTCTTCGTCGGTGTAGCAGCGGAATGTCGGATCCTCTTCAGCAAGCTTCTGGAGGCCGATACCCATCTTTTCCTGACCTGCCTTGGTCTTGGGCTCGATAGCAACACGGATAACAGGCTCCGGGAATTCCATTGATTCGAGGATGATCGGATGCTTCTCATCGCAGAGAGTATCACCTGTTGTTGTGTTCTTGAGTCCTACGGCAGCCGCAATATCACCGGCGTAAACAACGTCAAGATCCTGTCTGTGGTTAGCGTGCATCTGAAGAATACGGCCGAGACGCTCGTCCGTGTCCTTAACAGAGTTGTAAACGGTTGTACCTGCCGAAACAGTACCGGAATAAACTCTGAAGAAGCAAAGCTTACCGACAAACGGGTCTGTTGCAATCTTGAAAGCAAGAGCTGCAAACGGCTCTGTGTCGGAAGAATGACGATCTTCCTCTTCGCCTGTGTCGGGGTTGGTGCCTCTGATAGCTTCAACGTCCGTCGGAGCAGGCATATAAGCAACGATATTGTCAAGGAGCATCTGAACACCCTTGTTACGGTAAGATGTACCGCAGCATACGGGAACCATCTCGTTAGCTATCGTAGCCTTACGGATGCAGGTCTTGATCTCATCAACTGTGAGCTCCTCGCCCTCAAAGAATTTCTCCATAAGAGCGTCGTCCTGCTCTGCAACTGCTTCGATAAGCTCCTCGTGATACTTCTGAGCAAGCTCTTTCATATCGTCGGGGATAGGCTCGATTCTGATGTCAAGACCCTTATCGTCGTAGTAAACCTCAGCCTCCATTGTTACAAGGTCGATGATTCCTCTAAATTCGAGCTCACGACCGATAGGAAGCTGGATTGGAACAGCGTTACACTTGAGACGATCCTTCATCATGTCGATAACATGGTAGAAGTCTGCGCCCATAATGTCCATCTTGTTTACATATACCATACGAGGTACATGATACTTGTCAGCCTGACGCCAAACGGTTTCAGACTGAGGCTCAACGCCACCCTTAGCGCAAAGGACGGTTACGGAACCGTCGAGAACACGAAGAGAACGCTCAACTTCAACAGTAAAGTCAACGTGACCCGGAGTATCAATGATGTTGATACGGTGACCCTTCCAGAAACAGGTGGTAGCAGCAGAAGTGATTGTGATACCGCGCTCCTGCTCCTGAGCCATCCAGTCCATTGTTGCTGCACCGTCGTGTGTTTCACCCATCTTGTGGTTAACACCGGTGTAGAAAAGGATACGCTCGGTCGTTGTTGTTTTACCGGCATCGATATGAGCCATAATACCGATGTTTCTTGTTAATTCAAGTGGTACTTGTCTTCCCATATAAACCTCCGTAAATTTAAATAAGCAATTAAATCCCTGAAAATTTCGGGAAGATTACCATCTGAAATGTGCAAAAGCCTTGTTGGCTTCTGCCATCTTGTGAGTATCTTCACGCTTCTTGAATGCTGAACCTGTTTCGTTTACGGCATCCATAATCTCGTTAGCAAGACGCTCTTTCATAGTTCTTTCCGAACGAAGACGTGAATAGTTGGTGATCCATCTGAGTCCGAGTGTCTGTCTTCTCTCGGGACGTACTTCCATAGGAACCTGATAGGTAGCACCGCCGACACGGCGAGCCTTAACCTCGAGAACAGGCATTACATTTTCCATAGCGGCTTCAAAAACCTCTACCGGCTCCTTACCTGTCTTCTCCTTGATGATGTCAAAAGCGTCGTAAACGATCTTCTGTGCGACACCCTTTTTACCATCATACATAACATTGTTGATAAGTCTTGTTACCAACTTTGAATTGTAAAGCGGATCTGGCAAAACATCACGTTTTGCAATCTGGCCTCTTCTTGGCACTTCGCTTCCCTCCTTCATAGTAATGATATCATAGGTACTCAAGTGACAAAACCCTGTGGCGCCAATGGAGAAGCACATACATTAAATATATATACACTCTCACATTGTTACGCGGAGTACCTCACACCGCGCAGCCTGCAAGAAGATTCTGTCTTTCAAAATTTCCTTTTAAAAAGAGGAATTACTTTTTAGCAGCCTTCGGACGCTTAGCACCGTACTTTGAACGGGACTGCATTCTTCCGTTAACACCCTGAGTATCGAGTGTACCGCGGATGATGTGGTAACGAACACCGGGAAGGTCCTTAACACGACCGCCACGAATAAGAACAACGCTGTGCTCCTGAAGGTTATGACCTACACCGGGGATATACGAAGAAACTTCGATACCGTTTGTAAGACGAACTCTGGCGATCTTACGAAGAGCTGAGTTAGGCTTCTTAGGTGTAGCAGTCTTAACTGCTGTGCAAACGCCGCGCTTCTGGGGAGAATTCTGATCGGTAACAATGTTCTTCTTAGAATTGAGACCCTTGAGAAGAGCAGGAGCTTTCGCTTTCTTTTCGATAGTCTGTCTGCCGTTTCTGACTAACTGATTAAAGGTAGGCAAAAAACTACATCTCCTTTCTTGAATAGTTTGAATAATGACGGATCACATATCCATACGGACACATAATAAATCACTATATCAATCCTTGGTATTCTATCACTTTTGCATATTTATTGTCAAGTATTTTTGTAAAAATATTCTAATAAAAATCTAAAAAATGAAAAAAGGTAAAAAATATTACATTAAAATTCCGATTTCGGGGCAAATAACGGAGATTATCTCACTTTTTAGCCCGAAAACAATAATAAAAGCCCGAACGAATCGGGCTTTTAATCTGATTATTTTAAAGCTCCTCAACCGAGATGATTCCCTCGGCGGTGGAGACGACGGTCATCAGCTTGTCGTGCGACAGCTTTTTCGGAAGCTGAAGCTGGAATATTGCGCATGAGTTGATTCCGGACTTGGTTATCTCAAGGTCAAGAATAACAACTCGGTAGGTTTTTAAAAGCCTTATTACCGAATCGAGATATTCGTTGCCGGAATATTCGACATAGATGTTGATATTCCTTGCGTTGTCAAGAACCCAGTATTCAAAGCGAGAGAAGAAGATTTCCGCAAGAAGGATTACGATTGTAGAAAGTACGGCAGCTTCAAAATATCCTGCACCGATTGCAAGACCGATGATGGCACAGGTCCAAAGGCCGGCGGCTGTCGTAAGACCCTTAACCTGACGGCGCTTGGTTACGATTATCGTGCCTGCGCCGATGAAACCGATACCGGCAACAACGCCCGCGCCGAGTCGAGATACGTCTGTGTACAAATGAAGGTATGAGAACATGAAATGGCTGATCATTGTCGTCATACAAGCACCCAGACAAATCAGAATGTGCGTTCTGAAACCTGCCGTGCGGCGTTTGTGTTCACGTTCAATTCCTATTGCACCGCCGCAAATAACAGCTAAAAACATTTTAATAAAAACAGAGACGGTAGTGACTTCTCTCAAAGGATCCAAAAATTCAAACATAAGCTTACCTCCCTATTTATATTTCGTCAACAACGGTAACAAAGTCAAACTTTGAAATTTTAGACATAACATTTGAATGGGTTTCTTTCTTTGGCAGCCTTGAAGAAATAACAGCTCCGATGGTGACTCCGTTGGATTGCTTTTCACGTTGAATATCAACATCAAATATCTGTATATTCATTTCTTTAAATGTGCTGATTATTTCACCGAGATTTTCAATCTTTTCAAATTCAACGTAAAGATCCATATTTCGGGCGTTGGATATAACCCATGAACTGATTTTTTCAAATACAATTGTTGTCAACAGAATAAGCAGAAATCCGAGTATGGCACATTCATAATATCCCGAACCGATTGCAAGACCCATGCAGGCTGACGCCCAAAGACCTGCGGCTGTTGTAAGACCTTTAATTTCCTGACGACCGGTTACAATGATTGTACCTGCACCGAGAAAACCGATTCCGCTGATTACCTTTGCGCTGTATCGTGAAACGTCAACTTGTTTATCCAACATTTTGGCAATTTCTTCCCATAAATTTCTCATTATATATGTTTCATAATGACTGAGAATCATTGTCAAAGCCGCGCCGAGACATACTATCATATATGTACGGCTGCCCGCTGCTCTGTGCTTGTGTCCTCTTTCAAGACCTATCAATCCGCCAAGGAAGACCGCAAGAAATACTTTAATTATTAAAGCCGGCAGAGTGACCCCTCGAATAGGATCCAAAAAGGGAATAAGTGAATCCATTTTTGCACCTCCGATGAATTTGATGTAACCGCCGAAATCGGTTACTTATATAAAAATAATATGGGCGGACGTGAAAAACGTTCCACGCCCGCTTCTGATATGATGTGAAATTATACCACAAATTTTCCTGCAAGTCAAGCTCTTTTTGTGGGATTTATTGATAATAAAAGAGAATAATAATTGAGGGTGATACAGATGAATGATGATGAAAAGAAGGTATATCTTCCGATTGACGAGCCTGTGACGGGCGAGCCCGAAAACTGCGCGGATATGCTGCACAAATACGGAACCTATGAAATCCAGCCGACCTCCGCTACGGAAAACAGCTTTCCGAAGGTCGCACAGGGACTTGCAAAAAAGAACAGCAGAAAAAAGAGCAAATAATGCATTGACTGTATTTTGACGGTATGATATCATAATCTTACATTCCGATGTTTCGGAAATTTAACTTTTCGGAGAGTGTTAAAATGGACAGGACTGTAAGAATCGGTATCATTGGTTGCGGAGGAATTGCAAACGGAAAGCATCTTCCGTCACTTAAGAAAATCAAGAACGTAAAATTGGTCGCATTCTGCGATATTATAAAGGAAAGAGCGGTCAAGGCCGCCGAGGAATATGGTATAGAGGGCGCCGCTGTCTATACCGATTATAAAGAGCTTTTAAAGGACGAAAGCATAGAGGTTGTTCACGTTTGCACGCCCAACCGCTCGCACGCGTTTATTTCGATTGACGCGATGGAGGCGGGAAAGCACGTTATGTGCGAAAAGCCGATGGCGAAGACATACAAAGAGGCAAAGGAAATGCTTGAAACCTCCGTCAGAACCGGAAAGAAGCTGACGATCGGTTATCAGTCGCGCTGGAGATCGGATTCGCTCTATCTGAAAAAGCTCTGTGAGGACGGAGAGCTCGGCGACATATATTTCGGCAAGGCAATCGCTCTTCGCCGCCGTGCAGTTCCGACATGGGGCGTGTTCCTCAACGAGTACGAGCAGGGGGGAGGTCCGCTCATCGATATCGGAACTCATGCGCTTGATTTGACGCTGTGGATGATGAACAATTACAAGCCGAAAATGGTAGTCGGCACAACGTTTGCCAAGCTTCGCAATCAGAAAAACAGCGGCAACGCGTGGGGCGACTGGGATCCCGAAAAATATACGGTTGAGGATGCGGCGTTCGGCTTCATAGTTATGGAAAACGGCGCAACGATCATGCTTGAATCGAGCTGGGCGCTCAACATCAGAAATCCGAAAGAAGCTATTACAATGGTGTGCGGCACCGAGGGCGGCGCCGATATGTTCGACGGTCTGAATATAAACTTCATTAAAAACGGCAGACAATGTGTACTCAAGCCCGATCTCGACGCCGGCGGTGTTGCGTTCTATGACGGCGACGGCGATGAGGATCCGTCTCTTTTGGAGGCAAGGGCATGGCTCGACGCTGTTGTGAATGATACCGAGCCGCCGACAAAGGCAAGTCAGGCTCTTGTTGTTACGCAGATTCTTGAGGCTATATATGAATCTGCCAAAACGGGAAAACCCGTATATTTCAACGACTGAGCAAGGTGATTGATATGAGAGACATAGAAAAGGTGCGCCGTTTCTTTGAGGGAGACAGGTATGCGACCGAGGTCACGGGCATAACAATCGACGAGGTTGATGACTGCTATTCAAAGTGCAGTCTGACCCTTGACGAAAGGCACTACGGCGCGCACGGACAGGTTATGGGCGGAGTTGTGTTCACTCTTGCCGACTTTGCATTTGCTGTGGCAACGAACAATGAAGAGGTCTTCACGGCGACGGCGGACAGCCACATCAGCTATCTTTCCTCTTCTAAAGGAAAAAAGCTCTTCGCCGAGTGCAAAAAAATTAAAGAGGGCAGGAGACTGTGCTTCTACGAAATAAGTATTTATGATGACCTCGGCAAGGAAATTGCGGTTATCAGCACAACAGGTATGCATATAGAAAAAAGGTGAGGTACGGAAAATGACGCAAAGCATTTTGTGTATAGTTACGGCAATAATGGTTTCGCTTGCACCGCTGTTCAACTGGCAGACAACGACGGTGCCTGATCCGAAAAATCTTGCTTCGGAAACCGAACCGTCACAGGAAGCTTACAGAACCTACGACAGGGTAGACGGCGTGGAAGATTCAGTTTTTTACATAGCGAGACCAAAGGCGGACGCTTATAAAACCGTAAATGCGTCCGATTTCGGGCTCAGCGCCGAGTCCGAGGACAATTATGATGCGTTTTGCAGGGCGATAGACTTCTGCCGGCAGAATCCGAACACACGGCTGGTTGTTGAAGCAGGAAAGTATTATTTCCGCACGGCAAGGGCGATAGAACTCGGTTCGATGAAAAACATTATGATTGATGCCGACGGTGCGGAGTTTTACTTTGAGAATCCGTATTATTTCAACGTAAATGACGGAGACTGCGTGGAAATCAGAGGACTTACAATCAAGTGGAATCTTGAAAAATCGCGTCTCGGTTCAATCGTCAAGGTGAAAAATGTCAGAAAGCTAAAAAAGACCTTTGAGATAGAATTTACCGAGCTTGAGGATGTGTCCGAGGATATACCGATCAAGGTGTTTACTCAGTATGACCCGAAAACACTTACGCCCGGCGTCAGGAAGAATTTTAAGGAGAATTATGTTTATTCCGATCCCGAAATGATAACTTCGGTTGAAAAGACGGGCAGAAACGTATTGAAAATCACTCACAACGGTAAGCTTAAAAGCTTCAAAAACGGCGATGTTTTTCTCCTTCGCCACTATGTTTATGACGGCAATGTTTTCAACGTTTACAACACTGAAAATATCACTTTTGAAAACGTCAAAATTTACGGCGCGGCAGGTATGGGCTGGCTGATTGAGGGACGCTCGCAGAGATTCCAGCTTCTCGGCTGTGTGGTCGGACTTGACCCTGAGCATGAAAGCGACCACCGTATTTCCGCAACTGCCGATGCGGTGCATATTGCCAACACGAACGGTCATTTCAGAATAAGCGGCTGTGATTTCAGCTTCATGGGAGACGACTGCATCAACGTTCACGACAACCTGCTCTGCGTGACAAAGCGTGTGAGTGACAGTACGGTTGAGTACTACACAAATGCCAACAGTCTGCGCGTGGGCGATACGGCGGTTTTCAACGGAACAAAGTTTGAATCGCTCGGCTTCAGCGCGAAAGTAACGGCTGTTGATGACAAAACCATATCATTTGACCGCGAGCTTCCCGGCGAAATCACCGATGGCTGTATAATTTATAACGGAAGTCTTGACAGCGGAAATTACGTCATCAGCGATAATTATTTCCATGAAAACCGCGCAAGAGGCTTGCTTCTTCAGAGCGACAACGGACTTTGCGAGAACAACAGATTTTACAAGACAATGGCAAATCCGATAAAGATCATCATGGATCTTTCGCCCGGACTGTGGCTTGAGGGCACGGGAGTAAACTGCCTTGCGGTAAGGAACAATACGTTCGATGACTGCAACGTTGTTGATTGGGGCGCACAGATAGAAATTTCCGCTGACATCAGCGGAAATCAGGCGGCACAGCCGATGTTTTTCAACATAGCCGTTGATAACAATACATTTAAAAATTTCCCCGGAAATGTGCTTCGTGCAGCCAATGCGTCGGGGCTCAGCTTCAACGGAAACACGGTGATGAACTTCCGCTATAAAACCGAGCTTAACAGGGGAAGAGTCAAAATAAAAGAAAACTGCTCCAAGGTTACGGTCAGCAAAAACGTTTTTGTTCCGTCCGTAAAGGCACCGAATCAGAATCTTGTTGATTTTGAAAGCATAAAATCCGTGCTGTAAAAATTTTTAACTGTATCAAATTACAAATTAAAACCTGCTGCAAAAATCAATTTGCAACAGGTTTTATTATTTATCCAGAATAAACTCAATTTGACGAATTGCGTCCCTGAGCTTTGCAAACCCCGAAAACGGGTCGCGGTCAACGGCGGAGATTATCAGGTCAAGCTCCTCCAGCGAATACGGAAACTTCTGCGCTCTCAGGCAGTTGTTCCTGCGTATTGCACAGATATCCGCCATCTGCTTTTCAGACAGCGCGTCAATGTCAGTACAATTATCCCTGATGACCTCGTCGATAATGTTTTCAGGCGATTGGATATACATTCGTATTTGGTTTGCCAAATCATTTTTGAAACTCATAGCTTTATTATGGAATTACTGCTCCGTCATTCAGGCGAAGCAGTAATTTTTACGGTTATTTATTTGATTTTTACCTTGAAGTTCTTGATCTCAAACGGAGTTGCGTGGAAGCTGATTGTGTCGCCGTCAAAGTCAACGGGAACATCGTTTCTCTCAATGAGGTCGCACTCTGCGGCGTAGGTGAGGGGAGCGAAGAACTTAACGCTTGCGTCAACGCTTCTGCCCTTCTTCTCAACCATACGGATGATGTATGCGTCCTCTTCCTCGCACTTCTTGACAGCTTCAAGAGTCATGCTGTCGCTTGTGAGAGTGATGAAAGAATTGTCAGCGCCCAGCTCGCCCTCTGACTTGATGTCAACGGGAACAAGTGGATGGTTGATTTCAAGTCCTCTTTCAAGAGTCTTGGCTTTCTTCCATGTCTCGGCATGGGGATAGAGCGAATAGGTGAAGTAGTGGTCGCCTCTGTCGGACTTCGGATCGGGTTTGATAGGAGCTTTAAGAAGAGTAAGAATCATCTTGTGCTCGTTGACCTCGTGACCGTACTTGCAGTCGTTGAGGAGTGAAACACCGTAGTCCTCGTCGGACATGTCAATCCAGTTATGAGCGTTTACCTCAAACTTTGCCTTGTCATACGGATTGTATCTGTATGAGCAGCACTCCATTGTAGCGTAGGCGATGTCTCTTGTGTAGTTCTTCGTCTGAAGATCAACGTCAAAGAATACCTTGAGGAGCTTCTGATCCTCGTGCCAGCTAATGTGAGTGTCAAAGTCGATTCTGTCAAGGTCGTTGTAGATAATGATATTCTGCTCAATCTTTGACTTGAGAACGTCCTTCTCAATGGAAATCATTGTGTAGACGTCGCCCTTGACGATATCCTTAACTATGCCGTCCTTGAGCTCAAACTCGCGGTCAACGTAAGTTGCAACGATGTCCCATGCGTCGTATCCGCCGGGCATATCCTCAAAGAGTCTGAAATCGTTGCCCTTGCCGCCCTTGGAGATGACCTCACGGTGGTTCTTCTTGTCGTAGATTGAAATAAGAGTTGCGTTGTCGTCAAGAACAAGCTTGAATCTGTCGTTCTCAATCTCCTTGCCGTTGCTCTCGTCATAAGCGGGAGCCTTTGCGGCAGGCATCTTATAGTAGACCTTGTAGCCGACTGCCGGAATATCCTTGGCAACGAATACGAGCTTTTTGTCTCCGTTCGGCTTTGTGTAGGCCTGAGTTGCAACCTTGCTGCCGTTCTCGTCGAAGATATCAACGTCCTGATAATCAAGCTCAACCTTAGTTGTTGCGGCATTTGCAAGGGAGTTGAAGAGTGCAAACGGCTTGCCGAGGTTCTTGTCATAGCCGATATGCTCTGCGATAACTGCAAGAGCTTCATTGCGGATTCTTTCGCCTGTCTCGATTACCTCGTTGTAGATGGCCATAAGCTTGCCGAATACCTCTGTGATGTGAGTTCCGGGAAGTGAATCATGGAACTGGTTGGTGAGGATCTTTCTCCATGCGAGAGCAAGCTCCTCCGTCGGGTACTCGTAGCCGTAGCTTTCTGCGATAACCGCGTAAATCTCAGCCTCACGGTAGAGGTTCTCGCAGTAACGGTTAGCTTTCTTGAGGGCAGCCTTTGTGGTGTGAACACCGCGGTGTTCTTCAAGATAAAGCTCGTCTTTCCATGTGACGATCTTGTCGCCGGCTGCGATAGCCTTCTGACGCATATTTTCGAGCGATTCCTCAATCTTGCACGCCTTTGTTTCGGGAAGACCGGGGAAGTTCTTATATCTCTTGACATATTCAAGCATCTCGTTGTCGACTCCGCCGCCGCCGTCGCCCCAGCCGTAGCAGTACATGGACTCGCCGATGGTGTCCTTATCGGAATACTTGACCCAGTTTGTCTTGAGTGAATCGGGCTCCATTGAACCGATGAAGTGAGTCGGAGGAACGGCTGCGAATACCTTGGAACCGTCCGGACCCTCCCACCAGAAGGAGTTATAGAGCCACGGGTTTGTGTCGTTCCAGATGCCCATCTTGTGGGTAACAAAGTACTTCATTCCGGCTTTCTTCATTATCTGCGGCATACAGTAGCTGTTGCCGAAAACATCGGGAAGCCAGCAGGTCTTGGGAGTTACGCCGAACCACTTTTCGGCATAGCGAACGCCGTGGAGGAACTGACGGACGAAGCTCTCACCTGAGATGATGTTACAGTCAGGCTCAACCCACATACCGCCGATGTACTCCCAACGACCCTCTTTGACTCTCTTCTGAACCTGCTCAAAGATGTTGGGGTAATGAACTCTCATTTCCTCATACATACCTGCCTGGCTCTGAGAGAAGATGAAGTCGGGATACTGCTCCATAAGGCGAAGCATTGTTGCGTGAGTACGGCCGACCTTGCGGACGAACTCCTTGTAAGCCCACATGTAAACCATGTCAAGGTGGGAGTTACCGATGAGGTCGAGCTTGCCCATGCATTTGTAGTTCGGGTTGTTGTAAACTCTGTCATAGAGAACCTTTTTGCACATTCTCAGCTTTGCCTTGAATACGTCAAAATCAGGCTCGTCAAAGTCAACATACTGGAAAGCCTCTTTGAGTGATTCACGGATAAGTGTAGCGTAGTCGTTGCCCATGCCCGGCATAAAGAGTGCATTGTAAACTGCCTTCAAATCCCAGTAGATTTCGTTGATCTCATCATCTGTTGTAGCGATGAATGAGCACTCAAGCTTCTTGAGCGAGCTTTCGTTGGAGTGCCATACGAAATAGGATTCGATGTCGATATCGTATGTATCGCCCGCCTTGGCGCAATCGGTAAGAACAACTGCGTTGCGGAACGGGTCAAGACCCTGGAAGGGTACGCCGTTTACGGAAACGAGCGAGTCGCCGCCGAAATAAACGTAAAGAGTAACCTTCTTGCCCTCGAATCTGTCGGGAATAGTGATCTTATTCTTGAAGAACGAGCTCATACCGTTGCCGCCCCAGTAGCCGCCGACATCAAGATCCTTCCAACCGTCGTAGAGATACTCGTAGTCGCCGATGTCCTTGTAGATGCACTCGCGCATCTTCCAGGGTGCGGTGTTCTCAAAGTCCGTGTATATTCTCTTTTTGAGTGCCTTAAGCTTAATTTCAACAAGCTCGTCAAAGGCGAAAATACCTCTCTGCTTGTTTTTAATAAGGCCTCGCCATGTGTCAATATGAGCTTCCATGCCCTCGACTGAGGGTACGGTCTTTTTCTCATTTTCTGCCATTTTTTCAGCTCCTTATTTCCAAATTGTCAGTCAACAAACTGAAATCAATCAATTATAACATTATCAAACGGGTATTTCAACAAATTTAACGTAAAAATATATTTTTATTACGCCGAAACGGTACTTGAAATAAATTTAGCAAAATGATACAATAAAAACAACCGTCGAAATGGTTTATTTAACGGTTACAAAACGCCGATTTGCGGCAAAGGAGGAAATGCTATGCTGGAAAATCCCGCATTCAACGAAAACAATGAAAAAATACTCTGCGAAATGAACGGAAAAAACGCGGAGATGAAAATGAATATTAAGGTCAAGAGACTTGCGGCAGGCGAGAAATATGAAATTCTTGACTCGCAGAACGAAACTGCCGTGCTCATTCTTCGCGGCGAGATGAACATAAGCTGGAACGGCAGAACCGAAAAAATGAAGAGAGCCAATCCGTTTGAAAAAACTCCGTATTGTCTGCATGCTTGCAGGGGAGTGAAAATTGAAATCGAAGCTCTTGCCGACAGTGAGTTTATAGTTCAGCAGACGGATAACGAAAGGGAGTTCGAACCCGTTTTCTACAAGCCTGAGGACTGCCTTTATCAGCATTTCGGAAAAGGACAATGGGAGGGTACGGGTTACCGTATCTGCTCAACGATGTTTGACTATGACAATGCACCGTACTCCAATATGGTTATGGGCGAGGTGTTCAACCAGCCCGGAAGATGGTCAAGCTATCCGCCGCATCATCATCCGCAGCCGGAGGTTTATTACTATCAGTTTGATCCGCCGCAGGGCTTCGGCGCCTGCTTCAACGGCGACGATGTTTTCAAGAGCACAGACGGTGCTTACTGCACCATCACGGACGGCAACGATCACGAGCAGGTTACAGCTCCCGGATACACAATGTATTATGTATGGATGATTCGCCATATTGACGGAGATCCGTGGTATAAGACGACCCGATTCTATGCCAAAGAGCACGAATGGCTTGTCAACGCCGACTAAACCTTTAATCGGAGGTGCTTTATGCGCTACGGAATGTGTATGGGCATTGACAGCCCTCAGAACATAAAAATTGCAAAGGATGCCGGATTCGATTATATGGAGTGCGGATTTTCCTATCTGTCACAAGCGGAGGATGAAATTGTTGCAAGATTTGCCGATGCGCTTGCTTCGGCGGATATAAGGTGTGAGGCGGCAAACTGCTTCCTCCCGTCCGACCTTGCGGTCATCGGAAACGATTATTACTCGGCGCGGTTCACCGACTTCATTGAAAAAGGAATGGAGAGGGGGAAGAAGCTCGGCTTGGAGGTTGTCGCTTTCGGTTCCGGCGCGGCAAGAAGAATACCGGAGGGCGTCAGCTATGCCGAGGGATTCCGTCAGCTCGGAGATTTCCTCGGAAATGTTGTTTCGCCGATTGCGGAAAAATACGGTATCACAATGGTTATTGAACCGCTCAGAAAGAACGAGACGAATATCATCAACACCGTCAAAGAGGGCGCAATGCTTGCGGTTCTTTCAGGCAAGGATAATGTTGCAGGGCTTGCCGACCTTTATCACATGGTGGGTGTCGGTGACACAAACGACGATATCAGGCAACTCAAGGGTTCTGTAAAACACGCGCATTTTTCCAATCCGTCCTCTCATGCAGGACTGAAAAGGGGATTCCCGAAAAGCGTTGAAGAGTTCGACTACCGCTCATTCATAGATGCGCTTGAAGCTATCGGCTGTGAGCGCTGCTCGGTGGAGGCGCGCTGTACTGACTACCCGACAGAGACTGCCGAATCGGGAAGGCTTATCGAGATGCTGAGAAAAGGATAATCAGCTGTATTGACTTAATAAAAAACGGGTCTGCTTTGATATTTAATCATGGCAGATCCGTTTCTGTTTATTCTGTTGTTTCTTTTATTTTTTATCGGGTGAATCGCCCCTGCCGGTTACTACCTCATAGCCGATTTCTTTCATCTGCGAGCGCAGCAGGTCAAGCCCGTCCTTTGCGTCGCTGTCCGTGCCGACCTTGTTGTCGTACAGCAGATAGTCCTTTCGCACGCTCATCGGTGTAAGGTTCGGCATAACTACGTTACAGCCGGCAAGCACACCTCTCTGACGGCCTTTTCCCTCCACCGTTCCGAGAGCGGTCGTTGCAGGTAGAAGCACGTTCGGCAGGGCAAGCCTTACCAAGCTGAGCAGAAAAACGGTCAAGTCGGCACTTCCTGCCGAAAAATCGTGCAGAGGTGTGTCACGGTGCGGAATGAACGGACCGATTCCGACCATCTGCGGCTTGAAATCGCAAAGAAATTCGAGGTCGGAAGCAATACAGTCGGCGGTCTGGTACGGAGAGCCGACCATAAATCCCGCACCGGTCTGGTAGCCGATTTCCTTTAGATTTTTAAGGCATTGAAGTCGGTTTTCCAGCTTCATTTCCTCAGGGTGCAGTCTTTGATAATGCGATGGGGTAGCCGTCTCGTGCCTGAGCAGGAACCTGTCCGCGCCTGCGTCGTATAGGGTCTGATATGATTCTTTGCTTCGTTCGCCGACGGACAGAGTTACGGCGCAGTCGGGGTACTTCGTCTTGATGCGCTTTATCAGAGCCGAAAGTCTGCTGTCGTTCCAATACGGATCCTCGCCGCCCTGAAGCACAAACGTGCGGTATCCGAAGCGGTAGCCGTCATCACAGCAGGCGAGAATTTCCTCCTCGGTCAGCCTGTAGCGGTGAACGTTGGAGTTTGAACGGCGTATGCCGCAGTATAGGCAGTCGTTTTTGCAAATATTCGTAAATTCGATAATGCCCCTGAAATAAATTTTTTTGCCGAAAACCGCGAGAGTATTTTCACGGGCAAGCTTTGCGGCAAAATCGCGGTCGTTTTCGTCGCATGACGTGATAAGGCTGACCCATTCGTCGTGAGTCAGCCTGTGTTGATTGTTTAATTTTTCTATAAGCTTACGGTTGTTCATTGCTTTCACCTCAATGTAAATATTTCGGCGTCAGGAAAACAAGGTAACTGCTTGATTAACGGGCGGTTACCGAGAGTCAGACTTCGTATTCGTTATTGGAATAGGCGGTTTTTACATTTGCGCCCTCTATTCTGCCGATTTTTCCGGCAAGGGAATTGATAATATCCTGCGGAGCATCAAGCGCGATGCTGATGATGTTGATGTCATGCTTGGTATATGGCAGACCCATACGTCCGAGAATATACTCGCGGTAATCGTGGAGAATGGGGTTGAGCTGATCTGCACTTTCCTTGGTTTCGAGGATAATTGCCATAACCGCAACTCTTGTTTTCATATTGATAACCTCCTGAAATCAAAAATATACTGTTGTTTTCAACAATAAAATTATAACAGAATTAAGATTGTTAGTCAATATTATTTCTCTTTCATACAATATTATGCATCTGCACAAAAGCTCTTGACAAAATGGAAAACCGAGGGTAGAATATAACGCATAAAGAAGCTGTGAAGGACAGCAAAATAAATTTTTTAAAGGCAAAGGCGTCTTTGAGGGTATTTTATGCCCTTGAAGACGTTTTCTGTTTTCGGAGGAGATATTATGTCTTACGTTGATGAAGTAATTAAACAGGTTATTGAACAGAATCCGATGGAATATGAATTTCATCAGGCGGTCAGGGAGGTTCTTGAATCGCTCAGAGTCGTGATAGAGAAAAATGAAGAAAAATATCGAAAGGACGCGCTTCTTGAAAGGCTTGTTAATCCCGAAAGACAGATTAAGTTCCGTGTTCCGTGGATCGACGATAAAGGTCAGGTACATATCAACACGGGTTACAGAGTTCAGTTCAACAGCGCTATCGGACCGTACAAGGGCGGCTTGCGTCTGCATCCGTCCGTCAATCTCGGTATTATCAAATTCCTTGGTTTTGAGCAGATTTTCAAGAACAGCCTTACAGGTCTGCCGATAGGCGGCGGCAAGGGCGGCTCCGACTTTGATCCAAAGGGTAAGTCGGACCGCGAGATAATGTCTTTCTGCCAGAGCTTTATGACCGAGCTTTGCAAATATATCGGCGCGGATACCGATATTCCGGCAGGCGATATAGGCACGGGAGCAAGGGAGATAGGCTACCTCTTCGGACAGTATAAGAGAATCAGAAGCCTTTTTGAGGGCGTCATAACAGGTAAAGGACTTTCTTACGGCGGTTCGCTTGCAAGAACCGAGGCGACGGGCTACGGCTTGCTTTATATCACCGATGAAATGCTCAAGTGCAACGGAATCGACATCAAGGGCAAGACCGTTTCTGTTTCGGGTTCGGGCAATGTTGCGATATATGCGATTGAAAAGGCTGAGGAGCTCGGAGCAAAGGTAATTACGGCGTCCGATTCGACAGGCTGGGTATATGATCCCGACGGAATCGACGTTGCGGCGCTCAAGGAAATCAAGGAGGTCAACCGCGCAAGACTGACGGAGTACAAGAAATACCGTCCAAATTCGGAATACTATGAGGGTAAGGGCGTTTGGAGCGTAAAGACGGATATTGCGCTTCCGTGTGCAACGCAGAATGAGCTTGACCTTGAGGACGCAAGACTGCTTGTGGATAACGGCGTAATTGCAGTTGCCGAGGGCGCCAATATGCCGACAACACTTGACGCCACGGAGCATCTCCAGAAATCGGGAGTGCTTTTCCTGCCGGGCAAAGCAGCCAATGCAGGCGGAGTAGCAACGTCCGCTCTTGAAATGTCGCAGAACAGCGAGCGTTACAGTTGGTCATTTGAAAAGGCAAATTCAACACTCAAAAATATAATGGTCGATATTTTCCACAACATCGACGACGCGGCAGCAAAATACGGACTTGATAAGAACTATGTTGCCGGTGCGAACATTGCAGGCTTTGAAAAGGTTGCCGACGCAATGAACGCTCAGGGTATAGTATAAGGACGATTCGTACAAGTTGCCTGACATTTACCGATTGGAGGGAATGACTGTGAAGTTTACAAAGATGCAGGGGCTCGGAAACGATTATATTTATGTCTGTGCAAAAACCGTTCCCGAAAATATTGAGGAGCTTTCAATTAAGCTCTCGGATCGACATTTCGGCATCGGCTCGGACGGAATGATATGGATACTGCCGTCGGATAAAGCCGATTTTGCAATGAGAATATTCAATGCCGACGGAAGCGAAGCAATGATGTGCGGCAACGGTATACGCTGTGTCGGAAAATATGTTTTTGACAAGGGCTTGACGAACAAGAAGACGATAACGGTCGAGACCTTGTCGGGTATAAAGACGCTTGAGTTGACCGTGGAGAAAGGAAAGGTTAGTTCCGTTTGCGTGGATATGGGGAAGGCTTCACCCGGACTTGTGAACAGGGTAGAGGTCTGCGGAACGGATGTTGAGTATATTCCCGTGTCGGTCGGAAATCCGCACGCGGTAATATTTGTTGACGATATCGCAAAAGCGCAGATAAATACGGTCGGTCCCGCGATGGAGCACAACGAAAGATTCCCCGACGGAGTGAACGTGGAGTTTGTCCAGGTTCTCTCGGACAGAAGCCTGAGAATGAGAGTGTGGGAGCGCGGAAGCGGAATCACAATGGCGTGCGGAACAGGCTCGTGTGCAACCGTTATGGCGGCAATCTCAATAGGACTTTGCAGCTATGATACGGACGTTGCGGTGGAGCTTGACGGCGGTACGCTGACGATAAATATTGCACAGGATAATTCCGTTAAAATGACGGGTCCGGCAGAAATATCTTATGAGGGAGAAGTTGATGTATGATGAAGCCTAATATGCACTACACCGAGCTGAAAGACACTTATCTTTTCAACACGATATACAGAAAAACCGATGAATACCTTGCGAAAAATCCGGGTCAAAAAGTCCTGAAGCTCGGAGTCGGCGACGTCTCGTTCCCTCTTTGCAAAAAGGTTATCGAGGCTCTTCACGAGGCGGTTGACGATCAGTCGAGGATTGAAACCTTCCATGGATATATGCCCGAACACGGCGCGATGTTTCTGCGAGAGGCAATAGCAGGTTATTACTCACAGCGCGGAGTTCAAAAGACAACCGATGAAATTTTTGTTTCCAGCGGAGCCTGTGACGATCTGGGCGACATACTTGAAATGTTTGACGTTGACAACACGGTGCTGGTAATCGAGCCTGCTTATCCCGAATATGTTGACACAAACATACTTTCCGGCAGAAAGGTTCTTCATCTTCCTGCGGGCGAGGCGGACGGATTTCTTCCGCTTCCCGACGAGAGCATTGATGCAGATATAATCTATATGTGCTCGCCGAACAACCCGACGGGCTCGGCCTACAACCGTGAAAAGCTCAAGAAATGGGTTGACTATGCCAACTCAAAGGGTGCGGTGATACTTTATGATGCCGCTTATGAAATATTTATTGAGGACGAGGATGTGCCCCACAGCATTTATGAAATTGACGGTGCCGATACCTGCGCAATAGAGATATGCTCGTTTTCAAAGACGGCAGGCTTTACGGGTACAAGAGTCGGCTATACCGTCGTTCCGTCAAAGCTTGAAAGAATGGGCGTGAACCTTAACGCCGTTTGGTCAAGAAACCGTGAAACGAGAACAAACGGTATCTCGTATATTCTTCAAAAGGGTGCCGCCGCTGTGTTCACGGACGAGGGACAGGAGCAGATTCACGAAAGCATTTCCGTTTACAAGAAAAACGCAAAGGTTATTATGAATGCGCTTGACGAGTGCGGAATATGGTATGTCGGAGGTAAAAACTCCCCGTATATTTGGATGAAATGTCCCAACGGTATGGATAGCTGGTCGTTCTTTGATTATCTGCTCAATGAGCTTCAGATTGTCGGCACGCCCGGCGTCGGATTCGGCTCGTGCGGCGAGGGATTTTTGAGACTTTCCGCTTTCGGAGACCCGGAGGATACGGTTGAAGCGGCAAAGAGGATTTCAAAACATTTTAAGTAAAAAACAAACAACGGCATGATGCTAAATCGTGCCGTTGATTTTATAGTAGTTTTATTATTCATTGAAAGCAGTATGCGACTGTCAGTCTTTTTCCGTCAAGATAGCTTTGGACGGATTCAAAATCGGTCGGACTTGTCTTGTTTGAGTAACAGTTATACACCCTTGCTTTGCCGCCGATATTGCGGACAAAGACAAAATGCTTTCCTTTTGTCGGCTTTTTAGCGTCGTTCCACAGTCCTAAAATGAAACAGTCGCAGTCGCTGAAAATTTCAGCTAACTGAGATTCGCTGCGGACGGTCTTGTGCGAAAGCTCGTGGTCATTCAGATATTTTTCGATTTTCAGCATCTTATTGCCGAAAAGTCCGAACAGTATAGCCGAATAGGGATATATTTCCCTGGCAATATCGGCAGGGTCGGCACGTCTGCGCTTACGGTACATAAGATTATAAAGAGCAATCACGCCGCAGCCGTTGTATGACATCGGAAAAAGTCCGTATCTCATGCCTGACACGGAACAGTTACGCTGTCCGTTTATGAAGCCGTCACCGACTTTGATCTGCTTATTGAAAGCATAATTTCTTTTATTCAACATATTATCACCGCTTATATTATAATTTTGTAATTTGCTGTTGTCAAACTGTATTTTGGTGTTGATTTTGTCGGAATATAGTAATATAATAGCTCGGTAGAATTGATATTTTAATGAGGAGTATTTTAAACGTGGCTAAGAATAAGTTTGAAATTGATATGATAAACGGCACAATAATGAACAAGCTTATTTCGTTCGCTTTGCCGTTGATGCTGTCGGGCATTTTGCAGCTTTTGTTCAATGCAGTCGATATAATCGTCGTCGGCCGATTCAGCGGTAGCCAGTCGCTTGCCGCGGTCGGTTCAACGTCGTCGCTTATAAATATGCTGACCAATCTTTTTATTGGTATATCCCTCGGCGCAAATGTACTTGCCGCAAGATTTTATGCGGCAGGAAAGCACAAGGAAATGTCGGAAACCGTCCACACCTCAATCATGACGGCGCTTGTCAGCGGAGTGATAATGATTTTTGTCGGCGTTATGTTTGCACGTCCTGCGCTGGAGCTGATGGATACGCCGTCCGACGTTATCGACCTTGCAACGCTTTATATGCGTATTTATTTTGTCGGAATGCCGTTCTTTATGCTGTATAACTACGGAGCGGCGATACTACGAGCTGTCGGCGACACCAAAAGGCCGCTTATTTTCCTTATTGTGTCCGGCGTGGTAAATGCGTGCCTGAATCTCTTGCTTGTAATTGTTTTCAAGCTCGATGTTGCCGGTGTTGCCATCGCAACCGTTATTTCGCAGATGATTTCGTGTGTGCTTGTAATTATCTGTCTTTATAAAACCGACGCGGTCTATCAGCTTCGTTTCAAAAAGCTGAGAATCAAATGGTCGTACCTCGGTCAGATATTCAGAATAGGTATTCCTGCCGGAATACAGAGCACGCTTATTAGCTTTTCCAACGTTCTCTTGCAGTCGTCCGTCAATTCGTTCGGCTCAATCGCAATGGCAGGCTACACGGCGGCAAACAATATTCTCAGCTTCCTTTATATGGCGGCGAATGCAATCACACAGGCTTGTATGAGCTTCACCAGCCAGAATTACGGCGCGCGCAAGCCCAAGAGAATGGACAGAGTGCTGGTTGACGGACTGATTTTGCAGGTCGTTTTCTGCCTCACACTCGGTGTGCTGGCTTATGTTTTCGGAAATCAGGTTTCAAGCATTTACACCGACGACCCGAACGTTATAAAGTGCTCCGTTGAGATTATTGCGCTGACAACCGTTCCGTATTTCCTGTGCGGATTTATGGATACGTTTCCCGGAGTTCTTCGCGGAATGGGTCGCTCCACCGTGCCGATGATACTTTGTCTTATCGGTACCGTCGGAGTCAGAATTATTTGGATTTACTTCTTTTTCCCGCACAACAGAACCCTCGGCTATCTGTTTGTTTCGTATCCGGTTTCGTGGATAGCGACGATTTTGATGCAGCTCGTTTACTATTTTGTCATCAGAAAAGAGGTTCATCGCGAGCTGAATTCCCTGCCTGAGTATTCTCCGCGATAAGGCTTGACAACACGGTATTGCCGTGATATAATATCGCTACTGCCACCGGGTAGAGATGCAATTTTGCGTTCGTTGACACATCGTTAGGTCTTTGAAGATGTGTCTGCGGACGCTTTTTTGTTTGGAGGAAAACCTAATGACTAAGAAAAAGTATTTTGCAAAAGGGGAGCTTCTGCTCTGGAGCTGTTCCGTGATTATAATTACGGTATCCTTTGTTTTGTTTGAAAGGCATGGCTTTGTCAGTTGGAAGAGAATGAAAAAAGCGCAGCAGGAACAATAAAAATGTCTTGCCGCGCCGATAGGTATAATAAAACAGGGACTGCTGCAGTCCCTGTTTTTATGTGTCAAATCAATACTTGTATGTATTCTGCTGTGTCCATGCGCCGTGAACTGTTGCGGACGGCTTGAGACCGAGTACATTTGCTGTTCCTGTACCGTTAAGCGGCTGGTTGATGGAACTGTTTACAAGCATTCCATTTGCGCCTACCGTTGCTTTAAGAGTAACGCCGGGATAGTTGATATCCGCCTGAGTAACCTTGATCGGTCCGAGGTCAACGCTTGCAAGATCAAGCGGAGCCGCGCACTGATCGGCATACTTGGGCGTCGGGTTTTCAAGAGTTGTTTTTTCTGCGATTGTAACGATTGTTACAACGTAGTTTGAACCGCTCTTTGTGATGCTTGCCGATTTAACGCCTGCAGCCTGAAGTCTTGTTCTCGGAAGATAGTCGCTCGCCTTTGTCTTGTCAGCGGCTACGCCGTTTGTGAAAGTCTGAGAGTAGGTTGACGGCTTTGCATACTTTGAAAGAACATTCTCGTTGATAATTTTCTTAAGAGCGTTGCTGTCAGGCTTCATTGTGTCAACAACGATTGAGATTGCCTCATTCTTTGTAACAGAGAGCTTCGGAGCCTTGGCCGTTGCCTTGATAGCGTTGTTGTAGTAAGCAACGATCTGCTCTTTTGAATACTTGGTCGGATCGGTTGCTGCTGCCGAGGAACCGCCGGTCGAGCCTGTGCTCGAAGAGCCCGAACCTGTTGATGAGCTGCCGCCTGTTGACGTGCTGCCGCTTGCGTCCGCTGTCGGATCCGTTACATCTGTGCCGCTTGCGTCGGGAACGATTGTCTGATCGCCGCCTGAGGGCGTTGATGCGTCGCCCGTGCCGGTGCCGCCCGTACTACCGCCGGATGTTGCCACAGTGGCAGGAGTGTTTTTTGCTACTTCAACGACGGCATTGCTGTATTTGCCGATGCCGATTACGGAAGAAACGCAGATTGCGCCAACGCAGAGAAAGACCGTAACTGACTTGATGATGGTTTCTTTCATTGATAATGACCCCCATTTTTTATTTGTTAGCATGATGCTAAAAGCCTGATTACATATTCATAACGATCACGGCGCATATAATGCAGAGAACGACCATTATGAAGTTGAGATTTCCGGAAATGTAGTTTTCTTTTTTCTTGTGAATACCGTCAAGAAGAACAACGGCGGCTATTGCAAGAATAAATATTCCGAAAAATATCGCAGTATACTTGCCGAAGAACATCGCAATGAGAAAGGCGAGGAACGATATCATTGAAAAAATTGTGACAATGAGCCACGGAAGAGTCATCTTTTCGGAAAAGAATCCCGATTCAGTACTCTTGTTCTGTTTTTTGCTCAACATATATCCCTCCTGTCTATAAAATGATATCAAAAAAATATAGTTTCGTCAAGGTTCTTTTATTATTGACAGGGTATGCATAATGCACAAATTTTAGATAAAAATTATGTTCAAGTTTAAAGATTTATTCTGTGACTTTTCAGTAAAACTGTGTTATAATACTAACGGATAAAAAGTTTTTTATTTATTTTTAATAAAATATTTCCGGAAGGCGGAGATCAGAGGTTGTTTGAACAGATAATAAATTTTGAAAGGATGGAGCAGGCGGTCAGCCTTTTCGGCAGCTTTGACGAGAATATCAAATACATAGAAAAGAAATATTCCGTCAGCGTTACCTGCCGCGGCGCGCAGATGAAAATCAGCGGCGAAGCCGAGAACGTTTCACTTGCCGTCAGGGCGATAAACGGTTTGCTCGATCTTATAAACAAGGGTGAGGCTCTCAACGAGCAAAACGTCAGGTACGTTACCTCGCTTGTCGACGAGGGCGGCGAAGATCAGCTCAAGGGAATGAGCAGCGACTGTATCTGCGTGACAACAAAGGGCAGACCCGTCAAGCCGAAAACTCTCGGCCAGGAAAAATATGTTCAGGCGATTCGCGACAACACGATTGTCATCGGCGTCGGTCCTGCCGGAACGGGAAAAACCTATCTCGCCGTTGCGATGGCTGTCAGGGCTTTCCGCGCCAAGGAGGTCAACCGAATCATTCTGACAAGACCTGCCGTTGAGGCAGGCGAGAAGCTGGGCTTCCTGCCGGGTGATCTTCAGCAGAAGGTCGATCCATATCTCCGACCGCTTTACGACGCGCTGTTCGATATGCTCGGTGCCGAAAATTTCCAGCGGTATCAGGAAAAGGGAAACATCGAAGTCGCTCCGCTTGCCTATATGAGAGGACGAACCCTCGACGACAGCTTTATCATTCTTGACGAGGCGCAGAACACGACGACGGAGCAGATGAAAATGTTTCTCACCCGTCTCGGCTTCAACTCAAAGATGGTCGTTACGGGAGATGTTACTCAAATTGACCTGCCCGACGGCAAGCGTTCGGGACTGGTTGAGATAACGAAAATATTAAAAAATGTTGAGGATATTAAAACGGTCAGATTTTCCGAAAAGGATGTTGTACGACACAAGTTGGTACAGGATATCATCAAGGCGTACGAAAAATATGAGGAGGCAAAGAAAAGAAAATGACGGACAAAATAAAGGTTATAATTACAAACGACCAGAAAGAAATCAAAATACCGACGGGTGTCAGAATGTTGATACGCCGCTGCTGCAACGCGGTGCTTGTCAACGAACATTTCGAGGGCTCGGCGGAGATAAGCGTGCGCTTTGTTGACGACGAGATTATTCACGAACTCAACCGTGAGTACAGACACGTTGACCGCAGTACGGACGTTTTGTCGTTCCCTCTCGGCGAGAACGGAGTCTATGACATTAACCACGATACGGGAGCGAAGGTGCTCGGCGATATCGTGATATCAATGCAGCACGCTGTGAAGCAGGCTGAGCTTTACGGTCACTCTCTTCAGCGTGAAATCGCCTTTTTGACGGTACATTCAATGCTTCATCTGCTCGGCTACGATCACGAGGCAGAGGGACTTGAAAGAGTGCGTATGCGCGAAAAGGAAGAGGCTGTGCTCACTCAGCTCGGACTCAAGAGAAACGACAGCTATTATTCGGAGGATAACTGATGACAAAAACCGCGTTTATTGCGATAGTCGGCTGCCCGAATGTCGGCAAATCGTCAATACTTAACAGACTGCTCGGTCAGAAAATCGCAATCGTTTCCGACAAGCCGCAGACAACGAGAACCAAGATCATGGGCGTTCTCACCGAGGGCGACACCCAGCTCGTTTTTACGGACACGCCCGGCTTTCACAGGCCGAGAAACAAGCTCGGCGAGAAGATGATTCAGGCGGTTTCCGACAGCGTTTCCGGCGTTGACGCCTGCCTGTTTGTCGTTGAGCCGGAGGGTGAGCTGAGAACTGCGGAGCTTGAATTGATTGACAAATTCAAGAAGCAGAAAATGCCTGTTATCCTTGCGATAAACAAGGTTGACACACTCCCCGACAAGGAAGTGCTGATGTCAAGAATTATGGAAATCTCAAAGCACTACGATTTTGAAGCCGTTGTTCCCGTTTCCGCGCTCAGGGGTATCAATATGGACGAGCTTCTCGAAGAGATGAAAAAGCTCGCCGAGGAAAGCGTCTTTTTCTTCCCGGAGGATACGCTGACGGATCAGCCGGAGCGTGTTATTGCTGCGGAAATCATACGCGAAAAGCTTTTGAGAAATCTTGACAGGGAAATTCCGCACGGCGTGGCGGTCAGCATTGAAAAAATGCGCGAACGCGAGGATTCAGACCTTATGGATATCGAGGCGGTCATTTACTGCGAAAAGGACAGCCACAAGGGAATAATCATCGGTAAAAACGGCGCAATGCTCAAACGCATTTCGACAAGGGCGCGCGAGGATATGGAAAAGTTTTTCCAATGCCGTATAAATCTGCGCTGTTGGGTCAAGGTCAAGGAGGGCTGGAGAAACCGCGAGGGTCTTATCCACAATTTCGGACTTGATTGATTTCCTTGTTTTGACAGCGATCAAATAAATAAACATTCGATCCCTGCAAATAATTATATTTGGAGGGATCAATATATGAATAACAGTTTTAAAGATCTTGCCGCATGGGACAAATTTGCTTCAAGCGGAAAGATTTGTGACTATCTGCAATACAAGCATATTTCGGTACAGGAGAACAAGAATGAAGTTTCGGACGGACGGACTGATAATACGGGAACAGCAGACGGGCGAAGATGACCGCCTGGTGACTTTGCTCACCCGTGACCACGGCGTTATAAGAGCCTTTGTAAGAGGAGCCAAGAGGATAAAAAGCCGCTCGCAGAGCGCAACACAGCTTTTTGCCTACGGAAGCTACTCGATTTACAGGGGCAGGGACGCCTATTCCGTTGACGAAGCTCAGCCGAAGGAAATATTCTTCGACCTGAGAAACGACCTTGAAAGCCTTGCGCTGGCTCAGTATTTCTGCGAGCTGGCGGCAGAACTGGCTCCCGTTGAGGACGATGCGGACGAATATCTGCGCCTTGTCCTCAACGCCCTACATATATTGATGAACAAAAAAAGACCTCAGCCCCAGATCAAAGCCGTGACGGAGCTGAGACTTATGTGTCTTTCGGGATATATGCCCGACCTTGTCGTATGCGGTGACTGCGAAGAGGAGTACGACGGCGAGTTCTGCTTCAGTCCCGTCGAGGGCAAAATATTCTGCGAGAAATGTATGGCTAAGCACACGGGTATCAGGCTTCCGTCGGGAGTGCTGAGAGCGATGCGCCATATCTGTTACAGCGAGGACGAAAAATTGTTCTCATTCACGCTGGGCGAGCAGAGCATGGAGACTCTTTCCGATGTGACGGAAAAATTCCTGCTTGCACAGACGTCAAAAAAGTTTAAAACCCTGGATTTTTATAAGGTGATGAAAGGATGAGCAATTTGAACCGACATCATACCGCACTTGAGCTTGACAAGGTTCTTGAGCTTCTTGCGGCGCACACATCGTGTGAGGACGCACGGCTTGCCGCTCTGAGCCTTGAACCGCAGACCGACTTTGCCTCTGCACAGGCGCTTATGAATCAGACGAGGGACGCGCACACGCTCCTTGCCCGTTTCGGCGGTCCTGCATTCGGCGGTCTTATAAATGTAAACAATGCACTCTTCAGAGCTGATGCAGGCAGTACGCTCAGCCTCAGGGAGCTTCTCAACGTGGCGGCGGTACTCCATGTTATCAGAACAATTGTGAACTGGCGCAGTACCAACGAGGGCGTTCAGACCGTGCTGGACGTGTATTTCAACGCTCTTGTGCCAAACAAATTTCTTGAGGATTCGATAACGACGGCGATAATTTCGGAGGATGAAATAGCCGACAATGCGTCACCGACTCTTGCCGATATCAGGCGGAAAATCAAGGCGCAGGAGTCAAAAGTCAGAGATCAGCTCGGAAAGTATACGCACAATTCCAATTACTCAAAGTATCTTCAGGATAACATAATCACAATGCGTAACGGCAGATATGTTATTCCCGTTAAGAATGAATACAGGAGCGAGGTTGCGGGTCTTGTGCACGACACCTCGTCGAGCGGAGCGACAATTTTTATCGAGCCGATGCCGATTGTCGAGGCGAATAACCAAATCAAGCTTCTCAAAAACAAGGAAGAGGATGAAATCGATCGCATACTCGCAGAGCTTTCGGCGAATGTCGGCAGCTTTGCCAACTCCATAAAAAGCAGCTATGAATGTGCGGTCGAGCTCAATCTGATTTTTGCTAAGGCGCAGCTTGCCTACGCGATGAGGGCGAGTGTGCCCAAGATGAACAATGAGGGAATAATCGAGCTGAAAAGAGCCCGTCATCCGCTCATTGACAGAAATAAAGTCGTGCCGGTCGATATCAGACTCGGCAGCGATTTTGACACAATAGTTATTACGGGACCGAACACAGGCGGAAAGACGGTTTCAATAAAGACGATAGGTCTGATGTCGCTGATGGCGATGTGCGGACTGATGCTTCCCGTCGATGACGGAAGCAGAATTTCCGTGTTTGACCGCGTGCTTGCCGATATCGGCGACGAGCAGAGCATTGAGCAGTCGCTGTCAACGTTTTCGTCCCACATGACGAAGATCGTAAAAATACTTGAAGAAGCGGACGACAAAAGCCTTGTGCTGATAGATGAGCTCGGCGCCGGCACAGACCCGGTCGAGGGCGCGGCGCTTGCAGTTTCAATACTTGAACAGCTCAGAAATCAAGGTGCGAAAATTGCCGCAACGACGCACTACGCCGAACTCAAATCCTACGCTCTTCAGACATACGGCGTCATTAACGGGAGCTGTGAGTTTGATGTTCAGTCTCTCAAGCCCACATACAGGCTTCTTATCGGCGTTCCCGGCCGCTCAAACGCTTTTGCGATATCAAA
Source organism: uncultured Eubacteriales bacterium (assembly GCA_934456435.1). Lineage (GTDB taxonomy): Bacteria > Bacillota > Clostridia > Oscillospirales > Acutalibacteraceae > CAG-488. The sequence goes on from CAKSHH010000001.1 coordinate 260,699, forward strand.
GCGGCTCGGAATAAGCGACGACATCATCGAACACGCGCAGGAGCTTGTGTCAAGCGAGAATATTCGCTTTGAAGATGTTGTTGACAGGCTTGAGCAGAGCCGCGCGAAAATGGAACGCGAGCAGGACGAGGCACGCAGGATACGCGAGCAGGCAAACCGTGAGCTTGAAAAAGCGCAGAAGCTCAAGGAGGACATCCAAACGCTTCGTCAAAAGGAGCTGGAGGATGCCAAGGGACAGGCTATGCGAATCACGGAGCAGGCGAAGAGAGAGGCATATCAGCTTCTCAATGACCTTGATATGCTGAAAAAGCAGCAGGCAAAGGAGCGAGACGCCGCAGAGATGGCGCGCAGAGCGCGTGCGGTTATCAAAAAGGATCTCAATGCCATTGATTCGGCGGCGGATCCGATAGTTTCGTTCGATGCCGATGAGGATTACACCTTGCCGCGTCCGCTGAAAATCGGCGACACGGTTATTATAGCCGACATCGGAAACGAAGCGACGGTTGTCACTCTGAAAGATAAAAAGGGTCTTGTCACCGTGCAGATGGGCACGATGAAGACAAGAGTCAAGGAGGATAACCTGCGCCTGATTGAAAAGAAAAAGTCCGCCGAGAAAAAGCGCACCGCGGTAACGGGTAAAATGGAGAGCCGAATGAATATGGCGGCAAAAACCTCCGTTGACCTTCGCGGTATGAATGTCGAAGAGGGTATAATGGAGCTTGACCGCTACATTGACCATGCGCTGAGAATGGGAATAAACGAGTTTACGGTTATTCACGGCAAGGGCACGGGCGTTCTGCGTTCGGCGGTAAGAGAGTATCTTAAAAAATCAAAGTATGTTAAAACTTCACGTCTCGGCACGTTCGGAGAGGGAGAGGACGGAGTAAGCATTGTCACACTCAAATAGCAAAGACAAATTATTTATGGCATTCGCAATGCTTGTTTTCGGCACATTGGGACCGTTCATCAACAACATAAGTTTCCCCTCATCGTTTATCTCTTTTACGAGGGCGCTCATAGGCAGTATTTTTATCGGCATATTTATGGCTGTCAGCGGACACGGCTTTGACGGAAGGTCGATAGTGAAAAACCTGAAGCTTCTCATTCCGTCGGGAATAGCGATGGCTTTTAACTGGATATGTCTTTTTGAGGCTTACAGATACACGGGAGTCACGGTCGCAACGCTTTGCTACTATATGGCACCGGTGATCGTTGTGGTGGTTTCATCGTTTATTCTCAAGGAACGTTTGACGGTGGTAAAGGGTGCGAGCGTTATTGTCGCAGTTGTCGGAGCGGTTCTCATTTCGGGTGTTGTCACGGGCGCGACAAAGAGCGTCAAGGGAATCCTTTTCGGGCTTGCCGCCGCCGCTTTATACAGCACGGTTATTGTTATCAACAAGTTTGTCCGTGAGCTTTCTCCCGTTGAGACGACGTTTGTTCAGCTTTCTGTTGCCGCGGTAACAATGATTCCTTATGTTCTGCTGACTGAGGATGTGACAAGATTCGTTTTCGACACAAAGTCGGTTGTACTTACTCTGATTATCGGTATGTTCCACACGGGCTTTGCCTATATGATTTATTTTTCGTCCGTGCAGAAAATTCCTGCCCAGACGACTGCTGTGTTCAGCTACATAGATCCCGTCACGGCAATCATTCTTTCGGCTGTCGTGCTCGGCGAACGGCTTGACGCGGTTCAGGTAATCGGCACGGTTCTGATCCTCGCCGCAACGCTTTTCAACGAGCTCGCCCCGATGATTAGGGAAAAGCTTAGGAAAAGCTGAAATAGGTGAAGTCAGCAGAAACTATATAGGCTCACCTTGTCAGGAAAGTGGGCAGCGTAGCCGACTGATGGTTTGGATTTAAGATAAAATTGAAAAGGGGAAATGTAAATGACTTCATACAGCATTATCAGAAGTATATTTTTTACTGCTTTTGTTGTCGCAACTATTATAATTGCAGACCACAGCAAGAAAAGAACGCTCTCGATAATATGCTGTATTACTGTGTTTGCCGGTCTGTCTGCTTTGGATCTGAGTTATCCTGTTGAAAATATCTTTTACGGCTTTAAAACGGCTCAGCAAGCCTTTTCATATTCAAATGACGGAGAAATTAAGAATGTGATAGAGGGCTCGGAGTCCGGAATGGTGACTTATAATACCAAGGGCGCTAATGAAATCTGCATTCTCCCGAAAGACGGAACCAAGTGGAAGATTAAATCTACGTTCTATTATAAGATTGTTTACGAAAAAATTTTTTCCTATAAAGATGAACTTTGCCATATAATTGTTTTTCATGCAAAGGGAACGGATGACTATTATGTGGAAATTTTAGATTTAAATTCACACGAGAAAATAACTGTATCGGACAGCAGAGGCTCAATTTTTTTACTTGAAGAAGATAATGTGCCTTTTTCAAACGTAATATTTTATTCCTATGTGAAAAGCGTTGACGATACATATCAGATATTTATTAACGGTTGCACCGTTCAGATTACTTTGGACGATAGAAATATAGAAAATGTTATACCGTTAGAATAAATTTTGCGGCGAATTGTTATTTCACTTCGAAAGGAATGTTCTTTATGAAAGACCTGATAATTGTCGGTTCGGGCGGTCTCGGACGTGAGACGGCATGGACTGCCGAAAGAATAAACTCCGTCAGTCCCGAATGGAATATTCTCGGCTTTATTGACGATAATATTCAAGTACAGGGACAGTATATTGACGGCTACAAGGTCATCGGCACGACTGCCGCTGTCGGGAAATATCCCGATGCGTATTTCGTTTGTGCGGTCGGCAACGCAAAGATAAGAAGACGAATCGTTGAAAAAATGAAGAGCATTGCCGATGTAAAGTTTGCCACACTTATTGATCCTGCCGCCGTTTTCGGCAGGGAGAGAGTGCAGGTCGGTGAGGGCTGCATTATCTGCGCCAACACCTACATTACGCTTGATATAAAAATCGGCAGTCACATCTATATCGGCGCCAATTCGACTGTCGGCCACGACGCAAGAATAGATGATTTTGTAACGATTTATCCCGGAGTCAACGTTTCTGGAAGCACATATCTCGGCTCAGGCTGTGAAATGGGCACAGGCTCGAAAATAATTCAGGGCTTGTCCGTCGGAATGAACACCATAGTCGGTGCAGGCGCGGTCGTTGTCAGAAATCTTCCGCCGGACTGTACGGCGGTGGGTGTACCGGCAAGGCCGATAAAAATTAACAGAAGCATATAGGCAATAGCGTGCAATCGACGAAATGGTGAAAAATTGCCTTATAAAAAAGGACGGTATCAAAACTTTCAAAGCTTGATACCGTCTTTTTTGTCGGTGTTAAATCGGATTGAATCAGAATCCTATAATGTTGCCGATGAGGTCGCGGAGAACGCGCAGAATTGTCAGCAGAACGGTTTTGACTCCGCTGAGAAATGAATGACCTGCACCCTTGTCACAGGAGAATGTATATTCAACGGTCACGGAGCCGTCTTTAAAACGCATTGTTGTCGGCGCATTTTCGTTTATCGTTACGTTGATATCGTCGGCAAAAGCATAGTCCTCGTTGGGCGTAAGAGTAATCTTTGCCGTGTACTCGCCGCCGTCGGCATAGACAAAATCCGTTCCGGCAGGGTCAAGGATTGCACCCGTGTTCTTATCGTACCAGGTGAAAGCTGTCACCGTGTAGTTCTTGCCGTCGGTTGTAAAGTCGATGCTCGGCTTCTCTCCGGCGATCGGGGTGTTTATCGTGACGTCAACGGTTCCGGAAATGATATAAACCGTGCTGTCCTCGGCAGAGACCGCAAGGCACATTGTGCCGAAAATCATTATAACCGAGATGAGGATTGCCAAAATCTTTTTTGTCGTCTTCATAATTTGTTCTCCTTTGTTTTTGTAACAGCCGATTAACCTGAATCGGTTTCTTTTCTATATTATAGCACAAGTTTCGTTAATGTCCATATTATTTATTGATAAAAAATCTTTTATATGATATAATTCACGGTAAATGAGCGCATACCGAATCGAAAGGAATGGTCACAAGAATGTTAAAAGAAAGAGCGGCAGGAGTTTTGATGCACATATCGTCGCTTCCGTCGGACTACGGTATAGGCGTGTTTGACGGGAACTGTGTGCATTTTGCCGACAGTCTCAAAAAAATGGATTTCAGATACTGGCAGGTGCTTCCGTTTAATCCCGTTGACGGTTCAAATTCGCCGTACTGTTCGTCATCGGCTTTTGCCGGAAATTTTCTGTTTATTGATCCGCGCGCACTGTACGAGGACGGACTTTGCACAAAAGCGGAGTTTGAGGATAATCTTTACAGCGGCAGTCCGTACACAGCGGACTACGAATTTGCCGCGGAGAAAAGACTTGCCCTGCTCAAGTGTGCATTTTCGCGGATTGATGCAGAGCTTGCCGCAAAAATCAAGAATTTTGAGGCGGAAAACAAATGGCTGACAGATTTTTCCCTGTATATGGCGCTCAAGGAAGCCAACGGTATGAAGCCGTGGTGGGAGTGGGACGACGAATACGCAAGGTATGAGGTCTTTACCGAAAAGCACAGATACGACTACGAGGAGCGTTCTGCTTTTTGGAAGTTCACCCAGTATGTATTTTTTACTCAATGGAAGAAAATCAAGGCTTATATAAACGAAGACGGCATTGCCGTTATAGGCGATATGCCGATTTATGTTTCGATGGACAGCGCGGACGTGTGGGCTAACCGCGAGATGTTCCTTGTTGATGACAAGACGCTGAAGCCGCAGAAAATTGCCGGTGTCCCGCCCGATTATTTTTCAAAGGACGGTCAGCTTTGGGGCAATCCGCTTTATGATTGGAATAGAATGGAAAAGGACGGTTATTCCTGGTGGATTGAGAGAATCGGTGCGGCGATCAGCACATACGATATCGTCAGAATTGACCATTTCAGAGCTTTTGCAAGCTTCTGGCAGGTTCCTGCCGAAAGCAAAACGGCAAGAGTAGGCGAGTGGGCAAAGGGACCGGGAATGAAGCTCTTTGACAAGGTCTTTGAAAAGTATCCGGACACGCCGATCATTGCTGAGGATCTCGGAGTTTTCGGCGACGATGTGGTGAAGCTTTTGGAGGACACAGATTTTCCGGGAATGAAGGTTATTCAGTTCGGCTTTGACGAGGATTCCGATTCGTCGCATCTTCCGCACAACGCCGTGAAAAATTCGGTGAACTATGTCGGCACTCACGATAACAATACTCTGTTGGGCTGGCTTTGGGAGGCGGACGAAAAATCAAGACGCTTTGCTCTCAGCTATTCGGGCTTCAAGGGAGAAAACTGGGGAGAGGGCGGCTATCGCTCCGCGAGCTGCCGTGCGATAATTGAGACGGTCTGGAAGTCTGTATCAAACACCGCGATAATTTCGTTCCAGGATATGTGCGGCTTCGGAAGTGACGCAAGAATGAACATTCCGGGTGTGGCTGACAAAAACTGGCGGTTCAGAACGACGGCGGAAACGGTCGATTCCGTTGACGCGGCATATTACAAGAGCATAAACAGCATATTTAAGCGCAATTATAAAATTTTCTGAAAAAAGACTGTGACGAATTCTGAAATTTCGTCACAGTCTTTGTGTATTATATTTTGAACAGTCTGTGTGCGTTTTCGGCGGCAATATTGATTAACTGCTGAGTGTCGGTGTTCCTGACCTCGGCAATTTTTTTCGCCGAAAAAGCAATCAAATCCGACGAATTGCGCTGACCGCGAAACGGAACAGGCGACATATACGGACAGTCGGTTTCAAGCAGAAGTCTGTCCGACGGCAGATATTCCGCGATCTCAAGCGGCTTACGCGCGTTTTTGAATGTGACCGCTCCGCCGAGACCGATATACATTCCGAGCTTCAGCACCTCTTTTGCCATCTCGACGCTTCCCGAAAAGCAATGAACAACACCCTTTGGTTTGTATTTTTTCAAAAGGTTCATTGTGTCCTCGTGAGCTTCACGGTCATGAACGATGACAGGAAGATCAAGCTCATTTGCCAGCCTGAGCTGCTTTTCAAAAATGTCGAGCTGCAAGTCCTTGGGGACGAAATCGTAGTGATATTCAAGCCCGATTTCACCGACGGCAACGCATTTGTCGCGGCGGTACAGCTCCTTGATTTTGTCAAGCTCCTCGTAGGACGCATCGGTTATGTTGCTCGGATGTATTCCGACCGCACAGTAAAAATAATCGTATTTTTCTGTGAACTCAATGCTCTTGAGACTTGACTGCAGGTCACAGCCGCAGTTTATGATGTTTACAACACCCTTCGACGGTAATGATTCTAAAAGCGATTCTCTGTCCTCATCGAACTTTTCGTCGTCATAGTGTGCGTGTGTGTCGAAAATATTGGTGTACATTATCTTATCTTTGCTCCGTTCGGCATACCGTCAACAAAAACGACCTTTGCTTCGTCTCCTGCATCGGCGGCAAGAATCATTCCGTTGCTCTCCACTCCGCAGAGTACGGCTGGCTTGAGGTTGGAAACGACGATTACCTTGTGACCGATAAGATCTTCGGGCTTATACCATTTTGCAATGCCGCTGGCAACAATGCGCGGTGTTTTGCTTCCGTCGTCAAGTGTGAGCTTGAGAAGCTTTTTAGCTTTCTTAACGGGCTCGCAGTCCTTGATTTCTGCAACCTTAAGCTCAACCTTTGCAAAGTCGTCAATTCCGATTTTTGCAAGACCTTCCGCTTCCTCAACCTCGGCGTTTTCTTCCTTTGCAGCTTCCTGAGCGGCTTCGGCTCTTGCTTCGATCTTTTCAAACATTTCCTTGGCGTCGATTCTCGCAAAGAGCGGCTCGGCCTTGCCGACGGTTATACCTGCCTTGAGCGCGCCGAATGTGCTCAGAGAATCATAGTCCTTTATGTCTGTGTTGAGCTGAGCAAAAATCTTGTCAGCCGTTTCGGGCAGGAACGGGGAGAGGAGAACTGCGGTGAAGCGTATGCTTTCAAGCAGATTGTAAAGCACGGTTCCGAGACGTGTTTTCTTTGCTTCGTCCTTGGCGAGAGCCCAGGGCGTTGTTTCGTCAATGTATTTGTTGCATCTCTTTGCCAAACTGAATATGGCGTCGAGAGTGTCGCTTACTCTGTATTCTGAAAGAAGCTTGTCAACCTTGCCGACTGTTTCAACGGCAAGGGCTTTGAGCTCGTCGTCGAGATCCTCGTTTACGTCGCCCGGCTGAACAACGCCGTCAAAATATTTGTTTGTCATCGCGATGGTGCGGTTGACGAGGTTGCCGAGTGTGTTTGCGAGGTCGGCATTGTAACGCTCAATCATATTTTCGTAAGTGATTGAACCGTCCGAAGCGTAAGGCATTTCGGCAAGCAGATAGTATCTGACCGCGTCCACGCCGAAAAGCTCAACAAGGTCGTCGGCATAGATTACGTTGCCCCTTGACTTTGACATCTTGTCTGTTCCGAAAAGGAGCCACGGATGACCGAATACCTGCTTCGGAAGCGGCTCGCCGAGAGCCATAAGCATAATCGGCCAGTAAATCGTGTGGAAACGAACAATGTCCTTACCGATTATATGAACGTCGGCAGGCCAGTATTTTTTGTACTGCTCACTCGAACCGTCGGGGTCATAGCCGATACCCGTGATGTAGTTTGCCAGAGCGTCGAGCCAGACATAAACGACGTGCTTCGGGTCAAAGTCAACGGGAATACCCCATTTGAAGGATGTGCGCGAAACGCAAAGATCCTGAAGACCGGGCTTAATGAAGTTGTTGAGCATCTCTTTCTTTCTGCTTTCGGGGTAAATGAAGTTCTCGTTGCTCTCAATGTATTCTTCAAGCTGTTTCTGATATTTTGAAAGCTTCAGAAAATATGCCTCTTCGCGAGCGGGCTTAACCTCTCTGCCGCAGTCGGGGCACTTGCCGTCAACGAGCTGGGATTCCGTCCAGAAGGACTCGCACGGTGTACAGTACATTCCTTCGTAATGTCCCTTGTAGATGTCTCCCTGGTCATAGAGCTTCTTAAAGATTTTCTGTATGACCTTTTCATGGTCGGGATCGGTGGTTCTGATGAATTTGTCGTATGTGGTGTTGAGCAGATCGCAGATATCTTTGATCTCTCCCGCAATCCTGTCAACGTGCTGCTTGGGCGTGATGCCCTCGGCGGCGGCAATTTCCTCGATTTTCTGACCGTGCTCATCCGTGCCGGTCTGGAAGAAAACGTCGTAGCCCTGCAAGCGCTTGTATCTTGCGATTGCGTCCGTCATTACAATTTCGTAGCTGTTGCCGATGTGCGGCTTGCGCGACGTGTATGCAATGGCAGTCGTAATGTAAAACTTTCCTTTACTCATTGTATATCCTCCTCTGTTTATTATTGTCATAATTTAAAGCTTTATCGTTGAGATAGTTTTTTACCGGGGACGTCAAAAAGCGCAGGTAATACTTTTGTATTGACGAGCATTTTTGGCGTTTCCGACGAAAAAATAGCCAACGATAACAAATAAAAAACGCCTCAAAGCATTATACTTTGAGACGAGAATTAACCCGCGGTACCACTCAATTTGTATTTCCGAAAGGAATACCACTCTGCGCCTTAACGCGGCAAACGGGAGACCCTACTATCGGTTCAGACCTCCGGCTCAAAAGCCATAGATACCTGAAGCTACACCGTCGGCTCACACCTGCCGCCGACTCTCTGTGAGGCTTTGCTTCGATCCTCTTTGTCACAGCCGTTGAAAGAATAATAACATTATATCGGAAAAAAGTCAAGCAAAACAGACGCTGAGGTCAAGTTATTCTGAACCCTTATTATTTTTTGCCCATATTTTGCTTCTTATGCTTATGAACAGCGTTCCGATAACGGTGCAGGTTACCCACTCGATTGAGGAGTTGAACGTTATAAGTGTGCTGATTATGCCCGTCAGCGTTGTGCCGAGGGACTGTATGTAGTCGCTGGAGTAGAAGCACAAAAGAAGCGCGGTCACATAGAATACCGTATTAAGAAATCCGCCGCCGAACGAGGTTACAAGGTTTGCGAAAACGGGGGAGCAGTTGCGGCTGAAGAAAATGTGTATCCAGCCGGAGCTGAGACCCATGAGAACACGGGGTACTATGCAGACCACCGCCGTCAGCACAGGACTGATTTTGATAAGCTCGGAACCGAATGTGTAGCTGTCACCGAAGCAATGGATAAAGCTCGAAACACCGAACACCAATCCGAGAAGCGTGCCGTAATACGGCCCGTAAAGAATCGCGCCGATAACGACGGGGATCGGGAGAAGTGTCAGCGAAGCGTAGTCGGTTCTGAAATAGCCGAGCGGTGTGAACGACATAATGATTATAACCGCGGTGAGCAAAGCCACGGAAATATATCGTTTGGTTTTGTCATCTGTACTTTCCATTTTTATTGACCCTTCTGTCTGTTATAAATATTCTTTAATCCATCGAGGATAAGATCCTTATCATAAACTATTTCGCGGGTACAGTTTTTGACGATTTCCCTGGCAAGTCCGCCTGTTGCAACGGTGGTGCGAACCTCTTTCCCGAAGTCCTTTTCCATCCGTGCCGTCAGTCCGTCAAGCATTGCGGCTGTTCCGAAAACCGTTCCCGATTTCATACAGTCCACCGTATTTGTTCCGATTGAGCTTGCAGGAGCTTTGAGACTGACCGCCGGGAGCTGGGAAGTCTTGCCGGCAAGGGCTTCAAGCGAAATGCCGACTCCTGCTGATATCGTACAGCCGAGAAACGTTCCGTTCTCGTCAAGAAGAATAATTTTTGTTGCCGTGCCGAGGTCGATGATGAAGCAGGGCAGTGGGTATTTGTCGATTGCCGCAACGGACACAACGGCGAGATCGGCGCCGAGCTGACCGCTGACGTTGTTGACGATACTAAGTCCCGTTCCAATATCGGAAGCGAGCACCTTCGGCGTAACTTCGAGAACAGTCTCGACCGCACCCTTTACGGCGTCGGTCACTTCGGGAACAACGCTGCTGATGATTGCGCCCCTAAACCCATCGCAGCTTGCCGAATGGAGCTTAAAAATGTTCAGAAGCTCAACGGAATACTGGTCGCTTGTTCTTTTCCTGTCCGTCGCCAGACGCGATGTGAAAAGGAGATTGTCTCCCTCGAAAATTCCCATTGTTATATTGGTATTGCCGATATCTACTGTCAAAAGCATATCAATCACCGCCCATAAAACTGCCGACTGAGCCGAAATCCGTTTTGTTGTTGAAAATAAACAATATGTCCCGGTATATTTTCACCGTTTTCAGCGGCAAAACCGTCCGCAAAGATATTATTGCGATACTGTCAGCAATTATTTAAATTATATTTGTTTTAAAATAAAAAGTCAACGCAAGTAATACAATGACCATAATTAACTGCGTTTTTAGTCTTTTTTACCATTTCCATACAGTTGGTTTTTGTGTATTTGCTGAAAAAATATTTTGTGTTGAAATGATTTTAAAAGTATGGTACGATATTTTTGTTAAAAGTGAGGGCTTTTTATGAAGATTTTACAAAAAGGATTTAATTATTCACAGGACGGACCGGGAAATCGTCTGGTTTATCATCTTCAGGGATGCAATTTCAGATGCAGATGGTGTTCGAACCCGGAGAGTATGCCCTTGGATTCCGAAAAGGCACAAAATGTCACGCCGGATGAGATTGTCGAAGAGGTTATTCGAAGCCGAATGATGTTTTTTGACGGCGGAGGAGTTACCTTTACCGGCGGAGAGCCGACATTGCAGGCAGACGAGCTTTTGCAGGTCTTGAAAAGGCTGAAAGCCGCAGGAATAAACACGGCGATAGAAACCAACGGTTCAAGCCCAAAGCTTTGTGAAATGTCCGAGTTTATTGACTATATGATCGTTGACATGAAAGAGCCCGATGATGAGATACATAAAAAATATATATCTCACAGCAATAAAACCACGGTGGAAAATTTGGTGAAGCTGTCCTCATGCCGCAGTCAGCTTCATGTCAGGATTCCGATGATAAACCATGTAAACACGGATCCCGAACCCTTTGCGCGGCTGTTTTCAAGAATGAATATGGACAACACGGTTGTGGAAATTCTCGCTTACCATGAGTACGGAAAGTGTAAGTGGACACAGGAGTACACGATAACGGACGGCTTTGTTACCGATGAGCAGATAAGCTCTTTCAGGAAAAGACTTGAAAACGACGGTATAAAATTTGTAACAACCTAATCTGTAACGTAAAGGCTTTTTTAGCTTTTACAAGGAGGTATTTTGATGATATTCGATATTTATACACCCGAAACCGTAACCGAAAAAGCAAAATTGCTTTTCAAACACGAAAGGGCAAAGAAAAGACTTGACGGCTGGTTCATTGCAAAGGAAAAGGAGCTCGAAATCTACGATTCTCTTTCCGATCTGGACGAGGAAGTTAAGAAAGCCGTTATTCTCAGGGAAATTGTTAAAACTATTCCGATTGATCTTGACGACGAGCAGATTCTTGCAGGCACCCAGGACGACTCGTTTGCAAGAAGCTACGCGCTTATAAACCCGTCCTTTAAGGTGGAGGAGTTTGCGGGCTACTGCGACCCTGCTGCGGTCTTCGGCGATATCGTGCCCAACGATGAGTTCACCGAAGAAAGAATAAAGAAAGCCAAGGACGAGTTCCTCAAAACGGAATATGCCGAAAAGCTGAAAGCGGTTTATGCCGAGAGCGAAAGCTACACCAAGGAGGTTATCTACTTCTTTGAACAGGTTACGGGACATCTGATTGCCGATTTCCGTTTTGCGCTTCGCCACGGTCTTAAAGCACTTATCGACGAAATGAGCGGCAAGGAGGGCAACGGCTACAAGGCATTTGTGATTGCCCTTGAGGCGGCGTGCCTGCTTGCGGAAAGATATGAAAAGCTGGCAAGGGAAAAGTCGGAGACGCTTCCGGAGCCTAAAAAATCACAGTTTACTCTCATGGCAGACACACTTGCCAAGGTCCCGTATAACGGAGCGGAAAATCTCTATGAGGCTATACAGTCTTTTATAATAATGTGGCAGATGATGTGCCTTGAGCAGGCGCCGAATCCGTTTGCATTCTCCGTCGGAAATGCCGACAGAATTTTTGAACCGTACAGGAACGGACTCAGCCGCGACGAAGCTGCGGCTCTGTTCAAGCATTTCCTCGTTTTCTTCAACGTTGCCGACCGAAGCTGGGCTATTTCTCAGAATATAATTGTCGGCGGACGCGATCTTTGCGGCAACGATCTTACCAATCCGACAACTTATGCTCTTCTTGACGCATATTACGATATGAACCTGCCGCAGCCGATTCTTTCGGTCAAGCTTCATAAAAACACGCCCGAAAAGCTCTATCGTGAGCTCGGCAGATTCTTCTTCTCTCCGGGTGTGCTCACCCCGTCAATGTTCAACGACGACGCGCTCTTTGAGACGCTCGGCTCACACGGAATTGACCGCGAGGATCTTCCCGATATTGCGATTGCAGGCTGTCAGGAGCCCTTGATTATGGGACAGGACAATGCCAACACGACGAATAGCTGGTTCAATCTTCCCAAAATACTGGAAATGACGCTGACAGGCGGATATTCGCTTATTACGGGTGAAAAGCTTGCCGATGTTCCCAAGGCTTCCCTTGAAAATATCAGAGAGGAGTTCTACAAGAACGTTAAGTTCTTTGCGCATAAAATGGCAAAGTCGGCAAACGGCGCGTCCGAAGCAATTTCAACCCAGCGTGTGCCGTTCCTGTCCTGTTTCATGGGCGGACAAAACAACGGTATTGATGCAAGAGACATACACCGTCAGGGCACCAAATACAACGGAAGCGGCTGTCTTGTACATGGCACAAGCGTTGTCGCGGATTGCTTCAGCGCGATTGACAGACTCCTTCGCGAACGTCCGCAGGACGCCGAAAAGCTTATTCCTGCTCTCAAGGCTGATTTTGTCGGCTACGAGGAGCTTCGCGATTTCCTGCTCGATGCGGATAAATTCGGCAACAACATTGAAAAGGTGGACAATGAGGCAGGCGAAATTGCCTCAAAGGTTGCCGACATCGTCGCAAACGAAAAGAATTACCTCGGCAACCCGTTCAGACCCGATTTCAGCACACCGTCAACCCATCTGCTTTACGGCTACTGGGTCGGCGCAACTCCGGACGGCAGAAAGAGCCGCGATATGCTCAACTACGGTGTTGATCCTCTCTACGGAAGCGCAGAAAACGGACTCGGCTTCCGCGTTCTCTCAAATATGAAGATGCCGTTTGATAAGTTCAACGGCGGTTATGCATCGCACCTCGGCGTTGACCCGAAATACTTTAAGAGCGAAACCTACGAGGACAAGGGCTTGGAGTTCAGGGATAAGATCGTTAATCCTCTTTTCTTCAATCCTCTCAAGCAGGGCGTTTCACCGTTCTATCTTTATGTCAACGTCACTACGGCAGAGATACTCAGAAAGGTTCTTGCCGAACCCGAAAAATATGCTCCGAGCGGTGTCTATATCATGAGAATCCACGGAACCTTCGTTAATTTCCTCGATCTTTCACCTGCGATTCAGCAGGATATTATACGCCGCCTCGATCCTAAGTCGGCGAATTTGGGATAAAAAGGTGAACAATACAAGTAATAAAAGGCTTACAGGAAATGCACAAAAATTGCGACGTGATATGACTAAAGAAGAACGTCGTTTGTGGTATGATTTTTTAAAAAATCTTTCATACACGTTCAATCGCCAAAAGGTTATTGGAAATTATATTGTTGATTTCTATTGTGCCAAAGCTAAACTGGTTATAGAGGTTGACGGCGCACAGCATTTTGAGGACAGCGGTTTGGAATCAGACAAACAGCGAGATGATTTTTTGAATAATCTCGGATTAACGGTTGTGCGATATTCAAATATTGATGTAAACACCAATTTTGAAGGCGTGTGTTTAGATATACAAAAGCATTTGAATATTCGTTAAACACTGTAAAAATTTTTTACGATCTAATCAGCCTTCCCCTTTGAGGGGAAGGTGGGCGGCGGATTGCGCCGCTCGGATGAGGTGGCGGAATTTTATAACATTTTCTTCAATGAAATCATACGTTTATTTTTCCACCTCATCAGTCGCTTACGCGACAGCTTCCCCTCCGAGGGGAAGACTCTTTTGACATTGTTCTGAAAGGAGCCCTCCGATGAACTCACTCGGAATTGACATCGGCACGACCGGAATTTGCGGAATCTCCGTTGACTGTGAAACGGGAAAGCTGCTCGACTGCGTTAATGTCGAAAACGATTCGTTTATTAAAACCGATAAGCCGTATGAGCGTATTCAGAATGTCGGCAGGATAATGAACATTGTCCTCGGCATTACAGAAAAGCTTTTCACCGCCGACACAAAGGCGATAGGCATATCCAACCAGATGCACGGCGTTCTCTATGTCGATGAAAACGGTGCGGCAGTTTCGCCGCTGTATACCTGGCAGGACGGAAGAGGCAATCTCGAATACAAGGACGGAGCGACATACGCCGAGTACCTGAACTCGTATGCAGGCTACGGACTGGTTTCCGACTTCTACAACAGGGAAAACGGACTTGTTCCCGAAAAGGCAAAGTATATAATGACGATAGGCGACTATGCCGCGATGCGCCTTTGCGGTGCAAAGAAGCCGCTTATGCACGTTACCAATGCGGCGTCGCTCGGACTTTATGATATTAAAAATAAAAAATTTACGGTTGATTACGACTGTCTTCCGCGCGTGACGGATTCGCTTGAAATTGTCGGCGAATACAACGGTGTTCCCGTCACGGTCGCTTTGGGCGACAATCAGGCAAGCTTTATCGGCTCGGTTCGTGATGACAGCGGTGCGCTTCTCAATTTCGGCACAGGCTCGCAGATTTCGGTTATAAGCGATTCTCCCGACGCTTCCGACGGTGTTGAAGCGAGACCGTTCACAGAGGGAAAATATCTTTTGGCAGGCTGTGCGCTCTGCGGAGGCAGGGCATTTGCGATTGCGTCAAAGTTTGTTTCAATGTGTGCCGAGCTTGCCACGGGGGAAAAGCCCGAAAACATTTATGCCGCAATAGACAGGGCGCTTGAATCAAAGGAAACGACATCTGTTACGGCAGATACAAGGTTCTGCGGAACACGGAGTGATCCGTCGCTCAGAGGTTCTTATTCCGGACTTGACGAGAATAATTTTACGCCCGAAGATATCCTGCTTTCGACCGTTGTCGGAATGTCGTCGGAGATTTATGAGATGTATAAAAAAATCGGCAGAGAATGTGAAAACATTGTCTGTTCGGGCAACGGCATAAGGAAGAACGCCGCTCTCAGGAGGGTGACTTCCCGAATGTTCGGACGCACGATAAAGATTCCGCTTTGCAGGGAGGAGGCGGCTTACGGCGCCGCACTTTCCGCAATGGCAGGCGGCGGAATATATCCGAATCTTGAAAGCGCAAGAAAGCTGATAAGCTACGGTTGAAAGGAGATTTAAAATGTTTTACGATTATCCCGTGTTCTTTGAGAAGAACCGAGTTTTTCGAGTTTACAAGGGCGGAAAGCTCTTTGCCGATTTCTTCTCGGACAATTCCGAGGACGGCAACTATCCCGAAGAATGGGTCGTTTCAAGCGTGCACGCGCTCAACGACGGAAGCACGGACGAATATGAAGGCGTTTCAAAAATCAGGGGAGAGGAGCTCTATCTCAATGATGCCCTTGAAAAATACAAGGAACAGATGATTGGCGACAGAGAGGATCTCGGCGTGCTTACCAAGATACTCGACAGCGCGATCCGTCTGCCCGTTCAGGCTCACCCCGACAAGGCTTTCTCCCACAAATACTTCAACTCGCCATACGGCAAGGAGGAAAGCTGGTACATTCTTGCGACCCGTCCGGGCGGCAAGGTGTTCTACGGCTTCAAGGACGGCGTGACGATGGAGCAGTTTGAAAAGGCAATTGAGGAGAGCGAAAACAGCAAGACCGTTATGGAGAATTTGCTTGAATCGTTTGAGGTCAAGCCGGGCGACGTTATCTATATCCCGGCAAAGATGGTGCACGCCATCGGCGCAGGCTGTCTGCTCCTTGAGGTTCAGGAACCGACGGATTTTACAATACAGCCCGAACGCTGGTGCGGCGATTACAGGCTTAATGACAACGAAATGTACCTCGGCATCGGCAAGAAGAGCGCTCTTGAGTGCTTTGATGTCGGAATGAAATATCCGGCTCCGATTGAACCTGTGCTTATCGGCGGCGAGGACGGAATGAAATATTATTCGCTCATTGACGAGAGAATGACCACAAGCTTTTCGGTAAGAAGAGCCGAGCTCAGAGGCGGAAGCTTTAAGCTGAACAGGGGCGCGGCAATTTATGTTGTAACCGAGGGCGAGGGTAAACTCACAGGCGACGGATACGAAAAGGACGTGAAAAAAGGCGACTATTTCTTCATTCCCGTTGCCGCAAAGAGTAAATTTACCGTCAGCGGAAACGCCGATGTCGTGGAGTGTTATAGGTGAGATTTTTTGCTGACGTTTATCAGCCTTTCTCTCAAGGGCAATGTCATTAACTTAAGATAAGAATATCTTGCAGTCGATTACAAGGCTCCCCTTGTCAGGTAGCGAAGCGGCGCGACGGTAGTGAATGACAGTCCGGTGGACTGTCAGAGCCGGAGCGTGACCGAGCCGCAGCGAGACGCTGTCGGCGTAGCCGACTGAGGGGTAGTTTATAAAGATACCGTTTATAAAAAGTTATTCTCATAAAGGTTGTAATACGCCTTTTCTCTCCCTCCGTCACGGCTTCGCCGTTCCACCTCCCTCATCAGATGGAGGCAACGATTTACAAAAATGGCTTCAGCTCTAAAAGCAAACAAGCCTTTAGTTAATGACATCACCTCAAGCGGTAGCACTGTAAAATTCTGCTGAACATGATTAGCAAACTTTTCAATACAGCACATAATTTCAGAATTATATAAAATGAACTTCCTCCAAAGAAAGGAACGAAAAAAATGCATACATTAAACCCGAAAGTATTACATAACCAAATCAAACAGATTGAATCGTATTGCGTGACGGATCGCTTGGAAATCGACTCGTGGAAAAGTTACACGGGTATGCACGTCAGCCCGAACAACATTGTTCTTGACGATAATCCGCCCGTCCAGATGTATCTCGGTGAACGCTGGAGGGTCGGCTATGACGAGACGAGATATTTTGAAGCCGATGTCACGGTGCCCGACAGCTTTGATGGCAAAAAGGTTTATCTCACCATTGATTTCGGCGGCGAGGCTCTTGTAAGAATAAACGGAAAAATTGTCGGCGCTGTCAGCTCGCGCGAAAATTCGGGCTGGGTACACCGCAAAGAGATTCTTTTCAAAGACGGTCTCAAACCGGGTGAAAAACTGCACATTCAGGTCGAGGGTGCGGTTGACTGCGCTGGCTTCTGCGATTTTGCAAGCGCAGGCGCAAAATATATGGAATATGTTCTCAAGCAGGCGGAGCTCACCGTTGTTGACAGGCTCACGGAGAGCTACTGGTTCGACATTTCGACCGCATGGGATGCTTACGAAAACTGCGAGGATCCTTATGTCAAAACGAGACTTTTCAACGCAATGGACGACTCGGTTCATCGGCTTGATTTTGACCTCGGCGGCGAAGCCTTTATAGCCTCCGTGCCGAGCGCGGTAAATGTACTTTGGGGCGAAATCGAAAAGATAAACTATTCCTCTCCGGGCGAAATAATCATGGCAGGTCACAGCCATCTTGACGTTGCGTGGCTGTGGACGGTTAAGGAGATAACAAGAAAAACCGCGAGAACTTTCTCGAACAATCTCGCGCTTATGGATAACTATCCCGACTTCAAGTTCACACAGAGCCAGGCGGTGCTCTATGACTTTATGAAAAAGCACTATCCTGATATTTTCGAGAGAGTCAAAGAAAAGGTCAAAAACGGTCAATGGGAAATCGTCGGCAATGCTTGGGTCGAAGCGGATACGAACATTGCAAGCGGCGAGTCGCTGATACGTCAGCTTCTTTACGGCCGCGAGTTCTTTATGAAGGAGTTTGGCGTTTCCTCCGATATCTATTGGCTGCCCGACTGCTTCGGCTTTACATGGGCTCTGCCGCAGATTATAAAGCGTTCGGGAATGAAGTATTTTATGACTTCAAAGCTCTTCTACAACGATACAAACGAATTTCCGCACAGCGTGTTCCGCTGGCGTTCACACAGCGGCGACGAGATATTGGCTTACCTTTGCAAGAAGCCGTATCAGAGCGAGTTCGACGCCGAATATGTCACAGGACTGCGTAAAAACAACCGACAGAACGGACTTGTTGACGTTTCGTGCGGAATGTTCGGCTACGGCGACGGCGGCGGCGGATGTACCTTTAAGCAGGTCGAAACCGGCAGACGCCTTGAGAAGCTGCCGGGTATTCCTAAGACAAGGAACGGAAAGGTCGCCGAGTTCTTCCATTCGATAGATAAAGATTTTGACAAGCTTCCCGTTTGGGACGGCGAGCTCTATTACGAGAATCACCGCGGAACCTTTACGAGCCAGGCGTTTATCAAAAAGAACAACCGCCGCGGCGAGTATATGATGAGAAACGCAGAAATTCTCAATCTTATCGGCGGAGATTATCCTGCCGAGGATATGGAAAAAGCATGGAAAATCCTGCTTATAAATCAGTTCCACGACATTCTTCCGGGCACCTCCATTCATGAGGCAATGGAAAATACACGCAAGGAATACGGCGAGCTGCGCGAGCTCGGCGGCAATCTTGTGCGTATGGGCAAGGACAAGATACTCAACGGCGTCAGGGTGAAAAATGATTCCGTGCTCGTCTGGAATATGCTCAACTGGGAGACAAAGGGCATTGTTAAAGCAGAGATACCTTATAATGCAAAGGGAATAAAGAACAGCGACGGCAAGCTCCTCACAAGCAAAACATACGAAGAGGACGGCAGGTTCTATATAGAATTTATTGCCGATCCCGTTCCTGCATTCGGCTACGGTGTTTTCACTCTCTGCGACGAGACGGCGGAAAGCGACAATGTAAAGGTTACGAAGAACCTGCTTGAAAACAAGTACCTAAAGGTTGTTCTTGACGACAACGGTCTGCTTGACGCGGTCTATGACAAATCGACAGGCAGACAGATACTCACCGACAAGGGAAATCTTTTGACAATATCGCATGACAAGCCGATTCACGAAAGCGCGTGGAACCTTGAATTTGACTATCAGATGAAGTTCTGGGAGCTTCGCGATGCTCAGAGCATTGAGGTCGTTGAAGAATCACCGCTCAGGGGCGTGATCCGCGTTGTCAGAAAGTTTAACAAATCAACGATAACTCAGGATATAATCCTTGAAAAGGATAAGCCGACGGTTGATTTCGATACGACGGTCGACTGGTACGAAAGGGAAAAGGTGCTTAAGGCAGCATTTCCCGTGGATATCAGAAGCAGAAATGCAAGCTGTGAGATTGCACACGGCGCGGCTGAGTACCCGACCCATTACAATACCTGCTATGACCAGGCAAAGTTTGAGTTCTGCGCTCACAAATGGGCGGATCTTTCCGAGGGCGGCTACGGTGCAAGTATCATTAACGACTGCAAATACGGCTACAATGTCCACGACAATGTAATGAAAATCACACTCATGCGCGGACCGATCGTTCCGGATCCAAAGGGTGATCTCGGCGTTAATACATTCAGGTATTCGTTCTATCCGCACAAGGGAACATGGCGCGATGCCGATACCGTGAAGCTCGGCTTCCAAGAGAACGTAAGGCTTGAGGGTGAGTTTGCAGGAGCAAACGGCGGCGACAGCACGGGTCATTCCTACGCGTATATCGACGGCGAAAGCGTTATTCTTGACGCACTCAAGCCGGCTCAGGACGGCAGGGGAGTTATCGTCAGAATGTATGAGGCGGAAACCCGTCATTGCACAGTCAGCGCATCGTTTGACCTCAATTATTCAAGGGTTGTTGAATGTAACCTTATGGAGTGCGACGAGACGGAGATACCGTGCGAAAACGGAACCTTTACATTTTCGATGAAACCGCATGAAGTAAAGACGTTCAGACTTATATAAAGGCATAAATTATGGCTGACGTGTTCGGAAGAAAGTCCGAATACGTCAGCCTTTTGTTACAAAGATTTGAAAAAACCACTCGATATAGTTCCAAAACAAAACAATAGCGACGGAAATGATTGCAATTAGTTACAAAAGGTTACAACGTTCACAGAAAAGTCATACAGATGCAACATTTTGATGATATAAATATAGGCGTTGAAAATTTACAAAGGACGGTTATTTATGAAAAAAATCAACCCGATAAAAAGAACGGCGCTTGTATTTCTCAGCATAGTTATGATTGTGTGCTGTATTCCGTTTACAGCAGGCGCGGTTTCCGAAAATGCAAAGACGATTTTCGAGTTCTGTGTCAAGGAGCTCGGACTTAATAACGCGGCGGCGTGCGGTGTGCTCGCAAACATCGAGATGGAATCGGATTTTAACCCGAATCTTTACGGTGACGGCGGCTCAAGCTACGGTATCTGCCAGTGGAACTCTTCAAGATTTGATAATCTTATAAACTACTGCAACAAGAACGGATATTCTTGGAAGTCACTCAAGGGTCAGCTCTATTTCCTTAAATATGAGCTTTCCAACAACAAGAGCGATACGGGCTATATACTCGATAAGCTCAAGGGTGTTGCAAACTCGGCTCAGGGTGCTTACGATGCAGGCTACGACTGGTGCTATTATTTTGAACGCCCGGCTAACAAAACCGAGAAGTCGCAGAACAGAGGCAGAATCGCAAGAGATGAATATTGGCCGGTATTTAAAAACACTACTTTCACAAAGCCTGCTCCCACTCCCGCACCGACATACACCCTCGGTGATGTCAATAACGACAAGAAGATAAACTCGGCGGATGCGCTTGATATTCTCCGCTATACAACGGGCAGCCTGAAGTTTAACGCTACTCAGCTTAAGGCGGGCGACCTCAACAAGGACGGCAAGGTCAATTCAACCGACGCGCTTATTATTCTTTCCGTTTCGACGGGAAACGTAAGCAAAACAAATGTATAAAAGAATATAACAAAAATTATCCCGAAAAGATTTTAAGTCTTTTCGGGATTGCTTATTTTATAATGTTTGTTGTCGTGTTCGGGTCAAAAAGGTGAAGTCTCTCGGTAAGTATGCCGATCTCGACATTTTCATTGACTGACGCTTCGGCAGGAACTCCTGCAACGAGCTTTTGACCGGCATAGTCAAGGTAAAGAAAGCTTTGACTTCCCGTCATTTCGCTGACCTCAAGCTTGGCGGTGATAACCTTATCGGTGTTTGCCGAAAGAAATGCGCCGTCAACGGTAACGTCCTCAGGACGGATACCGACCTTGACAGTTTTTTCGTTGTATGAAGCGACGGCGCCATTGCCGGAAAAAGCATCCGTTACGTTCAGTTCGTCATTCGCGAGCACAAGGAAAACTCCGCTGTTCCTGACGGACACAGTCGCGTCGAGAAAATTCATCTGCGGTGAGCCGATGAACCCGGCGACGAACATATTGTAGGGATGGCGGTAGAGATTCTGCGGCGTGTCAACCTGCTGAATTATTCCGTCCTTCATAACAACAATGCGGTCGCCCATTGTCATCGCTTCGGTCTGATCATGTGTGACGTAAATAAATGTTGTCTCAAGCTTCTGATGCAGCTTTTTTATTTCCGTTCTCATGGTCGTTCTCAGCTTCGCGTCAAGGTTTGAGAGAGGCTCGTCAAGCAGAAAAACCGAGGGAGAGCGCACCATTGCCCTGCCGAGTGCGACACGCTGACGCTGACCTCCCGAAAGAGCTCTGGGCTTGCGTTTGAGCAGATGCTCAATGTCGAGCACCTTTGCCGCCTCACGCACGCGCTTGTCTATCTCATCCTTCGGAACCTTTCTCAATTCCAGCCCGAATGCCATATTTTTATACACGGTCATGTGCGGATAGAGGGCATAGCTTTGAAAAACCATTGCAATGTCCCTGTCCTTCGGCGCAACGTCATTCACAATACGGTCGCCGATCTTCAGTTCTCCCTTTGTAATGTCCTCCAGTCCGGCAATCATACGCAGGGTCGTCGATTTTCCGCAGCCCGACGGACCGACAAGGATTATAAATTCTCTGTCATTTATTTCAAGATTGAAATCGTTGACGGCGGTTGTACCGTCGTCAAAAATTTTGTATACATTTTTCAAACTTATGCTTGCCATATTTTATCCTTTCACGGCGCCTGCAACGATGCCTCTGATGATATATTTCTGACACGACAAATAGAACACGACAATCGGAATGATCGAGAGCACAAGCATAGCCATCATAGCTCCCATGTCAACCGAGCCGTAGCCGCCGCGGAGATATTGAACCGATATCGGTATAGTTTTGTATTCGCTTCCGATGAGCAGATAGGGGAGCAGATAATCGTTCCATATCCACATTGCGTCAAGTATGGCGACGGTTATCGCCGTCGGCTTCATTATCGGGAAAACTACATAGAAAAATGTTTGCAGCGGACTGCATCCGTCAATCATTGCCGCTTCCTCAATTTCAAGCGGAACGGATTTTACAAATCCGCTGAACATAAATACCGCAAGTCCTGCACCGAAGCCGAGGTACACGAGGATAAGCCCCCACGGCGAGTCGAGATTGAGATCGGCGACGGTCTTTGTCATTGTGAACATAACCATCTGGAATGGAACGATCATCGAAAAAACAAACATATAGTATAGAAATTTTGTGAATTTGTTTTTCACCCTGACAATGTACCACGCGGTCATGGACGTAAAGAGCACGATCGCGGCGACGGAGAAAAATGTGATGAAAAGAGACCAGCCAAAAGCGGAGAAAAATCCCGTTTTCTGTATGCCGCCGACATAGTTTTCAAGCCCTGCAAAGGTTTCCGCATTCGGCAGGGTGAACGGTGCGTCGCTGATATAAAATTTGCCCTTGAACGAATTGAAAAGGACAATGAATATCGGCGCAAGAAAGGCGGCGCCGACGCATATCAGCAGAATATAAAGCAGCGTTTCTACAACTTTTTTTACGGTTACTCCGCTCATTGTTCCACCTCTTTCCTGCGCGTCAGGATAAGCTGCGCGAACGATATGATTGCAACGATGATGAAGAATATAACAGCCTTTGCCTGACCGACACCCTCCCAGCCGACTTTTCCGTAAAAGGTGTTGTAAATATCCAGCGCAAGCATTGCGGTTTGTTTCGACGGTGCGCCTGCCGTCAGGGCAAGGTTCTGATCGAACAGCTTAAAGGAATTGGTAATCGTGAGAAAGAGACAGATCGTCACGCTCGGCATAACGAGGGGAATCGTAACGTGTCTCAGCGTCTGACGTCTGTTTGCGCCGTCAACCTTGGACGCATCCTGGAGATCGGACGGAATGTTCTGTATTCCGGCGATGTAAATGATCATCATATATCCGATGAGCTGCCAGTTTATCATGAACACCAGTCCCCAGAAGCCGTATTTTGCGTCGTAGGTTATTGTGACTCCGAAGTTCTGAAGCACACCGTTTATGATGAGCTGCCAAATATAGCCGAGAACGATTCCGCCGATCAGGTTCGGCATAAAGAATACCGTTCGGAAAAGGTTTGTGCCCTTGAGACCCTTTGTTAGAAGCGACGCAAGGGCAAATGAGATTACGTTTATCGTGATCACCGACACGACGGCGAACTTGGTCGTGAACCACAGCGCGTTGAGAAAATCGCGGTTTGAAAAAGCCTTGATGTAGTTCTCAAATGCAACCCATTTTGTGTCAAGTACCGTCGTAAATTCGGTGAATGAGAGACCCAAACCGAGGATAAACGGCACGGCAAATACAATTATGAACGCCGCCAATGTGGGCAGAACAAAAACAGGAAACCATTTTTTCAGTGCCAAATTATCCTCTCCTTATTTATGATCTTGCTGTTTTCCAACTGTTTATTGTTGTAGCTTTTACATCGTCCCAGCTCTTTGAACCCTGGACATATTCGAGCAGAGCGTTGCCGACTTCGTCCTTAAATTCAAGACCGGGGAAAGAGTTGAACACCCATTCGATCGTGGTCTTATCCTTTTCCATCCACGAAATAACTTCCCTCGCGAGCGGATCGTCGGGCTTTTCGCTGTCCTCAAAGGTGTTGAACGGGGAGATAAACTTGAGCTTGTTGACGACGTAGTCCTTGCCCGTCTTGCTTGAGAAAAGCCATTCGAGAAATTCAATTGAGGATTTCTGCTTTTCCTCGGAAACATTTTTGTTGATTGCAAAGTAGTTCTCCGTTCCTATACACAGGCCCTGCTTCTCTTCACCGTCAACTCCGATATAAATCGGGAGATACTTGATATCATCCGCCTTTACGGTGTTGCCGCTGACCTTGGAGATCTGTTCCCATGCCCAGTTGCCGTTCTGCACCATAGCCGCCTTGCCCAGAGCAAATTCAGCCATTGAGTTTTCAACGGACTTGCCCGACAGCAGACCTTTTTCCGTGGTGGAGTTGTTTATATAAAGATCAAAAATATTTTTGAAATTATCGGAGTATTTGAAATCAATAGTTTTGGCATTGTATGCGGTCGAAACGGCGGAATCGTCGCTCTTTTCTTTCATCTCGTAGTATATCGGCATATTGAGAAGGTGTGTTGTCCAGCGCCATTGCTCTCCGCCCGACATGGAGGTGGAGGCAAAAACGCCGTCAATTCCGAGCTCCTCCTTGTGCTTTGTCATATCCTCGGCAACCTCTCGGAGAAGCTTGAAGTTTGTAATTTCTTCGGCTTTTGAGATGCTGACCGCCTTGTCCTTCAGCGCAAAATACTTTTCCATTATTGCGTTGTTGTAAATTATACCGTAGCCCTCGACAACATAAGGAATACCGAAAACACCGTTCTCGTTTTTGATTGCGAGATCCTTGTCGGTGAGGTAGCTGTAAAGCTTGGTGTCGCTGAGGTCAAGGCAGTAGTTTGACCATGACTGATAACCGACCGGACCGTTTATCTGGAAAATCGTCGGAGCGTCCGATTTGGCAATTTCGGATTTAAGCGTTGTTTCGTAAGTGTTGCTTGCCGCCGTAACAACTTTGACTTTTACACCGGTTTCAGTCTCGTATTTTTGTGCGATTTCCTTGTACATATCAGCGCTTTCGGGTTTGAAATTCAGAAAGTAAACCGTGTTGTCGGCTTTTGCGTTGTTCATATTGTCATTTTTTTTGCCGCCGCACGACGTCAGCGCAAAAGCAAGAGCAATGACCGTAAGAACAGAAATGATCTTTTTCATTTGAAATCCTCCTTTGTTTCTTTAGGACAATACCTCAATTGTGCGGTGTTGTCTTAAAAGACCTAATACAATGATTTACAAAACGCGCGCGCTTTATTCACCCGCAAAAAATAAAAATCATCTGTTTTGTCATAAATCTTTGTTGACTATTTACCGAATTTTGTTATAATAAAATTATAAAAAGGAGGCTATCAGAATGGTAAAGCATATAGTTTTTTGGAACGTCAGAAACGATGATCAGAAAAAGCACAATATGGAAGAAATGAAAAAGCGTCTGACCTCGCTCGTGGGCAAGGTTGACGGACTCATCAGCGCGGAGGTCGGTTTCAACTTTAATGAAAAAGGCTATGATCTTGCGCTCTACTCGATTTTCAAAGATAAGGCTTCGCTTGACGGATATCAGGTTCATCCCGAACATCTCAAGGTTAAGGAGTTCGTCCACTCTGTTATTACCGACAGAGCAGTTGTCGATTTTGAGTTTTGAGTTGTCTAAATTCGCTTTAAAATGCCAAATAAAATTTTTAAGGAGGAAGAAAAAATGAAAACAGCAAAAAAAGTTATTTCCGTTATTCTTTCTGTTGTTGCCGTAATCTGTATTTTGGGCGGAATTTTTTATTCCGTCGACAGAAA
The DNA here is from genome assembly GCA_934456435.1 of uncultured Eubacteriales bacterium. Taxonomy (GTDB): domain Bacteria; phylum Bacillota; class Clostridia; order Oscillospirales; family Acutalibacteraceae; genus CAG-488. Next base: position 286,535 of record CAKSHH010000001.1, read on the forward strand.
GCGAATCGGCGACAACGAAGATCCTGTGTTTGCCGTTAAGGTCTATACGCTGAAAGACGGCGGAACAAAGGAATACTACGGCTTGGGCTACAAGATAATCAAATACAACAAGATGGGTGAAAACGGTGACATTGAAAAGGACGACTGGGAAATAGGCTCGTTTTTGCTCGAATACAAATAAAGTAACCGTCGGTTACTGAAAAACAACCTGAACGAAAGCTTATCTGACGCTAAGGTGATATTTTAAAAATCAGCTGTCGCATAAGGTGTGTTGTTTCCGCAGGGAAAACTCGATATCGCGACAGCTTCGTTATTATTTTCAGAGGTGATAAATATGGGACTTAATGATACAGTTTCGGCAGAGAGGGTGCACATAAGCTTTTTCGGCATGAGAAACGCAGGAAAATCCAGCCTGGTAAACGCTGTGACGGGACAGGAGCTTGCGGTTGTTTCCGACGTCAAGGGAACTACAACCGACCCCGTCCGCAAAGCAATGGAAATTCTGCCTCTCGGCCCCGTGGTTATAATTGACACTCCGGGCATTGACGACGAGGGTGAGCTGGGTGAAAAGCGTGTTCAAAAGGCTAAACAGGTGCTCACAAAAACGGATATTGCGGTCTTGGTCGTCGACTCAACTAAAGGTCTCGGCACCTTTGACAATATGATGCTTGACTTTTTCAGGGAGAAAAAAATCCCTTATGTTATCGCATATAACAAGTCCGATCTTCTGGACAGTATTCCTGCGGCGGCGAAGAATGAAATCTATGTCAGCGCGAAAAATGACAGAAATATCTATGAGCTTAAAGAGAAAATAGCGTCTTTCAGCAAGGCGAAGCAAAGTAACAAACTGATTGTTGCCGATGTGCTTGAAAAAGGTGACACGGTTATCCTTGTTATTCCGATAGACGAATCTGCACCGAAAGGCAGAGTCATTTTGCCGCAGCAGCAGGTTTTGCGCGAACTTCTTGATTTTAACTGTACTGCGGTATGCTGCCAGGTTTCCGAGCTTGACGCAACGATTAAAAATCTTGTGAAAAAACCGAAGCTTGTGATAACCGATTCTCAGGCATTTGAGCAGGTGTCGGCAATTGTTCCGAATGAGATCGGTCTTACGTCGTTTTCAATTTTGTTCGCGCGTTACAAGGGAGATCTTGCTGCACTTGTCAGCGGCGCAAGGGCGCTCAAAGAGCTTCATGACGGAGACACCGTGCTGATATCTGAGGGCTGCACACACCACAGACAATGCAATGACATAGGTACGGTTAAACTGCCCGGCTGGATAGAGAAATACACGGGTAAGAAGCTTAACTATGAATTTACATCGGGCACGGAGTTCTCCGACGATCTGAGCAAGTATGCGCTTGTCGTCCATTGCGGCGGCTGTATGCTCAACGAGACCGAGATGAAATACAGAATTGCACACGCCGTTTCCGAGGGCGTGAATATCGTCAACTACGGCGTTGCGATCGCACAGATGAACGGAATCCTTGAAAGAAGCATAAGTCCTCTTAAAATTTAAGGCATTAAGGCAATACCGCATAACCCGATTATACGGTATTGCTTTATTTTTTAGTGCAAATATACTTTTATTTTTCTTAATAGTGTGTTATACTAATACTAAATATTTGTTTATAATTATATTTTAAAAAGGGTAGTGGATTTATGACAACTCAAAACATAGCGGAAGCAGTCCGCTTTTGTTCGGTCAAAACCGATAAATTCAAAACCTGCCGAGTGAATGTAAGTCTGGCAATGCCGCTTGATAAAGATGTTTCTTCAAGAGCGATACTGCCGTTTATGTTCCAGCGCAGGTGTGCTAAATATCCGGATTTCACATCTTTCAGCCGTGTGCTTGATGAGCTTTACGGAGCTTCTGTTTCGGCAGGAGTTATCAAAAGGGGCGAGGCACAGATACTCAGCTTCGGACTCACGGCTATTGACGACAGATTCGCGTTGAATGGAGATAAGGTTGCGCTCGAATGTATGAAGCTTTTGCTGAATATGATTTTTGAGCCGATTACAGACGGTGAGTCTTTCCCTGCGGACATAATCGAACAGGAAAAACGCCTGTTGACCGAGGTTATAATGAATGAGCAGAACGACAAGCGGCGCTATGCTATGCTCAAGTGTGAGGAAGCGATGTTTGCCGACGAGGCTTACGGAATTAACCGCCTCGGAACGGTTGACGAGGTGAACGCATTGACTCCCGATGCCGTATATATGGCGTGGCGCGATGTGCTTGAGCGTTCGACGGTTCAGATCACGATGGTTTCGAGCATGGATCCCGAACCCGTTGCACAGCTCATCGAATCCAAATTCAGCAGGATAGACAGACATCCAGTCAAAATCGAAACTCAGTTTATTACAGGACTTCCGAAGCCCGAATATGTGACGGAGAGTATGCCGCTCAAGCAGGGCAAGCTTGTCATGGGCTTCAGAACCGGAATGAGAAATGAGGACGATATGATGCCGGCAATGAGGGTTGCCGTTGACATTTTCGGCGGCGGAACCTACTCAAAGCTTTTCTCGGTAGTGCGTGAAAAGATGAGTCTTTGCTATTACTGCTCGGCAGGTTTGTTTAATTCAAAGGGAGTCGTTATGGTTCAGAGCGGCATTGAGGACGCAAACGAAGAAAAAGCAAAGAGTGAAATAGTCAATCAGCTTTCGCTGACGGCAAACGGAGAGTTCACCGACGAGGATTTCACTTCGTCGATAAAGAGCCTGACAGACACAATTCTCGGCAGCTCGGACACTCCGGAGGAGATTTGCTCGTGGTATGCCTCTCAGATACTTCGCGATAAAATGAAATCGCCCGAAGAGTTTGCCGAGGAAATTAAAAATGTTGACCGTGAAGATGTTGTCAGAGCCGCGAAGACAATTATGCTCGACACGGTATTTATGCTTAAATCAAACGGGGAGGCGGAGGAATGAATATTAAAGAGGTAAAAAACGAGCTTCTCAATGAGAGATATTTTGATATTGACCATTCGTCCGGACTCAAAATACTTGTTATGCCCAAGGAAAACTATTCGAGCAGCTATGCGATATTTGCGACAAAATACGGCTCAATAGATACGATGATTCAGATGAAAGACGGCTCTTTCAAGGAGATTCCTGAGGGTACGGCTCATTTCCTTGAGCACAAGCTTTTTGAAAGCGAGGATCTTGACGCTTTTGAACGCTTTGCCAAGACAGGCGCTTCTGCCAACGCATATACGAGCTTTGACAGAACGGGATATCTTTTCTCCTGCTCGGCAAATTTCAAAAAGAATCTTGAAATCCTGCTTGATTTCGTTCAGAATCCTTATTTCACACAGGCTACTGTCGAAAAGGAGCAGGGCATAATCGGTCAGGAAATTGATATGTACAAGGATGCTCCCGACTGGGAGGTTATGTTCAACTGTCTGAGAACCATGTATCACAATCTTCCCGTCAGGGTTGATATCGCAGGAACTCAGGAGTCGATAGCAAAAATTTCAGCCGAAACGCTTTACGGCTGCTATGATAATTTTTACAATCTTCACAATATGGTGCTTGCGGTTGCGGGAAATGTAAGCGTTGATGAGGTAATTGAAGCGGCAGACAAAATGCTTAAGCCCGTTGACGGAAAAATGGCACAGAGAAAGGTAATTGAGGAACCGAAAGAGGTTTTTGATTCGTATGTTGAAGAAAAGCTTTCCGTTGCGACACCTCAATTTATGTTCGGCTTCAAAGAGAGCTGGGACACTCCGGAAAGAACGGCAAAAGAAGAGGTCACGATGGAGATTCTTCTCGATATGCTTTCGGGACCGTCATCGGAGCTTTACCGCAGGCTGTTTGACGAAAAGCTGATAAACAACAGCTTTGGCTTTGAATATTTTACAGGCTTCGGTTATTCCTGTGTACTCTTTGCCGGCGAAAGCACGGATCCGCGCAGAGTTGCCGATGAAATTGTTGAAGAGATAAAGAATTTCAGAAAGAACGGCTTTGATGCTGCGGCATTTGAAAGAACGAAGAAAAAACTCTACGGCCGAATGATTATGGGAATGAACGATGTTGACGGCATTGCCAACAATATGGTTGTGTCATACTTTGCAGGTGAAGATATTTTCACTGATTTCGACATCTACAAGACGGTTACTCTTGATGATGTTGCCGAGCTCTTTGAAAAAACTCTTGATGAAGAATACAGCGTACTTTCTGTTATCAAGCCAAACTGATAAAACGGAGTTGATTTTATGGATACCGTAACGGTATATTTTAACGGTCTGAAGCACGGATTTGAGGTTTCCTCAATCCTTGCTCAGTTCTCGCTTTTCGGTCACGACATAACAATTCGCTGGTACGGCGCAATAATCGCATTCGGATTTCTTCTTGCCGTGCTTTTCGGCGGAAGAATGGCGTACAAGTGGAAAATGAGCATCGACAAGATGCTTGATGTACTTATTTATTCAACGATTTTCGGTATCATCGGAGCAAGGCTTTACTACTGTATATTTGAATGGGACAGGTACAAGGACAACCCGATTGAAATGCTGTATATCTGGAACGGCGGCCTTGCGATTTACGGCGGAATAATCGGCGGAATAATTGCCGCATACGTTGTTTGCCGCGTGCGGAAGATGAATTTCTGGAACCTGATGGATATTGCTTCTATGAGCCTTTTGATAGGTCAGGGCATCGGAAGATGGGGCAATTTTGCCAATCAGGAAGCTTTCGGCACAAATACAGATATGCCGTGGGGTATGTGGAGCTCAAAGGTTGCCCGATACATAACCGAGTATTCGGACAAGCTTGCCGCAAACGGTATTGAAATGAATCCCGAAAAAGCCGTTCATCCGACTTTCCTCTATGAGTCTATTTGGTGTCTGCTCGGATTTGTCGCGCTTTATATAATCACACGCAAGGCAAGAAAGTTCAGCGGACAGATATTCCTGACCTACGGAGTATGGTACGGAGCAGAGAGAGCGGTTGTCGAGGGCTTCCGCACGGACAGCCTGTATTTTGCGGGAACAACGATCCGAGTTTCACAGGTGCTTTCGGCGATGCTTGCTGTTGCGTGCCTTGTGATACTGATATGTTTGCTTGTAAAGTTCAAGAAAAATCCGAAGCCGATTGACGGAGTGGATTATTTCCTTGAAGAGGAGCTAAAAAAGCAGGCTGAAGGAAATGAAGCTAAAGAGGAAGAGAAGGATGCGGAGGTCAGCGATGAACAAGATAATCAGCGGTAAAGAAATCTCACAGGCGGTAAAAGAGAGAGTTGCCGCTCAGGTGAGCGAGATGAAAAAGGACGGCATTGAGCCCTGTCTCGCCGTTATACTTGTCGGCGACGACCCGGCTTCAAGAGTTTATGTCAACAACAAAAAAAAAGCCTGTGAATTTTGCGGTATACGCTCGCTGGAGTATCTTCTCCCTGCAGACGCAAAGCAGGAGGAGCTTAATTTACTTGTAAAGAAGCTGAATGATGACGACAGCGTGAACGGAATACTCTGTCAGCTTCCGCTTCCGAAACACCTTGACGAAAAAGAGGTGTTGAACCTTATCAAACCGGAAAAAGATGTTGACGCATTTCACCCGGAAAATGTCGGTCATATAATGATAGGCGATTTTAGCTTCCTGCCTTGTACCCCTGCCGGAATAATGGAAATGCTCCGGTACGAGAACATAAGCCTTGACGGAAAGCATTGCGTTATAATCGGCAGAAGCAACATTGTCGGCAAACCCATGGCGATGTTGATGCTTAAAGAAAACGCAACGGTTACCGTGTGCCATTCGCATACACATAATCTGAAGGAAATCGTTTCACAGGCCGATGTGGTTGTTGCGGCAGTCGGAAAGGCGAAATTCGTTACTGCCGATATGATAAAAGACGGAGCAATAATTATTGATGTCGGAATCAATAGAAACGAGGACGGCAAGCTCTGCGGCGATGTTGATTTTGATACCTGCAAGGACAAGGCAAGCTACATAACGCCCGTTCCGGGAGGAGTAGGTCCGATGACAATCGCAACCCTTATGCAGAATACAATAACGGCAGCAAAAATACAGAACGAGAGAGGATGACAGTTATGACAAAAAAGAGACTTTACAGAAGCACGAATGACAGAAAGGTCTGCGGTGTTTGCGCCGGTGTAGCAGACTTTTTCGGAATTGACCCGACCATTGTAAGAGCGGTTTACGCACTTGTTACGTTTTTCTCAGGCAGTTTCCCGGGAATTATTGTCTATTTTATCCTTGCATTTATCATTCCCGAAGATAACGGTATGATAGATACGGACGCAACGAATCATGAGGATAATGAGGAAAATGACGAATAAGGGACGATATTCACGACCAAAAATATGAAAGTCAGATCATAGCAAAGATACTGTGAATATTATTTGCCGCGCGGGAAAACATATTTCCTGAGGTGATTAAATGATTGAGCAGGATACGATCAGACTTTTAAGGGAATGTGATGCCGGTGTGAAAATGGGAATCGCGGCGATTGACGATGTGCTTGAGTCGGTGAGTAATGATAAATTCCGCGAAAGGCTCGGAGAGCTAAAGGATGAGCATCAGCAGATCAATGCCGATATTCAAAAGCTTCTCGGAAAGTATCATGATGACGGAAAGGAACCAAATCCGATTGCCAAGGGTATGTCGCAGATGAAGACGATTTTTCGAGTTGCGGCAGACAAATCCGACAGCACGATTGCCGATTTGATGACCGACGGCTGCAATATGGGCGTTAAGTCCCTGAGCAAATACCTGAATCAGTATAAGGCGGCAGACGAAGAGTCAAAGGAAATGACAAAAAAACTGATAAAATCAGAAAGTGATTTTGCTGTTGATATACGCCGATATCTTTAATTTTCGGAGCTGTTCTGTAAGTAACAGCTCTTTTTCTTACACATTTTGAATATTGTATAGACAAATGTATATGTAAATGTCTTGAAAAATGTTTAAAAATATGATAAAATTTTAACAATAATTTATTTAGGAAGTGATAAAATGGCAAGTCAGCGTTCAGGTGAAAAGACAAAGCTCATGCTTGCAGAGTCCTTGAGAAATTTGATGCAGAAAAAACCGCTTGATAAGATTAAAATCCACGAGATAGTTGATGCCTGCGGAGTAAACAGACAGACATTTTATTATCATTTTCAGGATATTTATGCTCTCGTTGAGTGGATGTATCAGCACGATGCCGTTGAGCTGATTGAAAAGAACAATAAGGCTTTTTTGAACGGCGAAATCGGTACCGAGGACGATTGGGACAGCGTTATCAATGCGCTGTTTGAGTACATCGAGTTGCACAGAAACGAAATACTCAGCGTCATAAATTCGAGAGCTATGGTTTATTTCTCGAATTTTGTCTATGAGGGACTTAAGCTGAGTATCAGACGCGTTGTTGATATCAAAAGCGTGGATATCAATGTCGATGAATACTATAAAAACTTTATTTCAAATTTTTATGCCATTGCTCTCGGAGGAATGGTTCAGCGTTGGCTTGAAACAAACGGAGCGGCAAGAATGTCAAGCCGCGAGCTTATACATTTGCTTCGCATTACGGTAACGGGTAATATCGAATCTGCACTTCTTCGCGCGGCTAACGAAAAAAAGTGATTTTCTATTGACAAAAAACTTTTGTAATGATAAAATACACTCAACATAAAGGCAACGATGGAGAGTTTCTGTGTTGTTCGGTTTTCAGAGAGACGTCGGCAGGTGAAAGACGTCAGCCGTTACCCAGTTTGTAGCTCCGGAGCCGGAGGGAAGAAAGCAATGCCGTAGAACCCTCCCGTAAGACTGCGTTAAGGTGTCAAGTGGTGTCCTTTCGGGCGCAAATTGAGTGGTACCGCGGGTTTTATCTCGTCTCAAGGTTTTCCTTGAGACGAGTTTTTTTATTTATCTTGTAAATTAACTGCATTGATATAAGGAGGAAAATTTAATGGCAAAAGATCTTGCTAAACAGTACGATCCCAAGGACGTTGAGGACAGAATATATAAATTCTGGCTCGACGGAAAGTATTTTCACGCCAAGTGCGACCCGGAGAAGAAGCCGTATACAATAGTTATACCGCCACCGAATATTACGGGACAGCTCCACATGGGTCACGCTCTTGACAACACACTTCAGGACATTCTTATCCGTTACAGAAGAATGCAGGGCTATGATGCCTTGTGGCTTCCCGGAACGGATCACGCTTCCATTGCAACCGAGGCAAAAATCGTTGAGGCTATGCGTCAGGAGGGTATCTCAAAGGACGATATCGGACGCGAGGGCTTCCTCAAAAGAGCCTGGGAGTGGAAAGAGAAGTTCGGCGGAAGAATCATTGAACAGCTTAAAAAGATGGGTTCTTCCTGCGACTGGGACAGAGAGCGCTTTACAATGGACGAGGGCTGCAGCAAAGCTGTTAAAGAGGTCTTTGTCAACCTTTACAATAAGGGACTTATCTATCGCGGTGAGCGCATAGTCAACTGGTGCCCGCATTGCCTCACTTCAATCTCGGACGCAGAGGTTGAGTACGAGGATCAGGCAGGACATTTCTGGCATCTTCGTTATCCTTTCAAGGACGGAAGCGGATATCTGGAGCTTGCAACGACGAGACCCGAAACAATGCTCGGCGATACCGCTGTTGCAGTCAATCCGAACGACGAAAGATATAAGGATATTGTCGGCAAGACTCTTATTCTGCCGATTGTACACAGAGAGATTCCGGTTATTGCCGATGACTATGTCGAGATGGATTTCGGTACAGGCTGCGTTAAGATAACGCCTGCCCATGACCCGAACGACTTTGAGGTCGGTCTCAGGCATAACCTTGAGGTTATTGATACATTCACAGACGATGCACACATCAAGCCCGAATGGGGCAAGTATGCCGGAATGGACAGAATGGAAGCTCGCAAGGCGATTGTTGAAGACCTTGAAAAAGAGGGCGCAATCGTTAAGATTGAGGATTATTCGCATAACGTTGGTGTTTGCTACCGCTGCCACAGCTCAATTGAGCCGAAGGTTTCAAAGCAATGGTTCGTTAAGATGGAGCCGCTCGCAAAGCCGGCTATCGACTGTGTAAAGAACGGCGAAGTCAAGTTTGTTCCCGAGCGTTTCGACAAGACTTATTACCATTGGATGGAGAACATCAAGGATTGGTGTATTTCACGTCAGCTTTGGTGGGGTCACAGAATCCCTGCGTGGTACTGTGACGAGTGCGGCGAGGTTGTTGTCTCCAAGGAGACACCGACGGTTTGCCCGAAGTGCGGCTGCACGCACCTCACTCAGGATCCCGATACGCTCGACACATGGTTCTCGTCTGCTCTTTGGCCGTTCTCAACTCTCGGCTGGCCGGACAAGACACCTGAGCTTGCTCATTATTTCCCGACAAATACCCTCGTTACGGGTTATGATATCATCTTCTTCTGGGTTGCAAGAATGATATTCTCGTCCGTTGAGAATATGCACGAGAGACCGTTTGATACCGTTTTCATTCACGGAATTGTCCGTGACGCGCAGGGCAGAAAGATGTCCAAGTCACTCGGCAACGGTATTGATCCGCTTATTGTTATTGACCGGTACGGCGCAGACGCGCTCAGATTTACTCTCGCAACAGGCAACAGCCCCGGAAACGATATGCGTTTCTCCGACGAAAAGGTTGGCGCAAGCCGTAACTTTGCAAACAAGCTTTGGAATGCGGCAAGATTTATTCTTATGAATCTCGGCGAGGATGAGAAAGCTCCGCATATTCCCGAAGAGCTTGCGCTTGAGGATAAATGGATACTCAGCCTGTTCAATAACCTTACAAAGGAAGTCACGGACAACCTGGATAAGTTTGAACTCGGTATTGCTGTTCAGAAGCTTTACGATTTCATTTGGGACGTATTCTGTGATTGGTATATCGAAATTTCAAAGATCAGACTTAATTCGGGCGACGAAAAGGCGGCTCAGACAGCAAGAGATATGCTCGTTTATATCATGTCGAATACGCTCAAGCTTCTTCACCCGTTCATGCCGTTCATCACCGAGGAAATTTGGCAGACCCTGCCTCACGAGGGCGAATCGATTATGATTTCCGAGTGGCCTGTTTATAAGGACGAATACAACTTCAGCGTTGAGGAGCAGGAGATGGACAGAATTATGGAAGCTGTCCGTGCTATCCGTAACCGCAGAGCAGAAATGAACGTTCCGCCGTCAAAGAAAGCTAAGTATTATATCGCAACTGCTCACAAGGATACCTTTGAAAAAGCAGGTATCTTCATGCAGAGACTTGCTTCCTGTTCGGAGGCGGAGATCGGCGACAGCTTTGAAATCGATGATGCTGTATGCATCGTTACGACGGACGCGAAGATTTATATTCCTCTCGGCGAGCTTGTTGATTTTGAAAAGGAAATTGCAAGACTCAACAAGGAAAAGGAAAAGGTGCTCAAGGATCTTGAGTTTATAGATAAGAAGCTTAACAACGAAAACTTCGTTGCCAAGGCACCGAAAGCGGTTGTTGACGGTCAGCGCGAGGCGGCTCAGAAGCTCCGCGACAAGATTGCGATGATCGACGAAAGCATCGAGAAATTCCAAAAGTAATTTTTATCAACCTCCTCATGTTAATCTTGAGGAGGTAATGATTTAGTGGGTTATCGGCATGCTGTCAGGACAGAAGAAACCGACCGAAATTCCCATACAAGTCAATGTAGCTGAGTGCCTTATTGTTGTTTACAAGGCTCAACTTGTCACGGTTACCGCCTGAGGGCAGTCAGAGAGATACCATTTATAAAAGTTCTTTCATAAATGCTGTAATAAGCTTTTTCTCTCCCTCCGTCACGGCTTTGCCGTGCCACCTCCCTCATCAGAAGGAGGCAAGGCTTTACGAAAACGGCTTCAACTTTAAAAGAAAGAAGCCTTAAGTTAATGACATTGCCTGCAGGGGCGGCATTAAGTTTGCAGAAACCATTTAGGCTCACCTTTAGGGGAGCTGGCGGCGCAGCCGGCTGAGGGGTTAAAAGTCGGATAAAATCATTTTTATGAAAGATTAAGAAATCATAATGGTTCCAAAGACTTGTACAACCTCAGCCTGCCTTTGATTGAGGTCAAGGGGAGGTGTCTCGAAGAGACGTAGGGGATAAAGAAACAAGTGATTATCAATAATCAAAATGAGTTACGGCACGATGTGGGCATCGTGCCCTACGACGAGCTTTTATAAAACCCGAACCGTAGGGTGTGATGCCCACATCACACCGAGAAACTGATAAAACCTGTCTACCTCACGGTAAGGAAGGCAAAAAATCAATAAAAGAGTGATACAATGAATTACAACGAAGCATTGAATTTCATACATTCAAGGGACAAGTTCGGAAGCCGTCCCGGTATGGAGCGCATCGACGCACTTTGCAAGGCGTTTGACAATCCGCAGGACGGCCTGAAATATGTCCATGTTGCGGGAACGAACGGCAAGGGCTCGACCTGTCACATGATTGCTTCCGTGCTCAAGGAAAGCGGTTACAAAGTCGGCTTGTTTACTTCGCCGTTTGTCGTCGATTTCCGCGAAAGGATACAGATCAACGGCGAAATGATACCTGAAAACGAGCTTGCGGAGATCGTCTCCGAGGTTAAACCCGTGGTTGAAAGGCTCTCGAAAGAGGGCATTGAACCGACGGAGTTTGAAATCATTACCGTGACTGCCTTTTTGTATTTTCTTCGTCAGAAGTGCGATGTTGTCGTGCTTGAGGTCGGCCTCGGCGGATTGCTTGATTCGACCAATATTATCAAGAACTCCGAGGTCAGCGTCATAACTTCGATTTCGCTCGATCACACGGATATTCTCGGCGACACCTTGCTGAAAATTGCGGAGCACAAGTGCGGAATTTTCAAAGAGGGCGGCAATGTTGTCGGTTATCCACAGCCCGATTTTGCCGTTGAACGCTTTATCAAGGACAAGGCAAAGGAGAAAAACTGCAAGTATTATCCGCATGAACTGAGCAAGATTCGTCTTGTCCGTGAGGAAATAGACGGTTCGACGGTTATTTACGCAGGCTGTACATTCAAAATTCCGCTGACGGGCAAGCATCAGCTTTATAATTTTGCGACTGCCGCCGCGGCGATAAATGTGCTGAAGCAGAACGGCTGGAACATTACATACAAGAGTCTCATTGACGGTATTACCAAGCTGAAAATTCCGGCAAGAACGGAAATTGTCTCACGTTCACCGCTGACAATAATCGACGGCGGTCACAATGCGGAGGGGATCGACGCGCTTTGCAATTCGCTTGTTAAATTCTGTGTCAATAAAAAAATTATTGCTGTTTTCGGAATGATGCGCGACAAGGACTACGGCTACGCGGTCAGGAAGCTTGCGCCGCTCTGCGAACGCATCTATACAACCGAGGCGTCAAATCCGAGAACAATGCCTGCAAAGGAGCTTGCCAGGGAGATAAAGCCGTTTTGCAAGAGGGTCAAGGCTGAAAGCTCACCAGAGAAGGCGTTTGCAAAGGCGATGAAAAAAGCCAAGGACGACGATGTTATTTTGGTTTGCGGCTCGCTTTATCTCGCTTCCGACGTTAAAAAGTTTATTAAGTGACACGGCTTTACAAAAAGAAATTATTTTCTTGACCACACTTCAACAAAATATTTTCGGACAATCCTTTATCCTATTGGGTAAGGGATTGTTCTTTTATTTAAGGGGGTATTTTATGCCTGTGAAAATTATAGCGACCGAGCAGAGGGTGACGGCTTTCCTTGAGGGAGAGATCGACCACCACACGGCTTCAACGCTCAGAATGGAAATTGACGACGCGATACAAACCTATAAGCCGAAGGTTTTGAAGCTTGATTACGCGGACGTGACGTTCATGGATTCGTCGGGCGTCGGTCTTGTTATGGGCAGGGTGAGGACTATGTCGCCTTTCGGCGGAAAAATAATCGTTTCAAATCTTTCTCCGCAGACTTACAGGGTGATGCAGCTTGCCGGGCTCGAAAAAATTGCAAAAATCAGCAAAAGGGAGGATGTAAGCAATGAAAGCAAAAAATGACTTCAGAATGACGATTGATTCAAGGTCGGTGAATGAGGCGTTTTCCCGTTCGACGGTTGCGGCGTTTACCGCTCAGCTTGACCCGACGGTTGACGAGATAACCGACATCAAAACGGCGGTGAGCGAGGCGGTGACAAACTGCATTGTCCACGCTTACCCCGACTCCGTGGGAAAGATATACATATACGCCGCGGTGTTTGACGACAACACGGTGAAAATTTCCGTAAGGGACAGGGGAGTCGGAATACCCGACGTCAAGAAAGCTATGGAGCCGCTCTTTACGACCCTCGGCGGCGAGCGCGCAGGACTCGGCTTTGCCGTAATGGAGAGCTTTATGGACAAGGTGACCGTGCGTTCAAAGGAGGGCAGAGGAACAACAGTCACAATGCTCAAAAAGATAAGCGGGCGTGAGCTTCAATGATTCTTTCAAAGGTCAGCAGGGACGAAATGATAAGCCGCAACATAGGTCTCGTCCACTCCTGTGCGCACAGATTCAGCGGAAAGGGAGTTGAATATGACGACCTCTTTCAGGCAGGGTGTATAGGGCTCATCAAGGCGGTGGATAATTTCAACGAGGAGCTCGGCTTTTCTTTTTCCACCTATGCCGTGCCCGTCATTCTCGGCGAGATCAAGCGCCTTTTCCGCGACGGCGGAACGGTCAGCGTCAGCCGCTCCATCAAGGAAAAGGGCAGGAAAATCGCCTATGAGAGAGAACGTTATGTTCGGGAGTTTGACCGTGAGCCGACCGTCAAGGAGCTCAGCGAGATACTCGGCTACAATGAGTTTGAAACCGCGCAGGCGATAGCGGCAACAATGCCGGTTCTGTCGCTGACCGTCGGGGACGACGACACGGACTCTCAGCTTGATATTCCCGTGCCGGATCACGAGGAAAGCGTGTCAATGAATTTGGCGGTTCACCAGGTCATTGAAAAGCTCACGGAAAACGACCGCGAGCTGATAAAACAGCGATATTTTGCCGGCAAAACGCAAACGCAGACGGCGCAGTCCCTCGGAATGACGCAGGTGCAGGTCAGCCGCAGGGAAAAGCGGATTTTAAAGTATATGAAATCGAAGCTGATGTAGCCTTGACACCTTTGCGAAAATGGATTATTATTAACGCAGAGGTGTTCTTATGAAAATGACTAACTGCGAAGACTGCAACAATTTTGTTTATGACGAGGAGAGCGAGACATATTATTGTCAGATGGACCTCGACGAGGACGAATACATTAAGTTTGTCAGCGCGTCATTTTATAACTGCCCCTATTATGACCCGTACGATGAATATAAAATTGTCAGAAAGCAAAACTGAAACGTTGTGCGAACAAAATATGATGCTTTTCACACCCGATTTTTATATTTCGGGTGTGTTTCGCTTATTGGGCAAAAAAGTGCAAAATCGTTGATTAAAAGTGCAAAAGTGTCGATTTAATATGCCAAAATGTAATTGACAAAGAATTTTTTTATTCTATAATTATATATAGGGTAGTATATAATTTACTATCCAAAACAAAAAGAGGGGGAAATAAACAATGGTATTAGATATTACAGAATTAAACTTCAACTCTAAAAGGGCTGAGTGGGCGAACGTGGGAATTGAATCTGTTGACACGCCTCTTTCCGCAGAACATTTTGAAATAACGGGAAATGAAGCTGTTTGCACTTTGCAGTTGCCTGATGAAAAAGCATTGTATACAGACTTTTCCTCGTTCATCTTTTGGATTCACGGCGATGACGGATCGGTGAGACCCGAATCAAGGGCAGGCGTTTCCGTGCCGTCCTCATGCGTAATGGGTTTTGACACGGACGATGATTCTTACAGGGAACTGCTGACATTCACACTTTCGGGAGAAGAAAACGGCTGCGCCGAGCTCAAAATAAGATGCGAAAATCCGAATGCGCTTTCCGCACTTGTTTCTTTAACTAAGGCGATTACATATCTCAAGCCGATGTGGTATACTGGATATGAGGCGGCAAATGCACTCAATCCCGACATAATGCTGCCTGAGAACACCGTTGTCATGGAGGATTTGAAAACGGTGCTTGAAGCAAAGAGCTTTGACGAATCGTATTTTAACATTCTCAGGGGCAAGAAATACTTGTTTACTTTTGACGAGGAATATATTTTGGGAGAACAGAACTTTCCTCAGCACCCGTCGGTAATGGAGATCAGGGTGAAAAGCGAATCTGAAGAATGGGTTGGCGGAGAAAGTATCGGAAGCGGATTAAAGAAAAAGGATGACTTCGTTTACTGCGATTCGGGATTCTTGTATGCGGTTATGAAGCGAAAGAATTACATGATTCCCGATAATTTAGCAATACACGGATATACACAGGAGGAAGCCGAAACTATTGCTGCCGGCGGTGTTGAATATATCGACAGCGCAAACGGAATAAATGCGTTTATCAATTCTGTTGAATCGGCAAGCATGATAAACTTACATCTTGATCCCGACAAAGTATATTTTGTAAACAGCAGCTTGCGGTTCCAAAAATCGAATGTTTGCCTTGTCGGACATAACTCGGAACTGCGGCTCAAGAGCGATTCAACGGACGCTGTCTCGATTATTCATAATTCAAATCTGCCGTCAATACAGAATATTGAGGTTTGTAATATTAAGCTTCAAGGAAGAGCACGGCTGATAAACAATAATATCAATGTCAGTGATAGCTGCATACGCTGGTATACCCAATCGGATGCGCTTAACTTCCCAACGAATCTGACATTTAACAATGTGGAGATAAACGGATTTAATTACGGAGTACATTCCAATCCCGGAGTGACGCTGAAAGGGACCGCGCTTGACTGGAGATTCATAAACTGCACTTTGACCCGTGTAAGAACCGGTTTAATGCTTACGAATGTCAACGGTCTGCTGTTTTCGGGCGGCAGGGTCAATGCCTGTCTTTCGCTGAGTAAAAAGGATCATTGCTTCTATATAAGCGAGGGATGCTCCAATATTACCGTTGAAAAAAGCCTGCTTGAAAACTGTGCAGGCGGAGCGATTCATCAGCGTTATGATAATGTTTCAAGCGATAAGAGAATTGAACACACAAGATACCGCGATTTAACGATAAACAACTGCGGCGTCGGAATATGCATCAGCGGCTACGGATTTGACGCAAAGGCAGAACGAATCACAGGTGAAAAAATAGGAAGATTTATTCAGCTTTCCTACTGTCAGGATGTTGAAATAAGAGACTATTACGCCACGGGAATAAATGACCAAAACTTTGAATTAGGTGAAGGTGACGATTATCATACCGTGAAGGTTGATAGCTATACGGTTATCTACACGGCAGGGGCGGTTAAATCGGCGATAATCGAAAACTGTCAGTTCAGTGACCAGCCGAATTTCAGCTTTGACGGAAGTATGGCTTACCGTCAGTTTCAATCATCTGAAGGTTATAAAACGCCTGCTGTAGCGACGGATATTGAACCGGGCTGGATCGAAGACGGCTATATTCTGTTGACATTGTGTTAAAAAACTGCGTATTCAATCTTAATTCAACTGTTGGCGATAACATAATTATTGGAGTGGCAACAAGTAAATACTGTGTTAATAATCTTTTGTTTGATAATTGCAGCTTTAATGCAGTCAGAACGAGTTTGGTTAGTCGTTCTTTGTTCTATATAAAGGGTAATCCGAATAAAATCTCGGTATTTACCTTTAAGAACTGCCGCGGAAAGTATTATATTTTGGACGAAAACTACAATAACTCCGTGTTGATTGAAGGATATTTCTTCTATAGAAAATATTGCAACATTGTCATAGATGATGATTTTGTTCTTGATACAAATTTCCAAAAGCCGAGCAGCAAGAATTTTCATAATTAACTCAGAAAAATTTTTTTAATTAAGGAGGATTTGAGATGAAAAAAACGGTTTTCAGGGTTTTAGCGGTATTTGAAATATTTTGTATTCTGTTCTCCGTTAATGCTTTTGCGCTGAAGGAAGAAATTGTTAAAGAGGGAAATAGAGAATACATAAACGTAACTCTTGAAAGCGGCGATGTTGTTGAAATCGGCGAGTACAGTTCCTTAGATGAGTCTGACGACGATTCCAAGTTAAATGTTGGTTCTGTTACAATAAATGCAACCGGAGATGAACCTGTCGTTATTGGAAATTTTGCCTTTGAGGCAAGATTTGATCAGGTAGAATCACTCACCATCAACGGAAACGGAAAGGTTGTTATAGGTACAGGAGCTTTTTTAAATACGCGGATAAAGGAATTGTATCTGCCCCAAAATGTTGTTTTCGAAGATGACACGGTAGCTGTCTTTGAAGACTGCTGGTATTTGAAAAGCGTTGAGATTGGCTGTGATCTTTGTCCCTATGCGTTCATAAATTGCAGTATAGAAAATGTCACATTCACAGAGGACAACGATATAAAAGAAATTCCTAAAGAAGCTTTTTTGTTAGGTTATTTTGAAAGCTTTAAGCTTCCGAAAACCATTGAGATTGTCAGAGAAGGAGCCTTTGATACCTGTGCATGGATGAAAAACATCGAATTAAACGACGGACTTAAAATAATTGAAAAAAAGGCATTTTTGGACTGTGCGGATTTGAAGTCTGTTGTTATCCCTGCGTCCGTAGAGGAAATCGGTGAACAGACATTTTATGATTCCGGTTTAACTTCTATAACAATTCCGGCATCCGTAAAGGTAATCGGCGAAATGGCTTTTGGCTATGAAGATTATTGCCCTGATCCTAATAGAGCATATAAAGTTCTCAGAAAGGTTGAAGGCTTCACAATATACGGATACCGCAACACGGCGGCGGAAGCTTACGCTGAAGAAAACGGATTCAAATTTGTTGAGATCGGCGACGTGAACGGCGTTTCATATAACCCGTCTTGGAGCGAAGTGAACGATTACAGCTTCAATGTTGACGGAAGAGCCGATAAGGTTCAGGTTATCGAAGCGAACGGAGCGACAAGAACGTTCACAAGGCACCTGCCCAATGTTTCGGTCACCGGCTATGACGCGGAGGGAAACGAGGTCAGCGATATGTCAAGGGAGCTTGACCACGAGGTGTGGACGATAAACACCAAGCTCACAGCCGACAGCGACCTGCAGGTTCACGCAAAGTACAGCAACGAGTGGGTGAAATCAACATACAAGTTCAGGGTCACAACACTTCGCTCGGATAAGACGCTGAAAAGCGCGGAGCTTTCGTCAACAGGAGGAGCGCAGGGCAGAGTAGGCTGTAAAGTTGTGACAGGCTCAGGAGTAAAAAAGGTTCGTGTGGAGTACGAGGACGGAATGACCTCGACCTACAACACGACTGCGGCAGCGCTCGACACGTCAAGCATGACCTACACCTATGACTTCACGGTAAAGACCCGCCACAGCGGAGAAAACATTTTCAAGATTTATATCAAAACTCCGAACAACGGCTGGACCTACGCCACAACCCTTACCTACACGGCGGAATGAAAAAGCATTTAAGGAGAATTTGAGATGAAAAAAACGGTTTTCAAGGTTTTAGCGGTATTTGAAATATTTTGTATTCTGTTCTCCGTTAATGCTTTTGCGCTGAAGGAAGAAATTGTTAAAGAGGGAAATAGAGAATATGTAAACGTAACTCTTGAAAGCGGCGATGTTGTTGAAGACGACGAATATAGTTCTTATCTTGCTGCTGACGAAGAAAATCCCAAGTATGATGATTTTATAAATGTTGGTTCTGTTACAATAAACGCAACCGGAGATGAACCTGTCGTTATTGGTGGTGGTGCCTTTGAGGCAAACTTTGATCAGGTAGAATCACTCACCATCAACGGAAACGGAAAGGTTGTTATTGGTTCAGCAGCTTTTTATAATACGCGGATAAAGGAATTGTATCTGCCCGAAAATGTTGTTTTTGAGAATGATGCAGGAGACGTTTTCGGATTTTGCTGGCTGTTAAAAAGTGTTGTAATTGGCTGTGACCTTTGTCCCGATGTGTTTGAAAATTGCAGTATAGAAAATGTCACATTCACGGAGGACAACGATATAAAAGAAATTCCTCAACAAGCTTTTTTGTTAGGTTATTTTGAAAGCTTTAAGCTTCCGAAAACCATTGAGATTGTCAGAGAAGGAGCCTTTGATACCTGTGCATGGATGAAAAACATCGAATTAAACGACGGACTTAAAATAATTGAAAAAAAGGCATTTTTGGACTGTGCGGATTTGAAGTCTGTTGTTATCCCTGCGTCCGTAGAGGAAATCGGTGAACAGACATTTTATGATTCCGGTTTAACTTCTATAACAATTCCGGCATCCGTAAAGGTAATCGGCGAAATGGCTTTTGGCTATGAAGATTATTGCCCTGATCCTAATAGAGCATATAAAGTTCTCAGAAAGGTTGAAGGCTTCACAATATACGGATACCGCAACACGGCGGCGGAAGCTTACGCTGAAGAAAACGGATTCAAATTTGTTGAGATCGGCGACGTGAACGGCGTTTCATATAACCCGTCTTGGAGCGAAGTGAACGATTACAGCTTCAATGTTGACGGAAGAGCCGATAAGGTTCAGGTTATCGAAGCGAACGGAGCGACAAGAACGTTCACAAGGCACCTGCCCAATGTTTCGGTCACCGGCTATGACGCGGAGGGAAACGAGGTCAGCGATATGTCAAGGGAGCTTGACCACGAGGTGTGGACGATAAACACCAAGCTCACAGCCGACAGCGACCTGCAGGTTCACGCAAAGTACAGCAACGAGTGGGTGAAATCAACATACAAGTTCAGGGTCACAACACTTCGCTCGGATAAGACGCTGAAAAGCGCGGAGCTTTCGTCAACAGGAGGAGCGCAGGGCAGAGTAGGCTGTAAAGTTGTGACAGGCTCAGGAGTAAAAAAGGTTCGTGTGGAGTACGAGGACGGAATGACCTCGACCTACAACACGACTGCGGCAGCGCTCGACACGTCAAGCATGACCTACACCTATGACTTCACGGTAAAGACCCGCCACAGCGGAGAAAACATTTTCAAGATTTATATCAAAACTCCGAACAACGGCTGGACCTACGCCACAACCCTTACCTACACGGCGGAATGAAAAACAACAAAACACACCCGATTTTTAATATTTCGGGTGTGTTTTTTCTTGCATATTGTGAACAAGTGTGGTAAAATAAACTGATTATATTGGGATAGATTTTTCCATTTGCTTAACGGAGGACTGAATATGAGAATTGTTGTCAAGGTCGGAACTTCAACGCTTGCGCATCCGAGCGGTCTTATAAATATCAGGCGCGTCGAGGAGCTTTGCAAGGTTATGAGTGACCTTAAAAATGCCGATAACGACATTATACTTGTTACTTCGGGCGCTATCGGAATGGGCGCCGGAAAGCTCCAGTTAAGCGAACGACCACGCGATGTTGCGGCAAAGCAGGCCGCCGCCGCGGTAGGTCAATGCGAACTGATGTATACCTACGACAAGCTTTTCTCGGAGTACAACCACACGGTGGCTCAGCTTCTTATGACGGGCACGGATTTCGAGAACGAAGAAAGACACATAAACTTCAAAAACACCATGGATAAGCTCCTTGAATTTAAGGCGCTTCCGATAATTAACGAGAACGACACCGTTGCGACCGATGAAATCAAGGTCGGAGACAATGATACTCTTTCGGCGATGGTTGCCGTGAATATCAACGCGGATCTTTTGGTTCTGCTTTCCGACATTGACGGACTTTTTACAGCCGATCCGCACACCGATTCTGACGCAAAGCTGATTTCGGTCGTTTCGGAAATCAATGACGATATTCTTTCTCTCGGCGGCAAGGAGGGCTCAAGCCTCGGCACAGGAGGAATGAAAACCAAGCTTCACGCGGCGCAGATTTGTACGGAAAACAACTGCGATATGATTATTGCCAACGGCAAGAATCCGCTTGTCCTTTACGATATTGTCGAGGGCAAGGCTGTGGGTACGCGATTCATTAAAAGAGGGTGACAGAATGACTACACTTGAAATACTTGAACAGGCAAAGGCGGCAAAGTCCGAGCTCGCAAGGCTCACTTCGGAGGACAAAAACAACGCCCTGCTTGCAATGGCGGATATGCTGGAGGAAAACAGCGAATACATTATCGCCGAAAACGGAAAGGATGTTGAGGCGGCACGCGGCAAGATAACGGACGTTATGATCGACCGCCTGAGCCTTGACAGCGAACGAATCAAAGGTATGGCAGACGGCATAAGAGACGCCGTGAAACTTCCCGACCCTGTGGGAAGAGTGCTTGAGAGGGTCGAACTGCAAAACGGACTTGTTGTCGAGAAAACCTCGGTGCCGATGGGCGTCGTTGCCATTATCTACGAGAGCAGACCGAATGTTTCGTCGGACGCCGCAGCTCTTGCGCTGAAAAGCGGCAATGTCTGTGTGCTCAGGGGCGGCAAGGAAGCTTTCCGTTCCGCAAATGCAATAGTTAATTCACTCAGAGAGGGCTTGAAAAAGCTCGGCTTCTGTGAGAACTTCATAAATCTGATTCAGGACACAACGCGTCAGAGCGCGGCGGAGCTTATGACGGCAGACGGATATATTGATTTGCTCATTCCGCGAGGCGGAGCGGGACTTATCAAGGCGTGCGTCGAAAATGCTACCGTGCCTGTTATACAGACGGGAACGGGTATATGCCACGTCTATGTTGACGATGCCGCCGATCTTGATATGGCGCTCAACATTATCGAAAACGCGAAAACGAGCCGTCCGTCGGTTTGCAATGCCGAAGAGGTTGTGCTTGTAAACCGCAAAATTGCCGACAAATTCCTTCCGATGCTCAAAAAGAGACTTGTTGACGACCGAAAGGTGAATCCCGTTGAACTCAGACTTGACGAGAGTGCGGCGAAGATTATCGACGGAACAAAGGCCGGCGAAAAGGATTTTGATACGGAATTTCTTAACTATATACTCGCAGTCGGAATTGTTGACAGCGTTGAGGCGGCGGTCAAGCACATTTCGGAGCACGGAACGCACCACAGCGACGCAATCATTACCGCGGATGGCGAGCACGCAAAGATATTCTGCCGCGATGTTGATTCTGCGGCGGTCTATGTCAATGCAAGCACCCGTTTTACCGACGGCGGACAGTTCGGACTCGGCTGTGAAATAGGAATTTCGACGCAGAAGCTTCACGCACGAGGCCCCATGGGACTTCGTGAAATGACGACTTATAAATACATTGTCAAGGGTAACGGACAGATAAGGTAAGGAGGAAATGGTATGCCTAATATCGGATTCATCGGCTGCGGAAACATGGGCGGAGCGATCGTGCGCGCCGTTGCAAAAGCCGGATATGCCGAATGTTCGTATGTCTGCGACCACGATGTCGAAAAGACAAAGGCTCTTTCCGATGAACTGGGAGTGCAGGTGTCAAATTCAAAGGCAATAGCGGCAGAATGTGATTATATCTTTATCGGCGTTAAGCCGCAGGTGATCGCAAATGCGCTGGCGGAAATATCGGAAATAATTAAGACGAGACCCGACTGCGTGGTTGTTTCAATGGCGGCAGGCTGTGCGATCGAGAAAATTGCGGAGATGTCCGCGGCGGCGAAAATTATCCGAATTATGCCGAATATGCCCGTGTCGGTCGGCAAGGGCGTTGTTCTTGCAAGCGGATATAACGTGACTGACAGAGAAATCAGCGAATTTAACGACATTATGAAGTGTTCGGGAATTGTTGACTGGATTAATGAAAAGCTCATTGACGCAGGCTGTGCGGTTTCGGGCTGCGGCCCCGCGTTCGTTTATATGTTCATTGAAGCCCTTGCGGACGGAGCGGTGAGCTGCGGACTTCCGAGGGATAAGGCGCTCCTTTATGCCGCAGGCACGGTGCTCGGTTCCGCCGAGGCGGTGATTGAGAGCGGCAAGCATCCGGGCAAGCTCAAGGACGAGGTTTGCAGTCCCGGAGGTACAACGATCGCCGGAGTTAAGGCTCTGGAGGACGGCGCTTTCCGTTCAAATGCTATGAATGCTGTCATTGCTGCATACGAAAAAACCAAAAAGCTCTGATAATATTGACATAGTTTTTATGTTGATATAAAATATAGAAAAACCAGGAGGTAGATTACAATGCCCTTTTCCGATTTCGGTATTTTCCTCGGAGATGTTTCACTTTGGGAAATCAATCATTTCACAAAGGATCCGTTGAAAGCCCAAAAGCACGTTCTTAAAAAAATCGTAAGAAGAAACAAGAATTGTGAACTCGGCAAAAAGATTCATCTCGGCGACGTTAAGTCGATTGAAGACTACCAGCGCATAGTTCCGCTGTCTACATACAAGGACTACGAGCCGTATGTTGACAGAATGATTAACAATAAAGAGGACAGACTTATGTTCTCAGGAAAGAATATAAGATACTGCTCATCTTCGGGCTCCGTCGGCAAGCCGAAAATTTTGCCCAAGGGAATCAGCGACCTTTGGAAGATGCAATGTATCGGATTTTCCGTATCCGTTGCGGTCGCAGCTCATTGGCTCAAGAAAAACAAGGGCATAAGAATGCCGTCGCAGATGGGACCGCTTGTTCTTATCCTTTCGGGTCACAACCTTGACGACAACAAGCGCTGTAACGGTGCCGGTCAGGTTCCGCTGACTTACCTCAAGCCTATCACAAGATTTTTCTGCACGTCTCCGTATTCGCTTCTTTGCCCGGAGCACGAGGAACTTCTTGATACGTCATATCTTCAGCTTAGATTTGCTCTTGAAAACAGAAACGTTACCTATCTCGGCTCAATGGTCGTCACATTGCTGACAACGATGTTTGACTACCTTGAGGATAACTGGGAAATGCTCTGCGACGATATTGAAAAGGGTATTATCAATCCGAATATCAAATGTACTCCGGAGCTCAGAGCCAAGTATTCAAGGATGTTCAAACCAAATCCGAAGAGAGCTGCCGAACTCAGAAGAGAGTTTGAAAAGGGCTTCGATGAGCCGATAGCACCGAGAATTTGGCCGAAGCTCACATGGGGCTACGGTATGATGGGCTCCAGTCTCCAGGTTTACATTGAAAAGCTCCGCAAGTCGGTCGGCGATCTGCCGCTTCACAATATGGGCTATGCGGCGGCCGAGGGATTCTTTGCCGCTCCCGTTGAGCTCAATGTCAACGATTCGTGTTTGCTTCCTCATTGTATTTTCTTTGAGTTCCTTCCGATTGAGGACGGCGAGGAGCACGCACGCGACGATGTTAAGCCGCTTTTGATAAACGAAATTGAGGTCGGCAAGGACTACGAGCTTGTTGTTTCAAACTTCTCAGGTCTTTACAGATACAAGATGGAGGACGTTGTTCACGTTACCAAGATGTACAACAACACTCCGCGCATTGAGCTTCTTTACAGACAGAACCTCAGCATGAACGTTGCCAACGAAAAGACAACCACTCAGATGGTCGACTTTGCCGCAACGAAGGCTTCGGAGAAAATCGGAATCGGTTTCAAGGGGTACAGCTTCTATCCGGATTACTCAACCAATCCGCCGCGCTACTGTATGTTCGTTGAGCCCGAAAAGCCGATTGATGAGGATACGCGCAAAAAGATGATTGAGCTTCTGGACGAGGAGCTCAAGGAAGTCAATGAAAAGTACTTCAAATACAGACGTTGGGGTATGCTCAGCGAACCTGAGATCCTGGTTCTCAAGGAAAAGACCTATTGGGATTACAGAGAGTCGCTCAGAAGCAAGGGCGTTGTTCTGAATCAGATCAAGCCCGTTACCGTCATCAACTCAAAGGAACGCGAGGACTTCTTCTTCTCACACGTTGAGACGGAAAGCTCGGAAACGCTTGACGCATACAATGATAAAAACAAAGAAAAAACTACTGTTTGAGGCGATAACAATGAAGAAAATTTCTAAGAAAGTAATATCACTCGTTCTTTGCCTGTCCATTATTGTTTCGGCATTTGCATTTCTCGGTTCATCGGGCTTTGCCGCCGAAGAAAGCGACGGAACGGTTATTCCTCTGATCTATGTTCAGGGAACGGGAATGACGCTCTACGCTAAGGACGAGGACGGCAAGGAAAGAACTGCTTACCCGGTGACGATTCCCGACGGCTTCATTGAGCAGACCGTTAAGGATAATATCGGAATTTTTGCAAAGGCTGTTCTCACTCAGAAGTGGGGGGAGTTCAGCGAGGTTCTCAGCAAGGCTCTTGAGGAAATCTACGGTGAAATCAGCCTTGACGAACACGGAAAAACTCAGAACGGCGTTTATCTCAAGTGGACATGGAACAAGAAAAAGATGAAATCCGATCTTGTTGACGGTAAATATCCGACCCAGAGATACACGTTCAACTACGACTGGCGACTTGATCCCTACGAGAACGCAGACATTCTCCGCAAGTTTATTGAGGACGTCAGAGAGGTTACGGGTGCCGACAAGGTTGCTATGCTCGGCCGTTGTCTCGGTGTAAATATCACCATGGCATATATGGAGAAATATGATGCGGAGTACATTTCCGACTATATTCTTTATGCAAGTGCGCTTGACGGAGCAACACAGTGCAGCAAGGCTTTTGCAGGCGATATGTATCTTGACCCCGACGGAGTGGAGAGATACGTTTATGACCTCCAGCTTTCAGAGGACGAGGTTACAAACCAGCTCATACAGTCATTCGTAACAGTTTTCAACGACACCTACGGACTTGACCTTACCTGTGCGGCAGTCAATAATGTTCTCAAGAAGAAGTATCTTGAAATATTCCCGAAGGCTCTTATGTCTTCGTTTGCAACATTCCCCGGATACTGGAGCATGGTAAACGACCGCGACTACGAGCGTGCCAAGGAGACTGTTTTCTACGGTGCGGATATGGATAAATACGCCGACTTTATCGAGATGATCGACAATTATCACTACAACGTTCAGGTCAAATCGAATGAGCTCCTCAAAGAGTATGCGGCGCGTGGAATCGAAATTGCCAACATCACGAAGTACGGCTATCAGACCGTTCCCGTCACGGACGAGGCGGATATGATTTCTGACGCGCTTTGCAGCGTATACGATGCCTCAAAGGGAGCTATAACGGCTTCGCTTGAATCAGGCTTTGACAGCAACTATATTGAAAAGGCAAAGCAGGACGGAACATACAAGTATATTTCTCCCGATTTGCAGATAGACGCTTCGGGCTGTCTGTTCCCTGACAGAACGTGGTTTGTGAAGAATATCAAACACAAATCTTTCCCGAAGATAATCAATAGGCTGGTTGATGCTATTGTAAACAACGAGGAGTTCACGGTGGAAAGCGACGCTAATTTCCCGCAGTACATGATTTACAGCGACAGCGGCGAATTTGGTCCGATGACAGCGGAGAATCAGAACACCGATGCAAGATACCATGTAACGTTTTTCGAGGCTTTGAAAAAGCTCTTTGTCTGCATAATCGAGCTTATCAAAAGACAGATTGCAGGTCAGCCGGGGGAATAATAGATTATGCTTAACATTTCACGCACGAGGCAGGAGAGAATAAGAGAAACAGTTAAAATTGCACTCATGGCGGCGATAATATCGGTTCTCGGACCGCTTTCGGTTCCGCTGCCGTTCACGCCCGTACCTGTCTCGTTTGCGATACTGGCAGTCTATTTGACAACCTACCTTTTGGGAGCGAAAACAGGAACGCTCAGCGTTATAATATATATTCTGATCGGACTTGCGGGACTTCCCGTATTTTCCGGCTTCACCGGCGGAGCGGCAAAGCTTGTCGGCCCGACGGGGGGATATATAATCGGCTTCATCTTTATTGCACTTATCGGCGGATTTTTTGCCGACAAGTTTGGCGGCAAGTTTGTAATGTCGTTTGTCGGAATGGTGCTGGGTACTGCGGTTTGCTACCTTTTCGGTTCGCTGTGGCTTGCCTACCAAATGGGACTGACACTTAAACAGGCGCTTATCGGCGGCGTTGTACCTTATATTGCGTTTGACTGTGTAAAAATGGTATTTGCCGTGCTTCTCGGCAAGCAGGTCAAGCCGCTCATAAACAGATAAAATATTGGGCTGTTGCATTTAGCAACAGCCCATTGCTTTTTATTCAATCAGTCCGTGATAACGCAAAACTTGACACACCTTTTCTTTGTTGGCGTCGCTCAGACGGGTGAGGGGGAGACGACATATTCCGCTGTCCATGCCGAGGAGTGACATGGCATATTTTACAGGCATAGGGTTGACGTCACAGAAAAGCACATTGCACAGCGCGAGATAGCGGAGCTGCAATGCGGCAGCGTAAGCGGAATCTCCTTCAACAGCCGTTTCGGCAATGTCGTGCGCCGCATGGGGCAAAATGTTTGAAAGAACCGATATGGTTCCCTTGCCGCCCATGGAGCAGAACGCCGCGCTCTGATCATCATTGCCGCAGTATATGTCCAAATCGTCGCCGCAGAGCTGCATTGTTTTCATCAGAGCAGATAAGTCTCCGTTTGCTTCCTTGGTCGCAACGACGTTGTCAATCTGACTCAGTATCTTGTATGTTTCGGGCTTAATATTCACTCCGGTTCGCGACGGCACGTTATAGACGATTATCGGTTTTGTTACAGCTTCACTTATCTGTGAGTAGTGCTCGACCAGTCCCTCCTGAGAGCACTTGTTATAATACGGCGTGACTATCAGCAGAGCGTCAACGTCGAGCGACTGAGCCGTGAGGCTTTTTTTAATTACGTCACGGGTATTGTTGCCGCCTGTGCCTGCGATGACAGGAACACGTCCGCCGACGTGCTTGACCGTCGATTTGATAACCTGACGGCGCTCGCGCGAATCAAGAGTGGCGCTTTCACCCGTGGTGCCGCAGACCACTATTGCGTCAGTACCGTTGTCAATTTGAAAATCAATTTGTTTTTTCAGAGCTTTGTAATCAACCTTCCTGTTTTCGTCGAACGGTGTGACTATCGCACAAGCCGCTCCCGTAAAAACCGTTTGCTTCATTAAAACGCCCCTTATATAAAAATAAAGACAGAAAAATAAATTCCTGTCTTTTAAACGATGTGGTGTAATTTTAGTCCATATATCCCTTTGCACAAAGAAGCTCTGCAAGGAGGACTGCACCGCCTGCGGCACCTCTGAGTGTGTTGTGTGAGAGACAAACAAACTTGTAGTCATACTGAGTGTCCTCGCGAAGTCTGCCGATGCTGACTGCCATGCCGCCCTCAAGGTCACGCTGGAATCTCGTCTGCGGCATATTGTCCTCTGTGAAATAGTGGAGGAACTGTTTGGGAGCGCTCGGAAGAGCCAGCTTCTGCGGCTCGCCTGAGAAGCTTTCCCATACCTTGAGGATCTCTTCCTTTGACGGAGCCTTGTCTGCAAACTTCATAAATACTGCGCCCATGTGGCCGTTTGAAACGGGAACACGCAGACATTGTGCTGTGAAATGCGGTTCGGATGCACAAACGATTTCGCCGTTCTCAACCTTACCCCAGATTTTAAGCGGCTCTTTTTCGCTTTTTTCTTCCTCGCCGCCGATGAACGGAATAACGTTGTCTACCATCTCAGGCCATCTCTCAAAGGTTTTGCCTGCGCCGGAAATTGCCTGGTATGTGCAGACGAGAACGTCCTCAACCTTGTAGCCTGCTTTGTCAAGCGGATAGATAGCCGGTACATAGCTCTGAAGCGAGCAGTTTGACTTTACGGCAATAAAGCCTCTCTTTGTGCCGAGACGCTTTCTCTGATCCTCGATAACATTGATGTGGTCGGCATTGAGCTCAGGAACAACCATCGGAACATCGGGAGTGAATCTGTGAGCACTGTTGTTTGAAACAACGGGGCACTCAGCCTTGGCGTATCTTTCCTCAAGAGCCTTGATTTCGTCCTTCTTCATGTCGACCGCGCAGAAGACGAAGTCAACAAGAGAAGCAATCTTCTCGACGTCAGCCGTTGCGTCGTAAACGACGAGATCAGCCATGTTCTGCGGCAGCGGTGTATCCATGCACCAACGGCTGCCGACAGCTTCCTTGTAGGTTTTTCCTGCCGAGCGGGGACTCGCCGCAACAAGAATAACCTCAAACCAGGGGTGATTCTCAAGCAAAGATGCAAATCTCTGTCCAACCATACCGGTAGCGCCGATGATTCCTACCTTGTATTTTTTCATAACAATTCACCTCTCAAAAATTTAAAAAATGTGTTGCCAATCAAGTGATTATGCAATATAATATAAGTTAAATGTGATGATACCATTTTTTATTATTTAAGTCAAGAGCCAAATGGCTGAAATAGAGGTATAATGATGAAAAAAAGCGATTTTTATTATGATCTTCCCGAAGAGCTTATTGCTCAGCATCCGATTGAGCCGCGTGACAGCTCAAGGCTGATGCATCTTGATAAGAAAACGGGCACAGTCGAGCATTTGCACTTTTATGATATAGTCGACCTGCTGCACGAGGGCGATTGCCTGATTCTTAACAACACGAGGGTTCTTCCGGCGCGTCTTTACGGAGTCAAGGAGAAAACGGGCGCAGTTGTTGAGTTTCTTTTGCTTAATCAGCACGATGCTCACACTTGGGAGGTAATGGCAGGACCCGGCAAGAAGGCAAGAGAGGGAGCCAAATTTACATTTGGCGACGGTTTGCTCAGAGCAGAGATAAAGGAAGTTCTCGAAAACGGAAACCGTGTTGCAGAGTTCTCTTACGAGGGCAATTTTTATAATGTGCTTGACAAAATCGGTGAAATGCCGCTTCCGCATTACATAAAAGAGAAGCTTGAAAATAAGGAACGCTATCAGACCGTATACTCAAAGGAGCTCGGTTCAGCCGCCGCACCGACGGCAGGCTTGCACTTCACTCCCGAACTTTTGCAGAAAATAAAGGATAAGGGTGTTAAGATAGGCTTTGTAACGCTTCACGTCGGAATCGGCACATTCCGTCCCGTCAAAACCGAAAATATTGAGGAGCATAAGATGCATTCGGAGCATTATATGATACCTGCCGAAACAGCGGATATCATCAACGAGACCAAGAAAAACGGCGGCAGAGTTATTGCTGTCGGAACAACCTGCTGCCGAACGCTTGAGTCGGTATGTCAGGCTAAGGGCAAGGTCTGTGAGTATGACGATTGGACAAGCATCTTCATTTATCCCGGCTATGAATTTAAATGTATCGACGGGCTTATAACAAACTTCCACCTGCCCGAAAGCACGCTTATTATGCTCGTCAGCGCATTTTGCGGCTATGAGCACACGATGAACGCATATAAAATTGCCGTTGAGGAGAGGTACAGATTCTTCTCGTTCGGCGACGCGATGGCTATCCTTTAAAGGAGGACGAAATGGCAGAATTTAATATTATAAAGCAATGCGGCGCGGCGCGTCTGGGTGAGTTTTCAACAGTTCACGGCACGGTCAAAACGCCTGCGTTTCAGAATGTTGCAACCTGCGGCGCAATCAAGGGTGCGCTTGACGCTTACGACCTCAAGGACATCCACGCTCAGGTTCAGCTTTGCAACACCTACCATCTTCACGTTCGTCCCGGTGATGAGCTTATCAAGGAGCTCGGCGGACTTCACAAATTTACGGGTTGGGATGGACCGATTCTGACCGACAGCGGCGGATTTCAGGTTTTTTCGCTCGCCAAACTCCGTCAGATCAAGGAAGAGGGCGTTACCTTTGCTTCACATATTGACGGAAGACGTATTTTTATGGGACCTGAAGAGAGTATGAGGATTCAGTCAAACCTTGCTTCGACGATTGCAATGGCTTTTGACGAATGTGTTGAGAATCCGTCAACCTACGAGTATGCGAAAAAGTCCTGCGAAAGGACGACGCGCTGGCTTGTAAGATGCAAAGAAGAAATGGAAAGACTGAACGCCTTGCATGACACTATAAACAAGAATCAGCTTCTTTTCGGTATCAATCAGGGCTGTGTGTATGATGATCTGCGAATTGAGCACATGCAAAGAATCGCGGAGCTTGACCTTGACGGTTATGCAATCGGCGGACTCGCGGTCGGTGAGCCGAAAGAGGATATGTACAGGATTATTTCTGCGGTTGAACCCTATGCGCCGAAGAATAAAATTCGCTATTTGATGGGTGTAGGTACTCCGGGCAACATTATTGAGGCTGTCAGCAGGGGAGTTGACCTTTTCGATTGCGTAATGCCGTCGAGAAATGCACGCCACGGACATCTTTTCACGATGAACGGAATAATCAACATCAATAATGCCAAATATATGAAGGACGACACACCGATTGATTCGGAGTGTGACTGCCCGACCTGTCGCAGACATTCAAAGGCATATATCAGGCACCTTTTCAAGGCCAAAGAAATGCTGGCAATGCGCCTTTGCGTTACGCACAATCTTTATTTCTATAATACGCTGATGGAGAAAATCCGTGACGCTCTGGCAAACGGAACTTTTGAGGATTTTAAGGAAAAATATGTCGATTTGCTTGACACACGAATCTGAACGGCGGTTAATTATTAAATTTACAAAATATACACAAATAACGCTTGCAAAAACTTACAATGTAATGTATAATACAAGCGTTATGTAAAGTTTAGGAGGATAAGTAATGAACTATTTAACATTATTAGCAGCCCAGACAGCAGGAAAGGGCAGCAGCTGGACAATGATTCTTATGATGGTAGCTGTTTTCGGCGTTATGTATTTTCTTATGATCAGACCTCAGAAGAAAAAGCAGAAGGAAGAGCAGGCAATGCGCGATAACCTTCAGATCGGCGACGAGATTACAACAATCGGCGGCATCGTAGGTAAGATCGTTACCGTTAAGGACGATTCTCTTATCATTGAGACAGGCGCTGACAGAAACCGCATGAAGATCACCCGTTGGGCTATCAGCCAGAATAATACCGCTAATGAAAAGCTTGCGGCAGAGCGTGCGGCAGCCAAGGAAGCGGCGGAGAAAGAAAAGGCATCCCGTATGGAAGCTAAGGGCAAGGCTCCGAAAAAGAAAAAAGAAGAAAAGTTCTGATTCTGTTATCCCGGCTCGGTTGAGTCGGGATTTTCTTTTCTAAAAAATCTGCTTGTTATAGCACAATATAGCCACGGTTTATAAAAAAATACTTGATTTTTTTGTAACGATAAGGTATAATATACAGCGTTATGTGCCGGTGTGATGGAATTGGCAGACGTGCTGGACTCAAAATCCAGTGGTAGCGATACCGTACCGGTTCGACCCCGGTCACCGGCACCATAAAAGACCTCTTTTGTTTTTCAGACAAGAGAGGTCTTTTGATATACAATGCTTTTATAATGTAATAAAACTAAAAATTTATCATATTTTTTAAATATTTATCTTGACAAACGATTGATATTATTATAATATAACAGTGTGATATAACGCTGTTATAAAGGAGGTTCCTTATGGACGCTTTTAACAGCTCAACCCTTGAAAGGATACACGCTGCCGCAAAAACAGAGTTTCTGGAAAAGGGGTACAGCGCGGCATCGCTGAGAAACATTGTGAAAAATGCCGGAGTTACAACAGGCGCTTTTTACGGATACTATGACAGTAAAGAGGCCTTGTTTGCGGCGCTGGTTGATGAGCATTATCAATATTTGCTCAGCCGTTACAAGTATTCGCTTGCAGGCTTCGAGCAGCTTCCTCCCGAAAAACAGCCCGAACGTATGGGCTCGGTCGGAAAGGAATGTATGCAGGAGATGCTCGTTTATATGAATGAGCATAAGGATGAGTTCCATCTGATTCTGCTTTGCTCCGACGGAACGCCTTACGCTTCTCTGATAGACGATTTGGTCGCACTTGAGGTTGCGTCGACCGAGCACTATTGGGAGGTTTTGCGAGGTCTCGGAAGGACTGTTCTGCCGATAGACAAGCGGTTGGAGCACATTCTAGCGACGGGTATGATGAATGCATATTTTGAAATTATAATTCACGATATGTCACAGACCGACGCGGAACGTTATTTATGTGAATTGAGTGATTTTTATACAGCAGGTTGGCTGAAAATTATGGGGCAGTAATGCTCTATAATTTTTGGCTTGTGGTTAGCTTGTGCTAACCGAACGACCCGAAAGGAAGTGACTCGTTTTATGAAGCTTCACACCTCCGGAGAGGACTATTTGAAGGCAATTCTCTTTTTTGTTAAAGAGATAAAAGTCAATTCGCCGAAATGCAGAGACCGCAATTTCGGGGGGCGACCGAGCAAAGACGAAAATAAATAATCAATAAAACCAATACAGAAAAGAGGATGCATAATGAAATCAGAAAAAAAGAGTTGGATGAAATCACTCTTTGCCTACGCGGAGGGTCAGCAGAAAAAGATGATTCTGTCTGTGATTTTGTCGGTTATCAGCGTATCAATAGGACTCGTACCGTTCTACTGTATGTACGAGATAATCTGCCTTTTTACAGCCGACACGGTGACCTCGGCGGAGATTGTTAAATGGTGTATGATTGCGCTTGCCGCTTATGTTGTAAAGATACTGACGTTCAGTCTTTCCAGCGGAACATCGCACAGCATGGCATACACAGTTCTTGAGGGTCTGCGTTTGCGTCTTGCAAATCGTTTCCTGCACGCACCGCTCGGCAATGTTGAAAACCACACTATCGGCTCACGGCGCGTGACCGATTGGCTGTCGGCGATGCACTCAAAAGAGTTTCGCTCGGATATTTCCGGCAGGTCAGCACAGGTAACATTCTCAGTTCGATAACGACCGGACTTTCAACACTTGAGGGAATGGGCATCCGTATGATAGACAACTTTGTCGGCGGATATCTGAATTTCCTGGTTATCTTTGTCTGTCTTGCCGTGTGCAGTTCGCTGACTGCGCTGATAGCCCTTGCGGCAACAGTTCTTTCATTTTGCTTTATGCTTATTATTTCGCATTACAGCCGTATCAATGCCCCGAAAGAGGCTCAGGCAAACAAGGATATGACAGGCGCAATTATCGAGTATGCACGCGGACTTTCCGTTGTAAAGTCATTCGGAAAAAGCGGCGCGTCAATGGACTCCGTTACCAAGGCCATTGATGACAGCAAAAAAATCCACCTCAAAATCGAATGGGGCTATATTCCCGGAAACGCTCTTCATCTGCTTGCTCTCAAGTGCGGTTCGGTAGGACTTGCTTTGGCAGCTTGTCTTATGTGCCTTGCAGGTAAAATGGATTTTTCAATTATGCTGATGTTTGTATTCTTCTCGTTCAGTATTTTTGCTTCACTTGAACCGATAAGCGACAGCGCGCACACGCTCGGCGTTATCGACGACGCTATGGATCAGCTTGATGCGCTCCGCACGGAGAACCTCATTGATTCCGACGGAAAGGACGTCAAGCTCAGCCGCTATGACATAGAGTTCAAAAATGTTGACTTCGGCTATGACAGCAGACAGGTTTTGAAAAATGTCAGCTTCAAGATTCCCGAAAAAACATCAACCGCTATTGTAGGTCCGTCAGGTTCGGGAAAGACGACTATATGCAGTCTGCTTGCCAGGTTCTATGACCCGCAGAGCGGCAGCATTTCGGTCGGAGGACATAATCTGAAAGAGTTTACCTGTGACAGCCTGCTTTCAAATATTTCAATGGTATTCCAGAACGTTTACCTCTTCAATGATACGATTCGCGCAAATATCTGTTTCGGAAAGCCTGACGCGACCGAGGAAGAAATGATTGCAGCGGCGAAAAAAGCAAGATGTCACGATTTTATCATGGCGATGCCGCAGGGCTACGACACGGTTGTCGGCGAGGGCGGCGGTACGCTTTCGGGCGGTGAAAAACAGCGTATTTCGATTGCCCGTGCAATTCTTAAAGATTCGCCTATCATCATTCTTGATGAAGCGACGGCAAGTATTGATCCCGAAAACGAGCATCTGATTCAGCAGGCTATTTCCGAGCTGACGCGCGGTAAGACGATTATTACAATTGCCCACCGTTTGGCAACGATCAAAAATGCCGATCAGATTCTTGTTGTGGAGGACGGCAGAATTGCCAAAGCCGGAACTCATGACGAGCTTGTAAAGCAGGACGGACTTTACAAGCGCTTCACGGAGATTCGCGAGAAAGCCGAGGGCTGGCGAATTGCAGCGGAATAACAGAAAAAAGCTGATTTCGTTTTACGAAGTCGGCTTTTTTATCGGTTGACATTTGTGTTTGCCTTTGGTAAAATTTGTTTATAAAATATTATTGAGGCGGTAAGGTTATGAAAAAAGTTATAAGCATTATACTTTGTGCGGTCATTTTGCTGAGTTCCTCGCTTGCGATAGCGGTTTATGCCGAGAGCGGTGAAACGGTAACAGGCTTTGCGGTTGCGTCGGATCTTCACTATGTCAAGCCTGTCAAAAAGGTTGGCACAACGCTTGCGGACGAGGGATATGTGACTACCTTCAATTCGGAAAGTGAGTCGCTTACAAACCAGAGCGGATACATTATCGACGAGTTTCTGAAAGAGTGTGCCGAAAATCCCGATTGTCAATTCGTTCTTGCAACGGGCGATCTTGCCACACACGGCAGGGACTATGTCTCGGAGCACGAGGCTGTTGCCGCAAAGTTCAGAAAATTTGAGCAGGAAACGGGCAAGCAGGTTTATGTTATAAACGGAAACCACGATAACGCAAAGGATGCGGTCGTTGACCATAAAAAGTTTACGGAAATATATCACGAGTTCGGCTATGATGAGGCACTTTCCGTTGACGAGGGTACCTGCTCATACAGCGCAAATCTCAATGATGAATATACCCTCGTTGCGCTTGACACCTGCGACGAAAGATACAGGGTCGTTCCGAAAAACGATGCTCCGAGAATGGACTGGGCAGTCAAGCAGATTAAAGCCGCAAAAAAACAGGGCAAAAAGGTTATCATGATAATGCATCATAATCTTCTTGAACACAATCCGTTCCAGAAAATCAACGAGAAGAACTATGTTGTTGATACGCCGTATTCTTTCGCGGGACTTCTTGCCGATCTCGGTGTAAAGCTCGTTTTTTCGGGTCACACCCATTGCACAAACACGAAGTCCTACACAAGCTTCCTCGGCAACACCATATATGATTTCTCAATGTCGAGTCTCGGTAATTTCCCTGCCGAATACAAGTTTATCAGCATGAACGACAGCGAAATCAAATATGAGACGAAGAAGATAAATCATATTGACGCCGACAAGCTGGCTGAGGTTTGCAAGGGCTATACACAGGAAGAGATTGACCTGATGAAAAACAATCTTCAGGCGTACACATGGGGAAAATCGTACGAGGAGTATTCCGAAAGCACAAGAGAATTGCTTTCTCCCGAAACGCTCGGAATCGAAGAGTCAAGCTCTTTGTATGAAAAGGTTAAGCCTGTGACCGACAAGATAAGAGAGCTGTCCGATACGCCGCTTTACGGCGAGAACGGTGTTCAGGCTCAGGCGGCGGCATACGGACTTGAAATTCCCGACAGCGAATATAAAACAATGAACGATGCCTTAACGATGGCACAGCTCAGGTGCAAGATCGGCGAAAAAATCTATTCACAGGATTCCGATGATTTCAAGCTTCTTATCAGGCTTATTGCTTTTGCAATAAGCAGCTCTGTGGCTTCGGCAGCCGACGAAGATTTGCTTTTAACAGCAAATGAGATGCTTCATAAGATCGGATACGAGGGAAATGTTGCCGATAACGCTTTCAGGTCGTTCTGCGAAAAATACGGATTCGCAACGCCTGCCGAAAAAGAGGCTCTCGCATTTGTATTCTCACTTTACGGCGGTTATATAAGCGACGTTGACGGCGTTGAAAACCGCGACGGAACGATTCCCGGCTACGGCGTTAAGGAAAACAACGAGAATCAGTTTGTAACTGTGTTCAAGAAGATCGTTTCAAAGCTCCTTGAGCTTTTGGAAAAGGCTATTATTTTCGGCGGAAGGTTTCTCGCGGTGTAATTGAATAAAAGCAAAAAATTGGCTGCTCTGAGTATTCTCAGAGCAGCCTTTGCCGTATTTATTTTTCTGCTTTCTTTTTAACTATCTTGACTGCACGCTTGGCTGTGTAGGGGAGGATGTACTTGAATTTATCCTCGGCGACAACCATTTTGCTCGCTTCGGGGTGATCCCTGTGAAGCGTGATTGCGTCAAATTTGCACTTCGTTGTGCACAGTCCGCATCCGATACAGCGGTTTTGGTCAACGATTGTTGCACCGCAGCCGAGACATCTTGAGGTTTCTTTCTTGACCTGTTCCTCGCTGAGCGTTGCATGAGCGTCGCGGAAAGAATGAGGATCAACATCGTCTCTCATTCCGGCTTCCTGGCGGCCTGCGGTATCGTAGCTGTCAAAACGAAGATCGTTTTTGTTAAGCTCGATAAACTCGCGTCTGTTTCTGCCGATCGTCATGTGACCGTGCTGAACAAATCTATGGAGAGATTCGGCGGCTTCGTGTCCTGCGGCAATTGCGTCAATGGCAAATTTCGGACCTGTGTATACGTCTCCGCCGACAAATATATCCTCTTCCGCAGTTTGGTATGTGAGCTTGTCGGCAACAGGATAATTGCCGTGCCAAAATTCAACCTTGGTTCCGTCGAGAAGTTTACCCCATTCAATCGTCTGTCCGATAGCAAAAATAACCTTTGCCGCCGGAATCGTTATGGTTTCGTTCTCATCGTAAAGCGGTGAGAATTTTTTATTTTCATCATATACGCGTGTGCATTTCTTGAAAACAACAGCTTTGACCCTGCCGTTTTCGGCAACAACCTCTTTCGGACCCCAGCCACAGTTTATGATTACTCCGTCTTCCTCGGCTTCGGCTATCTCTTCGTCCGATGCAGGCATAATATCCTTGCTCTCAAGGCAGAGCATTGTGACCTTTTTTGCGCCGCTTCGTGCGCTGACACGCGCCGCGTCAATCGCAACATTGCCGCCGCCGACAACAACGGTTTCATCATCAAAATGACAGTCTCCCGTAGTTGCCTTTTTCAGGAACTCAACAGCGGTTTCTGTACCCTCTGCGTGGTCATTGGGGACGTTCGGATATCTGCCGCCCTGACAGCCGACGGCGATATAAAACGCCTTGTAGCCGTCCTTGCGAAGCTCAGGAATGGTGATATCCTTGCCGACCTCAATGCCCGTGCGAATTTCAACGCCCATTTCTTTCATAATTTCGATTTCGGCGTCGATAACGTCCTTTTCAAGCTTGTACGACGGGATTCCGTAGGTGAGCATTCCGCCCGGCTTCTCGTTCTTCTCGAAAACCGTCGGGTAATAGCCCATCTGTGCAAGGTAGAACGCGCAGGAAAGACCTGCCGGGCCACCGCCGATAATGGCAACCTTTTCTTTCCAGCGTCCTCTGTTAGAGGCAACGACGATTTCGGGAACATATCTGTGCTCGTCCTCAAGATCCTTTGCGGCAATAAACTTCTTTACAGCGTCAATGGAAACCGCACGGTCGATCATACCTCTTGTGCAGGCGTCTTCACAGCGCTTGTTGCAGATTCTGCCGCAGACCGCCGGGAACGGGTTTTCTTTCTTTATGAGTGCAAGAGCGTCCTTGTAACGGCCTTGTGAAGCCATTTTCAGATATCCCTGAACAGCTATGTGGGCAGGGCAGGCAGTCTTACAGGGAGATGTGCCGCTTTCGTGACAGTTGATACGGTTCTTGTCGCGGTAATCCTCGTCCCACTTATCCTCGCCCCATTTTGCGGCATCGGGAAGCTCCTGCTTGGGATAAGTGACCTCGGAACCGTCCTTTTTGCAGAGCTTTTGACCGAGCTTTAACGCGCCTGCCGGGCAGTATTCGACACATTGACCGCAGGCTACGCAGTCCTGCTTGCTGACGTGTGCTCTGTAAGCGGAAGCGGACAGGTTGGGCGTATTGAAAAGCTGAGATGTTCTCAGCGCGTTGCATATCTTGACATTGCAGTTACAGATTGCAAAAATTTTATTCTCGCCGTCAATGTTTGTGACCTGATGAACAAAGCCGTTATCCTCGGCAC
Source organism: uncultured Eubacteriales bacterium (assembly GCA_934456435.1). GTDB lineage: Bacteria > Bacillota > Clostridia > Oscillospirales > Acutalibacteraceae > CAG-488. The sequence continues at coordinate 325,331 of CAKSHH010000001.1, forward strand.
GCTTGAGAATTTCCATTGCCTCTTCGTATGTTATGTCGCGTCCGCGTCCTGTTTCGCGGCAGTAGTCAGCCATATCTCCGACACCGATACACCAGCCGTCGTAGTCGTCGGCACAGCCCTCGTCGAGTTTCTTTCTGCCGTAGCGGCAGGAGCAGATCGACGCGCCGAGGTGACCCTCGTATTTCTTGAGCCAATAGGAAAGGTGCTCAATGTCGTCTGTTGTATTCTCCATTGAGATAGCCTGCTCAACGGGTATAACGTGCATACCGATTCCTGCGCCACCCTGAGGAACCATCTGGGTTATGCCTGCGAGCGGAAGAAACGTCATTCTTTCAAAGAACATCGCAAGCTCAGGGTGCTTATCCATCAGCTTGGTGTTCATGTTCGTGTATTCGGCAGAGCCGGGAACAAAGAGGGGAATCCAGTAATGACGATCCTCCTTGTTGTAAGTTGTGCCCGGAATGGGACCGTCCTTTGTATATTTGTCGCCGTAATCGTATTCCATCATACCGAGAACGGAAAGCTTGTCCATTATCTCATCGGCGGTTTTCTGATTCATTCCGTGTTTTGAACACATAGAAAGCATTTCGGAATACGGATATTTTTTTCTGACCTTCATTTCAAGCAGGATATCGAGTGAGTTTTCGCGCTCGGATTTGGTCATTTCGTCCTCAAAAATGCAGGCAAATCCCCAGTATTCGGGATCCTCTACTTTGATTCCCTTGAGCTTTCCGTCAAATCTGTCGGTAACTCGTCTGACAAACTTCAAAAGCTTGGGGTTCGGGTTCTTGTCGTTAATATGTGCAGGGATATATTTTTTGCTCATCTCAGGCATTTCGACACATCCTTTCGTTTGCTAATCAACTTCAATTTCTTTAATATTTACCTCGTTTCCGGTAATGAGGTAAGTGCTTTCGCTTCCGCAGTACGGACAGATTTTTCCGTGCTGTATGGTCGGGTAATTCTTTTCACAGGTCTGACAGAATGTAACGGCAGGTATCGTTTCGACAGCGAGTTCACAGTCTGTCAGCATAGAGTCTCTTTTGCAGTTCCATTTCCACACGTCAATCAGGTAATCGGGTATGACGGTTGAAACCTCACCGATTTCAAGAACGACCTTGTGTATGTGCTTGGCTTCGTTTTCAACAGCTATTTTTTTTACGCTGTCGGCAATGTGAAAGACCACTCCGAGTTCATGCATTCCGCCACCTCCGACTCAGTTCTGCCACTCCTTGATTTTTCCTCTGAGGTAGTCGGCAAGCGCACCGATTCCTTCGCCTGTTTTTGCCGATATCGGAAAAATCTTGATGTTCGGATTACGCTTGCGTGCGTATTCCTCGACCTTGTTCATATCAAAGTCGAAATAGGGGAGGACGTCGATTTTGTTCACTATCATAACGTCGCACACTTCAAACACAAGCGGATATTTCAGCGGCTTGTCATGTCCTTCCGGAACCGAAAGGATCATCATATTGAGTGCCGCTCCCGTATCAAACTCGGCAGGGCATACAAGATTGCCGACATTTTCCAGTACAACCAGGTCAAGCCCGTCCGTGCCCAGCTCGTTTATGCCCTGACGCGTCATTTCTGCGTCGAGGTGGCACATTCCGCCCGTATGAAGCTGAATAACCTTGGCGCCGGTGTAGGATATCGTCTTTGCATCGACATCGGAATCAATGTCCGCTTCCATCACTCCGATTTTTGTGTCGGATTTCAGGTTGTCAATCAGCTTTGTAAGCGTGGTCGTTTTACCCGATCCGGGGGAGGACATAAGATTGACGAGAAGAGTTTTCTCTTCCTTCATCTGACTGCGGAGTCTTTCTGCGTCCTTGTTGTTGTCCTCAAAAACGCTCTGCTTGACTTCAATAATTCTGTAATTGTCCATTAAATCACTCCTGACAATTATTATACAGGATAATTATACATTTAAAATGAGTGATAGTCAATCGGAAAGAATTAGACTCTGTTGATTTTTTGTATATATTGACAGCAGGAATACCTGTTGACTTATATTTTTTTATCGTATATACTTAATTTATAAACTGTATGGAGGTAAGCGAGTATGGCTTGTTTTGTTGTTCCAGTTGCCGAGGCTGTTGTTGTGTCGGCGGTTTACGCGGTAATGAGGTCAAAAGAAAAAAAGTACGATTTGTCGTATAAACACGAAAATACCGAATTTGACACAGAGAGTAAAAAGCACTTTTCAACAAAACTTGTTTGGCTGATGAAGCTGCTTTTTGGCGGCTCTTTTTTGCTGGCGTTTGAGCACCTGTGGCACGGTGAGGTTGTGCCGTGGCCTCCGTTCCTTACGGCGGCTGCCGATCCCGCGGACAGGGCGCAGATGCTTCACGAAATGTCAACGGTCGGAGTTATGATGGCGGTGTCTGTTACATTATTGTGGGCGGCTATGGTCGTTGTATCGCTTGTCAGGGAGAAAAGAAACGAGAGCACATTAGCGAAAGCAGAGGAAAGCTGCTGATGACTCTTCTTCTCTCAATATTTGCCGCAGTTATTTCGACTGCCGTGTGGTATTCCAACGAAAAAGCACGCAGAATGAAGGTCGGAACTTTGTGCTGGATGTTTTGGGGCGCGTCGGCAATGTGGCTGGTTGACGCCGTCTTTGAATTTGCAGAATTGAAGACAAAGTATTTTACACCGTCGCCCTCTGAGCTTCTGAACGATACCATTCTCGGACTTTCTGTTATTGCTTTGGCAATGGTGGTTTGGATAGCTTGTCTGCTTATAAAGGACCCGAACGGAATTTTCAAACAGAAAAGAAAATGAAATAAAACTATATAAAAAATCCGCAGGAATTTTCGTCCTGCGGATTTTTATTATTTAATTAAGTCGATTATTCTCTGAACAAGCTTCATCAACAGGTCTGTCAGAAGCTCGATAAAGCTCTTCTGTACGGGCTCGTTGTTATCAATTTCAATGTTCGGAGTCTGATCAATGAGTGCTGTGTATTCCTCATAAACCGAGCTTGTTTCCAGCTCATCCTGAGAGGCTGTCTGATCAATCTGCTGAAGATATATACCTGCCTGTTCAAGGATTGCCGAGTCGGCTTCCGTTATACTTCCATCATGGTTGCAGTCAGCGGCAAACCAAATTGCTTCGCCGAGCTGTTCCTTTGTAAGCATGCCGCCGACAATGCAGTTTACGATTGTTGCATCGGTTGCGTCATACCAGCCGTCGCCGTTGACGTCACCGAATATAACGAGCGTGTACGTCTTTATAAGCACGCCGTCCTCATCATAAAGGGCGATTGTTGTTCCCGTGCCGTAGCCCGAAGAGGTGGGGTCGATTTTGACTGTGCCGTTCTGAGCGCCGATGTAGTCGGTAAGAGCATTCTTGTTGGGTTCAATTCCGTAAACAAAGAGCTTTTCTTCGTCGATCACAACGCCGTCCTTGACTGCCACAAGCTTCGCCGTGACTTTCTTTTCAAGCTTGCCGAGAGCTTCGTTGATTCGGCTTGCCATCGCGTCGATTTCGCTTTGCTTTGTGATGTTCAGCGTGTAGTCAACCGCATCAACTGCCGCTTTAACTGCGTTGTATGATTCCTCGGTGTACTTTGATGCGTCAAGTGCGTTGAACTTTTCAACGGCAGCTTTGACCTCGCTGTAATTACCGCTGAGGTATTCAAGTGCGTTTTTCGCGTCGTTCAGCGCTTTAATTGCACCGGTAATATCATCGGTCTTTGCGGAAGCGTTATTGTATACGGCTTCTGCATCGGAGATAGCCTTGCGGAGGGCGTTTGCGGTTTCCTCTGTGCGGACGGTAAGGTCGATTGCCTTTGCAGAATTGATTGCTTCAAGCAAAGCGTCCTTGGAAAGGGTTACGGTTACCGTGCATTGTGCGCTGTGGCCGCCGTCCTTGGCGTAAGCTGTGATGACAGCCGTTCCGCCGTCAACAAAGGTCACCGTTCCGTTCTCTACTGTTGCAACCGACGGATCGCTTGTTGTCCATACAACGTCCGTGATGTTGGCACCGCCGACGCCGAGTTTTGCTTTCGGCTCAACCGTGGCGGTAAGGCTTGCCGTTTCGCCCGGCTTGCCGCTGACGGAGGACTTGTCAAGTGTGATGCCTGTTGCGGGAGTGTTTGCAAATGCGACATATACATAATCGGTTACCGTGTTTCCGAAATGGTCTGTAACGGTTACGGTGATTTTTGCGGCGCAGGCTTTGTTCTCCTTAGGAGCAGCCTTGCCGTTTTGGTCAACCGTAACAAGGTCATTGTCGGACGACCATGTTATCGACTCGAACATAGCGCTTGCAGGGGAGTATTCGTAAGAAAGCTGAACGCTCTGAGATGTGTATGTCTTGTAAATGGGAACCTTTACCGAAATGAATTTCGGTGAGTCGGAACCGTTGTACTTGATTGTAATTTTGTCTGCACGGATATAGTCTGCGAGAGCCTTAACCGCCGCTGTGAGTCCTGCCGCCGCCGTGTCAATTTCACTCTGTGAAGCGTCGGCGTCGTTGTAAACTTTCTTTGCGTTGTCAAGAGCGGTCTTAAACTTAGCAAAGGAATCCTTTGTGTAGTTCTGCTCAATGTATCCTGCGCTCTCTGCATCGTTGATTGCCTTTTCAAGAGCGGATTTATCCGTTGCAACAGTAACGGTACAGCTTGCCGAGAAACCGCCGATAACCGTCGTTGCCGTGATTGTTGCGATACCGCCGCTGATTATGCGGACAAGTCCGTTTTCGTCAACGGATGCGATTCCCGGATTGCTCGACTTCCACGTTACCTTGTCAAGATCGGAGGGGGTACCGTCAGCACCGTTTACGACTGCGGTGAGCTGGATTTCTTCGCCGAGAGTGTGTGTTGTGACCTCGGACGGGGTAACCGTTACGGATGCGGGGGGGTTCTTTGCAAATAAAATCGTAACCGTCTTGGTGTAGACGTTGCCGAAATCATCGGTCAGCTTGACGGTTGCCTTGCCGTAACAGGCATTGTTCACACTCGGTGCGGCGATGCCGTTCATATTGACAAATACGTCGCCCTCATAAGACCATTCCGCTGAAACATACATTGCGTCGGCAGGGTCGGTTGTAAACTCAAGCTGAGCTGTTGACATAATGTAGCTCTGATCTTCGGGAACCGTCACGGTAATTATGTCTGAGGTTTCGCCGTTGTATGAAATGTTCACATTGGCTACATATACATAAGCCTCAAGTGAATCTACTTTTGCATTGAGCTGTGCAAGAGCCGCGTCAACCTCTGCCTGTGTCGGATCCTCTGCATTGAGTGTTGACGTTGCAGATTCAAGAGCCGTTTTAAATTCAGCCCAGGTCGCGGGTGTATATGAGGTTTCCTTGAGCTCATTCGCGCTTTCGACTGCGGAGCGAAGCGCGGATTTGTCGGCATAGACCTTGATGCTTGTCTCTGCGCTGAATCCGCCGTCGATCGTTGTTACGGTGACGGTGCAGGTGCCTGTGTTTTTGAAGCTGAGATTGCCGTCGCCGTCAACTGTTGCCACGGACTCGTCGCTTGACTTCCAGATAACATCCGTAATGTTTGCGCCGCCGACGCCGAGAGTCTTCTTGGGAAGAACCGTCGCAGTAATCTTGTCGGTTGAGCCGACGACTGCATCTGTGATCTCGGTCTTATCGACAGTGATGCCCGTTACGGGTGTGTTGGCAAATGAAACATATACGCTGTCCGTATATTCTCTGCCCTTGTAGTCGGCAGCTTTTACCGTAATGATTGCGTAGCACGCCTTGTTTGCGGTCGGAGTAACTACGCCGTCTTCAACCTTTACGGATGCATCGCTCGATTCCCATGTTACCGAGACGATCGTTGCGTCCTCCGGCTCAAGTCTGTATCCGAGGGTTACGGATTTATCCGAGTATTTTGAAGTTATCGGAACAGATACTGAGATATGCTCGGAGGCGTCCTCGCCGTCCATTGTGATAACAACCTTATCGAGCTTTATAAATCTTACGAGCGAATCGTAAGCGGTTTTAAGCTCTTCGTTTGCGGCGTTAATAACTCTCTGCTTGGGGTTATCCTGCTTTATAATTTCTTCCGCCTTTGCCATTGCCGCTTCAAAGACAGCCCAGCTATCTTCGGTGTAGTCCTCGGCGTTGAGGGCAAGGCCTATCATCATTGCGCGTGTTTTGATAAGCTCCGTTTTATCGGATCTAACTGTTACCGTACAGGTCGCCGATACGCCGCCGTCAACCGATGTGGCGGTTATAATACATGTGCCGGCTTCGACAAATGTAACCGTGCCGTTTTCGACTGTTGCAACGTCGGGATCCGAGGTGGTCCATATTACGTCGCTGACGCTCGGCTTGTCGCCGATTGTCTTGTCGGCGGTTACGGTTGCAGTCAGGGTTTGCGGTTCGGAACCGTATCCTACTTCGATTTCTGTTTTGTCAAGAGTGACCTTGGAAACGGGATCGTTAGCAAAGGAGACATAAACGCTGTTGGTTACCGTGTTGCCGTAGTGGTCGGTTGCCGTGAGCGTGATTTTGGCACCGCAAGCCTTGTTGGCGGAGGGGGAGACCTTGCCGTCCTCTGTTACCTTGATGCCGCTGTTGTCAGATGACCAAACAATGCTTGAATACATTGCATCGGCAGGAGCAAAGTCGTAGCTGAGCTGAACGCTCTGCGAGGTGTAGGTCTTGTACAGAGGTACTTTTATTGCAATGAACTGCGGCGCGGTTTCACCGTTATAGTAAATGTTGAGCTTCTCAAGATGGATATAGGGCTTGAGAGAATCAAGAGCGGTGTTAAGTCTGAGCGTTGCGGCGTCGATTTCCTCCTGGGAGTACTTCGCACCTGCCTCAACCTCTTTTGCTTGCTCATAAGCCGCGGTGTATTCCATGCTGGTTTCGTATGTGTGCTCTTGAATGTCAACCTGCGCCTCATCGGCTCTTGCGATGGCTGCCCTGAGGGCGGTCTTGTCTCCGCCGATAGTTACGGGACAGGTTGCCGTAATTCCTCCGTCGCACGAGGTTGCCGTTATCGTTGCCTGACCTGCGTCAAGATAGGTGAGCTGTCCGTTTTCGTCAACCGTGACGACCGACGGATTGTTAGAGGTCCAGATAACGTCCTGAATGGTTGCGTCGTAGGTGATGAGCTTGCCGACATCGGTACATTTTGCCGTGAGCTTTATCGGCTCGGATTCAAACGGAACATTTACCTCGGACGGCGTTATTGTGACATTAGTAACGGGATACCTTGCAAATGAAACATTTACCTTGTCCGTTACCGTATTGCCGCGCTCGTCCGTGACCTTGAGAGTGATGACACCGTAGCAAGCCTTGTTCTGAGTCGGCGAAACATTGCCGCTTTCGTCTACCGAAATTAGATCGGTGCTCGATGTCCACTCAACGGTCTGATACATTGAATCAAGAGGACTGATTCTTGTGTCAAGTTTAATTGAGTTGTTCTGGTAGGTGAATGAGGTGGAAAGATTAACTTCCTTTGAAATATACTCGTCAGCGTCCTCACCGTTGTATTGAATGAAAACAGCCTGGGGCTTGATCAGCTTTTTAAGTGAAGAGAAAGCACTTTCGACGGAGGCTGTGATGGAATCAATATCTGCCTGTGAAGCATCCTTGTCGTTGTATATCTCATTAGCTTTTGAATAAGCCTCTTTAAGAGCGTCAAATGAAGCTACGGTATAATCTTCCTCAACAAGGGCGGCGTTCGTTACCTTGCTTATAGCCGCGGCAAGAGCGTCCTTGTTGGTTGTTACCGTTACAGTACATTCTGCGCTGTATCCGCCGTCAACCGTTGTGACGGTGATTGTTGCCTTGCCGACCGATTTGAAGGCCAGCTCGCCGTTATCGACCGAAACAACGTCGGGGTTGCTCGATGACCAGATAACGTCCTTAATGCTTGCGCCGATACCTGGCGTTCCTTTCGGCTCCACGGTGGCTTCAAGGCTTGCCGTGGTGTATACCTTGCCCGTTGTTTCGGTTTCGCTGAGCTTGATGCCCGTTGCAACAACGTTTGCGAAGCTGACGTAAACGCTGTCGGAGACCGTGCACCCCGTGTAATCCGTTGCCTTGACGGTAATCTTTGCGCTGTCCGCGGAGTTGTGGGTGTTTGTAACAAGACCTGTCTGATCAACCGTTACCTTATCGGAATCCGATGACCACACGATTGAGGAGTACATTGCGTCGGTCGGATTGAGAACCGCACCGAGCTGAACCGTCTTGTTTTTGTAGGACTGATAAAATTCGACTTTTGTCGAAATGAATTTGGGAGCAGGAGTTCCGTCACGGGTTATTGTGATTCCGTAAACCTGAACATAAGCTCCGATTCGCGAATAAATGTCAATGATGTTTTGTGCTGCTCTGTCGCAGGTACTCTGTGAGACGGTGTCTGTGTCCCTGACCTCAACAGCGGTTTTGTAAGCGTCCTGAAGTTCTGCCCAATCCTCGGCGGAGCAGTCCTTTTCGGTGAGCTTGCCGTTTTCAACAAGATTTATTGCGTAGTTGAGAGCTGTCTTGTCCGCCTTGACATTTACGGTACAGCTTGCGGCAAATCCGCCGTCAACCGTTGTCGCTTTGATAATTGTCATACCGAAGTCAACGGGAATAACCGTGCCGTTCTCAACTCTTGCAACGGACGGATTGGAGGATGTCCAGATAACGTCCTTTATCGAAGCATCTCCGACTCCTGCCGTGCCTGTCGGAGAGACGGTCGCCTTTATGGTTTCATTTGTGCCGACCGTGAGGTTCAGCGCATCCTTGTCAAGGGTGATGCCTGTGACGGGGTAGTTTGCAAATGACACGGTGCAGGTGTCGGTAAATCCGCCGTCGTAGGTCTTTACCTGAACGACACCGTATGCTGCCGAATATCCCTTCGGGCTGACAACGCCGTCAGCCGTTACTTCAATGTTGCCCGAAAGAACCGACCAGGCTACGTTTTTATTCGTAACGTCGTAGGGAAGAATGGATGCGGTCAGGGTCGTCTTTGCGTTTTTGTATGTGCTGTAAAGCGGAACATGAACGCTGACAAAGTCGCCCTGATCAATTTCAACACCGTGAGCGAGTCTGCCGATGTATACCTGATATGTAGAAACGATTTTGGTGACAAGGCCGGCTTTTGCATAGAGCGTGACCGTACCGCCGTCTGTTCCCGTAAGCACGCCGTCCTTGGTGAGCGTTGCAATGCTGTTGGAAACATCGCCGTTTGAAGCATAGCTGACCGTTTCGCCGTCATCAGCGAGCAGACCCCATGTGATATCGGCTTTTGATCTTTCGGGATAGAGAACCGCCGTGTACTGCTGAGGCGTGTTGAGCTCAAGCGTCTGCGGTCCTGATATCGCAATGTCAACCGGGGTTGTGATGAGCTTGCCCTTGACGGTGAACTCAAGACTTTCGGAAACTCCGTCGACCGTTGCCGTTACGGTTGCGGTGCGCTTGTTGGCGGAGGAAATACCGCCGGCGTCTCTTGCCTTAACGATTCCGTTTGAATCGACTGTGAGAACACTCTCGTCCGAGGAGCTCCAAAGGACATTCTGCGAATTGGAGCCGGCAGGAACGATGTCCGTCAGTCTTACCATGGTTGAATCGCCCTCGGTCAGCTCCGTTTTGTCCGCTGTCAGGGTGAAATTTTCAATATTGAGACTTTGAACGATCGTGAAAGTGATTGAATCATTTATTGATGCCTTTAAAAGATAATTTGAAAGTGTCTTTACTGCCGTTGCGATCAGGTCAGTCGTGTTGCCTGTTGCGCCGGCAACGGTTACGAGAACGTCCAGCACGGCTTTGAGTGCCGATTCGCTGACGTTGAGACCGAGCAGTTTTATCATAATTCTTGCAAGCTGAGCGGTGTCTACCGAACCGCCTGCGTCGATTATGGATGTGATATAGCTCATAAGTCCGTCAACAAGTTCGTCCGCATTCGGGGATACCTTAATGGTAACCTTGCCCTCTTTGAGGAACGTTACATTGCCCTGGTCATCAATCGTTGCGTAGTCCTTGCCCGAAGTCCAAATACTGTCCGTATCAATGCTCCAGGTAACGCCGTATCCGAGACGCAGGGGAGTGACGCCGCCCTCAAGCTTAACCTGTCCGCCGACGGCAACGGTAGTCGGCAGGGATTCTTTGTTGGTGATAAATGCGCCGTTCGGAATGATGGAAGCGTACCATTTGTCCGAATTGGTTACAAGAACTCTGACCTGGTCGGAAGCGAGGATTTCACCGTCGGCTGAGTGAAGCACAACGGTTATTCCCGTGTCAAGGGAATTAAGCTTGTCCTCAAGCTGCTTAATCAGGTAGTCGGAAATGTTGCTCGGTATGCCGCTCATTGATGCGCGGACGGTTTCGAGAATTGCCTCGGTGTCCATCGTATCAAGGTCAATGTTATCGTTGAACAACAGCTTTTCCATCGCTTTTGCGAGTGCTGGACCGATTACTGCGACGGTTCTGACGTCGTTATCAATCCAGAGCCTTACAGCCGCGCCCTTTGAGCTGTCGTGAGCATATATTTTGCCGGTGGAGTCAACGGAGACAATAAGCGGAGCTTCGCTTGTCCACGTTATGTAGCCGCCGTCCGGCATTGAACAGTCGAGCAGCTTGTGAGTAAGCTGGAGCTGTTCGCTTTCCATCAGAGTTATCTGTTCCGTGACGGATGTGCCGTCCTCAAGGCAAATGTCAATCGCATGAGTTGCCGCCGCCGAAGCCGTAACACTGAAAGCGGGAATCATGACTGTGATAATCATTGCCATGACAAGAACAAGACTTTGCCATTTAATGAATTTCTTTTTCATTTTGATACCCCCAGTCGGAATATAAAATCTATTCTGTTAGATTTTAGCACACAGTACTTTATATAAATTTCAAATTAGGAATATAAACAAAAATTTATATTATCTTTTGGAAAGAAAAAGCCCCGAAACGAGTTCGGAGCTTTTGAAAACTGTATAAAACAGTGTAAAGCATAAACGCTTTGCGGCAATCAGTCGTTCTTCTGCCAGTAGCCGTTGAGGAAATCGCCGATATCGCGGATAGCCTGTGCGATTTCGTTTGGTTCGGGGAGCATAACGATTCTGAAGTGATCAGGCTCATGCCAGTCAAAGCCTGAACCGGGAACGATGAAGATATGCTTCTCATGGAGAAGATCAAAAGCAAACTTCTTATCGTTTGTGATATTGAACTTCTTAACGTCAAGCTTCGGGAACACATAGAATGCACCGTGGTTCTTGACAACCGAAAGTCCGTCGATCTTGTCGATCTCACGGATAACGGCTTCTCTCTGCTCATAAAGTCTGCCGCCGGGAACGAGCATGGCCTGTGTGCTTGCGCTGTCCTCAAGAGCCGCAGGAATGACGAGCTGGGTAAGAGCGTTACCGCAAAGACGCATTGCGGCAATCTGGAAGATACCTTCAACATAGTCGTCAGCCTTGCCCTTGTAGCCGCTGATGCACATCCAGCCGCAGCGGAAACCGCAGACGATGTGTGACTTTGAAAGTCCGTTCATTGTGATAACCATTCTGTCCGGAGCGAGAGCCGCTGTCGAATAGTGCTCAACGCCGTCCATAACGAGTCTGTCGTAGATTTCGTCGGAGAAAATGAGAAGGTCGTTGTCACGGGCAACCTGAATAATGTCCTCAAGAACCTCTTTCGGATAAACGGCACCGGTCGGGTTGTTCGGGTTGATAATAACGATAGCTTTTGTCTTGGATGTAACCTTGCTTCTCATATCGTCAATGTCGGGATACCAGTTGTTCTCCTCATTACATTTGTAGAAAACAGGCTGACCGCCGGCAATGTAGGTTGAGTTTGACCAAAGCGAATAGCTCGGAGACGGCATAAGAACCTCGTCGCCCTTGTTGAGCAGGGGAAGAAGAGCCATAAGAACAAGCTCGCTGACGCCGTTTCCTATATATATATCGTCGGGAGTGATTCCCTGAACGCCCTTGCTCTTGTGGTAATTGCAGATCGCTTCACGGGCGTCGGGCATGCCTTTAAGATCGCAGTAAGCAACAGCCTTGTCGGCGTTGTTGAGGAGCGCATTTCTTACGCTGTCTGGCATTCCAAAGCCGAATGTAGCAGGGTTACCTGTGTTGAGACGAAGAACCTTGATGCCTTCCTTATTCATTCTCTGGCTCTCAAGATAAAGAGGACCTCTGATGTCGGAATGTACCGGCTGTAAATTTTCTGAACGTTTAATTTCCATAGCGAACTCCTATCCGCCGCTTGTTTATACAGCGGCAATTTTTATCTCATACAATATAGCACAGTTCAATGCATATTTCAAGAATAAAATTACTGTTTTAATGAATAATATTGAATTTAACCAATAATATGCATTGAATCCTGTTGAAACGTGTATATTTTTATACTCTGAAAAAACTTTTTGCAAATTGCACAAAATATTGTGTATGGTTTTGGAATATGTTACAGACAGGGAAAACGGGTTTTACGGCTTATCAGACTGACTGATTTGCGAAAGTCCGATTCCTGACTGAAAGGCGAGTATGGAATCTTCATTATCCGTAGTTCCGTCACGGTTGCAGTCTGCCGCCGCCCGAACCGCATCGCCGAGCCGATCGACAGGCAACATTCCGTCTGCAATCATATTGATGATAACCGCGTCGCGCCCGTCATATATGCCGTCGCCGTCAACGTCTCCGAAAAGCACAACTGTATAGGTCTTGCTCACGCCGTCGGGAAAGGTCACTTCAACGGTTGTTCCTGTGCCGACGTAATTCTGCTTCGGTGTAATTTTTACGTTTGTCAGTTCACTTGACAGCATAGATTTGAATTTTGTAATATCGGTCTTTTGCTCGATTCCGTATATTAAATCGCCGTCTGCAGTAAGGCTTCCTATGTCGCGAGGGGAATCGTCAACGAGCGAGGTGTAAGCCTTAACTCTGCCGACAAAGTTTCCGAGCTTGTACCAGCTTTCGCCGCTTTTGTAATAGGAAAGGTCCTTGCCGTTCTTGTAAGTGGTTATGATTTTTGCATCACCCTTTTCGTTAGACACCCGAACAATTACAGAGAACCATTCTCCCTTTTCAACCTTGACGGGGCTTTCAAGCTCAACGGTCACATATCCGCCGTGTTCGAAGAAAGACGATGCCTTTGCGGCAGAGTATCCTCCGGAAACAGGCACGTTGCTCTGACTTCCGAACGGGTAATCCACGCCCTTGTATATTTCAGCTTCAACGGTAATTTTTTCTCCCTGTACGCCGACGTTGACCGCTTTGACATACTCCGAACAGCCGTTTGTGCCGCCGTTTTGCGCTTCATAGACGTTTGCAATTATTTTATCGTTTCTCAGTGCAAAGTCGTCGAGACCTCCGTCGTAATAATAGTTGAAATCGTATTTTTCCTTTGGTGAATAGGAGAAGGCATACACGCTTGAGCTTGTGTTGTCGTATGAAAGCCAGAAATATTCAAGGCTCTTATAGCTGTTTTTGATAAGCCAGCCTCCGTTCTGCGATGCGCCGCCCGGTACAAACGAATCGGCGGAAATATTGTCGTCCCATCCGATTACGGTACACGCATGGGGCGAGGAGCCGGAACCGCCCTCATTCTTCGGGTTGTAATAAGTAACTTCGCGCAGATTATTGTACTGAAACGTGACGGCACCGTATTTCGCAACGGCGAGCTTGATATCCTTGATGTATTGATCCGGATCGGACTTGTTTTCGGGGATGTAGAATACATTTTCCAATCGGTAGGACGGATTAAGAAACGGATCAATTCCAGGCTGAGTGCCTGCAACGGGACCCCACCACATGGAGAAAAGCTTTGCGGCATAGAGCGGATTTCCCGTTGCCTGCGTGTAGTCACCCGAACGCCATTCGCCGTCGGTGTTGTTCATGGGATCCGACTGCCGTCTGTAAGCGCGGTATGCAACCGCAACGGGGTTGAGATACAGGCTGTCTTTTGAGACGGCAGGGTCAATTCCCGATTTCAGAATGCTTGCTTCCGATGCCGCTATCGACGAATAAGCCCAGCAAAGGTTGCTTGTTCCCTGATCCTTGACCTCAGTAACGATGCCGTGCTCTCTGCCGTCATATCTCGGCAAAGCGGCTGTTTCCTCGGCTGACAACACGGCTTTTGTTGAAGCCGCGGCAGGAGAGGCAGACAGAAAGACCGTTATCAAAAGCATTATTATACACATTGTTCTTTTGGCTGATTTCAAACCGCTCACTTCGCTTTCTTCGTCGTATGATGGCTATATTATAGCAAGTATGCTCTTGACTGTCTATGGTTATAGCTCTGAATTTTTCACAAAAAAGGGCTGCCAATATGGCAACCCCGTTAAAACTGTTTGTTATTTTCTTTTCTTTTTGATTATCAGAACAACAATGACGATTACCGCCGCCGCAATAAGGAGATACGGGCTTGCGCCGAGGATGAACACGCTGAGATTTCTGAAAAACTGACCGATATTGTAAATGCTTTCGGAAAATTTTTCGCTGACCTGAGAACCGAAGCTTGTCGGAGCTTTTTTAACTCTGTCAACCTCGTTGATATTTATTGATACAGTTGAATAAGCGATTTCCTGATCGTAGCCTTTCTTTTGTGCTCTCAGCGATTCAAGTTCCGCTCTGATCTGTGAGAGCCTATCCTGAACGTTTATGGTGTCTTCAACCGTGTCGCATTTGGCAAGTATGCCGAGCAGGGCTTTTTCTTCCGTTTCATAAGCATTGATTTGACTTTCTGTGTCCGTGTAGCTGCCCGTGATGTCCTTTGTCACAACATTTTTCGATGTGACTGTTCCCGATTTTTCAAGAAAATCGAGAAATTCATCAAGCTTTTCGGCAGGAATCTGAACCATGGTTTCAACCGACACATACTCGTCGTGCTTGTTCTGCGAGAGTGAAGAGGTGTAGCCGTTGAGTGAGTTTACCTGTGAGCCGATTTTTTTCATCAATTCGTCCGAATCCTTGGTTTCCAGATAGACGTTAGCTTTTTTGACGAGCTTCCGTGTTGCGGAAATCACATCGTCGGAAATTTGGGACGAACTGTTTGAAAAAGTATCGGAACTTTCGTTTATGTTTGCTGCATTGCCGTTGTTGCTATCACCGGCATAGCCGATTTCTATTTTTTCGGATTCGGACTTGCTTGCGGAAGACGCCGATCCGATTCCGTATGCTCCGCCGATTAACACGAAAACTGCAAGGCAGGCGGCAATTACGGCTGTAAATTTTTTATGCTTTTTAACTTTGACTGGCGGAGCGGACTTGAGCTCCGAAATTTTATCCCTGAGTGAATCGGGAGCGTGAAGCTCGTTGACTTTCCTGATGTAATCCGACTTATTCATCGTCAAAACCTCCGATCATTTCTTCTTTCAGTATGGCTCTGCCTCTGCTGAGCCACGAAAGAACGGTGTTCGGCTTTGCGTCAAGAATTTTTCCGATTTCTTTGGCGGTGTAGCCCTCGTAATAGTGAAGGTAAACGGCATTGCGATAGTTTTCGGGCAAAGCCTTGACCGCTTCAATGACGGAATCCTCTTTTTCGGCCGTATCTTTCGGCAAAGGAGACTCGCAAAGCACAATTCTTGAATTTTTCCTCAGCTCGTCACGGCATTGGTTTATCGTCACGCGTATCAGCCATGCCTTTAAATGCTCCGTTCCTCGGAAAACCTTGTCCGATTCCAGCAGCTTGACAAATACAGTCTGAGATATGTCCTCGGCGTCTGCGGCACTTGTTGTGTTGTGCATTGCAACGCGGTAGACCGTATCGGTAAACTGAGAAAAGGCGTATGGGAAAGCGTCCTTTCCCGATGAGAAAAATATCATGATATTGCCTCCTTTCACCTATAACACGTTTTGGTAATGTGAATTATTGCAAAAGAATTTTGTTATAAAAGATTTATTAGCTCGGCGACGGTGAAATCGTTGTACATTGCATCGTCGAGAATGTCAAGATTGATTTGTGAATACTCAACTTCCTTTGAATAGCCGTAAAAAATCCGTACCCTGTCATCAAAGCTCGGTTCGAGAAAGCTGTCATAGAGCCGCTTTGTCACAATGCAGGCGAAAACGCCGTACTTTATTTTTGTCAGCAGGTCGAGGTCAAAGCAGGCTGTCATCATATATCGCATAATATAATATTTGAAAAGGCGGATAAAATCCTCGGAATACTTTTCGCTGTTGTGATAAACGGCTTTTTCGTCGGAAAGCGAAAGCAAGCATTCGCGCCGCTCATCGCTTATGTATTCCATTTTTTCAAGCACACGGACACATTCGGAGAATGGTACGGAGCTGTCGGTTCCGAGCATATCGACCTTGTCAATTTCGCTTTGAAATTCTGCGGCTGAGAAAAGCACGGAGGAAAGCTTCATTTTGAGGTCAAAGCTTTTATTATCGAGAATTGCAAAAAATTCCTCACGCTTTTCCGTCAGCAGATTGTAAATTCGGTCGGGACTTTCAACCGTTTTGCAAAGGCTTACGTCCGTTTCGGGGGAGAGCAGAATACGCGCCGCTTCGGGACAGCCGAGACCGAGACCGATTTCGCGGATATCGCCGTAATCGTCAAAATATCTCGGAAAAAGACGGCAGGTGTCGCAAAGCGCGCCTTCTCCCTTTTCAAGCTGAATACGGCACAGATTCTTTTCGTTGAGCATTGGACAACGACCGTCAACGAGCGAAAAAATATATCCGTCCTCATCTGTCGTGAGGTGGTTGTCAAAGTATTCTTTCAGTTTGCCGCTTTCTTTTTTATACTCTTCGGCGGATTCATTGTCGATTTCAACGTCCCATCCTGCACAGCAGGTGTCGGGGCATCGGTCGGCAATGCATTCAAAAGAATCAAAATATTTCGGCTTTACAATCTCCATGGCTAAACATCCGTTCCCGGTGCAGCGAAAAATACACCGTAGTTTTTAAAATTGTTAATAAAATTGTAACACCTTGAGCCCTTTTGTCAAGTATAATATATAACAGACAAAATACAAAAGTATCCATTGGGTTGAAAGCTGGTTAATCACAGATGAATAACTTTCTTCAGAAGCTTTATAATTTTATGTACGGCAGGTACGGCTTTGATAAGCTGACGGGTTTCCTTATCTTGCTGAATCTGTTACTCAACGGAATCGGCTCGTTTATGAGAAACCGCGTCGTCTATTACATTTTCTATATCCTTGCGCTCGGTATCTTTGTTTTCGCTGTTTTTCGCGTCCTGTCAAAGAATATTGAGCAAAGGCGCAGAGAGGGCGAGTGGTTTGACCGACTGCTTGTGAGGACAAATTACACGGAAAATGTAAGGAAGCTTAAAAAGTGGTTCAAACGCCAAAGCCTGAGAATCAAGTATTTTAAAACACACAGATTCAGAGTGTGCCCGAACTGCGGCGAGAATCTTCGGCTGACGAAAAAACGCGGGAAACGGGATATAACCTGTCCGATATGCGGACACAGGTTTTCAATTCACATATTTTTTTGAGGAAGTGACATTTTGCTGGGGTATGTCAGGGCTTACAGACCGGAGATGAAATTTAAGGATTTCGATGTGTACAAGGGTGTTTACTGCTCCCTTTGCAAGGCTATCGGAAAAAGATACGGTCTGCTCGCAAGGCTGACTCTCTCATACGATTTCACGTTTCTTGCAATACTCAGAATGGCGGCGAGGGAAGAAAAGGTCAGAATGTGCGCCTCACGCTGTTCGTTCAATCCGCTGAAAAAGTGCTACGACTGCTCCGGCGGCAGCCGTGATATTGATTACACAGCCGATGTTTCCATGATGACCTTTTATTTTAAGGTCAGGGACAACGTGGCCGACAGCAAGTTCTTGAAAAAATTTCTTTGCAAAATGCTGATGCCTTATGCAAACCATATATATAAAAAGGCGAAAAAGAACAATCCGGTTATAGCGCAAAGGCTTGAAGAGCTTATGGCTCAGCAGGCACAGCTCGAAAGCCGAAATGTCGGCATAGATCAGGCGGCGGATCCGAGCGCGAAAATGCTTGCCGAAATGACCGCTTTCGGTATGGATTCCTCGGACAATGATGCTCTGAAAAGGGTGGGCTATTTCCTCGGCAGGTGGGTTTACATCACGGACGCGGTTGACGACTGCGAAAAGGATCTCAAATCAGGCAACTTCAATCCGCTGAAAAAAAGCTTCACTTCGCCCGATTTCAAGAAGCACAGCGAAGAAATGCTCTCGCTGACGATCGGAGAAGCTTTGAGAAATCTCGAAAAGTTGAAATTGTATCGCTTCGGTGATATAATATATAATGTGTTTGTCTACGGAACACAGTGTACGGCAAACAAAGTAATCTATAAGGAGGTAAGTCAGAATGAAAAATCCGTATGAAGTTCTCGGAATTTCCCCGTCCGCGACTATGGATGACGTCAAGAGGGCATACAGGGACAAGGCGCGTCAATTCAGCGATAATCAGGCGAAGATGGACGAGCTGAACGACGCTTATGACTATATGATTTCAAAGCTCGGCAATTCGCGCGGCGATTCCTCCTATTCGGATAACACGAGCACGGAATACAGCGGACAAACCTCCGAGTTCGGCGATATAAGAGCAAAGCTCAACAGCGGCAGAATTGATGATGCGGAGGTTCTGCTTGACGGTGTTCCGTACCAGAGGAGAAATGCCGAATGGTATTATCTTAAGGGCTCGATTCAGCACAGGCGCGGCTGGCTTGAAAGTGCGCTTGAAAGCTTCCGCAAGGCCGACGAGCTTGAACCGGGAAATCCCGAATATCACGCGGCTTATGAGCAGCTCAAGCGTGAATCCAAGGGCGATTACCGTAAAAGCAACAGACAGGACGATGACGACGGCTGCTGCAGTCCGTGCAATATCTGTTCATCGCTCATGTGTGCCGACTGCTGCTGTGAGTGTATGGGCGGCGACCTTATAAGATGCTGTTGACGGTGATGATATGAAATATACTGTAAAAACCGCGTTGGGCGGTATGTGTATCGGACTTTCTGCGGCGCTGATGTTGCTCTCGTCCGTTATCCCTTTTTTGACCTATGCTATTCCTGCGCTTGCGGCGCTGTTGGTTCTGTTTATGCGGGTTGAATGTAACTGGAAGTGGGCGCTGGCAGTCTATGCCGGAACGTCGGTTGTCTGCGCACTTGTTGTTCCTGAAAAGGAAGCGGTTGCGATTTATATAGCACTCGTAGGCTATTATCCGCTGTTGAAATTGCTTCTTGACAAGCTTCCGAAGGTCGTCGGTTACATAGTTAAAGCTGTTTTCTTTGTCGGAGTCATTGTAGCAACTTATTACATTATAATGCACGTTTTCGGCATTTCAACCGAGCTTTTGGAGGAAACGGGCGGATATATGATTCCGCTGCTGGTTGTTCTCGGACTCGCCGCATTCATCCTTTACGATGTCGCGATGGATAAGCTGGAAACGACATATTACAGAAGATGGCAAAAACAATTCAGAAAACTGTTTAAAAAACGCTGAACGAGGCTGAATATTCAGCCGATCGTCGGCGTTTTTTTCATATCTCCCGGCTTGTCTGCATAGTATTATTTCGGGAGGAATGAAAAATGAGAAAATATCTTGTTATATGCTCTGTGCTGATGGCGGCGATGATAATACTACCGCTGACCGCGATGGAGAAAAGGCATAAAACGGTCATCGTATCGGAGAACAAAACCGTGTCGTCCTCGGACGGAGTTATCAGCGTTATGAAAAGCGACAGCGGCAAAGTGGAGAAGACGAGCGAAAAGGAGTATGTCGTCGGCTCGCTTGCCGCGGAAATGAGTATGGACTCTCACGATGAGGCGCTCAAGGCTCAGGCGGTCGCGTGCTATACCTATGCGCTTTACATAAAAGAAAACTCAAATAAGGACGAGTTAAACGGAGCGGATATATCCGATGATTCGACGACGCACCAGGGCTACCTGAACAAGGAAGCGCGAAAGAAAAAATGGGGAGACAAGTTTGATACCTACGAAGCCAAGGCAGAAAAAATTGCCGACTCGGTTGCGGGCAAAAAGATGACATACAACGGTAAGCCGATACTTGCGGCGTATCACGAGCTCAGCACGGGAAAAACCGAAAGTGCCGAGACTGTGTGGGGAGAGAAAATTCCGTATTTGCAGTCGGTGACAAGCGCAGGGGATAAGCTGGCGACGGGCTACGACGAGACAAAGACGCTTTCTGCCGAGCAGTTCAAAACGGCGGCACAGATGATTGACGGCATAACCCTCGGCACGGATGCCGGGGACTGGCTCGGAAAGACGGAGAAAACCGACACGGGCTTTGTCAAAACGATCGAACTCGACTCAACGAAGGTCGGCGGCAGCGATTTCAAAAAAGCCTTTGAACTGAGGAGCAGGGTGTTTACCGTGACTTATTCGGGAGGAAAATTCACGATTAAAACAATCGGCAATGGACACATGGTCGGAATGAGCCAATACGGCGCGGATTATATGGCGCGGCAGGGTTCTGATTGGCAGGAAATACTAAAACATTATTATACAGGAATTAAAATCGAATAAACCAAAATAAATTTGTAAAAACTATTGCTTTTTTAAAAGAATATGTTACAATAAAGGCAAATCAACAAGCAAGGAGGTAATAATAATGGCTTATAAGATTACAGACGACTGCATTTCTTGCGGTGCTTGTGCCGGTGAGTGCCCGGTTGAGGCAATCTCCGAGGGTGACGGTAAGTATGAGATCGACGCAGATACCTGCATCGAGTGCGGTGCATGTGCCGATACTTGTCCTGTCGGTGCTCCGGTTGCTGACTAAGGTTACTGTGTGGCATTGACGAAGTCGGATCATTCCACAATGTGACCGATTTCCGATAAAATTTAAAATAAAGACGCTGTGTGACGGGTTTCCGTTTCACGGCGTTTTTTATATTGACAAACCAAAACAATATGTTATAATAATAGATGTTCTAATTTTAGACTATTTGGAGTGATACAATGACAGCGGTAAAAATGATAGCGGTCGGGAAAAAGCTTGCCAATATTTATGCCGAGCTTTCCCAGCCGATATGCCGAAAGTACGGAATCAATCAGTCGTGCTTTGATGTTTTGATGTTTTGCGCTAACAATCCGCAGCACAACACGGCGCGCGATATCTGCGCTGTCCGCGGAATCAAAAGCGGTATAGCCTCCGTTGCGGTTGAGACGCTGATTCAAAACGGATTGCTCAAAAGGGAGGACGACCCGTCGGATCGCCGAATCCGCCGCCTTGTTCCGACGGAATCGGCAAAGGCTCTTATAACCGAGGGACAGGAAATGCAGGCGCGCTTTATTTCAACGCTGAAAAGCGGTGTTACGCCTGAGGAGGAAGAAATTTTTGAAAGAGTGAATGAAAAAATACTCGGAAATATTAAGCTTTTCGGTTTGGAGGACAAATAATGCCTTTTAAAATAATTATCTGTGTGATAGCGGGACTCGGCGCGGGGCTTGGTACGGGCTTTGCCGGAATGAGCGCCGCTGCGGTAATCAGTCCGATGCTTATAACATTTTTGGATATGGATTCTTACCTTGCGGTCGGTATTGCACTTGCGAGTGACGTGCTTGCCAGCGCGGTCTCGGCATATACTTACGGGAAAAACAAGAATCTTGATATCCGCAACGGCTTGATTATGATGGTGTCGGTTCTTTGCTTTACGCTTGTCGGCAGCTATATTGCCAGCATCGTGCCGAAAACGACAATGGGCAGCTTTTCGGTGTTTATGACGCTTCTTCTCGGAATAAAGTTCATTGTCAAGCCCGTTGTCGAGCCGAAGAAAAGACTGCAAAATGCCACGGCGAAGCAAAAGGCCGTGCGCTCCGTGATTTGCGGTTCGGCAGTCGGCTTTATATGCGGCTTTATCGGTGCAGGCGGCGGAATGATGATGCTTCTTGTCCTGACTGCCGTGCTCGGCTATGAGCTTAAAACCGCTGTCGGAACAAGCGTTTTCATTATGGCGGCAACCGCGTTGACGGGTTCGGTCAGCCACTTTGTGATCGGCGGAACTCCCGATATAGTAGCGCTGATAACGTGTATAATCAGCACGCTTGTATTTGCGCTGATTGCGGCTCTTATTGCCAACAAGGTTTCTGCCAAAACACTCAACCGCGCAACGGGTGCGGTTCTCGTAGTTCTCGGAGCGGTGATTCTTGTTGTGAACAAAGTCAAGATATAATTTGAAAGGCTGTTGTCTCAAAGATACGGACGACAGCCTTTTTTCTTTGACATAGTGCACTTTACGTTGTATAATATAATATATTTTGAAAGGGGGCGGCGATTTGTCGGATTTCAGCTATGAATATCTCGGTTCGGGTATCAGCGTTGCTGTGTCCCGTGAGCATTCTTTCGGAACGGATGCAGTTCTGCTTGCCGATTTTGCTTCGCCCGGAAAAAACGAAAAGGCGTGCGACCTCGGAACGGGCTGCGGAATTATACCGATGCTCTGGTGCCGAAACGGTCAGGCAAAGGAAATAACTGCCGTGGAGCTTCAGGAAAAGGGCTATTTGCAGACCTGCGAGTCAATACGCATCAGCTCGGTAGAAAATAAGGTCAGGGCGCTGAACCATGATCTCAAAGACATAAAAAGCATACTCGGTCACGCGTCGATGAATTTGGTGACAATGAATCCGCCGTACAAAGCGGCAGACAGCGGAATAAAAAGTGCCTCGAAAGCGGACCTGATTGCGAGGCACGAGACCGAATGTAATCTTGATGATATCTGTTCCGCGGCGGCATTTCTTCTCAATTTTGGCGGCAGACTGTGCCTTTGCAACCGCCCCGAAAGGCTTTGCGACACGATCGTTGCAATGAAAAACAACGGAATTGAGCCGAAAAAGCTTCGCTTTGTTTCCAAAACTCCGTACACTCGCCCGTGGCTTTTCCTGATTGAGGGACGGAAAGGCGGCAAGCCTTATATGAATGTTGAACCGTTGCTTATGATGTACGGCAATGACGGAGAGCTGTCGGAAGAAGTGAACCGTATTTACGGCGAATATAAGGAGAACGTTAAATGAGCAAATTATATGTTGTCGGAACTCCGATAGGAAATCTCGGCGATTTTTCACCAAGAGCGGTTGAAACTCTCGAAAAGGTTGACTTCATTGCGGCGGAGGATACGCGCGTTACGCTGAAGCTTCTCAATCATTTCGGAATTAAAAAGAGTATGGTCAGCTACTTTGAACACAACAAGCGTGAACGCGGAGAGATGATTGCCGCGAGAATACTCGGCGGAGAAACCTGCGCTCTCGTTACCGATGCGGGTATGCCTGCCATATCCGATCCGGGCGAAGATCTCGTTCGGCTCTGCCACGACAAGGGAATCACCGTTGAGTCGGTTCCGGGTCCCTGCGCTTTTACGACGGCTCTTGCGCTTTCGGGCTTCCCGTCGGGAAGATTCACGTTTGAGGGTTTCCTCAGCGTCAACAAGCCGAGCCGCCGCGAGCATCTTCAGTCGCTTGAAAACGAGACCCGAACCATGCTGTTCTATGAGGCACCGCACAAGCTCGGAGCCACACTTCGAGATATGAATAAGCACTTCGGAAACCGTGAAATTGCCATTGTCCGTGAAATCACGAAGCTTCACGAGGAGGTTATCAGAACCACTCTCGATGAAGCTGTTGAAAAATATGCCGACGGAAGCGTTAAAGGCGAGATCGTCCTCGTCATTAAAGGTGCACAACAGCAAAATTCGGATGATAAAATGACCCTCGATCAGGCAATCGAATGTGCAAAACAGAGCGTTGAGTGCGGAATGAGCGTCAGCGAAGCGGCAAAACAAGCGGCGAAGCTGTCGGGGTATAAAAAGGGCGACATCTACAAAGCCTTGATTTAGCGGATCTTTTTCCGTTATACAACCAAAATCCCTCTCGGCATATAATAATATAGCCTTCAAGGTCTTTTGACTGTCTAACGAAAAAAACTCTCGCTAAAGATAAAATCGCCCACAGCGCATTTGCTTAAAAAACTGTAAACGATTTCGAAAATATATAACCGAAAGGATTTTTAAAATGAGTATGTTTGAATACATTGCACAGCACCCGTACATAGGAGTTGCGCTCGTTTTGCTGATTGCGCTGACGATTTTTGTCTGGTACAAGGCTATTGTTTCGGGCAAAAAACGCAGCGAGGAAAGAGAACGCATAATTGCTGACCTTGAGCGTGAAAAGGCGCTTCGTAATGAATACAGAAATGTTGACGAGACCACATTCCTGCCCGAAAAGGATGATTACAGGCTTATAATCGGAATGTGTGCAAACATTCAGATGAAGCTTGAAAAGGCTGAGAATATGAACGACGCTTTTGCCGAGCTTTCCGAAGTAAAGAAAAATGTATACTGCCTCGGCTATGTGTTTGAGGACGGAAAAAAAGGTCTCTCCGAGTTCTTCCGTTCAAACGGCGAGCCGCTGCTTTCCGCGTCAAAGACCGCTGTGGACGGCGTTATCGGCGGAGTTTATGCTGAGCTTTTTGACAAGGAATTTGTTATGCTTGACGACAACGACGAGACGACCTCCGTCGACAACGAAAAGCTGAAAGAATATGACGCGGACTGCGAAAAGCTTATCGCGGAGCAGGGAGCCGAGATATACAAAAAGGCTGCCGATTACATCAGAGATAACCGCGCTGAATTTATTTTTTAAAAAATATAAAAATTTTACCATTTACCTATTGACAAAGTAGGTAAATGGTGTTATTATATCACCAACATAAGAAATGCGAGAAAGAAAAGGAGGCAGAGCAATGAAAAAGATGTTTAATTCCGTTTGCTGTGAGCGCTGTATGTGCGCTTGCGTTGCTGTGCCTGCCGTTCCGGAAACGACCTGATTCGGTCGCTCTGTTTTCAAACAAACCGGAAGGCTTTTCCCAAGCTTTTCGGTTATTTTTATAGGAAGTGATATTGTGAGATTTATCTATACAAAGATGTTGAGAAGCAACATCAGATTCGGACGATGTATGCGGTGATTACTTTTTAACGGATTCAATTTTACTTTAAGTTTTATTATTTTATTTATGTTAGGAGATAATTACTATGTCAAAAATTTATGCATCTGCAGATCAGCTTATCGGAAAAACACCACTTCTTGAACTCACACACATTGAAAAAGCTTACGGCCTCAAGGCAAAGCTTTTGGCAAAGCTCGAATACTTCAATCCTGCCGGATCGGTCAAGGACAGAGTCGCAAAGGCGATGATTGACGATGCGGAAAAGGCGGGAAAGCTTACACCGGATTCGGTTATCATTGAACCGACGAGCGGAAACACGGGTATCGGTCTTGCGGCTGTTGCGGCGGCGAGAGGATACAGAATCATCATCGTTATGCCTGAGACAATGTCCGAGGAACGCCGCAGACTTATCAAGGCTTACGGCGCGGAGCTTGTTCTCACCGAGGGCGCAACGGGAATGAAAGGCGCAATTGCAAAGGCGGATGAGCTTGCCAAGGAGATTCCCAACAGCTTCATTCCCGGTCAGTTCGTCAATCCGTCCAACCCCAAGGCACATTACGAAACAACGGGTCCCGAAATTTTTGAAGATACAGACGGCGATGTTGATTACTTTGTTGCAGGTGTCGGCACAGGCGGCACAATAACAGGTGTCGGCAAATACCTCAAGGAGAAAAAGCCCGACGTAAAGGTTGTCGCTGTTGAGCCGCAGACTTCGGCTGTTCTTTCAACAGGCGTTGCCGGTGCACATAAGATTCAGGGTATAGGTGCAGGCTTCGTTCCCGAAATCCTTGACACAAAGATTTATGACGAGATCATCCCTGTTTCCAATGAGGACGCTTTTGCAACAGGTAAGCTCATCGGCAAGAGCGAGGGCGTTTTAGTCGGCATTTCCGCAGGTGCGGCAGTCTATGCAGCAGTTGAGCTTGCAAAGAGAGAAGAGAATGAGGGCAAAACCATAGTTGTTCTTCTTCCCGACACAGGTGACAGATACCTTTCAACAGCACTTTTTGAGTAAAAATATAAGGCAGGTAGTATAAATGATTTCCACAAGAGGAAGATACGCTTTAAGGGTTATGATTGATCTTGCCGAGCACAGCGGCGAGGGCTATATCCCGATGAAGGACGTTGTTTCGAGACAGGAAATATCAAAAAAATATATGGAGCAGATAATGCCGTCGCTTGTTAAAAACGGACTTGTCGAGGGCGTGCACGGAAAGGGCGGAGGATACCGTCTTACGCGCGATGCCGGCGACTACACGGTCGGTGAAATTCTGCGAACGGCGGAGGGCGACCTGGCTCCCGTAGCCTGTCTTTCCTGCGATGCCGAGGAATGTCCGCGCAAATCTGAGTGCAAAACGCTTCCTCTCTGGGAAAAGTTTAATGATCTCACCAACGATTTCTTCGATTCGGTGACGCTCGAAAGCCTGCTGTAAAAGATAATAAACGAATTAAAAGCTATAATTCACGATCGGTGCTTAATTGCCGAAATGCGGATTATAGCTTTTATTTTTTTATACGATTTATTTGTTTCTTATATTCTGTTCTTTAACGCCTTGCTCAGCGCAACGGAAACCGCCGAACCTATAACGGTGCAGGAGATCCACTCGATAATTGCATTGGTCGTAATGAGCGCGGAAATGACGGCAATTACGCTGTTTCCAAAGCTACGGATGTAGTCGGTGTTGTAAAAGAGGAGGAGAAGGAAACCGACAAAGAGGAGGGTGTTGAGAAATCCGCCGCAGAACGAAGTGACAGCGGTACCGACGCCTGCGTGATTCTTGGATTTAAAGCCCTTGTAAATCAGGCCGCAGAAAAGACCCATAAGAGTTCTCGGCACAAGGCAGAGTATGAATGTGAAAACGGGGCTTATACCGAAAAGGGTGGTACCGAACACATCCATTCCGAAGCATTGAATGAAGCTTGTCACGCCGAACATAGCTCCGAGTATTGCACCGACGGACGGACCTCCGATCACGGCGCCGATAATTACGGGAATTGAAAGGAAGGTTATCGAAACAACGCCGATTTTAAGGTAGCCTAACGGGGTGAATGCCATCACGAAAATAAGGGCTGTGAGAACGGCGGTGAGTGTAAGCTTGTAGATGTTTTCTTTGTTTTTTGTTGCCATGGTTATCAATCTCCTGATTTATTTTTTATTTTTGAAAACACGGTTCTGCGAAGAATACCGACCGTGTTTATAAAGTCTTTTTTACTGAAGATAATCGAGAAAATGCAAGTTACCGCAAGAACGATCACGGCAACGATGCAGGCGTATATCGCCCAGTTGAGGTAGCTTTTCATTCCGAAATCGGGCACGAAATAGGTGATTGCCGAAGAAACTGCCGCAATAAGCAGGGAAATTGCCATTCGTTTGAAAAAGAAACCGACATTTCTGTTCAGAATGTTTTTTGAAAGGTAAAAAACATACTGTATCGTCCTGAATGTCATCGCCGCGAGTGTGCCGACAGCAACTCCGACAATGCCGTAAAACGGAACGAGTATTGCGGAAATGACAACGTTTATTCCGGCTTCGGCAAAGGCGCCGTTGCGTGTTTGCTTGTAGTGACCTGCGGCATAAACCACACTGTGGTACGGTATTCTGATTGAATACATTGCATTCGCGAGGACAAGAATGTACCCGAACACGGGTCTTATATAATCGGCGTCGGTCACTCCGCGCATATAAACCTTCATAAAGGGGACTATCAGCAGTCCCGCACAGGTGAAGAGAAATGTGACAAGGGTGAACGAAGCAAATTCATAGAGGTTGAATTTTTTGTTGAGGTTATCGTATTCTTTCCTGGCAATCATATTTCCGAGTGCCGCCTCAACCCCTGAGGAAAGACTGCTTGCTACTTTCATTATGCCGTTTACAACAGAGTAATATACCGTGTAGACGGAGACCTCAGCAAGCGCAAGGGTGTGGGAAAGTCTGGCAACGACAGTCAGTATAACAACGTCCGTGTTCAGGTTGACAAAGTAGGCGATATGGTGCCCGAGTCCGTCCCAGCGCTGTTCAACTGCCTTGTTGTCCGGCACGGCGCTTTTGTCAATGCTGTATTTTTTTCGAACATAGATGTTGAGTATAACGGGGCGCAGAACATATATAAGCGACGTTGTAAGCTTCAAGACATGAATCGAAGCGCCGAGTTTGATGAAAACAACAACCATTACGGCATTGAGTATAATCGTGCCGATCTGCAAAAACGAGGTGATATATCGGCGCTGATCTGCCTGAACAAGGACGGAGTAGGTCACTCCGAAATAGTACTGGGCGAATGTGCTCAGCGCAATTATCAGGACAAGAGCGGAAGTGAACAGCCAGTCGAAATTCTTGTTGACGAGGACGGGGAAAACGCCTGCAAGCACAACGGCGTAAGCCACGAATATGAGAGCGATTCGCCGAAAGAATTTCTCCGTCGCAACAATGATACTGCTGACTGCCGAGCGGTTGTTGTCGGCAAGCGGCTTGTACAGCGCAGCTCTGATAACTCCGCCGACTCCTGCCTCAATAAGGGCAATGTAGCTGAGAAACTGAGTTATGGAGGAGGTGAGCGCGTTGACGTCCGAACCGTAGGTGCCGATAATAAGTCTCGGTACAATGAATCCGCAGATAACGCTGACAAATTCAAGCAACAACGATGCCGCAGAGTTCAGCAATGCCTTTTTACCGCGCACTAAAACTTCCTCCTGTCTTTTTTAGATTACTGTACTATTGTATTAAAAACCGAGCCCCTTGTCAAACGAATATGTACTGTCGTCGATGGTCACAGTGCCGTCGCTGTTTGTGTCCGCGGCAAGCCTGAAATGCTCTTCAACACTCAGCATACCCTCCGCAACCGCATTTATCAGCACGGCGTCCATACCGTCGGCAACTCCGTCTCCGTTTACATCTCCGCATATAATAATTGTATACCTTCTGACAAGTACGCCGTCGGCGGTATACAGAAGCACCTGACCGCCTGTGCTGACGGTGTCATAAGTGAAGTATCCGTCATTGGTCGCTTCCAGGTAAAGATTGAGGTTCGCGGCTTTCTGCGGCAAGCCCGTTATGTAACCGTCTGCCACCGAAACCGTCTGCGATTCAACGGAAATCAAATCGGGCATTTCCTTTTCGGGCAGATCCTTATAGCTGAGACTGATTGCACCCGTACCCGTGAGAACCGAACCGATATAAACTCGGTTTTTATAGATTGTCATATCCGCCGTCTGACAGTTTGAACACGGCGAACCGCCGAGCTGTTTCCACTCACCGTTGTCAAGATAAAGAATCTGGCTGTCCTCGCCCGAAGCGATGAGTGAAGCGCAGACCGTTCCGTTATCGGAAATATCCATCGAAGCCTCAAGAATATTGGTTATGGTTGTCGGCACATCGAATTGAGTAACCTTTGAATTGCCGTCAACCTTAACGATTATCGGTTTGCTTCCGGAAGCTGCCGCGATTGTCCAGTATTCGCCGTTGTAGCCTATACTTCTGTGAAGATTGGACGAAACGATCGGATTCGGAACCTGAATACTCTCCCATTGACCGGAAGTCAGGTTGTAGCGCTTGATTTGTGTGTACTGAGTTCCGCCGCTGAAAGAGAAATTGCAATATGTAGTGTAAATGTAATTTCCGACTGCGCTGAGACTCGGATTTGCGAAATAATCCGCGGTCAGCGTTGAATCAACGTTTGTGACGCCGCTTGAAGTGATCCTCTTTATACTCAGTTTTGTGCCGTCGACCGTCCACGCACAGTAGAAGCCCGAATCACCGAGGAAAAGCTGTATATCGTTCGGGTAGCTGACCGAGTTATCCGTATAAACGGTCTGCCACGAGCCGCTCGCAAATTTTGCAATAACTGGTCTGCCGTTCGAGTTTATATAAAGAATGTACGGAATGTCGTTGTAAACCTTCAGCACCATACTGCTGACATTTGAGAAAGACGAACCGAGAGTTGTCCACGAGGTTCCGTCATACTTGAACACCTTGTTCGTGAAGCTCCAGTTTTCACGTCCCATAACGCTGGTATAGAGATTGCCTTGGCTGTCGGTGTCAATTTTGATTCCCGTTGCGTCCATTGCAATGCTGTTTGGAACAAGCTCCCATAAGCCGAGAGAGGAGTAATCGGGAAATTCAACGTGGAAGCTGATTTGCGATGAATCTTCATTGTACTTGACATCCGAAATAACAAGACCGCTGTTTGAACCGTTGGAATAGAAGATGGTTCCGTCCGTAAGCGGCGCATCCAGGTCGGCAACGCCGAAGCTTGTCCTGCTGTCATTTGGATCAAGAGCTGATTTAAACACGTCGCCTGCACTTGCGGTGGTGCTTGTCTCACCGGGACGGTAGACGTAAAGATAATCCTTGTTATCCCATGCGTTTGTCTGATTGAGAACGGACTTGTTCACTCGGTAAATAAGCAGTCCCGATGATGGGATTTTTGTTTCAAAGCCGAGGTTTGAATAGTTGGTCGTTACTTTTTTTCTGTATTCAAGTATGAAGCTCTCGCTTGCCGACATCGGAGTCTTGATTTCATAAAGAATTGTGTCGGAATCCGGGTCGCTGACAGGGTCAAGCGTATATGTTCCGCTCTGTGTTATCTGCTGTATCGGGATCCAACCGAGCTTGTACCGCTGATATGAAAGCGGATACTGCATGAAAAAGCTGTCAACAGCCATAATATCCCATATACCGACGGGCGTTCCGTCCGTGTTTCCGCTGCGGCGGTAGAGATCGGGCAGACCGACGCTGTGCAGGAACTCATGAGTGATAACGCCCTGACACGCCGCAACAGCACCCGTCACGCTGTATGAATCAATGAAATTGTAATTTCCGAACTGGTATTTGTTCTTTATTTTTGTCGATACTTCCGTTACGCTCTTGTGCGGCCACATAAAATCCGAGCCGCTCGGACATCTGCCTTGAATAATGACGGTCAGGTTATCCACAACGCCCGAATATTTATTGTCGAGCTTGTCCTCAGGCATTTTTATCTTGCCCGAATTTAGTGCACCGACAACCTCCTGAATGATGCTTGTATCGCTGCTGTTGTCGTGTGATGCCGCCAGAGTGTACGGAGTGATTGCTCCGTCCTCAAGCTGAGGAAAAATATTGTTTACGTTAAATTTTCCTCTTGAAATCTCCGTCATATACTTTTTGAAAGAGAAGTCTATATCCGAACCGACATACATCTCAGAGGTATCGTTATAGAACATTACGATCCTTTTTGCGTTGTCTGCAATTTCGGTGGTTGTATCTTCGGGAAATTTGACAAACACAATAAGGTTTGCCATCGTTTCAACCGAGCTTGACTGTGCCGATGTCGGGAACGTTACGGAAGCTATTATTAAAATAACCGAAAGCAACATAACCGCAAGTGAACGAATAGTTTTCATAACATCACCATCCCTGACGACTTTTTAGTATTATACCATTTAATTTCCGCTTTGTCATTAGATAATTAGGACAAAAGCCGCTCCTTGAATCGGATTATTCTGCGTCCTATTCCAAAAAGCGGCTTTTAAATATCACATTTTCTTGATTTTTATTTTATCGGTTCAAAATCTGCGGCGCCGTGCTTGCAAAGGGGACATATAAAGTCATCGGGGAGTACGTCACCCTCATAAACATATCCGCACACCTTGCAGACGAAGCCTTTTTTGCCCTCTGTGTCAGGCTTTGGCTTGACATTGCTCTGGTAATATGAATAGGTCATCGTCTCTGCGTCCGATATCACTCTTGCTTCAGTAACCGAGCAGATAAACATTCCGTGAGTTCCGAGGTCAACATACTGCTCGACCTTCAGCGACATAAACGAGTTGATATATCTCGGCAGGAAGGCGAGACCGTTATCAGAGCGAAGCGGCTCGGTGTTTTCAAATTTATCGGTTGTTCTTCCGCTCTTGAAACCGAAATTCTCAATAACGCTGAACGGGGCGTCTTTTGACAGACAGTTCACGTTCATCTTGCCGGTTTGCTTGATAACATGGTGTGAATAGTTGTCCTTGTTGATTGTCACGGCGATTCTGTTCGGCGAATTTGTTACCTGAGTTACGGTGTTGACAATGAGCCCGTTATCTCTTTTGCCGTCATTTGACGTGACAACATACAGACCGTATCCGATGTTGAATAGGGCACAAAGATCGTTTTTGTTTGCGGTGTCGCCGTTCATTGCGATATAGTCTTTGCAAAGCTCGTCGGAAAGGGACTCCAGCTCAGCTTCGGAGTCTGCGCTGAGAGCCGATTTAATGTGTACCGTCGTTTCCGTAAAGGTGATATTCTTGGACTTTTCAAACATTTGCTTCATGAGCTTAGCCGCAAGGGGAGCCCATGTTCCGTTTTCGATAAGGGCGACTGTGCGGTTTCTGTAACCTCTTTCCGTAAGAGCTTCAATAAAAGTTTTCATGAAAGGAAAGATGTCCGCGTTGTATGTCGTTGTTGCGAGCACAAGCTTTCCGTAACGGAATGCGTCCTCAACCGCTTCAGCCATATCGCAGCGCGCGAGATCGTTTACCACAACCTTGGGACAGCCCTTTGCTCTGAGCGCATCCGCCAGCTTTTCAACAGCCTTTTTTGTGTTCCCGTAGACCGAGGTGTACGCGATTACGATTCCATCGCTTTCAACACCGTAAGATGACCATGTGTTGTAAAGATCAATGTAATAGCCGAGATTTTCCGTGAGCACGGGACCGTGGAGGGGGCAAATCTTTTCAATGTCAAGATTGGAAGCTTTTGCGAGAAGCTTCTGAACCTGAGCTCCGTATTTTCCGACAATGCCGAAATAATAGCGTCGTGCTTCGCAAGCCCAGTCTTCATCAACGTCCAAAGCACCGAATTTACCGAATCCGTCGGCGGAGAAAAGCACCTTGTCATGGTTGTCGTATGTCATCATAACCTCCGGCCAATGAACCATAGGAGCGGCAACAAAGGAAAGCGTGTGCTTGCCGAGTTCAAGAGTTGAACCCTCTTCAATGATGATCTGCTTATCGGAAAAATCCGTTCCGAAAAACTGCTTCATCATTGCAAATGCCTTGGAAGAGGAGACGATTTTTGCCTGAGGATATGCGTCGATAAAGCTGACAATGTTAGCTGAATGATCCGGCTCCATGTGCTGAACTATCAGATAATCGGGAGTTCTTTCACCGAGCACCTCGGCGATGTTGTCGAGCCATTCGTGGCGAAAGCTCGCGTCAACTGTGTCCATTACAGCGATTTTGTTGTCAACTATAACATAAGAGTTATAAGCCATTCCGTTTGGAACGACATACTGTCCCTCAAACAGGTCAATGGAGTGATCATTGACTCCCACATATTTAATATCATTTGTAATCATGTTGTTGCTCCTTTCAATATTGTAAGCGGCAGCTTTTTATAAGTTATTATTAACATATTTCGGTAAAATAACCGTAAAATTAAAAACAGTTATCATTACTGTTTTTATTATAGATAAAAATACACCCTTTGTCAAGAGGTTTTCGGAAAATTTTGACAAAGGGCGTGTTCTTTAGCCGAGTATTGAAGCGATTGCGTCAAGCAATTGGCTGAGCGCCTGCTGAATACCGTGTCCCGCGCCGGGAGCGATCGCATCAATGCCGTTGAGTATTCCGAAAATGATTTCGGAAATTGCAACAAGAAAATACATAATATGTACTCCTTTTGTAAAAGTTTATCGCGGTTACCCGCCGATTAAATTTTAACTCCGTACAAATGCAAAGTCAAGTAATGTATTATACAATTATATATATTTAATGTGATTTTTGTTGTTTAGGTTTTGTAATAGTCCGGAAAAGTGAAGAAACCGACCAAGGTTTCGCCTTGAGGAGAAGCTCCGTCATAAGACGGTGATGAGGTGGAAAAATTCAGGTCTGATTATATTAAATAATGAGATAAATATCGGACACCTCATCCGAGCGGCGCAGCCGACTGAGGGGTAGTCAGAAGAATATTATTAAAAATTTTCTTAAAAGCTATAATAAAAATTTTCTCTCCCTCCGTCACGGCTTTGCCGTGCTACCTCCCTCATCAGATGGAGAAAAAATCAGCAAAAAAAAGCAAGATATATAACTTGAAAATACGCACAAACCTCAGCCTCCCTTTGATTGAGGTCAAGGGGAAGTGTCGAAATAGATTGAAGACGGTAGACGTTAGATTTTAGATATTAGCTAAGGTAGATTTTGCCTTTTTATTTGTCCGCATCTAACATCTACAATCTAATATCTAAAGTCTATCTTGACGGAGGGGATAAAGAAACAAGTAATTATCAATGCTTCAAATAATTCACGGCACGATGTGAGCATCGTGCCCTACGACAAGCATTGCCAAAACCTAAACCGTAGGGTGTGATGCCCACATCACACCGAGAAAAATTCTTTGTTTATGCGTAAAAATCTAAGTTTTGCACAAACATTTTGGGCGCCCTTGCAGGGCAACGGGGATAAAGAAAAAATAAAAATCACGGCACGATGGGTTTATCGTGTCGTGCAACTTTGTTTGTCGGTAATTATTTGATTACTATATTATTAACTCCGTGCTCAAGTATGATGTTTATCAGCTCATTTCTTGAGCAATTCACAGTCGATGAAATCTTGTCAAGCTCGGTGAGAATGTCCTCTCTTATTCTGACGGATATCACACGGTTGCCGTCTTCGCCTCTTTTTTTAATAACAAGCGGTTCATTCTTAAATTCTTTCATAAAGCAACACCTTTTTAATATTATATATATTATTTTATATTGACATAATATATTAATATATGTTACAATCAGATATCATAAATAATATTACTTTTGATATTATAATAATTCATAGGAGGAAGAATCATGAAAAGACGAATCAAACAAATCTTGTCCGCAATTCTTGTGGCAATTATGCTGGTAGGTGTAATGCCGATAACAGGCTTTGCGGAAGATGATGAAAAAACATTCGGTTATCTTAAATATGAAATATCTGACGGCGAGGTTTCAATTACTGGTTGCGATACCTCAATCAGCGGGGAATTAACTATACCGGAAACAATAGAGGGCTATCCGGTAACAAATATAGGATTCCGTGCTTTTGAAAACTGTAAACTCTTAACCAAAATTATTTTACCTAACAGTATTGTACGAATAAACGTTATGTCTTTTGAGAATTGTACGAATTTAAAAGATATAACGTTTTCAGAAAATATTACAGAAATTTTGTCTGCTGCATTTTCTGGATGTACAAGCTTATCGAATATTTCTTTACCGGACAGCATAACAAGTATTGGGGAAAATGCTTTTGCAAATACAGCATATTATAATGATGATTCAAATTGGGAAAATGATGTGTTATATATAGGAAAATACTTAATAGAAGCAAAAGAAGACCTGTCAAGTTCTTATGTCATAAAAAGCGGAACAAGGATAATCGCTGATCGTGCTTTTGCAATGTGTCTGAATTTAACGCAAATAACAATACCGGACAGCACAATAATTATCGGTTTCTACGCCTTCCAAGGTACGGGACTCACCGACGTTACATTTCCGAGTAGTATAAGCAATATTGGAGATTATGCCTTTGTAGATTGTGCAAGTCTTGCAACCATAACAATTCCCGGTAACGGAGCTACACATATTGGAACAGAAAGTTTTGGCTATTGCTATGCTCTTACAAGTGTAAAAATAGGAGATGGCGTTGTAGGCATCGGCAACCAAGCATTTATCTGTTGTACGAAGCTAACTAATATAATAATACCTCAAAGTGTAACGAGTATTGGTATTGGTATTCTTGAGGGGTGTGAAGAATTAACAAGTATAATTGTTGATGAAAAAAATCCTGAATTTGACAGCAGAGATAACGCCAATGCCATAATTAGAACGTCATCAAATGAGTTAATACAGGGATGTAAGTCCACGATAATACCTGATAGTATAACTAAAATTGGCTATCAAGCTTTTTTGGGATGTCAATTCCTGACAAACATTATAATACCTAATAATGTAATTTCTATTAGCTATTATGCCTTTCGTTATTGTGAATCATTAACAAGCATGATATTACCGAAAAACATAAAAACCATTGAAAGCGGAGTGTTTTCATATTGTACAGAACTTGTAAACATAACCATTCCCGAAAGTGTGACGAGCATTGAATGGGGAGCCTTTGACGGTTGTGCAAAATTGACTGATATTTATTATTCAGGTAATGAATCTGAATGGAACAGAATTGAAATAGGCGAAAATAATGAAGCACTTGAGAATGCCACAATTCACTTTAATGTAAGCGTTCACACTCACACCCTCAACCATATCACCGTTCCTTCGACCTGCAAGGT
>CAKSHH010000002.1 GCA_934456435.1 uncultured Eubacteriales bacterium
GCCGGGCTGCTTCTGTTCGAGTTTCTTTTTCATGGTTATCGCTCCTCTCTTTCTTTCGGTTTGTCTGCGCGGTTTTGGGTGTGCCTGCGGTAAAATTCCATGGCGCGGAGCATGGTTGTCCGCATCTGTTCGTCGGTCGTACCGGGCGGGAAATACCGCCTGAGCGGCTCGGCCTCGATTTTCAGATATTCCTTTTGGTTGCCTTTGATCTCGGACATGATTTGCGAGATGCCACTGTCGGTCAGCGTATAATCCTCGCTGAGCCGGCGGAGACGCTGTGCCTGCGAAAGGGACGGTGTAAGCTCATCGGAGGACATGATTTTGCTCAGAACTTCCTGCTCGTGATTGTTGAGATAGGAAAGCTCCACCGCGGGAGTCAGCGCGATCCGTCCCTCATCCACCAGTTTCAGAATTTCGGGAATGAGGTTGGTAAGGCGGATGTAACGAAACACTTGGATTCTGCTGTCGTTTCCACTTTTCCCGATTTCACTGGCTGCATCAAACTTCGTACCAACTTGGTACGAAGTTAAATCTGTCCGCTTGCCTTGGCTTTTTAGTGCCTCCATTTTCATCTTGTATGCAAACGCCTTTTCGCTGGGGAGAATGTGCTCTCTTTGCAGATTGCTGTCCACCATCGTGATGATGGCTTCCTCGTCCGTGAGCGTTCTTATAATCACCGGCATGGTGCTCATACCGAGTGTGCGGCAGGCGGACAGTCGGCGGTGTCCGGAGATCAGCTCGTAGCCGTCCTCTGTGGGTCTTGCCAGCGCCGGGAGCAGCACACCCGATACCCGGATGCTTTCTTTCAGCCGTTCCATTTCTTCATCCTCCATGACCTTGAACGGGTGATTTTTAAACGGCTTCAGCTTGTCGAGAGGAAGCTCGTCCACCTTTGGCTTTTTCGCGTCGAGCCGCTCCTCTGTGCTCATAAAGAGCTCATCGTACCCGGTCAGGCCCAGGTCTATGCGGTCTGATTTCATGCGTATCGGATCTCCTTTCTTCCAGCGGCAGGCATCTTGCCATAACTTCCTGTACACAGGTATTTATATCCTCAAGTGTTTTGCGCAGCAGCTCTTCATCAATGGGTCTCGAAAGCAATGCATATTCGGAGATCCTCCGGATATTGAACTGCGCATCCTTCATCATCCGTACCGTTTGGAGAAGCGGTGCCGGCGGCGCTTCCGTAATCGTCTTTCCTTCAATCATTTTGCGGATAAACTGCTCTCTGTTCATAATGGTCTTGTCCACCATCACATTCAGCCGTGAAAGCTCGGCATCACTTAAATAAACGGTGATTTTGTTGTTTCTTGTTCTGTTTGGCTTCTTGTTTCCTGTCTCAGGGGTTTCAGGGGTAGCCCTGCGGTGTGAATCTGTCCAGGCAGATTCGTTGCTTGCTGAGACAGCGGCGTTATATTCGTTCCACTTCATCGAGATATACTTCCTTTCTGGAATTTTCTTTGTAATGGAGCAGCAAACGGGTACCGACCGGGATTTCATAGAACCCTAAGTACCTCTGCCACCACTGGGCTGCTGCCATGATCTTCCGGCCGTCCTCAAAGGTGAAGAAGACGCGCAGACAGTTGCGCGCCTGCGCCTTCAGATTGAGAACGGCGACAAATTCACCCGGTTCAAGGTTCAGTGCATAATCCATCGTGATGATGTTCTGGGCTTTGAGCTCGTTTTGGGTGTAAATCTTGTTCTCCATGTTTACACCTCCTTTTTCAGCAGCTTGATTAGCACCCGTGCTTCCTCATGGGTGAAGGTGCCGCGACTTGTGCACCTACTGTGATCAGGGGACCAGTCGTGAATGTCGAGCTTCGGCTCTGCACCGTTCCAACTGACCATATTCAGCTCCAGCCTCCAGCCTCGTGACGATTCGGAGATCGCTCCGATGTGTCTTGTGATCGTGCTTGTGATTCTGTCTTTCATTTTGATTTCCTCCTTCATTTTTATTTTTTCAGGCAGGCGAAAGGCCAGCCTATATATTGGCTCAAAAGGAAATATCGCGCTGTCTTCAGCCGCTTCTTCTATAGGAAGTAAGTTCTTCCTTTGAGCCGGTACAGAAAGTAATTATTTATTTAATTACTTATAGGGGATGCTGCGCCGTACTTCCGATATCGTTTTTATATGCCTGCCCCGGGGTCTCCGCGGCGTCGCCGTGCTCGCTCTTTTGCGGTCGTCGCACAGTCATATCTGTCTCGGTAACGGCTATGCAGTTGTCCAGGTACATATCCTCATAATGCGAGGAATGAGAGAGGGGCATTTTTAGGGTTCTGCCGAAAAATTCTTTCTCCATGTCCCTTGCTGGCTTTTCTCCCCTCAAGTGGTAGATCACGAGAAAGGCTGAAAATTAAGTCGCTCGAAAAAATATTTATTCCCTCACTTGGTAGGCAGCGAAAAAGGCGAAAAATTAACCTCCTTGAAAAATTCTTTTGTTTTGGCTCCAAATCGGAGCCATTTTCCTGTGCAGGACTGCTCGTGGCTCCGAAATGGAGCCATTTTTCGTCTATGGCACCAAAATTGATGCCATATCCACTGCGGATTTCATCGGTGTGGCAGCAAAATTGATGCCATAAAAATAAGCGCCTGCCTCTTTTCAGAAGCAGACGCTCATTTCTTATATTCTTTTCTACCGCAGCAGCCGGATCAGCAGCTCATTGATATCCTCGGTGGGCTTGCCACTTGCTACCAGCTTGTTCCGAAAGGACAACAGAGCCGTTGTCAGCAGCAGCCGCTCGCCGGCGCAGAGTGCTAACACTCGATTTCTTCTATACTTGAACATCACCACACCTCAGCAATAAACCAGCTCAGAAAGGACAACTTCCTCCGCACAGCTGCGGATGCTGTTCATCCGCCCCACCCATTCCTTTTGATTCTCGTCCTTCAGCCGCTCAGTGACACCCTCAGCGTCCTTCATCTGCGCGACCAGCCGATCGAACATCTCATGTGCTGTGTCGCCGATTTCCTTGAGATGCTCGTCCAGCTTGCCGGTCAGCAGCATCCCCGTGTAAATGCCGTCCCTGTGCTCGCGCAGATACCGCCTGCGCATTTCTGCGAATCTGTTGTACATACTCTTCCTCCTTCACGCTCGCCGTGTGGGTTTCTATCAACATCAGCATAATAGCGTAGCCTGAAGGAAAAGCCCAATGTGTGAAAAACAAATTTACAGATTTGACGGTAAGGCAACGGAAACAGCCATCCCCGAAATCAATCGGAAATGGCTATCGTCTATGATGTGGCATTGTCTTAACAAGCAACGAATCTGTCCGTACAGATTCACTTGTCAGGGGATTCCCTGAGACCCTGTATTATTCCATCATTCTGTCATAGTGGTGCATCTTTTTCAAATGACTCATACAAGTGTTTCTTTTCGGCCTTTTTTACTTGAATACTTTTTTTGAGAGTCAACAACTCATTTCGGCGTTTCTCTTTGGTTTCTTTAAGTTCTTCCAAATGCTTTATTTGTTCTGCAGTTGCCTCACCCAACGTAAAAACACCGGGCATGGATTGAAGGTTTTTTTGCCTGAAAGTTTTATTATAAACATGCACCTCAGATTCAGTGCCTAATTCCCACTCAATAGAACAGTCGCAAAACTGAGCCAATGAAGGATCTTGCAGATAATTACTGATCGTTGACTTGCCGCTTCCATTATGTCCGTAAATATAATTGACCCTATTACAATCGCAAATAGAAATGCCCTCATTATCGTAGGAAGCGCAGTTTTTCATGTTAATTGTTTTTATCATGATTTCCCCTCACAATACGATATTCGCCTTGCTCCCGCCATTCTTTTCCTTTGTGACTACGATTTGTTTGTCTATGCGGTTTTTCAGATCAGCTACGTGAGATATGATACCAACAAGACGATTTCCGTCCACCAGACTCAGGAGTGCTTTCATGGCTTGGTCAATAGACTCCTCATCGAGCGAGCCAAAGCCCTCATCTACAAACATTGTATCAAGCTTAACGCCGCCAGCGGATGCTTGGATCTCATCAGAAAGGCCAAGTGCAAGAGAAAGCGATGCCTTAAAAGACTCGCCGCCAGAAAGTGTCTTTACGCTTCTTTCTGTGCCGTTGTAATGGTCAATAACGTCAAGATCAAGCCCGCTCTGACTGCGGTTATTTTCCGCTTCTCTTCGGCGCTTTAGTTCGTACTGCCCTCCCGACATCACCATAAAGCGGGTATTCGCGCGTGCTATGATACGGTCAAAATACGTCATCTGAATATAGGTTTCCAGCATCACTTTTTCTTTGCCGGAGATATTGCCGTTTGCTGTATTTGACAGCGCCTTCAGCCATGTATAGCGTTTCTCAAGCGTATCAAGATCTCCAACCTTTGCTCGAATATTAGCAAGCACCTTTGTATTGGACTCTATGCGAGTATGAAGCGCTTTGGCAGCATCGTCATCCGCAGCTCTCTTTTCGGATAGTTCAGTTTTCTTCTTTGTTTCTGCTTCTTTGTCAAGATCACAATCGGAAGAGAGCTGCTTGGAGAGTTCTGTAATTGAAGCATTATAGCCGGCAATTTTTTTATCCGAGTCGGACAGCGCACTCTGCGCATTGTCGTATGCTTCCTTCATTTCGCTGACGGTTTTTCCCAAAGCTTCCGTTTTTCTCTGCGCCTCTGCTATGTTATCAAAGCGCAAGGATTCCTTAGCCGCATTACGCTGATTCTTCTTTTCACTCAACGATGCTCTATCAGCTTCTAAAGCAGTGCTTCGAGCTGTAATATCCTTATCTCTTTCCGCCAGAGACATCTCTGTTTTGGGCAGCGATTCTGAAAGCGCAGAACGCCGGGATACTTTCTTTTCCTCTTCGGAAAGCGCTGTGTCAAGCGCAGCGATTTCTGCAGAAACGACTTTCTGCTCCTCCGGAAGATCGTTTTCCACGTCCTCAAATGTGACGCTCTGCCATAATTCCTTAGCCAGCTTTTCCGTTTCGGCTTTTTTTGCATCGAGTATGCCTTTGGCTTCCTTGCATTTCCCGCTTAAGTCTTCGGCTGCTTTTCGTGCCTTATCCGCATTCTCTTTCGCCCTTTTTAATTGTGCTTCTGTGGGGGCCTTGGCCGATTTATGCGCTATGCAAGGGTGTTCCAAAGATCCGCAAACAGGGCAGGGCTTACCGTTTTCCAAAGTTTCAGCGATGATTCCAGCCTGCTCATCCAAAAATGCGCGGTTTTTTGCTTCATAATCGGCAGTTGCTTCCTCGGATGACTCCGAGGCTTTTTTGTAATCGCTTTGGAGAGTATCCAAATTGTCACCAAGTTCGTGAAAGGCCTTAAATAATGCTGAAAGGTTTTGCAACTTTGCTTGTTTTTCTTGTGTCTTCTCTTTTTGACGAGAAAGCTTTTCCTTTCCTTCCCCTGCGTCTGAAAGGGACTCGAACTCTTTTTTAAGGATTTTAAACTCTGCTTCATCAATGGCATACTGCTCCCGGTCTTTTTTCAGTTGCCTCTCGTTTTTGGAAATAGTATCCTCGTCATTTTTGATTTGTTTTTCTAGGGCATCCAGCGCTTCATAACGAGAAAACTCAGCCTTAATCTTGGCCTTTTCTTCAGCAAGCTGTTCTC
This sequence comes from uncultured Eubacteriales bacterium, assembly GCA_934456435.1. GTDB lineage: Bacteria > Bacillota > Clostridia > Oscillospirales > Acutalibacteraceae > CAG-488. Next base: position 5,571 of record CAKSHH010000002.1, read on the forward strand.
TTTCCGATACTTTCCCCTTTTCAATATCAAAAGCAGCCTTCAGCGCAAGATTGGTCTCATTTTCGCCGATTAAATTCTTCTGTGCTTGGTCTAATGCTTTTTGAGTTTGTTCTTTTGCTTCAATCTTACCCAAATTTGCATTGACGATTTCGAGGGCTTTGTCTGCATCCGAGATTGACTTTTGAATAGCCGTTTTTTTGTCATTGTCTTGTGTCAGGAGACGATCAATCAGATCCATAACATCCTTTGCAGGAAGAAGCCCGTTCTTTGCTTTTTCAACTTCAATACTCAGGACATCATTTTCATCACAGGTAATTCCATCAATATATTGCTTGATACTGTTACGAGCGGCATCGCATTTGTCGTTTAGTTGACCGGACTCCTTCTTCAAACGATCCTGCAAGTCCTGATACAACTGCGTTTTGAATATTTGACGGAATATTTTCTTTCGCTCCTCTGTGGGGGCAAGCAGCAATTTGAGAAAATCCCCCTGTGCAATCATGGCGATCTGCAAAAACTGGCTACGGTTAATGCCCATGATGTCTCGTATTGCATTATCCACGTCGCGCTGCTTTGTGACAACGCGCCCATCCGGATATTTTAGCTGCACTTCCGCTTTTTGCGTCGTAAATCCTTCGCCGCGGGATTTGGGACGTTCATACTCTGGATTTCGTTTTACGGTGTATGTTTTTCCGGCGTAGGAGAAGACAAGTTCAACCTCTGTCGGGGTAGTTGCCTCGGCATATTTTGAGCGGAACATGGATGGCTCACGGTTGTCTCCGCTGGCTTCTCCATACAATGCATAAGTGATCGCATCAAAAATAGTTGTTTTTCCGGCTCCGGTATCGCCCGTAATTAAATAGAGTCCATTCTCTCCGAGCTTGTCCAAATCAAGAACTGTTTTTCCTGCATAGGGGCCAAACGCAGATACTGTAAGTTTGATAGGTCTCATTGTTCACACTCCCATGTTTTTTCTATCAACGACTTCATGTGCTCAAATTGCTCAGGATTCATCGGTTGATTATTTTGCAGTTCATAAAAATCAGAAAAGAGCTCTAATGGCGATTTAGTTTCAACGTCTGTTGCACCACTGATCTCCACGCTTGAGCGTGTGCGTCTATTATCGTAATCAAGCTTCATCAGCCGATGATACACCGTGCGCAGTTTTCCGATTGCATCCGGAATGTCTTCTTCGTCCGTCAGCGTGATGTGCGTATAATCTTCCGGCCATGTTGTACCCTCATAGAAGGATCTTAAGGTCAACTCATTGTAGGTTCCCTTCAGCTCGACAAGATCATGCTGCGGGACAAGGTCGATTGTTTTATAGGACACTTTTCCTTTCTCAGCAAGCTCGATCACCGTTACCGACTTGTGGTCTTTTGCTTCCGAAAAGGAATACTTCAGCGGCGTTCCGCAGTAGCGAATATGCTCCGCGCCGCAGTTTTGCGGTGAGTGAATATGTCCAAGCGCCACATAATCAAAGGGATCAAAAACATAAGCGTCCACATTATCAGAGCCGCCAACCGAGATTTCCTCAGATTCAGAGCGCGACGAACCTGTAACAAACTGATGTGTCACCAGAATATTTCTATTGTCATGATTGATACTCAGCTTTGAAATGACATGATTTATAGCATCTGTATAAGTAGTAATCTCATCGTCACAAAACCTGCGGACATGAGCCGGTTTAATAAACGGTAGCATATAAACATCCACCGTACCGTATTCGTCCTGCATGGAGAAAGGTACAATCTTCCCATTATAAACCGGTGACATATGAATACCGCTGGCATCCATAATGCGAGAACCAAAAGCAATCCTTTCCGGAGAATCGTGGTTTCCGCTAATAACGAATACCTCGAGCTTTCGTTTGGCCAACTGAACGAGAAAGTTGTCAAACAACTGAACTGCCTCCGCCGCGGGAACAGATTTGTCGTAGACATCTCCGGCAATGATCACACCATCCGGCTTTTCAGCATCAACGATATTGATGATTTTTTTGAGTATGTATTCTTGATCTTCAAGCATCGAATACTCATTTACTCTTTTCCCCAAATGGAGGTCTGATAAGTGAATAAACTTCATAATAAACTCCTTATCCCACTACCAACTTATTCGTCTTCTTCAAGAACTTTGCCGGGATTGGGCGGTCCAGCTGCCAGGTGATATTCATCGGCCTGCTGCCTGTGTGCTTCACGTAGTTCGCCGTGCCCAGATAGGTGTACGCCTCCGCACCGCCGGTCATACGGTCCGCCTTAAACTCACGGACAAACAGCAGCACCTTGCTGCCGCGTTCCTTGTGGTGGATATAGCGCTGACCGGTGGGCGAATTCTCCGCCGTGGTGCTCTGGCTCTGCCAATGGAACAAGCTCTCATTGATGGAATAATCGTTGTACATGGTGGTTGGCGAATAGTCCTTGTCCGCCTTGTTCAGCGTCACAAAGAACACGTCGATGTTTTTCTCCGGCAGCCACTTCACGCCCTCACGAACGGTGGACGGCTTCATAAAGTCCAGCGCCACCAAGAGCTGGTCGCGGGTATAGGTGCAGTGCAGATCCAACGGGCAGTCGAAGCCCAGATCCACCGGCTCGTCGATAAAGTCGATCTGCTCGAAGCGATAGCGCAGCAGCTCCAAGAGCTCGCCGAGCAGAACCGTGCTGTCAGACAGGGCATAGAGGTTACTAAGCACCTCTTCGTCGTCCCAGTCCTCCACTGCTTTGCCCCAAACGGTGATATAAAACATCTGCATCATCCGCTTTTCGACATCCGAAAGGGTAGCAAAATCCACATTATCCAAACGCGGGAGAATATCCAGAAGGAATGAAATCCAGCGGCGGGAGTCGATCACGGCAAGCTTTGCAAACGCTTTGGTCAAAACATCCTCCAGCGGTTCTGAAAAGTCCTCGATGGCATCCGCTCTGGCACAAATGCGAGAGAAGGAGGAAAACTTGTAGATCGCCCGTGGGTCAAGATGGTAGTAATCCAAGAAATTTTTGAGCGTCAGCTCCAGCCCGCTGTCCTCCGCAAAGGAGGCTGCGCGAGCCACCAACCCAGCCGTATTGCCATAGGACGCGCGGATATTCTCCAAAATGTATTTGGCCGCCTTCTTCTCCAACTGGATATAGCAGCCCTTGGGGACGGACACAAAACCGTCCTTGATCTCCCGGCTCACGCTGCGGGTGGTATTCGACAGCAGCGCCGCAAACTTATCCTCAAAATTGTATTTTCGATTTGCCTGACCGATGAAGTCCAGCACGGTCAGGCATTCCTTGTCCTCGGATAGACGCAGACCACGTCCCAGCTGCTGCAAGAAGATCGTCAGGGATTCGGTGGGGCGCAGGAACAGAACTGTATTGACTTCCGGAATATCCACGCCCTCGTTGTAGATGTCCACGACGAAGATAAACCGCACCTCGCCGGACACCAAGCGCCGCTTGGCCGCCGCTCTTTCCTCGTCCGAAGATTGCCCGGTGAGGCACATGGACGGGATGTTGTGGTCGTTAAAATAGCGGCACATAAATTCCGCGTGATCGACCGTCACGCAGAAGCCGAGGCCCTTCACCTCGTCAATGTCCGTCACATATTTCAGCAGTGCCGTCACCACATGGTCGGCGCGGCGGTTGGCAACCGCCCCGCTGAACGTGTAGATGTGCTCCAGCTCGCTCTTTTGGTAGCCACCGGCAGACCATTTGAGCGCATCCAGATCCACCGTATCGGTAACGCCAAAATATTGGAACGGGCACAGGAGCTTTCGATCAATGGCTTCCGGCAGACGGATCTCCGCTGCAATGCGGTTATGGAAGTACGGCAGGATGCTCTTGCCGTCCATACGCTCCGGAGTAGCGGTCAAGCCCAGCAGGATGCGCGGCTGGTAGTAGGACAACAACTTCTGATAAGTCGGTGCGGCGGCATGGTGGAATTCGTCCACGATGATGTAATCGTAAAAATCGGGACTCGTCTTTTCCGTGAAGCTCTGTGAGTTGAAGGTCTGAATGGACAGAAACAGGTTGTCGATGCTCTCCGGCTTATAGTTGCCCACAAACAGCTCACCAAAGTTTGCGTCCTTGAGCACGGCGCGGAAGGTGTACAAGCTCTGCTTGAGGATTTCCTCTCGGTGCGCCACAAAGAGCAGGCGGCAGGGTCTATCCGGATTCTGCTTGCGGAAACGCTTGTAATCCAGTGCAGAGATGACCGTCTTGCCGGTACCGGTGGCCGCCACCACCAGATTGCGCGTATAGCCACGGACAGTGCGCTCTGCCTCCAGCTTGTCCAAAATCTCCTGCTGGTAGGAATAGGGGTTGATGTCCATGGTGTAGACATCGGCATTGTTGGTGTCGAAATATTTTTCCGCCTTCAATGCCCGTGCCAAGCGCTCTTTCTGATCCTCCGCGTAGTATTCAAATTCGCGGTCATTCCAGTAATACTCAAAGGTAGCGGCGATTTTGTCAATGGTTTCGGGCAGGTCGCGCCGCGTTACTTTTGTGTTCCATTCGAGGCCGCTGGTCAATGCGGCATTGGACAGGTTGGACGAGCCAACATAAGCCGTCGTGAAGCCGGTTTCACGGTAAAAGATATATGCCTTGGCGTGGAGCCGGGTTGTCTTGGTGTTGTAGCTGACCTTGATGTGCGTATTGGGCAGCTTTCGCAGTTCCTCAATGGCTTTTACATCGGTAGCACCCATGTAGGAGGTGGTGATGATGCGGAGCTCGCCGCCGTTTTGCGTGAATTCCCGCAGCTCGTCCATGATGAGCCGCAGACCGCTCCATTTGATGAAGGACACCAGCATGTCAATTCGGTCAGCCGAGACGATCTCTTTTTTGAGTTCCGCGAACATCTGCGGCTCATGCACAGCCCCGGTGAAAAGTGAGCTTTGTGCGATGGAGGTCTCTGGGCGGATGATCTCAGCCCTTTCGTCCAGTGCCAGCACATTGTTTTTCTTATCAAAAAGTGCAAGAAGCTGCTCCGCACGCTCTGCAACGGAAAGCGTGTCGAAGTCAGCTTCTTTTGTTTCAGCCATAATGGTGGACACAATGCGGTTGACAAGCTCGACCTGAGAAGTGAGATTGCCGCCATTGTCTTTCACGTTGTTTAGCCCCTTTTCAACGATCTCGGCAACATATTTTGATAATACTTTAGACGCTTCTGCGCTATCAATAGGCGCAGTTTGAGAGAGCTTGTCCGTTACGGAAAGTTCTGCATCCAGGCCCTTATTTATGATTTGCTCGTAAAGTCCGTTGTGTAGCATTCATATACTCCTTTGGTAGAAACAGCATTTATCCAAAGAACAAACTATTTGTTCTGGCATGACTGGCCCTCCATGTTACTTATCGATTTCCTGAATAAAATCCATAATATCGTTTGGTTCCACCTCAAGCGCGGTACAGATTGCGCCGATCACGTCGGTGGTTATATCCTTATCGTTTGCCAGCTTGTACATCTGATAATGGGTGATGCCGGCAGCTTCTTCCAAATCTTTCTTTTTCATATTCCGATCAACAAGAATATGCCACAGCTTCTTATAACTAACAGCCATTTTGAATCTCCTTTATGGGCTATTTGGTGTCGGGTACAATAACATGAATATAGCATATCACGATTCGACCGAGAAATCAATAATATGATAAGAATTTCAAACTTTTAATAGGTGCAAAAATGTTATGGCTGATTTAACGGTTGCGTATAATTGCCGCTATCGGCGAAATCCGAATGTTTTTTAATCATTAAATCTTGATATTTTGCCGATAATGTGCTATACTATCCTCGTACAGAAAGTGAGGGATCTCTATGAAATATATTTCTGTCGCGGAAACGGCGAAAAGGTGGGGCGTTTCCGAACGCAGCGTGCGAGGGTACTGCGCCGAAGGAAAAATCGACGGTGCATTTCTGACCGGCAAGACATGGAACATACCCGAAACCGCGGAGAAGCCCGATCGCATTAACAAGAAAACCGGTACACCAAAGACCCTTCTTGAGGTGCTGAAAGCCGAAAAAGCGGCGAAGCTGCACGGCGGTATTTATCATAAAATCCAAATCGATCTGACCTATAACTCCAACCACATCGAGGGCAGTCACCTTACCCACGATCAGACGCGCTATATCTTTGAGACGAACACCATCGGCGCATCGGACGGGACGGTCAAGGTTGACGATGTGGTCGAGACCGCCAACCATTTCAAGTGCATTGATATGGTGATCGACAATGCCAATTATGCTCCGAGCGAGGCGTTCATCAAGCAGCTGCACGCCGTTCTGAAAAGCGGAACTTCCGATTCCCGCCTCGATTGGTTTGCCGTCGGGAATTACAAGAAACTGCCCAACGAGGTCGGTGGTATGGACACAACTGCGCCGGAGAATGTCGGTGCTGAAATGAAGAAGCTGCTTGCCGAGTACAACGCCATTGAGGGCAAAACCTTTGACGATTTGCTTGACTTTCACTACCGCTTTGAGCGCATCCATCCGTTCCAGGACGGCAACGGCAGAGTCGGGCGCCTGCTCCTTTTCAAAGAATGTCTGCGGAACAGCATCGTGCCGTTTATCATTGAGGACGACATCAAGATGTTCTACTACCGTGGCTTGAAGGAGTGGCAGAATGAGCGCGGCTATCTGCGTGATACTTGTCTAGCTGCACAGGACAGATTTAAGAAGTATTTGGACTATTTCCGAGTCCCGTATGACAAATAAGCAAATCCGCCCCTGTGCGATACAGAGGCGGATTGCTTTTTCGTAATAAACCCATGCGTCTATGCCGTAAAAATGTAGGATTTTCAATGTGTTTTTGAGTGTTGCTCACACTTCCGTATCACGCTTCCGGACCACAAAGGAGTAAGCCAAGAGGCTTGCTCTTTTTTTATGCCAAGGGTTATGGAACGACGAGCTACGCTCGTTGGGGCGAAGCGGCACACCGCCGCCGGTGGCGGAAGCAGGTGGGACGCTGAGGTGAAGAAACTGTTTTGTAAAATTCAAAATAAAGCGGTATTTGTCGCTTTTGGAATAACGAATGAAATCTTAAGCTATGTTAAGCAAATCTTAATCAGTTCTTAATGAGTTTCCTAATTGTTTATTAAGATTTGTTGGGGTATAATTCTAACGGTTTGTATTTGTTGAACCGTTTTGGGGAAAGAGAAAATGACTTGATGATGGGGAAATGAAAGCGCGGAAATGTGGGGGAAATCCGCGCAGCATCGGATTCGGGTCTCGTTCGACTGAAAGAGAATGAGAAACATAGAGATAAAACGAGCTTTAATGACCCGACCGATAAAAATCAGCGGTATATTCTGTGAGGAATATACCGCCATTTTTTTATTCAGTTGTCCAATGTCAGAAGCAGAGCCATTTTGAATTTGCTCGAAGCTCTCACCGTGTGACGGCCGCCCTTGGCAAAGTGAAAATTCTCGCCTGCTTTGATTGTGTGATTTTTTCCCTCGTAGCCGATTATGCCCTCTCCGTCAAGAGCGAAAATCAGAGCTTCTCCGGGAGCGGCGTGCTCCGAAAGTCCTGTTCCGGCGTCGAAAGCCATAACGACGAACTTCATCTTATCATTGTGGACAATGTCCATATTCACGATTTTGCCGTCCTGATAGGGAACAAGGTCGGCAAGCTTAAAAACTTCTCCGGGTTTTATTGCGTTATTCATTGTGTCCGATCTCCTTACTGAAATTTCTGTATACACCGCGCCCTCGTCTGTTCGGACTCCGACGGGAATATCGGTCGGAGTGACAACAAATTCGCCTGCGCGGCACATAATATTTTTGTCTTCAAAATATACCTCTATACTGCCCTGGGCAGTGATGAGGAGCTTGTGATAGGAATAGATTTCCGCACTTATGTCCGTGTTTTTCGCAAGCGAAAAGTACGAGATGTACGGCTCGGCTGACGTAACGCTCTTGGAAACGGTACAGCCTGTAATCGGCGGATTGTCCTCGGCAACAGAGAAAACCGTTCCGACTTTTTCTTTCATATAATCACTTCACAGAAAATATTTAAATATATCCACGAAAAGGAAATAAAGCCTGATTCTGTTTTTCGACTTTTCGTGAAGAACTTATTTATAGTATAACCCAAAACTTTGCGAGATCAATAAAAAAAGCGTGCCGTCGGCACGCTTAAAATTTTAGGAAATGAGGTCGCTGACCTCCATTGACTTGAAGCCGTCAAGCAGAGCAACAATGATTCTGCTGACCGAGGTATCCTTGACCTTGACGGTCATCTGTGTGGACTTGCCCTCGGAATTGATTGCCGTTATGGTTGCGGTTCCGCTTGAGATGCCCTCAACAACACCGTCCTGGTTGACAAGTGCGATACCGTCATCGGACGAAACCCAGCTAACGATTTTTTTGCCGCCGTTTACGGTCGGTGTGTAGCTTTCCATGTATGAAAGCTCAACGCTCTTTTCGGCAAACTCAAAGGGTACAACCTTGGGAGCGGGTTTCTTGACGACCGGCTTGACATAAGCATCGCTTGAAGTCGATCTGTAAAGCGAAACTCCGTAGGTGACGCTTGTTATATATTCATAAGTGATGTAATGAACAGCGCAGAGATAAGGCTCAACATAGTTGCTGTCAAAAACGTAGAAACCGTTTTCGTCACATGAAAGGAAAATCGACGAGTGCTGTGAGTATGCTGTTGCCCACTGAATGTAGTCGCCCGATGCCGCCTTGTGCATAATATTGTAAAAATCACGGTAGCCTGCCGAGCTGAGCTTTGCAATTTCAACCGCTTTTCTCGGTTCGGGAACATAGTAGCTGTAATAGCCGGAATTGTATGCACCGACGCCGCCGTTGCCGTAAAGCTCGTTGAACATCATATCGGCAAAGCCCTTGCAGGTTATTGCGGATCTGAATGAACCTGTCCAATATACGCCGTCCCATTCGTTGATAAGCTGCTGAAGCTTGGGACTTGTGCACTTGTAGTCGCTGCCTGTCGCCTTGAGCGAACCGGTTTTATTGACGACGGCAAGTGTTATTATCAAAATAAATGCCGTCAGTACAGGCAGGATTCTTTTTGCAAATCGTTTCATAAATTTAACTCCTGTCGGTATTTTTTACACAACGGGCAGAAGTATACCACAAAAGGTTACAGTTGTCAAACAAAGCCCCTGTTTTTTTCGCAAAACAGAGGCAAAATTTGGCTTGCTGACCTTTCAAACAGGTTGTTTTATTGTGAAATGTTCACTAATAACAGTGGACAAATTCACAAAACAGATGTGCGGTTTTTACAAAAATAAAAAAGTTACAAAAAGTTACAAATTGTAATCATTTTAACCTGGAAATCCAGTTATACATATTTAATGTAATCTTTTTTGCGCGGCGCGGCAGGCTGGGGCTCTGCGGCAGGGACGCCGAGGGCGATTGAGCCTACTCCGCGGAGCGTTTCGGGAAGTCCCCATTCTTCCAAAAGCGCTTTGCCCTCTTCGCTGTCAAAAATTTCGCGCTCACGATGAATCCACACGGATCCGAGACCCTCTGCGGTGGCGGCGAGCATAAGATTTTCAAGCACACAGCTTCCGTCCTCAACAAAGGTGTTGGCGCTTGAGTCGGCAAGCACAAGGATGATTACGGGTGCGCCGTAGTACGGGTCGTTGGTTGAACCGAGAATACCGGCATTGAGCTTTGATACTCTGTTGCGATAATCTTTGTTCGTTATAGTTATAATCTGAGGTGACTGTTTGCCTCTGCCTGTCGGCGCATAAGTGCCGGCTTCAAGTATTCTTGCCAGCTTATCCTCAGGCACCGCGTCGGATTTAAAGCTTCTCACGCTTCTGCGTGACTTGATAATGTCATAAAAATCTTTCATAGTTATACCTCCTCGACAGTTGATGTTACATCTAAATTGTACCATTTGTGTCAAGATATACAAAGTGACAAAATTGAATTGATTTTAATTAAAGGTATTGATTTCCAAACACAAGAAATGATATAATAACCTTGATACCACACGGTATACATTATTAAATTGCGGAGGAAAGATATGATAATCAATTTCATGCAAAAGCTGATTGCTCTTATCCTTTCTGCTCTCATTTCGGCAGGAATAATTGCTCCCGTGCCGTTCCCGTCCGACGGAATCAAGGCAAACGCCAATTTCGTGTTTGAAAATGAAGAAGCAGGCTCGGCAGAGGGCACAGCAATAGTAAAAGCAAACTTTGACGCTACATACGAGCTTTACTGGGGCGACGCCGACGGCGAAAAGCTGTCAACAAGCTCTCCGTCAGGCAAGGAAATTCCTTATAGCTGGTTTGCGACGGTTGACGTAAAGAAAGGCGAGGGAACTAAGGAAACAAATTCATTCCTTGCGATTCCCGACGGCGCACAGACAATTCTTCTCTATTATGAGGATCAGCTCCTTGACGTTGACAAAATACCCGAAGAGAATCTTCCCGATTACGGCGATATGACATACAGCTTCGGCTCTCTCAGCGACGTACACTTCGGCAGATATTTTGACGACGAGGGCAACGATTGGTCGGATGTTTCATATCCGCGCGCTCTTAATTTCCTCGATGATCTGGGCGTTGCAATAGTCGGCGTCTCCGGTGACCTTTCATACGAGGGTGAGACATCGTCTTACGAGTCTTTCCACAAATACAATGATCAGCACAGCTTCAACGTTTTCTCCTGCAAGGGTAACCACGATTGCAGAGACAAGTTTGACTATCAGGCTTGGAAGGACAATGTAAATGTCGGCGTATTCTCCGACAACAAGCCGGCAGGTGTTCTCGATGTTGCGGACAACGGTTATGACTTTGTATATTCGGGCGAAGAGACCAACGGCGACATATTCATTTTCTTCAGCCAGGTCAAGGACGCTTATGTTCCGTTTATTCAGATTGTAACTGACGAACAGCAGGATTGGCTTGAGTCTATGCTTGAGAAGTATAAGGACAAGAGAGTTTATCTCTACTTCCACACCTTCCTCAACGCTCCCACAGGCAATCCGTTCCTCGGCGAGGGCAACATCTATAACGACTGGGGACTTTTCTATACGATTCCGTATTTCAAGGGCAATAAGGACGAAAGACGTTTCAGAAAGCTTCTTGAAAAATACAAAAACGTTATTTTCTTTAACGGCCACTCCCATTGGACTTATGCGATGGAGTGCTATAACCCCGATCTCAACATCTCCGACTACGACGGAACAACGGCAACGATGGTTCACGTTTCAAGTTCGGGTGCTCCGAGAACAACGAGCTTTACTCACCCGACAAAGGAAAGCCATCCCGGTGTAATGTCAGAGGGTATGTACGTTCAGGCATACAAGGATTTTGTTATCACAAACGGCTGCGATTTTGTAAACGGTCAGTTCCTTGCAAATGCAATATATAAAATAGATAACAGATAATATTTACCGAAAAGTGCCGTCGCTGAATGCGGCGGCACTTTTGATGTTCCTATTTCTTTCCGTGGCGCTGTATGTAGGTGAAAAGAATATCGAGAAATTCAGAAACGGTCGGAGGATACCGCAAAGGGTAGCCCGCCATGCGCTCAAGCTCTTTCGGATTGATTTCCCATGCTCGGAAAACAACGGTTCTCAAATTCTTTTCAACCGCAGACGGTGTGGAGCCTGTTCTTGCCGCAATCTCTCCGTAGATTGATTTGGTGACGGAGCCGAGACGATCCTCGTCCTCCAGCGCGAGTTGAACGGCAAGCAGAGCAATTTTGTAGCCTCTGTATGTACTGCAAATTCCGAGACGTCTTAAAATGATTTCGACTTCCATAGTTTTCCCTCCGCTTTATTTGAAGATATTATAAAAAGCAGAAAACGGTTTTTCGGAACGTCGGCTTTTTAGGAGCTAATTCGAGTAAATCATTCATTTTTTTTCAAAATTTGACAAAAAAGAATAATTGCTTCTGCGACAAAACAGACTTCCGAAATAAAACCACGGAAAGCAATATATAAGCAGTCGCAACCAAATGAAGATCATTTTCAATGTTGCAGGTCTATTTTTTGATTACGGAACTTGAAGTTCTGATTTATAGTTTTCGACTTTTTTCGACAAAATTCATAAATAAATAATACCACAAAGTCCGAAGATAAGCTAATAAAAGACTCAGCGCCTAAAAAGGCAATGATGATGTAAAGCTATAATGCTTTACATTCGACCTTTTTTGACCATTTACGGTAAATAGTCAAAAAAATAATTCCTTAAATAAGAAAAATTTTTGAAAAAGGTATGGAAAAAGCTGAAAACATCTGCTATAATACAACAGTTAATAGGTATTTGTGGGAGTATGTACGCTTCCGAATACCACACAGGAGGAAGTTTTTAATGTTAAAATCAGCTAACAAGACAGAAACAAACATCTACACTCTTGAGGTCTCCGTAAGCGGCGAGGACTTCAATAAGGCTATTCTCAAGGCTTACAACAAGCAGAAGAATAAGATTCAGCTTCCCGGTTTCCGTAAGGGTAAGGCCCCGCTTAAAATGATTGAAAAGTTCTACGGTGAGGGCGTGTTCTATGAGGATGCACTCGACATCGTATATCCCGAAGTTGTCGGCGATGCTATCAAGGAAGCAGGCATTGAGCCTGTTGCCGCTCCTCACGATCTCGATGTTACAAAGATCGGTAAGGACGGAGTCGAAATGACAATGAAAGTTACCGTTAAGCCGGAAATCTCAATCGCAAACTACAAGGGAATCGAAGCCGATAAGGGCGACGCTTCCGTTGTTGCGGACGACGTAAAGAAAGAGCTTGCTTCAATGCAGGAAAGAAACGCCCGTGTTGTTACGGTTGATGACAGAAAGGCTAAGAAGAACGATATCGCTGTTATCGACTTTGAGGGCTTTGTTGACGGCGTTGCTTTTGACGGCGGCAAGGGTGAGAACTATGAGCTTACTCTCGGTTCGGGTCAGTTTATTCCCGGCTTTGAGGAGCAGATTATCGGTCACAAGACCGGCGACGAGTTCGACGTAAACGTTACATTCCCGACCGAGTACACCCCCGAACTTGCGGGCAAGGACGCTGTATTCAAGGTTGTTCTCCACGAAATCAAGATGAAGGAGCTTCCGGCTCTTGATGACGATTTTGCAAAGGATGTTGACGATGAGGTCGATACTCTTGCAGAACTCAAGAAGAAGATCAAGGCAGAGCTTTCCGAGAAGAAGAAAGAGGACGTTGAGAGAAACTTCGAGAGCGCAGTTCTTGAAAAGGTTGTTGATCTCGTTGAGGGCGAGATTCCTGAGGTTATGTACGACAACAAGCTTGAGGACGACGTAAAGGACTACGAAAACAGACTTGCACAGCAGGGCATTCCTCTTGACACTTATCTCCAGTACATGGGTATGGACAGAGACAAGTTCAAGGAGAGCATGAGGGACAACGCTGTTAAGCAGGTTAAGCTCCAGCTTGCAGTCGAGAAGATTGCCGAGCTTGAGAAGATTGAGGCAACCGACGAGGAGGCCGACGCAAAGCTTCAGGAGATGGCTGATATGTATCAGCTTGAGCTTGAGCAGGTCAAGAAGTGGGTTAATATTGAGGACGTTAAGAAAGACGTTGTCGGCAAGAAGACCGTTGATTTCCTTGTTGCAAACGCTAAGGCTATCGTAGCAGAGAAGCCGAAGAAGACAACAAAGAAGGCTGCGGCAAAGAAAGAAGAAGAAAAGCCGGCAGACGCTGAATAATTCAGCTTTAAAATGATTATAATTTATGCGGATGGATGGCTTTTTGCCATTCATTTGCACTATTATGACACCGAAAAAAACATAGAAAAAACACGAATGGAGGAATAAATATGGCTTTGGTACCTTATGTTATTGAACAAACCAATCGCGGCGAGCGTTCATACGATATTTTTTCAAGACTTCTCAGCGACAGAATAATTGTTCTTTCCGATGAGGTCAACGACGCAACGGCAAGCCTTGTTGTGGCTCAGCTTCTTTTCCTTGAGGGTCAGGACCCGGAGAAGGACATCAGCCTTTATATCAACAGCCCCGGCGGATCCGTTTCGGCAGGCTTTGCGATTTACGACACAATGCAGTACATCAAGTGCGATGTCTCGACAATCTGCATGGGCATGGCGGCTTCGATGGGAGCTTTTCTGCTTTCTTCCGGAGCAAAGGGCAAGAGAATTGCCCTGCCGAACAGCACCATTATGATTCATCAGCCTCTCGGCGGAGCACAGGGTCAGGCTACCGAAATCAAAATTGTTGCCGATCAGATACTCAAGACAAGGGAAAAAATCAACCAAATTCTCGCCGAAAATACCGGCAAGCCTGTTGAGCAGATCGCAATTGACACCGAGCGTGACAATTACCTCACGGCTCAGGAGGCAATGGATTACGGCCTTGTTGATAAGGTTCTTTACAAAAGATAAATCAGAGGTGTAACGATGCCAAGAGATGATGAAAGACGTGAAAAGAGCGTCCGCTGTTCCTTTTGCGGCAAGGACGACAGGCAGGTCGATAAGATAATCGCCGGTCCCGGAGTCTATATCTGCAATGAATGCGTAGATCTTTGCGGCGCAATAATGGCAGATGAAAAGGCGGCGGCGGACAGAGCCAGGAAGAAAAAGGCAAAAGACTTTCGACTTCCGACTCCGATGGAGATCAAGAAAGGTCTTGATGATTATGTCATCGGTCAGGACGACGCCAAGGTCGCTCTGAGCGTCGCAGTATACAACCACTATAAGCGTGTGTTCAAGCACGACGAATCCGATATCGAAATCCAGAAGAGCAACATTCTGCTCCTCGGACCGACGGGTGTCGGCAAGACGATGCTTGCACAGACTCTTGCAAAAATTATTGATGTTCCGTTCGCTATTGCCGACGCGACTACCCTCACCGAGGCAGGTTATGTCGGCGAGGACGTCGAGAACATTCTTCTTCGGCTTCTTCAGGCGGCTGACTTCGATATCGAAAAAGCAGAACGCGGAATTATCTATGTCGATGAGATTGACAAGATAGCGCGAAAGTCGGAAAATCCGTCCATTACCCGCGATGTCAGCGGCGAGGGCGTTCAGCAGGCGCTGCTGAAGATTGTCGAGGGCACGGTTGCAAATGTGCCTCCGCAGGGCGGAAGAAAGCATCCGCAGCAGGAGTGTATTCAGGTCAATACCTCGAATATCCTGTTTATCTGCGGCGGAGCGTTTGACGGAGTCGAAAAAATCGTTGAAAAGCGAATCGGCGGTTCGGCGCTTGGCTTCGGCGCGGATATAAAGGATAAGGACGCATTTACGATTGAAAATGCGATGTCCAAGGTCGTTCAGCAGGATATCACGAAGTACGGCTTGATACCGGAGCTTGTGGGACGACTTCCCGTTATCGCAACGCTGCGCGAGCTTGACGAGGATGCGCTTGTCCGTATTCTTACGGAGCCGAAGAATGCCATCGTAAAGCAGTATAAGTCGCTTATGGCGATGGACGGCGTGGAGCTGGATTTCACTCCCGAAGCGCTTAAGGCTATTGCAGAAAAAACGCTTGAAAAGAAGACCGGCGCGCGAGGCCTCCGCTCAATTATGGAGAGCTTGCTGATGCCGATAATGTACGCTGTGCCGAGTGATAAATCAATCGTAAGCGTGCAGATAACCGAGGACTGCGTGGTAAACGACGCAACACCTTTGGTTGAACACAAAAAACGGGCGAAAGCCGACGCATAAAAATAAACGGGGACTGTCACAGTCCCCGTTTTGGTTTAATCTAATGATAGTAATAGAATTTGTTTTACAGACAAAATAAGGGCTGTTCTGAATGCACAGAACAGCCCGTTGCTTTTATTCAATTAGAATACGAATATTCCGACGAGGGTGATTGCAATGTAGATTACAAGACCCAGGGCATATTTTTCAAGCCAAGCCGAAACGAGGAAATATACCGACGGAATGAAAGCAAATATCTTTGCAAAAATGTTTGTTTTCTGTCCCTTGCCATAGAGGAGATCCCAGTTGTTGAGCGCGTCCTCAAAGAGCGGAGCGTTGTTGCACAGGAGTGAAACTCCGAGGTAGTAGAGCACAACGTAGAACCAAAATGCTATGGATTCGCTGTCGACATGCAGGTGGAACAGACCGAGGAAACCTCCGGCAAACATTCCGTAACCGAACAGACGGTTCATCATACCGGGAAGATAGTTGATGAAAAACGTTGCAGGCTTTGTTTTGGTGAAGTCGTGCTCAACATGACCGCAAAGCTCGGTCGCCTGAAGATAGCGTGCGTCCGAAACGGGAATACCGAGTATGCGGCAGAAAAGGTGTTCCCAAAATCCTTTGAGAATCGAACCGATAACGGTGATGTATTTTGAGATGATATAAATTACTGTCATGATACTTCACCCGATCCTTTCATAAAGATATCCTCAAACGTGATGTCTCCCTTAATGCACTTCTTGACGCTGTCGTCAAGCTCCATCTTCTGCTGTTCAAACATTGAAACGATCTCGTCGTATGTTTCCGTGTCGCCGCATATAAAGCAGATAAGCGCAACCGTGTTTACTTCTTCAAGCGCAACACCGTTGGAGGTGTTCTGCATTGCCAGCTCGTAGGATTGCTTGATTGCTTCAAGTGCATTTTCCTTGTCGCTCATGAGCAGATATGCGATTGCCTGCTGACGGTAAACCTCCGGGTCAGAGCCCTTGACGATTCCCTTGCGGCAGATTTCAACCGCGTCCTCAAACTTGCTCTGGCGGCGGAGAATCTCAGCCTTTGTGCTGTAATAATCAAGAACGTCCGGGTTATCTTCTTTCATCTTCTCGCAAAGCTTGTCGGCTGAATCAAAGTCCTGTCTGTTGATGTAAACCTTGATTGCATAGTAGTAAGCCGATGTGTCATTTGCGTTAAGCTGTGCGGCTTTGTCCGCGAGGGTGAGAACCGTGTCATATTCCTCGTACTGCCAAGCAACCGAAAGGTAATCCGACAGATAAAGATAGCCGTAATCACCGGCGGCATCGTAAGCGCTCTTCATAAATCCGACCGCGGTCTTGCCGTCTTTTTGTGCGTAGTAAGCCGTCCAGAACTTAAAGTATTCGATATAGCTTTTCTGCATATCGTTCTTGGTCTCAACGGAATCAAGATACTTTATGGCTTTGTCGTAATCGGCGGTGTAGCTTCCGTCCTCGGTTTGAGTAATGAAGCTCTGCCACTTTTCAACAAATGTGTCGGCAAAGGAATTTACGTCCTTGACGATCTCGTAAAGCTCCTTGATGTCGGCATTTTTAGGGTCGTTGAGCTGATCTTCGGTGAAGTATTGCTCAACAGACTTTATATAAGTGTCGCAGTTGTTGGGGTTGAGCATCATTGTTTTTGTGTAGCAGTCAAGGACTATGTGAGTAGCCTTTGAGCCCTCGCTGAACCATTCAAGACTGCGTGCGTTTCCGTTGATGCCCTTGACAACGGAATTAACTCCGCTGTTGAGCTTGTCGATTGTGTCCGAAACCTCAGAGCAAAGATTGAGCGCGTCGTCATATCTCTTTTCGGAGTACGCCTGCTCGGCCTTGAAAAGCTTGTCGGAAACCGTGCCTGTCGCGGTGAAGATGAAATATCCGAGCGCGGCAACAATGACCATTACGAAAGCCAAAATGATGTGACCGACGCCATAGTTTGTTCTCAGAAACTTTGCACGGCACGCGTTGCAGTAAAGGTCGCTCGGACTGTTGCCTCTCGGCTTGCCGCAGACGATGCAAAGCCCGTCGTCATCGGATTTCTCTTCGGGAGCATCCTCCTCTTTTTCCTCTTCCTTTTCTTCGGGTTCCGCCGCCGCTTCGGGCACGGTCTCGCTGAACTTTACCTCAGCGGTCTGGAGCTCGTCAAACGAGATGTTGCTTGTGTCGGTCTGCGGAACAGCCGCATCCCAGTCCCAGCCATCGGATTTCTCTTCGGGCTCTTTCGGCAGGGTCTCGTCGGGCAGCTCTCTTTCTTTATCATCTGCCAAGGAAATTCCTCCTTACTTGTAATGTAATAATAACAATAATAACACGAATCACAGTAAAATTCAATCAGTATTGCAAAATTTACAGAATGATAATAAATTTACACTTTTATTCAATTTAACGAAAAAAACTATTGACAAAACGTTTGAGCGGTGATAAAATACTCACACAACAAAGTGGAATGGTTCGTTCCCACCTTAACGGTTTTGTCCGTGCGGTCAATAATTTTCGGGTTTTCCCGGTAGATTTGCGCGCACGGATAGGTTCGTTCCCATCCGTGCTTTGATTTTATTATTGAGCATTTGGAGGTGCTTGAACATCGGTACGAAAGAAACTCAGATCAATGAAGAGATCCGCGACAAGGAAGTCAGAGTAATTGATTCGGACGGAACTCAGCTCGGCGTTATGCCCATTGCAGAGGCAATGCGTCTTGCGGAAGAGAAAAACACCGATCTTGTAAAGATCGCGCCGCAGGCAAAGCCGCCTGTCTGTAAGATTATGGACTACGGCAAGTATCGCTTTGAACAGGCAAAGCGTGAAAAAGAAGCCAAAAAGAATCAAAGGGTCATTGAAGTCAAAGAGGTTCGTCTGTCGCTCAATATCGACACACACGACTTTGAGACAAAGGCCAATCAGGCGATTAAGTTCCTTAAGAGCGGAAACCGTGTTAAGGTCTCTATCCGTTTCAGAGGACGCGAGATGGCTCACCCTGAGAACGGTCTTGTCACCATGAGCGATTTTGCGGATGCCGTCAAGGAGTACGGCACGGTTGAAAAGCCGGCAAAGCTTGAGGGACGGTCAATGCTGATGTTTATTGCAGCCAAATCATCTAAGTAATTCATAAGGAGGAAAAAACCATGCCTAAAATCAAAACTCACAGCGGTGCAAAGAAGCGCTTTAAGATGTCTAAGAACGGTAAGCCGATCAGAGGCCACGCTAACAAGTCTCACATTCTTAACAAGAAGACAACAAAGCGTAAGAGAGGTCTTCGTCAGACAGTTGTCGCTGACACAACAAACGTTAAGCAGATCAAGCGTTTGATTCCGTACAAATAATTAAGAAGTAAATTTAAAATTGGAGGTAAGTTACCATGGCTCGTATTAAAGGCGCTACCATGTCTCGCAAGAGAAGAAATAAAGTAATGAAGATGGCTAAGGGCTACTACGGCTCAAAGTCAAGTCTTTTCAAAACAGCTAAGCAGGCAGTTATGAAATCCGGTCAGTACGCTTATGTCGGACGTAAGCAGAAGAAGAGAGATTTCCGCCGTCTGTGGATCACAAGAATTTCCGCAGCCTGCAAGCTCAACGGAATGAACTATTCAACATTTATGAACGGTCTCAACAAGGCCGGCATTGAGCTCAACAGAAAGATGCTCTCAGAGATCGCAATTGCCGATCCTGCTGCATTCACAGCTCTTACAGAAAAGGCTAAGGCAGCACTTAAATAAATAATTATCACGCCCCTTTTTATTAAGGGGGCGTGAATTTGTCTTTTTTACGGTACCTGTGCGCCGCATAATTTTGCGGTGAAAAACCGCAAATAAGGGCTTCGGAACAAAGACGCAAAGGAGGAAAACGGGTGGATATTCTGTCTGCAAAGAACAACGAAAAGGTTAAGCTTGCCGTCAGCATTCGCGACAGCGCCAAGGCGCGGCGCGAGAACGGAATGTTCTTCCTTGAGGGCGCACGTCTGTGCTCGGACGCCGCCGAAAGCGGTACGGAAATATTCAGAACGTTCCTCAGCCGCAGGGCTGCGGAGAAATATCCGCAGAGGTGCGAACGGATAATTTCCGCATCTCAGGAGGTCTATGAGATTTCCGCCGAGGTTGCGTCAAGGCTTTCCGACACGCAGAACACGCAGGAGATTTTCTGCCTGTGCCGTATGGCAAAGGACGGCATGAAAAAGAATAAGCTTCGTGCCGACGGAAAGTATCTCTTGCTTGAGAATGTCCAGGATCCGTCGAACCTCGGCGCGATAAGCCGAACGGCGGAGGCTCTCGGTGCGGACGGACTGATAATCTGCGGAGGCTGTGACATCTACAACCCGAAAGCTCTCCGGGCATCAATGGGTTCGGCTCTGCGACTGAACATAATCAGCCGCGAGGATGCCGCAGAGGCCGTTGAGGAGGCGAACGGTGTCGGTATGCTGACGCTTGCTTCGACACCCGACAGAGACAGCGAGAAGATAAACGAGGTCGATATGCCTTCGGGAGTTGTTTGCGTTGTCGGCAACGAAGGCAACGGAGTGACGGAGAGGACTATGAATGCCTGCTCGAAAAAGGTTACGATACCTATGGATGGCAGGGCGGAATCGCTCAATGCCGCGACTGCGGCGGCAATACTTATCTGGGAAATGGTGAAGAAATGAACGACAGGCTTTACTGGGTGTGGGCGCAGAGTGCGCTCGGCATTTCAAGAAGCGTCAAAACCGAAGAAATCATCTCGTATTTCGGCGACGCAAAGACGCTTTACTTTGCCGGTGAATATGAATGGAGAATTTCGGGAATATTTACCCGTGGACAGCTTAATAATCTCACGGCAACACCGCTTGAGAAAGCGGAGAAAATTGTGTCGGACTGTGACAGATGCGGTGTGAAAATCGTCACACCGGGCGACGGGAATTACCCGTCTATGCTTTTCAAACTGCCTAATTTACCGCTGGTGCTTTATGTTCGCGGAGATTTAGACTGTTTGAAAAACAAAATTTCAATCGCGGTTGTCGGCGCAAGAAAGGGCAGCGATATCGGCAGAAGAATTGCCAGAGCGCTTTCCGCTTCGCTGTGCCGTTCGGGCGCAATGATTGTCAGCGGAGCTGCCGAGGGTATTGACTCCGCGGCTCACAGAGGTGCTCTCGATGTCGGAGCGAAAACGGTTGCGGTTCTCGGCTGCGGATTCGGTGCGAGATATCTGCCGGAAAACGAACCGCTCAGGCGTGAGATCGTTTCAAACGGTGCACTCATTACCGAATATCCGCCGTACACACCGGCGTTTCCATCAAATTTTCCGTTCAGAAACAGGATCATTTCCGGTCTTTCCTACGGAACGATCGTCATTGAAGCGAATGAACGCAGCGGATCACTCAGAACCGCGGAACATGCGGCGGAGCAGGGACGCGACATTTTTGCCGTGCCAGGCGATATAACGTCGAGCATGAATATGGGCACCAACAGACTTCTGCGCGACGGCGCCAAGCCCGTGTTTAATGCGATGGATGTGCTTGAAGAGTACGCCGCAAGATTTCCTGAACTTATTGATGCCGAAAAGATTGAAACCGAGCTGACGATGACGCCGGCAGGAAAACCTGTTATAAACAAAGAACCTGAAAGTGAGAATGTGAAAATGACGATTCCGCAGGGAGTCAGCGAAAATGCGAGGCTTATCTGTGAAGTCTTTACCGAAAAGACGATGCAGGCGGAGGAGCTTATACTCAAAGCCAAGCTTTCAACCGTCGATTTCCTTTCCGCAATGACGGAGCTGGAGCTTCTCGGAGTTGTTGAACCGCTTGCCGGTAAGAATTACAAGAGATTAAAATAATTTATATATATTTAGGATGATGTATTTATGTCGAAACTTGTCATAGTGGAGTCACCCACAAAGGTCAAAACCGTAAAAAAATATCTCGGCGACGGCTATAATGTTACCGCTTCAATGGGTCACGTCCGTGACCTCCCGGCGGCAAAGCTGAGCGTCGATGTTAAGAATGATTTTGCTCCCAAGTATGCCGTTATAAAGGGCAAGGAAAAGCTTGTTAAAGAGCTGAAGGGAATGGTCGCCCAATCGGACGGCGTTTATCTCGCAACCGACCCCGACCGCGAGGGAGAGGCGATATCGTGGCACCTTGCAACATTGCTCGGACTCGATATGAACGAAGCCAACAGAATCACCTTTAACGAAATTACAAAAACAGGTATTGAGAACGGAATGAAATCGCCGCGCTCAATAGACATGAACCTTGTCAACGCACAGCAGGCGCGAAGAATACTTGACCGCCTTGTCGGTTACAAGCTCAGTCCGTTCATTTCTCAGAAGATCCGCAGAGGTCTCTCGGCAGGCCGTGTTCAGTCGGTTGCCGTCAGACTTGTTGTTGACCGCGAGAACGAGATCAGAGCGTTTGTTCCCGAAGAGTATTGGTCGCTCGACGCCAAGTTTACCGCGCCGAACCGCAAGAGCTTCTCCGCAAGCTTCTACGGCGATGAGACAGGCAAGGTAAAGATTACAAACAAAGAACAGGCGGATGCATACCTTGCAAGACTTGAGAACGCCAAATACAGCGTCACTTCGGTCAAAAAGGGTACTAGAAAGAAGAATCCTGCGCCGCCGTTTATCACCTCCACTCTCCAGCAGGAGGCGTCAAGACGTATGGGCTTCCAGGCTCAGCGTACAATGCGAGCCGCCCAGGAGCTTTACGAGGGCGTTGATATCGCAGGCATCGGAACGACGGGTCTTATAACCTATATGAGAACGGACTCCCTGAGAATTTCCGAGGAGGCAAGAGCCGCGACGAACAGCTTTATTCTCCAGACCTACGGTGAGAAATATCTTCCCGATAAGCCGCGTTATTTTAAGTCAAGAAGCAACGCGCAGGACGGTCACGAGGCTATCAGACCGACAAACCCCGCACTCACTCCGGACAGGGTGAGAGCAAGCCTTTCATCGGATCAGTATAAGCTTTATACGCTTATCTGGAAGCGCTTTGTTGCCAGCCTCATGGCAACGTGCGTTCAGAACACGGTCAAGGCGGACATTGACGCCGTGACGGAGGGCGTTGACGGTTACTGCCGCTTTACCGCCGCCGGTTACAGCATCAAGTTTGACGGATTTACCGTCCTCTATGAGGAGAGCACGGACGACGAGACAGAGACGGAGGGCAAGCTTCCCGAACTGAACACGGGCGATAAGCTCAAGCTCAAGGATCTCAAGGGAAATCAGCACTTCACACAGCCGCCTGCAAGGTACACGGAAGCGTCGCTCATCAAGGCACTTGAAGAGAACGGAATCGGACGTCCGAGCACTTATGCAACTATAATTACAACGATTGTTAAGCGCGAATATGTGAAGCGTCAGCAGAAACAGCTCTACCCGACAGAGCTGGGTGAAGCGATAACCAAGCTTCTCAAAGAAAAGTTTTCCAAGATAGTGAACACGAAATTTACCGCCGGAATGGAAACGAAGCTTGACGAGGTCGGCGAGGGCAAGGAAGATTATATTGCCATGCTCCACGAGTTCTATGACGACTTCGACAAGAACCTCCAAAAGGTTAAGGCGGATATGAAAGACGTCAAGATCAGACTTGACGAGGACGTGACCGACATTCCGTGCGAAAAGTGCGGCAGAATGATGGTCATTAAGGTCGGCAGATACGGCAAATTCCTTGCCTGCCCCGGCTACCCGGAGTGCAAAAACGCAAAACCGCTTGTTACCAAGACGAGCGCAAAGTGCCCCAAGTGCGGCGGCGAGGTAATTGAGAAGAAGTCGAAGCGCGGGTTCCCGTTCTACGGCTGCGGCAACTGGCCGGAGTGCGATTTTATGACGTGGGATAAGCCGACGGACGAGACCTGCCCCAAGTGCGGCAAATCGCTCTTCAAGCGCAGAGGCGGACTGATTGTCTGCCTTGACGAGAATTGCGGCTATGAGCGCAAGGCGGAAAGAAAAAGCAGAAAAAAGGATGATAAATAAATGAACAAAGTCCTTGTTGTCGGCGGCGGTCTTGCCGGCGTCGAGGCGGCGTGGGCGCTTGCAAACAGAGGAATACCCGTAACTGTTGCCGAGATGAAGCCCGAAAAGCACTCCCCGGCGCACAAAACGGATATGCTCGCCGAGCTTGTCTGCTCCAATTCGCTCAAGGCACAGCGCGTCGGTTCTGCGGCAGGCCTTCTCAAGGCGGAGATGGAGCGTCTCGGTTCAATTTGCGTTGAGTGTGCGAAAAAGTGCAGCGTTCCGGCAGGCGGAGCGCTTGCGGTTGACCGTGATGAATTTTCCCGTATGATAACGGAAAAAATAAAATCGCATCCGCTCATAACCGTCGAGTGCCGCGAAGTGACAGAGATCCCCGACGGCAACGTTATAATTGCCGCAGGTCCTCTTGCTTCCGACGGTCTGGCAGAAAAGATAAAGGAGCTTTGCGGCGGTTCGCTGAGCTTTTATGATGCGGCGGCGCCGATAGTTACGGACGAGAGCATTGACAAGTCCTGCGCCTTTACCCAGTCGCGATACGACCGCGGCGGCGAGGACGATTACCTCAACTGCCCGATGAACAAAGAGGAATACGAAAGCTTCTATAACGAGCTTGTCAGCGCAGAGTCGGCGGAGCTTCATTCGTTCGATAAGAAAAAGGGCGTTTACGAGGGCTGTATGCCGATTGAGGTTATGGCGTCGAGAGGTGCCGACACAATGCGTTTCGGTCCGCTGAAACCTGTCGGACTGAGAGATCCGAGAACGGGACACCGCCCGTGGGCTGTGCTTCAGCTTCGCCGCGAGGACGCGAGCGGAACAATGTACAACCTTGTCGGATTCCAGACAAATCTCAAATTCGGCGAGCAGAAGAGAGTTTTTTCGATGATTCCTGCGCTGAAGAACGCAGAGTTTGTGCGCTACGGAGTTATGCACCGCAACACCTTTATTGATTCGCCGCGCCATTTGAACAAAGATTTCTCGTTCAAAGGACGTGAAAATCTTTATTTTGCAGGTCAGATAACAGGCGTTGAGGGCTACATGGAGTCCGCGTCGTCGGGCATACTTGCCGGAATCAATATGGCAAACAGGCTTGAGGGCAAGGCTCCTCTTGATTTGCCCGATTTCACGATGATGGGTGCACTTTCAAAATATATAAGCAACGAGAGCGTGACGGATTTCCAGCCGATGGGCGCAAATTTCGGAATCCTGCCGCCGCTCGATGAAAAGATAAGAGATAAAAAATTGAGATACGAAGCGCTCGCAAAGAGAAGTCTCGATTTTTTCAACGAAAGGTTTGGTGAATATGAAACCTGATATTAAAGAGCTTCAACAGAAGATAGGCTATACTTTTAAGGACGAGACACTTTTGCTTCGCGCACTTTCACATTCGTCCTATGTCAACGAGAATCACAACACCTGCAAGGGCTCCAACGAACGTCTTGAGTTCCTCGGCGATTCGGTTCTCGGATTTATAACCGCGGAAAACTTTTTCAAGAACTACACGGATTTCCCTGAGGGAGATTTGACGAAGCTGCGCGCGGCGATGGTGTGCGAAAAATCGCTTGCCTCCTTTGCCCGTGAAATTCAGCTCGGCAAATACCTTATGCTCGGCAAGGGCGAAGTCGTCACGGGCGGCAGAGAAAGACCGTCGATTCAGGCGGACGCCTTTGAAGCCGTGATCGCCGCGATCTACCTTGACGGCGGCATGGAAGAGGCGAAAAAGTTTGTTCTCAAATATATCGACGAAGCGATAAGAAAGCACCGCTCGGTCAAGGATTACAAAACGATGCTCCAGGAGGTTGTTCAGCGCAATCCCGGCGAGGTCGTCGAGTATGTTCTGGCAGGCGAGAGCGGACCCGACCACGACAAGAGATTTGAGGTTGAGGTTCATCTCAATTCAAACGTAATCGGCAGGGGCGTCGGCAAAAGCAAAAAACGCGCCGAGCAGGAGGCTGCAAGGGAAGCCTTGGAGCTTATGGGACTGTGAGACACATAAATGTCGGACTCTTTGTCCCGCACAGCGGCTGCCCTCACCAATGCACGTTTTGCAATCAGCGCGCAATATCGGGTCAGAGCAGGCAGGTAACGCCTGCCGACGTTGATGAAGCGGTCAGGGTTGCAATGAAAAATCCCGACAGCCGCGGCGGAGAAATCGCATTCTTCGGCGGAAGCTTCACCGCGATTGACAGAACGGTGATGACAAAGCTGCTGGACGCGGCTTACAGGTATGTTAAGGACGGCAGCTTCAAGGGGATAAGGTGCTCCACGCGTCCCGACGCGATAGACGATGAGATTTGCCGCATACTGAAAAGCTACGGTGTTACGGCGGTCGAGCTCGGAGCTCAGAGCATGAACGACGAGGTTCTGCGGCTCAACCGGCGCGGACACACCGCCGCCGACGTTGTCAGAGCGTCCGAAATGCTGAAAAGCTACGGCTTTGAACTCGGACTTCAGATGATGACGGGACTTTACGGTTCAACCGATGAGGACAGCATCGACACGGCGAGAAAGATAATAGATTTGCAGCCGCAGACGGTGAGAATTTATCCTACCGTGGTGATAAGAAACACGGAACTTGCCGAGCTCTGCGAGAGCGGAGAGTATGTGCCGCAGACAGTTGATTCGGCGGCAAAGCTTTGCGCGGAGCTTCTTCTGATGTTTGACGAAGCGAGGATAACCGTTATCAGGACGGGGCTTCATTCGGGCGGCGGAGTGGAAAAGGACTACGTTGCGGGAGCCTATCACCCTGCGTTCAAGGAGCTTTGCGAGGGAGAAATTTATTTCAAACGCGCGGTTGAGTTCATAGAACGGAACGGAATACAGCAGGGCGATATTACGGTTTTTGTTTCGCCGGACGCTGTTTCCAAAATGACGGGACAGAAGAAAATAAACATACAAAAGCTCAGCGAGCTGGGCTACAACGCCAAGGTAAAAGGCGACAGTAAAATTAAAAAGTACAAAGTTTACATATTAAGGAACGAAGAATTATGAGATTAAAAGCGCTCGAAATGCAGGGCTTCAAGTCCTTCCCCGACAAAACGGTGTTCAATTTCAATCACGGAATGACCGCCGTTGTCGGCCCCAACGGTTCAGGCAAAAGTAACATTGCCGACGCCGTCAGATGGGTTCTCGGCGAGCAATCGACGAAAAACCTGCGCGGCTCAAAAATGGAAGACGTCATTTTCGGCGGCACAAAGGTCAGAAAGCCTTTGGGCTTTGCCGAGGTTACTCTGCGCCTGGACAACACGGACAGAACGCTCAACAACGATAAGGACGAGGTGTCCGTAACGCGCCGTTACTACCGTTCGGGTGAGAGTGAATATATGCTCAACGGTCAGGTAGTCAGACTGCGCGACATACATGAACTTTTTATGGATACGGGTCTCGGCCGTGACGGTTACTCTCTTGTCAGTCAGGGCAGAATCGCCGACCTTATTTCATCAAAATCGGGTCAGCGACGCGATATGCTCGAAGAGGCGGCAGGCATTTCCCATTACAGGTACCGCCGAAACGATGCCAACAGAAAGCTTGACCAGGCGGAAGAAAACCTTGTTCGTCTGAGAGATATCCTCTCCGAGCTTGAAAGCCGTGTCGGTCCGCTCAAAACGCAGAGCGAAAAGGCGCAGAAATTCCTTGTTCTTGCCAAGGACAAGAGGGAGCTTGAAATCGGACTTTGGCTTCACACCATCGACACCTCAAAGGTCAAGCTGAGAGACCAGGAGGACAAGCTGGCAATCGCTCAGGGTCAGTACGACTCGACGGAAGCGGCTCTTTCACAGATTGAGGCGCAGACTGAGGAAATTATCGCCAGAAGTCAGGAAATAACAATTAAAATCGACAATATCAGGAACAACTCCACAAGCTATGAGGAAAAGGCGGTTCAACTTGAGGGTCAGATATCCGTTGAGAAGAATACGATTCTTCATAACGAGCAGACGATTGAACGTATCAGGCGCGATATGACTGACGCTTCCGACAGCGAAAACACCCTCAAACAGGAGGTTGAACAGGCTCAGGCGGAGATCAGCGAGCTGCTTGCCGAGATAGAGGCGAAGAAAAAAGAGCTTGACGTTGCCGCCGCAGGCATTGCCGACGCGAGGAGCGAGACGGGAGAGTTCTCCGACCGCATTGCCGAGCTTTCGCAGAAGATAACCTCGCTCACCGAAAAGGTCAGCGAGAAGAGAATAGAGGAAACCACCGCAAATTCCTCGATTGAGGAAATCCGCGGAAGAGTAAGCAACATAGACGGCGTACTTTCGACAAGGAACGGATATATCACCGAGCTGGAAGAAAAGCACAACGTCTGTCAGGCACAGCTTGACAAGCTCAACGACACAGCCACCGAAATTATGAACGCTGTTTCCGGTTACAGTCTCCGCGTTCAGTCGCGCACCGAAAAGGCGGAGAAGCTCAAGTCGGAGATAGATGCAAGGGGTCTTGACATTCTGCAAAAGAAGGACAAGATCAGAATGCTCGACGACATGGAAAAGAACATGGAGGGCTACTCCGGAGCGGTTAAGGCAGTTGTCCGCGAGGCCAAGGGCGGCGCACTCAGAGGAATACACGGTCCTCTTTCACAGCTTATCAGCGTTGAGGATCGCTATGCCGTTGCCGTTGAAACCGCGCTCGGTGCGGCAATACAGAACATTGTAACGGACAGCGAGAACGACGCAAAGCGCGCGATAAATTTCCTCAAGGAGAAGAAGGGCGGACGTGCAACGTTCCTGCCGCTTACGTCGGTAAAGTCAAAGCCGTTTACCGAAAAGGGTCTTGATGACTGCTACGGCTTTGTCGATATGGCGGACAAGCTGTTGGACTACGACGGAAAGTACGGCGAAATTATACGCTCACTTTTGGGCAGGACAGCGGTCGCGGAGGATCTTGACAGCGCAATAGTTATTGCGAAGAAATATTCATACAGATTTAAAATAGTTACTCTCGACGGTCAGGTCGTCAATGCAGGCGGCTCAATGACAGGCGGTTCAAGGGGGCACAATGCAGGCATTCTCAGCCGAGGCAACGAGATGGATAAGCTGCGTGAGCAGGTTGCAAAGCTCACCGCCGAGCAGGAACGGGACAACGGCGAGTACAAGACTTTGAGCGTTGAGCTTTCCGCTGTCAAGGCGGATCTTGATGCTTCGCAGGCTGATCTCAAACGGACTCAGGAGGACGTTATCCGCAAGGAAAGCGAGCTTGCTCTTATCGACGGAAAGCTTGATACCGCAAACGCCGCGCTTGAGGAGCTCCGCAGAGAGAAAAAGTCGGCTTCGCTCAGAATCAGCGACCTTGAAGCGATGAAAGCGGCGGCTCAAAAGGAAATTGACGAGATCAACAAGGAAATGGGCGGCGTTCAGGCTGACCTTGATGTTATAACCCACAGCAGAGAGAAGTCCGAGGAGAAAAAAGAGGAGCTTGCACAGATTGAGGCGAAAATCAATCTGGATATACTGGCTCTCGAAAAGGACATTGAAGCAAAGCGCGAAGCGGTTGACCTGCTTAACCGCCGTATGGCGAGCCACGAGGGCAGACTTGATGACCTCAATGATGAAATCGCCGTTATCGAAAGCGCAAACAAAGAAATTGAAATTAAAATTCAGGAGCTCGCAAAGCAGGCAAAGGAGCTTCATGAGCTCGGCGCAAGCGCGAAGAGCGACATTGAAACGCTTGTCAGCGAAAGAACGCAATGCGACGCAAAAAGCGCACAGCTTCGTTCAGAGGAACGTGCAAAATCCGCCGAACGTGAAAAAATCAGCGGCGAGCTTGCCCGTTTGGAGGAGCGCAAGGCTCAGATGGAACAGCAGCTTGAAAACGCCGTGAACAAGCTCTTTGACGAGTATCAGCTCACGAAAACAGAGGCTGAGGAGCTGAATATTGTTATTGAGGATTATCAGCAGGCGCACAGAAGCTTGCAGGAGATAAAGGGTAAAATCCGTGCGCTCGGCAACGTCAATGTCGGTGCGATCGAAGAGTACAAGGAAGTTTCGGAACGCTATGAGTTTATGAAGGCTCAGCTTGACGATATTGAACGCTCACGCGAGGAGCTGAACAAGCTCATTACAGAGCTGACGGGTAAAATGGCAGAGCAGTTCAAGGCTCAGTTCGTCCGAATCAATAACTATTTCGGCGAAACGTTTGTCGAGCTCTTCGGTGGCGGCAAGGCGGAGCTTCTGCTTGAAAATCCGAACGACGTGCTTGAATGTAACATTGAAATCAAGGTTCAGCCGCCGGGCAAAAATGTTCAGAATATAGACCTGCTTTCGGGCGGTGAAAAGGGACTTGCCGCAATCGCGCTTCTGTTTGCGATTCTCAAGGTGGCACCGTCTCCGTTCTGTATTTTTGACGAGGTCGAAGCGGCGCTGGACGACGTCAATGTTGCGCGTTATGCGCGCTATGTCCGCAGAATGACCGTGAATACACAGTTCATTCTTATCACTCACCGCCGCGGTACGATGGAGGAGGCCGACGTCCTTTACGGTATCACGATGCAGGAGGAGGGCGTTTCCAAACTGCTCGAACTCCAGACGGCGGAAATGGCAAAGAAACTCGGAATAAGCTAACGGCTGACAGGAGAAATTATGATTTTCAGACAATTTACGACCAATGAAATAAAACCGACTGGCTGGCTTAAAAATCAGCTTGAGATTCAGGCGAACGGACTTTCCGGAAACCTTGACAAGATGTGGAACAGCATTAAAAATTCGAGCTGGATAGGCGGCAGCGACGAGGGCTGGGAGCGAGTTCCTTATTGGCTCGACGGCTTTGTTCCGCTTGCCTATCTTCTTGAAAACAAGGATATGCAGGCTCGCACAAAGAAGTATATTGACGCGATTCTTGAGCGCCAATGTGAGGACGGCTGGATTTGTCCGTGCGATAAGGAACAGCGCACCAATTATGATATCTGGGCTTGCTTTATAATTTGCAAGGCTCTCGTTGTGTATGCGGATTGCTCCGGCGACGAGCGCATTGAAAACGCAGTCAGCCGCGCGCTGCAAAATCTCAGCTCACATATTAACGGCAGAACACTTTTTGACTGGGGTTCGGCGCGCTGGTTTGAGTGCCTGATTCCGATTCTGTGGCTTCGCGAGCGAAAAGCCGAGGACTGGCAGCTTGACCTTGTCGACAAGCTCTACATACAGGGCATTGACTACAAAAAAATGTTTAAATCGTGGCGCTATGCCGAAAGACGCGAAAACTGGAGCTACCTCAACCATGTCGTCAACATTGCAATGATGCTCAAAGGCGAAGCGCTGATGACGGAATTTCGCGGCGGAGACGCAAATGAATTTGCCAAGGAAGCCATGGAGATTCTCCTGCGCGATCACGGAATGGCGTGCGGTCATTTTACGGGCGACGAATGTCTCAGCGGTACAAGTCCCGTTCACGGCACTGAGTGCTGTTCGGTTGCCGAAGCGATGTATTCCTACGAATGGCTCGTTGCGCTGACGGGCGACAGTTACTGGTCGGAAAGGCTTGAAAAAACGACATTCAATGCTTTCCCTGCGACGGTCAGCCCAGATATGTGGACGCACCAGTATGACCAGATGACAAACCAGGTGCAATGCGTGCGCTTCCCTGACGGCAAGCAGCCGTTCAACACGAACAGCGAGGAATCACATCTGTTCGGATTGGAACCGAATTTCGGCTGCTGTACCGCAAACTTCAATCAGGCTTTCCCGAAGTTTGCCATGAGCACAATGATGAAAACGGAAAACGGCATTGCGATATGTGCCGTTGCGCCGAGCAAGGTTGAAACGGTAATCGGCGGCGCAAAGTTTTCAGTTGAAATAGTTACAGGCTACCCGTTTGAGGACGGATATAAAATTAAAGTGAAATCGGACTCGCACGACGAGCGTGAATTGCTTGTCAGGATTCCCGAAAAAGCGGTCAATGCAACGATTGACGGAAAGAATGCAGGCAAAGGCTTTGTGAAAGTCAGCCGAGACTTTTTCGGCGAGATCGAAATTGATGTTCGCTTCAGCTTTGATGTTGAACTGACAGAGCGTCCGAGCGGACTCTTCTGTGCGGAACGCGGCAATCTTGTTTTCTCGCTCCCGATAGGCGAGCGATGGGAAAAGAGGGAGTACACGCGTGACGGAGTTGAAAGAAAATTCCCGTACTGCGACTATGAAATTTTCCCGACAACGGACTGGAATTACGGATTCTGTACGGACGATTTCACGGTTAATTTCCGCGAGGTCGGCAAAACGCCTTTTTCACCTGACGGTGCACCGATTAGGCTGACTGCAAAAATGGCTGAGGTTGATTGGAAAATGTCGGACGGCAGATGTGAAGAGATCCCCGTGTCGAAAGCGGCTGTATCCGAACCCGTTGAAATGACTCTCATTCCTTACGGATGCACAAATCTTCGTATGACAGAAATGCCGAAAATAGAAAATGTATAAAATAAGTAACCGCCGATTGAATCAGCAATGATTTAATCAGCGGTTACTTGCTTCTGAGATATTTATGCCCATTTGAAATCCGCATCGCCTGCGCCGATTTCAAAATGATACTTGACTATTCCAAGGTCGATTTTTGAATAAAATCCGCGCAAGGCTTTTGCGTGAACCGTGTCGTTGTCGAGAGTCATAAGAAATTTTTGCTGGTTTACGGCGGTGGGTGCAAGCATTGCGGCTGTCATTCCGTTTCTGAACCAGTCAGGCATTTCTCCGTCAGTCCTGCAAAGTTCAGACATACTTTTTGACTTGTGCGCCTTTCCTTGATTTTTGCCGTAACCGAGAGCGATTACAACATAAAGTTTTTCGCCCTTTTTGATTGAACAGCGAACCTTTGACTTGCTGTAACTCATTGCGACCCAGCAGGAATTGAGCCCTAACTGCTGCGCTTTTAGCACAAGCTTTTCCCCGTAGTATCCGCACTTTTCGTCGGCATTTTTCGGACCGACAACGGCAATATAGTTTTTACAGTCGGAAAAGCTGCCGTAGTGGGCAAGTCTTCCGGAAAAGGCGTCGGGCTCATCAAGAAAAAGCTGAAAACTGAAGCCGCTTTGACGGTTACATTCTTTTATATAGCTTTGCAGATCGACGGCGGTTTTGCCGTCAATTTTTTTGTCCGTGAAGCTGCGGACTGAGTGCCGCGCAGTCATTGCTTCGGAAAGGGTCATCTGGATTCCTCCTTACGGATGTGGTTGACCGTTGCGGTATGCGTCCATAACGTCGCGGAATATATCGCCGTTTGACGGCGGTGTCCAGGTTATGGCATTCGCTCCGGCTTCAATGGTCTTTTTGATTGAATCCTCGGTTGGTCCTCCGGTTGCGATAATGGGAATATCGTGAAAATCCTTGCGAATTTTTGCAACGATTTCGGGAGTTCGCGAAGCGGCGGAAACATTGAGTATTGCTGCGCCTGCGTCTATTCGCGCCTGAATATCATCATCGTCGCGCACAACGGTCATAACGGTCGGAATATCTATGTTTTCGCTTACATCGTGTACGATTTCGTTTGAAACAGGGGCGTTGAGAACAACTCCCGTTGCGCCCTGCATCTCGGCAAAGGTTGAGAGGCTGAGGACTCGTTTTCCGCTTGTAAGACCTCCGCCTACTCCGACAAAAACGGGAATGTCCGACGCGGACAGAATTGCCTGCGTGATAATCGGCTGAGGTGTGAAAGGATACACGGCTATTACTGCGTCGGCATTAACATTTCTTATTATGGCAACGTCTGTTGAAAAGACAAGTGACTTTATTCTTTTTCCAAAAATAACTATTCCGCTGCACTCGCGAATGACCTCAGGAACGCGCAGCGAAAACTTACGCAAGGTTCCGTCAATCGGCTTCGGCAAGGTTTTGGCCATCTTTATACCACTCCTTAGTTTTGGTAAATTTATCTTAACAAAAAATTGTGAATTTCCTGTGAATAGAGTTTTAATTGATTTGTTTGTTATACATTCGGCTCTAATTATATATTATTTCTCTTGAAAAAAACGTCGGTTCATAGTAAAATAAATTGATATACTATGAACTCAGAGGTATAGTTCTATGCTTTCAACAAAAATCGAAAAAATTTTGCAAAAGGTTCAGAAGCCGGGACGTTATGTCGGCGGTGAGCTGAACAGCGTTATAAAGGATAAGGACAAAATTGACGTCAGGTATGCGTTTTGCTTTCCAGACACTTATGAAATAGGAATGTCACATCTCGGAATGAAAATTCTTTATTCCGTTGTCAACAGGCTTGATTATGCGTGGTGCGAGCGTGTGTTTGCGCCCGATGTTGATATGGAAGAGCAGATGAGGGAGAACGGAATAAAGCTCTGGGCGCTTGAAAGCGGAGATCCGCTTAACGAGTTTGATATGCTCGGCTTTACACTTCAGTATGAGCTGAGCTATTCCAATATTCTCAATATGCTTGATTTGGCAGGTATTCCGCTTTGTTCAAAGGATCGAACGGAGCTTGCTCCGCTTGTTGTCGCAGGAGGTCCCTGTGCCTGCAACGGTGAACCGATTGCCGATTTCATTGATATTTTTATGCTCGGTGACGGCGAAGAGACTACGGTTCAGCTTGTTGACCTTATAAGAAAGCATAAAAAGCTTGGTTCTCCGAAAATCGAGCTTTTGCGTGAGGTCGCACAGCTCAAGGGCTTTTATGTTCCCGCGTTTTATGACGTTGAGTATAATGATGACGGCACGATCAAAAGCGTGACCAATAAGGAGACCGCTCCCCAAAAGGCGGTCAAGGCGATTGTAGAGGATATGGACAAGGTGTACTATCCCGAAAGCTTTGTCGTCCCGTCGATAGAGGTCGTCCACGACAGAGTGACGGCTGAGATTTTCCGCGGCTGTATAAGAGGCTGCCGTTTCTGTCAGGCAGGATTTTTGTACAGACCGATAAGAGAGAAGTCTCCCGAAGTCGTGGAGGAGCAATGCAGAACTCTTTGCGAGAGCACGGGCTACGATGAAATTTCCCTCTGCTCGCTGAGCACAAGCGATTATACGGGGCTTCAGCCGCTTTTGACTTCAATGCTTAAATGGACGACGGAGGAGAATATAAATGTTGCGCTTCCGTCGCTCAGAGTCGACAATTTTTCCGACGAGCTTATGGAAAAGCTGACCGAGGTTCGCCGAAGCAGTTTGACATTTGCTCCCGAAGCAGGAACTCAGCGTCTGCGTGACGCAATCAATAAAAATGTAACTTATGACGATGTAATGAAAACCGTGAATATGGCTTTTTCAGGCGGCTGGACAGCGGTCAAGCTTTATTTTATGATAGGCTTGCCGACCGAAACTCTTGACGATGTGGCAGGTATTGCACAGCTCGGACAGCAGGTTGTCGATGAGTTTTACCGCAATCCCGACAGACCCAAGGGTAAGGGCGTACAGGTAAGCATAAGCGCCTCGTCGTTTGTACCGAAGCCGTTTACTCCGTTCCAATGGGAGCCGCAGGACACAATGGAGCAGCTTGAAGAAAAGCAAAAGCACCTTTACGAGAGTGTTACGACAAAGAAAATCAGGATTTCAACCCACCTGACCCCGACAAGCTTCCTTGAGGGCGTGTTTGCGAGAGGCGACCGCCGGCTCTCAAAGGTTCTGGAGCTTGCATGGAAAAAGGGCTGTAAATTTGACAGTTGGGACGATCACTTTGATTTCGGCAAATGGATGGAAGCCTTTGAAGAAGCGGGTCTTGATCCGAGCTTTTATGCGAACCGCCGCCGAAGCTTTGACGAGATACTTCCATGGGACCACCTCGATTACGGTATAAGCAAAAAGTTTTTGATGAACGAAAACAGAAAGGCGCATGAGAGCGTCACAACTCCGCATTGCAGAATAAAGTGTGCAGGCTGCGGAGCAAACCGACTCAACGGAGGTAAGTGCGATGCGCGCAGTGAGGCTTAATTTTTCAAAAACGGGCAGGGCAATATACATTTCCCACCTTGATATAAACAGGATGATGACCCGTGCGGTCAGGCGCGCAAAGCTTCCGATGTGGTACACGGAGGGCTTCAATCCGCATCCTTACCTGACTTTTGCTCTGCCGCTTTCTCTCGGTCAGTCGAGCGACTGCGAGTACATGGACATCCGAATTGAGGGTGACATTACCGACAGCGAAATTATGGACAGACTGAATGCGGCACTTCCTGAGGGTATAAAAATTCTCTCCGTTGCCGAGCCCGTACATGATGCAAAAGAGATTGAAAAAGCTTTGTATTTCGTTAAGCTTGTCTTCAAAGATTCCGACGCGGCGAAAGACTTTGCGGAAAAAGCGAAGAACCTTTCCGAAGGCGAAGAGCTGATCGCGGAAAAGCGCGGCAAAAAGGGTCACCGAAAGGTGATGAAGCAGATAAATCTGATAGACTATATTTATGATATGAAAATATCGTCGGCAGATAACATTGTAAACATTCAATGTGTGCTTGCGGCAGGAAGCACGAATAATCTCAATCCGACCTTGCTTGTGGAAACACTTGAAAAGCAAATCGGAAGTGAGCATGAAATGATGTATGTTGTCCGAAGAAAACTGATTACAAAGAATAATGAAGTTTTCAAATAATTTTGAGGTTGTTTGAATTGAGGAAAATAAAATGAAACTGAAAGGAAAAAACAAATCCGATATTGTATTCACCGTCATATTAACCGTGCTGCTGCTTGCATTTTTTGCGTTGATATTTTATGTGAATCTGAGCTTCAATCCCGACTACTATGACGGCGATATTTACTGCGATATAAACTATGCGAGAGAGGCATGGAAGGCGAAATCGCTGTTTCCTGCAAACTGGGTGTTCGGGAATCAGGTTTATGTCATTGCCACTCCCGTGGTTGCGGCGCTTCTTTGCTCGGTTACCGGCAATGCGATTACTGCGATGGGAATAGCGTCCTGTGTTATGACAGTTTTGGTTTTTCTTTCCTATGATTGGATGATGAAGCCGCAGTATTCGTATAATCAAAGAGTTACGGGCTTTCTCGCAATGGCGGCGATAGTTTTTGCAAAGGGTCACATTGCTCAGGATCAGAACGGCGCACAGATTTTTTTCACGATGGCAAGCTACTACTCCTGCTATTTGATTACGGCATTCATTGTTTACGGCTGTTATATCAGGCTGAGAAGCACGGACAAAAGCAAAAAATATATTCCGATGTGTGTGGTGGCAGCCGCGCTAAGTTTTGCAACCGGAATGCAGAGCCTGCGGCAGACCGCGGTTATGGTTTTGCCGCTGGTTGCCTGTGAAATCTTTTTGATAATTGTTTATTCCGCGAAAAACAAGAGGTTTTCCGTCGGAGGCACAACGCTGTTTACGGCTTTGGTTTCGCTTGCAAATATCGGCGGAATCGTTGCGATAAAATTTATAAAATTCAATCAGAAAACCGTGCTTGAAAAAACAGAAATAATACGCAGTATTAAGGAAATCGGCGGAAGATTTTTGAAATGCATAGGCTTTATGGAAAATAATTTTTTGCTGAAAAATTCGTCTCAGACGGTGTCGCATATTGCATTTGGAATTTGCGCTTTGTTTGTTGCGGCAGGCTTGATTATCGGATTTGTTGAACTGATAAAATCCAAGGACAAGAACAATGAGGTGTTTGCCTTGCCGTTGTTGTTTGCGCTCGGAAGTATACTTGTTTCACTTGCCGGTTCTTTGACAACGCTGACGACACGACCCGTATACTATTTCACCATGTTTCCTCTTCTTGCCGTGTGCGTTTCTCTCACGGCAAAGAGGCTCGGAAAGAAAAAAGGCAAGATTATTTTTTCGGTTGTTGCCGTTATATTTGCCGCCGTTACGGTGCTGAATTTTTCTTCGGCGGAAAAAGAAATAACGCTCGGAAAAAGTGCGGACAACCCGGACAGGCAGGCGGCGCAGTATATGCTTGACAACGGGTACGATACGGTGTATTCCGTTTTCGGCCTCAGCGGCAGACGTGAGGGCGGAGAAAGAATTGCAATCATATCGGACGGAAAGATATCTGCGGTATTTTTCGGTGAGGGTAACTACGATCCGATATTTGTCCCGATAAAGTATTTGACCGTTAATGATCATTACAAGACTGCAGATCCCGAAAAGAGTCTTTATTTTACTCTTGAGAAAAGCTCACAGCAGTTTGAACAGGAAGCAAAGAAAAAGGGCGTTGAGGTAACGGTTGCGGCGCGGTTCGGCGACCACATACTTTATAAGGCGTCCGAAAATATATGCATTGCGGCTGAAAAAAGTCAACAGGAGAATTTGAAATGACGTCGAGACTTAATCAAAAAAACAAGGGAAGCACAGCTTTAACGGTGACATTGACCGTGCTGCTTCTGGCATTTTTGGGACTTATATTTTATATAAATCTGAGCTGTGATCCCGAATTTTATGACGGAGATATATACAGCGACATTAACTATGCCAAAGAGGCGTGGAAAGCAAAATCGCTGTTTCCGAAGACATGGTCGTTCGGCAACCAAACTTATGTTGTCGCAACGCCTGTTGTCGCGGCGCTGATATACGGAATAACGAAAAATGCGGTAATGGCTATGGCTGTTGCGTCGTGCACTATGACCGTTTTAATCGTTCTGACTTATGACTGGATGCTGAAAACTCTGTGCAGTTACAACGAACGAACAGCAGGCTTTT
This sequence comes from uncultured Eubacteriales bacterium, assembly GCA_934456435.1. Taxonomy (GTDB): domain Bacteria; phylum Bacillota; class Clostridia; order Oscillospirales; family Acutalibacteraceae; genus CAG-488. The sequence continues at coordinate 43,658 of CAKSHH010000002.1, forward strand.
TGGTGATGGCATCGCTCATTCTTATTAAAAGACACGTTGCCGCTAACCAGCACGGAGCGCAGATACTTTTCACAATGGCAAGCTACTATGCCTGTTATATTATCACGGCGTTTCTTGTTTACGGCTGTTATGTAAGAATCAGAGACCAAAAATTTAAAAAGACTGACATACCTATTCTTGCGATTTCCGTTGCCCTGAGTTTTGGCACGGGAATGCAAAGCTTCAGACAGACGGCGATTATGGTTTGTCCGTTGATTGTCGTTGAGGCTTTAATGATAATAGTCGATTCCGTCAGGAACAAAAAGCTTACTCTCACGAAATCGACGGCTTATACCGCGGTGGTTTCTGTTGCAAATATCGGCGGTCTTGCGGCGGTGAAATTTATTGATTACAGCCAGACAACGATTTACGGCGACACATCTCCGGAGCTTGTTTTGTCACAGATTTTGACCAATGCTTACAAATGTGTCTACAATATGCTGAGAAACTTCTGGCTGAACAATGTTCCATCGGTTGTCATGCATTCGATTTCCGCAGTTTTTATAGCGTTTATTTTTGCGGCATTCATTTTAGAGCTGATAGATTTTATAAAAAGCAAGGGCGAAAAAACAACAGACCTTGCGGTTACGGTACTTTTTGCGCTCGGCTGTCTCGGAATTTTGGCGGCTGATATTTTCACAAGCATGAAGGTCAGAACGGTTTACTATATTATGATGTTTCCGCTCCTGGCGACAAGCGTTTCCCTGCTTCTCAAAAGACTGAAGGGTAAAATAAAAATTCCGTTCTACTGTGTTTTTGTGCTGTTTACGGCGTTTACTCTCGTGTTCAAGGGTGTCGGCGTATATCGCGAAATAAACCGCGACAAATCTCCCGGCAACCCGGATTATCAGGTGGCAGAATATATGGCGGAGAACGGATACGATACGCTTTATTCGATTTTCGGCTTTGAGTGTAACGGTCCTGAGGGCATAGCCGTTATTTCCGGCGACAGGATAAAAGTGCTGTATTTTAACGATATAGCGAGCGGCAGTCCGTTCACGCCGATAAAGTATCTTTGCGTGAAGGACAGCTATAAAAATACCGACAACAGCAAGAGTCTTTATCTGATAAAAAAATCGGATTTGGCGTCGTATATGAAAGTTACCGATGCTTACGGAGTTAAGTTTGAAAAGGTTGCGGAGTTCGGCGCCGAAATTACACTTTGCAAGGCTTCCGATAATCTGACTGTAATAGCCGATGAAGCGCAGAATAATAGCTGAATCCGAAAAAAATCAGTATAGAAATCCTTAAGGCAATACCACACAATTGTGGCGCACGCCTCAATCGGCAACTATATATTGTAAAGAAAAAATTATCACCGAAAAAATTTGTGATTTTTCTCATAAATCATCAAAAAACACTTGAATTTAATCGGCTGATATGTTAGTATATTAGAGCATTTGTGACCACCAAGGCGGCAGTCTGTCGGTTTGGCGGGGTTTAATGCCCAACATTAAAGCGGACGGTCCTCTGTCGGTTTAACCGTTAAGAACGCCTGAAATCTTATGGGAGGTGTCTGTAATGGACGCACTTAAGCTTATCGCTCAGGACAGCCTCAAGGCTGATGTTTCTGAGGCAATCAAGGTAGGTAACACTATCAAAATCTGGGTTAAGATCCGTGAAGGCGAGAGAGAAAGACTCCAGGCTTTCGAGGGTACCGTAATTGCCATCAAGGGCAGCGGAGTTTCCCAGACATTTACCGTTCGTCGAGTTTCTTACGGCGTTGGTGTTGAGAGGGTTTTCCCTGTTCATTCACCCAATGTTGACAAGATTGAGCTTATCAGAACAGGTAAAGTACGCAGAAGCAAGCTCTACTATCTGCGTGACAGAGTCGGTAAGGCTGCTAAGGTTAAGCAGAGTATCGGCTAATGTAATCTTTGATTACAAAAACGAGCTGAGGGGTATGGCGGTGGTTCCATGCCCTTTTGTTTTTTTAATGAGCAGCAAACGATTGATTATACTAAACGTTTTAAATAAGGAGGTAATTCAATGTTATTAAGCAGACGTAATGTTCAGGAAGACTGGAACGAATACCTCAAAAACGGGATGACGCCCGAACAGGCTAAAAAGGAGCGCACACGCTGGATCAAGATATATGACCTCTTCGGTTCGGTTGTTACCGCGCTTGTGCTCATATTTATCGTATTTACTTTTGTTTGCAGGCCGGCAAGCGTTGTCGGAACTTCCATGGTGCCGACCCTCCAGGACGGAGACTGGCTTGTCACCATGCCAAAAAGCGAATACAACTACGGCGATATTGTTATTATTACACAGCCAAATGTGTTTAACGAACCCATAGTCAAGAGAATCATTGCGACAGAGGGGCAGACGGTTGACATCAATTTTGTCTCCGGTCAGGTCTTTGTTGACGGGCAGGAGCTGGATGAACCGTATATCGCGGAGCTTACCAAGCGCTCGGCAGACGTGACATTTCCGCTGATTGTTCCGGAGGGCAAGGTCTTCGTTATGGGTGACAACCGAATGCACTCAACGGACAGCCGAAGCACGGATATCGGATTTATTGATACGAGATATATACTCGGAAGAGCTATGTTCCGCGTGCTTCCTTTCGGCAGTATGAATATTTATGATAACTTTCAGCAGAGCGAGCAGTAAGATGCACTTGCTGTGCGGTGAAGGGAATGAAGCTTGATGGATGAAACGAATATGAGCACCGTAAAGGACGAAGAGCAGGAACCGAAAGAGAAGAAGAGCTCGTTTCTTTATGACACGATTTCGGTTTTTGTTACCGCGCTCGTAATTATTGCAGTAATGTTTACGTTCTTTGTTCGGTTTGTCGGCGTGGACGGTCGTTCCATGGTTCCGACGCTGAACCACAACGACTGGCTGATTGTGTCGGTAATAAACCGAGACATTAAGGCGGGCGATATTGTGATCAGCACCCAGCCCAACGAGTTTAACGAGCCTATCGTTAAGCGCGTCATTGCCAAGGGCGGACAGACGGTTGATATTGACTTTAACAAGGGCATCGTTTATGTTGACGGCGTTGCGCTTGACGAGCCCTATATCGCCGAACCGACACACACCATGGAGGGAAACACTTTCCCGATGATCGTTCCGGAGGGCAAGGTTTTTCTCATGGGTGACAACAGAAACGACTCAACGGACAGCCGCTCACCGATGGTCGGCTGCGTTGACGAAAGATATATTCTCGGCGTTGTAAAATGCAGACTTTTTCCGAATTTTACGGTGTTTGAATAAAGAATGAGTGGGTTTTGCTATGGATGTTAAACAGAGAAATTCAAATATTGAATTGCTGAGAATATTCAGCATGCTGGCAATAGTATTTCATCATTTCTCAATTCACGGCAATTTTTATTTCAGCAGTCCGTCGGTTAATTCATTATATTTAATGTTTATCCAAATGGGCGGAAAAATCAGCGTTGTTTGTTTCACTCTGATTTCGGGATATTTTTTGGTGAACTCAAGCGGGTTCAGATTTACACGACTGATAAAGCTGTGGCTTCAGCTTTTAACATGGTCGCTGGTTTTATATTTTGTTTCGGTAATTGCAGGAGCAGCGACATTTAACATCAAAGAATTGATACAAACGCTGACTCCTGTTTCGTCGGAACAATGGTGGTATGCAAGCGCATATTTTGTTATGTTTTTGCTGTCGCCGTTTCTCAATAAAGGCTTGAGAGCGTTATCACAAAAGCAGTATATTAACCTTTTGATAGTTGAGACGCTGATGTGGTCGGTTTTGGGAATAATCACATTCAGAGGATTTCAAAGCAATTATCTCGTATCGCTGATTTATTATTATACTATCGGAGGATACTTTAAGCTTTACAAAGATGACCTGTCAATCAAGAAAGGTCATAATATTGCGGCAATTGCGGGGCTCGGAGCTTTAACGTATGCGCTGAGAGTGGTTCTGGATTTGCTCGGAGACAAGGTAAGCCTTATAGGACTTTATGCGCCTTATGTATATGAGCTGGGTTCTCCGTTCGGAATGTTGATAGCAATTTTTACGTTTTTGCTTTTCAAAAATTTCAAGGTTAAAAACAGTCGGGTAATAAATACTATTGCTGCCGCTTCATTCGGAGTATATCTGATTCATGATAATGAATATATCAGACCTGTTTTGTGGGACAGGCTTGTAAATGCAAGTAAATTGCAGGATAGTCCGTATTTAATTTTATATTCTGTTGCTGTATGCGTCGGCATTTATGCGGTTTGTACGATTTTGGAGTTAGCAAGAATTTATTTGCTTGAAAAAAATTATATGAAACTTGTTTACAGGGTAGAGCCGCAAATCAATAGAGTGATTGGAAAGATTTTGTCTCCGATATGCAAAATAATGAAGTGATTTTGGGTCGAATCCTTTGGTTCGGCCTTTTTTCAAAGGAGGGTATTTGATGAGCGATTTTCAGAAACAAACGGTTCAATGGTTTCCGGGACACATGGCAAAAACGAGGAGACTTATCAAGGAAAGTCTTTCGCGTGTGGACTGTGTGACGGAGATACTGGATGCCAGAATCCCTCTTTCAAGCAGGAATCCGGAGATCGGAGAGATAACGGCAGGAAAGCCGCGTATAATCTTGCTTAACAAGTGCGATATGGCGGATGAAAAGATAACCGCAGAATGGGTAAAGTATTTTCGTTCCACAGGCGCGGAAGCTATGGCTGTGGACTGCCGTTCGGGAAAGGGCTTGAACGGATACACACAGCTTGTGCGGAAAGTGCTCGCCGATAAAATTCAGCAGAATAACGACAAAGGTATGGTCGGCAAAGCGCTGAGAGTTATGGTTATCGGAATACCTAACACCGGAAAGTCGTCTTTTATAAACAAAATGGCGGGCAGAGTCCGAGCCAAGGTTGCTGACAGACCCGGAGTTACGACGAGCAATCAATGGTTCTTTATCGGCAACGGAATTGAACTTCTCGATACACCCGGTGTGCTCTGGCCGAAGTTCGATGATCCCGTTGTCGGCGACCGACTTGCCTTTATCGGTTCGGTCAAGGACGCGGTACTTGACGCTGAAACAATGGCTGTGCGATTGATAGATGTTCTGCGTGAGGGCTATCCCGAACGGCTTGCCGAAAGATACAAGCTGACGGATTTCGAGAAGCTTCAATCGTGGGAGATTCTTGAAATGATAGGCAGAAAAAGAGGAATGCTTATCAGCGGCGGAGAGGTGAACACCGAACGCGCCTCGGTAATGCTTCTCGATGAATACAGGGGCGGAAAACTCGGAAAGATAACAATGGAATTTCCTCCCTTGACATAGATTTTTCGTGAAGCGAGCTATGTCTGATTCTATCATATATAATTTATTTCAAAGGAAGTACTGCGATGAAAACCGAAACTCAGATTGACTGGCTTAAATATGAGCGAGAGGCAAAGGAGAGCGGATTTAAGGTTGTTTGCGGAATTGACGAGGCAGGCAGAGGACCGCTTGCGGGTCCGGTATGCGCGGCGGCGGTCATTCTTCCCGACGGCTGTATCATTGACGGTGTGAACGATTCAAAAAAGCTGACGGAAAAGAAGCGCGAACAGCTTTTTGACGTGATAAAGGAAACGGCGGTTGCCTATTCCATTGCAACGGCTGATGAAAAGGAAATTGACGAGATAAACATTCTCAAGGCAACATATTTGGCGATGAACCGCGCGTTTCAGGGACTGAACGTGAGGCCCGATATGGCGCTTGTGGACGGTAACCGCGACCCCGGTTTGGGTATCCCGACAAGAACCATCGTCAAGGGTGACGCGAACTCAATGTCCATTGCCGCGGCGTCGATTCTTGCCAAGGTGACGAGGGACAGGTTCATGCTCGAAATGGACAAGAAGTATCCTGAGTATCAGTTCGCAAAGCACAAGGGCTATGGCACCAAGCTGCACTATGAAATGCTGGACAAATACGGTGCGTCCGAGATACATCGAATGACGTTTCTGAGGAAATACTATGAAAATAAATAAGTCGGGAGTGTGGGGCGAAATATTTGCCGCAAGGTATCTGAGAGACAACGGATACAAAATTGTCACGGGAAATTTTCACTCCAGACTGGGAGAGATAGATATCATTGCACAAAAGGGAAAATATATATGCTTCGTTGAAGTGAAAACGAGGGGACAGAACAGCCTCTATGAAGCGAAAGAAGCGGTTGACCTGTCCAAACAGGCGAAGATTGCCGCAACGGCAAAGTTTTTTATGAAGGCATATCCGAGCGGTAAGCAGCCGCGTTTTGACGTTTGCGAAGTGTATCTTGACGATAAATTCAAGCCTTTAAAAACCAATTATATTGAAAACGCATTCACACCGAGTGAATGATAAGGAGAGTCGAAAATGACAACCATTGATGATTTTAACGATCTTACGAAAATTTCCGATTCCAATCAAATAATTGTCAATCCTGAAAAATCATTTTTGCGGAACAGTACAATATGCTTTGACGGAAAGAACAACATAGTATATGTCGAGGACGGCGTGAAAATTGTTGACAGCAAAATTAAGTTTGTCGGGGACAACAGTGTGCTTTATCTCAGCTCAAACTGGCATAATTATTTTCTTGATTTGAGCCTTAATAACCAAAGTGCTGTTTATATCGGAAGAATGACGTATTTTAACGAACGGCTGACGGCAATCACTTCGGAGGGACGCAATATCATCATCGGCGATGACGGACTTTTTTCGCGCGGCGTGTGCATCAGGGTTGCCGATCCGCACCTGCTCTATGATGTGCAGACCAAAGAAAGAATAAATCCGTCAAAATCGGTTTTCATCGGTGACCACACATGGATCGGTCAGAACGCAATGCTGCTCAAGGGCACGACCGTGGGTTCGGGTTCGGTTATCGGCGCGGCATCCGTGGTTTCCGGCAAGCGCATTGAGTCGAACACGGTGTATGCCGGCAATCCTGTGAAAAAAATCAGGAGCGGAGTGTTCTTTGAAAAGCCGTGCGTACATCAATGGACGGATAAAGAGACCGAGGCTAACCGAATGTGTGATAAAACGGAACACATATACGGCTCCGAGGGCAAAGGCATTATAAATACGACCGAGCTTGACGAAAAACTGCACAACGCCTTTTTTGCGGATGCAAGGCTTGAGATTATAAAGAAAGAGCTTGTGTCCAACCGAGCCGCTGACAGATTTTTTGTTCCCACAGAGGAGAAATCTTCCAAAAAGAGAAATCTTTTCAAAAGATAACATTGAATTGTTTTTTTACTTATGATACAATAAAGTCAGATTCACCGAAAAGGAGAAGAAAATATGTTTTACACAAGCACCAGAGACAAGAGTATAAAGGTAACTTCTTCACAGGCTATTTCGCACGGCATTTCTGCCGAGGGCGGACTGTTTGTGCCGGAGGAGATACCGCACATCACAATGGACGATATCGTTCGGCTTGCCGAATGTGATTATATAGAAAGAGCAAAGGAAATCCTGTCCCTTTATCTTACGGATTTCACAGCTGAGGAGATCGACTCCTGCGTCAGGGGCGCTTACGGCGAGGGCAAATTCTCAAGCGATAAAATTGCGCCGCTCCATACCCTGAGCGAGGGCACGGAAATACTTGAGCTGTGGAAGGGTCCGACCTGCGCTTTCAAGGATATGGCACTTCAGCTTCTGCCGCATTTGCTGACTGTTGCTTCGGCGAAAAGTGAGCCGGGCAAGCAGATTGTTATTCTTGTTGCCACATCGGGCGACACGGGCAAGGCGGCGCTTGAGGGCTTCAAGGACGTAAAGAACACGAAAATTCTTGTATTCTATCCCAACGACGGCGTAAGCCCGATGCAGAAGCTTCAGATGACGACCCAGGAGGGCGCCAATGTCGGCGTTTGCGCGATTGAGGGCAACTTCGATGACGCACAGACTGGAGTTAAGAAAATATTTACGGACAAGGCTGTTGCCGCGAAGCTTGCCGAGCAGGGAATGATGTTCTCTTCGGCAAACTCAATCAACTGGGGCAGACTTGTTCCGCAGATTGTTTACTATGTATCGGCTTACTGCGAAATGCTCAACAAGGGCGAAATAAAGCCGGGCGACGAGATAAACGTTGTTGTTCCGACGGGCAACTTCGGCAACATTCTTGCCGCGTACTACGCAAAGGAAATGGGCGTTCCGATGCACAAGCTTGTTTGCGCCTCCAATGCAAACAATGTTCTGACGGATTTTCTCAGAAGCGGAACATACAACCGTGTCAGAGATTTCTACACCACGGTTTCTCCGTCCATGGATATTCTCATTTCCTCAAATCTTGAGCGTCTTCTTTTCCTGCTTTCGGGCATGGACGATAAGCTTGTCGGCGAGTGGATGTCCGAGCTGTCGTCAAAGGGCTCGTACACCGTCAGCGACGACGTTTTTGCAAAGCTCAGCAAGCTGTTTGATTCGGGAAGCTGTGACGACAACGGAACAAAGGCTTGCATTGTCAAGGAGTTCAAGGAGCACAAATATCTTTGCGATACTCATACGGCTGTTGCGGTTTCCGTCTATGAGAATTACAGGGAGAGAACCGGCGACACCACACCGACGGTGATTGCTTCAACGGCAAACCCGTTCAAGTTCAGCAAGGCTGTTCTTGACGCTGTTCACCCCGGAATGACCGCCGATCTCGACGAGTTCGAGATGGTTCACGCTCTGCATGACGAAACGGGCGAGGTATGTCCGCCGCAGCTTGCAAACCTCAAGGGCAAAACGCCGAGATTCACCGGCTGCTGCAAAAAGGAAGATATGGAGCAGGTTGTTTTTGACCTGCTGAAATAAATTAAATAGTTCTGTTCCGGATGTTTTTGTGACCTTCGATTAAGCGGGTTGTTACGGATCTGACGATCTGTTGCAATAAAAATTTTGAAGAGGGTGTCTTTATGAAAAAATGTTTACTGGCTTTGGTTTCATTTATCGTAATCTTTTCCGTTGTCTTCTGCAATGTGTTTGTTACCCACGCTTCAAATCTCATCGGCGACGTAAACGGAGACGGTAAAGTGAACTCAACCGATGCTTTGATTGTTTTGAAGTATTCGGTCGGCCTGTCCGTGAATGCGAAAGATATCACGCTGGGCGACTTGAACCACGACAACAAGGTCAATTCAGCCGACGCGCTTATAATTCTTAAAATAAGCGTCGGTCTTGCGAAGCCCGGCGACTACACGACGAAGCCGATCAGCTTCGCTCCGGCAAACGTCAAGGAGGTCTCTCCGTCGTCCGTCACAAAGTATACGGGAACCATTCAGCGCGCGTGGAAAATCAGCTCTAAAAATGCCAGCGTTGAAATCCACAAGCTTGCTTACGGTTCAAAAATTACGCAGAATTTCCAAAAGAGCCAGGACGGCGCTATGGATGTGACGTCAAAGAGCGTTACATATCAGCCGATATGCGATATCGCGATAATCACCTGCGCTCCCACAACCTTTAAGTATGCAATTACCCAGCAGGTGCTCGGAACAGCCAAGAGTAAGCAGGAGGACATTGCGAAAAAGGTCGGCGCGATTGTCGCTGTCAACGGTGAAGCGGCAGGTGCGGCAAAGGCAATGGCTGTCAGAAACGGAGCTGTTTATCAGCCGAGCGGAAAGGACAGCACATACTATATGCGCCTTTACAAGAACGGAAAGTGTGATTTCGGACCGATGAATGTCCAGAATCAGAATCAGCTTGTTTCCGCAGGCGTATATAACACCGTAAGATATCAGTATATTCTGATCGAAAACGGAAAGAAAATTCCGCAGAATGAAACATATTACCACAGCCGCACCGTGGTTGCACAGGTAAGTGAAAACAAATATATTCTTGCTGTCGGCGAATTTATGCCGTCGAACTGGCTGGCAGATATTCTGCTGAAATACGGAGCGAAAAACGCTGTCGTAATAAACGGCGGCAACTGCTCGTATATGTATGTAAAGGGTATCGGCAATGTCACCGGCACAAAGGCGACTCAGCTCAAAAATTTGAACAAGGTGAATATTGTTGAAACCGAATTTTTCGGCACAAGCGGATTGCTCGGACTCAACAGCGCAGGCAAGCAGAAGCTCGGCGCTCCGTGTTCGGACGAGCATAATATCGTTTATGTCAACTGATTTATATTCGGCGCAGTTTAACCGGTAAAAGAAAACTGTCACATTAAGCCTGTATTTCAGCCTTAGTGTGACAGTCCCTTTTTAAAGAAGCTTTACTTGCTTACGTCGCTGGACGGTTCAAAGGTTGCACAGATAGTTTCCGCACAGGTGCAGGCGCTTGACGGACCGACTTCGATCTCGCCGGCAACACACTTGCAGCCGTCTTCATTGTAGATACAATTACAGGCGTGGCACTTGATGTCTTTGATTTCGTGCTTCATCGTAAATTACCCCTTCTCAAAAATTGTGACATACATCACGTTTATAGTATTTGATTTCAGATTTAATTTATTCGTTCAAGGAGGTGGAGAAATGTCCCTGTTTGCAATAGCCGACACACATCTTTCTTTCGGAACAAACAAGCCGATGGACGTTTTCAGCGGCTGGCAGAACTACGAAGAAAGACTGCAAAAAAACTGGAATGCCGTTGTCGGTGAAAACGACACGGTTGTCATTGCCGGCGATATTTCGTGGGGAATGAAGCTTGAGGACACGCTGGAGGATTTTCGCTTTCTTGACAGACTTAACGGAAGAAAGATCGTGATGAAAGGCAACCACGATTATTGGTGGTCGACCAAAAGCAAAACCGACAGATTCCTGCGCGAGAACGGAATAAACAGTATTGATATTCTTTTTAACAATGCATACAAGGTCGGCGATTTTGTCGTCTGCGGAACGAGAGGCTGGTTCTTTGACTGCTCAAAGGACGAGGATCAAAAGGTTCTTGCGCGCGAGGTCGGCAGGCTGAAAACGAGTATTGACGAAGCGAAAAAGCTTGACGGAGAAATAATCGCATTTCTTCATTATCCGCCCGTGAGCCTGACCGAAACGTGCCATGAAATATATGACACCTTGGTTGAGCAGGGAATAAAAACCTGCTATTACGGACATCTGCACGGTCAGTCCGTGAACTGGGCGTTCCGCGGTGAAAAGGACGGCATAAAGTTTGACTTGATTTCCGCGGACTATCTTGGTTTTTGTCCAAAGCTTATAAAGAAAATTTAAAGTAAAATCGGCGCCGCAAGCTTATTTGCAGTGCCGATTTTTTAGTTTTACATCATTGAATCCATAAAGGATTCTGCCGACTTAATGGCTTTCTTAGCCATTTTCTTGTAGTTCGTTTTCTTGCTGTTCATCATTGTGCTGCCGATAAGAGTCATTGCGCCGCCGACAAGCATGCCGACGCCGATGCCCTTTGCAACAGAAGAGCCTGTGCTTTTCATAATCAAACCTCCGTGATAATTTGTAATGCGTTGCTTTAATATTTTATCCGCGTCCGAATTGATTATTCCGATTTGGTGTGTTATAATTTATTCAATGTTTACTAAGACTTTGTAGGAGCTGATTTTTTGAAAAAACAAAAGAAAGTTGTTTTGATAAATGATATTTCCTGCGTCGGCAGGTGCTCAATGACGGCGGCAATGCCGATAATTTCTGCCTGCGGCATAGAATCGGTGCCGTTCCCGACGGGTATTTTTTCAGCGCACACGGAGTTTGAGGGATTTGTACGCGAGGATCTCACCGACAGAATGGACGATATCGCAGGACATTGGAAAGATCTCGGACTCCGTTTCGACTGCATTTACAGCGGATATCTTGCAAGCCGTGAGCAGGCTGAAAAGGTCAGACGTTTCCTTCTTGATTTCAAAAAAAGCGACACACTCTGCATTGTTGATCCCGTAATGGGCGACGACGGCAAGTTTTACAGCGGAATCGACGGCTCGTTCATTGAAGAAATGCGTTTTCTTTGTTCGTTTGCCGATATTATTGTTCCCAACGTCACCGAGGCATGTATGCTCGCCGGCGAAGATATACCCGACGGCACTTATGATATGGATTTTGTAAAAAAGCTTTTGCTGGCTCTGCGTAATTTCGGCACGGGCAGAATCGTTATCACCGGTGTTGATTTCGGCGACGGTCAAATCGGCTGTGCCGTATACGACAGCCTGATGGGGCGCGCAAATATGTTTTTTACACCCAAAACCGATGGACGTTTCCCCGGAACGGGTGATGTTTTCGCCTCGGCGCTGACGGCGGCGGTGCTCAGCGGCAAAGAGTTTGCCGATGCGGTTCAGATAGCGATGGGCTTCACCTGCAAGTGTGTTGAAACAACGCTTGAAGCGCAGACGGAAAGAAAATACGGACTTTGCTTTGAGCCGCAAATAAAAAATCTTATAAAGGCATTAGAATGACAGGAGAATTGAAATGGCAGTTCTGAATATTGTTCTCGTTGAGCCGGAAATTCCGCAGAACACAGGCAATATTGCCCGTACCTGCGCGGCGACGGGCACTCGGCTTCACATAATTGAACCGATGGGCTTTAGAATTGACGACAGAAAATTAAAACGAGCAGGGCTTGATTACTGGCACCTGCTCGATATAACGTATTATAAAAATCTCGACGATTTTTTTGAAAAGAATCCCGGCGGACAGTACAGATTCTTTACGACAAAGGCTCAGCACCGCTACACCGATGTGGAGTACGGCGACAATGTATTCCTCTTTTTCGGCAAGGAAACAAAGGGACTTCCTGAGGAGCTTTTGTTCAAGAATCCCGAAAAATGCGTGAGGATTCCGATGATAAACGATTCCTCCGCGCGAAGCCTGAATCTTTCCAATTCCGTGGCGATTGCCGTTTACGAGGTACTCAGACAATGGGATTACCCCGAACTGCTCTGCTCCGGAAAGCTGACTCGGTTTAACTGGGAGGACGCCTGATTACGTCGTGCTTCCGAATCCGCCGTTGCGTACTCCGGTTGCGTCGTCGTCAACGGTGATTCCGTATTCAACAAAAATACCCTGGGCGAAGCCCGTACCTTTTTTGACTTCAACGGTTTTATTCTCGTTGGAGTCATTTGTTATTTTTATGAATATGTGACCCTCGTTGTCAGAGTAAAAATAGTCGCTGTCGATTATGCCGACCGTGTTGTTGAGCTGGAGACGGAACTTAAAGCCGAGACCGCTTCTCGGATAAATTTTCAGCACCCAGCCCTCATCGATTTCACAGCGTACTCCCGTCGGGATTTTAATCGTCTGCGACGGTGCAAGAGTGAAGTCGAACGGCGCAAATATGTCATAGCCTGCCGAACCCGAAGTCGCGCGGACGGGCAGCTTTATTCCGTCATACATCTCTTTGATTTCATCTTCGCTGAAATCCTCGCGGCAGCTTTCAAGAAACTGCTCATAGCTTACCTTGTGAAATTTTGCAATTCTTTTCATAAAATGCTCCTTTTGAAGTCGGTTATATCAGCTTTTCTACGTTGCTTTTTCCTGTCCTGAGATTAAAATCAAGAGTCAGATTTTTGCCGTTTTCGGTGTAGTGAATACTGATTTCATCTTCTGACACAAATTCGGCGGAGGTGATGTGACTGTCCGTTTTTTCAAAGAACTTCTTTAAAAGCTTGATGTCCTCGTCGCTGTAATCGCCTGCGTTGTCGGAGACAAAAAGAACGTCGCCGCAAAGGTTGTTAATTTTGCCGAGCAGGAGCTTCTGCTCGCGTGTGAAGCTGAGATTGTTTTTGCGCAGGAAGAAAACATCGGGATCGTTGCAGAAAACCCTGCCGTTTAAATGGCGGCGAAAAACCGAGTTGGTTATCGCGTTCTGTGCCGACGGAAGCTCAAGGTTGATGCCCATTTTGTTGTAGTATTTAGGCGAGTATTTCAAATCGACGTCGCAGCTTATTCGGCAGGCGTCAACAACACCGAAGGACGGACCGAGCGGCACTCCGCAGCCGAGTATGAGCTTTTCTTCGCCGACGCACTCGCGCAGAAACTCCATCGCCTCGCACATTATCTGACCCCTGGACTTTCCGCTGCGCGGCTGCATTGCCTCGGAATAAAGGAAATCGAGCTTGACCATATCGAAGCCCCAGTCGTTGAGAATAACATCGAAGAAATTGCGGATGTACTCCCTTGCTTCATCATTGTATATGTCGAGCGTATATGCTCCGCCCCAGCCGACACAGCCGAGAAGCGGTTTGCCGGTGGCGTTGTCCTTTATAAGCCATTCGGGGTGATCCTTTGCGATCGCGGAGGATTTCTGAGCCGAAAACGGCGCGATCCATATTCCTGCAAGGTAGCCCTTTGAATGAATCGCATCGGCGATTTTTTTCATTCCGTCGGGGAACTTCTTGTAGTCCGGAATGAGCCAGTCGCCGACATGGCTTTCGTATCCGTCGTCAATCTGGAAAATAGAAACGCTGTCCCTGGCGCGGTCAAGCCCGTCAAGGTCGCGGAGAATAATCTTTTCGTTAATCTTCTGAAAATAATTGTACCAGGAGGTGTAGCCCGAAAGATGAGCGGTTTTCGGCTTTCTGAGATTCATTGAACCGAAATATGAATCAAAAGCTTCGTCGTAGCTTCCTTTGAAGCTGACCACATCAAGCAGAACGATGCTGTCCTCGGTTTCAATGCCCTCAACATCCTTGATAATTTCAAATCTGTTGAACGCATAGTTTACGGAGAAAACGGTATAGCCGTATTTTTCGTTCCTTGAGCCGAAGAGCTCAACCTGATCTCCCGTGCGGAAATAGGTGTATGTATAGGAGTGGAACGCACCCTTTTTGCCGTATGACGCAAAGGTGTAATCGCCCGGAGTTTCGGCAAGGCTCTTTGTCATATTAGTGACGCCTGCAAGCTTTGAAATTCCGCCGAGAGTGTCGTCGGAACCGAGCTCTCTTGACGTCGTCCAGGACTGGTAGCCGTTGGCAAAGAAAAGCTCACCGTGTGAGAATTTCTTAATTGCGGTAAGCCTGAACTCAAGGAGCTTCATTTTTACAAGGGGAACGAGACGGCAGAATATGCCGCTGTCGCTTACGGTCAGCTCAAGCTTGTAACGCTCACATTCGGTCTTGCTGTTTTCGTAAACGCAGCCGTTGTGTTCGTATTTGATAAAAGGTTCAAATTTGTACATTTCACAACCTCCCGATAAAACCGATATTTTCTGCTTTTATAATATCACATTTGCCGATACAATACAATATTTATTTCCTGCCGAGGAAATAACTTATAAACAGGTTGAAATTTCAGAAGAATTACATTATAATATTCTATTGTAATAAGAGATAAAGGAAGTTTTTTTATGAAGTTGGGTATAGTAGGCTTGCCGAATGTCGGCAAAAGCACACTTTTCAATGCGATTACGAATGCCGGAGCTCAGTCGGCAAACTATCCGTTTTGCACGATTGAACCGAATGTAGGAGTTGTTGCCGTTCCGGACAGCAGAATTGACGCGCTGGCAGAGATGTACCACCCCGTCAAAATCACCCCTGCCGTTATCGAGTTTGTTGACATTGCCGGACTGGTAAAGGGCGCTTCAAAGGGTGAGGGATTGGGAAACAAGTTCCTTTCACATATTCGCGAAACGGATGCGATAATTCACGTTGTACGCTGCTTTGAAAATGACGATATCATTCACGTTGACGGAAGCGTTGACCCTGCGCGTGATATTGAAACAATAAATTTTGAACTTATTTTCTCCGATATAGAAATGGTTGATCGCCGCCTTGACAGAACGACCAAGGCAATGAAAGGCGACAAGAGCCTCGCAAAGGAGGTTGAGTTCCTCAAGAGCCTCAAAACTCATCTTGAAAACGGCAAATGTGCAAGAAGCTATGACTGCGACGACGATGAAAAAGCCGTTCTCGGCGACATGGCGCTGCTCACATCGAAGCCTGTGATTTATGCCTGCAATATGAGTGAGGACGATTTTGCAAACAATATTGAGGATAACGAAAGATACAAGGCTGTCTGCAGGATTGCCGAGGAAGAGGGCTCACAGGTTCTCCCGATCTGCGCCGAAATGGAGGCAGAAATCGCAAGCCTTGACAAAGAGGAAAAGGAAATGTTCCTTGCCGATCTCGGAATCGAAAAGGGCGGACTGGATCTTCTTATTCAGAGAAGCTACGATTTGCTCGGACTCATTTCTTACCTGACGGCAGGACAGCCGGAGGTAAGAGCCTGGACAATCAAGAAGGGCACGAAGGCTCCGCAGGCGGCAGGAAAAATTCACTCCGATTTTGAAAAGGGATTTATCCGCGCCGAGGTTATCAGCTTTGAAAATCTGATGGAATGCGGTTCTCTTGCGGCGGCGAGGGAGAAAGGTCTTATTCGCTCGGAGGGCAAGGAATATGTTATGAAGGACGGAGACGTTGTTCACTTCCTTTTCAATGTTTAAAAGCCGACTTAAAAAATACGTTAAAAACTCTTTACAAAGACCGAAAAGTATGATAGAATAATCGTGCTTTGAGGGTGTAGCTCAGTTGGTTAGAGTACTTGCTTGACATGCAAGGGGTCGATGGTTCAAATCCATTCATCCTCACCAGAAAAGAAACGCCTTTTGTTTAACAACAAAGGGCGTTTTTCATTTGCAATTATCCGTAAGCATCGAAAAAATTTGCGGAGGTGGCGGAATGATTCCGAAAAAAATCCATTATTGCTGGTTCGGCAACGGTGAGAAGCCGAAGGCCGTGAAAAAATGCATTGCAAGCTGGAAAAAATACTGTCCCGACTACGAAATTGTTGAATGGAACGAAAGCAATTTTGACGTCAATTCAACGGGCTATACAAAGATGTGCGCCGAGGGAAAGAAGTATGCTTTTCTCAGCGATTATGCACGACTTGTGATTGTCGAAGAGAACGGCGGAATATATTTTGACACCGACGTTGAGCTGTTAAAGAATATTGATTTTCTGCTTGAAAACGAAGCGTTTTTCGGGCTTGAAAATCCCGACTATGTAAACACGGGTCTCGGCTTCGGTTCGGTTGCTCACGGCGATGCAGTCAAGGCAATGATACGGGAGTACGATTCATATATCGACGGCACGAACGGTACGATATCATGTCCGCGCCTTAATACGGACGCTCTTTTAAAAAGGGGGCTGAAGCTTGACGGAACCATGCAGACGGTTGCCGGTGCTCTTATTTTGCCGAGTGATTACATGAATCCTTACGGAAGCAATACAGGCGTGATGAACAAAACAAAGAACACGATCTCGATTCATTGGTATTCGGGAAGCTGGATGTCCGCGTCTCAAAGGCTGAAATCTAAAATCACAAAGCCGATACACAGGGTGTTCGGAATAGATTTTTTGAAAAAATAATAAAAGGCTGTGATTCCTACCGGCAACGTAAACCGTTGCGATGTGAATTACAGCCTTTTTTGCTTTGATTATTTGAGCAAACCGAGAATTTCCGCACAGGCGGCACAGGCAGGGCAGTCGCAGTATTCTGCGCCCGAAGCCTTAAGTTCCTGAGCGTGTGCAAGGAATCCTGGCGCCTTGTCTCCGAAAAATTCGGCGCACTTGGGCGACGAGGCGAAAGCGATAAGATCGTCAATCGGCTCGATATCCTCCTTGAGCTCTGCAACAAGCTTTGCGGTTTCTTCCTCTTCTCTTTCTGTTCCGACAGCGTTCAGCCAGCTTTCTGCTGCTGCCTTTGCCTCAGCGCAGCATGACGGCGCGGCAATGAGTGCCTTTACGGCTTCAATGATTTTGTCGTTCATAAAGAAAACCTCCTTTAAGTTTCTGATTTAATTCTAATTGCTTTTATTTGCATTGTCAACTTGATTTTTTGAAAAGCCTTATGATATACTGATAATCACAATCCGTATAAATCGGCGGTCGGCTAAGTGAAAAGGAGAAAAAATATGACAGAAACCGAAAAGATGGAAAAAGGGCTGCTTTATGACAGCGGCGTTGAGGAGATACTAAAAGTCCAGTCGGGCTGTGTCGGGTATATGAAAGAGTATAATACGCTCGGCCTCGGCGACGAACAGAGGATGACAGAGCTGTTGAAGCTTTCCTTTGCCGAGGTTGGCAAGGGAACATTCATCCAGCCGCCGTACTACGCGAACTGGGGCGGAGCTCACGTCCACCTCGGAAGTAATGTTTACGCAAATTTCAATCTCACGCTTGTTGATGACGGACATATTTACATTGGCGATAAGACCATGATAGGTCCGAATGTAACGATTGCGACCGCAGGACATCCCGTTTTGCCAGAACTTCGTGAGAAGGTGCTTCAGTTTAATGTTGACGTTCATGTCGGCAGAAATGTTTGGATAGGTGCCGGCGCGGTTATTTTACCGGGAATAACGATAGGGGACAATTCGGTTATAGGCGCCGGTTCAATCGTGACAAAAGATATTCCGGCGAATGTCGTTGCCGTCGGAAATCCTTGCAGAGTTTTGCGTGAAATCGGAGAAAGAGACAGGGAATTTTACTATAAGGACAGAAGAATATAATAAAGGCCTTGCACGGTAACCAAACTGTGCAAGGCTTTTGAGCTTTTATGATTCTTTTCGCGGAAAGTGAGCCTTAATCGCGTTAAAAGATTCGTCGCTGATGTCGTGCTCAATTTTGCAGGCGTCCTCAGCGGCTGTTTCCGAATTGACTCCGAGGCGTACAAGAAATTCTGTCAGAACGGTGTGGCGCTCATAGATTTTCTTTGCAACGTCGAGACCTGCCGATGTCAGGGTGATATAGCCGTCCTTGTCAACAACGATATAATCGCCGCCCTTGAGCAGACCGACCGCACGGCAAACGCTGGGCTTGGAAAATCCCATATATTCGGCAACGTCAAGCGATCTGACGGCGCTGCTTTTTTGTGAAAGAACATATATAGTTTCGAGATACATCTCTCCGGATTCCTGCAAATGCATAGTAATGCCTCCTTATAAAACAGAAATATTATATCACAACAGCGAATAAAATTCAAGAAGAGATGGATTGCAGAATGAATTTTTTAATAATGAAAAATGTATAGTATTTCGGTTAGCTTAAACTAACTATTTGTTTATACTGCCAAATATGTTTTTTGAACTTATATTTTTTGAAAAAAATGTTGACTTTTGCGATATTTCGGTCTAATATTATTTTAGTTAGCGAGAGCTAACCTTATTTAAAGCCAACGGTTAGCCGAAACTAACCGACGAAAGTGAGGGATTGGCTATGATGCCTTTGGCACTTGCAGATGTCGGAGAGACAAACACAATCAAAAAAATCGGCGGAAGTCCGGAAGTCAAGAAACATCTTGAAAACCTTGGATTTGTCGTCGGAGGCAACGTAATGGTCATTAACACGCTCGGCGGTAACGTTATCGTCAACGTTAAGGAAGCCAGAGTCGCAATCAGCGAAGAAATGGCGAGAAAAATAATGATCTGACGCGCATCAGAATACCGTGGTACGGTATTTAAATAATTCTGTATAATTTAAGGAGGATGAGGCAGATGAAAACTTTAAAGGAAGCAAAGGTCGGCTCAACAGTCAAGGTTGTTAAGCTCCATGGCGAGGGCGCTGTTAAGCGCAGAATCATGGACATGGGCATCACCCGCGGCGTTGAGGTATTTGTCCGCAAGGTTGCACCGCTCGGCGATCCGGTTGAAGTAAATGTTCGCGGATATGAGCTTTCGCTCAGAAAGGCCGATGCCGAAATGATTGAGGTCGAGTAAGTCAGCATCAGAACGGATGCTTAACGGGGTTTATCCCCGATTTTTACAAATTTACGATTAGCTAAAGCTAATTGAAAGAGAGGAATTATGGTATGAATTTACGAATTGCCCTTGCGGGTAACCCGAACTGCGGTAAAACCACGTTGTTCAACGCGCTGACCGGGTCAAACCAGTATGTTGGTAACTGGCCCGGCGTTACAGTTGAGAAAAAGGAAGGTAAGCTCAAAAAGCATGACGGCGTTGTCATCACCGACCTTCCCGGTATTTATTCACTTTCTCCGTACACCTTGGAGGAAGTTGTTGCGAGAAACTATCTTATCGGCGAGCGCCCCGATGCTATTCTTAATATCATCGACGGTACAAACCTTGAGAGAAACCTTTATCTTACAACCCAGCTTACAGAGCTCGGAATCCCTGTTGTAATAGCAATCAACATGATTGACGTCGTTAAGAAGAACGGCGATAAGATCAACATTCAGGAGCTTTCACGCCAGCTTGGCTGCAAGGTTGTTGAAATTTCTGCTCTTAAGGGAACCGGTATTCACGAGGCGGCTGAAGCGGCTATTGAGGCTGCGAAGAGCGGCAAGACAGTTCCGATGCACACCTTCTCAGGCTGTGTTGAGCACGCTATCGCTCACATCGAGGAAGCGGCTGTTCACAATATGCCGGAAGAGCAGCAGAGATGGTACGCTATCAAGATTTTCGAGCGTGACGACAAGGTTCTCGGAAATCTCAGCATAGACAAGGCTGTTATGGATCACATTGAAAATGATATCAAGGCAGCCGAGAAAGAAATGGACGATGACGCAGAGTCCATCATCACAAACGAGAGATATATTTACATATCCTCAATCATTAAGGCTTGCTACAAAAAAAAGAATGTCGGTAAGCTTTCAACTTCGGATAAAATCGACCGTGTTGTCACAAACCGTTGGCTCGGTCTTCCGATTTTCGCCGTTATTATGTTCCTCGTTTACTGGATCGCAATGGTCGGCGTAGGTGCACCTGCAACAGACTGGATGAACGACGGTGTGTTCGGTGACGGCTGGCACCTTCTCGGAATCGGCTCATCCGCTTACAATGACAAGGCTGACGAATATACAAACGCAACGGAAGCCGCTCAGGCATTCGTTGACTTTGATACAGAGGCTGAGGACTTTGACGCAGACAAGACTCTCGAAGAACTCAAGAGCTTCAAGACTGACGAGCAGTCGGCAGTTATCGGCGTTGAGGACGAGGAAACACTCGCTATCAACGACATGACAGCTTATTACAGCGAGATCCCGTCGAATGCAGACGAGGATACAACAGTCGGTACAACATACCTTGAGGCTGTTAAGTATTTCAGCGACAACGGCTTTGACGAGCCTGATCCGGCAGAGTTCGGTGTATGGGTTCCGGGTCTTCCGTCACTTATCGGCGACGCTCTTGAAAAGGGCAACGTTGCAGATTGGCTCAGCGGACTTATCCTTGACGGTATCGTAGCCGGTGTCGGCGCGGTTCTCGGATTCGTTCCTCAGATGCTTGTTTTGTTCCTTCTTCTCGCATTCCTTGAAGGCTGCGGTTATATGTCACGTATCGCATTCGTTCTTGACCGTATCTTCAGAAAGTTCGGTCTTTCAGGTAAATCCTTTATCCCGATGCTTATCGGTACAGGCTGCGGCGTTCCCGGTATCATGGCTTCAAGAACCATTGAGAACGAGCGTGACCGTCGTATGACAATCATGACAACAACATTCATTCCCTGCTCGGCTAAGGTTCCGTTCATCGGAATGATCGCAGGCGCACTCTTCGGAGGTTCGGCTCTTGTTTCAACATCGGCTTACTTCATCGGTATGCTTGCAATTATTGTTTCGGGTATTATGCTTAAGAAGACAAAGATCTTCTCCGGCGATCCTGCTCCGTTCGTTATGGAGCTTCCTGCTTACCACTGGCCGACAGTTTCAAACGTTCTCCGTTCAACATGGGAGCGCGGCTGGTCGTTCATCAAGAAGGCAGGTACGGTTATCCTTCTTTCAACAATCTTTGTTTGGTTCACAACATACTTCGGTGTTGTTGACGGAGCATTCAGAATGTTGTCAGAGGACGAGATCGACTCTTCAATCCTTGCAAGAATCGGCAGCGTAATCGCTGTAATTTTCAGACCTCTCGGCTGGGGCAACTGGCAGGCAGCCGTTGCATCAATCACAGGTCTTGTTGCGAAAGAGAACATCGTCGGTACACTCGGTATTCTCTACGGCGGCGGAGACAGCACGGTTTACGGCAACATCGCGGCTGCATTTACAGGTATCACAGGATATTCATTCCTCGTATTCAACCTTCTTTGCGCTCCCTGCTTCGCGGCAATCGGTGCTATCAAGCGTGAGATGAACAACGCTAAGTGGACATGGTTCGCAATCGCTTACCAGTGCGGCTTTGCATACTGCATCGCTCTTATGGTAACTCAGTTCGGCAACATCTTTGTCGGCAAGGCAAACGTTATCGGCATCATCGTTGCGGCGGCCATCCTTATCGGTATTGTCTACATGCTCTTCTTCAAGAAGTACACCGAGGCAACAAAGCTTTCACAGAACGTAAAGATCAAAAAATAAAATTACACGGTGAAAGGAACTGATAGTATGATTTCATGGATATCGCAGAATTTAGTGACCATTATTATATGCCTTGTGCTTGCGCTTATTGTCACCTTGATTATTGTGGGCTTGGTGAGAGATAAGAAAAAAGGCAAATCCTCCTGCGGTTGCGGATGTGCGAACTGTGCAATGAGAGGTTCCTGCCACAAAAAATAATATGCTTTGCATAAACTGACAGGGCATAACGAAAAGACGGAAATTCGGAGACTGACTCCGATTTCCGTCTTTGTTTTTGTCTGACTTGAGATATGGATAACAAAATATCCGCAGACAAATTTGTCTGCGGATTTCGTTTGCTGTATCAGAATGAGAAGTCGGCTGAGAATGAGTAGGTTCCGTTTTCAATCGTTTTCACCTTGCCGAGATAAAGCTCGTTGCTGTACGGCTCGGTGATTTTAAGGTTTGTGACACGTCCGGAATTGTCTATAATTGCCGTGATAACTGTGCCGCTGTATGTAACCGTGCCCGAATCATAGTCTCTGAGAGCGCTTCCGTCAGCAGAAAAATCAATGGTAAATGCGCCTGCGCGGTTGTAGACGGGAGCATTTTTTACGCTGACCTTTTCGCTCTTGAGCGTGAGAGTGATTTTCCAGTTGTTTTCCTCTCGGATAAATGAAGTGCTCTGAAGCATATCCGTGCTGAGCTTTGCCGCCGGACCGTAGAGCTCGGCAAGGTGTCCGTATTTATCCTTGCCGTCTTTAAAGTCCGTTGTGTCCGTAACGGGATTCGACTTGATTTCACCCTGCTTGCCGCCGACGGAATATTTGCAAACGTCATCGGTTACAGTCTTTATTCTCACCGTTTGCTTGTATGACTTTGTGAGCGAGGTGTTGTAGAAGTCAAGGATTTCCGCTTGACTTGACGGAACGAATCTGTCGATAAATTCAATTCCGACGGCATGACGAAGAATTTTCAGCGCGTCAAGTGAATTTATTTTGCCGTCGCAGTTTACGTCGGCTGCCGATTTGTCGAATTTTTTGACACTCATTCCGACGCTGTACTGCAAAACGCCGAGTGCATCGGAGGAATTGATTTTTCCGTCACCGTTTACGTCGCCGGGACTTGCCGCCGAAGCACCGACGGTCAGAGCCGCCGCAAGTGAAAGCGCGGAAAGGACCGCAATAAATTTTTTCATAATTATTCTCCTTTATTTTTCAAATTTCGCGACCGTGTCGCGTATGGTGTCGAGGAACGACTCCTCTCCAAAGGTATTGATTTTAAAGAATACCGCCTGACTTCCGCCTGAGGTGATTGCCGTCAGATGGATGTCCTCGCCGCAGGCAAACAGGGTGACGTTCAGGCTGACCCTGTTGCCGCCGATGTAGCTGTAACGCTCGTACACCTTTACGGTGCAGGAACAGCCGCCCATCTCGGAATACGACTCGTCCTCGACGGAGGCGGAAATGCTTTTGGAAACAGCGCTGTCGATTGCGTCCTCGATTTCAAACAGGGAACCGTGTAAATCACACTCAAGCTTTGCCATAAAGTTTCACCTTTTTCTCTTCGATTTTATTTATAAGATTTCTGCCGATTTCGTGCAGAAGCTTATACGCCGCCGGGAAAATTTCATCGGGGTAGTTGATCATAAATTCGTCCGCCTCAAAGGTTAAATCACCCTTGTAGTCGATGTCCGCCAAAGCCTGGGTGATCTCCTCCCAGTCAAGGTCGTAGAAATACGGCGGACAATGCCTGTCTTCGAGGTAGTCGTTGTCGTGAACGTGCAGACAGCCGACGTAATCGTGACCGAGCGTTCTGAGCATTTCGGGCGCCGTCGTTCCGACCAGTCCCGCATGACCGATATCCACACAGGCGGTGAAATATTCAGAATCGAGCATTTCCATCATCGCGCGAAATTCCTCACCGACGCTGCATATATTCGGGACGATACAGCCGCGGCGGCGGTCTCTGCCGAACATATTTTCAACCGCGATTTTAATGTTGTATTCCTTGCAAAGGGGAATCAGCGCATTGTAAAATTCGGCGTTGAGTTCAAGGTTCCTTTTGCTGTCCTTTCCGTAATATGTCGGGTGAATAACAATATTCGGAACGTCGAGAATACCTGCGATTTCGATAGATCTTTTAATCTTTTCAAGAATTACCGTGTTGTATGTATCATCCCCGACCCTGAAGCTTGGGAAGGGGGCGTGAGCCTGGTTGAAGTGCTTGCCGAAGCTTTTTACAATGTCCTGGATTTTGAGAACATGCTCGCGGTAGTTCGGCTGATTCAGAATATTGTCGTCGTCCTGCATACAGAACATTGAATAGTCAAGCGCGTCAAACCCTGCTTCACATATCATACGAACATTCTTTTTGTCGCCGAAACGTTTTGAACCTATGTCAGTTTGTGTGGAAAGAATCATTTTTGTACCTCCTCAATTCTGAAAGCAAAGGAATAACTGCCTCGGTGCATCTTGTAAGGTTCGTGCAGGCACGCGCTTCCCGGCATATCTCCGCCGACTCCGCGCTGTCTGTCGTCGATGCAGAGCGTGTAGTATTCATCGGGTGTCAGTTCGTAATCGTGCATTGCTTTTTCAAGCTTTTCCTGCGAGTATTGATGAACGGAAAAGTCGAACGGATATCGAGAGCTTATTCTGAAGCCGTATCCGCTGTCGTCCGTCATTTCAAGGGAACGGACATCGGTTCTGTTTCCGTTCTCCTGCGGTCTCATATAGTGGTGGCAAAGCTCGTCGGCTTTCTTCGAGAACTCGGCGATTCGCTGTCCCGTTTTTCTGTCGCAGTAAGCTTCTTCGGGACCTCTGCCGTACCATTTGACATTGCGGAAATCCTTGCTTATGCCGAGACGAACACCTGCACGCAGCATCGGCAGAATCGGACTTTCCATGCTCTGACCGATGTTTATGCTTCCGTCGGAGTTGACGATTATATCCGTCGCAACATTGCCGGCGAACGGAGCAAACCAATGAATATTGACAATGCATGAGCCGCTGAACGGGAAGATGCAAAAGCTTTTTACCGACACGGTTCGGCTTGTGATATCCCAAAGGTAAAGGGGGTTGAGCCTTTTGAACATCGGCGCAAAGTTGAAATAGCTTGTGTCGTTGTCGGTCAGGGGTCGGAAAAAGTTTGGCTTGAGGTAGAGCGAGTTGTCGAGAATGTTTCCTTTTCCGAAGTCGATGGAATAAAGCTTTTTGTCCTTTATTGTCACGGTGGTGTTTCCGCCGATTATGCGGTGCACGCCGTTTTTGGTGATTACCTTAACCATTCCCTCACGTTCGGGGTCGTCACGTCTGATGTTGCTGAGCGTGAACTGGTCAAAGCTGATTTCATCGCCCGGCTTGTGCCACACGTCCGCTTTGTTGTAGACGAACGAAAGAGTGAGTATATATTCGCCGACTCCGAAATCCTCGGAGTACGGGATTTTAATTGTTTTGGAAGTCTGAGGAGCTATGCCGTCGAGCGGAATCTTTCCGTTCTCGACTTGCTTCCCGTCACGGGTGACGCTCCAGGCGAGCGAGCAGTAATCCAGCGGAACAAAGTAATTCTTGTTCTTTACCGTTACTGTTTTTCTTTCAACATTTATACTTTCGGCGCTGACGTTTGAATAGACCTTTTTGACCTCGTAATACGCAGGGTGAGGGGTTCGGTCGGCGGCAATTATTCCGTTGGCGCAGAAGTAGAAGCTTGACCAGCCCTCGTTAAAATCTCCGCCGTAGAGCCACTTTCCGTCCCTGTAAATCGCCTGGTCAACAAAGTCCCATATAAAGCCGCCGGTCATGTGGTCATATTTTTCAAAGTCATCGACATATTCCTTGAAGTTGCCGAGACTGTTTTCCATACAATGTGCGTATTCGCAGTAAATTACGGGGTGGTCGGCGAAAGCCTCCTTTGGAACGTCCTTGTTGTCCGCCGCAAGGGCGTTGGCAATGTTGTCGAACAGAGTCGCGGTTATCGCCTCCTGCTTGACAAGCTTTTCAACAACGTTTTCCATCGGATACATACGGCTGATGAAATCCGATTTGGTGAGGTCAAAGTCGCCCTCGTAATGAATCGGATAAAGGTCACAGAGCCGTAGGATTGCCTTTTTCATCTCGGCAAAGTTTGTGCCGTCGCCTGCTTCGTTGCCGAGTGACCAGAAACATACGCACGCATGACTTCTGTCGCGCAGAACCATTCTTTCGGCGCGGTCAATGACGGCTGATGTCCACAGCGGATTATCGCCCGGAACGTTTTTCCTGCGAACACCGTGGCTTTCAACGTCACATTCGTCCATCACATAGAATCCGAGCTCGTCGCAAAGCTCATAGAAAAACGGGTCGTCGGGGTAGTGACTGGTTCTGATGGCATTGATGTTTGCCTGCTTCATCAGGTAAAGATCCTGATAATACCTTTCGCGCGGAACTGCCCAGCCGTGTTCGGGGTCGTAGTCGTGGCGGTTTACCCCCTTGATGATAACCTTTTGCCCGTTCACATAATAGACGTTTCCCTTTATTTCAACACGTTTAAATCCGATTCGTATCTCTTTTTTTACAACGCAGCGGCTGCCGTCATAAAGGCTGACGGTGAGCGTGTAAAGTTCGGGAGTTTCGGCGCTCCATCTGCGGCAATCGGGCACGGTGTGGCTGAAGTGAAGCTCTTTGCCCACCTTGCCCTTGTAGATTTCTTTTTTATCAAGACTGACCTTGCAGGTTACTTCCTTTTCTGAGCTGAGCTTCAGCGTCAGGTCAAGCAGACCGTCCTTGTATTCGTCGTCAAGGCTTGTGCGCGCATAAATGTCCTCGACGGTTGTTTCGGGCTCGGCAACGAGGTAAACCTCGCGGTAGATGCCGGAGAACTGCCACATATCCTGATTCTCAAGATAAGTAGCGTCGCTGAAACGCATGACCTTTGCCGCAAGGATGTTTTCCCCGTCGGTAAGCTTGTCGGTTATATCAAACTCTGCCGGGGTCATCGAACCCTGGGAATAGCCGACGTATTCGCCGTTTACATAGACATAAAGAGCCGATTTTGCCGCGCCGAAGTGAAGAATAACACGTCTGCCGTCAAAGCTTTCGGGCAGGGTGAAGCTGCGGCGGTAAAAGCCGATTTCATTGCGTTCGTGGCTGACTGTCGGTATTTTTGACTTGGCGGTTGAAACCTGCGGCGGCATGGACGAGCAGAGGTATATCGGCTTGCCGTAGCCCTGCATCTGCCAAACGGACGGTACGGTTATGTCGTCCCAGCCGTTGTCGTTAAAATCACGGCTGAAGAAATTGTCGGGCTGACCGTCAATTCCCATCTGCCAGCGGAATTTCCATGTTCCGTTGAGGGACAGTTTGTATTTCGATTCGCCGTACACAACCTTTTCGCGAGCCGAGTAGGGCAGGGCAAGATTGTGCGCGTCGAGCTTGTTTTCGCCGAAGAACAGGGGGTTCTCCCATTTGTGAAGCGGTTTTTTCAAAAAATCAACTCCCTTTATGTTTTCATATCAATTATATCTGTACGGCGGCGACAAGTCAAATGATATCGGGTTATTTTTTCCCGATTTGACAGAAAAATGCTAATGTTACGGAAAATAAAAATATTTTTCACGGCAAAGTGATTTTTTCGGTGATTTATGTTGTAAAAAAACGTCGAAAGTATTATAATAAAACGAATTGTGCATTTTTTATAGTGGGGTGTTGATGTTGAAAAAAATAGGATTTGACAATGATAAATATGTCAAGATGCAGTCCGAGCATATCAGAGAGAGGATAAACCAGTTCGGCGGCAAGCTGTATCTTGAGTTCGGCGGTAAGCTCTTTGACGATTACCATGCGTCGAGGGTTCTTCCGGGCTTTGCTCCCGACAGCAAGGTCAAGATGCTGATGAAGCTGAAGGATCAGGCGGAGATCGTTATTGTAGTCAATGCGGCGGACATTGAGAAGAACAAGATAAGAGGAGACCTCGGAATAACCTATGACCTCGATGTTCTCAGGCTTATTGACGCTTTCAGGGGTATAGGTCTTCTTGTCGGCAGCGTTGTTATGACGCGTTACAACGACCAGCCTGCGGCAGACACCTTCTGTAAGAGACTTAAAAACCTCGGCATCAAGGTTTATCACCATTTTTCAATTGCAGGCTATCCGTCCGATGTTGACAGAATAGTCAGCGACGAGGGCTTCGGAAAGAACGAGTATATCGAGACCTCTCGCTCGCTCGTCGTTATTACGGCGCCCGGCCCCGGAAGCGGAAAAATGGCAACCTGTCTTTCCCAGCTTTACCACGAGCATAAAAGGGGAATCAGCGCAGGCTATGCCAAGTTTGAAACATTCCCGATTTGGAATCTTCCGCTCAACCACCCCGTAAATCTTGCTTATGAGGCGGCAACCGCCGACCTTAACGATGTAAATATGATTGACCCGTTCCACCTGGAAGCCTACGGTGAAAAGACGGTCAACTACAACCGTGACGTTGAAATCTTCCCCGTACTTGCCGCAACCTTTAACCAGATTTACGGCGAGTGTCCGTACAAATCTCCCACCGATATGGGCGTTAATATGGCAGGTAACTGTATTATTGACGACGAGGTTTGCTGTGAGGCTTCGCGCCAGGAAATAATCAGACGCTTCTATGCCGAAAGATGTGCCGTAAGAAAGGGACTCGGCAACCCGGAGAGCGTCGACAAAATCCGTCTTATAATGAAAAAGTCGGATATTTCGCTTGACGAGCGTCCGGTAATCGCCGCGGCAAACAAAAGAGCGGAGGAAACGGGCGAACCCGTTGTTGCAATAGAGACAGGCGAAAACACCCTTGTTACGGGCAAAACCTCCCTGCTGATGGGAGCGAGTGCGGCGGCAATGCTCAATGCGCTTAAGCAGCTTGCGGGAATAAACGATGAGATCCACCTGCTTTCACCGGCGGTTATTGAGCCGGTTCAGGAGCTCAAGGTGAAGTATATGGGTAACCACAATCCGCGTCTTCATGTTGACGAGGTTCTGATCGCACTTTCTGTTTCGGCGGCGACAAATCCGCTTGCAAACCTTGCTCTTCAGCAGATACCGAAGCTCCGCGGAATGGAGGCTCACGCGACCGTTATCCTCAAAAATCAGGACGAAGCGGTGTTCAAAAAGTTCGGCATCAACATCACTTGTGAGCCGCAGTACCAGACCAAGAAGCTTTACCACAAGTAAGGAGAAAGAGCTATGGGAAAAATTGTTGCGATCGGCGGCGGACGTTATGACGACGGCGAGATCATAAATATTTTTGAATACATTGTTTCACTTGCAGGCAAAAAGAATCCAAAGGTGCTTTTCGTTCCGACTGCGGGATACGATGACATAAACGGCGACGAGCACATACAGTACGGTTTTGAAAAGTTCGGCTGTCAATATGACATACTTTATCTCACCGACGAGAAGAGAACGGTTGACGACATCCGTTCGGCGATGCTTGACGCTGACATAATCTATGTCGGCGGCGGCAATGTTGAGTTTATGATGGACACATGGAAAAAGACCGGTGCGGACAAGGCTCTCGTGGAAGCGTATAACAGCGGAAAGGTTATGTCCGGTTACAGCGCAGGAGCGGTCTGCTGGTTCAACACGGGATATGATGACTGCGGACCCGACCATAGCTTCATTTTCTGCGACTGTCTCGGAATCCTGCCGTATTGTGCCTGCCCTCATTACGAGTCCGGTAACTGGCAGACCTTCAAAAAGGCAATAAAATCACGTCCCGAAAAGGGCGTTGCGATTGAAAACGGAGCCGCGCTGATTTATGTTGACGGCAAATACAGCACCATCAGGGGCAACGACGGCGGCGATGTGTGGATTATAGATAAAAATGATGAACATAATGTGAGCGAAAATAGTGATTATCTGAACAAAATCGGCTGACCGTCAGTTGACTTTACGGTTAGTTTGTGCTAATATATACTCGCAAAAAATTTATGGAGGTACAATCCGATGAAAAAAGTTTTATCAATCGTTTTGGCTGTCGTTATGATTCTTTCGTGCGTCGTTTTTGCTTCGGCGAAGAATAACGATGAGCTTCAGTTTGGCGCGGACGGAAAGTTTAAGATCCTTGTCCTTGCCGATATTCAGTCAGGCTTCCCTGTCGGCGAAGCTCTCAAGGCTTACATAACAGAAGCTATTGATGCTTCAAATCCGAACCTTATCGTTTTCCTCGGCGACAACATTATGAGCCCTGAGGACGGCACGGTAGAAAGCTACTGGAAAGGCTACGACGAAGTGTTCCCGATTCTTGAGTCAAAGGGTGTTCCGTTTACATTCGTGTTCGGCAACCATGACGACGAGTCGGCACCGACAGTAACAAAGGAAGAGATGCTCAAGAAGTATCAGTCATACGAAGGCTGTCTTGCTTATGATGCAGATCCCGCTCTCCACGGCTGTGCAACACACAACCTGCCGATTCTTTCAAGTGACGGCAAGAAGGTTGCTTACAACCTTTGGATGTTCGACAGCGGCGACTATGTTTACAATGAGGACGGTTCAAGAAGAGGCTACGACTGTGTCCGCAAGGATCAGATCGAGTGGTACAAGTCTGTAAGCGAAAAGCTCCAGGCCGCAAACGGCGGTGAGGTTGTTCCGTCACTTGCATTTGAGCACATTATTCCGCAGGAGCCGACTCAGAAGGTTATGTTCTCACTTCCGTTCCAGCTCGGCAGCATTACCAAGAACTTCACGGACGGCACATCCGCAACATATCTTCCGAACTATTTTGCATTCAACGGAATCCTCTCTGAGGCTCCGTGTCCGTCACCCGACAACGACGGTCAGTGGGATGCATTCGTTGAGCGCGGAGATGTAAAGGCTTGCTTCTTCGGTCATGACCATGTCAATAACTTCAGCGTCAATGTTGACGGTGTTGACGCAGTCAGCGTACCGGGCACAACATTCAAGTCATACAGCAGTATTACGGATCAGGGCTCTATGGTTATCACTCTTGATGAAAGCGACCTTTCAACATACAGCACAGAGATTCTTTACACGAGCGACCTCGCTGTAAAGGATGGCTCCAACATTCCGAATCAGGAGCATTCGCAGACTGTTGTTAATTATAAGTTCAGGACATTTGCACGTTTCCTTGCTCATGGTATTCTTACCGTACTCAGAGGAATTTACGCTCAGATTCCCGTTCTTCTCGGCAAATAATCAGGTTAAATAGCAAAGACACCGATTGACGTTAATCAATCGGTGTCTTTTTGCATATTCAGGTTTGAGCCGTAAAAAGGGGGAACGGCCCGGTGTGTGCAGCACCGAACCGTTCAAGGGAAAGAGAAAATAAAAATGAAAATAGAGATAATTATCTCCAACAACATAATATTATACCTGTTTCGCAGAATTGTTGAGAAAGTGTGAACAAACTGTAAACAAAACGTATTTTAAAAGAAAATTTTAGATTTTTTGGACGATTTTAATTCCGAAAAAGGAAAAACAAAGAAAAAATCTGTCGGATTCGGCGTTTAAATCACATTTTGCAAAGAAACATTTTTAACGGCGGAGACTGCTGACCATAATTTATATATCGTGGCAATGTTCTCTTGACACTAAGGGCTTTTTCTGCGATAATATATAATGTATTTTTGTATATTATTCAAAGGGGCAATTTAAATGACAGACAACGAAAAACTTGCCGAGCTTTTGTTTCCCGATATAACAAAAACTCCGGAAGACTACGAAAAAATATATCCCGAAAGAGGACTCTCCGAGGGCGCGAGAGTTTCGCGATTCGCTCCCAGCCCGACAGGATTTCTTCACCTCGGCGGACTTTTTGCTGCGATGATATCCAAGCTCACCACACGCGCAACCGACGACGGTGTTTTCTTCCTGCGAATTGAGGACACCGACAAGAAGAGAGAAATTGAGGACGGCGTTTCCGCAATTATCAAGGGACTGGACGCGTTCGGTGTCACTCCCGACGAGGGTGTTATGGGCTTCGAGACAGAGAGCGGAGCTTACGGTCCGTATCAGCAGAGTAAACGTAAGGATGTTTACCAGGCGATTGCAAAGTCCCTTGTCAAGCAGGGTGTGGCTTACCCGTGTTTCTGCTCCGAGGACGAGCTCAACGAGATTCGCTCCGAGCAGGAAAAGGCAGGAACGGACATTCAGGGCTATTTCGGTGAGTGGGCAAAGTGCCGCAGCCTGACCTTTGAACAGCAGAAAGAAAAAATTGAAGCAGGCTGTCCGTATACGCTTCGTTTGCGTTCACCCGGACAGGCTGATCACAGAATCAAGTTTGACGATATGATAAAGGGCAAGATAGAGATGCCCGAAAATATACAGGATGTCGTTCTCCTCAAAACAGACGGGATCCCGACCTATCATTTTGCACACGCGGTTGACGACCACTTTATGAGAACAACGCACGTTGTCCGCGGCGACGAGTGGATTTCCTCCGTGCCGCTTCACATTCAGCTTTTCAAGGCGTGCGGCTTCAGAGTGCCGAAATACGCTCACATTTCCCCGATTATGAAAGAGGACAACGGCGGAAAGCGCAAGCTCTCAAAGCGTAAGGATCCGGAGGCGTCGGTTTCCTTCTATTCCGAGAGCGGCTACCCGAAAGAGAGCGTTATCGAATATCTTTTGACAATAGCCAACTCAAACTTCGAGGACTGGCGCAGAGCCAACAAGACTGCGCCGCAGAGCGAGTTCCCGTTCAACCTGAAAAAAATGAGTGCCAGCGGTGCTCTGTTTGACCTCAACAAGCTCAACGATGTCAGCAAAAATGTTATCTCTGTTATGACTGCCGACGAGGTTTACGACAAGGCGTCCGCATGGGCAAAGGAAAACGATGCCGAGCTTTATGAGCTTCTCAGCCGCGACGAGACCTTTGCAAAGGGAATTTTCTCGATTGACAGAGGAACGGCAAAGCCGCGTAAGGACATAGCCAAGTGGGACGAGATAAAGGATTATATTTCTTACTTCTATGACGAGCTTTATGCGCCGGACTACACTCTTCCCGAAAACATCGGCAAGGATGACGCTGCCGCGATACTTGAAAAATACATTGAAATATTTGACGCCGGGGACGACAAGGATACCTGGTTCGCGAAGATCAAGGATATGTGCGAGCCGCTCGGTTTCACCCCGAACGTCAAGGAATACAAGAAAAACCCCGATTCATTCAAGGGTCATGTCGGAGATGTTTCGACCGTTATCAGAATTGCGATAACCTCGCGCCGCAACACTCCCGACCTTCATTCGATCATTGCTCTTTTGGGCAGCGACAGAATAAAGGCAAGACTTGAGAATGCGTTGAAGGCTTATAAATAATCGGAGGACACTATGGAAGAAAAGAAAATTTCATCAAATTTTATTCATGATTTTATTGACGAGGATCTTGCAAGCGGCGTGAAATCCCGCGTCCAGACAAGATTTCCGCCTGAGCCGAACGGCTATCTGCACATCGGCCATGCAAAGGCTCTTTGCATAGATTTCAGCACGGCTGAAAAATATAACGGAATCTGCAATCTCCGCTTTGACGACACAAATCCCTCGCGCGAGGACGTTGAATATATCGACGCAATCAAAGAGGACATAAAGTGGCTCGGCTTCCATTGGGAAAACGTGTTCTTTGCTTCGGATTACTTCGATTTTGTTTACGAGTGCGCTGTTAAGCTCATCAGGGACGGCAAGGCTTATGTTGACGACCTGAGCGCAGACGAGATAAGAGAATACAGAGGCACGCTCACCGAGCCGGGCAAGGAAAGCCCGTACCGCAGCAGAAGCGTTGAGGAAAACCTCGACCTCTTCAAGCGTATGACGGATGGTGAGTTTGCAAACGGAGAGAAGGTTCTCCGCGCAAAGATTGATATGTCGTCTCCGAACCTAAATATGCGTGATCCCGTAATTTACAGAATTTCCCACGTCTCTCACCACCAGACGGGTGATAAGTGGTGCGTTTACCCGATGTACGATTTTGCTCATCCGCTTTCCGACGCAAAGGAGGGCGTAACGTTCTCCCTTTGCTCGCTTGAGTTTGAGAACCACAGACCTCTTTACAACTGGGTCGTTGAGCAGATCGGATTCAACGAGCCGCCGAGACAGATTGAGTTTGCAAGACTCAACATCAACTACTGCGTTACCAGCAAGAGAAAGCTTCTTGAAATGGTAAACAAGGGCATTGTCGCCGGCTGGGACGATCCGAGAATGATAACTCTCTGCGGAATGAGAAGACGTGGTTACAGCGCCGCCGCAGTCAGGGATTTCATTGACAGAGTAGGCGTTTCCAAGGCGGACAGCATGGTTGATTACGGCTTGCTTGAGGCATGTGTCCGCGATGACCTGAACGCAAAGGCTCCGCGAGCTATGGCTGTTCTCAGACCGCTCAAGGTTATAATCGACAACTATCCTGAGGGCAAGAGCGAGGAGTTTGAGGTTGAGCTTCACCCCGAACACCCGGAAATGGGCACAAGAAAGGTCACATTCTCCCGCGAGCTTTATGTTGAGCAGGACGACTTTATGGCTGAGCCCGTTAAAAAGTATTTCAGACTCTTCCCCGGCAACGAGGTTCGCTTCAAGAGCGCATATTTCGTCAAGTGCAACAGCTACGACACCGACGAGAACGAAAATGTTACCTGCCTGCATTGCACATACGACCCCGAAAGCCGCGGCGGAAATTCACCCGACGGCAGAAAGGTTAAGGGCACGATTCATTGGGTCAATGCCAATGACTGCAAGAAGTGCGAGGTTCGCCTTTATGACAGACTGTTCAGCGCAGAGGAGCCCGGTAAAAACGGCGATTATTTTGACGACCTTAATCCCGATTCGCTCAAGGTTATCGACGACTGCCTGCTTGAGGGCGGATTTGAAAACGCCGAGGTCGGCAACACATTCCAGTTTATGAGAAACGGATATTTCTGCGTCGATAAGGACAGCACGGATGAAAAACTTGTGTTCAACCGCACGGTTGCCCTTAATTCTTCGTGGGGCAAATAAAGGAGCTGGTCAAAGATGAAAATACTTAACAGAATAGTAGTGTTCCTTTTGGCGCTTTCGGTTCTCCCGATAATGTATTTTCTTAACGCCGTGCGTGCCGTCGTCTCCATTTCCGAAAGCTCGTCGCTTTACACAATACTGTCGAAGCTTGCCGAGGGTACGGCAAACAGCGCAATGGAGCTTGCATTCTCGCTCAAGGAGCTTGCCGGTTACGCAAGCCGCGGTAATTTCTCGATCGGCGGAATGAAGTTTGATATCTCAAAGCTTCCCGCGGATCTGCTTGTCGGCAAGGGCTGGGCAATCGCCGCAGGTGTACTGCTTGCAGTCGCCGTCATTATCGCGATAGTTATAATGGGATGTGCCCTGTTCACAAACGCAAACAAAACGATAATCGGTCTGGGCGCAGGCGGGTTTGTTTGCTGCTTTGCGGCGCTCAGATGCTTTGCAAGGTTTGCGGTGCCGTTCACAAACGGTACGCTTGATATCGGAGAGCTGCTTGCCGAAGCCTTCATCGGCGAAAGCAATAATTTGCTCGGCTCAATCGGTACGTCGATACTGAAAGGCGCGATATCCGTTGATTCATTTTCGCTTGGCAATGCGGTCACTTTGGCTCTGATCGTGTTCCTCGGAATTGCACTTTGGGAGCTGGCATATTATGTTACAATTCCAAAAAAATAATGGTTAAGATAAAGTTGTATAAGCAAAGGTATTATTAAAACAAAACACAAGTCGCAGAAAAGTGACTTGTGTTTTGTCGTTTCTAAATATAATTTAAGCTTCTATATGTTACAAATAAGCTCTGAAAGATTTATGTAGAAATCAAAGAAACCTTGAAGTGAACCAAAGGCTTTTTCATCTGCTGCATTGCAGAAATCATAATGGTCTGCACCGTAAATTGTCGGCATAACATACCAAACGCCGGGAATAATACTTCTTGATTCATCATATTTAATGTGATCTTCGTTAAATGGATAAAGGGCGCTTTTGAGGGGAACAATTCCGTCGTTTGCTCCCCAGTCCTTGTCAATGTATTTGCCTCCGATGAACATATTGACCGAAGAGGAAATCAATGGGGAAGAAATTTTGAAAGGAAGAAAAGCATCATAATCTTTGTTAAGCTTTGTATAGCCGAACTTTGCATCTTCCGTTATGCAGGCCGTATATGAGAAGTAGTAAACTGATTTGACGGTTTTTATTTTATTATTAAGTTTTTCAGCACCTTGAACGGTAAGGTCGTAACCGCAGTGGTCTTTGGATAAAGCAATTTTCATACATGCTATCGGATTAAGCTTTGTTTTTTCGCCAATTGACGGATCTTTG
The DNA here is from genome assembly GCA_934456435.1 of uncultured Eubacteriales bacterium. GTDB lineage: Bacteria > Bacillota > Clostridia > Oscillospirales > Acutalibacteraceae > CAG-488. Next base: position 80,054 of record CAKSHH010000002.1, read on the forward strand.
GAAATTCCCCATTGGTCAAGCATAAGGTCATTTGCGGATTTTCCGGAAACACATCTTGCGTGCAGCATAAAAATCATAAGAAATGCAGGAAAGAAAGTGTCGGAAACGTAGTTCGAAACCGTTGAACCGTTATGAGGAGAAGAAATGGTTGTAACTGAGAAAATACCTTTTTCGTGACCGCCCTTAAAGAGCTCGGAACAGCTATCCTTGTCCGCTTTTCTTTCGATCTCATCACCGTAAGCAAGAAGTGAGGCAAGGAGACGGATGGTTTCTCCGCCGAAAGAGTGCCCGACAAGATTCAACGGACTTTCAAGATCCCATGGCTTTCCCATTGTGGACTTGCCTGTATAGTCTCTGCCAAATCTGCTGTGACCGCACTCTTTTGAATGAGCTGCGCCGTAGTCAACAACCGAACCCGTAAGCTGCGCAAAAAGTTCACAGGCCCTGTCCCAAGCACTGCTGTAACCGCCTACGGGTGGATTATATACCGTATATCCCTGAGAACGGAGATATGTCATTACATTATTTTCCGGCTGGGTACCCCAGTACGGAGTTTTACTTTCCTGCGGGGAACCTTCACCCCAACCACACATTCCGTGCACATAAATAAACGGATAGTCGGTTTTCCTGTTTTCCTTTGCAAAACCTATAATGGTGTAAAAGGCCATGACGCTCAGGCAAAGAATAAGGCTTGTGATTCTTTTAAAGAAAGTTCTTTTCATAACAGTTTCCTACCTTTATTATTTATTTAACAGTATTTGTCTGCAGTTGATTTAAAACAAATTCCTTTAGGATGTTATTGTGCAAACAGCGTGCATCCTGCCGCCTTGAACTGTTCAATTTTTTCTTCAAGCAGTTCCCGTGAGCAGTCAAATTTTTCGGCAATGCAGTCAATGCACATAAATTCGACAGAGCCGCGGTTGATGAGCTTTTTGGTAAGACCAATGTCGTTACCGGTCAGCTCTTTTCCGCAGTTTATGCAGGTGCTCATTTGCGGTCAACTACCTTTGCGCGGTAAACGACGCAGCCGTGAGCAGGAAGATTGACGCCGACGGTGTCGTTGATTGGCTTTGTGATTTCGTCTGTCCAAACATTCTTGAGCTCAAGCGTTTTGCCGGTGCAGAAACCGAGTCCGACAGCGTCGAGAGTGAAACACTCATAATGGTCGTTGTCTGTAAAGTTGAAGAATCCAATGGCAATGTCGCCGTTTTCGAGGTGTCTGACAATTACCGGCATGTGATCGGGATACCAATCAAAGATGGGCTCGTCGCCGTTTCTGACAGCTCTGTTGTTTCTGTTTCCGTTTACAAAGTACGGCTGTCTGTATGCCGCATCCTGGTCGATTTTAATGAGTTCCTTGTTCTTGAGGATAGCCATGGCTTCCTCATCGGCTTCTCTGAGGTCACAGCCGATAATAAGCGGAGAGCCCATCATTGCCCAAAAAGCAAAGTGAGTTTTGTACTCCTCGGTTGTGCAGCCCTTGAGACCGACATGACCCTTGCCTTTCATTCCGACAACGAGCATATCCATATCGTTGAAACAGCCGCAGCCGTTGTACTCGGCAACCTTGTACTGGGAAAGCGCAAGCTCCTTGATTGACTCCCAGGTGTCAAAGATATCGCCTGTGGAACGCCATGTGTGCGCTCCCGTTTCCTTGATCCAGGTCTTTGTGTTTTCGCTGCCCCATGAGCAGGCGGCAAAAACGATGTCTCTGCCGCAGTTTGCAAGGGCGAGACCCATTCTCTTGTAAAGAACATGACCGTAGGTTGTAAACGGGTGATAGCAATAGTCATACTTGAGATAGTCAACGCCCCACTCGGCGAAGCACCTGGCGTCGATAAACTCGTGGTCAAGGCTGGCAGGGTAGCCCGCACAGGTCATTGTGCCGGCGCATGAATACATACCGAACTTGAGACCCTTTGAATGAACATAGTCCGAGACATACTTTATACCGTGAGGGAATTTTTCGGGATCGGGAACGATCTCGTTGTTCTCGTTTCTCTCGCGCAGGCTCCAGCAGTCGTCAATGATTACATATTCATAACCGCAGTCCTTGAGTCCGCTTTCGACGATGAAGTCGGCGGTTTCCATAACAACCTTTTCATTTATGTTTTCAGCAAATGTGTTCCATGAGTTCCAGCCCATGGGAGGTCTGTTGATTATCATATTTTTAAACTCCTTTTTAGTTGGTAAAAAAATTATATCAATTATAAAAGTTTATGTCAATAAAAAAGCTCTCCGAGCTAAAAACTCGGAGAGCAAAAATATCAGATATTATTTTTGAAATGCAGTAACGATATCCTTAACAAACTGCGGGCAGATGATGTCAATGATTCTGCCGAGCCATGTTGCGATAACGGGTGAGAAGAGATCCATGATGTAGAAATTCATCTTAACGGGAGATACATCGTTGAATGTAACAAGATGAGTCTCATAATTTCTTACGTCCTTCTCGTCAATCTCAAAGATTCTTGCCGAACGGTCGCCGCCTCTGCCATATGTGCTGAAGCCTGAACCGCCGTTGTAGCCGAGAGTGATTCCCTCGTCTGTAACACCCATGAAGTTGTTGACGTGGTCGTGTGCAAAGAATGCGCCGATAACTTCCTTGTGCTCAAGCCATGCTTCGTATTCGCCTGTGTTGCCATTGATCGACTCCGAGCAGGGAACCTCGCCGAGAACGCCGCTTGTAGCCTTGTCGTTGAGCTTGTACCACTGACCGTCGTCAAGACCGAAGATACAGTCTGTGTGATCTGCATTGAACGGAACCTTGTCAACGAACTGATAGATTTCCTTTACGGGAACATGCTGGAAAACAAGAGAGGGAACATAGTCGCCTGTTTCTGCCTTGAGAGCATCACGGGTGTCCTTATACCACTGAACCTGCTCCGGCTTGAGTCCCTGATATCCTGTGAGGAGACCCTCGCCTACAGCCTTGTTGTTCGAGTCCATAACATAGATGTTGAGAGGAATGCTCTTGCCGTCTGAGGACTTGACCGGAACATAATATGTGCCGACGTCACAGCCGTTGTTGACAATAGCGCAGTTTGAGTATGACTTGTAAACCTCCATCTGCTCCTCAAGCGGGAAAATGTTTTCCCAGTCATGGTCGTGGTTACCAAAGGTAGCTACGAAAGGAACGCCGAGAGCATTGATGCCGTCAAGAGCCTGAGTAAGGCACTTCTTGAGCTGATCCTTTGTCGCGCCGGGGAAGAAGTCTGTGAGAAGGTCACCTGCCATTACGATGAGATCAGGCTTTTCTTTTTCGGCAATCTTTTTGAGATAGCTTGCCTGAAGAACATCCTTGAGAATGACATCCTGCGTATCGTTGATCATCATAATCTTGAATTTTCCGTCGGAGTTAAATTTGAAAGCGGTGTTTGTATCGACTGCAAAGGTCGGAATTACAAGCAGAGCTATCATAACAACCGAAAGAAGAATACTGATTACTTTTTTCATTATAATACCTCCAAAAGCATTTTTTGTGTATTCATTATACACCAGCAAAAAAACAAAGTCAACAGAAAGATTTACACGAATTGGGAAATTTATGTAGGATCAAACAAATTTTTAAACAAATACAGCGTACCGTAAAAAGGTACGCTGTAACATCATATTGTTTTTTCAATTATACTCTTAATTTTACCGATCGGTTTGCCCAAAAGCTCACAGATTTTTTTGCTGAGGAGGTCGATGTGCAGCAGCCTGAAAAGCTGTATTCTCAGGAAATCGACAAGCGAAGCGGCGAGGTAAAACGCAACGGAAAATCCGAGCACAAGACCAATCTTTTCCGCCGCCGTCGGGTTATTAAAAAACGTGGAGAATTTGGTGAGATAGTTGTTCCAAATGAAAGGATGCGTCTGAATAAGGTAAACGCCAAATGAAGCAGGAGCAAGAATTTTAATAAATTTTTTTGCTTTCACAATTTTAATTTGGCTGAAAAGAATGAGCAAACAGAATGATTGAATAAAAACAGTAGGGGAAGTATAGTTTAATAAAAATTCTCTCGGAGCAAGTTTTAATCCAATGGGAAGTGAAAAATCAAATAATACAATAGCGTTAATATATGTAAGTATTATGCAAACAATTGAAATAATAATGTATCGGAATTTTGAGAGTCCTAAAAAAAATGATTGATACTTTTTTATAACAGCACCGGTCATATAACAAAAAGAAAGCCATATTACGCTATACCCGTTATAAAGACCGAACACTTCATTTCCGATAAATTTTTCAATGTTTGAAAAGAGACAAAGGACTATAAATCCGATCCCAACAAAAGACAATAAAACCTTTTTAGACAGACGTTGGGTTATCTCATTGAAAAACGGAATAAAGAAAAACATAAAGAAGTAAGCGGAAAAATACCAGAACTGGGTGGTCATAACAGGAAAAAATGATCCGATAATATGATGTGTTCCGTTCGTAATTATTTTTTCGGCAAAAGAAAGACCGACCGAGTAAAATGCAACCTGGAACCAGAGCCTGAGCAGATGATAATATTTTACTTTAGAACCGTACATTACATATCCTGAAATCATTGCAAAAACATTAACTGCACAAAAGCTAATTACAAGAAAAAGGGAAATGAGATAAAAAGATATATCTTTGTTATTGCCATCGCGCATTCCGCCGAAAGCTGAAAAATGCAATACCGTGACCATAAGCATAGACACTATTCTGAGCAGGTCTATGCCGTAATTACGCGTATCAATTCTATTGCTGTCAGTTGCCAAAGCCATTTTTTTCAGTCCTCTTTTTTATTGTTTTGTTAAATAATTTGTTCAAAAGCTCACAGATTTTTTTGCTGAGGAGGTCGATGTGCAGCAGCCTGAAAAGCTGTATTCGCAGGAAATCGACAAGCGAAGCGGCGAGGTAAAACGCAACGGAAAATCCGAGCACAAGACCAATCTTTTCCGCCGCTGTAGGGTCATTGAAAAACGTGGAAAATTTGGTAATAAAGTTGAACCAAATGTATGAATGATTCTGAATTATATAAACACTGAACGATGTGGCGGCGAAAAACTTGACAATACTTTTGCCGCGAGTGATTTTAATTCTGCCGAAAAGCATCAGCATACAGATTGACGGAATGAAAACCGTCGGGGAGGTGTAGGTGATAAGAAGCTGACTCGGCGGCAAACTCATTCCCGTCAGCGGATGCAGCTTGTAGAGAAGAGTGCTGTCCGTGTAGGTGAGTATATTGCAGATAATAATTGTCAGAATGTATTTTTTGCTTGATATTTTTTCAAAATCAGGCTGATATTTTTTTATGTATGCACCGACGAGGTAACAGTATGAAATCCAAACCATGTTGTATCCGTTCTGAATACCGATATCGTCTGTTCCGAGAAACTTGTGAATGTTTGAAAGAATACACAGAACAAAAAATCCTGCCGCCAAAAAGCGAGCTGCCGATTTTTTTGAAAAGCGGTCAAGCAGTTCATTGAATGACGGAATGAAGAAAAACATAAAAAAGTATGCGGAGAAATACCAAAACTTTGACGAGAGTACGGGAAAGAATGCGGGATATAACGGAGTTATGTTGTACATTACTCTTTCGTATATCGAAAGACCCGCCGAATAGAAGAAAACCTGAAACCACAGACTTACCAAACGGCTGTATTTCGTGCGTGTTCCGTACATTACGAAGCCGGAAATCAGGGCGAAGATATCGACTGCACCGTAACAAATCACTATGAAAGCTGAAAGAATATAAAAGACAGCGCCGCTTTCGGGTGTGCCCTGAAATCCCCCATGACCGGACAGGTGAAGAATTGTAACCATCAGCATTGAAACGATACGCAGAAGGTCGATTCCGTAGTTGCGCTCGTGCCGAATTGCAGAAGACGGTTGACTAACGGATTTATGGCTGTTCATTTCCGTTACCTCCGATTTAATAATTGCATAGTAATTGTATCAAATTAGGAATTTAAAGTCAATGACCGGAAAAAATATACTTAAAGCGCCGTTGCATGGATTATTCCGAATATATAACAACAAAAAAACGGCACAGGATTGTTGAATATTAGACAACCTGTCGAATAAGTTTGTTTTATTGCAAATCTCGGTTGACTTTATCAAAAAAATATGAGAAAATGGAAACCAATTTAAGTTGTGAGGTACAGGCTATGTTTAAAGAAGATATCCAGCGTGCCGGAGTAGGCTTTGTGCTTGACAGATTACTCAGGTATGTTGACAAAAATCCGCGTAAAAATATTCTCAAACTTATAAATTTGGCGGAAAAGTTTGCCGGAAAAACCTTCCCTGAAAAGACCTTTGTCGGATTCCGCAATGCAATCGGCGACGATGACAACGTTTGGTTCAAGTATGCAATGAACCTGCTGAAAGACGTTGACAGGGACTACCTCAAGAAGATGTTTCTGTCGTTTGTTCTCGGAGCGGGATATCACGGAACCAAGGCTGTCAGAGCAAACCGCGAAAAATATAAGTGCAACATCCCGTGGCTTATGCTGATTGACCCGACAAGTGCCTGCAATATGAACTGTAAGGGCTGCTGGGCGGCTGAATACGGCCACAAGCTGAACCTCACATACGACGAAATAGATAATGTAATCAATCAGGGTGTCGAGCTCGGCACACACCTTTATATGTTCACGGGCGGAGAACCGCTTATCAGAAAGGACGACATTCTTCGTCTTTGCCGCGAGCATAAAAACTGTACCTTCCTTGCTTATACCAATGCAACTTTAATTGACCAGAAGTTTTGTGACGATATGAAAGAGGTCGGTAACCTCACTCTTGCGCTGAGCATCGAGGGCTCGGAGGAGTCAAACGATTTCCGCCGCGGCGACGGAGCTTACGCGAGAACGATGAAGGCAATGGAGCTTCTCAAAAAGAACAAGTGTATCTACGGTCTTTCGATATGCTATACATCGCACAATGTCGAGGCGGTAACGAGCGACGAATTTATTGACCTGATGGTTGAAAAGGGCGCAAAATTCGCGTTGTATTTCAACTATATGCCTGTCGGTACGGGCGCTGTCGAAGAGCTTATCCCGACACCTGATCAGAGAACCTATATGTATTTCTGGCTCAAAAAAATGAGAAACGGCAAAACGGGAAAGCCGATATTTGTTATGGATTTCCAGGACGACGGCGAATATGTCGGCGGATGCATTGCCGGAGGCAGAAACTATTTCCATATCAACTCCGCAGGCGATATGGAGCCCTGCGTGTTTATTCATTTTTCGGATTCCAACATCAGGACGCATACCGTGCTGGAAGCGTTGAGAAGTCCGCTGTTTATGAGCTATTATCACAATCAGCCGTTTAATGACAACCATTTGCGTCCGTGTCCGATGCTTGAAAACCCCGAATACCTCAGAAAGATAATTAAGCAGACAGGTGCAAAATCTACCGATCTTGAAAACCAGGAGGGCGTTGAGCATCTTTGCGCGAAGTGTGATAAGTTTGCCGCCGCGTGGAAAGAGCAGGCGGACAAGCTTTGGGCGGAGAACAAGCATCCGAATCCTAAAACGCAGTATTACCGTGATACCGAGCAGGCAATGAAAGAAAAGCTTGACGATTTGGTAAGATAAAAAAAGATAAAATCGTCCGCTATGTCGGGCGATTTTTTTCAAGGGTGTGAAAAAATGTTCAGAAAAGCAACGGAAAAGGATATTGACAGAATCAGCGAAATTTATGATGAAATTCACGATGCCGAGGAGGCTGGACTGGTTACAATCGGCTGGATAAGAGATATTTATCCGACGCGCCGGACAGCAGAAACTGCGGTCGAAGCCGACGATATGTTCGTTGAAGAGGTTGACGGTACAGTTGTTGCCGCCGCAAGAATAAATAAGGAGCAGGTGCCCGAATATACGAACGCGAGCTGGACAGCCGACGCACCCGACGATAAAGTTATGGTGCTCCACGCACTTGTTGTTTCGCCGAAAATCAAGGGTAAGGGTTACGGAACCGCGTTTGTTGATTTCTATGAAAAATATGCGTTTGAAAACGGATGCCCGTATCTCAGAATGGATACCAACGCAAGAAATTCCGCCGCGCGCAGTCTATACAAAAAGCTCGGTTATGACGAGATTTCAATAGTTCCGTGCGTGTTCAACGGCATTGACGGCGTACAGCTTGTCTGCCTTGAGAAGAATCTATAAATCAATCTGTTTTATACTGTATTGACAAAGCCAACCATGGCAGATATAATTGTCTTTGTGGCACTACCAGTGCGGTAGGCGGTTACACTCTTTGCCCTCGCCAGGGGGTGATTGTATGGAGTATCTTATCATAATGGCTGTTATTCTGCTTTTTGCAACAGGTTACATATATACAATAAAAAAGAAATAACCGCCCGAGCCTGAGAAACTGAGCGGTTTATTTCTTTAAATCCATTTTTTGAGGGCGCAACCGTCTATCGGTAGTGCCACCCTTTGTATTTTTATTATACGCTGTGACGCGCGGTTTGTCAACATGAGATTTACTAAAAGTCATCGGACATTTTTTGCCCGATGACTTTTTTATTTGGTGTTCAATAATTTAATCAATCTCGGTCTGAAATGGCGGTGGAAGATAACGAAGCAAAGGTCAAAAAGAGAGGTTGCCAGTCCGGTGAGCAAAAATATCCATTCCTTGTTGCTGAAAAAAAGAGAAACGATGAACGGAACAAAGCTCAGGGCAATGTTAATTTCATGTATAAGCTCCGCGCTGCAAGTCTGTGAAATAAGAGTTTCTGTTGACGGCTCCTTTGAAGAGCTTGACTGTGTCAAAAGATTCGGGAGCTTTTCCTTCCAGCGCTTTACTCTGAGAAACTTAAAAATCGGTTCCTCAAAGCTTTTGGGTGCGAACCATTTGTTTCGATAGTTATAAGAAATGCTGCTTCCCGAAATGATGTCGGACACAAGAAGCCTGTATCCGAAGTGATAAAAACAGGTCAAAAAGGTGATGAAGCAGGCAAAGGCATAATGGTTGCCGTGATGAATCAGAGAAATAAAAAAAATGATGCTCAGCACGGCGAAAACCACAGTTGCGGTTCGCATAATTCTTCTTAGGTGTTTCATAGTTCAGTAATTTTCCTCATGGTTCGGGCATTTTTTAATGCCCGAGAGGGCGCCTGACTGACTGCGCCCTCTCGAAACAGGGCTTATCAGCCGACGAATTTAATTGTAAGAATCTTTTTGCCGGTGATTTCAAATTCGGCAAAGCCGTTCTTGTCTACTGTGAGCGGAGCGACGTCCTTTTCCTCAAGGCTTACAAGTTTAATCTCGCTCCATTTTTTGCCTGAGTACGGCGGAAGCTCAAATTCCGCTTTCTGTCTTTCAACAGGGGACTGTGCTTTCTCAATCGGAGCAATGCCGCCGTTGAGACGGATAGTTGTTTTGACTGTCTTGTCGGACGGGTTGAAGAGGCGGACAACATAGCCTGTACCGTCCTCGCTCTGCTTGATTCCGCTGACGTTGAGCTTTTCGGTTCCGAGCTCAAGGAATGAGTGAACAAGATCGTTCTTGCCGTGGTCTGTCGGAGCAAGCTGAGCTACACCGAAAGCAAGGTTGAATCTCTCGCTCTCGCCCCAAACGTTGCCGTCCTCCCAGTCGCCCTTATGCGGCATGAAAGCATAGCGGTATGTGTTCTTGCCGATGCACTGAGAACCCTTGTCACAGGAGCTGTAATCCTGCATATCGCTTGTGACGCAGATACGAAGCGGGAAAGCACGGAGAAGTGAGAGGTAAACCGTGCCGCACTCGTCGTCGGAAGCCTCATAAGCCTTGAGACCCGTGTTGAGAAGTGCCGCACCGACCTTGCCGTCCGTTACGTCAACAAAGGAGTTCATCGGCTGCTCGGTCATCGGGATTTCATCGTAAAGTGAATAGTCGAGCTTTGCAACGGGGCGCTTGACAACGTCAAACTGACCCTGAGCATAAGAAAATTCAGACTTGATATCGGTCGGGAAAGCTACCTGGAGGTAGTGATCCTCGCTCTGATTGTCGATGGTTGTTTCAACCTCAAGATAGCGCGAGCCTTTCTTCAATGTGATAATGCTCTCAATTTTGCAGGGGTTGAGGTGCTTTGAACGGGTCTTTTCGTCCGGATTTCTTCCTTCGGGAAGTGCCCAGTCGATAGCGACCTTGTATGAAACGGCGAGCTCGCCCTCGTGGAGAAGCGTGATTTTTGCGTTCTCGTTAAGCGTGGTAAAGGTTTCGTCGTTCTCCGGAGTGAAGTGCTCCCACGGATTTCCGATTTCGCCCGTATCCTTGAAGTAGCCGAGACCCTCGTAGCTCTTGCCGTTCTCTTTGTCGAGAACGTTGTATGTGCCGTTGGAGTTGAACGAAACTCTGAGGTATTCGTTCTCCATAACCTGATTTCTCTTGAGCATTGTCTTCGGTGTTGTTGCGCGGACGTGATAGAGCGGCTGAAGCTTGAAGGTCTTGTAGCCCATAGCCGGAACGTCCTTTACGTCAAGCTCAATTGTGTACTGCTGAGTGTGGAGAACGTTTGCAACATCGTTCGGGTTCTGAATGATTTGAGCGGAGTTCATATTGGTTGTGATAACCTGATATGTAAGAACGTTTCCGTCGGGATCGGTGATCTTGAAGCTGTCGGCTTTCCACTCCGCAGGAATTTCAACTGTCATTTTAACAGCCTCGCTTCTCTTGAACGGAGCCGGGTTGAACACTACGATTGCGGCATCGTCACGACTGAAGCCGTCAAGTTTGATGTCGCCGGCAACGTCCATAAACGCGCGCTCATAAACGCAGTTTGAAAGCTCTCTTGACTGTCTGTAACGGTAAATAACGTCCTCATAAACAACGTCGCGTCCACAGGCACCGATACTGTCGTGTCCGTGGTTCTGAAGGAGGTAGTTATATGAAAGGTCGATAAAGTTCTTCTGATACGGCGCTCCGCTGAGTGCGGCGAAAACCGCCATCGGCTCGGCATAATTCTGAAGCTGAGTTTCTGTCTTGAAGTTTGCCTGCTTGACGTAGGTTCTTGCGGAAATTATCCAGCCCATCATACTGCTGACGCTTCCCTTTGTGTATGGGTCGCGCATCTCGCCTTTGAGGACGGGGGAGTTCGGGTCAAACTCGTCGATAATGCCCTGCTCCATTTCCTTGAGCGAGCTGTGATATACAACGGCGTTCGGGAGAGCTGCGTCGAGATCCTTGATCATCTCAACCTCACGGGCGTCGGGGCATGATGAGTCATGGCCGAGTGACCAGAAACGGTGAGAGGTTGTCCAGTCGTTGTCCTGCTCCTTGATTGCCTGCTCTGCGCGCGGCTTGATGTTTTCTTTATGGTACTTATAGAACGGGTGAGCATACTGGTAGTCAAGGTTCTTGTTCTCTGAGTCGATGAACTTGAAAATACCGTTGTTGTCGTTCCAAACCATATCACGGTTATTTTCGTTCTGCTGGTTGTAGTAAACCGGACGCTGAACGATGTACCAGATGTTGTAACGCGGACGCTTACCGAGACGTGAAGCATAAATCCTTGTTCCGTCGGGGCTCTCCCAGTAGAACTCCGATTTCGGAGCGCAGTACTCGTTGATTCCGCGGTAGAATGAGGCAAAGTGAATGTCAAAGCCTGCGTAAATCTGCGGAAGCTGTGAGATCTGACCCCAGCCGAAAGGCGAATAGCCCGTCTTGCTTATGCCGCCCATTTCCTTGCCGATTCTGTGACCGAGCAGGAGGTTACGGATAAGAGATTCGCCGCCGACGGTGAACTCGTCGGGCAGACAGAACCAGGGACCTACACCGATGCGTCCCTCGGAGATGTATTTTTTCATGAGCTCTTTCTTCTCAGGATATGCCTCAAGATAGTCCTGGATCGGCATAGTCTGAGAGTCAAGATGGAAATGTCTGTATTCGGGGTATTTGTCAAGTATATCCGTCAACATATCAAGCATATAGCCGAGCATATACTGAGTTCTCCTTGCCGAAAAACGCCATTCTCTGTCCCAGTGGGTGTTGGAGATGAAATGGCAGTTAATCTTTTGCGGTTTGTTGTCCATCTGTCTGTTCTCCTTTTTCCGAAACTTCCGGTTGTTCGCCGGCTTCGGCTTCATTTGTTTTGTTTTTATTTTCGATGATCGTTTTGAGTCTTGATATGCTTTCCTTGATTTCGTCCTCATGAGCGAGATATGCCTCGGTCAGCATAAGGACAAAAAGAGCAAAGCTTACTGCGTGAACAATTTTTTCGGAATTGATCCTTTTCTTCAATTAAATCATCCCTTTATGATTTTTAAGATATCGGCAAAGCTGTTTTCATAGTAGTTGCAAACAGCCTTTGTGCCGCTGTCAACGATATTGCCGCCTGCGATACCGATAGTCGTGTAGCCTGCAAGGCGAACCGAGCAAACGCCTGCACCGCTGTCCTCAATGCCGACAACGTGGTTGCGGTCTGCAAATGCTTCGCCGAGACCGACGATTGAGGTCTCGGAATAGAGCCACGGATGCGGCTTCGGTGAAAGCTCGCCGAGCGTGCCGACAGAACCCTTGCGAAGCGGGAATCCTGCGGAAATGATTGCGTCGTAAAAATCCTTCGGGTCACCCATACCGAGCGTCTTGAATGCCGAAAGAATTTCCGGCCAAGCCTTTTCGTAAAGACCCGATGTAACAAGTCCGATTTTTACGCCCATATCCTTGAGCTCATAGAGAAAATCCTTGACGCCCTCCGTCGGGGTGAATGCACCGTCCTTGCCTCTGCCTGCCATAATCTCTTCCATCTCTCTGTGCGTGTGCTCAAAGTAGAAATCACGAGCCTTGTCAAGCGATGCGCCGGGGCAGTATTTGTCAATGCAATACTGGAGATGCTCGGAGACCGAGTGTCCCGAAACGAACGGAAGGTCGGCTTCCTCAAGCTCAAACTTCGGGTTTCCGAGGAGACTTGCGATACTCATCTGAATTATCCAAATCCAAAACTCTTCGCTGCGAACCGTTGTGCCGTCGAGATCCATAAGAACCGCCTTAACGGGCTTCTCAAGGGTAACGGGTGCAACGGGGTAGTAGACGGGGTATGCAATCGCCGATTTAACACAGGCGAGGGTGTGCGAGCCGAAAGAAACGAACTCAACCTTGCTGTCGCCTGTCGAAACGATATCGACTACGCCGTTCTTTCCGACGGAGAATTTGCCGTCCTCGGTTGAAGTGAGAACGTGGAATCCGCTGTCTGCTCCGACGTCGCCGAGATCGGGAATATGTACTGTTTTGTCCAAAAGCATATTATACTTCCTTTGCTGATAATCTAAATCAATTTATAGTAGCAAAATCATATTGAAAAGTCAATATCTCATTCGGCAACAATTCAATATATTTTTAAAATTTTTATCCGAGCTTTTCAGAATGAAAAATTTTTTGAAATATGTCGAAACATCTCATTGACTTTGACTATTATAATAAGTATAATAATATATTATTAAAAAAGTGCGACGGAGGAGAGGTATGAAAAACATACTGATAATCGGCCATTGTATGGAGATCGGCGGAGCGGAACGCGCCCTGCTCGGTTTGCTGAATGCCTTTGATTATGACAGATACAATGTTGATCTTTTTCTCCTCAGACACACGGGAGAGCTGATGGAGTATATACCTGAAAGGGTGAATCTTCTTCCCGAAAACAGACATTATGCTTCTGTCGCCGTGCCGCTCTCTCAGGTGATAAAAAACAGGGCTTTCGCCGTCGGACTCGGCAGATATATCGGCAAGAAAAAAGCTTATGAATATTGCAGTATCCATAAGCTGAAAACCGATGAGTATGTGCTGATAAATTACAGCCACAAGTACACGGTGCGTTTTATGCCGATGATATCAAAAAAAGAGTATGACGTTGTTATAAGCTTTCTGACACCGCACTATTTTGCAGCAGAGAAAACAAGGGCAAAGAAAAAAATTGCCTGGATTCACACGGACTATTCCTATATTGACATAGACGTTGATTCCGAGCTTGAAATGTGGAAAAAATACGATTCTATTATTGCGATTTCGGACAAGGTCAGAGACGCTTTCCTGAAGAAATTTCCGTCGCTCGAAAATCGGATAAGTGTGATAGAGAATATCCACCCGGCGGAGTTCATCCGTTCCCAATCGCTTGCATTTTCTGCGGAAGAGGAGATGCCCGAAGACGGAAACATAAGACTTCTTTCCGTCGGCAGATACTGCGACGCGAAAAATTTTGACAATGTTCCTGAAATTTGTTCGCTGATGAGCTCGGTCAAGTGGTACATCATCGGCTACGGTCAGGACGAAGAGCTTATAAAAAGCAGAATCGCTCAGTTCGGTATGCAGGACAAAGTAATACTTTTGGGTAAGAAAACAAACCCCTATCCCTATTTCAGAGCCTGCGATTTTTATGTTCAGCCGTCACGCTATGAGGGCAACGCCGTCACGGTGAACGAGGCGCTGATACTCGGCAAGCCTGTTGCGATAACGAACTACGCAACCGCACAGAGCCAAATAAACGACGGAGTTGACGGAGTGATTGTTCCGCTCGAAAACAGAGCGTGCGCCGAGGGACTGATGAATTTCATTAACGACAGCGAGCTTCGGCAAAAAATACTCGACAACATAAGAAACAACGATTTTTCAAGGTCGGGAGAAATAAATAAATTATATGAGCTTTTTTAAAAGGAGTCCCCAATGAACAATTTTCTTGACAAAAGAATCGGCGAGATTATAAATCAGCTTGAAAAATATATCACGCCCGTAAGGCAGAGCATAAACGGTTGGCTGACGATGGAATGTGACTACAAGAAAAGCAACATTGTTCCGTCCGTCAGCGAGGGCGAATGGCGCAAATTTGGCGAGACCGAGCGCTGGGGAATGAAGCCGGAAGAACACAGGTGGTTCTTTAAGCACATTGAAATTCCGCAGGAGCTTAAAGGCAAGGATCTTGAGCTTTATGTTTCCTCGACCGACGTTCACGACGAGGACTGGGAACCGCAGTTTATGGTTTATCTCGACGGTAAGCTTATCCGCGGAATGGATACAAAGCACCGCTATGTGAAGCTTGACGGAAACAGGGACGGTTATGATGTTCATATTTATGCTTATTCTCAGCCGTCCGGAAAGAGAACGGACTTTTTCGCTCAGCTTTGCGAGTTTAACCGAGAGGTTGAAAAGCTTTATTACAACATAAAAGCGCCGTACAGAATACTTTACTATTCCGACAAAAATTCAAAGGAATATGCCGATGTTAGGGAATATCTCAACACGGCGATAAACTATATAAACTGGTGTGCGCCGATGTCCGAGGAGTTTCTCCGCTCGGTAGACGATGCCAACGAATACCTTGAAAAAGAGTTTTACGGCAAGTATTGCCACGATCAGGATATTAAGGTCAGCGTAATCGGACACACCCATATCGACGTTGCGTGGAGGTGGACGCTTGACCAGACGAGAGAAAAAGTACAGCGTACGTTCGGAAGCGTAATCGAGATGATGAAAAAATATCCCGATTATAAATTTATGTCGAGCCAGCCGCAGCTTCTCAAATTTCTCAAAGAGGAAAGCCCGGAAATGTATGCCGAAATTCAGCGGCTCGTAAAAGAAAAGCGAATCGAGCTTGAGGGCTCAATGTGGCTTGAAGCCGACTGCAACCTGACGAGCGGCGAAAGCCTTGTCCGTCAGATTATTTTCGGCAAGCGTTTCTTCAAGGACGAGTTCGGAGTTGACAACAGGATAATATGGCTGCCCGATGTTTTCGGCTATAGTGCAGCCATGCCGCAGATTATGAAAAAGAGCGGCATTGATAAATTCGTTACATCAAAAATCAGTTGGAACGAGACAAACAGAATGCCTTATGACGCATTTATGTGGAAGGGCATTGACGGCTCTGAGGTCTTTTCATACTTCATGACCGCAATGGAGCTTAGTAACAAGGGCGAACTCGACGGCAGCATTGCAACATATATACCGATGACAAGAGCATCTTATCTCAAGGGTACATACGACAGGTTTGAACCGAAGGAATTGACGAATGAGGTTATGATGCCGTTCGGGCACGGAGACGGCGGCGGCGGACCGGAAACCGAAAATATCGAGCTTATTGAAAGACTTAAATACGGTGTTGCAAATTGCCCTCAGCCGCACTGGGAGTTCGCAGGTGATTTTCTCGAAAGGCTCAGAAAGAATACCGAGTCAAGCAAGAGATTGCCGAAATGGGTCGGCGAGCTTTACCTTGAGTTCCACCGCGGCACATATACGTCGCAGGCGAAGAACAAGAAAAACAACAGAAAGAGCGAGTTCCTCTATCAGAATGCAGAGACTGTATCTGTTGCAGCCAACAAGCTTCTCGGACTTCCTTATCCGCAGAAGAAGCTCAATGAGGGCTGGGAGTGCATACTTCTCAATCAGTTCCACGACATTATTCCCGGCTCGTCGATACACTCCGTTTATGAGCAATGCGACCGTGATTATGCGAAAATTGCCGCTATCGGTCACGAGGCGGAGACTGACGCATATAATGGCATAATATCAAACATCAAAACCGACGGCGGCGTGGTTGTGTTCAACCCCAATTCGTTTGTCGGCAGCGGCTATGTCGAATTTGACGGCAGAACCTACTGCGTCAGCGGCATACCTGCCAAAGGATACAAGGTTGTTAAGCTTGAGGATAAAAAGTCAAACTATACGCTTGACAGAAAGCGTCTTGAAACCTCAAATTACATTGTCGAATTTAACGATGAATATGTGATAACAAGGCTTTATGATAAGGTGAATGAACGCGAGGTTCTCCGTGACGGCGGCAGAGCGAACTATATCGAAGCGTTTGAGGACTATCCTTACGAATACGACGCGTGGGAGCTTTCAAACTATTATACCGAAAAGAAATATGAAATAAACAATGTAGATTCGGTCAGCTTTGTCGACGAGGGTGCACGCTTCGGATTTGAAGTCAGAAGAAAATTCTACAAATCCGTATTCAGTCAGAAAATTTGGTTCTATGACGGAAGCGCAAGAATTGATTTCGATACCCATGCCGACTGGCACCAGGAACACATTATGGTCAAAGCGGCGTTCGATGTCGATATCAATTCGGACAAAGCGACGTATGAAATTCAGTTCGGTTCGGTTGAACGCCCGGTTCACAAAAACACAAGCTGGGATGCGGCAAGGTTTGAGGTATGCGCCCACAAGTATATGGATTACTCCGATTACGGCTACGGCGTGAGCCTTTTGAATGACTGCAAATACGGTCACAACGTTGACGACGGTACGATGAAGCTTTCGCTCTTCAAGTGTGCGACTCATCCCGACTCCGACGCCGACAAGGGCGAACACAGCTTCACCTATACGTTGTTCCCGCACGCGGGAAATTACAGGGAGAGCGGAACGGTTCAGCTTGCTTACGAGCTGAATTGCCCGATGAAAGCCTTTGCGATAGAAAAGCAGGACGGAAAGCTTCCTGAAGAATTTTCGCTCGTTTCCTGCGACAGCAACAATTTCATTGTTGAAACGATAAAGAAAGCCGAGGACAGCGATGCAGTCGTCGTCAGAGGATATGAAAGCTATAATAAGAAAACAAACATTAAACTCGATTTCGGTTTCGCTGTAAATGAAGCAATGCTTTGTGACCTTCTTGAAAACGATATTGAGGAGCTGAAAGTCAATAACAACTCCGTTAGTTTTACTGCGAAACCTTTTGAGATTATTACAATAAAGCTCAGGTAACGTCAGAATCAAACACGTTTACTTGGCTGGTTTGAAGAGGGGATAGTGTTGAGTGGTTTATTGAAAAGAATTTTGATTCTTTTGATAATTGCCGCAACTCTCTGTTCCCTTACCGTCTGCACGGCAGCAATCTCGGACAATGCACTCTGGGAGGACAGCAAGACTTACGTTTTGCTCGCCGCGGGCGGTGAGTCGAACAGCGATTTGTGCTTTGCGGCGGTTAAGGTCAAGATTGACCGTGCAATTAACAGAATATACCTTTTGTTTATGCTGGAGTTTTCGGACTTTAATGATGACAATCTCAGCGGAGTTGTGATGAATTTCAATAATCTCGGAAACATCAGAGTTATGTCCGACGGAACCGCCGAGTTTGATTCGGAGACATATTTCGCACAGCTTGATGACGAGCTTGCCGACAGAAACAGCAAAAATGTCCTTATAGAAACAACGGTCGGAATCAAGGACGGTATTCCCGAAAATATAGGTATGGATGTCAACATAATAGACACCAACGGCGTCAGATCCAACACGTTCAGCGCAGACATAACGGACGAAGAGACGAACTCCGATACGCCGAACGGCGATAAAACCGAGAATCAGGGCAAGACGAAGAAAACGAAAACCACAAAGGTAAAAACAACGAAGGTTAAGACTACAAAATACAAAACGACCAAAGTCAAGACTTCAAAGACCAAAACCGATAAAAACGCGAAAGGCGAGAAAAACGAAGAGATTGCCGTCATTGAAACGGAATCGGGAATTAACAGCGATATCGGTGTGAACAATAACAGAAGAAAGCTTGCGCTGATGTTCGGCGCAGGAGCCGCAGTCGTCGCGGCGACGGCAGGATGCGCGGCGGCAATAAAGAACAAGAAAAAACATGAAAACAGAGGGCAGAAAAGATGAAAAATTACGGTTTGTTGGGAAGAAAGCTTTTACACAGCCTGTCTCCGGAAATTCACAGAGAACTGGGAAATTCAAGATATGACCTGTTTCAGCTTGAGCCGGAGGAGCTTGACGCTTTCTTTGAAAAGCGGGATTTTGCAGGTATCAATGTGACTTTCCCGTACAAGAAAGATGTAATTAAATATTGCGATGAGCTGACCGAATCGGCGCAGAAAATCGGCAGTGTTGATACCATCGTCGTTGAAGGCGACGGCAGGCTGATCGGCGACAATACGGAGTATTTCGGATTTTGCTATATGATAAACAAATGCGGGATTGATGTCTCCGGCAAGAATGTTCTTATCTTCGGCACGGGCAGCGACTCGCTTACTGTTCAGGCCGTTGTGAAGGAGCTCGGCGCGAAAAGCATTGTTTCCGTTTCAAAGCAGGAAATCTCGGATTCCGACGATTTCTATGAAAACGAGGACACGGACATAATAATCAACACGACCTCAAACGGTATGTATCCGAACAACGGAGTGAAGTTCGTTGAGCTCGGACGTTTCCCGAAGCTTTGCGGCGTTATGGAGCTGATTTACAATCCGCGAAGAACCCGTCTTATATGCGACGCGGAGGATTTAGAGATTCCAAACTCGGACGGACTGTCAATGCTCGTTGCTCAGGCATATCAGACCGAGGTCAAGTTCGGCCTCATTGAGTCCGACGAAGAGCTTATCAAGACGACCTACAAAACCATGAGCGACCGCAGAAAAAATATAATTCTTGTCGGACTTCCGGGCTGCGGCAAAACCACGATTGCGAAGGTTATTGCCGCTAAGCTTGGCAGACCTTGCATTGATGTCGAGAGGCTTATTTCAATGAAAGCGGGTGTTCCTCTTTCGACGGTTTACCTGGCATACGGTGAAAGATACTACCGTGAGCTTGAGACGGAGACGCTTAAAAAAATAACACGCAACGGCGGTCAGGTCATTGCGTGCGAAAGCGGAGCGATACTCAGCAAGGAAAACCAATATTACATTCGTCAGAACGGCTATGTTGTGTGGCTGTCGCGTGAGCTCAGCGGCTTGAAATTTGACGGTGTTCCGCTGATAAGAAATTTTGAAGCACTCAAACGCCTTGATGATGAGAGAACTCCGATTTATAAATTCCTTGCCGATATACAGGTTGAGGTTACCGATAACGTAGAAAAAACCGTTTCCGAAATTATAAGAATAATGAATATCAAACCAACAGAGAGTATTTTATAATAAGAATGCGAAAAATCGGCATCCTGCTTTTGCAGGATGCCGATTTGTTTTGCAAGTTCAATTAAGCAAACTTAATGAAGAACTCTTTGAGAACATCGATGATGTGAGAGATGTCAATATCCTTAAGAGCCTCAAGAAGCTTCTGGATTGCAGCGAGAATAGCATCCATGGTCTTGTCCTCCTTTTTAGTGTCAGATAACTATCTGCAAAGATATTTTACCATATAAAGTATCAATTTGTCAATTATACAATGCATAAAATAGGTAAAATAACCATATATTCAACAATGTATAAAGCAGAAAAATTATGAAACAGTTAACAAATGCCCCGAAAATCGGGGCAAGTGGTTTAACTTATGCAAGACCTGCAAAGAAGTTTTTGATAATTTCAATAATAGCCGCTGCATCAAATTCCTTAAGATGAGTAAGGAGCTCCTGTACAAAAGCGAGAATTGCTTCCATTATATTGCCCTCCTTATGTTTGTCAGATAACTATCTGCGATATTATTTTAGCATAAAAGAAAAATATTGTCAACAAATAAAAGTTGCCACAATAAATAAAAATATTATAGAAATAAAAAAGGAGCTTATTTTTTCTTTTTCAGCGGAGTTTTGTTGCCTTTTTCGTCAACGATTCTGACATTGTTCAGATGATTGACAAGGCTTTTCTTGTACGCCGCAATGTATTCCGCGCGCAGAAGCTCACGTTCTTCCTTTTCCTCCTGCGAAAGCTCCTCGGCTTTTGCTTTTGCTGCGAGCTCGTTTATCCGAGCGATTTTTTTCTCATCCATGGTGTATTCCTTTCCCGGCAGGGCATACTTTCATACATATTCCGCAAACTGCGCCCCTGCCGATGTGTTGAAATTTTTTCTTCATATATGTGCTGCATTTTTCGGGGTCGAAAATTTCTTCTCGATTTGTTCCAACCTCCCAGCTTCCTCCGAGAATCGCGCCCGACGGGCAGGCCTTGACGCAGAGGTCACAGCCGCTGCACGGTGACGAATAGGAATGTTCTTCAAATTCAAAGGGACAATCCGTGAAGAGCGTTCCGAGCCTGACTCTGGATCCGTAGTCGCGGTGGAGGAAAAGACTGTTTTTTCCTATTCCGCCGAGCCCTGAAAGACAGGCAATCTTCTTGTGAGAGTACCTTCCGCGGTAGTTCCAGCCGTCCTTGTTCACGCTCTGTGACGCGCCAATCGGAATGTATTGATATCCGTGCTTTTCAAGAATAAAACCGCATTGCAAAATCGCACGGTCGATAAAAGCGTTTACCGTTCTGTAATGATGAAAATACGAGTGCGTCGGTTCGTCGGTGATCTCGTTTATCACAGCGTCGGAAAGCTTGACGACAATACTCATTGCATAGCTCTTTTCGCCAAAGGGTCCGTCGTCGACGCAGGTAAAACCGACATCTGCAACGCCGTTATCAAATAAAAATTTTTTCAATTCTTCCTGTACTTGCATTTAATAACCTCGTTTGACCGACAAAAAATAATGTCGGTGATGTATATGACGACAGAAGAATACTTGAAACAGCGGATCAAGGATCTCGAAAAAAATGTTTGCAACAGTTCTCTGCCATTAAAATTCAGAAAAAATCAGGCCTTCGCATTGCTCAATTACCGTGACGACTTGCAGCAAGCCATTCTTGAAAACTCCCGCAGCCGATTACCGCGCCGGGAGGAACACTATGAGCAATAAATTCACTTTTCAAAAAGCATTTTCTATATTATAACTCTTCAGATTCTTTTTTGCAATTAAAATGGCATAAAAAACAAAATACGGCGAACACTATTTTTGCAAACGACAACAGACCGCCCCGCGGCGGTAAAAAGAGGAGTTTTTATATATGAAGGCAACCGGAATTGTCAGACGTATTGACGACCTCGGACGCGTGGTCATACCGAAGGAAATACGTCGGACAATGCATATTAAAGAGGGCGCGCCGCTTGAAATTTTCACGGATACCGAGGGCGGAGTTATTTTTAAAAAATATTCGCCGATCAGCGAAATTTCCGACGTGACGGAGCACTTTGCGGACGTGCTTTACCGAAGCGTCAGCACACCCGTTCTTATCAGCGACCGTGATCACATTATTTCATGTGCTGGCGTGTCCAAAAAGGATTTTCTCGATAGACGCATCAGCTCTGATTTGGAAAAAATTATGGAGGAAAGGCAGCTTTACACGGGGGACCGCGAAAAACAGCTTTTCCCCGTTGACGGAATCGACTACGGCGCTTCGATAGCTGCTCCGATCATCGGCAACGGCGATATCCTGGGTGCGGTAGTGTTCCTTTGGAGCGACGGCTCAAAGATTTCTCCGACGGAAATCAAGCTTGCTCAGGTGGCGGCATCATTCATCGGCAAGCAAATGGAAGACTGAATAAAAAATCAAGGCAACACCACATAAATTGCGGTGTTGCCGTTATCTTATGCTGTTATGAAGAATATCGTCACGCCGAGGAACATCTGAGCGTAAAAATATGTCCAGATATTGACCTGCCTAAGTGCGCCGTGTTTTTCAATATCCTTTTGAAATGTGAGAAGCGAAAGCGTGAAGTCGGAAATGATGAAGCATACAGCTCCGAGCATGAGCATAATTCCCGTGAAAACGGAGTTGGCAATTACTCCCGTGCTTATGATTTCACGCGCAAGCGCAAATGCCTTGACGCCCATCGCCGCAATGGTTGCGGCATAGAGACAGCAGGGGAAAAGCATCTTCCCGAAATGTACCTTGAAGATGAAGAACATCGCCGCCATTACGCATACAACAAGGGCTATGTAAATTATGATTTCCGGCATCGTGAAAAGGGGATGCTGTGGAAAAAGCACCGCAAAGGCTCTGCAATAGGACATAAAATAGAAAATGTGACCTATCAGAAACGAAAACAGGCCTGCCACAAAAAATCCGGGCTTCGGGCTGACGTGAAGAAGAAAATCTCCGACCCATGAAAAGCACAGTCCGATAAACATAAACATTGCGTATTTGGTGAAATCACCTATCAGACCGGCGACAACAGCGTTTACCAAGAAAATGGTTGAGCAAAGCTGTTTGAAGAAAAGGGATTTTTTGCACGGATGCGGTGTTTCGGCTTTCAAAAAAATGGGAATGAAAAATGCCTGCAAAACAAGAAGAACGGCATAAATCGCATAATAAAGCTTTGTATCCATAATACAACCCCTAAATTATTTAGTTTTATTTTCACTTTCCTTTTTGTTATTTTAGTTTGATATTCTTCCCGAAACGGGAGCGTCAATTATTGACGGAAGCTGGTCGAAAGCAACCAGTCCGAAGCGGTGAAGCAACGGCGGGAAGAACGAATCCACATCGCCTGCAAGCGACTCCGCCATCGCCGAAATCGGCATTTGGCTGGACGGGTGAAGCTTGACCTTCTTTCCGTCAAAGGCAAGGCGGATAATTCGCATACATATTCCGCCGACCGGGCGCATACGGATTTCCAGCTCGTTTTCTTTGACCCACGCCGCCGTGGAAAATGCCGTGAAATTCATACCGGCGAGGGTTATCGGGCTTTTTCTCGGCTTTCCGTCCATACCGCATTCGATAATATTGTGTTCCTTGCCCTCGTCCCATTCCATGGTACAGATATCTGCGTTGAATTTGAGAACAACATTGTCAATGTTGCCTGCTCTTTCGCCTGACATATATACAATCGGAATCGGGAGCATACTCAGCGGAAATCCTGCCGCATTGAGAACAAGATTCTTTTGAAGATATATTGTTTTGCCGTCGATGTCCTCCTCAAGTGGGCTGTGCGGCATTGCTTCAAGGTTGTCGGGAAGAGGACCGAGTTCGGGTTTGTGTTCGGGAGTCGGCTCAGCGTTGTTTTCGATAATGAGCTTGTTGAAGTGACGCCAAATGCAGTCGCGTGTTTTTTGCTCATTTATTTCACCGGCAGTCATAACATAAACAATGTCGTCGTCGTTTGAAACGATGCCGAACTGCGAGAACATTCCGTCTGCACGGTAGCCGTTTATTCCTCCGCATCTCCAGAAGCAGTAGCCGTATCCGCATTGGCTGTCAATTACCGTGTTAAACTGTGAGTTGTTCGCGAGCGGCTTGGTTGCCAGTCGGGTCCATGCTTCGGGGATGACCTGCTTGCCGTTGAATTTGCCGTGCTGCTGGTAGCAGAAAATGAATTTTGCAAGATCCTCGGTTTTGAGGTAAAGTCCCCAGCCGCCTGCTTCGATGCCGTCGATGTCGTGCTCCCAAAACGGAACGTCAATGCCGAGCGGTTCAAAGAGCCTCGGCGTCAGATATTCGACGACCGACATACCGGTTACCCTTGTGAGCATTGCACAGAGTATGTACTGGTTTTCGCTGATATACTGCCAATGTCCGTCGCCGGGGGCAAATTTCCACGACGCGTCAAAGAAATCCTTTATCCAATGATTTTTGCTCTTGTCGGAGAAAACGCTGACATTCTTGCCGGACTGCATTGAAAGTAAATGGTGAACGGTCAGCTTTTCCAGATTTTCGTCGGGAGTTTTCGGACGGTATTCCGGGAAAATGTCAATCAGCTTGGTGTCAAGCGAGAGCAGACCTTCCTCAATTGCAAATCCGACCGCCGTTGAGGTGAAGCTTTTGCTCACCGAATACATCATGTGAGGATATTCGGGCGCGTAGGGAGCCGCCCATGTCTCATAAGCGACCTTGCCGCCCCTTATGATCATTATACTGTGAACCTCAATGTTGTGTTCCTTGAAGTCCGAAATCAGATTGGCTATCTCTTTCGAGGATATTCCGACCTGCTCCGGGTAGTCGGCTCTGTCAAGCCTGAGCTTATCTTGAGTTTGCATCAGATTTTCCCTCCGTTCAGAACTTTCTTTTTATGAAGATAGAGCGAACCGACGGTGAATGCCGCCGCGCAAAGTATGACGGTGATAATTCTTCCGGGTGTAAATTTAAACTGCAAGGTGACATTTTTTTTTGCTCCGACTGTCAGAGAGTCATGAGCGGACTGCAAGCTGTACCGCGCGTCCGTCAGCTCGCTGAACGAGCTCGGATTCCGAAGGAGCTGTTTCGCTGTTGTCAGAGCCGATGTAAAGGCTTTTTCGCTCTCTGTGGTGTAAGGTGAGAGCTCCTCGTCGCCGTAAAGATCGACAAATTTTTCAAGCTCCACCGCCGCCGCCGAGGTTTTCTGAATATACTCGGTCAGCTCGGCGGGGTAGTCCGTTTCGATAACGCTGTAACCGCGCGAGATAAGGTCGTCCCATCCTGTTTCGTTGTCGGTTCTGCCGCCGCATCTTCCGTTTACCATGGAGACCATTGCTCTCTTCTTGTCGGTAAAGCGCTTCATGAGGAAGTTGTCATAGAGAACTCCGTGACCGTTTTTGCTTCCCATTTCTATTGTATATATATTATTGTTAAATGCATTTTTTGCAGCCGAAGTTGCAAGAAAAATGATATTTCCCTGATAATTTCCCGTTGCTGTGACGTCGAGATCCTTTGTAAGCTCAATAATTTGTTCGTTCTTGGCGTCAATTCGGAATATTGCTTCCGCTGTCTTACCGAGAGTTTTTACATAATTATAGACCGCTTTGAAGTTTTCTGCGGAAACGTTGAGCATAAGAGCGGCTTTGCCGTCGGCAAGCTCAAAAATCTCCTTGAGTTCGGGAATCGTCGTGTTGGTTATCGGGTTTTGTACTCCTCCGTTGGCTTCTCGAAGATTAAACTCCTTTAGCTGTCGGAGAGTGAAGGACGACACCGCGCCCGAAACGGATTTGCCGTCCTTGTCGGCGCACATTCTGTCAACGCTGTCGTCAGCCATCAGAACGGGAATACCGTCGGAGGTGAGCTTCACGTCAACCGATATAACGTCGTAATCCAAAGCTGCGTTGACTGCTTCAACGGAATTTTCGGGGAAGCTGTGCCAGTCGCCCCTGTGAGCGATACAAATTATATTATTGCCGCCGTCGGAAAAGTCGGATACCGTCTCCTCGGTTGCTGCGGCGAAAGCCGTCGGCACGGCAATAAGCGCCAAAATGATTATCGAAAGAACAAAATATGCTGTTTTTTTGCAAAAAAGAACCATAGTCGACCTCTACTGTTGATTTTATATAATTATATCACAATTTTTTAAAAAAATAAAGAAAAATTTTTTATATATTTTAGCAAACAAATGTTTGCTTTTTGAGAAAGAATGTGTTATAATGCAAACATGATAGGGAGAAAAGAGGTATGCCTATGTCTATTAACGAAACTCAGCGCAAAATATATGAATTTCTTGTTCAGAGGAGTGCGGACGGAATCCCCCCGTCGGTCAGGGAGATCGGAGCGGCGGTCGGACTGCGTTCAACCTCGTCGGTTCAGTCCAATCTCGACGCCCTGGAGGACGCCGGATACATTCAGCGCGATCCGCTTCTCAAACGCTCCATAAGGATTATGGGTCAGGCTGAGAATATTACTCAGGTACCGATCCTCGGAACCGTTACCGCAGGTGCGCCGATTTTGGCGGTTGAGGATGTCGAGGGATACTTCCCGTACACAGGCACGGTCACCCGTGACAAGCCGCTCTTCGGTCTGCACATCAGGGGCGAAAGTATGATAAATGCAGGCATACTTGACGGTGATCTTGTAATTGTCGAAAAGACGCCGTTTGCGCGCAACGGTGAAATCGTCATTGCGCTTATCGACGACGAAGCAACCTGTAAAACCTTCTACAAGGAGAACGGACACTACCGTCTCCAGCCGGAAAACGACACATACGAGCCGATCATAGTTGACGAGTGTTCGATTCTCGGCAAGGTTGTCGCGGTAATGAGATACTATTGATTGAAAAAACCGGCCTGCTGACAGGTCGGTTTTGGTTTATATCAGATTGAGAAAACTCCGGATATCCAAAGCGCAAGGAAGGAGTAAATAACGGCGGCAATAATGAAAAAGTAATAAAGAATTGAAGTGAGGGCGTATTTTGTCTTATCGCCGTCGTCGCCGGCGTAGGAGAAACGTTCAAGGCTGGTGCGCTGAGCCGCCATAATAATTGTGAAGAGAAGAAATGCCGAGTAAATAACGCTGATCCATATATTGAATTTGATGCCGTAAACGTGGCAAACGCTTCCTGCGGCGGCTATGACAGCCGAAGCAAGAAACCAAATGTATTTTTCCGACTTTTTGGCAGGCTTCTGCACCTTTTTTTCTTTTTCTTTCTCCGCAACCATATTATATCCCTCAATTCAAAAATGAACTGAATTTATAATAGCATATATAATTTTGAATTTCAAGAAAAATATATTTTATTAAAAGAATGCTGTTGAAAATTTCGATTCGGTGTTGTAGAATTAAATAAATTCTTTGTTTAATAAGGAAAAGGATTCGATGAAGAAAAATTCTGCAACACATAAACTTACCGCAGGGGCGCTTATGCTGGCATTCGGAATAATCCTGCATCAGCTTTTCCACCTGACAGGTGACATAACCTTTGCCGCAGTCAGTAAAAAAGGGGAGTGCATTTCACGCGCAAAGGGCGTTGCGCCGATACTGGAGACAGTTAAAGCGGAGCCTGACTTTCTGAAAGGAGCGGTTGTTGCCGACCGCGTGATAGGCAAGGCGGCGGCAATGCTTCTTTATAAGTACGGTGTTTCGGAAATATATACTTTTGTGGCAAGCGAGTATGCAGTTGAATATCTTAGTGATAAAAGCATTGATTTTACATACGATAATACGGTGAGCTTTATCGTCAACCGCGACGGCACGGATATGTGCCCGATGGAAAAAGCGGTGCTCGGCACGGACGACGCCGACGAGGACGAAAGGCTCATCCGCGAAAAAATAAAAGCGATGAAAGGATGATCTTTTATGCCGATGATTTCGACGAAAACAAATGTTACAATTTCCACGGAGCAGGAGCTCAAGCTGAAAAGTGAGCTCGGAAAGGCGATAGAAATACTTTCCGGCAAGAGCGAGCGCTGGCTTATGCTCAGCTTTGATGATAAATGTCACCTCTATTTTCAGGGCGACAATTCAAAGCCGATAGCTTACGTTGAGGTTAAGGTCTTCGGCAGGATTGATTATTCCCAGTCCAACAAGCTGACCGCGAAAATCTGCGAGATTTTCGGCAGCGTTCTCAATATTGACGCCTCAAATGTATATATTAAGTATGAAGAGGTTGATATGTGGGGCTGGAACGGCGGTAATTTCTAAAAAGATATTGATTTATTTTATTTTTATGATATAATTACACACGAAAAATGCGTTTATCGGGAGAAGTAATCCGAATCGGACACAGCAGAGAGTGAGGTGCAGCGGTGAAAGCCTCTTGTGAACGGACGGACGAAATGCACCCGCCAGCACGCAGGGGGAAACCCTCGGAGAGTATCCCTGCGCGGCCGTCACCGTTATCGGACCTAAAGTTATAAGTCGGAGTGGAACCGCGGTAAAACCGCCTCTGTCGCACTGTGTGCGGCGGAGGCTTTCTTTTTCGGCTCATTTTAATCCGTACTCCGAACGGGTCGGCAGATACTTGAAAGGAGAATAAAGTTGCTGGAAAGATTCAAAGAGGATATAAAGTGCTTTCGCGAGCGTGACCCGGCGGCAACGTCGGCGCTGGAGGTCATACTTCTGTATCCCGGCTTTAAGGCAATAAGGAGCCATCGGAAAGCACATTGGTTTTACAATCATAATATGTTTTTTATTGCGCGAATGATATCGCAGCATTGTGTTCGCAGAACGGGAATCGAAATTCACCCCGGTGCCCAGATCGGCAGAAGATTTTTCATTGACCACGGCACGGGCACGGTCATCGGAGAAACAACAATAATCGGCGACGATGTCACGGTGTATCAGGGCGTTACACTCGGCGGTACGGGTAAGGAAATCGGAAAACGTCACCCGACAATCGGGAACAATGTTCTCATTGGTGCAGGTGCCAAGGTGCTCGGCCCCGTGACTGTCGGCGACAACACGAACATTGCCGCAGGAGCTGTTGTGCTGGATAAAATTCCGAAAAATTCAACGGCTGTCGGTGTGCCGGCGAGAGTAGTCCGCCGCAACGGCGAGCGTGTACAGGATCTTGACCAGATTCACATTCCAGATCCTGTTTCGCAGGAGCTTTGCCGACTGCAAAGTGAAATTGACAAAATTAAGAAATCTTTGGAGGACAGATAAATGAAGATATTTAACACCTTAACAAGAAGCAAGGAAGAGCTTAAACCGATTGAGGAGGGCAAGGTTAAAATCTATGCCTGCGGACCGACGGTTTACAATTTCATTCATATCGGAAATGCGAGACCGCTTTGCGTTTTTGACGTTTTGCGCCGCTTCCTTGAGTATGTCGGCTATGATGTCAGATTCGTTCAGAACTTCACGGATATTGATGACAAGATCATCAAGCGCGCCAACGAAGAGGGCTTGACCTATAAAGAGGTCAGCGAAAAATATATCGAGGAGTTTTGGAAAGACGTGAAGGGTATGAATGTCCGCGAGGCGACGGTTCATCCCAAGGCGACGGAGAACATTGACGAGATAATCGACATTGTTTCGACTCTTATTGAAAAGGGCTATGCTTATGCGGTGGACGGCGACGTTTACTTCAGCCCCTCCAAGTTCAAGGAGTACGGCAAGCTGTCACATCAGCCGCTTGAGGATCTTGAAGCAGGCGCAAGAATAATGGTCGGCGAGGTCAAAAAAGAGCCGATGGACTTTGCTCTCTGGAAGAGTGCAAAGCCTGGCGAACCTTATTGGGATTCTCCGTGGGGTCACGGCAGACCGGGCTGGCATATTGAGTGCTCGGCTATGGTAAGACGCTACCTCGGCAAAACCATTGACATTCATTGCGGCGGTCAGGATCTTATCTTCCCGCACCATGAAAATGAAATCGCCCAGAGCGAGTGCTGCAACGGAGTTCCGTTCGCACACTATTGGATGCACAACGGCTATATCAATGTTGACAATGTCAAGATGTCAAAGTCGCTCGGCAACTTCTTCACCGTCAGAGACGTTGCGGAGAAGTACGGCTATGAGCCGATCCGTTTCTTGATGATATCTTCACATTACAGAAGTCCCATCAATTACAGCACGGACATTATCGAGCAATGCAAAGCTTCGCTTGTCCGCCTCTACAACTGCCGCGACGGTCTTGATTTTGCGCTTCAGAACGCTCAGGACGGCGATGCCGGCGAGGAGCTGCTCGCAATGTTTGACAAGCGCCGTCAGCAGTTTATCGACGCAATGAACGACGACCTGAACACAGCCGACGCGATTGCGGCTCTGTTTGAGCTTGTGCGCGACATCAACACGAACGTCATTTCCGCTAACGCGAACAAAGGCAGCGTTAAGGAAGCGATAAAGGTATTTGATGAGCTTGCAGGAGTTCTCGGACTGGTTTATAACCGCAAAAAGGAGAACCTTGACGATGAGATTGAGGCGCTCATTGAGCAGAGAACACAGGCTCGTAAGGACAAAAACTGGGCAGAGGCAGACCGCATCCGCGATGAGCTGAAAGCAAAGGGAATAGTCCTTGAGGACACCGCACAGGGTGTCAAGTGGCACAGAGAATAAGATAACTAAAAAAACTGCCGCGTTCCGATGCAAAATTCGGACTCGGCAGTTTTTTATTGGAAAAATTTGCCTGCGGCGTAACCTCTTGTAACTTGTTGACAATATTGTAATCTTTTGTTATAATTAAACTGTTGTTCGCATAAGCAGTTAAAAAATTACGGAGGCAGTTATGAAAAAGGCAGTATCGTTTATTGTTTCAATAGTTATGATAATATCCCTCATTCCTCTCGGAAATGTGAGTGTCAACGCGGTGAACTATAATCCCGATGCGGCGCTCGACTACGCGGAGGAAAACTGGAACAACGGTATTGAGCTTTGTGCCGGTTTCGTGTCCAACTGTCTGACTGCCGGCGGAATAAAAATTATGGAGCGCACGGTAGGCAATCTCTATAACGCGATGAAGGCGTCATACGGTACAGCTTATGTCCTCAAGACAAGCGGTCCGTACATATATATGTCCGAGAATGTCGGCAAGGTTGCGGGCGGCGATCCCGTATTCTACTATTGCGACAGCTGTCACTCGTTCCAGCACGCCATTCTTTGCGGCGGTTCCGATGACGGCGGACGTATGACGGACTACGCTCACAACAATCCGCATCACAACACGACGACTTATATTTCATGGGGATGCCCTGAGTGCGGCGATATCAATTGGATAATGTACTCCGTTCACATTCCTTCTTCGGGCAACAGCGGCAATGTTGTTGCGCCGAACACGCTCACGATTCATTACAATGCGAACGGCGGCTCCGTAAATTCATCTAAATATAAGCTTGTGTCCGATGATGTCCACAAGGCCGACGGCACACGCTTTGCACAGAAAATGACTTATGACAATCCTGTTTCGGGCGGACTTGTGAATGCCTCCGAGCTCGGACTTTACAGAACAGGATATACCTTTGCAGGCTGGGGCACTCTGCCCGTCGGCGACAAGGTTTTTGATGAAAACAACGCTTCGCTCAAGCCGAGCGAGATAAATTCTCTTGTCAAGAGCGAAAATTGTTATACCACGCTTTACGCACAATGGAAGCTTAACACCTACACAATCAGCTTCAACGCGAACGGCGGCGTCGGCGCTCCGTCGGCACAGACAAAAACTCACGGTGTTGTGCTTTTTGTTTCGCGCACCAAGCCGACGCGTTCAGGATTTGAGTTCGCAGGCTGGAATACTAAGGCCGACGGTACGGGAACTGTCTATTATCCCGGCGGAATTATGAAAAACGATGCGAGTGTCACTCTGTATGCGATGTGGAGCAAAACTCACGTTCACACCTACGAGAGAAATGTTATCAAGGAACCGACCTGCACATCAAGAGGTATAGTTTCATTCTCCTGTTCGTGCGGCGAGGAATACACTCAGTCAATTGCCGCCGCAGGACATAATGTCGTGTGGGTATATGAGTCGAGACCGACAATATACAGCACGGGCAGCAAGTATAAGTCATGCAGCGTTTGCAATGAAAAGCTTTCCGCAATGACGACGGTGGCTAAGTCAACGGGTGATGTGAACGGCGACGGGAAAATCAACTCAATGGACGCTCTTGCGATTCTTCAGCAGGCGATCGGTTCGAGAAATTCGATTATCAATGAGACTGACTTCCTCAACGCAGACGTAAACGGCGACGGTGTGCTCAATTCAATGGATGCGCTCACGATTCTTAAAATTTCGACCGGTGGAATAAAACTTTGATATTGATAAAAGAGGAACGGTAAGCCGCTCCTCTTTTTTATGGTTAAATGGGTCTGTGCCGAATGCGGCAGACCTATTTTTTTTACTGTTTAATTTTGTCAAATTTTTGTCAATAAAATATGTTTGTATAAAAACTTTGTTGACAAAGGGTGAGCGGTGCAATATACTTAAATAAAGATTGAAAGGGAGTTTTTTATGCTGAAAATAGAGCATTTGACAAAGAAATACGGCGACACCAAGGCGGTTGACGACCTGTCGCTTCATATTGCTCCGGGCGAAATCTACGGATTTATCGGCCACAACGGAGCGGGAAAGACGACCACGCTGAAATCCGTCGTCGGAATCCTCAACTTTGACGAGGGTGAGATCCTGATTGACGGCACATCTATAAAAGATGATCCGCTCAAGTGCAAGAAAGAAATTGCGTACATACCCGATAATCCCGACCTTTATGAGTTTATGACGGGTATAAAATATCTTAACTTTGTTGCCGACATTTTCAGTGTGGATTCGGACAAGAGACAGCAGAGAATAAAGAAATATGCCGATTTGTTTGAAATCACAAATGACCTTGCCCAGCCGATATCAACATATTCACACGGAATGAAGCAGAAGCTTGCGATAGTTTCCGCGTGGCTTCACGACCCGAAGCTTATCATTATGGATGAGCCGTTTGTCGGTCTTGACCCCAAAGCGGCACATCTGCTCAAGGGCATGATGCGTGAAGTCTGCGACAAGGGCGGAGCCATATTCTTCTCAACCCACGTTTTGGAGGTTGCGGAAAAGCTCTGCGACAAGATAGCTATTATAAAGAACGGAAAGCTCATTCGTTCCGGCACTATGGAAGAGGTCAAGGGTGACGACAGCCTTGAAGAGGTCTTCCTTGAACTGGAGGCAGAATAATGCTTAAACAACTTCTTAAAAAGCAGATGCTGGAGATGTTCCAGAACTTCTTTGTCGACAAAAAGAAGAATAAGGGAAGATCAAAGGCGTCAACCGCTTCTTTCATAGTTTTTTATCTGGTACTGATTGTCGGAGTTGTCGGAGGAATGTTTACCTACCTCTCAATCAGCCTTTGCAAGCCGCTTGTGTCTCAGAACCTCGGCTGGCTTTATTTCACGTTTATGAGCCTGGTGGCGGTGGCAATGGGCGTGTTCGGCAGCGTGTTCAATACCTATTCGGGACTCTACCTCGCAAAGGACAATGACCTGCTTCTGTCCATGCCGATACCCGTGAAGTACGTTATGGTGTCGAGACTGCTCAGCGTTTATATCATGGGCTTTATCTACTCCGCGGTGGTAATTATTCCTGCGGTTGTCGTCTATTTCCTGAATGCTGCCGTTACTGTCACGTCGGCTGTGGGCTGTGTGCTTCTTGTGCTGATAACGTCGGCGCTTGTTATGTTCCTTTCCTGCCTGCTCGGCTGGGTGGTTGCGAAAATAAGCAGCAAGCTCAAGAACAAAAGCTTCATAACAGTTATTATTTCTCTTGCATTTTTCGCCGCTTACTATTTTGTTTATTTCAAGGCGAATGAGATTATCAAACTCGTAATTGCAAATGCGGCTGTGTACGGCACAAAGATCAAGGGCTCCGCTTATCCGCTTTATGTTTTCGGCAGTATCGGAACAGGCAACCTTCTTTCCGCACTCATCGTTATAGTTATCACGGCGGCTTTGCTTGCTGTCACTTATTACATAATCGAAAAGAGCTTTATCGGTATTGCAACGGCGTCCGAAAAGCGCTCAAAAACAGTATACAAAGAGAAAAGGGAAAAGTCGAAGAGTGTGGATGCCGCGCTTGTTGCCAAGGAAATCCGCCGTTTTGTCGCGAATCCCAACTATATTCTCAACTGCGGCTTCGGCTCAATTCTTTTGCCTATTGCAGCCGTGTTCCTGCTCGTCAAGCACGGGTTTGTCGGCGATTTGTCGGCAAACATATTCGGTGACGACAGCCTGACGGCGGCTTTCACGGGATTTTTGGTTTGCTTACTGACTACAATGAACGATATGTCGGCGCCGTCCGTTTCGCTTGAGGGCAAGAATATATGGCTTATGCAGGCACTTCCGATAACACCGTGGCAGGTGCTCAGGGCGAAGCTTCGCTTCCACTTCCTGCTGACTGCCGTTCCTGCTGTGATTTGCGCTGTCTGCGCATCCGTTTCGGGTGAGCTTTCGGTGCTCAGCACGCTGTTGGTTATCGCTGTGGCGTTTGCCTTTATCGCACTTTTTGATTGCCTCGGTCTGGCGGTAAACCTGAAAAGCCCCAACCTTACCTGGACAAATGAAATCACACCGATCAAGCAGAGTGCAAGCGTAATGGTTTGTCTCTTCGGCGGCTGGATTTACTCGGCGGCTCTCATGGCACTCGGCTTCGGACTCGGCAGGGTATTCGGTTCGGATGTTTTCCTTGCCGCGGCAACGGCTTTAACCGCCGCAATAGCCTTTGCGATATATAGCTGGCTCAAGAAGAAGGGTACACGCATTTTTGCGGAGCTTTAAGATGAATATAGAAATAATTAACGGCGGCTTTACAATTTGCAAGGTCGCCGATTACAATCAGGTCAAGCTTGATGACGAATACATTTTTGTCGGCAGGACGGACGGTGAGAACTCTCTTATATGTCCGACTGATAAGGTGCCGGCAAACACAACAAAGCGAATTGACGGGTGGCGTGCGCTGAGACTTCAGGGCGTTCTCGACTTTTCGCTTATCGGCGTTTTGTCGAAACTTCTCGGTGTGCTTGCCCGTGAAAAAATCGGTATAGCTGCCGTTTCAACATATAACACCGACTATATATTTGTAAAGGACAATGACTTTGAGCGCGCAATCAATGCCTTGCAGGACGCAGGGCATGTAATAAAATGACCCCGAAAGGAGTTTAAAATGGATAAAAAGTATTTTCTTATCGGCAACGCTCACATCGACCCCGTTTGGCAATGGTGCGTCCCTGAGGGACTGTCCGTTGTGAGGTCAACCTTCCGTTCGGCTCTTGACAGAATGATAGAGTACCCGAACTATGTTTTTACTTCGGCGTGCGCTTCTTACTATAAGTGGATCAAGGTAAGCGAGCCTGAAATGTTTGAAGAAATCAAACAGCGAATCAAAGAGGGTCGCTGGAAATACACGGGCGGAATGTGGGTTCAGCCCGACTGCAATATTCCGTGCGGCGAGTCGTTTGTCAGACATCTGCTTTATTCTCAAAGATTTTTCAAGGAAAACTTCGGCGATATAGCCTATTCGGGCTACAACGTTGACTCGTTCGGTCACAACGGTATGCTTCCTCAGCTTTTGAAAAAGGCGGGAATGAAAAACTATGTTTATCTGCGTCCGAGCCGCGACGCGGAGAAAAAGGACCTTCCCGAAAGCTCGGTTCATTATTGGAACAGTCCGGACGGCAGCTCTGTTACGGCGTTTCATATTCTTGACGGCTACGGCGACGACCTGAGGGATGAACGTGTCGGCAGATACGAGAGTCAGAAACATTCGCAGATGCTGTTCTACGGCGTGGGAAATCACGGCGGCGGACCTGCAATCAGACACCTGACGCAGTCGGAAGAACTGATAAAAAAAGGAAATGCGCTTTATTCGGGCGTTGATGAATACTTCGACCATATAACCGAAAACGAAAATGACGGTATCCCCACGGTCAACGAGGATCTTCAGCACCATGCAAGCGGCTGTTACAGCGCAAATTCAAAAATTAAAAAGCTCAACCGCGAGACGGAAAACGAGCTTATATATGCCGAGAAAATCGACGTGCTTGCGTCCGTGCTGACAGGCTCAAAGACAAAGAGCGCGGAGATAGAAAAAGCGTGGGAACGCGTTATGTTCAATCAGTTCCACGATATTCTTGCCGGCTGTTCAATCAAGCCTGCATATAACGACGCTTATGCCGGATTCGGCTACGCACGCGAAAAGGCGATGGAAATCGGTTCACTTGCCGCGGAGAGAATTTCATGGCGCGTGAACACCACAAAATATTTCGACGCGGAGCCCTCAGGCTTGCGCGGCCGCCTTTGGATAAGAAAAGGCGAGGGCGCACCGATGGTTGTGTTCAATCCCCATTCTTTCCCCGTCAAGGGCACGGCAAGCTTCGGCGAGCATTGGGTTTCGGGTGTTGTTGACAGCGACGACAAAGATGTTGAATTTCAGATGGTCAGAGCCCCGTACACCGACGGACAAAGCCGCATGAGATGTATGTTTGACGTTGAAATCCCTGCTTACGGATATTCAACATATTATATTTTCAAGGACGAGCAGGAGTATGTTCCTCAAAAAAGAGAGAATCAATTTTCAATAGGCGAAAGGTTTATTGAGAACAGCGTTGTCCGCTTGGAATTTGACGATGACGGACAGATTATCTCCTACTTCAATAAAAAGAAAAACAGGGAATACTGTGCGAGACCGATGGCTGCCGTTGTCTGCGAGGACAGGGACAGCGATACCTGGGGACATCTTGTATTCGATTACAACAAGGATGTCGGCAGGTTCGGAAACGCGGAATTTGAAGTGGTCGAAGAGGGCACCCTCAGGGCAACTCTCAGAGTTAAGAGTTTTTATAATAATTCCGTGCTCGTTCAGTTCTATTCGCTTTACAAGGACAGTGACAGGGTTGAGGTCAGGTGTAAAACATTTTTCAAAGAGGATTACAAGATTCTGAAGCTGACCTTCCCGACAAGCATCGAGAATCCCGAAGCGGTTTATTCAATGCCGTTCGGATTCATAAAGAAAAAGACAAACGGCGAAGAGGAGCCGGCTCAGGGCTGGGCGGCAATAGAAAACTCGGACGACGGCTTTGCGCTCATTAACAACGGAAGATACAGCTTCTGCGCGATCGGCGGCGAGATGAGAATGATAGCCGCAAGAGCCTGCGCCTACCTTGACCATTACGGCCAGGATCATCGCGATCCGGATATGGATATGCTTGATGAGGACGAGCAGGAGTTCACCTACGCGTTTATGAGCTATGACGGCGGCAGCTACGGCGATATTGTCCGCGAATCCGAGCTGATAAATATGCCGCTGAAGCTTTACCAGGAGACGCACCACAAGGGCACGCTACCGTCAACATACGGCGGAATGAGTGTTGACTGTGATAACATTATCGTTCAGGCGATCAAAAACGCCGAGGACAACAACGGTTATGTTCTGCGCGCGTTTGAGACCTGCGGAAAGAGCTGTACGGCAACGATTGACCTTAAATTTATCGGCAGGCAGGTAATGCTTGACTTTAAGCCGCAGGAGTTCAAAACAATCTTTGTTCCGTTTGACGGCGGCGAGATAAAGGAAATTTTGCTGACTGAGCTTGGCTGAATAAAACATTAAAAATAGGGGCTGTAAAAACACGCGTTTTTACAGCCCCTTGCTTATTTATTCTTATTCAATTTCTTTGAGCGTTTCCGCCATACTGATTTTATCAATCTTCAGCTTGATCGGCAGGGACGATATCAGCGATATCAGCGCAACCACAATCAGCGTCACAAGGAAGCTCCACCAGGCAATCGAACTGCCGTAAACGATGTTGTCAACGGAGATAAATCCGATGAGAGCCTTGTGCAGGAAAATTCCTGCAATCATTCCGAGAATTGCTCCGTATATTGTGGAGATTATGTTCTCGCGGATAACGTAAATCAGCACTTCATTGTCGCTGAGTCCGATAACCTTAATGTTTGCGATTTCCCTCGTCCGCTCGCTGAGGTTTACGTTTGAGTTCGTGTACATAACGATGAGTGCCAGCAGGCACGCGGAGAGGACAAACATCAGCACGACTGCCAATATTCTGTCGATCGAAACGTCAACCGAGTCCGCCATATCGGAAGCGGTGGATGCGCCCGTAATCGAATCCTCCTTGAGAAATGTTGAGGCAAGGTTCTTAACGTCGTTTTCCTGAACATACTTTTTCGCCGTTACGACAATGTATTTGTACTGCGGAACGTTTCCGAAAACCGTTTCATAGGTTCCTGAGGACATATAGACGTAGTGGTTGGTGTAGTTGCGTACAATTCCCGAAACGGAAGCTGTGCTGACTACGCCGTCGGCAGAAGTGAGATAGAGACTGTCGCCGACGCCTATTCCGAGGTCGGCTGCCATCTTATCGGTTATGACGACGTTGCCGTTGCTGAAATCAAGGCTTCCGTCGGTTGTCTTGAAGCTGGTGAATTTCGCATAATCATCGGTGTCCTTGATTGACACAACGCTGACGGCTCGTTTGCTTTCGTGAGTGTCCGCGTCGGCGGAAGCGGTGAGACTGTTCTTGCTGAAAAGCACGGCGCTCTCAACTCGCTGATCCTTGCGAATATCCTTGAGGATGTCGGCGTCGTTTGTTTGCGGCGTTTTCAAAACGAAAAGCACATCGTAGTTGAACACGCCCTTGTCGCCGTACTGCTTGCCCGAAACCGCCATTGTCGAGTTTATCAGTCCGAGAGAGGAAAGAATGAGGGCGGTACAGCAGGCAATGCCGAGAGTGCTGACCGCAACTCTGCTGCGGCTTCGCGCGACTGTTCTGGCAACGACGACCATTCCGTAGCTCATCTTATTCCACAGGTTAGGTATCTTTTCAAGGAAGTTTCTCCTGTTATAGCTTATGTTTTTCGGGCGCATAAGCGTTGCAGGGTCGTATTTCAGCTCGCGGATTGCCGCGGTGAGCGTGGCGGCAACGGTCATCGCAAAGGAAAGTCCGATGCCGATGAAAACATACTTTGCGAGAAAAACCGTTCCGACGTTCGGAACGCTGTAAGTCATGTTGTATATTGAGCATATCG
Source organism: uncultured Eubacteriales bacterium (assembly GCA_934456435.1). Classification (GTDB taxonomy): domain Bacteria; phylum Bacillota; class Clostridia; order Oscillospirales; family Acutalibacteraceae; genus CAG-488. Next base: position 118,809 of record CAKSHH010000002.1, read on the forward strand.
CGAACGGAAGTATGCAGGTTCCGATTATTCCGCCGAGGAATATGCCCATAAGCCATGCCATAAGGGAGTAGAACATAAACTTTCCGACAATTGAAATGTTTGAGTAGCCGAATGATTTGAAAACGCCTATCTCCTTGCGCTCCTCCTCAACATTTTTGACCATTATTACAAAGCAGGCGATCATCGCTGTGAGGAAAAAAACTATCGGGAAAACGGACGACATTGATTTTATATTTTCAAGACTGATTGAAAAGCTGTCGATTCCGGAAAGCTCGTTTCTCGGTGTTGCAGACCAGCGGAGATTTGAAAGGTTGCCCAATGTTGTCTCCAAAGCTCTAAGCTCGTTTGAAAGGGAATCCTTCTTGCTTTGAATGTCATTTTTAAGCTCTGTATATTCGTCATCAACCGTACCGTAACGGCTTTTTGCGATTTTTAAATCGTATTCGGCTTTGCTGACCTCAACCGAGCTGTTTCTGGAAGCGAGAGTGTAGCGTATCTGAGCTTCCGTAACGCTGTTGTTAAGTGAATCCAGCTCTGCTTTTTCACTTTCAACCTGAGCAATGAGATTGGTCAGACTTGTCTGACCCCTTGTCAGGTCGTTCATCGAGGATTTGTATTTTGCAAGCGTGGCTTCGTCGGCGTCATAAGCCTTTTGCGCGGCGTCGTAATTGCTCTTGGCGTTGGATACGTCCGCCTGCAAAACGCTTCTTTCGGACTTTGCCGTCGCAAGAGCGTTTCTCTCGTTTGAAAGAGTTGTGATGAGCCGCTGTTTTTCGGCTTCCTTTTTCGTCTTGCTGTTTGTCGCCGAGGTGATGGACGAACGTGTGTCATTGTAATCGGATGTCAGGGAATTAAGCTCGTTTTCAGCCGTGCTCAGATTCCTTTTGAGCTGACTTCTCGTGTTCATCGCTTCCGCCTTATCCATGGCGTCTGTGCTGCTGTCGGCGATAATTGCGTCAAGTCTGCTGATTTCCGACTTCAGATTGTTGACGATCGCGGTTTGCGTTTTCACCTTTTCGGACAGCGATGAAGCCTTTGAGTTTAAACTGTTTATGCTGGATTCGAGAGATGAAATTTCAGATGTCAGCCGTGAAATGCGCGATTCAAGCGAGCTGATCTGTTCCTCGTGCAACTCTATTTCAGCGTTCTTGCTGTCAAGGTCATTCTGCTTTGACTGATATGTGCCGCTGAGAGTGTCAAGCTCCGTTCGTGCGGCGTCGTGCTTTTCGCTGAGATCGTCATAGAGCCTTTTGAGTTCGCTGTAGCCCTTTATCTCGGAGCTCTGCTGATCCATGGATTTGACATGCGCCTGATATGAAGAGTTTAAAGAGCTGAGCCTGCTTTCAAGCGATTTGAGGCTTGAAGCGGCATTGTTTATTTTTGCTTCGTTATCCTCCTTGACCGAAGCCAGAACCTTGTCTTCGTTGTCAACGTAATCCTTGAACTCTTTGATAGACTTTTCCTTGTCCTTGAGCTGAGTTGAGCTTGAAAGATTGTACGCGGTAATTTCGGACTGCTTGTCTTTGATTTTTTCGGTGTATTCGGTTTTCAGGTCGGCGAGCTTGACATCAATCGCGCCCTCCGAAACTTTCTTTATTTGTTCGGCAATCTTTTTGGCTCGACTCGTGTATTCGTCGGAAAAGCTGTCGAGATATTCCGAGTATTTCATCTTTACAAACAGCTCGTTAAATTCTCCTGAGGAAAATGCGCTCGGAAGAACATAGATAAACGAGTCAAGAGTGCCCGAACCGAGCTTTGTCTGACCTTTATCGGGTGAAATGTATCTCGGCGAGGTGACTATGCCGACAACGGTGAATTTGTTGACGGTCAGCGAAAGCTCCGCGCCGCTGTCACCGTCGGCAATGTTGACGCTTTTTCCAATTTCAATGTCAGGGTAAAGCTCTGCCGATTTGGAGTCAACGACACATTCATCAACCTTTTGCGGCAGACGTCCCTCGTTAAGGTCAAGGCGGTTTATGTATGAATCGTCCTTTTTGCCGTCGAGAAATGCCTGTGCTTTGTCCGAATCAAGCAGACTGACGCGGCAGGTCAGCTCCGTGCCGTTCTTGTTGACGAGGGAATCCCTGCCGAGCGTGGCGTAGCCGTCGACATACTGTGACCGTGTGACCTGTGTTACATTTTTTATTTTTTCGATTTTGGCGATGTCATCGTTCGTGAAAGCAATCGGGGATGTCACCCAAACGTCCATCAAGTTGTTCTTGACGAAGTATTCGTTTGCCTCATATTTCATTGCCGGCGAAGCCGAGTTGATTCCGACATAGAAGCTCATGCCGAGCGCGACAATTATCGCGACGGAAAGGAAGCGGAGCTTGTTGGCGGCAATGGAACGAAGAGTATCCTTAATGAGGGTTTTGGTCATTACCACTCTATCCTTTCAACCGGCATCGGTGTATCGTTGATTTCGATTTTTGCGATTTTTCCGCTTTTCATCGTTATGATTCTGTCAGCAATGGGAGCTATTGCATGGTTATGCGTTATGATTACAACAGTCATATTCATTATTTCGGAAACTTTTTTAATCAGCTTGAGAACCTGTATTCCCGTTTCGTAGTCAAGAGCACCGGTCGGTTCGTCGCAAAGCAAAAGCTTCGGCTTCTTGACAAGCGCACGCGCAATGGCAACGCGCTGCTGCTCTCCGCCGGAGAGCTGAGAGGGGAAGAGGTTGGCGCGGCCTTCAAGTCCGACAAGGCGAAGAAGCGCCATACAGTCGACCGCCTTGTCGCTGAGATTGGCAACAAGCTCAAGGTTTTCAACCGCAGTCAGGTTGGGGACGAGGTTGTAGGACTGAAAAATGAAGCCCACCTCGCGCCGCCTGTAAAGCATCAGGTTGCGCTTGCTGAAGTCCGTGATGATTTTGTCATCGACAGCGATCTGACCGTCGGAACACCTGTCCATTCCGCCGAGAACGTTTAGCAAAGTGGTCTTTCCGGCTCCGCTGGGACCGACTACGACACAAAGCTCTCCCTGCTCGATTGTAAAGCTGACTCCGTCCAGAGCGTTGACCGTGTCAGCACCCGAACGGTATTTTTTATATACATCTGCAAATTCAATATAGCTCATAGTACACCGCCTTTTTCGACATTATAAAAAACCATTTTAATTATACAATAGCACAGCATATTTTTCAAGATATATTATTGTATATAAATAAATAAAAATTGTCAGTTATATTTATACAATCGGGTTTGTATGGATAAACTCTTATGCATTATTTACCCTAATGTTATACTGTTTTAAAAATTTCCCTTGATTTTCCTATTTAAATACACTATAATGTATCTGTAAATTTCTCTAAGGAGGATTCTTAATGAAAACGTTTAAAAAAGTCCTGGCAATCGTGCTTGTCGCCGTATTGTGCTTTGCGCTTGCATCATGCAGTATGGTTGATGATACCGATATCACAAAGGACAATATCAAGATCGGTGTTATTCTTCCCGGACAGCGTGATGATGCTGAAGATTATGTTCCCGATCTGTCTACTCTCCAGTGCGTTTCGGCAATCAATGATTTGCTTTCGTTCGGTGCAGGCATCAATTCCGACAGATTCCAGTACCTTGAGCATGTGGATCCCTCCGACGAGCAGGCAGCGTACGATGCTATACATACGCTCACAAACCGTGAATGTACGGTTATTTTCCTTGCAGATCCCGGCTATATGGCCGCTGTTGAAAAGTATACGTCCTCTAAAGCAGAGAACGGAGACGTTTCGGCTCAGGATTCAAAGGTTCAGTATATCGTGTTCAACGGCAAGGACGAGGGCAATGATATCCATTCCTACACAGCCGATATAACGGGCGCAACCTACCTTTCCGGTATCACAGCCGCCCTCAAGGCTAAGGAGCTTAAGGTTCCGAAGATCGGCTTCCTTGTAAAGGACGCGAACGACCTTACTGTTCTCAATGCATTCGCCCTCGGCGCAAAGTCCGTATACCCTGAGGTCAAGATCGACGCAAGAGTATGCAAGGACGTTAAGTCGGACTGCCATACGCTTGTTGCGGCTGGCAATGTTGTTCTCGCTTCTGATTTTTACAGTCAGGAAATTGCCGAGAACCGTGAGGACGCTTTCTTCTGCGGCTTCGGTTCGGATAAGCTTTCGGGCGAAAACGGATTCCTTTGCGCTCCGGTTTATGACTTCTCACAGTATTATCTCGATACCATAAACGAGATTCTTGACTACGACAACGTTGAGTACGATGAAAACGGCAAGGAGATTGACAAGTCAAACGCTCTTCCTGAGATTCCGGCATTCAAGGGAACTTATGCCGACGGTTCAACATACCTCTCCCAGTACGGCGAGGACGTTGCGGCAGGCACAAAGGAAGCTGTCGATAGGGCAGAGGCTCTTATCGTAAGCGGCAAGCTTGTTCTCAATCTCAGCGCAACAGTTGCCGTTGCCGGTGTAACACTTGCAAAATAAAGCATAGATATAACAAAAAGGCACAGAGGCTATTTGCCCCTGTGCTTTTCTTTTCGCTTTTGCTGTCTTTGTCGAAAACGCCGCTTCTTTCCTTCTTGCCTAATTTTTCTAAAAGAACAATTTGAATCCATAATTACACCTTGAACCGGAATTACAAGATATAAAGTTTTACCACTATTTTGTTTCGATAATGTTGTTCAAATACTCAAGCGACGTTTTAATATCATTTTCATCCTTGAAGTTGTCACGGTAAAGTTCGATTACGGCGGTGTTGTCGTAGCCGTGCGCTTTCAGCGCCTTAAAAAGCCTTGCGAAATCATATTCGCCCGCGCCGGGAGCAAGGCAATCGTGCTCCGCCGTGCCGTCGCTGAGATGAACCTGAGCAATTTTTTCTCCGAGCAGGTCAATAAATTCAAATTCGCTTTGATTTGTGCGCCGGCATTGCTTGATGTCCAGAACCATTTTAAACTCGTCGCCGACAAGGTCAGCCACGCGTTTCATATAGTGCGGATCGGAGCACAGGCAGTTGTTGACGTTTTCGTGTGCGATATAAACGCCCTCTTTTATTGCGGCGTTGTGCAATTTCAGATAGTTTTCGGCATATAATTCAGGTGTGTATCTTTTTCGGCTCTTTCCGCCGTGCAGAACTATCAGCTCCGCATCGAGCGCGTTTGCCGCGTCAAAGAATCGCTTATAAAATTCGATGCTGTCATCGGTGCGACGTTCGTAGTTGCTGAAAAACATAAACGGCTCAAAGCCCGAAGTGAAAGGGTGAATCGAGCGTACCTGTATGCCGTAGTACTCTTTTATTCGGCAAAGCTCGCCGAAAATATCGCCGCTGAGCTCGCAGGCGGAATTGAAGAAAATTTCCGCTGTTTTTGCTCCCGCTTCTCCGACTGCGCGGAACGAATCCTCTATCAGCGTGGGATAAAAGCACGAGGAAGAAATACCTATCTGCATACACCGAACACCTGCCTTTATGGAAATCTCACCAATATTTTAGCACCATATTTGCCGACGGTAAAGACCTTTCCGCCTGTTATTTGCAGAAATTATTATCAAATTGTTAATTTTTTCAAAAAGACTTGATTTTTATATTAAACGGGCTATAATATATTTAGCACTCAGGGAGTGAGAGTGCCAAAACCAATAAATATTAAGTTTTTATAGGAGGCTTTCACAATGAAAATCAAACCGCTTGCAGACCGCGTTGTTGTTAAAATGACAGAGGCTGAAGAAAAAACACAGAGTGGAATCATACTTGCTTCTTCCGCTAAGGAGAAGCCGCAGATTGCCGAGGTTCTGGCAGTCGGTCCCGGAGGACTTGTTGACGGCAAGGAAGTTGAAATGTATGTCAAGGTCGGCGATAAGGTAATCACCGGCAAATATGCAGGCACCGAAGTTAAGCTTGACAAAGAAGAGTACATCATCGTTCGTCAGAGCGATATTCTTGCAATAGTAGAATAACAGGAGGAATTTATCATGGCTAAACAGATTATTTACGGAGAGGAAGCCAGAAAGGCTCTCCAGGCAGGTATTGATAAGCTTGCCGATACAGTTAAAATCACACTCGGCCCCAAGGGCAGAAACGTTGTTCTTGACAAGAAGTACGGTTCACCGTTGATCACAAACGACGGCGTTACAATCGCTAAGGACGTTGAGCTTGAGGACCCGTTCGAGAACATGGGCGCACAGCTCGTTAAGGAAGTTGCAACCAAGACAAACGACGTTGCAGGCGACGGCACAACAACCGCTACTCTTCTTGCACAGGCGTTTGTACGCGAGGGCATGAAGAACGTTGCCGCAGGCGCAAACCCGATGGTAGTTAAAAAGGGTATCAAGATGGGCGTTGACGCCGCTGTTGAGGCTGTCAAGGCTAATTCAAAGCCCGTTACATCTTCAAACGACATTGCCCGTGTTGCTACGGTTTCAGCCGCTGACGAGGAGATCGGCAAGATCATTGCAGAGGCTATGGAAAAGGTTACTGCCGACGGCGTTATCACCGTTGAAGAGTCAAAGACAGCCGTTACAGATTCCGACATCGTTGAGGGTATGCAGTTTGACCGCGGTTATATTTCACCCTACATGGTAACCGATACGGATAAGATGGAAGCCGTTATCGACGACGCTCTCATTCTTATCACAGACAAGAAGATTTCAAACATTCAGGAGATTCTTCCGCTTCTTGAGCAGGTACTCAAGGGAGGCAAGAAGCTCGTTATTATCGCCGAGGACGTTGAGGGCGAGGCTCTTTCAACAATCCTTGTCAACAAGCTCCGCGGTACATTCACCTGCGTTGCAGTCAAGGCTCCGGGCTTCGGCGACAGACGTAAGGAGATGCTTCGTGATATCGCTATCCTCACAGGCGGCGAGGTTATCACATCAGACCTCGGTCTTGAGCTTGCAGACGCCACAATGGCTCAGCTCGGTCAGGCTCGTCAGGTCAAGATCTCCAAGGAGAACACAATCATCGTTGACGGTGCAGGCGACAAGGACGAGATCAAGGGCAGAGTTGCTCAGATCAAGTCACAGCTTGAGAACACAACCTCCGACTTCGATCGTGAGAAGCTCCAGGAGAGACTTGCAAAGCTTTCGGGCGGCGTAGCTGTTATCCGTGTCGGTGCGGCTACCGAGACCGAAATGAAGGACAAGAAGCTCCGTATTGAGGACGCTCTTTCGGCGACAAAGGCTGCTGTTGAAGAGGGTACCGTTGCAGGCGGCGGCGTTGCACTTCTTAACGCTATTCCGGCTGTTAAGGCTCTCCTTGATTCAACAGAGGACGCAGACGAAAAGACAGGTATCAAGATCGTGCTCAAGGCTCTTGAAGCTCCGGCACGTCAGATTGCCGCGAACGCAGGTCTTGAGGGCTCGGTTATCGTAAATGATATTGTTTCGAGCGGCAAGACAGGTTACGGCTACAACTTCGCAACAGGCGAATTTGTTGATATGTTCGAGGCAGGTATTCTTGACCCGACAAAGGTTACACGTTCCGCAATTCAGAATGCGTCGAGCGTTGCCGCAATGGTGCTCACAACAGAGTCACTTGTTGCCGACAAGCCCGATCCGCAGGCAGACGCAGCAGCGGCCGCAGCAATGGCAAGCCAGGGCGGCGGAATGTATTGATAAGCGAAAGCTGAATAGTTAAACGGCACCACCGCCGAGCAGATTTCCTGCTCGGCGGTGGTTTTTATGTGGCGGCAACAGAGCCATGCGTGTTATATAGGTATTATTAGCGAGTCGAGTTTTTTAAAAAACAGATGGGTATGTCACTATTTCACTATAATAAGGTGTGTTACAATAGTATTATAAACCATATATGGTTAAATTTCAACATAAACTAACCATATATGATATAATTCAGTCAAATGCACAAAGAAACGGTGATAATTTTATGCAAGAATACTACTATCCGAGACTGAAAGATATTCGTGAAGATAGCGACAAAACTCAAAAAGATATTGCTGAAGTGTTGAACACAACATATCAGTATTACAGTGCATACGAACGCGGTGTCAGGGATATTCCGAGTCACCACATCATTACGCTTGCAAAATACTATAATGTTTCTGCCGATTATCTGCTCGGTCTGAGCAATGATAAGAATAAATAATCAGAAGTATTTAAAATGAATCACGGCACGATGTGGGCATCGTGCCCTACGACGAGTTTTGATGAATCCTGAACCGTAGGGCATGATGCCCACATCATGCCCAAAGCAGCAGAAATGCAAAATGTATGATTGAAACATACATCATATAATATAATATCTAGTTAAACCATATATGTCAAGTAAAATATCTAAAATAAACCAATGTATTTTATATTCTGTACTGTACAATTAGATATAAAGAGGTGGTTTGTTTTGGAGAAAAAAGATTTCAGCAGTCGTCTTGCACAGTTAAGAATCAATAAGGGAGTATCGGCAAGGGATATGAGCTTGTCTTTGGGTCAAAGTCCCGGATATATAAACAATATTGAGAATGCCGTGAACTATCCGTCAATGACTGTTTTCTTTTATATATGTGAATATCTTGAAATAACGCCGGCTGAATTTTTTGAAACAAATTCCACAAACCCGTCAAAAGAAAGAGAACTTGTACAGGCAGTTAAAGGGTTAAGTAATGAACAGCTTGATACCTTAATTTCACTTGCCAAAGGACTAAAAAAATAATAATTAACACATCGCTGAACGGTAAATCTGTTCGGCGTTTTTTTGGCAATCAATTTAAGGCGCCGCTTCGCTACCCTCAAGGGGAAGGCTGATAAAATGACAGAAAAAATCACAAAGCAATTATAAAACTTAATGACGCGCACAGACCCCAGCCTCTCCTTGATTGAAGTCAAGGGGAGGCGTCGAAATGGATTGAAGATGGTAGACGTTAGATTTTAGATATTAACTACGGTAGATTTTGCCTTTTTATTTGTCCGCATCTAACATCTAAAATCTAATATTTAATATCTAAAGTCTATCTTGACGGAGGGGATAAAGAAATAAGTGATTATCAATATTTAAAAAGAATCACGGCACGATGCGGGCATCGTGCCCTACGACGAGTTTTGATGAATCCTGAACCGTAGGGCATGATGCCCACATCATGCCGTCAAGTTAGAAGAAATCTTTTCAGAGCCCCTGTATGTGCCTCTGCACAGTTTGTCCGGGGAACAAAAAGTAACAAAAATAACGCTGAGCTGTAACTTTTTGTAACTTTTTAGATTTTGCACAAATTTTGCGGTACTGAGTTGCCGTTAAAATCCAAATAACGGCAAAATACGGCTGTTTAAACCTTGAATATGACTTTTTCTTGTAGGTGATTTTGTGAAATGTTCACAAAATCATTTTGCTTTTTCATTTGACAAATTAGGCATAGATTACTATAATAGGCGACGTTGGTGTAAAACTAACCGAAAAACTTACAGGCATTGCCTGAATAAAACGGTTACAAAACCGTATAAAAGGAGCTTCCGATAATGGAAACATTGAAGAAAATCGGCAAGGTGATTTCCAAAGCCAAGATCAGAGTTATTTCTTTGACTCTCATTGTGTGCTTTATTGCAGCGACAATCTTCGCTGCCGCCGCCAATTCATATTCGGTAAAGATTATTGCCGACGGCGAGGAGATCAATATTACAACTCTCAGAGAAAATGCCGACGAAATCTTAAAGCAGGTCAATATTGAGGTCAATCAGGGCGACGTAGTCGATCTTTCTGATTTTTCAAGCGGTACAAAGTCAACGATCAGGGTTTACAGAGCTTGTACTATCAAGGTTTTTGACGGCACAAACGAGGGCGTCACTTACCCGGCGGTAGGCACGGTTGCCTATACTTTCGAGAAGAACGGTATCGCTCTTTCCGACGCAGACGAGCTGAGCTGTAACAGAGACGACGAAGTTTATGAGGGCATGGAAATTGTCATCAGCCGGGCCTTTGCAATAACGGTTTACGCCGACGGCGAGACCTACAAGCTAAATATGGCGAGCGGTACGGTTGCAGACGCTCTTGACAAGGCGGTTGTAACAATCAGCGACGACGATATCATTTCCGCTCCGCTTGATACGCCGCTCACAAAGAATATGACGATCAGAGTATCGCGCGTTACCTATAAGGAGAGAACCGTAAACGAGGTTCTTCCGTTCACAACAAAGAAGGTAGCCAACGATTCGATGTATAAGGATCAGACAAAGACGATCAAAAAGGGTGTAAACGGCAGTCAGACCGTAACCTATAAGGATAAATACGTTGACGGAAAGCTCAAGGAGTCGGCAAAGGTCAAGGCGGTTGTTACAAAGGCTGCAACGGAGGCAGTCGTTCAGTACGGCACAAAATCACGTCCGACAGTCAGCGCTCTCGGCTTCAACACGGTTTCAACCCTCAGCGCACCGTCAAGCCTTACCTTCAGCGGTTCCGTTCCCACTTCCTACAAGAGGAAGATCGTCGGCACGGCATCGGCTTATTCGGGCGGCGGAGTTACCGCTACCGGCAAGTATGTAAGACCGGGTTATGTTGCCGTAAACCCGAATCAGATCCCTTACGGCAGTAAGATGTGGATCGTTTCAAACGACGGAGCTTATGTTTACGGCTACGCATCGGCTGAGGACACAGGCGGATTTATCTACTGGTCGGGAAGCAGCTCAACAGTCTGCGACTTGTACTTTGATTCCGAGTCTCAGGCATGTGCTTTCGGCAGACGTTCGGTCACAATTTATATTCTCTGATTTTCACCGCACAACCTGTAATGTGGTTGTGCGGTTTTTTCAGCATAACTGTACGGAGGAAGTCAATATGTCAAGCAAAAAAATAACGGTTTACGGAGAGCTTGTGTATGCCCTGGCAATAATTTGCCTGTCGTTTTCGGTCGCTATGCTCAGCGCGGCAAATTTCGGAGTGTCAATGATAGTTGCCCCTGCATACATAATCAGTCAGAAGCTCGGATTTCTGACATTCGGACAGGGCGAATACCTTGTTCAAAGCATACTTTTCATTGTGTTTTGCATACTTATGAAAAAAGTGAAGCTGACTTATTTCAGCTCGTTTGCGACCTGCCTGATTTACGGAGCCGTGCTTGATTTGTGGCGCACCGTTGTTCCCGTGTTCAATCCGTCCGTGACGGAGCCGGGAAGCATGGCAATGCCCGTCAGGGTGGTGTTCTTCATTATCGGAATGGTTTTGACTTCATTTTCTGTTATGCTTTTCTACAAGACTTATCTCTATCCGCAGGTTTACGATTTCTTTGTCAAGGGAATCAGCCACCGCTTCGGAAAGGACAGAACCAAGTTTAAAATTGCATTTGACTTTTCGTGCCTTGCCGTTTCCTGTGCACTCACGCTGATTTTCTTCCGAAAATTTGTCGGTGTCGGCATCGGAACGCTTATTTTGACTGCGCTCAACGGCTTTATGATAGGTTGGTTCGACCGAATGTTCGATAAGTTCTTTATTATGAAGCCTCGATTCCCAAAATTTGCCGCAAAGTTTGATTTATAATTCGGACAAAAAGAATTAACAAATAATTCACTTGAATTTGTGCGTAAAATGTTGTATGCTTATATCAACAGGAAAATGTTTTGCTTCAGTCATTTTCTTTATTTTACGGAGGTAATTAACTATGAAAAAAGGTTTATGCATAGTTCTTTCTGCGCTGATGATAGTTTTTTCGTTTGCAGCCTGCGGAAAGAAAATTGATAAGGAGACCCCGACAAAGGTTGATGAAAACGGTTCCGCTTATATTGAGGTAACCGACAAGGACGGCAACGAAGTAACGTCTGTGCTTTCCGATAAGGACAAAGCCAAGGCCGACAAGAATGCGGCTAAAACCACAACAACGGCAGGAGCTATTGACACTTCAAAGCTTGAAAAAGAATATTCGGCAATCGGAAACTTGAACGAGGAGGATTTGAAGTCGGATAAGAAGGATTTGATTCCCGACGGTACATCAATTAAAAAGACCTCTTTGCGCGATGATATTATTGCAAAGACTATCAAATCCGGCAAGTTCACAATTAAGATGACGCTTCAAACCGCATCTGACGGCACAATGCCTGTGACGCTTGTCAGCAACGGCAAAAAGCTTGCCGCAGATATGACTATTGAGGGCGCAACAATCAGAGCGATCTTTGAGGACGGAAAGGCGTATGTCGTCATGCCTAACGCAAAAATGTATTTCCAGATGTCGTCGGATGACCTCGGAAATATCGGCGATATCGGTTCAATGGTTGATTCCGACGGTACTTATGTAAGCTCGTCAAAGGTTAAAAAGAACGGCGTCGAATACACCTGTGAGGAGTATAAGAGCGCTGACGGTACGATAATTAAGTATTACTTCGCTAAGAATGAATGGAAGCGTATGGAAGTTATCACCGATGAAGAGGTTGCAATTTATGAAATTGAAACTCTTTCTTCAAAAGCCGATGAGAGCATATTCTCACTCAAGGGTTACAGCGATATGACCGCGCTTCTCGGTCAGGCTGATTTAACCACAACCACAAAGAAAAAGTAATGAAAAATGCAGTTATAACAGGCTCTGCGAGGGGAATCGGCGCACAGACGGCGCGTCTCTTTGCCGCAGAGGGCTACAATGTGGTCATAAACTATAACACAAGTGAAAATGATGCCGCTGAGCTTTGTCGTGAGATAAGGCTCGGCGGCGGCAATTCTGTTGCCGTTCAGGCTGACGTTTCAAAGCGAAAGGAAGCCGAACGGCTTTTTGACGAGGCAAGAGAAGCTTTTGGCCCGATTGACGTGCTCGTGAACAACGCAGGAATTGCACAAATCAAGCTGTTTACGGATATCAGCGACGAGGACTATGACAGAATGTTCGACTGCAATGTCAGGAGCGTTTTTAACTGCTGTCAATGTGTTCTGCCGGATATGATTCACCAAAAATACGGCAGGATAATCAACGTGTCGTCGATGTGGGGCGTTACGGGGGCTTCCTGTGAGGTGCACTATTCGGCGTCGAAGTCGGCTGTTATCGGAATGACAAAGGCACTTGCGCGCGAGCTTGCTCCCTCAGGCATAACGGTGAATGCAGTTGCCCCCGGAGTGATTGACACGCCGATGAACAGCGGATTTGACAGCGAAACTATGGAAGCGCTGAAAAACGAAACGCCGGTCGGCAGACTCGGCACTCCCGAAGACGTGGCAAGGGCAATACTCTTCCTTGCCGACAGGGGATCGGACTTCATCACGGGACAGACTATCGGAATTGACGGCGGGTTTATCTAAGTGCGCCGTTTTTTGAAACATTTATCGGTTAATTGTATAAATCTATACAATTTAGAGAAAAAGATTCTTGATTTTATGATAAAACTGTGTTAGAATAACCTATATACTGAAAGGGAGGAATCTTAATGTCTGTTTGTCCGAAATGCGGCAGAAAACTCAAGATTACCGATATTAAACCCACCTGTCCGGGTTGCGGAGTAAATTTGCTCTATTACAAAATTGAAGAAAGACTTGAGGTCGATGCGATCAACGCTGAGCTTGAGCACGCAAAAACTCAGAAGAGAGTTGACCGTGCCAAGGACGCAATGTTCGGAACACCTCTTTCGATAGTCAGACTGGTTTTGCTGGTTCTTGTTGTAGGTATGTTCTTTGTTCCGCTTGCAACATTCCACGCGGTCGGACCGTATTTTGACAAGACAACGACGCTCAATGCCCTTGAAATTTACAACACGGTTTCGGGACTTGATTTTGACGGAATGTTTGTTCTCGCAGGCTCGCCTGTTCTCAAGACAAGCTTTATGTTCCTTGCAATTTCCGCAGTTACGATTGTTGTTTCGGTTCTGTGCGCTTTGCTTGAGTTGATATTCAGCTTCCTTTCAAGCTCACCTCACGGATTTTCCAGAAATATTACGCTTGCATCCGTGGGCATTGTTTCGGCTGTTGCCTCTCTTGTTACATACAAGAAGTTCCTTGCAAACATCGAATCCGTTTTCAGCGGAATAATCGACGGTTCGGTCAAGGTCGGTATTTACCTTGTTATTGCGGCTTTTGTCCTTTGCATAGCAATAAACATTGTTATAAAAGTCAGAAACAAGCCGGTTAAATACAAGGGCACTTACGTTGACAGCGTTCCCTATGAAGTGTTCACGGAGCACTTCGGAGTTAAGAAGTACGATATGGAATCTCTTGAAGCAATCAGAGAAGAGATTGATAAGTACAAGGTTGTTGAAGAATAAGAAAATCAAGAACGGGTTGATGCAATGCATCAGCCCGTTCTTTTGTGAAAATTGTAAACGAGGTCATTGCTTTTGGCAATGGCCTCGTTTTGTTATGTACAGGTGTTCAGTCTTGTTTTGTATTCGGTGCGTTTGCTTTCGATAACATTATTTTTGTTAAGATTCAGATTCAGAATCTCTCTGACCTTGAAGAAATCCTCGGTCATAAAATCGCCTGCGATAATGTTTGCCCGTGCAAGATATTTCGGCGTATTGGCAATGGTGTTGATAAGTGCTTTGAAGTGCCAGCGCAGAGCCTTGTCAAGCTTGCGCGGAAAAACAACGCCGATATCGGTTCCGAGATTGGGCGTTTGCTGAGTCTGGAACCAGTAAAAACCGCTTGTGTCGCAGGTGTCAAAGAAATCCGTCGCCTCGGTGACAAACTCATAGGCGTGCTTGCCGTGTCTCTTCTTCTCCCACGGAAGAATATGGGGACAGTTGACGCTGTATTTGTATTCCTCACAGTAGTTAATCATTATGAAACGCTTTCCGGAGCGCCTCATATCACCCATTGTGACCTTGCTGATGTCATCAAAATCAGTGAGGGCGTATTTGGACGGCTCAAGGCATCTTTCGAGAATCTCATCGACCTTTTGCGGGTCGGCGTGGAAGTTCAGCTCAATCGGACCGAACTTCTGCGGCTGGTATTCTCTGATATCCAAAATGAAAAATTCACTCGGATGCTCGTCAATAACCTTGCGGAATTTCATAAGCTCCGGCTCAAAGGGCAGACCCTTTGTGATACCGTGGCAGAAAACGATCTGACCGTTTTTGTCGGTGTCCAAACGGACGCAGAAATGACGGATTCCGTACTCGAACTGCTGGGCAAGATCGCCGTCCTGGCAGCAGGCTATGGGCTTCATCTTGAAGCTTCCTGCATTGTGCGCGCTGGGCATAACAACGTTGCAAAGGCTGACATCATCCTTGATGTATGACATCCATTCCGAATAAATCAATTTCGTTCACACTCCTCAGATGTTGTAGCAAATGTTAATCTTGTGTCTGAGAACCTCTTTGATACTTTCGATTGCGCCGCGCATATAGATTTTGGGGTCGTACACGTCGGGATCTTTTGCAAACTCGCTCTTGATACCGTTTGTGTAAGCCTGTCTGAGCTCGGTTGCAAAGTTGATCTTTGTAATACCGGCGGCAATGCAGTCGCGCAGAACCTCATCCGAGAGTCCCGAAGCACCGTGAAGCACGAGAGGCGTTTCAATTGCGGAGTGAATTTCGCTGATTCGCTGAACATTTATATGCGGAGTTCCCTTATATACGCCGTGCGCCGTTCCGACGCCGATAGCAAGCGTGCTGACGTTTGTGCGGCGGACAAATTCCTCGGCTTCGCTGACCTTTGTGTAGCTCGCTTCAAGGTCTGTGTCGCCCTCTTCCTTGCCGCCGATCGTTCCAAGCTCTCCCTCGACGGAAACGTCCATCGGCAGGGCGAAGTCGGTGACCTCTTTCGTATACTTCACGTTGTCCTCAAACGACATTGCGCTTCCGTCAAACATAACGGAAGAAAAGCCGCCTGCAACACATTTTTTAGCAAGGCTGAGACTGCTGCCGTGGTCAAGGTGCAGGGCATAGTCAACAGGACAGTCCGCCATCAGCTCGCGCATCATTGCGGGATAAATGGCAATTCCGCCGTAGTTGAGAGTCCTGGGTATCATCTGAACGATAACGGGGGTTCTCATCTCGTGCATTATTTCCGAGACCGCCATTGCGGACTCAAGGTTATCAATATTGAATGCGGGAATCGCATAGCTTTCCTTTGCGGCTCGCTTCATGAGCCTTGCAGAAGAAACTACCATAAAAACACCTTCATTCCTTAATTATTTTCCAGCCGTTTATAATATATATCAATCCGGAGACAACGGCAACCGCCGCCGTAACTCCCAAAAGAATATTTGAAATAAGTCCCATATTCAGTCCCAATTTGTACACATTTGTCAGCTCGCACAGGAGCATAACAACGATGAAGGACACCATCTGCATGACCGTTTTTATCTTGCCGCCGATGTTCGCCGGAATGACGACATTCTGCGACGCGGCAATCATTCTGATGGAGGTTACGGCAAAGTCGCGCGTCAGAATTATCATCACGATCCATATACTGCAAAGACCGTCCTTCATGAACGCGAGCAGACCTGCCGTGACAAGCATTTTGTCCGCAATCGGGTCGAGAAGCTTGCCGAAATTGGTGACTATATTATTCTTTCTCGCTATTCTGCCGTCAAGCGCATCCGTAATTGCTCCGAGCGCGAATATCAAAGCCGAGAGGAGAAACCTGTGCGGAATCCCGGCAAGATACACGGCAAGAAAAATCGGAGCGATAAACATCCTGAAAATCGTAATTTTATTAGGTAAGTTCATCATTTAACCTCGCCGATCAAATCGTATTCGTCCACATCAAAGATTTCAACGTCAACGAAATCGCCGATATCAAGATCCTTTTCGGACGTGAATTTAACAAGTCCGTCGATTTCCGGCGCGTCCATATATGTTCTGCCGACATAGCTGTCGGTGTATCCGTCATATTCCTCGACAACCGTTTTAAATGTTTTGCCGATTTTTTCGTTGTTTTTCTCTTCCATAATGCTGTACTGATCCTGCATTATGACTTCGCCGCGACGTGTCTTTACGTCGTCCTCAACCTGGTCGTCCATATCGTATGCCGGAGTGCCCTCCTGCGGTGAGAATGTGAAAACGCCGAGACGGTCAAATTCAATTTCATTGACAAATTCGGCAAGAGTTTCAAATTCATCCTCGCCCTCGCCGGGGAAGCCCACGATGAACGTGGTGCGGATAACGACATCGGGAATTTCCGTTCTGAGCTTTTCAATAACGCTGCGAATCAGCGCCTGATCGCCCCTGCGGTTCATCGCTTTGAGAATCTTGTCGTCCGCGTGCTGAAGCGGCAGGTCAATGTAATTTACAACCTTGTCCTGCGTTTTTATTGTTTCGATAAGTTTGTCGGTTATGCGGTCGGGGTAGCAGTAAAGAAGTCTTATCCACTCGATTGAGTCGATCTTGCAAAGCTCGTTGAGAAGTTCGGGCAGCTTCAGCTCTCCGTAAAGGTCGAGACCGTAGCTCGTTGTGTCCTGAGCGATAAGTATAAGCTCCTTGACTCCCAGCTCGGCAAGCTGCTTTGCCTCTTCGATTATGTTCTCCATTTCGCGGCTTCTCATATTGCCCCTGATGGACGGAATCGTGCAGTAGGTGCACCTGTTCGAGCAGCCGTCGCCGATTTTGAGGTATGCCCAATGCTGCGGAGTTGTCAGTATGCGCTGACCGTCAAGCGGAAGGTCACAGCGCGGCGGATATTTTTCAACCGTGGTCACCGAGGACATAACCTCCTCGACGGTCTTTATAATATCGCCGTTTGCACCGATTCCGAGAACGGCATCGACTTCGGGGATTTCCGTAACGATTTCCTCTTTATATCGCTGAGCGAGACAGCCCGTGACGATTATCTTGCCGATAACGCCCTCTTTCTTCAGCTCAACCATATCGAGAATGTTCTCAATGGCTTCCTTTTTTGCGTCGTCAATGAAGCCGCAGGTGTTGACGATTACAACGTCACAGCCGTCAACGTAATCAACAATTTCCCAACCCTCGGCATCCATGAGAGCGAGCATACGCTCGGCATCAACCTGATTTTTGGGACAGCCCAGGGATATCATTCCAACCTTGTATTCCATAGAAATCACCTTAGTATTCCTCGTAAAATTCGTCGTCGGAAAACTCGCTCATCGCTTCGCGGATGTCCGAAAAGCCGTAGCCCATTCGCAGCAGCGCAGAAAATACCTTTTTCCGTCCGACCTCGTCATTCATTCTATTATAATATTTTTTGCCGATAATATCAACTATTCTTTGAATATTATCGGGCTCTTCATCTTCAAAAAGTTCTTCGACTGCGGCGTTGGCAATGTCCGCCGATATGCCCTTGACGCGCAGCTCGGAAAAAATGCGCTTTTTACCGAACTTTTTGTGCTCAAAAAGCTCGCGTGCATACATCTGAGCGTAACGCTCGTCGTTGACCAAATCCAGCTCAGTCAGCTTTTCAACCGCTTCGTCGACATATTGGGAATCAAACTTCCTGAGAAGCTTTTGACGAATCTCTCGTTCGGAGTGGTCGCGGTAGTCGAGACTGTTGAGCGCGCTGTTAAAAGCACGGCGAGAGCCTGCCGCCTCCTCAAAGGCAGTAAGCTCCTCCTCGTTTATTTCATCACCTGAAATATATCCGCTTGAAAACCAAAATATCTCGTCCACCGTCAGGAGGTACTCTCCGTCAATATAGACGTGCATCTTGTCTCCGCGTCCTTTTTTTGCCGATATTTTCATCAGTCGTCATCAACCGCAATGTCGAGCTTCGCTTTTGCCGAAGCGCTCTCTGCCGGTGCGTCGTTTTTGTCAGCCTTTGCGCCCTTGCCGGCACCCTTGGATTTCTTGCCGGAAGTCGATCTGCAAGCCTTGAGCATAGCGTCCTTGTCGGCATAGATCTTGTCTTTTATCTCTTCGCAGAGAGCAGGATCGTTTTTGAGGATTTCCTTGACGTTTTCTCTGCCCTGACCCAGACGCGTATCACCGTAGGAGAACCACGCGCCGCTCTTGTGGATAACGTCCATTGCGACGGCAATGTCGAGAATTTCGCCGACACGGGAAATTCCCTCGCCGTAGATTATGTCGAACTCAGCCTCTTTGAACGGGGGAGCGACCTTGTTCTTGACGATTTTAACCTTTGTGCGTGAGCCGACAAATTCACCGTTTGTGCCTTTGAGTGTTTCTGTCTTTCTGACGTCCATACGCATTGAAGCGTAGAACTTCAGAGCGCGGCCGCCCGTTGTGGTTTCGGGGTTGCCGTACATAACGCCGATTTTTTCACGGAGCTGATTTATGAATATGATAATTGTGTTCGACTTGTTAATTGCGCCTGCAAGCTTTCTGAGCGCCTGCGACATAAGTCTGGCGTGCTGGCCGACGTGTGAATCGCCCATTTCACCCTCAATTTCCGAACGCGGAACAAGGGCGGCAACCGAGTCGACAACGACAATGTCAATCGCGCCCGAACGCACAAGGGCTTCGGCAATTTCAAGAGCCTGTTCGCCGTTGTCCGGCTGAGAAACAAGCAGGGAATCGACATCAACACCGAGATTGGCGGCATACACCGGATCAAGAGCGTGCTCCGCGTCGATGAACGCGGCCTCTCCGCCGGCTTTCTGAGCCTCGGCAACAGCGTGCAGGGCAAGCGTCGTTTTACCTGAAGATTCGGGTCCGTATATTTCAACTATACGGCCCTTCGGAAGTCCGCCGATACCCGTTGCGGCATCAAGCGTGACCGAACCCGTCGAGATAGCCTCGACGTTCATTGCGACATTTTGACCCAGTCGCATAACTGTTCCTTTACCGTATTGTTTTTCAAGCTGAGCAATAGCCGTTTCAAGAGCTTTTTGTTTATCAGCCATTATAATCACTCTCCGTATCCGTACAAATGTTCGACAGTCCATATTATACTATAAAACGGCAAAAAAAGCAATATGTTTTATGTTAATTTTTGAATTTTTTACATATTTAAAGCTATTGAAAATTTGTCGTTTTGTGGTATACTAAATTGACTGAAAACGAAGAAGAGTGAACGGAGGCTATTCCATGAACCTGATGCATATCAAATATGCCGTAGCAATAGCGGAAACCAAGTCGATAAATAAGGCGGCTGAACAGCTTTATGTCGGACAGTCCGCTCTCAGCCGCGCAGTAAAGGAACTGGAAGCGGGACTTGGTGTAACTCTTTTTGAGCGGAGCGCAAAGGGAATGTTTCCGACTCCGGACGGAGAAATCTTTGTCCGCTACGCGAGGACGGTACTCAAGCAGGTGGATATGATAGAAAATATGTTCAGCAACGGCGCCGTCGGAAAAAAGCAGTTTTCAATTTCCGTGCCGCGCGCGAGCTATATCGCTTCCGCCTTTGCACAGTTTTCAAAGCTGATTGAAAAGGGGAACGAGACGGAGCTTTTCTATAAGGAAACCAACGCGATGCGCGCGATTAAAAACATCCTCAACGAGGAATTTAAGCTCGGCATAGTTCGCTATGCGGAAAGCTTTGATAAATATTACAAAACGATGCTCGACGAAAAGGGACTGGAATACGAGCTGATAACGGAGTTCCGTTACCTTTTGCTGATGAACGAGGACAGCCCTCTTGCAAAAAAGGACAAGATAACCTACGACGATTTGCGCGATCTTGTTATGATAGCTCACGCCGATCCCTATGTGCCGTCCCTGCCTTTTTCCGAAGTGAAAAAGGAAGAGCTGCCCGATAATTCCGACCGCCGCATTTTTATTTTTGAAAGGGCGAGCCAGTTTGAACTGCTTGCGGAAAACAAGGAAACGTTTATGTGGACGTCGCCGATTCCGGAATCGTTGCTGAAACGCTACGGATTGATACAGCGTTACTGCGATGAAAACAAGCGTGTCTACAAGGATGTGCTTATTCACAGGAGAGATTACACGCTTTCGGAGCTTGACAATATGTTTATTGAGGAACTTGTGAAAGCAAAGCGAGAGACGTTTGGAGAGATGTGATATGAAATTTTTGATTGCCTCGGATATCCACGGCAGCGCATATTGGTGCCGCGAGCTTATAAAAAAATATTCAGAAGAAAAGGCGGACAGACTTGTTCTGCTCGGCGATGTGCTTTATCACGGACCGAGAAACGATTTGCCACGTGAGTATGCGCCCAAAGAGGTTATTGCAATGCTCAACCCGATGAAAAACGACATCTACTGCGTCAGGGGCAACTGCGAGGCGGAGGTTGACCAGATGGTTTTGGAGTTTCCTGTTCTTGCAGATTACGCAATACTTGATCTCGGAAAAACGGCTGTATATATGACCCACGGACATATATATAACGAGGGCACTTTACCGCCGATGCGTGACGGAGATATACTCCTCCACGGACATACGCACGTCCCCAAGTGTGTGGAGCACGAGCATTATGTTTATATGAATCCGGGTTCTGTTTCGATTCCGAAGGAGAACAGCCACCACGGCTATATGACGCTCGAAAACGGTGTTTTCCTTTGGAAAGATTTTGAGGGTCAGGTAAAAAAAGAGTATAGAATATAACAGGGACGTTATAGCTTATTCAGACTTCACGGCACGATGTGGGCATCGTGCCCTACGACGGACTTGAATAAAACTTGACCCGTAGGGCATGATGCCCACATCATCCTCTATTCTTTTTAATATTGTTAATAGCCGCTTGAATCCATCTCATTTGGCTGCACAGGCTGCGGCGCAGTCACTTCCCGGCTTCAACAAGTGGCAGCGTATTTGACTTTTTGACAGACTAAGGCACCGACTTTTTTATCAGTCGGTGCCGTTTTTTTATTTCTTCAGTTTAACAAGGTCGCGGTAGCTGATGAGCTTGATGTTGTGCTCGTCAAACGCCTTGTAAATGTCGGGATCTTTCATAATTAGATATTCCCAATATCTTCTCTTCCATCTTCCCGTGATGGCTTTCATCTCGTCGGTAGCAAGAGCGGGATGAATATAGGTTTCGCAGATTCCGTCGGGAATGTCCGTGAGATATGTAATGAAGTTTTGCTTGAACTCCTCGTAGGAATCGCCGCTTTCAATGCTTTCGGGGAATATGAGATAGTCCGGCATCGGAACATGGTTTATCTTGCCGAACATACCGGAAAAACGGCAGGCGGCTTTGAACAGCCACATCGGTGTACCGGGAGGGCATTGAGATTCAAGCGGCTTTGAAAACATACGGAAAGGATAACCCTTTTTACCGCAGATTGCAAGTGTTTTCGGAAGCATTTTCAGCTTGCCGTTGAGTCCGTAAAGCGCGCCCATGTGTGAATCAACGTGGGAGGGCTTCATACCCTTGTTTTCGCAGTATTCAATCTGCGCGAGAGTTTCGGCACAGGCGTCATCGTATGTGCAATGAGCCTCAAAGTCTTCGCTCTCCGGCCACATTCTGCCCTCCGGAGTTCTGATACTCTTGCCGTCCGTGAGCGGTCCCCACGGGAATTTGTCCATCCACTCGTTCGTGTGGGTGAGATGAACACCGATTGCGTACTGCGGATGTGTCTTTGCAAATTCAATTGCCTCGTCCGCGCCGGGACAGGGTACCATTATTGTCGAGGAAAGCAGACAGCCGCTTTCAAAAAGCTCCATGCAAGCCTCATTGGCAGAATGGCAAAGTCCGAAGTCGTCGGCGTTTATAATAAGATACTTACTGATAATTATCACTCCTGTTTTTTCTCATTCAGAGACTGATTACATAATCAAACATATTCTACTATATTGTGAAAAAAAAAGCAAGCACTTTAAATAGACAAACCGCTTGAAAAATACAGATATATACTATATAATCTAATTAAATAAACGTTTTACTAATAGCTGACCTGAGAGGTGACCGCTGTGAAAGAATACGATATTACTGCCCTCGGCGAAATCCTTATTGATTTTGTTCCCGACGGCGTTGACGCGGCAGGAGATCTGAGATTTGTCCGCAAGGCGGGCGGCGCACCCCTGAATGTGCTCGCCACGGCGGCTAAGCACGGTCTGAAAACCGCATTTATCGGCAAGGTCGGAAATGACCTTTTGGGTGATTTTCTTCTTGATACGGTCAAAAGGTGCGGCATTGATGACAGGTACCTGAAAAAAGACGGTCAGCATAATACTACTCTCGCATTTGTCGAGCTTGACGGTCAGGGAGACAGGAGGTTCAGCTTTTACAGAGCTTTCGGTGCGGACAGGTTCATTTATGAAGATGACGTTGACGCGGAGCTGATAGCCGATTCCAAGGTGTTCCACTTTGGTTCTCTTTCGCTGACGGACGAGCCGTCTGCTTCGGCGACCGAGCTTGCAGTCAGGACGGCGAAGGAAAGCGGCTGTACCGTGACTTATGACCCGAATTACAGACCTCCTCTCTGGGAAAGCGAAGAAAAAGCGGTAAAACAGATGACAAGGCTTGTTCACTATGCCGATATTGTCAAGCTTTCGGTTGAAGAGCTTGATATGATAAGCGGCGGAAAGGGAGCGGAATATCTGCTCTCACAGGGCGCGAGTCTGATACTTGTCACCGACGGCGGAAACGGCTCCGAGCTGTACTTTAAAGGACAAAGGAAGCACATTCCCGCCGAGAAAGCCGCAACTGTGGACACAACGGGGGCAGGAGATATATTTTTCGGCACATTTATTTCGGAATACATTAAAAACGGCGCAGGACTCGGCGAAATGTCGTTTGACGACGCCGTAAGCTATGCCGAAAGAGCGGCACACATAGCCGCGAAAAGTACGGAACGCTACGGCGCGATTGCTTCAATACCGCCGTGTGTTTGATAAAACTTGAAAATTGAATAAATGAACAGTTCGGTTTTGAATAATAACGGTTTGTTTGATTGATGGTCACTCAGTTGATTTGAAAATATTTCCGTAAAGGGTATATTGATAAATGCAATACCGATATGAGAAAGCGGCAATTCCCAAAATGCGATTAGTTTGATAAAATAATAACAAATGAGGGCGAAAGTCCGAATACGGGAGGTGTCGCTTTGAAAGAAACGGAGATATCGCGTCCAACCCTCGGCAGAATACCGATGTATTTGAAATACCTGAAAGGCTTGCCGCCGGGGACGATGTACGTTGCCTCGACTGCAATAGCCAAGGACTTAGGTTTAGGTGAGGTTCAGGTCAGAAAGGATCTCGGTAGCCTGTGCGGTTCCGGAAAGCCAAAGGTCGGATATTTGCGCGACGAGCTTATCGAAAGTCTGGAAGCGGTTTTCGCAAAGGATGACGGCGGAACGGTTATCGTGGGCGCCGGACGGCTCGGTAAGGCTCTGCTTGACTACAAGGGCTTTGACGATTTGGGAATTTCCGTGCTTGCCGCGTTTGATGCGAACGCCAAAGAGGGTGAGACCTCGGAAAGCGGAAAGCCGATACTTCCGATGGAGGAGTTTGCAGGCTTCTGCAAGGCTAATGATGTGAGAATCGGAATAATTGCCGTTCCTGCATCAGCCGCTCAGTCGGTTTGCAACCTTTTCTATGAAAACGGGATTCGGGCAATGTGGTGCTTCGCACCCTGTCAGCTTTACAAGCCGGCGGACGCAGTAATACAGTATGAAAATCTTGCGCTGTCGCTTGCACACCTAAAAATGCAAATCAAGTAAACAGATCAACATGTAATTAGAAACCGGGAGGTTAAGATATGGAAACGAAAGAAAGAAAAATCGTAGACAGTGTAGAGTCGCTTGAGGAAACTCTTGCGCGCGTAAGGGAAGCTCAGAAGAAGTTTTCCACCTACACTCAGGAGCAGGTAGACAAGATCTTCTTTGCCGCGGCATCTGCCGCAAACAAGGCGAGAATCCCTCTTGCCAAAATGGCGGTTGAAGAGACCGGCATGGGCGTTGTTGAGGACAAGGTTATCAAAAACAACTACGCCGCCGAGTATATCTACAACGCTTACAAGAACACAAAGACCTGCGGAGTTATCGAAGAGGATAAGGCTTACGGAATCAAGAAGATTGCAGAGCCGATCGGTGTTATCGCCGCCGTTATTCCGACGACGAACCCGACTTCAACGGCAATATTCAAGTGCCTTATCGCGCTGAAGACCCGTAATGCTATCATCATCAGCCCCCATCCGAGAGCAAAGCTTTCAACAATCGCCGCCGCAAAGCTTGTACTTGAGGCAGCCGTTGAAGCAGGCGCACCGGAGGACATCATCGGTTGGATCGATGTTCCGAGCCTTGAGCTTACAAACCTCATTATGAAAGAGGCTGACATCATCCTTGCAACGGGCGGCCCCGGAATGGTTAAGGCTGCTTATTCATCGGGCAAGCCGGCACTCGGCGTCGGTGCAGGTAACACACCTGCCATCATCGACGAAACAGCGGACATTGTCCTTGCCGTCAGCTCAATCATTCATTCAAAGACATTTGATAACGGTATGATCTGCGCTTCCGAGCAGTCCGTTATCGTTCATCAGAATATTTACGACGCAGTCAAGGCCGAATTTGCGGACAGAGGCTGTTACTTCCTTGACCCCGAAGAGACGGAAAAGGTCAGAAAGACCATCATCATCAACGGCGCGCTTAACGCTAAGATCGTCGGTCAGCCTGCCGCAAAGATTGCAGCTCTTGCGGGCGTAAAGGTTCCGTCGGGAACAAAAATCATTATCGGTGAGGTCGAGAGCGTTGACATCAGCGAGGAGTTTGCACACGAGAAGCTTTCTCCCGTTCTTGCAATGTACAAGGCAACCGATATTCACGACGCTTTCGACAAGGCAGAGCATCTTATCGCGGACGGCGGCTACGGCCACACATCTTCAATCTATCTCAACGAAGTAACCGAGCAGGCAAAGCTTGAGGAGTTCACTTCAAGAATGAAGACCTGCCGTATTCTTGTAAATACTCCCTCTTCACACGGCGGTATCGGTGATCTTTACAACTTCAAGCTCGCTCCGTCGCTTACCTTGGGTTGCGGCTCGTGGGGCGGCAACAGCGTAAGCGAAAATGTCGGCGTAAAGCATCTTATCAATATCAAGACCGTAGCTGAGAGGAGACAGAATATGTTGTGGTTCAGAGCACCTGAAAAGGTATATATCAAGAAGGGCTGTCTCCCTGTTGCACTTGACGAACTCAAGAACGTCATGGGCAAGAAGAGAGCGTTTATCGTAACGGACAGTTTCCTTTATCATAACGGCTACACAAAGCCGATCACAGACAAACTTGACGAGATGGGCATTGTTCATACAACGTTCTTCAACGTTGCTCCCGACCCGACACTTGCCTGTGCAAAAGAGGGTACGGAGCAGATGAGAGCCTTCCAGCCCGACTGCATTATCGCTCTCGGCGGCGGTTCCGCAATGGACGCCGGCAAAATCATGTGGGTTCTCTATGAGCATCCGGAAGCAGACTTCATGGATATGGCAATGCGTTTCATTGATATCCGTAAGCGTGTTTACACATTCCCGAAGATGGGCGAAAAGGCATACTTCATCGCTATCCCGACATCGGCAGGTACAGGTTCGGAAGTTACTCCGTTCGCCGTTATCACCGACGAAAAGAGCGGCGTCAAGTATCCGCTTGCTGACTATCAGCTTCTCCCGAATATGGCAATTATTGATACAGACTTCCACATGAGCGCACCGAAAGGACTTACGGCAGCCTCCGGTATCGACGCCGTTACACACGCACTTGAGGCCTATGCTTCAATGATGGCAACGGACTACACGGACGGCCTTGCAATTCAGGCTCTCAAGTCAATCTTTGAGTACCTGCCCCGCGCTTATGACAACGGTCAGAACGATATCGAGGCTCGTGAGAAGATGGCAAATGCCGCAACAATGGCAGGTATGGCGTTCGCAAACGCATTCCTCGGCGTATGTCACTCAATGGCTCACAAGCTCGGCGCATTCCATCACCTGCCGCACGGCGTTGCCAACGCATTGATGATCGAAGAGGTACTTCGTTTCAATGCTTCCGAGGCTCCGGCAAAGATGGGTACGTTCTCCCAGTACGACCACCCGCACACTCTTGCACGTTATGCTGAGGTTTCAAGAGCTCTCGGCTTCGGCGGCAAGAACGACAAGGAAAGCCTTGAAAATCTCATCAACGCTATCAACGCTCTCAAGGAGAGAGTCGGAATCAAGAAGACGATCCGTGATTACGGCATCGACGAAAAGGACTTCCTTGACCGTCTCGACGCAATGACAGAGCAGGCTTTCGATGATCAGTGCACAGGCGCTAACCCGCGTTATCCGCTCATGAGCGAAATCAAGCAGATGTACCTCAACGCTTATTACGGAAATAAGCACTTTGAGGAAGAAGATAAACCCACAGCAGCCGATTTTGAGGCGACCGACGACAAGCATGATTTCAAAAAGGCTTATCGCAGAGCAGAGAACGGCAAGAGCAAAGCGTAAGGAGGAATATATATGAATTTGGACAGAATTATTGCGGTCAGAACCGACAAAACCGTTTACCGCGACGGCGACCGCTGTCTCAAGGTTTTCAATGAGGACTATTCAAAGGCAGACGTTCTCAACGAGGCGCTCAACCAGGCGCGTATCGAAGAGACAGGTCTCAACATTCCGAAAATCCTTGAGGTCACGGTTATTGACGGCAAGTGGACAATCGTTTCCGAATATATCAAGGGCAAGACGCTCGCACGTCTCATGGAGGAGAACCCTGAGAAGAAGGATGAATACCTCAGCCTTTTCGTTGACCTCCAGCTCCAGATGCATGCCAAGACCTGCGACGGTCTGACAAAGCTCAAGGACAAGATGAACAAGAAGATCAGCCAGACAGACCTTTCGGCAACCGTCCGTTACGATCTTCACACCCGTCTTGAGGCAATGCCCAAGCACAACAAGGTATGTCACGGTGACTTCAACCCGACAAATATCATAATCGCTGAGGACGGTACTCCGTATATTCTCGACTGGTCCCATGCGACTCAGGGTAATGCCTCCGCCGACGTTGCCAGAACCTATCTTCTCTTCTGGCTCAACGGTGACATCGCAGGCGCAAAGAAGTACCTTGACCTGTTCTGCGACAGAAGCAACACAGCAAAGCAGTATGTTCAGAAGTGGATGCCGATCGTTGCGGCTTCACAGACTGTAAAAGGCAATGAGGCGGAACGTGAGTTCCTGCATTCATGGATAAACGTTGTTGATTACGAATAATAGGAGGATATTACGATGAAAATAACGGTTTGTATCGGCTCATCCTGTCACATCAAGGGCTCCCGTCAGGTTGTTGAGCAGCTTCAGTATCTCATTCATGAGAATGACCTCGGCGACAAGGTCGAACTCGGCGGAACGTTCTGCATGGGCAAATGCCAGCAGGGTGTTTGTGTGACGGTTGACGACAAGTTCTTCTCCGTTTCCCCTGAGACCGTAAAGGAATTTTTTGAAGAAAACGTACTTGCAAAGGTGTGAAAAAATGATCGTTCAGATATGTGTAGGTTCGTCCTGCCATTTGAAAGGGTCTGAAAAATTAGTAGAGCTTTTTCAGAAAGCTATTGCTGAAAACAAGCTTGATAGTGACGTTACACTTGCCGGCAGCTTTTGCACCGGCAAGTGCAACCGCGTTGGTGTAACCGTTACGGTTGACGACGATATTTTTACCGGCGTTACTCCGGAGAATTTCAGCACCTTTTTCAATGATAAGGTACTCAACAAGATAAACGAAGAAAGGAATTAACGGTATGGAGTGTCTGACTCTGAAAAAATCCAACTGTAAAAACTGTTACAAGTGTATTCGCCATTGTCCGGTCAAATCCATTCGCTTTTCCGGCAACCAGGCATATATCATCGGCAACGAGTGCATTATGTGCGGTCATTGCTTTGTCGTCTGCCCACAGGACGCAAAGCAGATAGTCGATGAAACGGAAAAGGTAAAGGTTCTTTTGCAGAGCGGCGATCCCGTTGTCGTCAGCTTGGCTCCGTCTTTCATAGCTAACTATGAGGGAGTCGGCATCGGCGCAATGAGAGAAGCACTCAAAAAGCTCGGATTCTATGACGTCGAGGAAACGGCAGTCGGCGCTACCATTGTTAAAAAGGAATATGAGCGGATGATCGGCGAGAAGACCCATGATATAATCATTTCTTCCTGCTGTCACTCCGTCAATTTGCTTATACAAAAATATTTTCCCTCGGAGCTTCCGTATCTTGCCGACGTAATGTCGCCCATGCAGGCACATTGCAAGGACATAAAGAAACGTATCCCGAACGCAAAGACCGTGTTTATCGGTCCGTGCGTTGCCAAGAAGGATGAAGCGCAGTACTACGAGGGTATTGTTGATTCCGTGCTCACCTTTGATGAGCTCACCAACTGGCTCAAGGCTCAGAACATTGAGCTGAAAAAAGAAATGGATCATGACGAGAACAGCCGCGCGCGTTTCTTCCCGACGACAGGCGGTATTCTCAAGACAATGGATACGAGCGACTCCGACTACACCTATATGGCGATTGACGGAACAGACAACTGCATTGCCGCTCTCCACGACATTGAAAACGGCAACCTGCACAAGTGCTTTATCGAGATGTCAGCCTGCGCCGGAAGCTGTGTCGGCGGACCGGTTATGGAAAAATTCCATCGTTCTCCGGTCAAGGATTATGTTGCCGTATCGCGTTTCGCAGGCGAAAAGGATTTTGATGTTCAGAGCGCAGATCCGCTTGCGATTCGTAAAAACTTCACTTTTATTGAAAGAAAATTGCAGCAGCCGTCAGAGTCCGAGATACGTGACACTCTCCGCCAGATGGGCAAGATGAAGCCTTCGGATGAGTTAAACTGCGGCTCCTGCGGATACAATACCTGCCGCGAAAAGGCGGTTGCCATTCTCCAGGGCAAGGCGGAGATTTCAATGTGTCTGCCGTACCTCAAGGACAAGGCGGAGAGCTTCTCCGACACAATCGTCCGCAACACGCCGAACGGTCTTATCGTGCTCAATGAGAAGCTTGAAGTTCAGCAGATAAATCAGGCGGCGCTGAAGATCATAAACGTTCGCAATGCGTCCGTTGTTCTCGGCGACCAGGTTGTCAGGATACTTGACCCGACAGATTTCCTCAGCGTGCTCAGCAGCGGCAGGAGTATTCACAACAAGAGAACCTACCTTGCCGAGTACGAAAAATATGTTGAGGAATCAATACTCTACGACAAGGAATATCATCTGCTGGTATGTATTCTCCGCGATGTTACCGAGGAAGAAAACCAGCGCGAAAGAAAAGAAAAAATCAGTCACCAGACTGTCGAAATTGCCGACCGTGTTGTTGACAACCAGATGAGAATCGTTCAGGAGATTGCATCCCTGCTCGGTGAAACGGCGGCGGAAACAAAAATTGCTCTCACTAAATTAAAGGAGTCGATCAGCGATGAATAATCTGTGTGCTGACATCGGCTGGAAAAGCATAAATCACGAGGGTGAACAGCTTTGCGGCGACCATATTGATATCGTTGAGCAGAACGAAAATTCGACCGTTATCGTGCTTGCCGACGGACTCGGAAGCGGTGTAAAGGCGAGTATTCTCTCCACGCTCACGTCCAAGATTATCTCCACGATGATGGCGGAGGGACTTTCACTTGAGGAATGTGTTTCGACCATTGCCGCAACACTCCCGATTTGTTCGGTCAGGGGCGTTGCGTATTCAACGTTCACGATAATTCACCTTATCAACAACGAGACCGCCGAGCTGATCCAGTACGACAACCCCCATGTAATTTTACTTCGTGACAGCAAAAATTACGATTACCCGAAAAACGAATTGAATATAAACGGCAAGCAGATATACAAATCCGTTATCAGCTTGCAGGAAAACGATATTTTCATCGCAATGAGCGACGGCTGTCCGCACGCCGGAATCGGGCTTGCGTACAACTTCGGCTGGAAGCGCGAGGATATAATCGACTTTATGGAAACTGTTTCCGACCTCGGTTATACGGCGAAAACGCTTTCGACGATGCTCATTGACGAATGTGATAAGCAGTACGGTCACCACCCCGGTGACGATGCGACGGCTTGCGTTGTGCGTATCAGAAAAAGGGAGCCGATGAATCTGCTGTTCGGTCCGCCGCGCAACAGGGACGACTGTGACCGAATGATGTCGCTCTTCTTCTCCAAGGAGGGCAAGCACATTGTCTGCGGCGGAACGACGTCATCAATCGCTGCAAAATATCTCGGCAAGCCGCTCAGGGCTACGCTCAATTTTGAGCAGAGCGATGTGCCTCCGATTGCCGAAATCGAGGGAGTTGACCTCGTAACCGAGGGCGTTATCACGATAAACAAGGTTATCGAATACGCCAAGGACGCCCTTGACAAAAATGAGCTTTATGACCAATGGAGCATCAAGCAGGACGGCGCGTCGAAAATCTGCCGTCTGCTGTTTGAGGAGGCGACCGACATAAACTTCTATGTCGGAAGAGCGGTCAATCCTGCTCATCAGAACCCCGATTTGCCGATCAATTTCAACATTAAAATGAATTTGGTCGAGGAGCTTTGCAACTGCCTGAAGCAGATGGGCAAAAGGATTAAAGTAAGTTATTTCTAAAGGAGGAAAAGGATGTATAAGTTTGACACGAAGGTTCAGTATTTGAAATACAAAGTCCTCCGAGAAGTAGCACGTCTTGCGTGGAACGACACTCTTTTGGACAATCTGCTGGATATTCCGAAAACAATAGTTCCGGGCAACACGCCGACAATGCGCTGCTGCGTTTACAAGGAGCGCGCAATTCTCGGCGAGCGCGTTAAGATAGCTATGGGCGGAGACAAGACGAACCCGAATGTAATCGAGGTTATCGAAACCGCCTGTGACGAGTGCCCGATGGGTGGTTATGAGGTTACAAATGCGTGCCGCGGATGCTTGGCTCACCGCTGCATGGACGCCTGCCGCTTCGGCGCGATAACCTTTGACCAGAACCACGTTGCACACATTGACAAGACAAAGTGTAAGGAGTGCGGCGCGTGCTCGCGTGTGTGCCCCTATACTGCGATAATCAGCCGTAAGCGTCCGTGTGAGAACGCCTGCAAGATCAAGGCGATCACGATGAACGAGAACAAGGCGGCTGCCATAAACAATGACAAGTGTATTGCATGCGGCGCCTGCGTTTATCAGTGCCCGTTCGGCGCGATTACGGACAAATCGTATATTCTTGATGTTATTGACATCATCAAAAAGAGCAAGGGCAACAAGAAGTACAAGGTTTATGCCGTTGTTGCACCGTCGATATCGAGCCAGTTCAAGTATGCAAAGCTCGGTCAGGTGATAACGGGTCTCAAGGAGCTCGGTTTCCACACCGTTATTGAAGCGGCTCTCGGAGCGGATATGGTTGCATATTCCGAATCAAAGGAGCTCGCCGAAAAGGGCTTCCTGACAAGCTCATGCTGTCCGGCATTTGTCAGCTATATTGAAAAATCGTTCCCGCAGCTTCTTCCGCTTGTGTCCCACAATCTTTCTCCGATGGCGGCGGTCTCAAAATATATCAAGGATCGCGACAAGGACTGCAAGGTTGTGTTTATCGGACCGTGTACGGCGAAAAAGGCGGAGGTTCAGCGCGAGTCGGTTCAGCCGTATGTTGATGTCGCAATGACATTTGAGGAGCTTCAGGCTCTTTTCGACAGCAAGGATATTGACATTATGAACCTGACGGAGGGAATCCTTGACAACGCTTCCTATTTCGGACGTATATTCGCGCGCAGCGGCGGACTTTCCGATGCTGTTGCACAGGCTCTCAAGGAGCAGGAAATCACTGACTTTGAGCTGAAGCCCTGCGCCTGTGACGGAATTGAGGCATGCAAGACGGCTCTGCTCAAGAAGAGCAAGGACAGGCTGGATGCAAACTTCATCGAGGGTATGGCGTGTATCGGCGGATGTATCGGCGGCGCAGGTTGTCTGACCCACGGCGAGCGGAACAAGGCCGATGTCGATAAATACGGCCGCGAGGCTTATGAGAAAACAATAACAGACGCAATTTCAATGCTGAAATAAACGAGTACAAAGAATAAAGCTATAATTCAAATCGAGTTACCGATTTTGAATTATAGCTTTTTGTGTTTCTTCAAGAAAACCGATGAATATAATAAGATTTTATTTATGGTATTTTTAATTGATTCTTACCGATGTGTTAGAACAGATGGTTGAAAATGTTAAAAAGCATAACGGCGCGATGTGGGCATCGTGCCCTACGGAAGGTTTTTTGCACCTCGTCGTAGGGTGTGATGCCCACATCACACCGAGATTTTTTACAAAAGTTTTGTGTTAATTAAATTGCCGTTTAGGGAAGCGAAGAGTTGGACTGCAATATAACGGGAAAGTGCGGAGAATCAATAAACCTCAAAGGTTTTGATGGTTGCAAAGTCACGCGTTTTTTCAATAACTAGCTTGAGCCGTCTTGCGTCCATTGTCGGTAGCAGGCATATCTTTTTTCTGCCTATCGTTGTGCCGCTGTATATTTTTCTCCACTTTTTGTCGAAGAAATAATAGAGCTTGAATTTTTCAATCTGCTGTCCCGTCTCGATATTCTCGGCGAGAACGACCTTGTTGATGCTTTTCACTTCTCCCATATCGAGAGTTATGACGCTCTTTTTTGCTTTATCCGCGCTCCTGAAATATGATTTGCCGGAGTTTATGAATCGGGACGAGTGGAGATCGTCGTGGTGTCCCTCGTCCTCAAAGACAGCGTCCTCGGCAAGGTTTTCACCGAACTCAATTCCGAGCTGAACTCCGAGGGTTACAAGGTGCTCAACGTCAACCTTGTCGATTTTTCCCGTGTGGGACGGGGAGATGTTCAGAATCAGAGAGCCGTTGTTGCCGACCGATTTGAAATAAACCTCAAGCGCTTTTGAAAGCACCTTGACATCAAAGTTTTCAGTCTCGTGGAAGAACCAGCCCGGTCTTAATGAAATGTCGGTTATTGACGGATACCACACAAGCTCATCTGCTCGTTTGATTTTTCTTCTGCTTCCGAGATCGGGTTCAACCAGCTTCTGTGACGGCGCGTTGTTTATCAGCGATTTCGGTACAACGCTCCATTCGCTTGTACGGCTGACGCCGACGTGGTTGCCGCACCAGCGGATATCGGGTCCGCAGTTGCAGATCATCGCGTTCGGCTGATATTTGCGGATCGTGTCGTAGTATCTTTGCCAGTCGTAGTTCTGCTGTCCGCTGTTGTCGCGCTCAAACCAAACGCAGAATATGTCGCCGTAGCCGGTGCAGAGCTCTGTGAGCTGATTGACAAAAAAATCATTGTACTTTTCCGTGCCGAAAGTCGGTTCGTGCATATCGTAGGGCGAAAGATAAATTCCGAATTTTATATCCTGCTCACTGCACTCGTCGGCAAGCTCCTTGACAAGGTCGCCTTCTCCGTCCTTCCACGGCGAATTTTTGACTGAGTGCTCCGTGTATTTACTCGGCCAAAGGCAGAATCCGTCGGAATACTTGCAGGTGAGGACGATTCCTCTCATCTTAGCCGCCTTGACCGTGCTGACCCATTGCTTTGCCGAAAAATCGGCAGGCTTGAAATACTTTTCCGGTTCGCGGCCTGTACCCCATTCTGTATTACAAAATGTATTCATTCCGTAGTGGATGAACGCAATAAATTCAGTATTCATAAAGTCGAGCTGCGCCTTTGATGGCACAACCGCATTGGCTTTTTCAATATAGTTTGACATACGCACCGATCCGATCAGTTAGTTTTTCATCATTGTATCATTTTTTGTCGTCAAATGCAAACATTGTTTCGCGAAAACAGAAGATTATTATATTTTTTAATTGACTGTTTTGCTATAAATTAGTATAATATTTTTATATGCTATTCAGGAGGTATGTTAATATGAAAAAGACTATCAAAATACTTATTTCGATTGTGCTCGTCGCTGTGCTCATGCTCGGCGTCGGTACGGTCGCTTTTGCCGAGGACGAGACTGCAACAGACAAGCTCTCGATAATTTCCTCAAACGTTGCAGGACTTCCGATCCCGTCAAAGTTTGACAAGGACGGCAAGGTTGTTCCGAAAACACAGAAAATTATGGGCTCAATGCTCAACGAAAGCGGCATTGATATAATCTGCGTTCAGGAGGATTTCCAGTACCATGCAATCCTTGCAAAGCAGATGACCAACTATCCTTACACCACCTACACAAGCGGCGGAGTGCCGGTCGGCGACGGACTGAATATTTTTTCAAAGTATCCGATCTACAATGTTGAGCGTGTTGAGTGGGAGGTATTCAACGGAATCCTCGACGCGGCGAACGACGGACTTACTCCGAAAGGCTTTTTGAAGTGCACGGTAGACTTCAACGGCGTGCTGATTGACGTTTATGACACACACCTTGACGCTAACGGTTCACCGGCTGATTGCGCGGCGAAAAAGGCTCAGCTTGAGCAGCTTTCAAAGTATATTACGGAAAATTCGGCAGACAGAGCCGTTGTTATAACGGGCGATATGAACATTGCCACAAACTGCGACGGCAACACAGGCTTCTATGAGATTATGATTGAAGCAAACGGCTTCAAGGATGCATGGTCGGAGTTCTGCAACGACGGTGTTTACTTCAAGGCTCCGATTTCGTGGGAGCTCAGACAGCAGTATAACGAGAAATTCGGCGGCGACTATTGGGGACGCTGGGATTCCGTTGAGCGAGTTGTTTACCGCAGCGGTAATGGCGTTGAGCTCACTCCCGTTGATTTCAGATATGAAGATTACAACAACCGCGACGGACACGGCGTTGTTACAGATCACAATGTTATGATCTGTGAGCTTTCCGTTGATTCTTCCGATTATACGGCTCCGTCAATCGACCTTAATACCGAGACAAAGCCGTCGTTCATCGAAAGATTTACAAGAACGGTGAAGATGGTTTCAAGGTGCCTCGGCAGAATACTTACCGATCTTATCGCTAAAATAAAATCCGGAGAAATAACAATAAAGTAAGGTGTTTAAAATGAAAAAAATATTTAAAGCAGCTCTTTCAATCATTCTTGCATTAATAATGCTTTTGACTGTCGGAACAGTCACTTTTGCCGAGGATGAAGCTTCACAGGAAAGCAGTCTTTCGGTCATTTCCGCAAACGTTGCAGGACTTCCGATTCCGTCAAAATTTGACAAGGACGGCAAGGTTGTTCCGCACACTCAAAAGGTTATGGGTCAGCTCCTTAATAAAAGCGGAGTTGACATTATCTGTGTTCAGGAGGATTTTCAGTATCATGCAATCCTCGCAAAGCAGATGACAAACTATCCTTACACAACCTACACAAGCGGCGGAGTGCCGGTCGGCGACGGAATGAATATTTTTTCCAAGTACCCGATTTACAATGTTGAGCGTGTCGCATGGGAGGTATTCAACGGAATCCTCGACGCGGCGAACGACGGACTTACTCCGAAGGGCTTTTTGAAGTGCACGGTCGATTTCAACGGCATACTCGTTGATGTTTATGATGTTCACAATGATGCGAACGGTTCCGAGGCAGATGTCAAGGCTAAGCACGCCCAGAATGAGCAGCTTTCGGCTTACATAGATAAAAATTCCGCCGACAGACCTGTTATCATAACGGGCGATATGAATGTTTACACTCATTCGGAAAGCGGAGTCGGTATTTATGAGATATACATTTCGCGTGAGGGCTTTGATGATGGTTGGACAATGTTCTGCCACGACGGAATCTATTTTGAGCACGATGTAACATGGCAGGAGCGTCAGGCTCTTGAGGAGCGTTACGGCGGCAGTCCGTGGGGACGCTGGGATTCGGCTGAGAGACTTCTCTACCGCGGCAATTCAAGCATTTCGTTTGAGGTTACAGACTTCAGATATGACGATTACAATGCTCTTGCAGGTGAGCCTGTCTCCGACCACAATATGATGGTTTGCGAGCTTAAGGTTACTGCAACGGGCTATGAACGCCCTGAAATCGCATTGAACACAGAGACAAAGAAATCGTTTGCTGAGAGACTTACTCACGGAACCGCAATGGTTGTAAGATGTCTCAAGCTTATTTTTACAGACCTTATCGCGAAGATTAAATCGGGCGAAATCAAGCTCCCGATTAAATAAAGGAGAGGCTCAGTATGAGACCGATAACGACATTTATCAGACACAATTCAATCAAGGCTCTTCTTGCCGCCGAGCAGGGAGCAAGGGCTGTTTCCAAAGGCAGGCTTTGCAAGAATATCTTTTCCGTCGAACCGAAATTCGTCGGCACGGACGTGAGAATAATTAAAGAAACCGAGGACTCGACCTTTATTGCAAAGTGCGATACAAGTGGAAATATCGTCAACAAGCCGTTCAAGATTCTTGTAACGACGGATCTGCACCTTTGGGACGATATGGAGCTTATAAACAAATCTCTTGAAATGCTGGCAAGGCACATTGAAGCCGAAAAGCCCGACCTTATACTCTTCACGGGCGACGTTGTGCTGACGGATCATCAGCAGGTTGACTGTATCCAGTTCGGCAGATTTATGGAGAAATTCGGAATTTATTGGGCTTATGTGTTCGGAAATCATGAGGCGAGAGAGGAAAAGGAATACCACAAGTATTTGATGCTGAAAAATCTTATCAGTTTCCCGCATTGCCTTTCAAAGTTCGGTGATCCGTCACTTTTCGGCTACGGCAACTTCTTTATCAACATCCTTTCGTCAAAGACGTCGATTCAGCAGAGCATAGTAATGCTTGACACAGGCAGGAATACAAGCCCGAAGCACAACATTGAGAACGGCGCGCCCGCCGAGCTCAAGTGCTATGACTTCCTGAAGAAGGATCAGATTGACTGGTACAAGAGGAATATACAAGCTCTTGAAAGCGAGTACGGCAAGTTCAAGTCGATAATGGCGATGCATATTGCCCTTTGTGAATACGAAAAGGTTATGAAGCTTGATGAGAACGGAAACTATGTCCCGACGGGTGAGGCGGAGATCCTTTACGGCGGAATGTATGAATCCATCGGCTGCTCTGAATTTAACAGCGGAATGTTTGACGCGATAAAGGAGCTGAGCAGCACGCAGGCGGTTATCGTGGGTCACGATCACATCAATGATTTCTGCGCGAAATATGACGGAGTTTACCTCGTCTACGCTCAATATGACGGCTACAACACATACACGATGGGCTCCAATTTCGGCTGGGACGAAAAGGACTGGATGCAGGGCGTTACTATGGTTGACCTTACGCCTGACGGAGAGATTTCATTCAGACAGAGATTTAACAGAGACTATTTATAAAGGAGACTTCTATGACACCTTACATGCTTAAAAAACATCTGACCCGTAAGGCGACGTTTATGGATAAGAACGATCCGAGAGTGCCGGCAGAGCTTTTCACGGTTGAAAGCTCCGCTCCGAACCTGGACGGTTTTCCGTATCCGCTTCCGTCAGCCAAGAGCGATTACACCTGCTTTGCCGCAGGTGACGATTCCGTAATGTGGTACGGCGGAAAGACGGGAGTTACGCGGTATGACCCGAACGGCGAGAGCCTTGAGGACAAAATAATGTATTTCAGTGCGCACAGATATCTTCCACACCACGCTGTTGATGCGATTCTTGCCGACGGTAAGGATTTGTGGGCTTTGGCAGGGGACAAGGTTTCTCACATTGAAATGCTCACACTCACAGCGGAGAAAAAGGCGGAGATTCTCCTTGAAGAGACCAACAATTATGTTATGCGCCGCGGAATGGTAAGTCAGCGCGACCTCAGAGAGCACAGAAATTATGAGTCGCGTTATCCTTATGCCGCCTGCGACAATGACGGCCTTTTCACCTCAGGCTATGCCGTCGGAGAAATGTTCCGCTACGCAACGCTCAGAGAAAAGCTCGGCGAAGACCATCCGCGCGTTAAGGACGCAAGAAAGAACGCGACCAAGGCGTGTGAAGCCTGTTTGCTTCTGATGTATATTCACGGCAGACCTGAGGGCTTTATCGCGCGTTCATACCATGTTACGGGTGAGCCTGTTCCCGATGACGGTATTTTCTACAAAAGAGAGGGCAAAACCGCTCATTGTATTGAGACAACATACGCAAAAGAAAACGGCAGAGTGGGTGAGGAGGTCCCCTGTGACTATCCTGTTCCCGAAAGACTTGCCGCGCTTTACCGTGACCTTGGCTATACCGATGATGATATTTATTATAAAGCCGATACCTCCAGCGACGAGGTGACAGGTCATTTCCTCCAGATGAAATTTGCTCATGACTTCCTTGCAGAGGGAGATCCTGAGCTTGACGAGCTCATCAAGGATGCTTGTAAGAGAACGACCCTGCACATCATAAATCACGGGTTTGAGTTCTGCGAATCCTCAGGAAAGCCGACAACGTGGGCAAAGTGGAGCAAGAACTATTTTGAAAATGACCCCATCGGTTATGTTGACGCGCCGCTCAATTCGTCGGAAATGCTCGTTTATCTCAAGATAACAATGTATATCACCGGCGAAAAAGGACTTTGGCAGGAGACTTACGACAAGCTTATTTCAGAGGGCTATGCCGACCTCGGACCGAAGCACTATGACAGATTCTATCAGGGTGCAATGAGAGAAAAGGTCAACCCGGAAGAGGATCTTATGTACGGCGACAACATGCTTGCGCTGATGACATACTGGATGCTTTGTACGCTTGAAGACAACGAGGAGCTTCTCGAAAAATACCGCGCCGCGTTCAGGTCGTGGAGCGGGCTGATTCTCAGAGAGCACACACCGGGATACGATTTTATGTATAAGCTCGGTGTGCCCGATGCCGACATTGACATTGAAAAGGACGCAAAGTGGTTCACTCATTTTGAGACAAACCGTCTTCTTGCGTCGGTAAACTCACGTCGTCACGACGTTGCCGTAAAGCTTGGCAGAAACTATGACGAAAAGAGAGAGTATGAGATTTCGGCTTTGCTGATGCCCGATGAAAGACACGTTTCAAAATATGACAGAAACCCGTATGACCTTTTTATGGGCGAAAACAGGGGCACCTGTATTGAAAGCTGTTATATTTATACTTACGCCTATTGGATCGGCAGATACTACGGATTTATTGATGAGGAGGGTCAGGTATGAGCATTGCGGTAATAAATGATTTCAGCGTGGAGGCTGTCAGAGACGCTCTTGAAAAGCTCGATTCATTTGCGGGGCTGAAAGTGAACGGACTCAATGCGTTTCAGCTCAACGAGCTTGAGTCGATAGATCCTGAGCTCTTCAAACGTGTTGAAGAAAAGATAAAGGCGGACAGGTGGTTTCCGTTTGCCGGAGCGTGGACGGACACGGACGAAATGTCCGAGACTGCGCTCATAAAAAGCTGTTTGTATTCGGTCAGATATTTTCTTGATAAATTCGGCAAGAAATACCGCGTTTTCCACGGCGAAAAAATTTACAACAACCGTTTTTCGCAGATAGTTTATTCGTCGCTTTTTGACGCGGCTGTTCTTGACAGCGAGACGGAGAGCAAGTGGGTGCACGGCGCGGACGATTTCAGAACCCTCGTTATCGGTGCCGAGACGGCAGACGTGACGGATATGGACGATGATTCCATCAAGGATAATGAGTTTATCTCTTATGAGGAGCTGGCTGACAGTCTCTTTGAATCGTCGCTTGATCTTAAAACTGTTGTGCTTCCGAAAGACAGCACAAGGCCGCAGGGTATTGAAAAGCAGCTTGTTGATGCGGAAAGGGCGGCGGCGCTCAACGGAAAAGACATCGCAAAGGATGTCAAGGCCGCGTGGATTGCTCATTTCGGCGGCGACGATACGGCTGCAGAAAAGCTCGTTTCGGAGATCGACATCAGCGTGTCCGCCGAAAACGACATTACAGCTCACGGCGACGGCGTAGAGATAAGCGAAGTCAAAACAGCCGAGGACGGAAGCGGCGATATGGTTATCCGTGTGACCGAGAGAGCCGGAAAGGAACACTCGGCATACATTATGTACGACAAGCTTTCGGCGGGCTTCCGCTTCGAGAGTATGCCATACGAGATACAGACCTTCCGCATCGGTGCGGACAGCTATGCAAAAGAGATTTACATTTGTGAATAAATGAATTAAAAAGGCGTTTCGGATTTCTCCGAAACGCCTGATTACTTTCAGCTTTATTCTATTTCAAAATTTATTTAGCAACGTCCACTACGCGGTTTTCGCGGATAACGTTGACCTTGATCTGTCCGGGATACTCAAGTTCATCCTCAATTTTCTTGACGATATCTCTGGCGACGAGCACCATCTGATCGTCTGAAACAGCGTCGGGCTTAACCATAATACGAACCTCACGGCCAGCCTGAATTGCGTACGATTTTTCAACGCACGGGAATGAGTTAGTGATCTCCTCAAGTTTTTCAAGTCTCTTGATATAGTTCTGAAGATTCTCTCGTCTTGCGCCCGGTCTTGCGGCTGAAATTGCATCAGCGGCCTGAACGAGGCAAGCAACAATCGTTCTTGCTTCAACGTCGCCGTGGTGGGCTTCAATGGCATGAACGACATTTTCGTTTTCCTTGTACTTTTTGGCGTATTCAACACCAAGTTCGATGTGCGAACCCTCCATCTCGTGGTCAAGTGCCTTTCCGATATCGTGGAGAAGTCCCGCACGCTTAGCGGTCTTGACATCGGCGCCGAGCTCGGCTGCCATAAGACCTGCCAGGTAGGAAACCTCAAGTGAATGGTTGAGAACATTCTGACCGTAGCTGGTACGGTATTTCAGCTTGCCAAGCTGTTTGATGAGCTCAGGATGTATGCCGTTGACGCCTGCGTCAATAGCGGCTCTTTCACCTGTCTGCTTGATAGTGTGTTCAACCTCACGCTTTGATTTTTCGTAAAGCTCCTCGATTCTCGTCGGATGGATTCGTCCGTCGGCGATGAGCTTTTCAAGTGTAAGTCTTGCAATCTCGCGGCGAACCGGATCAAAACAGGAAACCGTAATGGCCTCCGGTGTGTCGTCGATTATGAGATCGACGCCTGTGATGGTTTCGAGGGTTCTGATGTTGCGTCCCTCTCGTCCGATTATGCGACCCTTCATCTCGTCGTTCGGCAAGGCAACGACCGAAACCGTGGCATCTGCACTGTGGTCTGCGGCGCAGCGCTGAATCGCCGTTGCAATAATTTCACGAGCTTTCTCGTCTGCTTCATCCTTTGTCTTCTGCTCGTATTCCATAACCTTGACTGCCTTCTCGTGTACGAGATCGGACTCAAGAGTTTTGAGCAAATAATCCTTAGCCTGTTCCTTGTTGAAGCCTGAAATCTTTTCGAGCATCTCAATCTGACTGCGCTTAACAAGCTCAATCTCCTCCGCTTTCTTATCGGCGGCCTTGAGCTTATTGGTGAGCTGTTCGTCCTTCTTTTCGATGTTCTCGGTCTTTCTGTCGAGACTCTCTTCCTTCTGAGTGAGTCTGCGCTCCTGACGCTGAACCTCGCTTCTTCTTTCACGAAGCTCTCTTTCAAGCTCTGTGCGCTGACGATGGATTTCATCCTTTGCCTCAAGGATAGCTTCCTTCTTCTTCGACTCCGCCTTTGAAACGGCATCGTTGACGATTCTGGTGGCTTCCTGCTGAGCCGAACCGATTGTAGCTTCGGCTACCTTCTTACGGTAGACAATGCCGATTGCGGTTCCTGCGGCGGCAGCGACAACAACACAGGCGACTATGATCACAATAAAAAGTGATATTTTGATTGTCAACAAAGTATAAATGCACCTCCTGTCTTAGTTTTTTAATTAAGAAATTGATCAAATAATATGTACCGCCGACCATTGACTGTTCGTATTCAATGCTCGGTTTCGGATAATAATTACAGTTCGGCAAACTATAATTATATCTGTATTATTTTAATACATTTTTGACCTTGTGTCAAGCCGTATTAGACTATTTCAATAAATTGTACCGTATACGACGGCTGAAATTGAATAATAAATTGACAAATTGAAATATTTATTGTATATTTATCTATGCTGTCAGATAAAATCAAAATAAATGCTGATTTTATCGGAAGATATTTTATATTATTACTTATTTTGAAAGGAGCAAAAATGAAAATGAAAACAATTACAAACCGTGTGCTGGCGGTTCTTCTTACTCTGTCCGTTCTTTTCGGAACCGGAACGGCTTTTGCTTATGCCAAGACCGATGCCGACGTTCCGAGCGGTGAAATCATCTATGATGAAACCGATCCGGGCTATAATGAGGGTAAGGATCACCTGACGACGGCACAGTTTTTTACTTTTGTTGAAAATATCAATGCGATGTTCAAAAAGGTTTTCGGCTTCAATATTATCAATGAAAAGAAGATAAAAATTGAAGTCAACGGCGTTATGGATGACATATTCACCGAATGGACAATCAGAACGGGCGGCACACTTGATGTAATAAAAATTGCAAATTCTCTGCCCGATTTTACCGACGGCTCGGATCGCGTATGCGAGCTGCTCAATATCAACATTGATGTTCTTGCTCCCATGCTCAAGGACAAGGCAAATGAATTTTACTCGCAGGGTAAAACGATTCAAGGCCTTTTCTTTGACTTTATGAGAATGTATATTCTTCAGATTGACTATATGACGCTTGATGCGGATCAGAACAAAAAGGACCCGACGATCTATAACGTTTATATAGTCATAAACTACAAGAACGCAAAGTCCGAAAAGATTAAATCCGACTTTGTCTATGACACAAAAACTCATGAGCTCAAGCGTAAAAACGACCGTGGAGTTTTGGGCTTCAACCTGGACGCTGACGGCTATGCAATTTATGCAATCAAGAACACCTGGCAGAGGTATTTCGGATTCTGCATAACCTATGATATACTTGCAAATCTCACGTTCTATGATTATGACACAAGGCGCATTTATTTGACCTACGGCGGCAAGGATTGGCTTTTCCAGATATGGAAAGGAATATACTGGATATCCAACGG
Organism: uncultured Eubacteriales bacterium; assembly: GCA_934456435.1. GTDB lineage: Bacteria > Bacillota > Clostridia > Oscillospirales > Acutalibacteraceae > CAG-488. The sequence goes on from CAKSHH010000002.1 coordinate 162,332, forward strand.
AGCCGAGATCGGTATCTACAACCGACCGGAGCAGAAGATAAAGACGACGGTATATAACTGTGCGTCAGACGAAGATATGATGGTTATGAGTCTTGATCTTTATCAGGGCAACAGATTGATTTTCTCGCGCGAACCGCAGCTTCATTGGTGGGTAATCGGATTTTCGATAGAGCCGAAGGTGTATGATGCCGAGTATCTGACAGCCAAAGGCACGATAGAGTTCCCCAACGAGGAGTTTGCAGAGCTCTTTGTCAACGCGGCGAACAAGAAGGGCGTCAAGTCCGAAAGAGACGGCGTCAAGGTTTCGTGGACATGGTTACAGGGTGAATAAATAGTAACCGCGGCGGCTAAAAAACAGAATAACAATAAAAGCTATAATTCACAACCGGCAAAAGAATTGCTGAAATGTGAATTATAGCTTTTGTATTTTGTACAGATTATTTCTTGGCTGCGGGGTACTGTGATTTATCGTATCCCATTACTCTTGCAAGCTGAATGCTTATTTGATAATTGTCATAAGCTTCGCCGTTAATGAATCCTGCGTCGGCCGCCGAAACGTAAACGGGAACATTCACGCCCGTGTGGCTTCCTGTTGTGTAGTAGTATTCGTTGGTCTCTGCATTATAGGTGATTCCGCCTGTTTCGTGGTCGGCAGTTACCAAAACAAGAGTGTCGCCGTCCTGCTTTGCGAAATCGTAAGCCGCCTGAATGGCTTTGTTAAACTCAATGACCTGAGCCGTTGAGCCCTCTATTATGTTCTTGTGCGAGAACTTGTCAATGTGAGCCGCTTCAACCATAAGAAAGAATCCGTTTTCATTGCTGTTAAGCAGGCTGATTGCTTTCTTTGTCATATCGACGAGGTAAGGGTTGTCGTCCTCATTGCTTACGTTTGCAAAGTGATCCATATTGAACTGAGCAAACGAGCGTGTGCCGGGCTTCAGCTCGTTCATTTGCGTTGCTGTGGTTATATAGCTGAAGCCGTTAAGCGAACAGCCGAGCTTCGTGACGGAGGTGCTTTTTGAGCCCCATATAAGATCAAGGCCGGATCTCATCTGGTCGATTGAGATGTCGGGCTCGTACTGCCTGATAAATGAGTGGGCGGAAAATGACGCCGGTGTAGCGCCGCTTGTTTTGTCGGTTGTGACAATGCCCGTCGATTTGCCGTTCTCCTTGGCAAGCTCTGTCAGCGACTTCGGCGTATTGAATTTCTTGGCAAAGGGAGCGAACATATAAACTCCGACAGCATTGTTATAGGTTCTCACGCCGCACGAAAGAGCTGTCGCACCTGCCGCGCTGTCCGTAATTTTGCTGGACGCGCTTCGGGTTTTCGACTGGCTGTGAACCGGGAAGCTCTCCATCGGAAGAGAGTCGATATTGTGCAGATTCTTGGTCGCTTCAACGGTATTAAAGCCCATACCGTCTCCGATCATCAGAATGACGTTTTTATAGGTTCTGTATTCGTTTTTTGTTCCCTCTGTTCCGTAAAAGCCGCAAAGACTGAACACGAAAAGCATAATTGCGGTGAAGAGAGAAATTATTGATTTGATTCTTGCTATCATTTTACCCTCCTAAAAGTAAAACTGCCGCATTAAAGGTGAATGCCTCAATGCGACAGCGTTTTTATTTATCTGTCGATTCCGTCAACGAGAGTCTGGAATGCTTCGATAGTTTTGGAACCTGCAACGTTACCCGTTGCAACGATTTCCTCGTTTACGCCCGAAAGGATACTGCTGTAATCGTTGTCCTCAAGGATGTAACCGATCTGGTCGTTCATAAGACCAAATACAAGAAGCTCCTTGTCCGTTCCGACGATTTCCTGGAAATTGGGGTAGTCGAAATCGGTACCTGTCCATGAGTGGTCAGCGTCAAGATATCCGCCGTAAGCGATTGCCGGCTCAAGCTCGCCGGGAATGATAGCGACTGCAAGCTTCGTGCCGATTTCAAGGTAACCGATCTCTGTCGCAACCTCAAGGTTGCAGTTCGTGTCGTCAACCGCAACGACCTCGTTTGTAAGTGCGCCGAGCTTGCCGGCGAACGCAAGGATCTGATTCGTTACGGGAACGAAATACTCGCTCATCTTGTAGTTGAGAAGGGGAGCAACCTCTGTCTCGGCTTCTTTCGATTCAACAATGAGCTTGCCGAGTGCCGTACCGTAAATCTTGAGTGAATCAAGTCTTGAAGTTCCCTCAGGAATGTCGAGGTTGTCATGCTTTGAGGAGATTGCAAGCTCTGCACCCTGAATCTGAATGAAGTTTGCGCCTTCGGCGTTGACCTGCTGCTCAATGTAGTACGGATAGTCACCGGTAATTTCAGTTGTGCCGGCACCGTTGCCGACGGCGTGGATAGCCATGTTACAAAGCCATGTTTCCTTTGCTCCGTTATCGGGAACGAAACGGAAACGGTGGATCTTAGTGTCAAAAACAATGGGCTCACGCTTGTCACGAATAAGATCTCCTGCTTCGATCTCGGAATAATACATCTTACCGGTTGTCATAGAGTTGACAGCCTGCTTAACGGAATCAACCGTAACGTCGTAGAGATGCTTCATGAAGCTTTCGTTCTGTCCGTTGAGGAGCTTGTAGTCCGTGCCGAACGCATTGTTGACCCTGTTGATTGCCGGGTTTGCAAAGATCATCTTGACAAGGTCGCCGTTCATGCCGAAGGTGTCAACACAGCTGTGCTGATGGAGAACGGAGATGTTGATGCCGACAATGTTGTTTGCCTTTGCAAAGTCTGCAAGCTGTTTACGGATTCCGCGCACGTCGGTGCTTGAAATTCCGAAGCCGTCAATAACAGCGAAAATAAGGGTTCCTCTGCCGCTGCCGTCGTTGAGAGCGATAACACGGACACGCTGATCGTCATAGATTGCTGTTGCCGCCTTTGACTTCGGGAAAGAAAGGCTGCCGCCGACATAGTGCTTGCCGTCGAGCTCGTCACCCGTCTGGAGCGAAGCGCTGCCGTATCCGAGACTCCAAACCGCGTTTGCCGCAGGAGCGCTGAGATAATCCTTCATGCCCTTAAAGAACATATCGTTTGTGTAGTTTTCTTTCTGCTCAAACTGAACAGACGGAATCTTCTTGTTTATCGCCTTAACAAGAGCGTCGATAATCTGATCCGCTACCTTGTAAAGAGACTTGAGCAACATATTGCTGAGCTCGTCCCAAGAGGTAGGGACTTTGATTCCGCCGAGGTCGATACCGGTAAGGTCTGTCGAAACAACGGAAGTTTCCGCTATTTTGTCAGCCGCAGAAGCATTGCTTGCAAGAGCAACGCTGAAAACGGTAAAGACCATAACAACAGAAAGAATCAATGATATAACTTTTTTCATAATATATCACCTTTCTGAATAATATTTTACAAGTATCATTTTATCACAAACTTCATTTTTTTACAACAGATTTACTGTTGTGAAAAATTGCCGAAAAGAGGAGCTGATTTTTGTATGAGTTGTTCTATTGCCGAACTGAGAAACAAGGAAGTGATATGCAAGCTGAACGGAACAAGAATAGGCAATGTCGACGATGTTGAGCTTGACGTGAACAGCGGCAGGCTCGTCTCAATAATAATCTACGGAAAAAACAGGATAATGGGTATGTTCGGCAAGGCCGATGACTTTGTTATTCCGTGGGAGGATATAGATGTTATCGGCGAGGACACGATACTTGTCAAATGTGAATGTCCCGCGCCCAAAAAAGGGAGGATTATTTAAGACAATACCGCACAGAAAAATCCACCGAATCGGGTAATTTGTTCGATTCGGTGGATGAATTTCGGCTTTGAAATCAGTCGTTGCCGAAGAATGCTTCGTGAACTGCCGATACAGCCTTGTCGGCGTCATTCTCGTCAATGAGAACGGAAATTTTTATCTCGCTTGTTGATATAGTCTGAATGTTGATTCCCTTGCCGTAGAGAGCCTCAAACATTTTGGAAGCAGTGCCGGGGTGGGTCTCCATGCCTGCGCCGACGACGGAAACCTTGGCTACCGTGTTGTCGCTGAATACCTTTGCGTCGCCGATGAACGGAAGAGCCTTGATGCACTCAACGGCTTCGGCTTCGTTTGCCATGCTTACGGTGAAAACGATATCCTTTGTGTTGTCTCTGCCAACCGACTGGAGAATGATATCAACATTTATGTTGTTCTTTGCAAGCTGTGAGAAAACCTTGAATGCAATTCCCGGAACATCCTCAACGCCTACGATAGAAATTTTTGATACGTCCTTATCTTTTGTTACGCCTCTGACTAACATCTTTTCCATTTTAGTGGTCTCCTTTACGATTGTTCCCGGAATCGGGTTAAGGCTTGAAATAACCTCAAGCTCAACATTGTATTTTTTAGCCATCTCAACCGAACGGTTGTTAAGTACCTGCGCGCCGAGGGTTGCAAGTTCGAGCATCTCGTCGTAAGTGATTTCCTCAAGACGGCGAGCACCCTTAACCTTGCGCGGGTCGGCGGTGTAAACACCGTCAACGTCCGTGAAAATCTGACATCTGTTTGCATTGAGAGCCGCGGCAATGGCAACTGCGCTTGTGTCGGAACCGCCTCTGCCGAGGGTCGTCATATCCTGATATTTGTTAAGACCCTGGAAGCCCGCGACAACAACGATTTTACGGTTGTCAAGCTCCGTCTTGATTCGGTCGGTCTCGACCTTCTTTATTCTTGCTGCCGAATAAACAGAATCGGTGCGGAAGCCTGCCTGCCAGCCGAGGAGAGAAATTGCAGGACAGCCGAGCTCCTCAATAGCCATTGCAAGCAGAGCGATCGAAATCTGCTCGCCTGCTGCCATGAGCATATCCATCTCTCTTTTTGAGTTGTGAGAGCTGATTTCCTTTGCTTTGGCGATAAGGTCGTCCGTTGTATCTCCCTGAGCGGAAACGACAACAACAACGTCATTTCCTTTTTTGTAAGTATCTGTTACGATTTTCGCAACGTTCATCACACGTTCTGTGTTGGCGACCGAGCTGCCGCCGAATTTCTGAACTATAAGTCCCATATCAATTCACCACTTTTTATTATTAAGACCGCACCGCACAGCCGGCGGCTCGTCTTGCTTGAATGTATCTGTAAAAAATCTGTTTAGAAATTAACAGTTCTTATTGTTGAGAGAATCTCGACTCCGTCAAGCTTTGCAAGCTTTTCGCGCAGAGCACCCTCCTTGTCCCATGGGGTTACAAAAGCAAACTCGTTTTCGGGAGCGTTGCTTCTTGAAAGTACCTGTACGTTGCCGAAAATTTCTTCGGCTTTCGCAAGAGCTTCTGCCTTGTTGCCGACAGCGCGGACATACAGCGCGGTTTCGGCGTCGTTATAATCAACAACATATCCGTCGGCTGCCTTGTCCCACTTGATACCCTTGTTATGACCGATATTCTGAGCACAGTCGATTACGTCGGCAACAACGGCGCTTGCGGTTGCCATTTTGCCGGCACCCTGACCGTAGAAAGCAACATCACCGACTGCATTACCGCGAACCAGTACGCTGTTGTAAACACCGTTGACGCCCGAAAGAATGCTTGAATCGGAAACAAATGCCGGAGTAACCATTGCGGATACGCCGTCTCCGACCTTCTTCGCTCTGCCGAGGAGCTTGATCACTCCGCCCCATGAGCGCGCATATTCGACGTCCTCAAGCGTGATCTTCGTTATTCCCTCGGTATGAACGGACGAGGGATAAACGTGTCTGCCGAAGCAGAGAGCGGCAAGAATACAAATTTTGCGGCACGCGTCAAAGCCTTCGACATCGGCAGTCGGGTCCTTTTCGGCATAGCCGTTTTCCTGAGCAAGCTTAAGAGCGTCCGCAAAGCTCATTGAATCGAAAATCATTTTCGAGAGAATGAAGTTTGTGGTTCCGTTGAGTATTCCGGCAACCTCGGTGATCTCGTTTGCAGAAAGGCATTGAAAAATCGGGCGAAGCACGGGAATGCCTCCGCCGACGCTCGCTTCAAACATAAAGTTTACGTTGTTTTTTGCCGCAATCTCAAGCAGGACATCGCCCTTTTCGGCGACAAGCTCCTTGTTTGAGGTGACGACGGACTTGCCCTTTTCAAGGCAGGCGGAAACAAACTCAAAAGCGGGGTGCAGACCGCCCATTGCCTCCGCAACTATTTTGACATCATCATCGTTGAGAATAACGTTAAAGTCGTCAATTATTTTGTCTTCGTTTTTGTCTCCCGGAAATTTTCTCAGGTCGAGAATATACTTGACGTTTATACTTTCCGGGCGGCATTTGTCGGCGATTTTTCGGTTGTTGAGCGAAATAACTTCCGCAACTCCGGAACCAACCACACCGTAGCCTAAAACAGCTATATCCATTGTTTTCAACTCCCTGTTTTGTTTGAGCAACAAAACCTCAATATACCGATATAGTTTATCATAAAACTGTCAAATAATAAAGTCTTTTTTAAAAAATTTTCTTTTTTTCTCAATTTTATTTGCATTAAGCTCTTTTATGGTATAATATATTCAATATAAGTGTTTATGTTACTGAAGGAGTGAAAATATGGATAAAGTCGAAATCAGACGCAAAAAAATTATAAATATAGTCTATTACGCCATTGTATTAGGTTTGGCATATTTATTCCTGAAATACTGCTTCTCGATGTTTGCACCGTTCCTTATCGCATTTTTTATTGCTGTAATCGTGCAAAGACCAACCAATTTTATAACAAGAAAGACAAAGATTAAAAAGGGAATAACAGCAACTGTTCTGGTTCTTCTCCTGTATTTGATTATTGCCGCATTGATTTCGCTCATCGGCGTAAAGCTTGTTGACGGAATAAAGAGTCTCATTGCTTTTATTCAGTCAAAGCTGACGGATATTCCGACCTTGATTGAGAACGTCAAGAATTGGTCGCTGAACGTCGTCGGATTTTTGCCCGACAGCCTTGAAGTAAAGGCAACTCAGTCAATGGTACCGTTCTTTGACGCATTGAAAGAAAAGAGCGCAACGGAAATCGCAAGCTTTATTATGGATAAGGCGTCGAACGGAGAGAAGTTCTCACTTTCGAGCCTTTCAACTCCGCTCAGCGGAATTTGGAGCACGGCGAAGCAGATTCCGTCTGTTTTCGTTGCCGTTATGATAGCGATAGTTTCCTCATGTTTTATGGCTGTTGACTATGACCGTCTTGTTAAATTTATTAAGAGTCAGATATCCGAAGAAAATGAAAGCAAGCTTTCGGCCACAAAGCGGATTGTGTTTAAGTCGCTCGGAAAACTTATCAAATCGTATGTCCTTATCATTTGCATAACGGGACTTGAACTTTTTGTCGGATTGAATTTCCTTACCCTTATCGGCATATACAAGGACGGCAACATTCTTGCTCTGTCGCTGATTATTGCCGTGCTTGACATTCTTCCCGTTATCGGAACGGGTACGTTTATGGTTCCGTGGGCGCTTTACAGCCTGATAACCGGCAAGATAGGACTTGCAATAGGACTGTTTGTGGTTTATGCGATAATCTATGTTGTCAGACAGATCATTGAACCGAAAATTGTCGGCGGAACGGTTGACTTGCCGTCGTTCGTCACCCTTATGGGTATGTATATCGGTTCGCAGCTCTTCGGATTTATCGGCATCTTCCTTGTCCCGATACTGATAATCATAATAAAACTTCTCAATGACGAGGGCGTGGTTCATATCTGGAAGAAGAGTGACGCCTTTGACGACGAGGTTTCAAAAGAACCGCGTATAAAGCTTTCCAAACTCTCATTCGGGAAAAAGAAGAAGTAAAATACAAAAGAATACACAGAAAAGAGGCCGTGTTTCACGACCTCTTTTATAGTTTGAAATCGCTGTCGGTTTGACGGCGATTTTATTTTTTCTTTTTTACGGCGCAAATAAATTCCGAAAGCTTGATTTGCTCGTCGTCATCCAAAAGCTGAATTGCGGAAATCAGGTATGGATTGACTTGGTTTTTCGGTTCGGCGAAGAAATCCTGCATAGAGATATCGAGAGCGAAACATATATACGAAAGCATTTCAACGGTCGGATTTTTTTGACCCATTTCAAGGTCGCGCAGGTAGCTTTGTGAAACTCCGGCAAGGTTAGCCAGTTTATTTGTGCTGATATTTTTTCGTTCTCTTAATTCAACTATTCTTTTTCCGACGTCCATTTAATCACCTCATATACTATAATAATCGTTATTGCGAAAAATAATTACATTTATAGTGTTGACATATTATTGTTATAGTGATAAAATATCATCACAATTGAAATAATTACGTTTGTGAAAAAAGGAGGGGCGATATGAAGAAAATTATTTCTGTTGTGTTGATTTTGGCGGTTGTCGGCGTCGGTATTTATTTTGTTGCTTCGCACAAAAGCGATGAGGACAAGATAGTTGAACGCTTGGAGGCTTTTGAAACCGCCTATGCAAGCGGAGATATGGACGGATGCCTTGACTGTCTGGATTCAAAAAGCCGAAATGCCTTAAAGGGCATTGGTAAGGTCAGTTCGGCGCTCGGATACGGTGTCGGAGATTTGTTCAGCGGTTTGTTTTCTTTGGGAGTTGCCGTTCAGGACGAGCAGGTGAAATTCACGGTTAAAAAGATCAGCTACACCGATGAGACCCATGCAAAGGTAACTGCGGAGGTTTGGCTGAGCGAGGACTACCTATACAGCGAATCCACAAGTGAAGAAGTTATTGAAATGGTTAAGGAAAAAGACGATTGGTATATAGTTGAAGATTTTTAAGGAGGTACAGAAGTGAAAAAAGCAATATCGTTCATTTTGATTCTGTCGTTGATTTTTTCTTTCTCGGCTTGCGGAAAAAAGAAAAAATCAGACATTGAGGTCGTAAAGGAGTACGAATCTCAAACACTCGAAGAAAACCATAACGGAGAACAAAAGACCGCGCTTAATCCGACAGGCACTTATGATTTTAAAAACGGTTATGCTTGGATATCTATTGAAAGCGGCGGCTCAAAAACATATCATCTGATTGACACAAGCGGGAAAATAATATATACATCTACATCAATTTACGCTGTTCATGATATGAGCAATGATGCTTGTTTCGTGCAGGAAATAATAAGTGAAAATAAATATGTTTATAAAATTATAAATAAAAACGGACAGGTTGTTGCGTCTTCCGCGGACGGAAAGTTTGATGAAATTTTGGCGTCGGGAGATAATTTGTTTTTTGTTCATAAATACGAGGGCAGCATAGACAGCTCAAAAAATTTATACGGAACAATTAACGAAAAGGGCGAGTTTGTAAATCAATTGCGAGAAGCTCCGTCGGGGGTAGTATTGAATTATTTAGATTCAAAATATATCGGCGGAAAGGCGTTTCTTATTGGATCAGTCGGGTATATTTATATGTCAAGCATTGACAAATATTTTGGAAAAGGTATAAAAACAGCAGAATGTATAGGAAATAATATTTACCTTATAAATGACGGCCGTGTTCAAGCAGAGGGAAGTGAAAAAGAATACAACAAATATCTTGATCATGCATACGATTGTGTCGTTATTCATGCCGACGGAACAATAGGAAATACTCCGAAATTTGAAAAAATTGTCAGCGGCTTGCTTATAACCAGAGAAAAAGATGCCGTATCTTTTACTGACCCGACGACAGGAAAAACCTCTGTTTTTTCAAAATACTATATCAAAGATGTTGAAGCGGCGGACAATAATGTTCTGCTGAAACTTGAAGGAAAAGACGGTAAAAACTATTTTACCGTCATAGATAAAAACTGTAATATCTTGTTTGAACCTGTTGCCGGCTATGCTAACGCCGGAGACGGAAAAGTGTCAATAAATACAACCGATGGATATGCTGTTTTGGATTACTCAGGCAACGTTTTGATAAATCCGGGCACATACAAACCTATCAGAGCTTTTAATTCCGGAATTGCGTGGGCAAAAAATTCATCGGATCAATATGTCGGTATAGATGAAAAAGGAAATGTTGTTATTTCATAATTTAAAAGTAAAGGAGAAGTATTATGTACTGTAAAAATTGCGGAAAAGAAGTGAACGAAAATGCAGCTGCATGTCTCAGCTGCGGTGCCGATCCAAAGAAGGGCGCAAATTATTGCCCTAACTGCGGAGCGAAAACAAATGAAAATCAGGTGATTTGTACCGCTTGCGGAGTCGGTCTGACGGCGGCAAAGGGCAGCAAAAGCGGCGAGGGTAAATCAAAGACTCTTATCGGTATTCTTGCCTGCATACCGTTTGTCACAAACTTAGGTATTCATTATTATTTGATAGGAGAGAAAAATAAATTTGTAATAAATCTTGTTGCGTTTATTATCTCAAGCATTTTTATCTTGATGGCGGGTGTAGGTTTCATCGGCTATGCTGTGATTTGGATTATCAACCTCATTTTCGGAATCCGTGTTCTTACAGGAAAGATTACCGAGGACGCCGACGGAAATCCTCTTACTTAAGACAATGCCGCACAAATTGAGGTACATACCTTGCTTGAATCTATTTCCGCCCTGTTGCAAAAAAATTTCTTGACTTGCGTCAGCAAGCCGGCAGGATTTTTATACACCCTGACGAAAAATCTTACTGTGCAATTCACGCACCCCAATTGTGCGGTGCTGTCTTAATTTATTAAAAGAATACAAAACAATGCCGCGGGTTGGTTCCTGCGGCATTGTTGTAGTTCATTCAACTCCTCGGTAAAGAAGTCCTCTTGTAAATTCACCGTGGGGCTTTTTGGTGCCCTTTATATAGTCGTGTATGATTTCCGCGGCTTTTTCGCGGCTTTCGTCGGTGAAATACAGAAGCGAGAAATCCATATTTCTGATTTCGCCGAGCCTGTCCGCCATATAGACGGGAACGCTGTTGAGAATCTCGCTGCATCCCGAACGGCAGTCGATCGGAAATTCAATTCCTTTTCGATCAATGAGCTTGCCTGTTCGCTTACATTCCGCACAGGTTTTGCCGTTTTTCTGAGGGCAGTTCCTTGTCAGCATGAGCGGAAGTCTGCCGTAGGCAAAAACGCCGCGCGGCGCATCTCCGCCGATTGCCTGCGCCTGAGCAAGCGTGAGTTCGGGAGAAAGGAGTATCCTGTGCACTCCCATGTCGGAGAGCGTCTGAACGGAGAGCGTATTGAAAACATTTGAACCCAAGAACGCGTTGGCTTTGAGACCTGCTTTCTGAATAAGCGCAATGCCGTCGAGTGTTCCAGCCCACGCCTCCGTGATTCCGTATTCCTTTGCGGCTTTGAGCTTTTCAAGCACCCTTTCATCGGACGAGAAAATTCCTCGCGGAACCTCCACGCTGACGCGCAGGGATTTTTTGGCTTTTCTTTCCTCGCCGAGCGGGACGATGATCTGTTCAATATAGTCCCAGTTTTCGGGAATATTGTCAACGTCGGCAAAGCGGCAGATCAAACGTTTTTTTGCAGGAATATGGGGAATGTTTTTAATGTATTCCGGCGTGAATTTTTTTGCCGCGGAATGAGTCTTGTCAAGCTCGTCTATGACTTCGCGGCGCAGTCGGTTTATTTCGGAAACGGGAATGAAAAGACCGTCGTCAAGCTCAATGTCAATTTCGCCGCAGACAAATCTCGTTCCGCCGACCTTTCTGAGCTGAGCCTCAACCGATTCGGACGTTGTCGCTTTGTTCATTGCCTCCTGCGGAGGGTCTCCCTCGGCAAAAGCATTTTTGGAATCCGCGCGAGCGGCGAGCGACATCGGTTCACCTCTGACGGCGGTAAATGCAAGGTCTATTTTTGTGTCCGCAACTTCCTTTTCATAAAGCTTTTCAAGCTTTTTCAGCACACCGGACGCCGCGGTAACGTCGTCCTTGCGGCGCGTTCCGAACATATCAATGCCGAGCTTGGCACGGTAGTAACCGTCCGTAAAGCCCGAACGGGAAAATACGGAACGCAGGTCATCTCTCAGGGTGTTGTCGGTTATTCCGTCCACGCTGTTGCGGCACGCCTTGACTGCGGCGGCAACATATTCTGGGCGCTTCATTCTGCCCTCGATTTTAAACGAGCAGACTCCCATTTCAGCCATTTCGCCGATGTAGTCAATGAGCGATAAATCCTTGAGACTCAGATCGTGTCCTGTTCCGTAAGGTGCGCCGAACGGCAGACGGCAGGGCTGAGCACAGGCTCCTCGGTTTCCGCTTCGCGAGCCGAGAACCGCGCTGAAAAGACATTGACCTGAGACGCACATACAAAGCGCTCCGTGGACAAAACATTCAAGCTCAATGGGGGAGCTTTCGCAAAGCTTTCTGATCTCTTCCTTTGAAAGCTCACGGGGCAGAACGGCACGGGTAAAGCCGAGTCGCTTCAGCCTTTTTAATCCTGCTGCGGTCTGTACCGACATCTGTGTCGATGCGTGAAGCGGCATATCGGGAGCGGTTCGGTGAATAAGCTCGGCAAGTCCGAGATCCTGCACGATTATTGCATCGACTCCCGTTTCACAAGCAATTCGGACAGCGTCCTGAGCTTCTTCAAGTTCGCCGTCCGAAACAAGAGTATTCAGCGCAAGATGAACCTTTACCTTGTGTCTGTGACAATATTTGACAGCCTCTTTGAGCTGTTCAAAATCAAAATTTTCCGCATTGCGTCGGGCGTTCAGCTCCTTGACACCGAGATAAACGGCGTCGGCTCCGCTTCGCACGGCGGCAACAAGCGATTCATAAGATCCTGCCGGAGCAAGAATTTCGGGCTTTATCATAACATATCCTTTTCTTCGAGACTGCGGCGTATGCTTCTGAGGTCTTTGGTCATACGCTCTGCTTCGCGGCGAGCCATTTCAGCCTCTGTCTTTGCCTTTGCCGCATCTTCCATATACATCTGAATCTGTGATTTAAGGTAGTCGCTGGATTTTTCGGACTGCTTGAGTCTGTCGGCGTAATCAAGAGCGCAGAGAACCGCCGCCTGAACCTGTGACAGGCGCGGATGATCGTGAACGAGACCGACTATTTCGTCGTCAAGATCCTCACCGAGATTTTTCATGTACGAGATGTCCTCGTCGGTGGTGATGTAGTAATCCAAACCTCCGATAGTAAGTCTGACTTTATTTTTTCCCATAACCGTACCTCCGCAGAATAATTGTGTATAATATTGCTAATATTAAAGTTATAAAATATTATACTATAAATTTTATTGTGAATAAAGAGTTTTTTGCGATTTTTTTGTCGCCGGAAGCGCTTTTGCGGCGATTATTTAATGCTGTTGCCGGGCAAAACTCACGGTATTTTGTTTAAATTTCATATTTATTTTTATATTTTTGAAAAATAGGACAATTTTTCCGTTGAAATGCATAAAATACGGGTATATAATTCGTATAAGCAAGTCGAAATAAGGTGTTGTAATTTTTTGAAAAGTGGTATAAAATAAATTCAGAGAATAATTAGTTTACCGGAGGTTACTATGAACTATAAACTTACCAAAAAGGAAGCCAAGGAGCTTATCGTAAATAAGCTTTCCCATTTCTACGGCGTTTCGCCGGAGGAGGCTACCTATGAGCACTACTATAAGGCAATTGCGCTCATACTGCGCGATATGATGATGCAGGGCAGAAAGGAGTTTCACAACGAGTCCAAGAAGTCGGATTCAAAGAAGATTTATTATCTTTGCATGGAGTTCCTCATGGGCCGATCACTCAAGAACAACCTTTACAACCTGAATCTTACCAGGACGATGGAGTCCGCACTCAAGGATTTCGGTATCAAGCTCGACAAGCTTTATGACTGCGAGCCTGACGCGGGTCTTGGCAACGGCGGTCTCGGCAGATTGGCTGCCTGCTACCTTGACGGTCTTGCGACTCAAGGCTATTTTGCAAAGGGCTATTCAATTCTTTATGAATACGGAATTTTCAAGCAGAAGCTTGTTGACGGCTGGCAGACTGAGCTGCCCGATTTCTGGCTTCCGGGAGGAGAGGTTTGGCTTGTTCCGCGCGAGGAGGAGGCTGTTGACATCAACTTTGAGGGCTGGGTCGAGGAGAGCTGGGATAACCAGTATCACCACATTGAACAGCGCGACTGCAACACGGTAAAGGCAATTCCCTACGATATGTATGTTTCGGGCAAGGATGGCAAGGGTATAAGCGTTCTCCGTCTTTGGAGCGCAAAAGCACCCGGTCTTGATATGGATATGTTCAACCAGGGCGATTATATGCGCGCGATGGAGCAGAACGCAATGGCTGAGGTCATCAGTAAGGTGCTCTATCCCTCGGATAACCACCCGGAGGGCAAGAGCCTGCGTCTTCGTCAGCAGTATTTCCTTGTTTCCGCTTCCGTTCAGGACATCATCAACAACCACCTGAGAATTTACGGCACGGTCGAAAACCTTGCCGACAAAATAGCAATACACATCAATGACACTCACCCGACGCTTGCAATTCCTGAGCTTATGAGAATACTGCTCGACGACTGCGGCTACGGCTGGGATGAGGCGTGGAACATTGTCACCAACACCGTGGCTTACACCAACCACACAGTTATGGCGGAAGCCCTTGAGTGCTGGCCTGAGGATCTCTTCAAGCGACTTCTTCCGAGAATTTATGAGATCACAAAGGAGATCGACAACCGTTTCCGCAGCTATGTCTGGAACTCAACGGGCGATGCGGATAAGGTTGAAAGAATGGCTATCGTTTCAAACGGCGTTATCAGAATGGCAAATATGTCGGTTGCAGGTTCGCATTGCGTAAACGGCGTTTCCGCTCTTCATTCCGAGATACTCAAAGAGAGCGTTTTCAAGGATTTCTATTCTCTCACGCCCGATAAATTCACAAACGTTACAAACGGTATCGCTCACCGCCGCTGGCTTTGCCAGTCCAACCCGGAGCTGACAAAGCTCATCACAGGTCTCATCGGCGACGGATTTGTTTATGACGGAAATGAGCTTGAAAAGCTCAGAGCTTATGCCGACGACGCAGAGGTTCTCAAAAAAATTGAAACGATCAAGCTCCACAACAAGCAGAGACTTGCCGAGCTTGTGAAAAAGTCCAACGGCGTTGAGCTTGACCCCAACTCAATCTTTGATGTTCAAGTCAAGAGGCTGCACGAGTACAAGCGTCAGCACCTTAACGCTTTCCACATTCTTTCAAAGTATCTTGCAATTAAAGAGAATCCCGACGGAGACTTTACTCCGCACACCTATATTTTCGCCGCAAAAGCCGCTCCCGGTTACTTTATGGCGAAGAAGATTATCAGCTTTATCTGCGCCCTCGGCGATCTTATCAACAACGATCCCGATGTCAGAGGACGCCTGAAGGTTGTATACCTTGAGGACTACAACGTAACAATGGCTGAAAACCTTATGCCTGCCGCAGACATAAGTGAACAGATTTCGCTTTCGGGCACAGAGGCAAGCGGCACCGGCAATATGAAGCTGATGATTAACGGCGCAATCACACTCGGAACGATGGACGGCGCAAATGTTGAGATTCACGAGGCTGTCGGCAGCGACAACATTATCATTTTCGGTATGAGCACTCCCGAAGTTAATGAGCTCAAGAGAATCGGATACAACCCGATGAACTACTATCAGAACAATGCCGACATCAGAAAGGTCGTTGATTTTATCAACGGCGGCATCAACGGAAAGGTGTTCCCGGAAATCGGCGGTTCGATAACTCACCATGACCCGTATATGGTTCTTGCCGATTTTGCCGACTACAAGGCAGCTCAGGCAAAGGCGGAGCAGCTTTTCGCCGACAGGGACACATGGAACAGAATGTCTCTTATGAACATTGCAGGTGCAGGACGCTTTGCCTGCGACAGAGCAATCAACGAATACGCCCGCGATATATGGCACACAAAGCCGCTCAGAAAATAATAGAGTAACAATAAAACAGGCTGTGATAAAAATTCTTATCACAGCCTGTTTTTTAAAAGCAATACACCTCAATTGAAATGTATTGCTTTAATTGTTTTATTTAAGCTTGATTCCCAATTCGTCAAGCTGGAGGTCGTCAACCTCTGCCGGACAGCCTGTCATCGGCTCGCTTGCGTTCTGAACCTTCGGGTAAGCAACGACGTCTCTCAGGCTTTCACAGCCGAGCATCTGCATTACGAGACGGTCAAGTCCGATGCCCATTCCGCCGTGCGGCGGTGCGCCGTATCTGAATGCGTCGAGCAGGTAGCCGAACTTTGCGTAAGCCTCCTCCTGAGTGAGGTTGAGGAGAGTGAATATTCTGCTCTGAAGCTCAGGGTTGGTGATTCTGATTGAACCCGATGAAAGTTCGATTCCGTTGAGTACAAGGTCATAAGCCTTTGCTCTGACCTTTGCCTTGTCTGTCTCAAGATATTCAAGGCACTCGTCCATCGGAGCGGTGAACGGGTGGTGCATTGCAACCCATGTCTTGCTGTCCTCGTCCCAATCGAAGAACGGGAACTCCGTGATCCAAAGGAGATTGTACTGACCCTGAGGAATGATGTCAAGTCTCTTTGCAACCTCCTGACGGAGTGCGCCGAGAGCGTTGAAAACGATGGAGTTCTTAACGTCGCCGATGATGAGAACAACGTCGCCTGCCTCTGCGCCTGCCTTTTCGAGGATGGCTTTAAGCTCGTCCTCCGTTATGAACTTGGCAAATGAGGACGAAACCGTGCCATCCTCGCCGAGCCTTGCCCATGCGAGACCCTTGGCACCGTTGCCCTTTACGGAATCGGTGAGCTTGTCAATCTCTTTTCTTGAAAGAGACTTGAAAGCGTTTTTGGCTGTGATTCCGCGAACGGAACCGCCGTCCTTTACCGCGTTGCTGAATACGCCGAAGCCGCAGTCCTTAACGATGTCGCTGAGGTCATAAAGCTCCATGCCGTAACGTGTGTCGGGCTTGTCGGAACCGAAGCGCTCCATAGCCTCTTTATATGTAATTCTGGGGAGCGGAAGCTGAATGTCAACTCCGAGAGCCTCCTTGAATACACGCTTCATATAGCCCTCACCGATGTGAAGGACGTCCTCCATATCGACGAATGACATTTCAAGGTCGATCTGTGTAAATTCGGGCTGACGGTCTGCACGGAGATCCTCGTCGCGGAAGCAGCGAGCGATCTGCATATAGCGGTCAAATCCGGCAACCATGGAAAGCTGCTTATAAAGCTGAGGTGACTGGGGGAGAGCATAGAAAGAACCGTTGTGAATACGGCTCGGAACAAGGAAGTCACGGGCACCCTCCGGAGTGGAACGGATAAGAATCGGAGTTTCAATCTCAATGAAGCCGTTTTCATCAAAATAGTCGCGCGTAATTTTACAGATCTTATGGCGCATGATTATGTTACGCTGAAGATCGGGACGACGAAGGTCGAGATAGCGGTACTTGAGCCTTGTAAGCTCGGAAGTCTGGCAGTCCTCAACGATTTCAAACGGCGGAGTCTCGCTCTTACCGAGCACACGGAGATCCGTAACGTCGATTTCAATTTCTCCTGTAGGAATGTCCTTGTTCTTTGAGGAACGCTCCCTGACAGTACCCTTTGCCATGAGCACAAATTCGCTTCTGGCGGTAAAAGCCTTGTCAAATATTTCCTTGTCTGTGCTTTCGCCGAAAGCAAGCTGTACGATTCCTGTCCTGTCACGCAGATCAATAAAGATGAGCGCGCCGAGGTCACGCTGACGCTGAACCCAGCCGGCAACGACAACCTCTCTGCCGACGTCGCCGATTCTGAGATCGCCGCAATAGTCGGTTCGTTTCAAACCTGTCATAAAGTCCATTATATTAAGCCTCCTAATATTTTGCTCAAATCTATATTATCCATATCCTCTGCGGCAGTTCCCTGGAGCTTCATTGCTGCCGACTGGAGTGAATATTCCATAAAATCATCGGCAAATGAGTCAAGAGAAATTTCCTGAGTTTCGCCGCTTTCCATATTCTTTACCTTTGCAACACCGGCGGCAATATCGTCGTCGCCGATGATGGTGGTGAATCTTGCGCCGATTTTGTCGGCGTATTTCATTTGAGCCTTGACGGAACGGCCGACAACGTCGAACTGTGCGCTGATGCCGGACTGGCGAAGCTCAAGTGCAAGTGCCGCCGCCTTGGTGAGCGCCGCATCACCGATACTGCCGATATACATTTCGGGAACATCGGCGGCAGGAAGCTCAATTCCCTGCGCTTCCAAAAGAAGAAGTATTCTTTCAAGTCCAAGCGCAAAGCCGAGAGCAGGAACATGAGGTCCGCCGAGCTCTTCAACAAGACCGTCGTAACGTCCGCCCGCGCAGACAGCACTCTGAGCGCCGAGCGCATCGGTAACGAACTCAAACACCGTGCGTGTGTAGTAATCAAGTCCGCGGACAATGTGCGGATTTACCGTATATGAAATACCCATTGCATCAAGGTATGATTTAACTTTTTCAAAGTGGTCGTGACACTCGTCGCAGAGATAGTCGAGAATTATCGGAGCTCCCTGACCGATATCGTGACAAATCGGACTTTTGCAGTCGAGGATTCTCATCGGGTTTCTGTCAAGTCTTTCAAGGCAGGTCTCGCAAAGCTCGTCCTTGTGTGACTCGAAATATGCTTTGAGTGCCTCTTGATATTTTTTGCGGCAGGTCGGACAGCCGATTGAATTTATTTCAAGGCTGATTCTGTCCACGCCGAGAAAACCGAAAAGCTCATTGCCGAGCGAAATGACCTCTGCGTCGGCGGCAGGAGAAGCGGTGCCGTAGCACTCAACGCCGAACTGGTGAAACTCGCGGAGTCTGCCTGCCTGCGGTTTTTCGTAACGGTAGCAGGAGGTGACGTAGCTGACCTTCTGCGGCATGGGCTCGTTTTGGAGTCCGTGCTCAAGAAAGGCTCTTGCCGCGCCTGCCGTTCCCTCAGGTCTGAGGGTGATCGAGCGGCCGCCCTTGTCGTCAAACGTGTACATTTCTTTCTGAACAACGTCGGTCGTGTCACCAACCGAACGTGTGAAAAGCTCCGTGTGCTCAAAAACAGGCGTGCGGATTTCCTTGAATCCGAAATCCTTGGCAATGCTGAGCATCGTGCTTTCGATAAACTGATTTTTGTGGCTCTGGGAGGGAAGGACGTCCTGCGTTCCCTTTATAGCCTTGGTAATAAGCGCCATAGAAAAACTCCTGTATGTTATTTGAAAATTTCTTTCCTGTGATCCGTCATTAGTATGTGAAATGCCATATATTCCGGCACAAGGCTTTGTACCGCGATAATCGCAACCGCAAAGCTTTTAGCAACACCGGAAACGGCAAAGTATATGATAGTGAAGATGAATGCCGCAACGCCGAGCGACAGCGACAGCCACGAAAGAATTTTGGGCTTTTTTAAAACCTCTGCCGACCTGAGCAGCAGAATAACGTCCGTCAGAACTATTGCACAGATCGTGAAAATATAATAAACATTTGAAAGTCCGCCGTAATTAACGCTGACCTTGCCGAAAACAACGATAGCAAGCCAATTTGCAATAAAAGGCAGGGTCACGGCAGCCCCGATAATCTCCGAATATTTGACCTTAAGCCCATGGTAATTGCCGTAAATGAACGGCACCGAGACCATAAAGACGATAACGGAAATAATCATCGCTATCTCGGAATAGTAAGCGCATTTGAAAAAGAGACTGAAAAAGGTGAGTATAACAAACAGCGCACCGACCGTGAAAAATCCGACGGCAAGAGCAAGCTCCTGCGGATTTCTTTTCTTTTTGTGCTTGATCGGTTTGCCGCAATGCGGACATTTCAGAAAGTTGGGATTTGCAATTTCCTTTTTGCAGTTTTTACAGCGCATAAGCTTCCTCCGAGAATCCTGCTGAAGTTTAACAAACGGTTACGGGCGCGTCGGGACGCAGTTATCCCGTCCGCAAAACCGATTTGTTTTGCAGAAAATCAATGTTTGGGATTGACGATGTCGCGCCAATCAAGGTCGCCTCTGTCAAGCGAATGGATGAGAGCCTCGGCGGTAGCGATATTTGTAGCCGCCGGAACGTTGTGAACGTCGCAGAGTCTCAGCAGGCTTGTGACGTTGGGCTCGTGCTCCTTGGGATCCAGCGGATCGCTGAACATGAGGAGCATATCTATCTCGTTGCAGGCGATGAGCGCACCGATCTGCTGGTCGCCGCCCTGAGAACCGCGGAGAAATGTTGTGATTTCAAGACCCGTAGCGTCGGCGACAAGCTTACCCGTTGTGCCGGTCGCAAACAGTCTGTGACGGCTGAGGATTCCGCAGTAAGCGATGCAGAACTGAGTCATGAGTTCTTTCTTTGCGTCGTGAGCGATAATAGCAATATTCATATAGTACCTCCGTTTGAGTTTATTTGAAAATCCTTTATAGATAATTGTTTATGAAAAAAGTGAAAAGTCGATAACGTTGTACGGGGCTCTCCAGGCGGAGTCCTCGCTGAGGAAATAAATTTTGTTGCTTGCGGCTCTGTTATCGGTCAGCTCCGTCATTTGCTCTGAGCTGAGAGGCTCAAATGTGCATTTGTCGAAGTCAACAAAGGTGTATCTGAAATGACCGAAGAACATAACCTGAAAGACGCAGGCGAAAGCGCAGAGCACAAGCACAAGGCTTTTCTGCACGGACTGCGGCGACAGCTTTCGGTTCGGCTTTTTCAGCGTTAGACACTCCCTGAAATCCGCGTACATATTTCTCAGTGTATATATAATGAAAAACATAAACGTCGTTGTGCCGCAGAGACAGCATCTTTTCGGCGCCGATATGGCGGCGGACATCATAATCTGTGAGCCGACGGCAAGAATAACGCTTGCGCTGACGACAAATTCCTTGCGCTCGGTGTATATCTTTATGGTTACATAACACAGGGAAACGGTGAAAACGAAAAGATATGCGAACCAAAAAATGCAGTACGCAGTGTTGAAGCCGTGCGAGAATTTGATGTTGCTGTCAAGCAGGGTGTGGTGAAGCTGCAAAACAAGCTTGCAGGTGAAATTCAAAATGTTTGCCGCGGTGAGAAAGACTATCGCAGGAACGGTAATCTTTGAAGAAAGACCGCGATCATTTTTGAATTTGTAAAGCCAGTAGCAGACCCCGAAGGTTATCATCGACATAAAGAATACCATGCCGAGATTGTCAATCCAGTTTTTCCTGAGAAGCTTGATAAGGTTTATGCCGTAATTGAGAAGTCCGTGGGTACCCTGGTCGTTGATCCTGATGCTGATACCGGGCGAAAGCATAACCGTTGCATAGCCTGCCGCGGCAAGAATCGTACATATTATATATACGATACTCGGCTTTTTCTTTTTGAACACTTCGTCGAGCGTCAGCAGGAAAAACCAGCCTATGCACATTATGCCGACCTGTTCCGTTGTTGCGCCGCAGAGCAGGGCAAGCGGAATGAGAGCAGGTGATTCGGGCTTCTTTCGGCTGAGATACATAATCGCGAGCAGGAAAAGCGTCGGATAAAAGTAGTTAAACGAACCGGTCAGCCAGTAAATGGAGTAGGTGTAGATATTCACTATCGTCATAAAGAAGAATATGACGGTCATTACGGCGGAGCGGTACTGCTCCCGCGCGGCAGAAGCCATTTTGGCAATCAGGTCGCAGTAAGCAACCAGTCCTGCCACGGTGAGTATCTTCCACAGTACAAACGTAAACTTGTTTCTCAGCATCAGTATGACAAAGACGTGGACGAGCAAACGCCCGTTTTCAGCCATATAGTGCCATTTAAGATACTGAAGTATAACAGACGGTGAACAAACGGCAACCTGTCGGTAATGGAAGTCGTCGGCGGCAATTTCTGTCTTGAAGGTGAAATATGCGCTGACAAGCACGAACAGGAGCATAGCAAACAAATGATAGTTTCTGAAAATAAAATCTTTCAGATTTGAGCTTTTTCTAAGCCCCATAGGCGCCTCCTACATTACTTTTGTGTTTCGATTATTCCTCGGTCTGCTCGGAAGTTTCGGTTGATTCGGCGGATTCTTCAGCCGCAGTTTCCTCTTCTTCCGCTTTTTCAACAGGAGTCAGCGTGACAATCTTCTCGCCCTCGGTTACACGCATTACGCGGACACCCTTTGACGGACGGGCAAACTTGCTGATTCCGTCGGCAGGGATACGAATGATAATGCCGTCCGAGGCGATGAGAATAATGTCGTTGTCGTCGCTGACGGATGTGACAGCGGCAACGTCGCCGTTCTTTTCTGTGTGGTAGTTGATAAGACCCTTGCCGCCTCTGGACTGAACGCGGTAATTGTCAAAGTCGCTGATACGTCCGAAGCCCGTTTCGCTGACGGTGAGGATGGACTTGCCCTCCTCAACTGTCGCAACGCCGATAACCTCGTCGCCCTCGCCGAGTTCGATTGCCTTAACACCTCGCGCGGTTCTGCCGATCGGTCGTGCGTCGTTCTCGTTGAAGCGGATGGACATACCTTTCTTGGTCGCAACGATGATATCGTCGTTGCCCTTTGTCATCTTTACCCATGCGAGCTCGTCGCCCTCATCAAGAGTTATGGCGATAACGCCCGTGCGGCGGATATTTGAATATTCGCTGACTGCCGAACGCTTGATAATGCCGTTGCGGGTAAACATACAGAGATATTTGTAATCGTCTCCTCTGCCGCAATTCATTGAAGAGATTGTCTCTCCGCTTTCAAGCGGAAGCAGGTTGACTATATTCATACCCTTGCTGGTTCTTGAACCCTCAGGAATCTCATAGCCCTTGAGTCTGAACGTTCTGCCCTTTGAGGTGAAGAATGCGATATGGTCATGGGTCGAAGCGGTGAACATTGTCTTGACAATGTCGTCCTCACGCCTTGTAAGACCCTTGATTCCCTTGCCGCCTCTGCGCTGTGTCTGATACTCCGACATAGGGATACGCTTGATGTAGCCGAAGTCGGTCAGGGTGAATACGCAGGTTTCCTCAGGGATAAGGTCCTCGATATCAACCTCGCCGGAAACATTCATGATCTCCGTGCGGCGGTCGTCGCCGTACTTGTCGGCAATTTCCATGGCCTCAGCCTTGACAAGACCGAGAAGCTTGTGCTCGTCGCCGAGAAGTTCGAGGAACTCGGCAATTTTTGCCTTGAGCTCGGCAAGCTCGTCCTCAATTTTGATTCTTTCAAGACCTGTCAACTGACCGAGACGCATCTGAACGATAGCCTGAGCCTGAATTTCATCGAGTCCGAAGCGCGTCATAAGTGCTTCCTTGCCTTCGTTGACGCTCTTTGAATTACGAAGAATATTGATAACCTCGTCGATGAAATCAAGAGCGGTGAGGAGACCTTCAAGTATATGGGCTCTGTCCTGAGCTTTTTTGAGGTCATACTGAGTTCTTCTCGTTACAACCTCTTTCTGGAAGTCGATATAATTCTGAAGAATATCCTTAAGTGTAAGAATCTTCGGCTCTCCGTTGACAATCGCAAGCAGAATAACGCCGAACGTTGTCTGGAGCTGAGTGTAGGAATAAAGCTGGTTGAGAACGACCTGCGGATTTGCATCACGCTTGAGGTCGATCGAAATGTGCATACCTGCCTTGGAGGAATAGTCGTTGATGTCGGAGATACCCTCGATCTTCTTGTCCTTAACAAGGTCGGCAATGCTCTCGATAAGTCGAGCTTTATTAACGTTATAGGGAATTTCGGTGACTTTTATCTCAAAGCGGCCGTTCTTTTTCTCAACAATTTCCGCACGGGCACGGACAACGATTTTGCCGCGGCCTGTCGCATAGGCGGCTCTCATTCCCGAACGACCCATGATGATGCCGTAGGTCGGGAAGTCGGGTCCCTTGATATGCTCCATAAGCTCGTCGAGCGAAGCGTCGGGATTGTCGATGAGACAGCACATTCCGTCGATTACCTCACGCAGGTTGTGCGGCGGAATGTTTGTTGCCATACCGACGGCGATACCCATTGAACCGTTTACGAGAATGTTCGGGAAACGGGAGGGGAGAACAGTCGGCTCCTTGAGTCTGTCATCGTAGTTTGTTGTGAAATCTATTGTATCCTTGTCGATATCGGTCAGCATCTTAAGAGCCATTTTGCTCATTCTTGACTCGGTATATCGGTAAGCAGCCGGCGGGTCGCCGTCGATCGAACCGAAGTTACCGTGACCGTCAACAAGAGTGTATCTCATTGAGAAGTTCTGGGCAAGACGAACCATTGCGTCGTAAACGGAAGCGTCACCGTGGGGATGATAGCGACCGAGAACGGAACCGACGGTGTCGGCACACTTACGGTAAGCCTTGTCGGGTGTCAGGTTGTTTTCATACATTGTATAAAGGATACGGCGGTGAACGGGTTTGAGACCGTCGCGCACGTCGGGCAATGCACGGGAAACGATAACCGACATTGAGTAGTCAAGGAAAGCTTTTCTGACTTCCTTGTTGATATCTACATTATATATAGTGGTATTCTCCAGATTTTCCTTGAAGTTTTCGTCCGGATGATAACCGTCTTGCTTAGCCATATCTGTTTCCCTCCTTTATACATCAAGATTCTGAACGTACTTGGCGTTCTTTTCTATGAAATCACGGCGCGGCTCAACCTTGTCACCCATGAGAATGGAGAAGGTTTCGTCCGCTTCCATTGCGTCCTCAAGAGTGACGCGGAGCATGATTCTTGTTTTCGGGTCCATGGTGGTCTCCCAAAGCTGAATGGGATCCATCTCACCGAGACCTTTGTATCGCTGAATATCACAGCCGCCGCCCATTTCCTCCGTGAGTCTGTCGCGCTCTTCGTCGGAGAAAGCGTAAACGTGCTTTTTACCCTTGCTGACCTTGAAAAGAGGCGGCTGGGCGAGATAAACGTGACCCGTGTCGAGCAGAGGTCTCATATATCTGAAGAAGAATGTGAGCAGAAGCGTTCTGATATGAGCACCGTCGACATCGGCATCCGCCATGATGACGACCTTGTCATATCTGAGCTTGTTTATATCGAAATCTTCGCCTATGCCCGTACCGAGAGCGGTAACAATCGGGATAAGCTTTTCGTTTGTGATAACCTTGTCAAGACGTGACTTTTCAACGTTGAGCATCTTTCCCCAAAGAGGAAGAATAGCCTGGAACTGTCGGTCACGACCCTCCTTGGCGGAGCCGCCTGCAGAATCACCCTCGACGATGTAAAGCTCGGTGCTGTCAGCACTCTTTTCTGTGCAGTCGGCGAGTTTGCCGGGGAGTGAGTTGCTTTCGAGCGCACCCTTGCGGCGCGCGAGGTCGCGGGCTTTTCTTGCCGCTTCTCTTGCTCTTGAAGCGTCGAGAGCCTTGGAGAAGATTGCCTTTGCAACGGACGGATTTTCTTCAAAGTAGGTCATCAGCTTCTCGTAAACGAGTGATGACACGATACCGGTCATCTCCGTGTTGCCGAGCTTGCCCTTGGTCTGACCCTCGAACTGAGCCTCGGTCAGCTTAACGCTGATAACCGCGGAAAGTCCCTCACGGACATCCTCGCCGGAAAGCTTCTTGTCGCTGTCCTTGAGTATGCCGTATTTTCTGCCGTAGTCGTTGAAAACACGGGTCAAAGCGGTCTTGAAGCCTGTTTCATGAGTACCACCGTCGATTGTGTGAACGTTATTTGCAAACGAAAGGATAATTTCGTTGTAGCTGTCGTTGTATGCCATTGCAACCTCAGCGTACTTGTCGCCGACGGTTGTTGAAATGTGAATCGGGGGAGTGTGGAGCGGAGTGAGCGCACGGCTTGTGTTGATGTATTCAACAAAGCTTGACAGGCCGCCCTCATAGCAGTAAACCTTTTCGGCAATGTTTTCGGGATCCCTTGAATCCGTCAGCTTGATCGAAAGTCCTGCGTTGAGGAATGCCGATTCACGAAGTCGTCTTTCAAGCACGTCAAAGTCATACTCGGTCGTTTCAGTAAAGATTTCGGGGTCGGGCTTGAAGCGAATGAGAGTTCCCGTCTCGTCCGTGTCGCCGATTACCTTCATATCGCAAACGGCATTGCCGCGCGAGAATTTCTGATAGTGAACGTGTCCGTCACGGGAGACCTCCGCCTCCATCCACTCGGAAAGAGCATTAACGACGGACGAGCCGACGCCGTGCAGACCGCCGGAAACCTTGTAGCCGCTTCCGCCGAACTTGCCGCCTGCGTGCAGAACGGTCAAAACAACGGTCAGGGTGGGGATACCCATCTTCTCGTGCATTGCAACGGGAATACCGCGGCCGTTATCGCGGACGGAAATAATATTGCCGGGGAGGATTTCAACCTCGATGTGGGTACAGAAGCCGGCAAGAGCCTCGTCGATCGAGTTGTCGACGATCTCATAGACAAGGTGATGCAGTCCTCTCGGACCTGTCGATCCGATGTACATACCCGGTCTTTTGCGGACAGCCTCAAGACCCTCAAGAACCTGTATCTGATCGGCACCGTATTCCTCGGTGACGACCGTGTCCATAGCCTCGTCAAGCAGCTCTTCACCGCTTACCTCTGCTACGGCAATTATAGGTTCGTTTTTTTCTTCGTTTGCCACGGTTAATTACCTCCGTTCAGTGTGTTCATAAAAGAGGGTGTCTTTTTCTGCTTTTTGGGCTTGTAGAGGGGCGGATGCTCCAGCTTTGCCCTGACGGACGACTTTCTGAGAAGCTTGTTCGTCTCGATAACGGAAAGCGTCATATCGTCCATGTAGTCAACGCAGTTCGCCAGTAGCTTTTCGTCGTCATAGAGCGAGCCGAGGATAGTTACCACGATAACGCTCTGAGTCTGATTTGTGCCGTCGTTATATATTTCGTTGAACATATTGAAAAGTTTTCTCATCTGGATAGGATCATTGCGCTGAACAGTCTCGCGAACCTTTGCGTTGCCGTAGTTGAGGAAAAAGTCGTCGGCAAGGAACTCACCGTATTTTGTGACGTTCGCCCTGTAAACCTCCTTGAGTTCGGGGTAGATAACAACGAATCTGCTTCCGAGCGTGTTGAGGTCATAGTATGCCGCGCCGCTCTTGGCTTCCGCCTTGGAAACGGGCTGAGGCAGTTTTTTGGAACCCTTGTCCTTTTTGCCGTAGGTCTCGTTGATGCCGTCGCAGAAGTCGTTGACAAGGTACTTGATTTCCTTGTTGTCGGCGGTTTCGGGATTGAAAAGCGTCATTGTGATGCGCTTGTAATCGTCGTCAACAGCCGTATCCGCCTGTGACTGAGCGCATAAAAGGGATATCTTTCCCTCAAGAAATTCAATCTTCGCCGAACCCTTTTTGCCCGTGTAGGTGAGTATTGTCGCGCCGTTCTTTGTTACGACGGGGACAGCTCCCTTTTCGACGGAATCGGGTATTACGACGCTAAAGCCGTGATCGTTCATCGTGCTCTCAACGCCCTTTATTATCAAACCGTAAGCTTCGTTAAGTTCCATATCTTGTTCTCCTTAAAATAAGCATAATATACTACTGTACATATTTAAGAATGATTATATCATATAAATGTATTTTTGTCACTATTTTTTTGCAAATTTGTACAGATAAATATAAGGGAAAAGTTATTTTTCTTGACTTGATTTGACTATTATGATAACATAATCTAATGTGTATAGGTATGGTAAACGCCGATTAACATACGGCGCGATTACCGATAATTACTGCGAATATTATTTTAGGATGTGACTCCAATGAAAAATGCGCTTATTCTTTTCGGCGGCGTATCGAGCGAGCATGACGTTTCGGTCGTTTCCGCATGTTCCGTAATCGCGAACACACCGAAAGACAAATACAACCTTATCCTTATCGGAATAACTAAGGACGGCCGCTGGTTCAAGTATGACGGCGACGTTGCAAAGCTCCCTGAGGACAAATGGCTTGAGGACGAAATGGCTCTCACGAAGGCTGTCCTTTCTCCTGACCGTGAGGATCACGGAATCCTTGTTTTCGGCGAGGACGGAATCGAAAAAATACATATTGATGTTGTATTCCCCGTGCTTCACGGCAAGAACGGCGAGGACGGAACGATTCAGGGCTTCCTCCAGGTTGCCGGAATCCCCTTTGTCGGCTGTGACGCGCTTTCCTCCGCTTGCTGTATGGATAAGGAAATAACAAATACTCTTGCCGATGCCGCAGGTATTCCGCAGGCAAAGTGGCTCGGCTACACAAAATATGAATACGACAAGGCTTCTGAGGAGTACATTAAAAAGGCTGAGGATTATCTCGGATTCCCGATTTTTGTCAAGCCGGCAAACGCAGGCTCGTCGGTCGGTGTAACCAAGGCTGTTGACGTTGATTCGCTTAAAAAGGCGATTGACAAGGCTTTCAAGGAGGACAGCAAAATCGTCCTTGAAGAGGGCGTTGACGGCATGGAGGTTGAGTGTGCGGTTCTCGGCAACGAGGAGCCGATAGCTTCAATTTGCGGCGAGATAGTTCCGTGCAACGATTTCTATGATTACGAGGCAAAGTACATCAACCCGTCAAGCGAGCTTCACATTCCGGCAAGACTGCCGCAGGAGAAGATCGACGAGGTAAGAGCGGCGGCTTGCAACGCATACAAGGCATTCGGCTGCAGCGGACTTGCAAGAGTCGATTTCTTTGTAAGACACAGCGACGGCAAGGTAATGCTCAACGAGCCGAACACGATTCCGGGATTCACTTCAATCTCAATGTATCCCAAGATGTTTGCCGCGTCGGGTATTCCATACAGCGAACTGATTGACAGACTTCTCACGCTTGCCATGGAGAAGTGGGACAGATGAATTGCCTGATTACGATTCACGATATGCACCTGACGGACGGCAAACCCGAACGTTCCGAGATGATAACCAATGCCGATATTGAGGGCAGTGCCGAGAGCTACACGGTGAGATATCGTGAGCAGTCGGAGGAGATGAAAGGCTGCAACACCTGCATAAAGGTTGTCGGCGGAAAGTGCGTTGAAATTGTCCGTGAGGGTGCGTACAACACGGTTATGAAAATCGAAAAGGGCAAGCGGAATGTCTGCTGTTATTCAACCCCCGTGGGTAACATTTTTATGGGAATTTCAGCCAATATGGTAGCCTCCGAATTTGTGAACGACAGGCTCAGAAAGCTTGAATTTGCGTATGAGCTTGATGCTGACGGAAGTCTGCTTAGCAAAAACCGAATCCGCATAACAGCGGAGTGAAAAATAAGTACGGTTTAAGTTATTAAATATACTGTCTTTTAGCAGTCTTCACCTTGAGGACAAAGTCGTTGATTTAAGGTTTTTCTTTTCAGAATTTATCAAAGCTTGACGTAGGGCACGATGCCTACATCGTGCCGTGAGTCATTTAAATATTGATAATCACTTATTTCTTTATCCCCTCCGTCAAGATAGACTTTAGATATTAGATTGTAGATGTTAGATGCGGATAAATAAAAAGGCAAAATCTACCGTATCTAATATCTAAAATCTAACGTCTACCGTATACAATCTATTTCGACACCTCCCCTTGACCTCAATCAAAGGGAGGCTGAGGTTCGTGCAAGGTATTTTAGATTTATATAATTTGCTTTGTTTTTTAGCTGATTTTTCTTGCCTCCATCTGATGAGGGAGGTGGCACGGCGAAGCCGTGACGGAGGGAGAGAAAATGCTTATTACCGACTTTATGAGAAGAACTTTTATAAACAATATCATTTGAACTACCCCTCAGTCGGCTGTGCCGACAGCGTCTCGCTGCGGCTCGGTCACGCTCCGGCTCTGACAGTCCACCGGACTGTCATTCACTACCGTCGCGCCGCTTCGCTACCTGACAAGGTGAGCCAAGATAGATTTGTTGCTGACATTCTATTGCCTCCCCTCAAAGCGGAAGCATAGGTAAATTACTTCTATTTGGTAATTATCACATAAACTAAGATCGTAAAATTCCTCAAACCGAAAGGAATGATGTAAATGTCATATATAGTAAACAAGGTTCAGGACGACCTGAAAAAAATAATTGCCGATGCCGCGGCAAAGGCTGCCGAAAAGGGTGCGCTTGCCTCTGTTCCGTCGGGAAGCTTTAATGTTGAGATTCCTGCCGACAGAGCGAACGGCGATTTCTCGACCAATGCCGCTATGGCGTGGGCAAGGGAGCTGAGGAACGCACCGAGAAAGATTGCCGACGCTCTTGTTGCCGAAGCAGACCTCGGCGGCACATATTTTGAGCGTGTTGAGGTTGCCGGTCCGGGATTCATCAATTTCTATCTCAGCGACCGCTACTATGCCGATATTCTCAGGGATATCCGCGCAAAGGGCAAGGACTACGGCCGCTCGGATTACGGCAAGGGCAAAAAGATAAATGTTGAATTTGTTTCCGCAAACCCGACGGGACCCATGCACATGGGTAATGCCCGCGGCGGTGCGCTCGGCGACTGCCTTGCCGCTGTGCTTGACTATGCAGGCTACAATGTCAGCCGTGAGTTCTATATCAACGACGCAGGCAATCAGATTGATAAATTCGCGCTTTCGCTCGACGTTAGATATCAGCAGATATACAAGGGCGAGGACGCTGTTGAGCTTCCTGAGGACAGCTATCACGGCGAGGATATAAAAGTCCGCGCTCAGGAGTTTGCCGATGCATACGGTGACAAATACATTGACGCCGATGAGACGGAGCGCAGAAAAGCGCTGGTTGACTTCGCTTTGCCGAAGAATATTCAGGCAATGAAGGACAACCTTACAAAATACAGAATCGAATACGACACATGGTTCCACGAGAGCGTTCTCCACAATGACGGTGAACTTGCCGACACGATCGAGCTTATGAAAGAAAAGGGCTTGACCTACGAAAAGGACGGCGCACTCTGGTACAAGAATATTGAGGTTCAGACCGAACGCCTTAAAAAGCAGGGCCTTTCTCAAGAGAGTATAGACAAGCTTGAGCTTAAGGATGACGTTCTTATCCGTGCCAACGGCAACCCGACATATTTCGCGGCGGATATCGCATACCACCGTAACAAGCTTTCGGTCAGAAATTTTGATACCGCGATCGACGTTTGGGGCGCAGACCACCATGGCCACGTTGCCAGAATGCAGGGCGCGCTTGACGCAATCGGAGTCGGCGGTGACAGACTCGACGTTATTCTCATGCAGCTTGTCCGTCTTACCCGCGACGGCGAGGTTGTCAGAATGTCCAAGAGAACCGGCAAGGCTATTACACTTGTCGATCTTTTGGAGGATATTCCGATTGATGCGGTTCGATTCCTCTTCAATATGAGAGAACCCGGTTCGCAGATGGAGTTCGACCTTGACCTTGCCGTTGAGCAGAGCTCTCAGAATCCTGTGTACTACTGTCAGTATGCCCACGCAAGAATATGCTCTATTATCAAAAAGCTGAAGAGCGAGGGTATCGAAGCACGCGACTGCTCCGACGAAGAGCTCGAAATGCTCAGGGAGCCCGAAGAGCGCGAGCTTATATGCCACCTTGCGGGTCTGACAAATGAAATCGTCAACTCGGCAAAGAACTATGACCCGGCAAAAATTACACGCTATGTTGTCGATTTGGCAACGCTGTTCCACAAGTTCTACAACGCGTGCAGGGTAAAGTGCGACGACGAATCGCTTATGCAGGCTCGTCTGTACCTTTGCGTGTGCGTAAAGGAAACAATTAAAAATATTCTTGAAATGCTCCGAATTACGGTTCCTGAGAGTATGTGATGCTCTCGCAAAAGCTTATGAACGGAGAGTGAAAAAATGGATATTAAAAGCAACAGAATAGTTGCCGCGGCAGGCAAGGATATCATAGCAAAGCTGATTTCATCATGGCTTTTTATGGGCTCGGTAATGATGTTTTTTATCAAAAGCGACACGATTGACGCAAAGCTTTTTCAGCCAATAAATCTTGCCGTTTTCATCGTTGTTTTTCTCTTCTTTTTTGCGGCGCAGACGGCGGTTCAGTATTTCCTTGACGAGATAAAAGCCGCACCCGTTTTTGTGCTGATGTCCGTCAGTCTTTTCACAATAGAAGCGTCGATGAAGGTCACGGACAAGTTTATAATTCTCGGCTTCGCGGCGGCGGTGTTCCTGGCGGCGATGTACGCCTACAACGCCGGGCTGGAAATGAACATTTCACCCAAGGTGTGCAAGGCGCTGACCGCGTGCGCGGCGGTGTTCTTTACGGCATTTCTTTGCGTTGTAATGGTGCTGAGAATACTTGTTTATACCGCGCCGAATTTTGATTTCGGTATTTTCTGCAACATCTACTATAACCTCAAGGAGAGCTTTCAGCCGCTCTCAACCTGCGAAAGAGACAAGCTTCTTTCGCATTTCGCGGTGCATTTTTCGCCCGTTCTTTATCTCCTTCTGCCAATTTATTATATTTTTCCGTCGGCAATGACGCTTGAAATTTCTCAGGTTGTTATCCTTCTCAGCGGAGCCGTTCCGCTCATTTTGCTGATGAAAAAATATGAAATTGACAGCGTTACAAAGATGTTTTTTGCGATAGCGTATCTCGCTTATCCGGCGATAAATTACGGCAGTATCTACGATTTTCACGAAAACTGCTTTATTCTTCCTCTTCTTCTGTGGATGTTTTTCTTCTATGAAAAGGGAAAAAATATACCGTTCTTTATCTTCGCATTTCTCGTCTTGACCGTAAAGGAAGAAGCGTTTGCCTACGTTTTTATCTTCGCGGTTTACATTCTTGTTTCGCGAAAGGACCGGAAAAAAGGCGTTGCGCTGATGGTTGTTTCGGCGGTTTATTTCGGACTTGCCGTGCTCTATATTTCGCGGTTCGGCGAGGGAATAATGTCCAACAGATTCGCTAATCTGAAGCTCCCGAACGAGGGACTTTTGGGCGTCGTCAAGACGGTGTTCAAAACGCCTGTCCTTGTCTTTAACGAGCTGTTCAGGGGCATTTCGTCGGATTCGGGTAAATTGGTTTATTTCATTCAGCTCTTTGTTCCGCTTGCGATGCTTCCGTTTATGTCGAGAAAATCTTCGCGGCTGATACTCATCTGCCCGGTGCTGATAAATCTTTTGTCGGATTACTACTATCAATGCGATCTCGGCAAGCAGTATTCGTTCGGAATAACGGCGTTTCTGTTCTATGCGTCCGTGATGAATCTGGCGGAAACGGAAAAGAAAAAGAGAAATTATCTTGCGCTCACTTCGGCGGTCGTCAGCATTGTTATGATGCTGTCGCTGATGTATCCGAGGCTTGTCAACTATTCGCTGAGTTACAGCGTGAACAAGGGCTCGTTTGAAAGAATCACCGAGGTGCTTGAAACGATACCCGACGACGCAAGTGTGACGGCATCGACGTTCTTTGTGGCGAAGCTTTCACAGCGCGACGTTATTTATGAGGTGCATTACCACAACGGCGCGGACACGGATTACCTTGTTCTTGACCTCAGAGGCGCGGACGAGAATAAAATCGCCGAATACGAAGCTCCTTATATTGAGGCAGGCTACAAAATGACCGTAAACGACGAGGGACTCATCAGAGTTTACAGCAAGAACTGAATTTATATAAAAGACGACTGTATTCGGAAACGGAAACAGTCGTTTTTACTGTTTTATTATACTTGACGGAAGAATATAACTTATGATAAAATAAATGACATATTATTCTGTCAAGGGGGATATGTAATGCAAGATTTTAAAGAAAGCGGGTTTATGTACGGACTCGCTGCTATGGTCATTGTTTTTGTTATCGCACAGTCACTGTTTTTCCTCATCAGAGCATGGAAACACGGCAAAGAGGTCGGGCTGACCTCGGAGGATATGAAAAAAGCGGTCACGTCAAGTGCGCTGTTTACGATCGCTCCGGCGGTTGCTATCTTCGCGACGGTTATTACACTGTCGAGCACACTCGGAATTGTTCTTCCGTGGATAAGACTTTCGGTTGTCGGCAATCTCCAGTATGAGGTTACCGCTGCTCAAGCGGCTCTTGAGTCCTTCAGAGACGGTACAAGTATTGCTGTTTTCGGTCAAAACATAGCCGATCCGAAAATATTTGCTGCCGTTTCATGGGTTATGACTATCGGCGTTATCCTTTCGCTTATACTTATTCCTATTTTTCTCAAGAAAATTCAGAGCAAGGTCGGCAAGGTAACTAACAACGCAAGCGGCGAAAACAAATTCGGCGATATTATTTCCGCCGCAACATTTATCGGTCTTATTTCTGCATTCATCGGCAATGCACTCGCAGGCACAGCTCCGACAATTAAAGAGAACGGAAAGCTTAAACCTGTTGGAGTGGGCGCAGGCGTTATGTCGGTTGCGGTTCTTGTTACATCTGTTATCGTTGTTGTTGTTCTTCAGGCTCTCTGCAAGAAATTCAAGTGGGATAAATTTGAACCGTTTGTTATGCCGCTCGGTATGTTCGCAGGCATGGGTATGGCAGTCCTTCTGCATTATGTTCTTCCCGCAGAAATATCAACGTTTGAATGGAGGCCGATCGTATGAGCAAGAAAAAACGCAGTTATATGGACTCCACCTATACGTGGGGAAATATTTTCATGGTTACGGCGATTTGTGTTTTGGTTGCCGTTCCCGTCGCAATATGTTTGAAATTTAACGCATGGCCGACATTTAAACAGGTATTTGACGGATTATTAAAGGTTATTCCTATTTTCTGGACGTCCGCAATTTTGGAAATTGTTGTTTACGCTCCGATGCTCGGCACGGGCGCAACATACCTTTCGTTCGTTACGGGTAACATCACAAACCTCAAGCTTCCGTGTGTTCTCAACTCCCGTGAGCTTGCAAAGACGAAGCCCGGCACAGAGGCGGACGAGGTTATCTCAACAATCGCAACGGCGACATCGTCTATTGTTACAACCATAATACTTGCGGTCGGCGTTCTTGCGCTTACTCCTATTCTTCCTGCTCTTACCGGCGAGGATTCGGCACTGAAGCCTGCTTTCGATCAGGTTCTTCCGGCACTTTTCGGTGCGCTCGGTGCAGGATACCTTGCAAAGCACTGGAGAATTTCGTTCGTACCCGTAATCGCGGCGGTTATCGTGCTTATGTTCAACGGCAGTCTCGGTACGGGAACTCTTATCCCGATTTGCGTTGTTGTTTCGATTCTTTCGGCATATCTTATGTACATCAGCGGATTCCTTACCGGCGGCGTCAAGCCCGAAAATCCGCTCAAGGGTATGAAGAAAAAGAAATAATAAAAAACACTTGATATTTATTTTCAAATGTGGTATATTATACTTGTAAATTAACTATGGTATTGACAAAGGAGTGGGGCGACCCGCTCTTTTGCATTGTTAGGAGGCGTTACAATGGCTTCAAAGGGAAAAGGCGGTATCACGGTGAACACCGTGTGGGAGCTTGCACAGCCCATCGCCGAGGGTCTCGGACTTGAGCTTTGGGACGTGCGCTTTGAAAAAGAGGGCGCGGACTGGTTTCTCAGGGTCTTTATTGACAAGGAGGGCGGAGTTTCAATCGACGATTGCGTCGATATGAGCCACGCGCTGGATAAGCCGCTTGATGAAGCGGATCCGATCGAGCAGAGCTACTGCCTGGAGGTTTGCTCTCCCGGACTGGAGCGCAGTCTCAAAAGGGACAGCCACTTTGAAAAGAGCATCGGCAAGCCTGTTCAGGTCAAGCTGATAAGACCGCTGAACGGCATCAGGGAGTACAAGGGTACGCTTGAGAGCTATGACAACGGAAATTTTGAGCTTCTTCTTGAAGACGGAACGAAGCTCGTTATGAATAAAAAAGAAACATCTTATGTTAAACTTGATGATTTCGGAGGAGAAGAACAATGGTAAACAAAGAGCTTTTTATGGCGCTTGAAATGCTTGAAAAAGAAAAAGGAATACCGATGGACGTGCTTTGCGATGGAATCCAAAAAGCACTTGTAACAGCGGTAAAGCGCGACTACAACAACAAGGACATCGTTTTCTGCGAACTTGACCCGGAGAAAAAGACGATGCGCGTTTTCGTCAGAAAGAACGTTGTTTCCGAGGTCGTTGACCCGGACGAGGATCTGACGGTTGAGCAGGCTCAGAAGTATAAGCCGACGGCAATGGTCGGCGACATCATCGAAATCGAGCTTGAGACAAAAGAGGTCAGCCGTATAGCTGCCGATAAGGGCAAGCATGTTATCCGTCAGGGTATCCGCGAGGCCGAGCATGGCAGACTGCGTGAGGAGTTCCAGAGCCACAATCAGGAGATCGTTACGGCTAAGGTTTCAAGGGTTGACCCCGAAACAAAGGACGCTATCGTTGAAATCGGCAAGGCTCAGGAGCCGCTCTTCAGAAGCGAACAGATTCCCAACGAGACGCTGCTTCCGGGTATGCTTATCAAGGTTTATATTGCCGGCGTAGCCGACGGCAAAGAGGGCAGAAGAGGTCCGAGAGTTACCATTTCCAGAACTCACCCCGGACTTGTCAAGAGACTGTTTGAGTCCGAGGTTCCTGAGATATATGACGGAACCGTTGAAATCAAGGCGGTTTCCCGTGAGGCAGGTTCAAGAACCAAGATTGCCGTTTATTCGGCTGACGAGAACGTTGACGCAGTCGGCGCCTGCATCGGACCGAGAGGTGCCCGTGTCGGCAAGATTGTCGATATGCTCTACGGCGAGAAGATAGACATTGTCAAGTACAGCGATGATCCTGCCGAGTTTATCGCGGCGTCGCTTGCTCCGGCAGACGTTATTTCCGTAACAATAGACGAGAATGCGGAGAAGTCCTGCAGAGTTATCGTTCCCGACCTTCAGCTTTCGCTGGCTATCGGCAACAAGGGACAGAATGCAAGACTTGCCGCCAAGCTGACGGGCTGGAAAATTGACATTAAGCCGGAAAGCGGAAAGGTCGAAGAATCCATAGAGCTTTAATAAAAGGGAGGTATAGGAATGCAGCAGAAAAAAATTCCTCTGCGTAAGTGTATGGGATGCGGCGAGATGAAGCCAAAAAAGGAGCTTGTCAGAGTCGTTAAAACACCTGAGGACGAGATCGTCCTTGACCTTACGGGCAGAAAAAACGGCAGAGGCGCATACATTTGTCACGACGTTGAATGTCTTAAAAAGGCAAGAAAAGCAAAAAGAATAGAAAAATCATTCCTGTGCCGTATTCCCGATGAGATATACGATAAAATGGCAGAGGAGCTGGAAAAAGATGAATGATTCGGCGCTCAGTCTTTTGGGCCTTTGCAGAAAAGCAGGAAAATTAAGCCTGGGTCACGATGCCTGCAAGCTGGCAGTCAACAGCGGCAAGGCGGCTCTGTGCATAATCTGCTCGGATGCATCAGAAAGGCTTTCCGATGAAATATCGGGGCTTGCAAGGGCGAAAAACATAAAGATCTACGATGTGAAATATACGATGCTTGAAATAAAGCAGGCGCTGAGCTTCAAGGCGGCGGTGTTCACCGTTGACGACGAAGGCTTCGCAAGGTCATTGATCTCAAAACTTAAAGAAAACCAATCCGGGGAGGAACGCAGCTTATGATAAATAAATACCGAGTCCATGAAGTGGCAAAGGATTTTGATGTTCCCAGCAAGACAATACTTGACATTGTCGGTAAATATTTTGACGGACAGAAAAAATCTATGACGGCTCTCGAAGAAGCAGAGCTGGACGTTATTTTTGAAAGCATAACGAAGGACAACAGCGTTGAAAGCTTCGACGCTTATTTCGCAACGGCAAACGAGCCGAAGAAGGAAGAGAAAAAGCCGGAGGAGAAGAAAGAAGCTCCGAAAGCGGAAGAGAAAAAGGGCGCGAATCAGCCCGCTCAGCAGGAGAAAAAGGCTCCTGCCGCAGCAGCCGGCGAACAGCCGAAGAAGAAGCAGAAGGATCCCAACGCAAAGATGCAGAGCCGCACAAAGGGCGAGTTCC
Source organism: uncultured Eubacteriales bacterium (assembly GCA_934456435.1). GTDB lineage: Bacteria > Bacillota > Clostridia > Oscillospirales > Acutalibacteraceae > CAG-488. The sequence continues at coordinate 199,855 of CAKSHH010000002.1, forward strand.
GCACGATCGACACGAGGTCGAGCAACGTTGATCTTGATAAGTACAACGAGAAATACGAGAATATTGCTCCCGTCAACCAGGATAGAAGAAGCGACAGAACCGTAAACAAGCAGAAGTTTAAGCAGAAGCCTCAGCGCAGACAGGGTATGCGTTCTTCACGTCACGAGACGGAGGCGGAAAGACTCAAGAGAATCGCCGCGGAAAGAGCCAAGAAGCCGCAGCTTCGTATTCAGGTTCCTGAGGAGATCACGGTCGGCGAGCTTGCCGAGATGCTCCACATGACAGCGGCAGAGGTTATCAAGAAGCTCTTTGCCCTCGGTCAGATGGCAACCGTAAATGAGGTTATCGACTACGATACAGCCGAAATCGTTGCTACCGAGCTCGGTGCAAAGTGCGAAAAAGCGGTTGTTGTTACGATTGAGGACAGAATCATTGACGACAGCGAGGACGACGACAAGGATCTTATTACGCGTGATCCCGTTGTCTGTGTTATGGGTCACGTTGACCACGGTAAAACATCGCTTCTTGACGCTATCAGAAACACATCGGTCACCTCAACCGAGGCCGGCGGTATCACACAGCACATCGGTGCTTACAGAGTTGACCTCAACGGTCAGAAGATAACATTCCTTGACACACCGGGTCACGCCGCGTTCACATCAATGCGTGCAAGAGGTGCTCAGGCAACGGATATCGCGGTGCTTGTTGTTGCAGCCGATGACGGTATCATGCCGCAGACGATTGAAGCAATCAACCACGCCAAGGCGGCAAATGTTCAGATCATTGTTGCAATCAACAAGATGGACAGACCGGGCGCAAATCCCGACAGAATTATGCAGCAGCTCACAGAGCACAGCCTTGTTCCTGAGGAGTGGGGCGGCGACGTTATCTGCGTTCCCGTTTCCGCAAAAACTCACGAGGGCATCGACAAGCTGCTTGAAAGCATACTCCTTGTTGCGGAAATGCAGGAGCTCAAAGCCAATCCGAACAGAGCGGCAAAGGGTATCGTTATCGAAGCCCGTCTTGACAAGGGCAGAGGTCCTATCGCAACGCTTCTCGTTCAGAAGGGTACGCTCAATTCCGGCGACATCATTGTTGCAGGTCAGGCGGTCGGACGTGTGCGCGTAATGGTTGACGATAAGGGCAGAAAGATAAAGACCGCAGGTCCGTCCGTTCCGGTTGAGATCACAGGTCTTGCAGAGGTTCCGAACTCCGGCGATATCTTTGACGCGGTAACAGACGAGCGTCTTGCCCGTGAGCTTGTTGAGCAGAGAAAGACAGAAGCTAAGGAAGAGCAGTTCAAGGCAGTTCAGAAGGTTACTCTTGACAATCTCTTTGATTCGCTCAAGGAGGGCGAGATGAAAGAGCTGAACATCATCGTCAAGGCGGATGTTCAGGGCTCGGCAGAGGCGGTTAAGCAGAGCCTCGAAAAGCTTTCCAACGAGGAAGTAAGAGTAAGAGTTATTCACAGTGGCGTCGGTGCTCCGAGCGAGTCGGACGTTATGCTTGCGAACGCTTCCAACGCTATCATAGTAGGCTTCAATGTCCGTCCCGACCCGGTTGCGGTCAACCTGGCAGAGCGTGACGGCGTTGAAATGAGAATGTACAGAATAATCTACGACTGCATCGAGGAGATTCAGGCGGCGATCAAGGGTATGCTTGCTCCGAAGTTCCGTGAGGTTGAGCAGGGCAGAGCGGAGGTCAGAAACGTTATCACGATTTCCTCCGTCGGCAAGATTGCAGGCTGTTATGTTCTTGACGGCAAGATCACAAGAAGCTCCAAGGTCAGAGTTGTCCGCGACGGCATTGTGCTTGCTGTTGACGAAATCGCATCTCTCCGCCGCTTTAAGGACGACGTCAAGGAGGTTGCCTCCAACTATGAGTGCGGTATCGGACTGACAAAGTTCTCCGACATCAAGGAGGGAGACATCTTCGAGGCATACACCGTTGAAGAGTACAGAGATTAAGAGGTAGCTTATGGCTGGTTACAGAATAGACAGAGTATCCGAGGACATCAAGCGCGAGATAATTGCCGTTATCCGCGAGCTGAAGGATCCGAGGGTGATGGACAAAATGCTTACCGTGGTGAGGGTCGAAGTCAGCTCCGACGCCTCCTACGCTAAGGTTTATATCAGCGCAATGGAGGGACTTGACGTTGCCAAGGAAGCGGTCAAGGGTCTCAAGAGTGCGACGGGTTATATTCGCAGGGAAGTCGGAAAGCGGCTTCACCTGAGAAAAACTCCCGAACTTAACTTTGTTGCGGACGATTCCATTGAACACGGAATGAATATTGTTAAGATTATGGATGATTTGAGGACTGAGGACTAATGATTATCGGGCTTGATTCTGCGGTTGAATTTCTGAAAGAAAGGGATAATTTCCTGATTCTGACTCATGCACACCCCGACGGGGACACTCTCGGCTCCGCTTTTGCGCTTAAATATGCGCTTGAGACGGTCGGTAAGAGCGCGGAGGTCAGATGCAATGATTCGGTTGCTCCGAAATTTGATTATCTCGGTGCGGTTTGCACGCGGGACAGCGGCTTTGACACCGTCGTTGCGGTTGACGTGGCGGACACAAAGCTGCTCGGAAAGGATTTTGAGGCTGTCTATGCCGACAAAATCGAGCTCTGCATAGATCATCACGGCTCAAACAGACTGTTTGCACAAAAAACTCTGCTTGACGCAAAGGCCGCCGCGGCGTGTGAGATAATTCTTGAGATTATCCATTCGCTCGGAGTTGTGCCGACGAAAAAGATAGCGGACTGCATCTATACCGGACTGACAACGGACACGGGCTGTTTCCGCTATTCAAACGTCACACCGCGCACAATGAGAATGGCGGCGGAGATGATAGAGCACGGGGCGGATCACGTCCGCATAAACACAGTGATGTTTGAGACGAAAACACGAACCTATGTTGCCCTTGAAAAGATGGCTGTCGGCGGTATGAAAATGTACCTTGACGGCAAGTGCGCGTTCATAACGGTGACTCAGGAAATGTACCGACAAAGCGGCTCCGACGAGAGCGAGGTTGACGCAATCGCGTCTTTGCCGCGTCAAATCGAGGGAGTGCTTGTCGGCGTCACGATGCGCGAGCGCAAGGACGGAACCTACAAGGTGTCGATGCGAAGCAATGTTCCCGTGAATGTTGCCGAGATTTGCGCGGCGATGGGCGGCGGCGGACATCCGCAGGCGGCAGGCTGTCAGGTTGACGGACCGCTTGAGAGCGCAACAAAGACAGTTGTTGACAACGTAAAAGAATATATCGAAAAACTTTAAGGCAATATCGTACAATTGAAGTGTGCGGATTGTGCAGTAATCGGGGGCAAACGCTCCCGATTTTTTTGTTGACCGTCAGGAAAAATAAGGTTATAATGAAATAAATAAAGTCAGGAGGGTAATATGAAGATAAAAGAGATTATAGCGCCTGCCGATTATACAACAAAGCTCGGCGAGCGTGTGAGTTATTGGCTATACTTCGTCGGTCAGAACGTTTTTTACAATGTTGTGACGACGTTTATGGCTACATATCTTATGATGAACGGCATCAACCTTGCCAAAATCGCGCTGGTTATGCTTATCGTCAAGATCTGGGATGCCGTCAATGACCCGATGTTCGGAATAATTTTTGACAAGATAAAGTTCAAAAACGGACAGAAATGTATGCCGTGGATAAAAATTTCCGTCGGTCTTGTCCCCATAACCACGGTTCTTCTTTTCATCATACCGTCCGGAATCGGCGAAATACCTAAGCTGATTTGGTTCACGGTTGCCTACCTGCTTTGGGATTCAAGCTACACGGTTTGCGACGTCCCGATTTACAGTATGGTCACGACGATGACCGACAATGTCAATGAACGTAACACCCTTATGTCAATCGGCAGACTGTTCAGCAGCGCCGGTATGGGACTTTCGGGACTGCTCTGCACTCTGCTTGTCAGCGAAAAAATCGGTCTGAGCTTCAGCCCGGTTGTTATAATCCTTTCGGTAATCGGACTGCTGTTTATGATTCCGCTTTGCTTCAACGGCAAGGAGAGGAACTACCACGGCGAGCTGGAGGAAGAGGCGTTTTCGATAAAGAGAATGTTGAAGTACCTCGTCCACAACAAGTATCTTCTCATTTATTACCTCGGCTACCTTTTTGCTAACGGCTTGCTGACCGGCAATGCGCTCGCTCTGTTTGTTTCATACTACCTTTTCGGAAGCGCGAACTTCAACATTATCCTCGGAATTATCGGAAGTGTTCCGTCAATTATCGTTGCGCTTCTTATTCCGGTAGTTTCCAAAAAGTTTGACAAGTTCAAGCTGTTCTTTATTTGCAACTCCGTTGCCGCGGTACTCGGATTTGTGATGTATTTCATCGGCTGGCAGAATAAGATTCTGTTCGTTATCCTGACCGTCATACGCGGACTTTTTACAAGCGTTACGGGAACTCTCGGATTTATGTTCACCCCCGATTGCGCGGAGTACGGTCAGTATAAGACGGGCGTTGACGCAAAGGGAATCACGTTTTCGATTCAGACATTTACAACGAAGATTGCCGCCGCAGTCGCTTCGTCGCTCGGACTTGCAATTCTTTCCCTGTTTGACTGGAAAAAGATTGAAGCGGAAAGCTTTGCCGACATTGAAAAGCTGCACATTGTCCAAAGTGCAACGGCTCTCAACGGTCTGTGGGTAACGTATATATTGATTCCGAGCATCGGTTTGGCGATAACCTCCGTAATTTATCTGTTCTATAAGCTCAGGGACAAGGATGTTCAGGTTATGGCAAGATGCAACGCAGGCGAGATTACGAGGGAGGAAGCCGAACAGCTCCTGCCGAAATCGCTCAAATGCGGCATTAAGCCGAAGCTTACCGAGGAAACGGTATCAAGCGCAAAATAAAATAATGAATGCTGTCACGTCGTTTTGTATGTGACAGCATTTTTATATGTATTCTCCTTCTATGCCGCAAAGACAAAGAAAGGCGGCAATGGCAGGTTCGACCCGGTTTTGGCACGCATGGGGCTGGTTCGGCTACAACAGGTAATTTTTGTTCTTGACAAATTGGCGTTAAGATGTTAATATATCACATAAAGATACACGGCGAAGATGTGTAAGTAGTTACCGTCACGGTATGCAAAGAGAGCGGCAGTCATCGGCTGAGAGCGCCGCCGTACGGACGGGAATGAATTTCAGCATCGGAGTGTCCTGCGAAAGCTTGATTAAGCAGGGTGTTCCCGTACACGTCATTACGGAAAAGAGAGCAGAGATTTTCTCTGAATATGGGTGGTACCACGGTTTATCCCGTCCCATAACAAGGCTTAGGTTTTGTTATGGGACGTTTTTTGATGTTCGGAAATCGTATGCTCGAAATTTAGGAGGTTTATGTATGGCAGATCAGGTTGAATTGCTCAGAAAAAAGTTTGAAGACTCTATTTTGCAGGTCAGGGACGCGTCGGAGCTGGAGGCTCTGCGTGTTAATTTCCTCGGCAAGAGCGGCCATGTAACAACCCTGCTCAAGGGTATGGGCAAGCTTTCACCGGAAGAGAAAAAGACGATGGGTCAGGTCATCAACACATTTAAAACAAGCGTTGCCGACGCTATCGGAAGAAAGGCGGAGGAACTGCACGATCTGGCGGTTAAGAAAGAAATCGAAATGACGCCGGAGTTTGACGTTTCCGTTCCGACGGATCTCACAAGAGGCTCTTATCATCCGATAACCCTGGTTCAGCGTCAGTGCGAAAATGTGTTCAAGTCCATGGGCTTCACCGTTGAGGATTACAGCGAGGTTGTAACGGACTATGAGTGCTTCGAGTCGCTCAATATTCCGAAATTCCACCCTGCGCGCGATATGCAGGACACATATTATTTGACAAACGGTCAGCTTCTCAAGTCGCAGACCTCTGCGGCTCAGAACGCTATCTATAAAAAATACAAAGATCAGCTCATCAACGAGGGCAAGCCGATCAAGGCTGTTTTCCCCGGCAGATGCTTCCGCAACGAAAGCACAGATGCCTGCCACGAAAACACGTTCTTCCAGATGGAGGGCGTTATGGTCGGCAAGGATATTTCAATATCCAACCTCATCTTCTTTATGAAAACGATGCTTTCCGAGGTTTTCCAAAGAGACATCAAGGTTCGTCTGCGTCCGGGCTTCTTCCCGTTCGTTGAACCCGGCTTTGAGCTTGACATCAACTGCCTTATCTGCGGCGGTGAGGGCTGTCCCTCATGCAAGCACAGCGGTTGGCTTGAGCTTTGCCCCTGCGGAATGATTCATCCAAACGTGCTCAGAGAGGGTGGAATTGATCCCGACGAATACACAGGCTTCGCGTTCGGTCTCGGTCTTACCAGACTTGCGATGATGAAGTACGGTATCAAGGATATCCGTGACCTCAACAGCGGCGCTCTCGTAAATCTTGAGCAGTTCACGGACGACGAATAAGGAGGCAGAACAATGTTTATTTCAATTAACTGGATTAAAGATTTCGTTGATCTTTCGGGTCTTGACATTGACGAGCTTATTCACAAGTTCTCCCTGTCCACCGCTGAGGTCGAAAATGAAATTTTCTATAAGGGCAGCGACATCAGCGGAATCGTTGTTGCCGAGATAAAATCGGTCGAGGAGCACCCCGAATCAAAGAAGCTCCATCTTCTCAAGGTTGACGCGGGCGACGGTCAGCTCACAGACGTTGTTTGCGGTGCGCCGAACGTAAGAGCAGGTATGAAAACAGCATTTGCAAAGGTCGGCGCGAAGCTCGGCGAAATTGAGATTGCACCCAGACCGCTTGCAGGTTATATGTCGAACGGTATGTGCTGTTCCGAAAAGGAAATCGGCATGAGCGACGATAATTCCGGTATTATGGATCTTGACGAGAGCCTTGCAAACGGCACGGATATCAAGGACGTTTTCGCTATCGAGGATATCATCTTTGAGGTTGACAACAAGTCGCTGACCAACCGTCCAGACCTTTGGGGTCACTACGGAATCGCAAGAGAGTTTGCTGCGCTCGCAGGCAGACCGCTGAAAGCACTTGACACCGTTGACCTCAGCCAATATAAGGATTTGCCGAAGGTAGATATGAAGATAGAGGATCCTCTCTGTTACAGATATTCATGCCTTCAGTTTGAAAATATCACAAGAAACGTCAGCCCGGCGAACATGAGAATCCGCCTTTACTACTGCGGAATGAGAGCGATCAACTTCCTTGCCGACCTGACAAACTATCTCATGCTTGAAATGGGTCAGCCGATGCACGCTTTCGACTCAAGAAAGGTTGAGAAAATCAGAATCAAGAGATTTGACACACCGTTTGAGTTCAAGACACTTGACGGCGTTGAGAGACATATAGACGAGAACACTCTGATGATTTGCAACGACAATACGCCCGTTGCAATCGCAGGAATCATGGGCGGACTTGACTCGGAAATCGTTGACGATACTCATTCGCTTACACTTGAATCGGCAACGTTCGATGCCGTTTCCGTCAGAAAGTCCTCCGCTCGCCTTGCTCACAGAACCGACGCTTCAATGCGTTATGAAAAGAGCCTTGACCCAGAGATGACTGTGACAGCGGTTGCACGTTTCGTTAAGCTCCTCAGCGACTTTGATTCGGGCGTAAAGGTAACTTCGAGCCTGACAGATGAATACGCACACAAGTTTGACGACGTTGAACTCAGCTTCGACAAGAAATTTGTTGACCGTTACACGGGCATTGAAATCGACAACGATACGATCGTTAAGACACTCACCGCGCTCGGCTTCAAGGTTAAGCTTGAAGGTGACGACTTCACCGTTGACGTTCCGTCATGGAGAGCGACAAAGGACGTTACGCTCAAGGCTGATATTATTGAAGAGATAACAAGAATATACGGCTACGACAACTTCGATATCCATACGGCGAAAGCTCCGCTTTACCCCGTTCGTCCGTTTGCCGAAAAGAGCATTGAGGACAAGATTAAGGATATTCTCGTTAAGGAGTTCGGACTTCACGAGGTTCATTCGTATATTTGGGAGTACACCGACGAGTACAGAAAGCTCGGCATTGCGACCGAGCCGAACATCAAGCTTGCCAATGCTACCAACCCGAACATTGAGACTATCAGAAAGTCGATGATTCCGACCCAGCTTTGCCAGGTTAAGTCTAACTCCTCCTACGCTCCGTCGTTCGGAATTTTCGAGATCGGACGTGTTGTTGACGGCGTTGACGAAAACAACCTTTGCCGCGAGCATAAGAAGCTTGCAATCACTCTCTTCAGCAAGACGGAATCCGCAGAGGAGCTTTACTTCAAGCTTATCAATATGATTTCGGTTGCGGTTGACGATATCAAGCACAAGCCCGTTTCGTTCAAGGCGAAGAGCGCAGAGCTCAACTACATTCATCCCAAGAACTACAACGCGATTGTATGCGACGGCAAGGAGCTGGGCGTAATCGGTGTGGTTCACCCTGAGGTTCTCAGAAACATTGACAAGAAAGCGAATGTTGTTTTCCTGGAAATGGATATCAAGGACCTTGTCGGTGTTGAAAACGAGGGCATCAAGTATGCCGAGGCTTCAAAGTATCCGTCGATTGAGGTTGACGTAACATTTGTTACGGATACATTCAGACCGATTAAGGAGGCAATGGAGCTCATCAATTCCGAGCTTGTCAAGAAGGTCGCCGTCGTTGACACCTATCAGGACGTAAGCGGAAAGTCGATAACCGTGAGAATTGTGTTCTCCTGCCCCGACAGAACGCTTGTCAAGGACGAGGTTATGGCAATAGTCAATGAACTTATCGCAAAGCTCAACAGCAAGGGAATAAAGCTTAAAGGCTGAGATAAATACAGATAAAAAAAGAAAGCTATAATTCACGTTATGCGAATTATAGCTTTTTTCTATAATGAATGCGTTTTTTACTATGACAGATATTTAACCGTTAGTGAAACGCTGATTTTATTTATTTTTGAAAAGCAAAGCCTTTATCTTGCCGAACATGAAACGAAACTCTTTTGTCGGGCCGAACACGATGAGAAATACGGCGTTGAATATCGCCGCGGCAATGACTGCTTCAAGTATGAATGTTGTGTAGCTGAGAGCGGGAAGAAGCGGCTTGATGAAGTAAATTGCCGCGCAGACAACAGCTTCGATAAAGATGAACAGGAACTGCCTCGCAAAGTATTTCAGACAGCTTGTGCCGAAAAAATGCTTGTAGAGCATATACGGCTCATACCAGAAACAGGTCAGAGCCTTGGAAATTATTGTTGCAAATATTATTCCGCTCAGACCGAGTGTTTTGCCCATGATTATCGAAAGAATAATATTCAGTACAGATGTGAACGCAAATATATAGCGAGTTTGTCTGAAGATTCCCGTTGTTTCACGGAACGCCGCCATGCTTCTCATTATGCCGGTGAAGAAAATGTTTCCGACGGTTGCAATCAGCATTGCTGTACCGAGAATAAAGCTTTCCTTGTGGAGCCAAAGACGAATGAAATCGTCAATCAGAGCGAAAAGCATCACTGAACAGAAACCGAATAACCAAAAGTTAAAGACTGTCAGCGAATTAAAAATTTTTTCGGAGTTTTTTTTGTCGCCTGAGGCGTTCAGGTTCCCTATGCTTCCGGTTATTGAGTTGAGAAGATAGTCAACAAACTGAAGAACGGCATTGACGATCAGGGTGTAGTTAGAATAGATGCCTGCAATAGTCGTGCTGATTATTGCTGAAATAAGAATGTTGTCGGTGTTGTTGACAATAACACCGCCGATTTTATAGAAGAACATACATTTGACGTTGGTGAAAATGTTTGTTCTTTTTTCTTTGCTGAGCTTGTCGTGATATTTTTTTATAAAGCTGTATTTTTTGTCAACAATGAACGCTATTATGAGGTTGTTCAAAAGTGTACAGGCAAGCTGAATTAAAAGGTATGCGATATAGTTTCCGGTGTATTTAAGAACAAGGAGCTCGCCGATATTTGCTGTGATTGAAAAAAATGTATACGAAATTCGGACGATGTGGCTGTTCTGATCCGCCAACAGCATTGTCGATTTGTAAGCGAGCAGGTAACTCGTTACAGAATTTGCAAGAAAAAGGAGATAGTAAGCAATCAGATGAAATTGGTCTATCTGCTGCTCCGTTTTTACGAGCACGTTGAGAAAAGGAACGATACACAGTCCGACGGCGGCGACACCGAGAGCAATGTAATGATATATTTTTTTATAGTAATTCATCAGCGTGGAGATTTCACGCTCGTCTCCGCGTGCAATAGGCTTGTAAAGTGCGTAAGCAATTGCTGAGCCTATGCCGAGGTCAGCCATTGACAAAACGCTCAGAATGTTGGAATAAAGACCGTTTATTCCGAGATAGTCCGTGCCGAGTGCATCAATGAAAACGGTACGGGTCACAAAGCTGAAAATGAGCAAAGCAAACTGACAGCACGCCGTAATTGCCATATTTCTGAATGAATTTTTCGTCCTTGATTTTGTGTTCATAGGCAGAAGGCTCCCTAATAAGTGTAACAGAATGAGTATATCACAGCATCGTTGTATTGTCAATTTGACATGATGGGTTCTTGAAGTTTTTTAGCCGTAATGTTATAATCGTATCGAAACAGGAGAGATGCGCTTTGGAAAACAAGAAAACAATGCGTGCAAACTGCCGCGAAAAAATAAAAACGATTCAGCCAAAGTCATTTTCGGAATGGGGCGCGGAAATGTGTAAACTTGTTTGTGTGAGAGAAGAGTGGAAAAATGCACAAACGGTTTTTATCTATGTTTCTTTGCCGACGGAGGCGGACACAAAAGGGCTTTTGAAAAACGCGCTTGATTCCGGCAAACGTGTGTGCATGCCGAAAATAATCGGCAGGGGAGTTATGAAAGCAGTTGAAATCAAGTCGCTTTCAGACCTGAAAAGCGGTATGTTTGGGATTTTAGAGCCCGACGACGGCTACCGAACCGTGGACACAGATGAAATTGACCTTATTATTCTGCCGTGCTTTGCGGCAGGCGAGGACGGGACACGTCTTGGCAAGGGCGGAGGCTACTATGACAGATTCTGCGCTCACAGCGAAGCGTCGAAATTTGTGTTTTGCCCCGAAACTTTCCTGTTCGGCAGGGACGAGATTCCGACCGAAAAGTGGGACATCAAAGCCGACTTTGTTGTAACGGAAAAGCGAATAATCAAGGCGGAGGAAACGCTATGAAATTTACAAAGAAAGTGAAACGCCTTTTCTCAAAGGCGGTGAACGGTCTTGCACAGGGCGATATCGACAGAAAGGGCGCGGCAAAGGAAATCACTCCGGGTATGCCCGAACTTTTGCGGAGAGCAGCGGCTGACGGCGCGGTTCTGCTTGAAAATAAAGGCGTTCTTCCGTTTGACAATGGGACGAAAATTGCACTCTTCGGTATCACAGGCTATGAAAGCCATTATGTCGGCTACGGTTCGGGCGGCGATGTCAACAGACCGTATGCTGTGAGCTTCGCCGAAGGAATTGAAAACTGTGATAAGCTTTCGCTCGACGGTAGGCTTGCCGAAACATACCGAAGCTGGGATAAAAAGAATCCGATTGATCACGGATTTTGGGGACGCTGGCCTTTTTATTTTCCCGAAATGCCGCTCGGCTCGGACTGCGTGAACAGCGCGGCGGAAAACGGAAACAAGGCGGTCGTCGTGATAGGCAGATCGTCTGGAGAGGACAGGGACTGTCGGCTCATAAAGGGCAGCTTTTACCTTGCCGATGATGAAACGGCAATGCTGGACGCAGTCACGACACGTTTTGACGATGTTGTTGTTCTGCTGAACATCGGCGGAATTATGGATATGAGCTGGATTGAAAAATACCGCGAGAAGCTTGGTGCGGTTATGGTAGTTTGGCAGGGCGGAATGGAGAGCGGAAATGCCGCTGCCGATTTGCTTTGCGGCAGATCAATGCCGTGCGGCAGGCTCACGGACACGGTTGCAAAAGAGTATTGTGACTATCCGTCCTCGGAGAGCTTTGGCGGAAAGGATTTTAACGAATACAAAGAGGATATCTATGTCGGATACCGCTATTTTGAGACGTTCGCACCGGAAAAAGTCATTTATCCGTTCGGCTACGGTCTCGGATATACCGATTTTGAGATAAAAACACTCAGCGCGGAAGCGAAAGACAACGAGTTCGTATTTAGGCTGAGTGTGACGAATATCGGAAAGCGATGTGGTCGCGAGGTTGTACATCTTTATCTCACGAAACCATGCGGCAAGCTCGGTAATCCTGAAAAGGTGTTGGTCGATTTTGCAAAAACAGCGAGCTTGAAGCCTGGCGAATGCGCTGAACTGATACTTAAAGCCGAACGTGAGAGTCTTGCTTCGTATGACGAAAGCGGAGCAACGGACTTTGAAAGCGCTTATGTGATTGAAAAGGGCGATTACCGATTCTTTGTCGGCAGAAATGTCAGGGACTGCGAATGTGCTCTTGAATATTTGCAGGACGGCGACGAACTTTACAGGCAATGTGCACAGGCTTCGGCGCCTATTCAGGCGTTTGATGTGCTTGCCGCCGAGGACAAAAACGGAAACCGTATCCAAACCTCGCGCACGGTGAGAGCGAGGGATTATGACCTTGCAAAAAGGATAACAAAGTCGCTCCCGAAAGCGATTGAGCAGACGGGCGACAGGGGTTTGAAGCTTTCGGACGTAAAAAGCAGAAAGTGCACTCTTGAACAGTTTACGGCACAGCTTAGCAACACCGAGCTCGAAGCGATATCACGGGGAGACTATGTGATGAACAGTCCGCTCGGCGTGAAAGGCAACGCAGGAACCCTCGGCGGAGTGACCGAGTCGCTCAGAGAAAAGGGTGTTCCCGTGCTCACAACGTCCGACGGCCCGTCAGGCATAAGGCTTCGAGCCTGCTGTTCGCTTTTGCCGATCGGTACGCTGTTTGCCTGCACGTTTGACACCGAGTTGGTCGAAGAGGTCTACTCTGCGGTCGGCGCCGAGATGAAAGGAAAAGGCTCGGATATATTGCTGGCTCCGGGAATGAATATACACCGCAACCCGCTTTGCGGCAGGAACTTTGAATATTACAGCGAGGATCCGTACCTCACGGGCAAAATTGCTGCGGCGGCTGTCAGGGGTATTCAGTCGTACGGTGGCTCCGCCTGTCCCAAGCACCTTGCCTGCAACAATCAGGAGACGCGGAGAAACCGCAATGATTCTCGGCTTTCCGAGCGTGCGCTGAGGGAGATATACCTGAAAGGCTTTGAGATTTGTGTCAGGGAAGCAGAACCGAAAAACATTATGACGTCGTACAACAGGATAAATTCCGTTTACGGTCACTATAACTATGAGCTTTGCACGGAGATACTGCGCGGCGAGTGGGGGTATAAGGGCAATGTCATAACTGACTGGTGGATGAAAAACGAGAGAAGCCCGGAGTTCCCGAAGCTCAGAAATCAAGCTTACAGAGTCCGTGCTCAGGTGGATGTCCTCATGCCGGGCGGCGGACGGATCGGATTGCACAGACCCGACGGAACGCTTCTTGAATCACTCGGTGAGGACGGCGGAATCACACTCGGCGAGCTTCAGCGAACGGCAATGAATGTGCTCACTCTTGCAATGAAAATAAACTAAAAAAGAACCTGTCTGTCCGAGCTTTCGGAATGACAGGTTCTTTCATTTTCTGTTGATCAGTCGATTTCAACCGATACTTTCTGATCGTTTCGGTTAGCGGCCGAGCGCATAACAACTCTGATAGCCTTGGCGATTCTGCCTTGCTTGCCGATAACTCGACCCATATCGTCAGCGGCAACGTGAAGATGATAAACGATAACTCCGTCCTCGTCTATGTCGTCAACCGTAACGGTTACTGCGTCGGGATCGCTTACGAGTCCTTTAGCGATCTGTACCAATAATTCGTTCATCGTAAATACCTCTGATATGATTATTTAACGATACCGCTCTTCTTGAGAAGATCCTTAACGGTGTCGGTCGGCTGTGCGCCGTCAGCAAGCCACTTTGCTGCTGCTTCTGCATCGATCTTGATCTCTGCGGGGTTCTTCATCGGATCGTATGTGCCGATTTCCTCGATGAATCTGCCGTCACGGGGATACTTTGAATCCGCAACAACAACACGGTAGAAAGGTGCTTTCTTTGCGCCCATACGGCGAAGTCTGATTTTAACCATTGTAAATTCCTCCAATAAATGAATATAAATAATATATCAATCACGCAAGTGATCAGTGCGTGTTTGAAAACGAATAAAATTTAAACTATCAGATGTTAAAGCCCTTGAGCTGTGAAAGGTCGGGTCTGCCGCGTCTGCGCTTTTTGCCCTTGCCGTTCATCTGCTTGAACATTTTTTGCATCTGCTTGTGCTGAGAGAGGAGACGGTTGACCGCCTCAACGTCCTGTCCGCATCCTGCGGCGATTCTCTTCTTGCGCGAGGGGTTGATTATTTCGGGCTTTTCGCGTTCCTGCGGAGTCATTGACTCGATAATCGCGCGAACCCTGTCGAACTGACGCTCGTCAATATCAACGTCCTTGATCTGCTTCTCAACGCCCGGAATGAGCGAAAGAGTATCCTTGATCGAACCCATACGGCGAATCTGCGCGAGCTGGTCAAGCAGGTCGTTCATATCAAACTTGTTCTGCTTAAGGCGCTTTTCAAGCTCCATCGCTTTCTTTTCGTCGAGAGCCATTTCGGCTTTTTCGATAAGCGAAAGCATATCGCCCATGCCGAGGATTCGCGATGCCATACGGTCGGGGTGGAATGTGTCAAGATCGGTGAGCTTTTCGCCGACGCCGACGAACTTGATAGGCTTGCCCGTAACTGCTCTTGTTGAAAGCGCCGCACCGCCTCGTGTATCACCGTCGAGCTTGGTGAGAACGATACCGTCGATTCCGAGGGCTTCATTGAACGACGTTGCAACATTGACGGCGTCCTGTCCGGTCATCGCATCGACAACAAGCAGGATTTCGTGAGGCTTAACCTCTGCCTTGATGTTTTTGAGCTCATTCATAAGCTCTTCATCAATGTGCAGACGGCCTGCCGTGTCAAGAAATACATAATCGTAGCCGTGATCCTTAGCTAGCTTGATAGCTTCCTTAGCAATTTCAACGGGATTTGTCTGTCCCATTTCAAAAACGGGAACGCCGATGCTCTCGCCGACAACCTGTAGCTGCTTAATAGCCGCGGGACGGTAAATGTCGCAGGCGGCAAGCAGGGGCCTGTGACCCTCGTTCTTGAGCTTCAATGCAATTTTGGCGCTGTGTGTAGTTTTACCAGAACCCTGAAGACCGCACATCATAACGACTGTCGGGGGATGATTGGCAACTGCCAAACGCGCCTTTGTGCCGCCCATGAGCTCGGTGAGCTCTTCGTTGACGATTTTGATAACCATCTGAGCCGGGGTTAGGCTTTCCATAACCTGTTCACCGACAGCTCTTTTGGTGACCTTTTCCGTGAAGTCTTTGGCGACCTTGTAGTTTACGTCCGCTTCGAGCAAAGCAAGACGAACCTCACGCATAGCGCTGCGAACGTCGGCTTCGGTCAGCGAACCCTTGCTTTTCAAACGCTGAAAAGCGGCTTCAAGTCTTTCTGAAAGACCGTCAAATGCCATTCGGCACACCACCTTGTTTTAAGAATAGTCCTCCGCGAGGAGAGTCTGGGCAACAGCCTTGATCTTCGCCGTTGCGTCGTTGATCTCCTTGGAAAGGGTGTTGCGGCGGTTGTAGGCGGCAATATCATCGGAAACCTCGATTATTTCGCCCAAACCGCTCTTCATATTTTCAAATCTGGTAACCAGTCCGAGCCGCTCCTCCATATTGACGAGCTGACCCTCGGCGCGCTTGATAGCGTCGCGCACGCCCTGACGTGTGATACCTTCGTTAGCCGCAATCTCGGAAAGGGAGAGGTCATCGTTGTAGTAATAGCTGATGAATGTGCGCTGCTTATCCGTAAGCATATCGCCGTAAAAATCAAGCAATAAGGTCATATCGAGATTTTTACTCATTTCACTCTTCCTTTCATAAAAATGCCTGTAAAGTTTTTTTCTTTACAGGCAAGTATTATACATTAGTTATTGAATGTTGTCAAGGGGATTAAAGAATAAAATCATTTTAATCCGGCAATATCTTTGATGGTTTCATACATGTCAATAAAATACTTGTCAAAAACAATATGGTCAAATTTTGGACAGTTTTCAAAATCATGGATTATTTTTGGAATTTGATCAGTTGAATCCGCATATTTAACCATATTGTACTGGTTAAACCATTTAACACCTGACTCAATTTTATGATCTGTGGATTTAAGGGCAATACAAGGGGTTCCGGCAAAAACTGAGAAAATAGCACCATGAAAACGATCAGTAATAATTAAATCGTATTTTGAAAATTTGTCGATTAGGTCTTTAACTTCACGATATCGTTCGTTTTTATAAACTCTGTGAACAATGTGTGTGTCAATATATTCACATTCGTAATTATCTATAAGAAAAGAAACAGTTTCTTGCAGTTCATCGTTAGAATAGAATTTCTCTTGATCATTTCTGAAGCATAATGCTACTGATTTTATCTTTTGAGGTTTCTTTTCCCCGGATGAATTTATATCTTTTGTTAACATATATGTTGCCATATCTGGATAAAGAAAAACTCTATCCGGTAAGAACATTCCTTTTGCAATATTAAAACTTGTTTCTTCTCTTGTTAATATATAAAGATTTTTATGCTCGTTGTATATTTCTGAAGTTTTTAGTTTTATTTTTTGGCTTGAATCTGAATTTCCGAAATGAATGGATTGCTGAAAAGATATAATTGTATTTTCCGGATAGGATTCTATAATCTTTCTCCGTATTGCTTCTGCCTTAAAATAAATATCGTTTATATTTCCGCCGCCATGGAAAAAAATTATGTCATTTGGCTTTACCACAGATTTGAACAACTTAAGTTTGCTGTCTTCTTCGAGTTCTTGCTGAGAAAACTCCACAACCTTATAATCGGGGAAAAAGTCATTAAGCCAAAACTGTTCCGCTACAGCAATGAACTGATCACCCATGTTGCCGTGAATAGGCGTGATAGCGAGAATTATTTTAGGCTTAATCTCTTTTTCTTTTATTTTAAGATTACGCTGGATTTGTATTTTATTTTCTAAAGCGAGTTTTATTTTTGCAGGAATCTGAATTACTTTGTAAAGTGCTTCTTTGATCATAATAATATTCCTTTAATTTTATAAATTGATACTTATAATTTGAGATTCATACGTTGGATCGTAAAAGGAATCGTCTTCGATATCGTTGCGAGCTTCATGAACAATTTTATTTTTTATGGGAACTTTTTTTTCGGTTTTCATTGTAAACCATTCATATTCAATATCCACATGCCCTATATCAATCGCTCTATAACCCAGTTTGTGGAGGTCGTATGCAAGAGCTGTTGCACAAGGACCCATGGACAATAAAAATAATGTGTCTGGAGGCATTTGTTTTGCTGAATTAAGTAAAGCATCGTACTTTTCAAAGGCCTGTGATGATGGTCCGATAATTCTTCGGATAGATCGGGCATTTGATAGAAGATCATTTCCGACACCCAAACGGCTTTTGGAACCTTCTATTATGACAATATCTTTTTTATCCCAAATTTTTCTGATTTTATTAAAAATTTCTTTGCTTGAGTTTTTGTCCTTAAGTGAAATATATTGGCGCGTGAAAGAAGCATTGTAGTATTGCTTATCTTTAATCATATATTTATACCATATATGCCGGTACTTTTTTAAATGGTTATTCCAGTATTTTGTTGAATTTTCGCTGTATCTTTCCCGATTTCCAAAAATGTCAGCAACCCCGATCATAAGTCCGCTTTCATCCGAGGAAAGAACCTCTCTGAGTTTATGGACAACAAGAGGTGTTGCTTTTTGAAAGGAAATATCTCTGCCTGCTACAAGTTTTATTTCTCCGTCACCGAATCTGGCGATAGAATTTCCTTTAAGAATCATATCGATAGTTTCTTCTACGCTTGCAACCTGAGGTGCCTTATGTATTTTGCTGTAAAAGAAGTCAAATACTGAATAAAAAGTATTTATTAAAACGTTTTTTAATTTAAATAAACAATCTATAATACGGATTAAAAACTTTTTCATAAATATAACTATCTCCGTTGCAGAATATTAACCATTTATCGGTGCACACACATATAAGCATATCATAGCAAAACCGTCTGTAAAGTTTTTTTCTTTACAGACAGTTATTATACATTATGGATTAACGGTTGTCAAGTGGTGGAACTTTTTAAAAATTTTAAAACAGTCCCGTTATTTTTCCGTTTTCGTCGACGTCGATTCGCTCGGCGGCGGGGGATTTCGGGAGACCGGGCATGGTGAGAATATCACCTGTCATCGCAACGACAAATCCGGCTCCTGCGGAAATCTTTACGTTCCTGACGGTCACGGTGAAGTGTTCCGGCGCACCGAGCTTGGTCGGGTCGTCGGAAAAGCTGTACTGCGTTTTTGCGATGCAAACGGGGCATTTGCCGAATCCGAGCGACTCAAGCTGTGCAATTTCAATGTCGGTCAGATAAGCCATAATGTCGCTCCTTTTCAAAGATATACGGATATTATAACACCTCCCCTTGTACGTTTCAAGTAACATACAAGGGGAGGTTTAATTTATTTTGTCCGGTTTTTCAACGCGGCCTCAATGAAGCCCTTGAACAGGGGATGAGCCTTGTTGGGTCTCGACTTAAATTCGGGGTGGTACTGAACTCCGACGAAGAACGGACGGTCGGAAAGCTCTACCGTTTCAACAAGTCTGCCGTCGGGAGATTTACCGGAGAGGACAAGTCCGTTTTCGGTGAGGACGTCGCGGTAGTCGTTGTTGAACTCATAGCGGTGACGGTGTCTTTCGGAGATTTCCTTTGTACCGTAGCAGCGCTCCATTGTGGTTCCCTCGGCAATGACGCACGGGTAAGCACCGAGACGGAGTGTGCCGCCCTTGTCAATGTTTTCGCTCTGTCCCGGCATAAAATCAATGACCTTGTTCTTGCATATCTCGTCAAACTCACCGGAATGAGCGTCGCTGATTCCGCAGACATTTCTTGCGTATTCGATTACGGCAATCTGCATTCCGAGACAAATTCCGAAGTACGGAAGTCCGTTCTCACGGGCATACTTTGCGGCGAGAATCATACCCTCAATTCCGCGTCCGCCGAATCCGCCGGGAACGATGATTCCGTCAAGTCCGCTGAGCTTTTCTTCGTATGTATCCTTGGTGAGCTGCTCGGAATCTATCCAGTTTATGTCAATGTGTGTGTTGAGCGTATAGCCGGCGTGACGCATTGCTTCGGCAACGGAAAGGTAAGCGTCGTGAAGCTGAACGTATTTGCCGACAAGTCCGATGTGAACCGTGTTTTTACGGTTTCTGATTCTCTCACAGAGGCTTGTCCACTCCGTGAGATCGGGATCGGGAGCGTCGATTTTAAGCTCGCGGCATACAACGGAGGAAAAGTTTGCCTTTTCGAGCATGAGCGGCGCTTCATAGAGATAGGGGATAGTTATGTTTTCGATTACGCAGTCCGGCTTAACGTTGCAGAACATTGAAATCTTCTTGAATATCGAATCCTCAAGCGGTTCGTCACAGCGAAGAACAATGATGTCGGGACGGATACCCATGCCCTGAAGCTCCTTGACGGAGTGCTGTGTCGGCTTTGATTTGTGTTCGTCCGATCCCCTGAGGAACGGCACGAGGGTAACATGGATGAAGAGACTGTTTTCCTTGCCGACTTCAAGTGAGATCTGTCTGACTGCCTCCAGGAACGGCTGACTTTCGATGTCGCCGATGGTGCCGCCGATTTCCGTGATAACAACGTCGGCGTCGGTCTTCTTGCCGACACGGTAGACGAAGTCCTTGATTTCATTGGTGATGTGCGGAATTACCTGAACCGTCGAGCCGAGATATTCGCCGCGGCGCTCTTTGTTGAGCACGTTCCAGTAAACCTTACCTGTGGTGAGGTTCGAGTATTTGTTAAGATCCTCGTCGATAAATCTTTCATAGTGACCGAGGTCGAGGTCGGTTTCCGCGCCGTCCTCTGTGACATAAACCTCGCCGTGCTGATAGGGGCTCATTGTGCCGGGATCAACGTTTATGTACGGGTCAAGCTTCTGAGCGGCAACCTTGAGTCCGCGCGCCTTCAAAAGACGTCCGAGAGATGCCGCAGTAATACCTTTGCCGAGTCCGGAAACAACTCCGCCGGTTACAAAAATGTACTTTGTCATAAATTATCCCTCCGTTTATTTGTAAGTCAAAATAATGTTTTCCGCAATAGTCCGCCGTGTGACGCACCTGTCCATAGCTTGTTTTTCTATGTATCTGTGCGCTTCGGGCTCTGTCATCTTAAGCTGTTCGATCAAAAGGCATTTAGCCCTGTTTACGATTCTTATTTCCTCAATCTTTTCTTCGACCGAGGCGTTTTTCTTTTCCATGATTCGCAGACGTTCTCTCGTTGAGCACAGCATTTGCATCGACTGCATAATCATCGACGGTGAGGTCGGCTTTGAAATCGTAAGAACGCCGTAGGGCATAACCTTTGCGGTAATGTCCGGGTAGTGCTCCGCTTTGACGAAAAGCAAAACTCCTGCGCTGCTCTTTTGACATATATCAAAAGCAAGTCTTGTGCCGAACTCGTCGCGCAGGGGGGTGTTTATCAGTACAATATCAAACTCGTTTTCCAGCAGTTTTCTCCTTGCCTGAGCAACGTCCGAAGCGGTAACAACGGGATTAAACATCTTTTCGGGAAGAAGGTCGAGCATGGGTCTGACGAATTTTTCGGACGATGATACTATCAAGACGCTGTAAACGTGTTCCGTAAGGTCCATTCGGCTCCCTCCCTATAAGTTTTATTTGCAGTAGTTTTCTATTATTGATTCAGGTAAATGTTTTTTAATAAATTCGCTTTCCGCTGCCGCTTTGGATGCGCTGAAAAGGTCGCATGGCAGCGTTGCGAATTTCTTGGTAACTTCCTCCGGCGCATTGAAAAGGTTTATATCCGCCATTTCGGGAAGCTGAGAATTATTTTTGATTCCGTCAAGTCCTGCCCATATCAGCAAGGCGAACGCGAGATAGGGATTACAAAGCGGATCGGGGGAACGAAGCTCTGCACGCCTGTATTCACCGAGCGCCGCAGGTATTCTGACAAGCTGTGATCTGTTTTCGCTTGACCATGAAACGTATTTCGGAGCCTTGTTGCTTCCGAAGCGTTTGTATGAGCCCGTCGTCGTGTTGAGGAATGCGGTCATTTCGCATATACGTTCAAGGATTCCTGCAATGACGTTCGGCATAATTTCACGGCCGTCGTCGGCTCTTGCGGAAAAGTTTATGTGCATTCCGTTGCCGGGAGCCGATTCAAGCGGCTTGGGCGAGAAATCGGCGCAAAGTCCGCTTCGCGCGGCAATCGTGTTGACAACCGCTCGGAATGTTATCGCATTGTCCGCCGCCGTAAGCGGTTCGGAATATCTGAAATCAATTTCATTCTGACCGGGTCCCTCTTCGTGGTGGGAGCTTTCGGGTCTGATTCCCATTCTCTCAAGCATGAGACAAACCTCGCGGCGTATGTTTTCGCCCTTGTCGTCCGGAGCAATGTCCATATATCCCGCGTTGTCGTATGGATTGGAAGTAGGCTTGCCGTATTCATCACAGGTGAAAAGGTAAAATTCCATTTCGGGACCGAACGCGAAGCTGATTCCTTCTTTTTTCGCGTCATCAATTGCCTGCTTCAGGATGGAACGCGTGTCGGAGTGGAACGGTGTTCCGTCCAGGTGAGTTATGGCGCAGAACATTCTGACGACTCTTCCGTGTTCGGGTCTCCAGGGGAGAATGGCGAGCGTAGACGGATCGGGGTGCAGAAGAAGGTCGGAATGAACGTCACAGCCGAATCCGGCAATTGCCGAGGCATCAATGGCTATTCCGTAGCTGAAAGCTCTTTCAAGTTCATCGGGCATGATGGATATGTTCTTCTGCTTTCCGTAGATATCGGTAAAGGCAAGACGAATAAATTTGACGTCCTCCTCTTTGATATACTGCATTATCTCGTCTGATGAGTATTTCATAGAACTACCTGCCTTTTTAAGTTAGATGTCACAGCGATGTTTGACCGCTGCTTCTGTTGTGCCGTAGTTATTGAGTAATTACAATATAATATTATATCACATCCCCGGTTTCAATTTAAAGTACCTGAATAAAAATTTTTTGCATTTTCTGCATTTAAGCAAACAGTTTGCAAATAAAAGAAAAGGCGCTCATTCCGACAGGGGCGAAAATACCCTTGCCGAAATGAACGCCTTTGCTCACTGATATGGCATTTTAGCACACAATACGAAGTTTGTCAATGACATTGAGATTGTGTCGATTCTCAAAACCGCCGAAAATTTTGTCCGAATTTCTTGTGTATTTATTTATATTGCCTTTAATAGATATATAGTAATATGCCAAAGAGGGGAAAAGGGATAAGACGATGAAAAATATAGTGTTTATGCTGATGATACTTTTGATGGTGTTTCTCTGTGCGTGTTCGGAAAGGCGTCCGTTGAATACCTACGGCGGCTTTTATACCGAGCCGCAGGGCGGATTGGCAGACGAAATTCTCAAAGCGTACAAGCTCAGGCTGATTGAAAAAATCTATCATTACGACAATTCGCGAGCAGACACTCTCCCAACATACGCTCTGTATGACTTTGACAGCGACGGACTGCCGGAGCTTCTAATATGGGATATCCGCGTTTCCACCGCCTCTTTCCGCGATATATATGTTTATCGTTTTAACGTCGTGACAGGCGAGGCGGATCATATCGGGACAATGATAGATTTTGCCGGGCATTCGACAGTCGGCGCGGCGCAGAACGGCTGGGGAGTTGTTATCGCAATAAGGGATTCGGGCGATCAGGACAGGGTTGTAAAATATACATATTCCTCCGGCAGGCTGATTTCAAGGGTTCTGCTTTCGCGTACCGACGAAAGCTCACAGCAATGGTTCGACATATCGGCGCAGTATTCCGACGCAGGAACAATCCCGACCGCAAACACATATAATTATCTCGAAGATTACTTTAAAGATGAACCGTGAGTGAGGGTGTTGAGGTTTGATGAAATTTCCTTTACCCCATCAGGGGGGAAGCCTTGGCCGGTTCCTGCTGACTTTGCGGCACAATGTGGGCATCGTGCCCTATGACAAGCATTGATAAAGCCTAAATCGTAGGGTGTGATACCCACATCACACCGAGAAATCTGATGAAACTTATTTTCTCTTCCTCCGTCACGGCTTCGCCGTGCCACCTCCCTCATCAGATGGAGGCGAAAAGTCAGCAGAAAATATATAGGCTCCCATTTAGGGGAGCTGGCACGACCTTGGTCGTGACTGAGGGGTTTTCTTGAATTTTTTTATGAAACTTAATTAAATGAAAAATTTTTAAAAAAGGGGTT
Source organism: uncultured Eubacteriales bacterium (assembly GCA_934456435.1). Classification (GTDB taxonomy): domain Bacteria; phylum Bacillota; class Clostridia; order Oscillospirales; family Acutalibacteraceae; genus CAG-488. The sequence continues at coordinate 223,258 of CAKSHH010000002.1, forward strand.
GACAAAATTATTTTTTGCGTTATAATGACTGGCATAAAGGCAAAGGCGTCTGAGAGTAATGAAGCTCTCTGACGCCTTTTTTACTTAAATTGTCCATAGCACGCCGCCTGCGGCGTCAGAACAACTTGAAATACCTGTGTATGTCTGCGTTGTTCTTCCTTGCATTCGACGCACTCTGAACAGTTTGTTCAAAAGGTTTGCACGTCGCTTGCTTTGTTAGGACGGCTTGAAATACAGACGTATGTCTGCACCGCCCTGCGTTGAAATCAACGCACTTTGAGCAATAAATTCAATTTGAACATTTAAACAGTATATTTAACGAGGCAATGGGGTCTCTTGAGCTTATCAAGAATCATTGTCTCGTTTTTAATTTTTAAAAATTTTAAAAGGAGTGTTAGCTATGAAAACCGTACCGGAATATTTCGGATGTCTCGTTTTTGATGACAGGGTGATGAAAGCGAATTTGTCAACAGACGTTTACCGTTCTCTCAAGAGAACCATTGATGAGGGCAGAAGCCTTAATCCCGACGTGGCAAATGCAGTCGCAGAAGCAATGAAAGACTGGGCGGTTGCACACGGCGCAACTCATTTTACCCATTGGTTCCAGCCGCTTACGGGAATCACCGCCGAGAAGCACGACAGCTTCATTTCTCCCGCTCCCGACGGCAGAGTAATTATGGAATTTTCGGGCAAGGAGCTCATTAAGGGCGAGCCCGATGCATCGTCGTTCCCCTCAGGCGGACTTCGCGCAACCTTTGAGGCAAGAGGCTATACCGCATGGGATCCGACTTCATACGCATTCATCAAGGGCAACACCCTTTGCATTCCCACCGCTTTCTGTTCTTACGGCGGCGAGGCTCTTGACAAGAAAACTCCGCTTCTGCGTTCAATGCAGGCGCTCAACAAGCAGGCAATGAGAATCCTCAAGCTCTTCGGCAACGAGGACGTAAAGTGTGTCCGCACCTCGGTAGGTCCGGAACAGGAATACTTCCTTGTTGACAAGGAAATGTATGAGAAGCGCAAGGATCTTAAGTTTACCGGCAGAACTCTTTTCGGTGCAAAGCCGCCCAAGGGTCAGGAAATGGACGATCACTATTTCGGCGTTATCAAGCCGAGAGTTGCCGAATATATGGCAGACCTCAACGAAGAGCTCTGGAAGCTCGGTATCCTTGCAAAGACGGAGCACAATGAGGTTGCTCCCGCTCAGCACGAGCTTGCACCGATTTATACAACCACCAACATTGCTACTGATCACAACCAGCTTACAATGGAGATCATGCAGAAGGTCGCCGCAAAACACGGTCTTGTTTGTCTCCTTCACGAAAAGCCGTTCGCAGGTGTAAACGGCAGCGGAAAGCATAACAACTGGTCTATGGCCACGGACACCGGTGTTAATCTCCTCACTCCCGGTGAAACCCCTTATGAAAATGCACAATTCTTGCTTTTCCTCTGCGCAGTCATCAAAGCGGTAGATGATTATCAGGACCTTCTGCGTCTCTCCGTTGCATCAGCAGGCAACGATCATCGTCTCGGTGCTAACGAGGCTCCTCCGGCAGTCGTTTCCGTATTCCTCGGTGACGAGCTTACGGAGGTTCTTGAAGCCATTGAAACCGATGCGCCGTACAACGGAGCTGAAAAGACCGTTATGAAGCTCGGCGTTCACGTTCTTCCCAAGTTCTTCCGCGACACGACGGACAGAAACCGTACTTCACCGTTTGCTTTCACCGGCAACAAGTTTGAGTTCCGTATGCTCGGATCGGCAAACAGCATTGCCTGCACGAACATTATGCTCAACGCCGCAGTTGCCGAGAGCCTTAAAACTTATGCCGACCGTCTTGAGGGAGTTGATGATTTTGAAACAGCTCTCCACGATATGATCAAGAAGACCATCAAGGATCACAAGAGAATCATATTCAACGGCAACGGTTACGATGACGCATGGATCAAAGAGGCAACGGAGAAGAGAGGACTTCTCAACCTCCGCACAACTCCCGATGCACTTCCGACCCTGCTTGAGAAGAAGAACGTCGATATGCTCACGGCACACAAGATTTTCTCACCTGCCGAGCTTGTATCACGTTATGAAATCACCCTTGAAAACTATTGCAAGACCGTAAACATTGAGGGTCTGACAATGGTTGATATGGCAAGAAAAGAGATTATTCCTGCGGTTGAAAAGTATGTTTCCGACATTGCGTCGGCTTACAGCGCAAAGAAGAACTCCGTTCCCGGAATTTCCGTCAAGTATGAGGAGGAGATGCTCAAAAAGCTTTCCGTACTCGTTGACGAAATGGACGCGGCAACAGGTGCGCTTGAGCTTTCGCTTGTTAAGTACAACACTATCAAGGACATCACCGAGGCCTCCGAGGCTATCCGTGATGATGTAATTCCGAAGATGTCCGTTCTTCGTATCGCCTGTGATGAGGCGGAGACGATCACGGCAGAGAGCTACTGGCCGTTCCCGACCTACGGCGATCTCCTCTTCGGCGTAAAATAAACAGCTTCTTATTGATTTATCCTTTCTCGGTATCTTGGGACTGCCGCTTAACGTGACAGTCCCGAACGGATACCAAGCTGATAATTGATAAGCAATAAATAAAAACAAAGGCGTTTGAGCCGGAAGAAGTACGGCAGAGGTTCACTTTCAGAGAGCGCGGAACGGTGGAAGCCGCGCAGCGGAAACTGTCGGAATAACATTCGGCGAGCTTCGATCCGAAAGATTTTTGAGTAGGTGAGACGGAGGTTGACCGTTAAAGCAACAGAATCTTGACAGAGATTCCAAAGAACAAAAATAGGTGGCACAGCGGGTTACGGCACCTGCCCTATTCTATGCTGAAAAAAATCACGGAGGATTTTATTATGTGTTCAATTATGGGTTACTGCGACAGCTGTGACGATTTTGCTGAATTTAAAAAAGGATTTGACAAGACGGTGTCAAGAGGTCCCGACGACAGCCGTATCGTTGATACGGGCAGGGGACTTCTGGGCTTTCACCGTCTTTCTATTATGGGACTTACTCCCGAAGGAATGCAGCCGTTTGAGCTTGACGGAAGCTATGCGATATGCAACGGCGAGCTTTACGGATTTGAAAAGACTAAGGAAGAGCTGAGCAAGAAATACACATTCAAGAGCGGCTCGGACTGCGAGATTATCTTGCCGATGTACCGCGAGTACGGCGTCGATATGTTCAAGATGCTGGACGCTGAATTTGCGATGATAATCTATGACGCAGAGGCGGACGAGTATATCGCCGCAAGAGATCCGATCGGCATCAGACCTCTTTATTACGGCCATGACGAAAAGGGTACGATCGTTTTCGCGAGCGAAGCAAAGAACCTTGTCGGAATGTGCAAGGACATTATGCCGTTCCCTCCGGGACACTACTACAAGGGCGGCGAGTTCCATTGTTACCGTGACATTGCCGCGGTTGATGAGGTGAGCTACGATTCGCTTGACGAAATATGCTCAAAAATTCACGATAAGCTTGTTGCGGGCGTTGAAAAAAGACTTGTCGCAGACGCGAAGGTCGGATTCCTGCTTTCGGGCGGCTTAGATTCTTCGCTTGTATGTGCAATTGCTCAGAAAAAGAGTGACAAGCCGATTCGTACATTTGCAATCGGTATGAGCGAGGATGCTATCGACCTCAAATATGCAAAGCAGGTTGCCGATTATATCGGCAGCGACCACACCGAGGTTATTATGACGAAACAGCAGGTCCTCGATTCGCTTGACGATGTTATCCACCTGCTCGGAACATTCGATATCACCACTATCCGCGCTTCGATGGGTATGTATCTGCTTTGCAAATGGATTCACGAAAACACGGATATTCGTGTTCTTCTGACGGGTGAAATCTCCGATGAGCTTTTCGGCTACAAGTACACGGATTTTGCTCCGTCTGCCGAGGAGTTCCAGAAAGAGTCGCAGAAGAGAATCCGCGAGCTTCACATGTATGATGTTCTGCGTGCCGACCGCTGTATTTCGGTCAACAGCCTTGAAGCCCGTGTTCCGTTTGGTGATCTCGATTTTGTTAAGTATGTGATGTCCGTCGATCCCGAAAAGAAGCTCAATAAGTACGGCAAGGGCAAATATCTTCTCCGCCACGCTTTTGAGGGCGACTATCTTCCCCACGACATTCTTTACCGTGAAAAAGCGGCATTTTCCGACGCGGTAGGTCACTCAATGGTTGACTACCTCAAGGAGTTTGCAAGCACATACTACACGGATGAGGAGTTCGCCGAGAATTGCGAAAAGTACAGTCACGCAAAGCCGTTCACAAAGGAATCTTTGCTTTACAGAGAGATCTTTGAGAAGTATTATCCGGGTCAGTCACAGATGATAGTTGATTTTTGGATGCCGAACAAGAGCTGGGAGGGCTGCGACGTAAACGACCCCTCCGCGCGAGTTCTTTCAAACTACGGCGACAGCGGAAAATAATAGAGTATAAAAGAAACAGGCGGTTACGACCGCCTGTTTCTTTTATATTATGGTGTTGCGTTTATCTACCGAAAATTCGTCCGAAAAGGATGGCGATATACAATAAAATTCTGCTGAGGAAGTCAGCCGTTTTAGAGATTACCCTGACCTCAACCTCTGTTGAAGCACCCGAAATCGGTTCCGTTACGGTGAGAGTTGTTTTGCCGATGCGCTTTCCGTGAATAACGATCATATCAAATTCGGCGTCGTATTCCGCGGATGCTATCTTTTCGTTTTCAACTTTAACCTCAAGGTTTTTACAGTTGTATCTTGCACCGGCAGGATATATTGTCGCAAAAGCATATCCGTCTGATCCGCGTACAACGGTAATATCATCCATCTCAATTACGTCGGCGGTAATTGTTGTTGCGTCAACAACGTGGAAAATCGGTTCGGCTTGACGCTCGCCCTCTGCATACGAGACAGACTCCGCGTAGATGCCGTACATTTCACCGGCCTTTGCTTCAAATGTAAAGTCAACAGGAAGATCATCGGAAACATAGTCGCCTTCAATTTTTCCGTCCAAGGTCATTACGGATATCTCGGAGCAGCCGTAAGACCAGATGTTATATACGCCGTCCTCGGTGGGCTTGAGGATGAAATATTCACCCTCGCCGTCGGTTCCGTTCACCTTGTAGGATTCGCCCATCTTGATTTCACGAAGATTGTCAACCTTTGTGATGCTGAAAATGACTGTTGAATCGGGTATACGGTATTCTTCTTCTCCGAAAGAAATGGCATCGTTACTGATTCTGACGGTCAGCTCTGTTCCGCTCTTTGCCATGAAGCAATCGCTGTCTTCGCTATTGCTGAAAAAGCTGAGATCAAAATCAGGATCAAAATCAATACCGAGATCCGAAAAATCCATATAGAACAGATTTATGGACATATAGCGATCCTCGCCTGACAATACTTCGATATCCGCGTTGGCAGACTTCTTGCCGTCGACAAGAATCTTTGCGCTGAGCTTGTACATTCCGTCCTCCGACGGAGTGAATGAATACTCCAGACTTTCTTCCCCTGTTTTGACTGTGTACTCCTCGCCGAGTGTGATGGCGGGGTTGGCGGCGAATGCGATCATTGAGAATGAACACATCATGATAACCGCGAGCAAAATGCTGAGTGCTTTTTTCATAGTTTTTCTCCTTTACGTTTATTTTAAAGGGGAATTGCCCCTCCTTTTCGGAATCCCGATGTTACAAAGAACAGGTAACTGCCGATAAAAGCACTGAAATTTACCGACTGTTGCTAAATGCAAGATTCCTTACTTATTTTATAACTTATTTCGGAAAATAAATCAAGCGTTTTATGAAAAAATTATACAATTTGCTAAAAAATCCCCCGTGCCATAAAAACACGGGGGACGGCTTAATTTGTAATTGTTGATTAAATATTGACCGGGATAAACGCTATCGCAACTGCAATAATAAGAGAGGGGAGCAGGTTGGCAACCTTTATTCTCTTGTCCCAAACCGTGTTGAGCCCGACGCAGAAAATCAGAATTGAGCCGACAAGAGAAAGATTTGCGAGTGCCGCGTCGGTCATCAGCGGCTTTATCAGTCTTGCGAGGGCGGTTATAACACCCTGAAAAACGGCAACAGGAATGGCGGAAAACGCACAGCCTTTTCCGAGCGAGCAGGTCATTACAATTATGATAACAAAGTCAAGTATCGCCTTGGTCACAAGCACGGAATAATCACCGGTGAGTCCGTCGCGGATCGAACCGACTACCGCCATTGCACCGATGCAGACGGTCAGCGAAGCCGTGACAAATCCGTCAACAAAGGTTTTGTCTTTTGCGTTGCCCGTTTTGATTTTCAGCCACTCGCCGAACCGCTCAAACCAATGCTCAATGTTCAGTATTTCGCCGATCAGCGCGCCCAGGGCAATGCTTATGACAACAAACATCGACTTGCCCGAAGACACGGAGGTGCCCGAAATTTTCAGCATACCCTCCATCGCTCCGGCTATGCCGATAAAGAGGACACATATACCGCAGGCTCTCAAGAGTGTTTCCTGATATCTCTCCTTGAGAAATTTTCCGAAAAAGTGACCGAATATTCCGCCGAGAATTATCGCCGCAGAATTGATTATTGTGCCGAGACCTACCATGATTGTTCCTCCGTGCCGAAAGTGTGGTTTGATTATATAATAACGGCGGAAAAAAGTCTATACTAAATTTTCAATTTTTGTATTGACATAAAGCTTAAATTATGATAAAATATCCGAGCATTAGGAGAGATACCGAAGTGGTTATAACGGAACGGTCTTGAAAACCGTCGTACGGCAACGTACCGTGGGTTCGAATCCCA
>CAKSHH010000003.1 GCA_934456435.1 uncultured Eubacteriales bacterium
AATAATCAAAGGATTTACATACTCGGCAGAGAATAATTTCTAAACAAAATTAGTTAGGAAAAGTCGAGTGGGAATAACTCCGCAATCTCGATAAACGCCCTATTTACAAGGTGTTCGGGAGTTTTGCAACTCAAAATGGCAACATTTTGGCAACAATATAATATTAACATAAAAACTAAGAGCTATCAGACATCAAGTCCGATAGCTCTCATTATATTTAATATATAATTAAATTGGAAATCGCCAATTGAAAAATAATCTTTCTAACTTTAAATTGCTATTTCAATAATAAATCCCAACTAAAAAACTCATTAAGTAACAAATAATATTTATATCAAATTTATCTAAAACATTTATATAATACTTAATAATCAATTATTTGTTTGTTTTTTTGGGAAGTGTTACAAGCATTACTGTTCCATTTTTGTCGCTTTTTTCAGCTTTTACCGTACCGTTGTGCAAAAGTACAATTTCCCATACAAGTGATAGTCCAAGACCTACACCGCCGTATGCTCTGCTACGAGATTTATCAACACGGAAAAATGGTTGAAAGATACTTTCTCTGTACTGCTCGGGTATACCATAACCGTTATCTTTAACTCGTATATAAAGCTGATTATTCTTTTCGTCAACAGTTATAATTACAGAAGTGTTTTCTTTGTTGTAGCGTATTGCGTTTTCAGTTAAATTAAATAGTAAACGATAAATTAAGGTGTCACTGCCTATCATCACACCATTGCCGTTGTATTCAAGGCGAATATTCTTTTTTTCTGCAAGGGGAGCAAGGTCGGTAAATATTTCTTCAATCATAGGGGCAATTTCTATTGTATCTTTGCACTCAACTGTACGAAGCTCACTCATTTCAAGCAGAGTTTTTGTCATTTGTGACATTCTTTCGTTTTGCTCTTGTAGCAGTGCAAGAAATTCTGCTGTATCGTTGCTCATATTTGGGTGTTCAACAGAAAAAAGATCAATTTGTGCTTGAGTTAAGGCAAGTGGTGTTCTTAACTCGTGCGCTGCATTTCCTGTGAATTGCCGTTGAGCAGTAAAACCATTGTCGAGTCGGTCAAGCATATTGTTAAATGATTGACAAAACTGTTTAAATTCCGGCAAAACATCGTCGCTTATTTTCATATCTGCCAAATTGTTGGGCTGTACCTTCTCTATTTGAGAGGCAAAACTTTTTAGCGACTTTAAAGCACGACCACTGACAAAATATGCAAGTATACCACCAAGTACGCTTACGGCAATTGTTATGTACCAATTAGTAGTATTGAATGAAGCTTGTGCACCACTGACAATAATGGTAAGCTCACGGTCGAGATTTTTACTTTCCGGATTAAATGAACTCGGTTTTCCTTTATCAATTTCACTATATGCTGATATTCCGTTTCCTATTGAATCCATATATCGTTTGCCTGAATAACCGATTAAACAATTCATTAGCACACAAGTTATGCAAATTAAAACTGTGGTCATTAAGGTTATTCGCCATTGTAAAGAAAGTTTTTTCATTTTTTCTCCTCCATTACATAACCCTCGCCTATACGGTTGTGAATAGGGTCATAGCCTAATGCATTACGAAGCTTTTTTCTTAATGATGAAATGTGCACTCTTATTGAGTTGCTGAAATTGTCAACACTGCTGTCCCATACGTGTTCAATCAATTCCTCTTGACTTACAGGTCTGCCTTGATTTAACATTAGATATTCAAGTATTCCTGTTTCCTTGCGAGTTAAAGATAATTCTTCATCATTTACATCTGCTTTGCGTGTTTTTGTGTTAAATGAAAGATTTGAACATTTTAAAACAATATCGTTTTGAGTAAACTTTCTAAGGGTAAGGTTTCGTATTCTTGCCGAAAGTTCATCTAAGTGAAATGGTTTTGTTAAATAATCATTTGCACCTTCATCTAATCCTAAAACCTTGTCTGCAACCTCACAACGAGCCGATAAAATTAAAACCTTTGTGTCAATGTCTGTTTGCCTCAGAGCTTTCAATACAGTCATTCCGTCAACATTAGGTAGGTTTAAATCGAGCACAACAAGGTCGAAGCTTTCAACACTAAGCATATCTAATGCCTTTTGACCGTCATAGCAATAATCAACACTGTAAGCAAGACGCTTAAGACTTCTTACGATTGTGTCACAAAGAGCAACCTCGTCTTCAACAACTAAAATATGCATAAATATCTCCTAGCACATTTATTATTGGTAAAATATCTTTATTATAGATTATAACACAAAAAAATAAAATCTTTGTTAAAATTTTTTCTTAACAAGGATTTTATATCGTTCGTGATATAATAAGGCGAAAAATGAAGGGAGTGGTTAAATTGTTCAAAGTAAAAAAAGCAATATCTCAAATCGGTTTCCTTGTTGCCGGAGTGGTTATGCTGTGCTATGGAGCAATGCGTGGTGAGGCAGACACTGTGCTTAGCAAAGCAATAAGAATATGCTTGGAGTGTATTGGAATTGGATAAAAAAAAGAATGTTTCAAAGCTTGTAAGCCGTTTTCGTACTTGTATTCAGGCAGGTGCAACGCTTTTGACAAATATTCATTTACCTAATTTTTTTAAAGGTGGAATATATCAGGGCAATGGCAAGGCGGTGTGCGTACCGGGACTAAATTGCTACTCTTGTCCTGCTGCGTCAGGTGCGTGTCCAATCGGCTCGTTTCAGGCTGTTGTAGGCTCATCAAAATTTAAGTTTTCCTATTATGTAACAGGATTTTTAATTTTGCTTGGCGTGTTGCTCGGTCGATTTATTTGTGGCTTTTTGTGTCCGTTTGGTTGGCTTCAAGATTTGCTTAATAAAATACCGTGTAAAAAGCTTTCAACAAAAAAACTAAAGCCTTTAACATATTTAAAATATATCATCTTGCTGTTGACGGTTGTATTGCTACCTGTACTTGTGGTTAATGATGTTGGAATGGGCGACCCGTTCTTTTGTAAATATATATGCCCACAGGGTGTGCTTGAGGGTGCAATTCCATTGTCTGCTCTTGATGAGGGTATACGCTCGGCTTTAGGAAATAAATTTATTCAAAAGCTTATTATTTTGATTATTGTAGTTGTACTGAGTGTGGTTTTCTATCGTCCGTTTTGCAAGTGGATTTGTCCACTCGGTGCTTTTTATGCATTGATGAACAAGGTGTCGTTGCTTGGAATAAAGGTTGATGAGCATAAATGCGTGTCTTGTGGCAAATGTGCAAGAGCGTGTAAAATGGATGTTGATGTAATAAAAACACCAAACAGCACTGAGTGTATTCGTTGTGGTAAGTGTATAACTGCTTGTCCTACTGATGCACTAAGCTTTCACTACGGATTTGGTATGCCTGAAAAACTTTGCAACACTGTAAAAGAAAATAATAAAACAGATATTAAAACAAATAGCAAAAAAGATATAACAACGGAGGAATAATAATTATGAAAAAATCAAAAATATTAACTATACTTATGGTTTTAGTGCTTATGTTTAGCCTTGTTGCTTGTTCAACAACTAAAAATAATGACAAATCTCAATCAAATAATACTGCTGATATTTCAAATTTAATGGAAAGTGAACCAAGCGATTTAGAAGACGCAACTGCACTTTATCAAAAGCTTATGCAAAAAGAAAATGAAATTTTTACAAGTAATTCACAGCTTTGGGAAAAAGTGTTTATGTCAGCAAATAAGGACACTCCTATGATTGAAGATGGAACAAATTATGGCGACTTTTTGCTCAATACTATTGAAAACGGTAAAGATAACTTCACTGCAGATGAGTTGAAAATTCTTAAAGCCGGTGCAAATCAAATTAAAGAAATTGAGGGTAAACTCACAATTTTAGAACAAAAATATCCGGGCTGTGGCAGTAAGCCGAGCGAAGGTGAAAGTGTTGACGCTGAAAGTGCAGGTATGGTAAGTGACAATAGTAAACTTACTAAGTTTCCAAGCTTTAAGGGTAAGGACCTTGACGGAAATGATGTTAACAGTGATGACATCTTCTCATCTAACAATGTAACTGTTATTAACTTTTGGTTTACTACTTGTAATCCTTGTGTAGGTGAACTTGGCGATTTGGAAAAGCTTAATAACGAACTTGCAGAAAAAGGTGGTACCGTTATAGGTGTTAACTCATTTACTCTTGACGGTGACAAGACTGCTATATCTGAGGCTAAGGCTGTTTTGACTAAAAAGGGTATTACCTACAAAAATATTTGGTTTGATTCAAACAGTGAGGCTGGTAAATTTGCTTCAGGTCTTTATTCATATCCAACAACATATGTAGTTGATAAAAACGGAAATATTGTAGGTCAACCAATTGTTGGTGCAATAACTTCATCATCACAAGCAAAGCAACTTAATAAACTTATTGATGAAGCAATTGAAAACAGTAAAAAATAAAGACTTTAAATATCTTTCTGTTCTTTCCAAGTGGTAACCATATCAAACATTGTAAGGTAGTCTGTACCCATATCCTTGTCTAAGTGCAGACAAAGCTCTCCATCTAACTCGGTGATTTTAAGTCCGTATAAATCTTCAATGGTAAATAAGGTGTGCAACAAGCTTTGTCTATATCAGAAACGATTAAAGCACCTGCTGATACGGACATTGTTAAGCGTGCTGTCGCACATTATTTCGGCATCCGTCAGCGGATCAATCCCGTTTGCAAGCTTATCAATATACATTTTTGCCCTTTGCATCTTCTCAAACTCCGTCATTTTCATTCTCCTCAAAATTATTCTCGATTACTTCTCACTCGATTGAAACCATCTGATGTATCTCGACTTTGGGGACGGTGAATGAGGTTTTGCCGTCGGCGTAGGTGAAGTCGATTTCTTCGTTCTGCGGAACAAGGATGACCTTTTCGGGCTTGCCGCATTTTACGCTGACATCAACATTATAAAGCGGAACGATATCCTCAATTACCTCCGTGTCCCTGCCGCGCACCGTTGTGTGAGCATAAAGGAGGTGAACTATCTTCCTGTTGCCCTGTTGAAAGAGAGTGGTGATGCCCTTGTCGGGAACTGAGCTTTCAATCGAAAAGTCACCGTGCATAAGGCGTTCGATAATGTATGCGACAAGCTCTTTAATGTGGAAATCTCCATCTTCGGCATAGCCTCTGAAAATATCCCAGCCGATATATGCAATGTTGCCCTTAATTGCGGCAGTCGGATAGGTAAGGCTCCTGTCATTCGGAGCGTGCTGGTGGGAACAAAAATGCTCCGCGGTACGGTTAAAGTAAGGATTCTGTCCGTTTGCGACGATTTCGGCATCTACATTATCAAAGCGGTAGTTTGCCGCACGCATAAGATACTCTGTTTTGCCGTTCACGGTATCAAATTCGGGAATAAAATATGTCGGTCTAAATTCATTTTCACCGATAAACTTAACTCCTGTATCAATGCAAAATTCATTGTTCTCATCAAGACCCGAAACACCCGAAAGAAGCAATTTGCCGCCCTGTGCAAGGTAATCGTTTATCTTCGATTTAAGTCGCTCGTCAAATTTCCAAACGTCGGGAAGAATAAGCATTTTGTATTTTGTAAAATCCTCATCAAGGTCGATGAAATTGTAAAGCCGATTTGTCTCGAGAAGGATACGGTTTGCGCCCGCATCGTACCAACCGCCCTCGTCTCTTCCTTTAACGCACTCTGCGGCAAGAACGGCAATATCGGCAATGTATTCGGCACCCTTGCACCACGGTTCTTTCGCTTCAACTTCGGCATAAGCCTTGCCTATCAGGCCATAGGTTGATTTGTTGAGAAGTCCCTCCGGATGCATCTGGTCACCGATTGAGCATCCGCCGCCCTCTGCAAGGGAAAGCGCCGCTTCATAGCGAAGTGCATTAGGGTGCTTGAATCCTCCGAACTCGCCCCACGTCTTGTGGAATTTACCCGTCATACCGAGGAATCTTTCGCGCTGGGTTCTCGCATACGCCGCAGACATCGGGAAATGGTCGTATCCCCAGCCGCCAGTCGGGAGACTCTCCAGCTCAAGGCAGTCAATCGTGTCAATAAGATCACGCCTGCCCTTTGAAACGTGTCCCGAATTTTGGAAAATAATTGTTTCCGGATTATGCTTGTGTACCGCTTCCTCTACCCTGTCAAGATAGTTGCGATATACCTTCTTTCCGAAGGCTTCTACATCCTCTGTCTTTTTGTAATCAAGTCCTGCGGCGGTCATATCCGCACGGCACTTTTCACAGCAGCACATCGGTTCTCCGACAATATCAAGGAAAATCTCGCAAGGGTCGTAATTGACCATAACCTCTTCGATCTCGGCAATGAGCTTGTCAAGGTAAGCCGTATTGAAGCACATTAAATGGTAGCCCGGTTGACTGAAATCGGGTTCCTTGCCGATATTTGAGGGATCGACCCTCAGCCAATCATGATGCTCAACCGCATCCTTTTCGTCAAAGCCCGCGGAAATATAAACGGGAGCACGCACTCCGATTTCCGCGCACGCCTCAAGCTGAGCCTTGAGCAGGTCAAATTTCAGTGTCGGATTCATTGTGTTGACCTTTGTCGGGTGATAGGAATATCCGTGATGGCACTTTGAAAAAACCGTTATCGAATCAACGTGACCCAGTTTCAGCGTTTCCTGCCATGCCTTTTTGTCAAATCTTGCGCCCACATCGGGAATGAGCGGTGAAGTATGGAAATCAAGGTGTACCTGTCTTAATCTAAAATCTTTCATAAATAACCTCCCGGAAATAAAACAAATTTAAGAATATATCATGTATGGCTTCAATTTATATGTTGACGCCGCGTTCAATGTTGCCCTCCTCTTTCGGGAACATTTCAACAAAGTAAAGATTATATTATTTCATAAATTCTAAGCTGATTTTCATAAGTGCCGCACCTGCAACAAGAGATATGATTGAAACAAGATGTCCTAAATACTGATTAACCAATATTGCGGCAAAATTAAAAAGTCCTATTTCAAAAATAAATCCGCCGATAAATCCCAATACCATCCAATAATTTCCTTCACGATCTATTGAAATGGAATAAAACAGATAAATAAAGCAAGGAGCCATTAAAGCTATTACTGCAAGAATACAGAACAGAGTGTACTCCACAGGGTAATTCTTTCTGTAAAAATTATCTGAACTCGGTTTAAAATATTGCTTGTAATCCTTCGGCGGAAGCCAAAAATTAAATCTTTTCTTTTTTTCTTCTTCCATTTGCTGTTCCTCAAAAATCCGCAAGAGTGACGTCGTTGCCGTGATCCTTTACAATACTTATCAGATCCTCGGTTTTCAGCCAAACGGTCGCGGTGTTGTCGTTCGGGTGAACACCGACAAGACCCGGCTTGTCCAAAAACGAACGGTCAAGAAAAAGACTGACCCTGCGGTCTGTATCGTTTAGGATTCCGAGAGGTGTCACCGCACCCGGAATCAGCCCCAGAATATCCATCAGATCGTTTTCGGAGGCAAAAGTCAGAGGTCGCGTTCCGTTCTTTGCGCGAAAATCCTTTAAATTAACGCGTTTATCACCCTTGACCGTAATGAGATAATAATTTTTCTTTTTATCGTCACGGACAAACAGATTTTTTGCGTCCGCTTCGGGATAGGGAATATCTATCGCGGCAAGCTCCGCCATATTGTAGACCGCCGCGTGCTCCGTCACTTCAAATTCTGTTTTGCGCGATTTCAGAAAATCGTAAACTTCCTGCTTGTTCATATTTTTAAGCCTCTTCCTGTTCCTTTTCAAACACCTCGGCACATCCTCAAGAAGCTTGCGTATCGGGAGGTGCTGGGGACAGGATTTTTCACATTTGCCGCACTTTATGCAGTCGGAAGCCCTGCGTCCCTCGGAGGTGTGAACATCTGAATAGTAATAATCGGCGTTCCAGTCATGATATATCTGCTTGGCGTTCATATCGGCAAACAGATCCGGTATCGAAATGTGCTTCGGGCAGCCGTCGGTGCAATAGCGGCACGCCGTGCACGGAATGAGATTCATTGACCTGAATATCTCCTGCACCCTTTTGACTGCTTCAAGCTCCTCCGTGTTCAGGGGAACAAAATCCTTCATAAAGCCGATATTGTCCTCCATCTGTTCCATTGTGCTCATTCCGGAAAGAACCATCATTATTCCGGGGAAGCCTGCGGCAAAGCGAAGCGCATAGCTTGCATAGCTTCCGCCGTTAAGCTTGTCGAACACGGTCTTGGCTTCATCGGGCAGATTGACAAGGTTGCCGCCATTGACAGGTTCCATAACAATGACGGGCTTGTTGAACCTGCGGCACACCTCATAGCAGGCTCGACTCTGCACTCCCGGATCGTTGTAGTCAACATAGTTGAACTGAATCTGCACCACTTCGATCTGCGGATATTCGGTCAGGATCTGTTCCAGCACATCTGCCTTGTCGTGGAAAGAAATTCCGACGTGGCGTATTTGCTTACTTAATTTATATCACGAATTTAAGATTTTTGCAACACGTTGACACTTTTTGTTTTCCCTGTTATCATTATGAAAAGTGCCGAGAAAGGGGGTTGTGACTGTGGGAACGGTTTGCGATGAATTTTTGATATATGAAATTCTGTCCGTTGTGGGGGAAATACCGAGCGGCAAGGTTGCCAGCTACGGTCAGATCGCGCGGCTAACCGGTCACGACAAAAACGCGCGGCTCGTCGGAAGAATACTGAGTCGAGCCGAGTTTTACGGCAAATATCCGTGTCACCGTGTTGTTAATCACGCAGGACGCACGGCGCCCGGCTGGATCGAACAGCGTGTATTGCTCGAAAACGAGGGTGTCACATTCAAGCCGAACGGCTGTGTTGATATGAAAAAGCACCAATGGAATTGTTAAGCACCCCAAATGTACGGTATTACCTATAAAAACAGGATGGTCTGCGCCGACGTGGCAACAGACCATCTTTTTTATGCTACTGTTTCAACCTTGATAAGGTTTGTATTTCCCGATATACCGTTTGTGATTCCGCCCGTGACGATAATTCGGTCGCCCGATTTCAGCCCGAAAGTCGATATCGCCCTGTTCTTTGCGGCGTAGAAAAGAACGTCCGTGGAATCAAAAGTTTCACAGAGAACGGGAGTTACTCCCCACGACATCGACAGCTTGCGCCACGTCTTTTTGTCAACGGTCATTCCCATTATGTCCACAGGCGAGCGGAAACGGGACACCATACGGGCTGTCATTCCCGAAAGGGTGCAGACTGCAATCGCCTTTGCGTCAAGGTCTATCGCCATTCCGCAGGTTGCATGGGATATCGCATCAACCGGGTTCTTGATTCTGAATTCGGTGTTGCCGAAGCGCTTTGTATAGTTTATATTCTTTTCCGTTTGAAGAGCGATTCGTGCCATCGTGTCAACCGCTTCAACAGGATATTTACCGGCGGCGGTTTCGCCCGAAAGCATGACAGCACTTGTTCCGTCATACACGGCGTTGGCAACATCGGAGGTCTCGGCGCGGGTCGGACGCGGATTGTGAATCATTGACTCCAGCATTTCCGTGGCGGTGATAACTCTTTTGCCGAGAAGGCGGCACTTTGTGATAAGAGCCTTTTGAATAATCGGAAGCTCAACGAACGGAATCTCAACGCCCATATCGCCGCGCGCAATCATAATTCCGTCGCACTCGGTGCAGATATCGTCAATGTTGTCAATTCCCGTGCGGTTTTCAATCTTGGCTATAAGGTCGATTTTGTCAACATTGTCGCCCAGAAGCTTTTTTATATCGAGAAGATCCTGCTTGCACGAAACAAAGGAGCACGCAATAAAATCAACGTCGTTTTCGATGCCGAACTCAATGTCGGAACGATCCTGTTCGCTGATATAATCCTGCTTGAGAGTCTTTCCGGGGAAGCTCATGCTCTTGTTGTTGGAAAGCTCGCCTCCCGTGACGACCTTACAATGAATATCATGACCGTCAATAGCGGTTACTTTGAAATTGAGCAAAGCGTTGTTCAAAAGAATCGTATCGCCGACGGCAAGCTCGTCCGCAAGACCTGCATAGCTGACGGACACACGCTTTTCATCGCCGATTATCTGATCGGTCGTAAACGTAAATTCGTCGCCGTCCTTGAGGAACACCGAACCGTCGCGGAAGCTCTTGATACGGTACTCAGGACCCTTTGTGTCAAGCATTATTGCAAGCGGAACATTCAGCTCCTCACGAACCTTTTTAAGCGTTTTTATTGTTTCGAGGTGCTCGGCATGGCTTCCGTGCGAGAAGTTCAGACGCGCGACATTCATTCCCGCCTTAACCATTGCAATCAACGTTTCTTCGTTCCTGCACGCAGGTCCGATTGTACAAATAATTTTGGTTTTCCTCATATATTCATCATTTCCTTATATAAAATTCAAATCTTACCCATTATAGCATTTGTGATATTATATCAATATATATTTCCCGTGTCAACAAGATAATTTTACAATCTGCGGAAATTATTTTTCGCTTTCCTCCTCGGTCAGTTCCGTTTCAAAGCCGACTTTCTGACAAATGTTTTCAAAACAATTATATTCGCCCTTTACGGTGCCGTCTTTCAGCTCCGTTTTTTGCGATATAATCTGTGAATGTAGGGTTTCGTTATAGCTTTTGAGCGCGTACTCGTTCATTGCCGAAAGCTCCGAAAAGAGCTTATCGGGTTCTTCGTTCTGCTGCTCAAAATCCGTGTACTGAGTGTAAAAAACTCCGAACGGCATCTTTACCCCGTGGATATAGAGCCATGCCCTGTGACGGTAGACGATATCGGCTTCCTTGCGCCGTGAAAGCGACAGCTCCCTGCCGAGAAAATACAGCGAAAAAATTTTCTTTGTCTTCGGGGTAAGCGCGGTGATTTTCTCTTTCAGCGGCACGGCTACTCTGATCACTGTGCGTGCAACCACATATCCGTCGGCATCGGTAAAAACCGACATTCCGTTTTTCACCTGGCTGACTCCGCTGACAAGAAGTCCGCCCTGCATAACCGTCTGTCCCGCCTTTGTCGCCGCCGAGCCCTTGTACGGTTCGATTATCTCCACCTGACCGTCCTTGCGCGCAACTATGTTTGAGGTGCCGAAGCTCTGCTCAACTTCGGGACGTTTGAGAGCCTCTCTGACCTCAATCTCCGCAACCGAACCGTCAATGTTGATTGACGCCCATGAAAGCTCGCCTATGCTCAGAACCGCGTCGGAATTGATGTCGCTCGCGTCAAACCTGTTCTTCCGCACGCCTATGTGCAGTCCCGCGTCGGAAAAAATCTGCTCGATTTTCTCGTCGCTGACAGTCATGTTTCCGTGCACATTCACGACCCATATTCGGTTGGACATCAACGTTAGAATCAGCACCACGGCGACCAGTCCGACAAAAAGTCCGCTGTGGCTTTCATACCTGTGCAGCACAAACGGCAAGCCGACTTTCTTTTTGATTCTGACGGTCATTCCGCTTGCTTTTGCCGACGCCTTAATTTTTTTGTAGCCCGAAACTGTTGTGCACGCGGTCAGTCCGCTCGGTCTTTTTTTGATACTCCACAAGGGTATTCCGTTTGCGGTGCACAGGTTTATGAAGCGTTCGGCAAAGCCTCCGCACGCCGTAAAATAAACACAGCCGAAAATCAGCCTGAAAAAGTTAAAAAGCATAGCCCCTCACCCGCAAAACTCCATTGAAATAATGTTTCCCTCAATAACTGCCTGCTCCAGGGAAAGCGATTTAATCGTCAGTCCGATTCCCGTGAACTTGACGCTGTTTTTACCGAGGTTCAGCTTGATTACCGTGTCGTCATACTCCATAACGCTCTTGCAGCCGTCAAC
Organism: uncultured Eubacteriales bacterium; assembly: GCA_934456435.1. GTDB lineage: Bacteria > Bacillota > Clostridia > Oscillospirales > Acutalibacteraceae > CAG-488. The sequence goes on from CAKSHH010000003.1 coordinate 11,746, forward strand.
CATCGCGCAGCAGTTTGAGACCAGCTCAATATGGCTGCAATTTCTGACAACATCTTCCGGCAGCTCAAGCTTTTCACATATTCTGTGCGCCAGCGGCGTACTGCATCGGCTGTAATCCTTGCGACCCATTTCCTCACCCTATCATAAACAAAAGTTTTTCTCTCATATATATTTACGGGTGATGAGCTTGAATAATTACAAAAAACTGATTTTTCCTACTCTTATCGCGGTTGTGTGCGTCGCTTTGTTCTTTTCAAATCCGTCTGATGCCGTTGCCGGGGTGAGAGACGGACTTTTCCTCTGCGGCAACACGGTGATTCCGTCACTTTTTCCGTTTATGATTCTTTCGGATTACCTTGTACGTTCGGGAGTGAGCTCCGGCTTGGGAGATAAGCTTTCGCCTGCAACACAGAAAATATTTCGTCTGCCCGGCTGTTCGGCATGTGTTATCCTGATGAGCCTGATCGGCGGATTCCCCGTCGGAGCAAAAATGATATCTCAGCTTTACCACAGCGGCGAACTGACAGAAAAGCAGGCGCAAAGAATGCTGTGGTTTTGCGTCAATTCGGGACCTGCATTTATAATCGGTGCGGTCGGTGCAACGATGCTGTCCAGTAAAAAATGCGGTATTCTTCTTTTTCTGTCTCAGGTTGTCGCTTCTCTGCTGATCGGATTTTTTTCGCGGTTTGCCGCTCCGAAAACCGTGCTGTCCGACAAAAGAATTAAATCAAAAATCAATCCCTCCGTCCTCACGGAGTCGGTCGCCTGCGCCACGGACTCAATGTTGAATGTCTGCGCTTGGATACTTCTTTTTTCGGGCTTCAGCCGTTTTCTGCTAAAGCTTACAAAAATCAGTCCGCTGTTCAACGTGCTTATTCTTCTTTCCGAGGTGACAAGCGGCTGTTCCTTTGCCGCTGTGAATCTCCCCGTATTCTTTATCGCTCCGGTTCTGTGCTGGTCTGGCTTCGCCGTGCATCTTCAGCTTCTTCCGTACATAAAGAGTATCGGTATGCCGATGAAAAGCTTTTGGCTTTCGCGAGTGCTCAACTGCCTTGTTGCTCTGCTGATTGCATGGATTCTTTTCAGGCTCTTCCCCTGCGAGGTGCAGGTTTTCGCCTCCGTGTCCAACATAACGGTGAAACCGTATTCCGTTTCCGTACCCGCGTCGGTCGCAATGCTCGTGCTCGGCAGTTTCACCATTATCGACATAAATCTTGCAACCGACAAAAAAATATGATATTATGTTTATATGAACGCTGATTTAATCAAAGTGTAATCATCAGCGATTACTTACGGACAAATTCATTTGAAAGGACGGATAGAAATGAGAAAAAGCCTTTTGAACAGTAAAGATATTTCTCCTGCGTGCAAGCTCTGCTCACACGGTATGATTTCCGCCGACGGCGAGTGTGTTCTCTGTGTCAAGACGGGCATCAGACAGCTTGACTCCTCGTGCCACAGTTTTAAATATGACCCGCTGAAAAGAGTTCCGCGCAAACCGGTCGGAATCGGCAGCTTTACTGAGGAGGATTTCAAGCTTTAAGCATATTATGCAGATATTTTCCTGCTTGGCTTTCATAGTGAAAATTCGGAGTTTTCAACATTTTCAACAGAATTTTCCACACTTTTTGTCTAAAATCCCGTTTTTTAATTGTATTTGAGAAATTTGCGGACTAAACAACAAGTTTTCAACACCCTTTGACTGTAAAAACGTCTTTCACAAGCGGCAAACAAAATAACAATAAAAGCTATAATTCACAATCATTTTGAAATTATCTGAAATGTGAATTATAGCTTTTACTTTATTTATTTGCCGATTTCGCGGCACAACGCGACTGCATTAAATCACCGTACAGCGTTATACCGCACCGATAAAAATTAAAATGCTGCTGTTATCATTCCGCCGTTGCGCTTTCCGTCAACAAATTCAGCGCCTTTAACGGGTCAACATTCTTGTCCTCAACGACGGTTTCAAGATGAATATGAACTCCGTCCTTACTTTCGGTCGGAATCTCCACAACGGTTCCGATTATCTGACCCTGAAGCACCTTGGCATCCTTTTTCAGCTCCGATTTGACGCCGCAGTATTTTACAGTCAGGCCGTTGCCGTGGCGAATTACAATTACATCGCCCCACATAGGGTCGTTGTGCACCTCGTCCACGTTTCCGTCCTGCACGGCAAGCGCGTTGTCGCCCACATTTCCCTTGATATCAATGCCGTCGTGAACACGCCAGTCGCCCATCGTCTTTGAAAACACCATATTTCCGTCGCTGTAATTCTTCGTCACATTCGAGTTGAGCGGCAAAAGGAATTTGCCCGTATACGGACGGTTCAGGTCGTTTGCCGTTGACTTCTCGGCGGTCTTTGACGTTGTGCGGTCGCGGTCGTCGGGTATTCCGGTAGCCGTGACATTCGCCTTGTGCTCAGCCGTGCTTTTTGCCTCGTTCGGCGCCGTGTAATAGCCCGTCTTTTCGCCTGCGTCGGGCGTCACATTTCTTATCTTAGAAAGATTATATATAACGGACGCCACGCCGACAATGGCAATCACAAGCGACATTGCAACAGCGTAGAACACCTTGGTGTTTAACCAGCTTTTCTTCCCGTTTTCAGATTTATTGCTCATTTGTTTCTCCTCCAAACTTTTTATCAAAAATAGTTTTGTCAGCTCATTTAATTTTTATTCGGTGAAAGTATTGACAAAAAAATATTGTGGTGGTATAACAAGTAAGAAAAGTAATACTTGTATATCGAGGTGCATTATGGACAGAAGCAGAAACTTTATTGCAACGGTCAAAATCGGTCCTAAGGGACAGATCGTAATTCCAAAAGAAGTTAGAGATATGTTTTCCCTCTCGTCGGGCGACTCGCTTGTGCTTCTCGCCGACATAGACAGAGGCATTGCGCTCCAAAGAGCCGAATGTCTCAACGATATTGTCCATTCGATAGTTGAAGGGATAGGTGAAAAAGATGGAACTGCTGAGGGTTGACGGACTTTGCAAAAAATATCCCGAATTTGAGCTGAAAGATGTATCTTTCTGCCTTGAAAGCGGACAGATAATGGGCTTCGTCGGCAAAAACGGAGCCGGAAAAAGCACGGCTATCAAAGCGATGCTCAACATGATTCACGCCGACAGCGGAACGGTTGAGATTCTCGGCAAAAACGTTTTTGAAAACGAGACCGAGTGCAAAACAAGCATCGGCGTGGTTCACGGCGGAATCGATTTCTATCCCAAGAAAAAGCTGTACATTATAAAAAATACGGTCAAGGATTTCTATTCAGCGAGCTGGGACGAAAGCAAGTATGCCAAGTATATAAATCTTTTTGCGATAGACGACCACAAGACCGCCGACGAGCTTTCAACGGGAATGAAGATTAAATTTATGATAGCTCTTGCGCTTTCCCACGGAGCCAGACTTCTCATTTTCGACGAGCCGACCAGCGGACTGGACCCCGTTTCGCGCGACGATATCTGCACTCTTTTCAAAAGCCTTGTGAAAAACGGCGAGCGCGCAATCTTTTTCTCGACTCACATAATTTCCGATTTGGAGAAGTGCGCCACGCATATAACGTATATCAGAAACGGCGAAGTTGCGGAATCTCTGCCCATTGAGGAAATGATAAGCAAATATTCCGATTCTCGGGAACAGCGCCGTTCGCTTGAGGATATAATTGTCAGCCTGGAAAGGACGGATTACGATGACAAAGTATTTGATTAAAAAAGAATTTTTGCTTTCGGCACATCCGATGACATATATTTTCGCCTTTTTCGGAATAATGCTGCTCATACCGAGCTATCCTTATTATGTAGCGTTTTTCTACGTCACGCTCGGCATATTCTTCGCCTTTATGAACTCAAGAGAAAACAAAGATCTGTATTTCAATGCAATACTCCCCGTTTCAAAAAAAGATACCGTCCGTGCCAAGCTTATGTTTGTGTGGATAGTTGAGCTTTTCTCGATTATTTTTTCCGTTCCGTTCGCCGTTATCACGCAAAAAATCAATCCGAACGGTTCAAATCTTGCAGGAATAGAAGCAAATCCGGCGTTTTTCGGTCTTGTATTCATTATGTTCACGCTGTTCAACGCCGTATTTCTTATTAAATTTTTCAAAACAGCCTACAAAGCCGGAGTTTCATTCCTTGTCGCGTCTGCCGCCGTTGCCGCTTATGTCGTAATTGCCGAGGCGCTTGACCATTTTCCTGTCATCGGCGACTATCTGGAGGGCTTCGGAGCAAACGGGCATCTGAACCAACTGCCCGTTCTCATTGTCGGAATCGCTGTATTTTTGCTTTCTTTCATTCCGATAAACAAGCAATGTGCAAAAAATTTTGAAAAAGTCGATTTATAATAAAAAAAGGCTTGATTTTTGCAATATTGTGTGTTATGATGTGGAAAATTAAATAAGGGATTAAACTAATCCCTATATGGTAGAGGCGCATCGAGCTATCAGTACCAGGTACTATTCAAGGTCCCGCAGGACTTACGGTATCTGTGAAAGGAGCCGTTGCCGAAGGCAGCCGAGGCTGAAGGCTGTGCTGGTATGTCGGAATAATATCCGCCGTACTGTCGCTTATTTTGCGGAGAGCTATCTGAAACAACTTTGACGTTCGGCGGAACGTCGGAGAAATTTGAAATTAAAGGTAGTCGATGCAAATCGGCTACCCTTTTGTTTTATCGAAAAATATGCGATGCCAGAATCAGAAAAGGAGTTTTGAAAAATGACAGACAACAGTATCTTCAGAGGAGCGGCAACCGCTCTCATCACACCTCTCACCGAAAACGGCGTTGACTATGAAAATTTCGGTAAGCTTATCGACTGGCAGATTGCCGAAGGAATTGACGGCCTTGTAATCTGCGGCACGTCGGGCGAGGGCTCGACGCTCAGCGACAAGGAGCACCGCGAGGCTCTTCAGTTTGCGGTTGAGAGAGCGGACGGCAGAGTTCCCATGATTGCCGGCACGGGCTCAAACGACATCGCCTACGGAATCGACCTTACAAAGTTTGCCTGCGAAATCGGCTATGATGCCGTCCTCGTTGTTACCCCCTACTACAACAAGGCGACTCAGAACGGACTTATCAAGTCATACACGGCGCTCGCCGACGCAAGCACAAAGCCCTGTATTCTTTACAACGTACCCTCCAGAACCGGAGTTAATATTGATCCTGCAACCTACGACATCCTTGCCGATCACCCGATGATTCAGGGCATCAAGGAAGCCAACGGAAACATTGCAAAGATTGTTGAAACAATGTCGATTGTCGGAGACAGGCTTGACCTCTATTCGGGCAACGACGACGAGATTGTACCCCTCCTTTCCGTCGGCGGTTCGGGAGTTATTTCCGTTCTCTCCAACGTATTCCCGAAGGAGACCTCCCTCATGTGCAAGAAGTTCTTTGACGGAGACACCAAGGGTGCGCTCGATATGCAGTTCAAGTATTTCAAACTCATCAAGGCTCTTTTCAGCGAGGTCAACCCCATTCCCGTCAAGGCTGCCATGGCTGCCATGGGCTACTGTGAGGATTATCTCAGACTTCCGCTCACACCGATGGAGGACGCTCACAAGGCAGTTCTTCTCCAATGCATGAGAGAGCAGGGACTTAACGTATGATTAAAGTAATGATAAACGGCGCCTGCGGAAGAATGGGCTGCGAGGTTGAGAAGCTCGTGGACGCCGCAGACGATATGAAAATTGCGGCAAGAGTTGACAAGATGGCTGACAAAAGCGGCTGTTACAGCAGCATAAACGATTTTGACGGCGAGGCTGATGTTATAATCGACTTTTCAAACCACCTTGGAACCGCAGAGCTTCTCGACTATGCCGTGCGCCGCGGTATTCCGACCGTTATCGCAACGACGGGACACACCGACGACGAGCTGGAGCTCATCAAAAGAGCATCGGAGAAAATTGCGGTTTTCCATTCGGCAAATATGTCACTCGGCGTGGCTCTTCTCGTTGAGCTTGCCAAAAGGACAGCCGAGGTAATGCCCGACGCCGATATTGAAATCGTTGAAACTCACCACAACCGCAAGCTCGACGCTCCGAGCGGAACGGCGCTGATGATAGCCAACGAAATCAAGAAAATCCGCCGCAACGCGCGCTTTGTTCTCGGACGTTCCGGCAACGGCAAGCGCGAAAGCGATGAAATCGGCATCAGCGCGGTGAGACGCGGAAACATTGTCGGCATACATGAGGTTCTCGTCTCGACCGACAGTCAGACTATCACCCTCAAGCACGAGGCTCATTCCAGAGCCCTCTTTGCCGAGGGCGGCATTTCTGCGGCAAAATTCATCATCGGCAAGCCTGCCGGACTTTATGATATGAACAGCATTGTGACCGAATAATTTTTGACGGTTGTTTACCGAGAGAAAGGATATACTTATTATGATCAGAATTGGAATCGCAGGATACGGCAATCTCGGCAAGGGTGTTGAAGCGGCAGTCAAAAACGCTCCCGATATGGAGCTTGTCGCCGTTTTCACACGCAGAGACCCCGAATCCGTTAAGATAAAAGCACAGGGAGCCGGCGTATACAGCTTTGACAGCATCGCCGATTTCAAGGGCAAAATCGACGTCATCGTCAACTGCGGCGGAAGCGCAACCGATTTGCCCGTAACAACTCCGATGATTGCGGAAAACTTCAGCGTCATCGACAGCTTTGACACCCACGCAAGGATTCCCGAACACTTTGCCAATGTTGACGAAAAGGCAAAGGAGGGAAACAACATTGCGATAATCTCGGTCGGTTGGGATCCGGGTCTTTTCTCGCTCAACAGGCTTTATATGAACGCTGTTCTCCCGAACGGCAAGGATTACACTTTCTGGGGCAGAGGAGTAAGCCAGGGTCATTCCGACGCCATTCGCCGCATTGACGGTGTTGTTGACGCAAGGCAATACACCGTACCGGTCGAAAGCGCGGTTGAACGCGTCCGCAGCGGTGAAAATCCTGAGCTCACAACAAGGGAGAAGCACACACGAGAGTGCTACGTCGTTGCCGAGGACGGTGCAGACAAAGCAAGAATCGAAGAAGAAATCAAGACTATGCCCAACTACTTCTCCGACTATGACACAACAGTTAATTTCATATCGCTTGAGGAGCTTCAGCGCAGCCACAGCGGTATTCCTCACGGCGGCAGCGTAATCAGAAGCGGCCGCACGGGCTTTGACCTTGAAACGAAGCACACCATTGAATACAGCCTGAAGCTTGAATCAAATCCCGAATTTACCGGAAGCGTTCTCACGGCATACGCAAGAGCCGCCTACAGGCTCCGCAAGAACGGCGAGTCGGGCTGTAAAACGGTCTTTGACATTGCTCCCACTCTCCTCTCCGATATGGACGGGCAGGAAATCAGAGCTCACATGCTTTGATCGGTTAAGCTCACATCGCTCACGAAAGGATTTTTAAAATGATTTGCGACAATCTCAATATAAATGAAAAAGGACATTTAACCTTTGCAGGCCGCGACACGGTTGAGCTTGCGAAAAAATACGGCACGCCTGTTTATGTTATGGACGAGGAAAAGATCCGCGAAAAATGCCGCATATACAAGACGGCAATGTCGGAGTTTTTCGGCGGCGGCTCTCTTCCCCTTTTTGCCAGCAAATCACTTTGTTTCAGGCAGATTTACAGAATAATGAAAGAAGAGGAAATGGGTATCGACGTTGTCTCTCCGGGCGAGCTTTACACGGCGGCAAGCGTCGGATTTCCGCTTGAAAAAGCCTATTTCCACGGCAACAACAAGACCGATTCCGACATTGAGTACGCAATGGACAGCTCCATCGGATATTTTGTCTGCGACAACAGCGATGAGCTTTATGCAATCGACGACCACGCCGAGAAAAGAGGAATCAGACAGAAAATTCTTCTCCGTCTGACCCCCGGCATTGATCCGCACACCCACGCCAAAATTTCGACGGGAAAAGTCGATTCCAAGTTCGGCACAGCAATCGAAACAGGACAGGCGGACAAGCTCGTTGAGCTTGCGCTTTCCCTCAAAAACATTGAACTGCGCGGTTTTCATTGCCACATCGGTTCGCAGATATTTGAATATGAACCGTTCAGCGATGCGGCAAAGATAATGATAGATTTCATCGCAAAAATGAAGAAAAACTACGGCTACGAGGCAAAGACGCTGAACCTCGGCGGTGGCATGGGAGTCCGCTATGTCGAAAGCGACCCCGAAATCGACTATTCGGCAAACATAAAAAGTCTCGCCGACATAATCAAGGCGGAATGTGCCGCTAAAGGCGTTGCCATGCCGCAGATTCTTATGGAGCCCGGCCGCAGTATCGTTGCCGACGCGGGTATCACTCTTTATACTGTCGGCGCAAAGAAAGAAATCCCCGGCTTCAAGAACTATGTGTCCATCGACGGCGGAATGCCCGACAATCCGAGATACGCTCTGTATCAATCGGCATACACGGTCTGCGTTGCCAACAGGATGAACGCACCTGCCGACTACGAGTGTACGATCGCCGGACGCTGCTGTGAAAGCGGCGACCTAATTCAGGAAAACATCACGATTCCCGAAGCCCACCGCGGCGATATACTTGCCGTGTTGACAACGGGAGCTTACAACTACGCAATGTCCTCCAACTACAACGCGATTTCAAAGCCGCCCGTGGTTATGCTCACGAAGGACAGCGAATATGTTGCCGTCAGACGTGAAACCTTTGAGGATATGACGTCCTGTCAGCTTTAAACTTTATAAAACTTGAAACACGGGGCTGCCGCTAAATGCGACAGCCCCGTGCTGTTATTCTGCAATATCAAAAATTATTATTGACTTGAAAAGATCTCCGTCAACGGAAATTTCAAATTCGCCGCCCTGAAGCTCGGTCAAACTTTTGACGATTGAGAGTCCGAGTCCGTTTCCGTCGGTATGTCTCGACGCGTCGTCGCGCTTGAATCTTTCCAAAAGCTCCTGCGGCGTCGAGTTTATTTTTTTCTCCGAAATGTTTTTCAGCTCCGTTTTTACCTTGCCGTCCGTCACATCGACCGAAAGATAAACTCGCGTTCCCGGCATTGCGTATTTGCAAACGTTGCTGAAAAGATTTTCAAACGCACGCCAAAGCTTCATTCCGTCCGCGACAATATAAACATCGTCCTGCGGCACACGCAGATCAAGGTCAAGCTTCTTTTCGTCCATTGCAACGGAAAACGCATCGGCAAGCTGTGAAATAAATATATTATAATTCAGCTTGTCCATATCGAACTCAACAGAGCCTGTCGTGATTTGCGAAACATCAATAAGGTTTTGGAGAAGATCGGTCAACCGCTTGGACTGCTTATTGATTATCTGATAGTAATCGTTTAGCTCCTCGTCGCTGCACCTGCCGGAGCGAATTATATCGGTATAGTTTATGATTGAAGTCAGCGGCGATTTTATATCGTGGGATATATTCGCGATCAGTTCGCTTCGCATTTTTTCATTCTTGTTTTTCTCCTCAAGGGCTTTTATCATATCGTCCTTGATGGTGATGAAATTATCATTGATTGCCTTGAAGTCACCGAACATTACGCGCGAGTCAAGATTCTCACCGTAATCGCCCTTCGCAAGTCTGTTTCCGCTGTCCCTGAGGCGGTTGAAGTTGATGGCAATGCAAAAGAACAGCGTGCCGACAACAAACACCATCGCAACCTGTATGAGGACAAAAACCGAAAATTTATATGCCGTTCCGCGCGTTATGTACCTGACATAGTTGAAAATTATCAGAACAAGGTCAAGCACGCTGACAAAGCCGACTGTTATAATCAGCTTGCCGACGTAGGGCATTTTTAATTTTCCGTCCGTCATTTCCTTGCCGTTTCTTTTTCGCACACGCTCAATCAGCTTGTAGACAAGAGTGTTTCTGTAAATATGACCCTGCTTGATTCTGACAGCAAGGGACAGGAAGTAAACAAGCATAATACAGAACACCAGGAACGCAAGTATCGCACACACGGCGTTCCAAAGAACGATATCGTCCTCCTTTGTTTTGTCCGCCGACATCAGCACGATCATTGAAACGTCGAAGCCGATCATTACCACCGTGGTAATTGTAAAAATATCGAACGGAATCTTGTCAATGAACCTCATTCTGTCGGGATGATATTCAAGACTCATCATCAATTCAGCCAAAACTCCCATTGCGGCAACCAAAGCGATGAGCATAAAAACAATAATCGGGTATTTCAGGACGTTTGCAATTTCAATTATGTTGTACGTCAGCCTGAATGTATCGTCGGCGGTAAATTCGTCGCGGACGAGAACCCTCACCGTGACCGTTTTGGTAGCGTCGGTATCAAATTCATAGAAGTTGGTAGTTCTTTCTGTCTCAAGGTAAAACCTTTTTTCGGCAATGATTCGGTCTAAGCTCTCGCCTTTTTCAAGGTTGTCAAGCTCGAATTTTCCGTCGTTGCTTTCGGCATATATAATAAGATTTGAATTTTTCCTGTTATATCTGCTTTCGAGCTCTTTCAGACGCTCCGCATTGGATTTATCGCCTTTTGCCTTTTCCTTTTCAAACGAAAGAGAAACATACTCCATTATATTTCCGTATTCTTTATCAACGCGCTCCTTCATCAGCTTTGTAACGGCATAGTCCTTGCCGCCCTCGCGGTTATACAGTCCGTAATCCGCCATATAGCTGACCTCAAGAAACATTGCAATAACAAGGGTCATACATATCAGATAAATCACTACCGCGGTGATTTTGTCGGAAAGAGTCTTGAGTCTTATTCTCAATCTCAATTTCTCCTTTCCATTTTATATCCGTGGCCGTACACCGCCACAATATAGCGCGGATTAGCTGGATCAATTTCAATTTTTTCTCTCAGGTGTCTTATATGAACCAGAACCGTGCCCTCGGTGCCGTAGGCATCGTCGCTCCATACCTTTCGGTAAATCTCACGCGGAGAAAGCACGGCGCCGACGTTCTCCAAAAAGAGCTTCAGAATTGAATATTCGGTCGGAGTAATGTTTATTTCCTCGCCGTCAAGAGTAACCTTTTTAGCGTTGTCATTTAGCACGATTCCGCCGTTCCTCAAAGAGTTTTCCGCAGGAGTGAAACCTCCGCTGAGCTGAAGATAACGGCGAAGCTGAGACTTTGCCCTTGCAATCACTTCAACGGGATTAAACGGCTTGGTTATATAGTCGTCCGCTCCGACATTCAAGCCGAGTACCTTATCGTAATACTCGCCCTTTGATGTGATGAGAATTACGGGTACATTGTATTTTTTACGGAGCTCCGCTGTCGCCTCAATACCGTCCATTTCCGGCATCATAACGTCCATCAGGACAAGGTGAATCTCCTGCTTTGCAAGGATATCCAGCACCTCTCTGCCGTTGTATGCTTCTATAACATTGTAGCCCTCCGCCGAAAGATAAATCTTCAGCGCCTTTACTATATCGGCATCATCATCGCAGGCAATAATATTGATCATACAGTATACTCCCTTTTTAGACTTGTGGCAATACCGCACACTTTGGGTGTACGAATTGCTTTACATTAAATTATAAAATAAAATGCCCTTCGTTACAATACCGTTTGTCAAAATAAATCGGTTCTTAAGCAAATCTTAATCGGATCTTAATAATTCAAAGCAATAAAAAAGAAAAGACCGCTTTCGCAGTCCTTTATTCTTCGGATATTTTCACGCCTCTTGACCGCAGGTATTCAATAAAATCATCTGCGTCCTTTTGCGCCGTTTCGCTGTCAATTTCATATTCTTCCGTCAGCGCCGCAGCAAGTTCGCTTTTCCCGGCGCCCTTTTCAAGAAGCTCCCACAGCATTTTACCGGAGGGATTGAGCATTATCAAGATGTTTGCCGACACATTGTCGGTCGGTATAACGACCGTCTCACCGGCAACCTCGCGCAGGGTATATGTTCCGTCTAACTTCATTTTGTCCTCCTTACAATGCTGCTGTTTCGCATTTTCTCATTCGTGAAAACCCACGAGAAAAATCTCCACCTGAGACTTTGCGGCTTGACCGCTCCGTTTTCCGTGTTCACCTGCGTAACGCGTGCTCTCACATACGATACCGGTATTCCGCTCTCGATTCCTGTCTCATTGTCGCCGACAGCAGAAAAGGAGTCGCCGTCAGCCGCGAAAACCCTGTGCATAACAATACTTCTTCCTTTTTTGTAAAGCACTATGTCGCCTTTTTTGATTTTCGAGGTCGGGATTTCGACATTCACCGTGTCCTTTCCCGGCTTCAAAAACGGCACCATACTGACCCCCTGAACCGGCAAGGTGATGCTTTCGCCGTTCTGCAGGGAATCGAGCAGAGTATTCACATCAATATTTTTCTCAGGTTTCATATAATATAATTTTACGGGGAACGGAGTGTCCGTTCCCCGTATTTTCGTTATCTTCTGCCGAAAAGTCTGCTGAAGAAGTTGTGGATTGCCTATGATATTGCCGAGCGTACAGTAAATCGGAGCATCATCAAAAAATTTTAAAAACTTTTTTATTTATTATATTACAAAAATAAGTTTTTTTCAATAAAAAGATTCAAAAATTTACAAAATAGCAATTTGAGCAAAAATGTATAAATCCTTATTCTTATTTCAAGAATCCGAACAAACCGCCTTTTTTCTTTTCCTCCTGAGTGCAGTCAAACGACGTTACGGTATAGCCTGTATCATCTATGACCTTTTTAAGCTTATCCTCGTCGGGCGGTGTTTCAGTCAAAATGACCGTCTGCTTTTTCGTATGGGAAGATGTGACTTTCTTGACTTTGAACTCTCGTCTGATCGCGTCGTTTATGTGACTTTCACACATTCCGCACATCATTCCGTCAATTCCCAATGTAACCTTAAACATTCATATCATCCTTTCTGCTTGCGGCAGACAACACTGCTGAGCAAATAATTTTTGTTTTATTTATTCCGCTCCCTTCAGAGCTTCAACCATATCTATGTGTTTGTTCTTGCGCGAAACCATAAGGCTGACAAGCAATGACATTCCGACGGTAAGAACAACACTTATTATAATAGAAAATGCGCTTATTGTCATCTTCATTTCGTATTCCGACGCCAATGCCTTTAAAAGGTAGTCAAGCGTACCTATACCGGCAGGGATTCCGAGAATCACTCCGATGAATGACAGCCACAGGTTTTGTCCGATAAGAAGCTGACCGATTTTCTTGTCCTTGAAGCCGACAACCTTCAGCGTTGCCATTTCGCGGTAACGCTCCGTGTAGCTCATTACTCCAAGGTTGTAAAGAACAACTATACCGAGGATCAGCGCACCGAGAACGAGAATAACTATCATCATATTAAGGAGACTTGTAAACGTCTCAAATGAATCCATAATCATCTGCTTCGACTGAACACTCTTTATATTGGCATCGGATTTGATATCCGATTTCTGAGTGATTGTGTACGCCGAATCAAAAGTGAAGGGAATACCGATTTTTTCGGCATAGTCGGAGCTGACAGCAACACTTTCCGAAACGCTGCGCATAACCTTGGAAATCTTTACGGTATATTCCCTGTCCGAGCCGAACGGACTGAAGGTGAGCGTGTCTCCCTCGCCGACATTAAATTCCTCGGCAAGCCTTTCGCAAATCAGCGCACCGTCCGACGGAAGCTCAATATAATCCTCGTCATCACCGGGGAATCCGACCAGACCACGCTTTATCTCATAAATATCAAACGATATCGCCTTGTCGTTTGCCTGAACGCTAACGGAAGCGCTGAGATCGGCGTCATATTTTTCTGCAATATCGCTTCTCTGCTTTTCCGTTGCCGTCTCGGTGAAGTATATTCTCGACGAATACTTCATCGCACCGTCATAGTAGGTATCAAGAAAGCTGTTCATTGTGTCTCTCATTCCGAATGAGCCGACAATCAACAGAGTACAGCCGACAATTCCGATAAGACTCATTGCCGAGCGCGACTTATGTCTGACAACGTCGCGCAGATTCCAACGGGTACCGAACGAAAGCTTGTGGAAAAACTTTGCACGCTCAATAAGCATCGGTTTCATTTTTTTCGGCGAATAGGGTCTGAGCGCGTCCGCCGCAGTGCCCTCAAGCATCTTTCTGACCGAAAGGAAGCCTATAAGGGTCAGCAGCACAATAATTCCGGCAAGAATAATATAGCAGAAATCCGGAACGCAAAGTTTCCATTCCGGCATATCGAAATATGTTCCCATCATACCGTTCGGATTCATAATAAACCAACAAATTAGAAAACCGAGACCGATTCCGGCAGCCGAACCTATGATACTTATCATAAATGCATAAGACGTGTAGTGCCTGAGGATTCTTCTGTTCTTGAAGCCGAGGGCTTTAAGTGTACCGATCTGTGTTTTTTCCTTTGCTGTCAGTCTGTGCATCGTCGTAACCATTGTCAAAACTGCAATAAGCAGGAACAGCGTCGGCAAAACAGAGCCCATTGTCTGACCCTCTTCCGCTTCGCCGTGTGCATTGGAATACGAGGCAGACTCATCCTTGGTGAGAATCAGCGCGGTATTTCCGAGCGCTTCATCAGCCGCATCGGTAAAGGCTTTTTTATCCATTGATGAAATAACATTTATTTGTGGGTAATATCCCCTGCCGAGAGCTTTTTCATACATGACAGGTGAGATATATGCGAATCCGAATGTCGTGTAATCAGGCATAAGCTGACTTGAATCGCGCACGCAGATAAGCTGCTCACCCGATTTTACAAGACCCTTTACGGTGCCTTTCATTTCGATACCCTTGTATGCAAGGGTTATGCTGTCGCCGACCTTAAAATCGTTGGCGTCGGCGTACTTATCGGAAAGCCATACTCCGTCCGTGCTTTTTGCGTCGTATTCATCACCGTCAATGAGCATAAAGCCCGAAACCTTACCGTCCGTCGTAACGGAAAGGCTGACCGCGTCGTCTTTTCTTTCCTTAACATCTGCCGCAACGTTTACATAACGCGCCGCCCTGTCAACTCCGTCAAGGTTCTGTATCCTTTTCAGTTCGTCCTCGGAATAGCCTTTCTCCGAGACTATCCTGTAATCCGCATAGCCTGTTTTCTCAAAGAAAGATGAGGTGTTTACATCTATGCTGTACCATTCCATATTGAAGCCGACAAAAATACCGACTCCGAGGGTTATCATTATTATCATCGAGATGAACTGGGCACGGTAAAGACCCATTGTTCTCCACAATTTTTTAAACAGCATATTTTCCCTCCTTTACCAGTCGATACTGTCAGCGGTCGCAGGCTCGGTCTGCTCCTCCTGTGAGACAATTTTTCCGTTCTTGACGTGAATAACCACGTCCGCCATACGCGAAATATTTCTGTTATGGGTAACAATTACAATCGTTTTACCGTAGTCACGCGCCATTTTTAAAAGAAGCTTGAGCACCATAACGCCCGTTTCCGAATCAAGCGCTCCCGTCGGCTCATCGCAAAGAAGAATTTTAGGATTTTTTGCAAGCGCACGAGCTATCGAAACTCTCTGCTGCTCGCCGCCCGAAAGCTCGGACGGAAAATTTTTGAGGTGATCGGAGAGTCCTACCTCCTCAATCATTTTTGTCGCCGAAAGCGCATTGGGCGCAATTTCCTTAACAAGAGCAACATTTTCGTGCACGGTAAGCGTCGGAACGAGATTATAGAACTGGAACACGAATCCAACCTTTTCCGCCCTATATTCTGAAAGCTCGTTGTCGGAAAGCGTTGATATATCCTTGCCCTCAACAAGAATCTTTCCTTCGGTCGGGCTGTCAAGTCCGCCGAGAAGATTCAATAAGGTGCTCTTTCCGGCTCCGCTGGGGCCGAGAACAACAACGAATTTGCCCTCTTCAAGCTTCATATTTACATTGTCAAGAGCCTTTAACAGGTGGTCGCCGCTTTGATAAACACGGCTCACATTTTTAAATTCAACAATAGCCATAGCACATCTCCGTTCCGATTAGCAATCGCTAACCAAAGGTGTTTATTTTACAGATGACCGCGGGGCAATCATCTGTTTTATCATAATTTAGTTAGCGCAAGCTAACTACTAATTGTATTCTATCATCCGAAAAATAATTTGTCAATATATAAATTAAAGAAAACATTTATATTGTACATCTCTTATGCGTATAAATCCTGTTGACTATTACCTGTTCATTATGCTATAATTTTGTAAATATGATGTTCACAAAACAGATGAGAGGATTTTTACATTGAGGAAAACAGTAATTGAGCCCAACGGAAAAAATTTTCAATACTGGAAAGATATTTGGAACTATCGCGAGCTTGCTTTCAACCTTGCAAAAAGAGATATAACCGTAAGATACAAGCAGACCCGAATCGGTCTCGGCTGGGCAGTTATTGCCCCGATTATAAGCATGCTCGTTTCGACATTTATCTTCGGCACCTTGGCAGGTCTTTCTTCCGACGGAGATGCCCCGTACTTCATAATGGTTTACGCCGGAAGCATCCCGTGGGGAATCTTTCAAAAAAATGTTAATCAGACCTCGTCCACCTTTATTACAAATGCCGATTTGATGAAGAAAGTATACTACCCCCGTATTCTTTCACCGATCGGTGCAAGCTTCGCATCAATGTTCGACAGCCTTGTTTCAATCGTCATTCTCTTCGTGATGATGCTGATAGCGGGATACTACCCGACAGTCAGAATACTGCTGTTTCCGGTTTTCCTTATTCTCAATTCGGCTCTCGGATTTTTCCTTGGACTGTTTCTCTCCGCATTCAACGTCAAGTGGCGTGATATGGCGCAAATCATTCCCTTTGTGCTCTCGGTCGCGCAGTATATCTGCCCCGTATCATATTCAATCACATCAATCCCGGAAAAATACCGTCTCATATATTCCCTCAACCCCGCAACCGGTATGATATCCGCATTCAAATGGTGCGTGATCGGCGATATGACTTTTGACTGGCTCTCTTTCTCAGTCGCAGTCGCTTTCACGGTTTTAATCGCGCTCTTGGGTGTGGTTCTGTTCAGAAAAACAGAACGAAACTTTGTTGATATTGTCTGACGAGGTGAAGTATTATGAGCGAAATGGATTATGCACTCAAAATCAGCAACGTAAAGAAAAAATACGTTATCAAACATATTACAAAACGCCCCGACAGCAAAAAGGAGCGCATTAAGCTTGCCTGTCACAACCTCACCCATCCGAAAGAGGCAAACAAAAAAGAGGACTTTTGGGCGCTTAACGGAGTAACCTTCGACGTTAAGCCGGGCGAAAAGATCGGCATAATCGGCAAAAACGGTGCCGGAAAATCCACTCTTTTGAAAATTATATCCCGAATTACCGAACCGACAGACGGCAAGATCGAGTTTTACGGAAAAATCTCTTCCATGCTTGAGGTCGGCACAGGCTTTAACGGTGAACTTACAGGTCGTGAGAACATTTACCTCAACGGTGCGATTCTCGGTATGACCAGAGCGGAAATTGACGCAAAGTTCGACGACATTCTTGAGTTTTCCGAAGTCGGAAAATTCATAGACACTCCCGTAAAAAGATATTCCAGCGGAATGTTCGTCCGTCTTGCCTTTGCCGTTGCGTCTCACCTTGAACCCGATATTCTCCTTGTTGACGAGGTTCTTGCCGTCGGAGATACACGCTTTCAAAGAAAGTGTATTCAGAAAATGAAGAGCATCGCCGACAGCGGAAAAACGATTCTTTTCGTAAGTCATCAGATGAACACGATCCGCCAGCTCTGTGACCGTGTCGTTGTTCTCAAGGACGGACAGGTCATATACGACGGAGACGTGGAAGGCGGAATTCGTATTTACAACAGCGAAGCCTATATGGAAAAGCGTAATCACTACGAATACAAAGACTTACCGAGACCGCCGGGATATCCGCTCGATAAGGCTGAAATTCTTTCCCTTGATATGCTTCATAACGAAACAGGAATTTATACATACGACGAGCCGATCGACTTCAAACTCAAATTCAAAATTAAGATGCCTCATATCGGCGATCTCAGCTTCCGATTCCTCGTCTGGACTGCCGATGAGGTCCCCGTTGAAACCGCCTTCACAAAAACCTTTGCAAACATAAACGAGGTCGGCGAATATGACGTTGAGGTGAAAATAAACCACCACAACCTTGCCCCCGGAATTTACAAAATGACGCTAACCCTGACGGGCGGTTCATCACAAAACACCAAAGAAAATCTCGACCACATTTACCCCGCCTTTGTTTTTGAGGTTCTCCACTTTAACGGAACTGCCAAAACCTGGCTAAGGACATGGGGATGGGTTCACTTTGACGATGTGGATGTCAAACTTCTTGATAAAGAATAACGGTGAAAACTCTCAAAAAGTATCGCAAACGCTTGCTTTGCAATACTTTTTTACTTCTGCAAGCACTATTTCTGCCGAATTTTTACTAAAAACTGCGATATACTTGCTTTTTGGAAGAATTTAATTCGTTAAATGTATTTACTATTTAAAAATCTTATGTTATAATGTTTAAGCATTATAATGTTGTATTGTGGGCTTTTGGCGTGTTAAATATTTAACAGTCACTATTCGGAGCCGTTTTTCGGTTCCCGCCTGCATTGCGGCTGACGCAACCACTGATTAAATCGAAGGCACGTTTCCCGTTCGGCGGAAAAGAGTATTTTCCTGTTACCCTGCAGAAAACGTACCGCGATTTAATCAGTGGTTGTCAAACTTGTTGTAAAGGAGGAACAACTTAAATGCTCAAGAAAATCAGCAAAATCCCGTTCAGAGGAACACCTGAGCAGGAAGCACAGCTTCGCGCGGTAATTGAGGAGTGCAAGGACAACAAAAGTTTGCTTATGCACGTTATGCAGCAGGCGCAGGCAATTTACGGATATCTTCCGTTTGAAGTGCAGGCTATGATCGCCGACGGAATGAACGTTCCGCTTGAAAAGGTTTACGGCGTGTCCACATTCTACGCTCAGTTTGCTCTTTCCCCCAAGGGAGAGTACAACATCTCTGTATGTCTCGGTACTGCTTGCTATGTTAAGGGCTCTCAGGAGCTTCTTGACAGAATCTGTGAAGAACTCGGAATCGGCGCGGGTGAATGCTCCGACGACGGAGTTTTCTCAATCGAGGCTTGCCGCTGCATCGGCGCTTGCGGCCTTGCTCCCGTTCTCACCGTCAACGATGAAGTTTACGGTAAGCTTGTAGCGGACGACGTGCCCGGTATTCTCGCAAAATACAGAGCATAATTACGGTGAAAAATCATGCGTGAGTTATCATTAAATGTTCTTGACATTGCACAAAATTCTATCTCTGCCAATGCCTCGCTTATTGAAATTGAAATTATCGAGGATACAGCTCTGAAAGAAATGCTTATCGGAATATACGATAACGGCAAAGGAATGACTCAGGAGCAGGTGCAAAATGTTCAGGATCCCTTTTTTACGACCCGAACCACAAGAAAGGTCGGCATGGGTATCCCGCTTTTTAAACTTGCAGCGGAGCAGACAGGCGGTTATCTGAAAATTGAGTCCGAGGTCGGAAAAGGCACGCGCGTAACGGCTTTTTTCAAAACCGACAGCATTGACTTCACTCCGCTCGGAGATATTGATTCCACGATCATTATGCTTATCACCATGAACACAGACCGTAATTTCACATATCGGCTGAAAGTCGATGACAAAGAATTTACTCTTGCCACATCGGAGCTCAAAAACATTCTCGGCGATGTTCCGCTTAGCGAACCGTCGGTTACCGAGTGGATAAAAGAGTACCTGCATGAACAAACACAAATAACCCGTGGAGGTGTACTGTAAATGAAATCACTTGAAGAGTTGCTCGCTATCCGCGATAAGGCTAAGGCGGCAATGACAGACCGTGAGGGTACAGGCGACGGAATCCGTGTTGTAGTCGGTATGGCTACCTGCGGAATTGCGGCAGGCGCACGTCCCGTTCTCAACGCTTTTGTTGACGAGGTCGCAAAAAGAAATCTTAAAAACGTTACGGTTGCTCAGACAGGCTGCATCGGTATGTGCCAGTATGAGCCGATCGTTGAGGTTTTTGAACCCGGCAAGGATAAGGTAACTTATGTTCAGGTAAGTCCCGAAAAGGTTGCCGAAATCGTTGCTTCCCATATTGTAAACGGCAATCCGGTTGTTGAATACACCGTTGGCGCTGTTGTAAAAGATTAAGGAGGAAAATCAATGTATCGTTCACACGTTCTTGTCTGCGGCGGTACCGGCTGTACTTCCTCACACAGTGCCGAGATCATTGAAAAGCTTGAGCATGAGCTCAAGGACAAAGGTCTTGAAAATGAGGTTAAAGTAATCAAAACCGGTTGCTTCGGACTTTGTGCATTAGGTCCGGTTATGATCGTATATCCTGAGGGCTGTTTTTACAGCGAGGTTAAGGTTGACGACGTTCCCGAAATCGTTGAGGAGCACCTGCTCAAGGGCCGTATGGTCAAGAGACTTCTCTATG
This sequence comes from uncultured Eubacteriales bacterium, assembly GCA_934456435.1. Classification (GTDB taxonomy): domain Bacteria; phylum Bacillota; class Clostridia; order Oscillospirales; family Acutalibacteraceae; genus CAG-488. The sequence continues at coordinate 32,109 of CAKSHH010000003.1, forward strand.
AAGAGACTGTTCATCAAGATGACATCAAGCCGCTTAACGAAACAAATTTCTACAAGAAGCAGCACAGAGTTGCGCTTCGTAACTGCGGCGTAATTGATCCCGAAAACATCGAAGAATATATCGCTATGGACGGCTATCAGGCTCTTGCAAAGTGCCTGACAGAGCTGACTCCCGACGAAGTTATCCAAATCGTTAAGGATTCCGGACTCAGAGGCCGCGGCGGCGGCGGATTCCCGACAGGTCTTAAGTGGAGCTTCACCGCGAAGAACTCAGCCGACCAGAAGTATGTTGTTTGTAACGCCGACGAAGGTGATCCGGGCGCATTCATGGACCGTTCGGTTCTTGAGGGTGATCCGCACTGTATCGTCGAGGCTATGACAATCTGCGGCTACGCAACAGGCGCAAGCGAGGGCTATGTTTACGTCCGCGCAGAGTATCCGATTGCCGTTCACCGTCTTGATGTCGCTATCAAGGAAGCCCGCGAAGCAGGTCTCCTCGGCAAAAACATATTCAATTCAGGCTTTGACTTCGATCTTCATATCCGTCTCGGCGCAGGCGCATTTGTTTGCGGTGAAGAGACAGCTCTTATGACTTCGATTGAGGGCAACCGCGGTGAGCCGCGTCCCCGTCCGCCGTACCCGGCAGTTAAGGGTCTCTTCGGCAAGCCGACAACAGAGAACAACGTTGAGACATTTGCCAACATTCCGCAGATCATTCTCCACGGTGCAGAGTTCTTCAACTCAATGGGCACAGAGAAATCCTCCGGTACAAAGGTATTCGCTCTCGGCGGAAAGATAAACAACACGGGTCTTGTTGAAATCCCGATGGGTACAACCCTTCGCGAAATCATCGAGGACATCGGCGGCGGAATCCCGAACGGAAAGAAGTTCAAGGCCGCTCAGACAGGCGGACCGTCCGGCGGATGTATTCCTGCTTCCCTTATGGACACTCCGATCGACTATGACAACCTCACAGCTATCGGCTGTATGATGGGTTCAGGCGGACTTATCGTTATGGACGAGGACAACTGTATGGTTGATATCGCAAAGTTCTTCCTCGACTTCACAGTTGACGAGAGCTGCGGTAAATGTACTCCGTGCCGTATCGGTACAAAGAGAATGAGAGAGCTTCTTGAGAAGATCACAGACGGCAAGGCCACTCTTGAGGATCTTGACGAGCTCGAATCTCTCGCTCACTACATTAAGGACAACTCCCTCTGCGGTCTCGGTCAGACTGCTCCGAACCCGGTTCTTGCAACTCTTCGCTTCTTCAAGGATGAGTATATTGCTCACATTGTTGACAAGACCTGCCCTGCCGGCGTTTGTAAGAAGCTTGTCTCCTACTCAATCGTTGCAGACAAGTGTAAGGGATGTACCGCCTGTGCAAGAAAGTGCCCTGTCGGCGCTATCTCAGGCGCAGTCAAGACTGCTCACACAATCGACACAAGCAAGTGCGTTAAGTGCGGCGTATGTATGGATACCTGCCGCTTCGGCGCAATTATTAAGAAATAAGGAGGATGTCAGAAATGGAAATGGTTAATATCAAAATCAATGGCATGCCTCTGAGTGTGCCGAGCGGAATCACGATTCTTGAAGCCGCACGCTATGCAGGAATCGAAATTCCGACACTTTGTTACCTTAAGAAAATAAATCAGATCGGTGCCTGCCGTATCTGTATGGTTGAGGTCAAGGGTGCAAGAAGCCTTGTTGCTTCCTGCGTGTTCCCCGTAAACGAGGGAATGGAAATTCTCACCAATTCCGACAGAGTTCGCAATTCAAGAAGAACAACTCTTGAGCTTATCCTTTCAACTCACGACCGCAAGTGTCTCTCCTGCGTAAGAAGCACAAACTGCGAGCTTCAGAAGCTCTGTAAGGAATACGGCGTTGAGAACGAAAACAAGTTTGACGGTGTTACACCCGACTACGCTTACGACGATTCAATGCCTCACATGATTCGCGACAACAGCAAGTGCATTCTTTGCCGCCGCTGTGTTGCTGCCTGTGACGAGCAGGGCATCTCCGTTATCGGAGCCAACGCCCGCGGATTTGACACCTGCATAACCTCTCCTTTCGAGAGAGAAATCAAAGAATTTTCATGCATCGCCTGCGGTCAGTGTATCGTAAACTGCCCGACCGGCGCTCTTCGCGAAAAGGACGACACACCGAAGGTACTTGAGGCTATCAACGATCCCGACAAGTACGTTGTTGTTCAGACAGCACCTGCTGTCAGAGCGGCTCTCGGCGAGGAGTTCGGTCTCCCGATCGGCACAGACGTTGAGGGCAAGATGGTTGCCGCTCTCCGCCGCCTTGGCTTTGACAAGGTATTCGACACCGATTTCTCGGCTGACCTTACCATTATGGAGGAGTCAAACGAGCTTATCGAGAGAATCACAAACGGCGGCGCACTCCCGATGATCACCTCCTGTTCACCGGGCTGGGTCAAGTACTGCGAGCACTACTATCCCGATCAGCTTGACCACCTTTCAACCTGCAAGTCACCTCAGCAGATGTTCGGCGCAACGCTCAAGACCTGGTACGCTCAGAAGATGGACATTGATCCTGCTAAGATCGTCAGCGTCAGCGTAATGCCCTGTACAGCCAAGAAGTTCGAGGTTGGCAGAGACGATCAGAGCGCATCCGGCTATGCCGATGTTGATATTTCTATCACAACGCGCGAGCTTGCAAGAATGATCAAGAGCGCAGGCATCAGCTTCAACGCTCTTCCCGATGAGACATACGACAGTCCTCTCGGCGAGGGTTCCGGCGCAGCCGTTATCTTCGGCGCAACAGGCGGCGTTATGGAAGCAGCTCTGCGTACCGCGGTTGAAAAAATCACGGGACAGACGCTTGAAAGTGTTGACTTTACTGAGGTCAGAGGTATGGACGGCGTTAAAGAAGCCACATATACAGTCGGCGATCTCAGCGTAAAGGTTGCCGTTGCAAGCGGCACAAAGAACGCAAAGACACTCATGGAGCAGATCAAGAACGGTACAAGCGAGTACCAGTTCATCGAGATCATGGGTTGTCCGGGCGGATGCATCAACGGCGGCGGACAGCCGATCGTTTCCGCAGCGGTTCGCAACTTTGAGGACTTCAGAAGCAAGCGCGCTTCCGTTCTTTACAACATTGACAAGAACAACGAAAACCGCAAGTCACACGAAAACTCGGCAGTAAAGCGTGTATATGATGAGTTCTTCGGCGAGCCCGGCAGCCACAAGGCGCATGAGGTTCTCCACACAACTTACGTTAAGCGCGGACTTTACAACAACTGATCCGAATAAAAATAACAGCAGAGATGAGCAATCGTCTCTGCTGTTTTTATTGACCGTTTTGATTTTAAAAAAGCAAAAGGCGCTCGGCAATAAGCCGAGCTCCCGTATTTAAAACTTAACAACAATATTCTTTTCTGCCGATTCAAACATCGCCTCAACGACCTTGACAAGACGTCGCTGCTGGTCGTGAGTAACAATCGGATCCGCTTTGCCCTCTATAACATCGCAAATGTTATTGTAAAGGGTATGCTCGCCGCTGAAGCCCTTGTCCTCAACATACGGCAACGGGAATGTTTTGATTGAATCGTCCGTTCTCGGAGCCATAGTTTTCGTCAGACCGACACCTGTTCTGACCGGAACGGCGTCCTTGTTTTCCCAGTCGGAAACCATAACGATTTTACCGCTGAGATCCCACTCGCAGAGAGCCGAACCGTTGATTCCCTGAACGTGCCAGCGCGGATAATCAATAAAATTGTTCGTACCGACCGAGATCGTATACACGGAATCGTCCTTGTAGTTAAGGCTTGCCACGAAGCCGTCGTCAACCTCATCATTCGTGATATGAGTCACCTGACAGTAAACCGAGTCAAGCTCCTTGTCGTCAAACATCATAAGCGCCTGGTCAAGGATATGAATACCCCAGTCAAGTATCATTCCGCCGCCCTGCGCCTTTTTCTGACGCCAATCGCCGGGAATACCTCTTGAACCGCTGACTCGCGATTCAATTCTGAAAATCTTGCCGAGAGTGTTCTCGTCGTATATTTTTTTGATTGTGAGATAGTCGGGATCGTATCTTCTGTTCTGATGTACCGTGAAGAACTTGCCCGTTCTTTCGCTCGCCTTTATCATATCGTCGAGCAGCTCGCTCGACATTGTAACGGGCTTTTCACTCATTACGTTTTTGCCTGCCTCAAGAGCGGCAATAACAATATCATGGTGAAAATCGTTCGGAGTTGCCACAACGACGAAATCAATTCTGTCGTCGGAAAGAAGCTCCTCCTGAGAAGAAAATGCGTGCCAGCCCTTTTCTTCAGCCTTTTGGTTCTGTGCAGGGTTAATGTCGTAAATGCCGACAAGCTCCATACGATCGTTCATATATTTTGACATCTTTTCGGCGTGCCAACTGCCCATGCCGCCGCAGCCGATGACTGCGCCGCCGATTTTTCCGTTTACCATTTTTTTGCTCCTAAAAATATGTTATCATTATAGCCTTCCCCTTGAGGGGAAGGTGGGCGGCGGATTGCGCCGCTCGGATGAGGTGGCGAATTTATATCACATTATTTATTAAAATCTGACTTGAACTTTTCCACCTCATCAGTCGCTTATGCGACAGCTTCCCCTCAAGGGGAAGCCTTTTAAAATTGCGTATTCAAACTTAAGTCGATATTTCAAGCTTTTTTGACACCGGAGTCGGTGTGCCTGCCTTAGATTAAATCGCCCGAAGTGCGCCGAATCCAAGGAATAAAAAGCGCAGGAATATACCGATATTTCGAGCTTTTTTGACACCGGAGTCGGTGTGCCTGCCTTAATTAAATCGCCCGAAGTGCGCCGAATCCAAGGAATAAAAAGCGCAGGAATATACCGATATTTCAAGCTTTTTTGACGCCGGAGTCGGTGTGCTGCGGGTGATTTAAGCCCACCACATCTCCGTTGTGGACTCTGTAATCAACGCATTTTTAAGCGTCTGAACAGCCTTTGTCAAGCCCTCATTCTGGCTCATGAGGCTGTCCTCGTGCTCAATGCTGATAGCGTAGTCATAGCCGACAAGGCGAAGATTGGAAATGATGTCTTTCCAATAGAGCTCGTCGTTGCCGTAGCCGACGCTGCGGAATATCCATGAACGGTTGATTTCGTCCGAATATGGCTTCGTGTCGAGAACACCGTTGACCATGGTGTTGTACTTGTCAATCTTCGTATCCTTTGCGTGGAAGTGGAAAATCGCGTCGCCGAGCTTACGGATGCAGGCAACGGGATCCATTCCCTGCCAAATGAGGTGGCTCGGATCAAAGTTAGCGCCGATTTCGGGACCAACTGCTTCACGAAGCTTGAGAAGGCTCTCTGTGTTGTATACGCAGAAGCCGGGGTGAAGCTCAAGAGCAATCTTATTTACGCCGTGAGCCTTTGCGAATGCGACAAGGTCTTTCCAGTACGGAATGAGTACCTCTTCCCATTGCCATTTGAGAACCTCGCTGAAATCGTCCGGCCAGGGGCAAACGACCCAGTTCGGGTGCTTTGATTCAGGGCAATCACCCGGACAGCCTGAGAAAGTGTTGATCTGATGAAGTCCGAGCTTTTCAGCAAGGAGAATCGTATCGCGAATCGTCTTGTCAAAAGCCGCCGCCTTTTCCTTGTCGGGGTGAACAGGGTTGCCGTGGCAGCTCAGCGCGCTGATCTGCATATCATATTTTTTGATTGTTGCAACAAATTCGTTGAACTTTTCCTCGTCGTTGAGAAGCGTCTCCGGGTCGCAATGGGCATTTCCGGGGAAGCCGCCGCAGCCGAGCTCAATCATCTCAATGCCGAGAGATTTAAAATATTTGAGAGCCTCTTCAAGGGGCAAATTCTGCAAAAGGCAGGTAAAAACTCCGAGTTTCATATCAATATCTCCTTATTAAAGATTTGCTTTGAAGTATTCCATACTTCTCTTAATATCGTCGATTCCGTTCGGCTTGGGTTCATCGTTTTCAAGAATGAGCCACTCAATGCCGCTGTCCTTCGCCGCCTTAAATACCGCCGAAAGGTCGTTATCGCCCTCACCGAGAGCCATAGGATGTCTGTCGATACCGTCCTTGACATGGAGAAGAACTATATCGTCCTTGTGCTCGGTTATGTACTTGTAATTATCCGCACCGCCGCAGTAGCTCCAGTAGGTATCAATTTCAAGATATGCGCCGTCGGCGATTCTGTCCATGATGAGTTTGCCGTCGATCTCGTTTTCAAACTCCTCGGTGTGGTTGTGGTAATAGAACTTGATTCCCTCGTCCTTGCCGCGCTCATTCGCCTTTGAGAAAACGTCAACCAGTCTGTCAACATCCTCTTTTGTCGAATGATCGGCTCCGCCGATGCCCATGTATTCCATACCGAGCGCCTTGCCGAGCTTGATTGACTTTTCAAGGTTGTCGCCCTCGTAATCCTCAAGATCCATGTGGCAGCCGACAGCAACCAGTCCGAGCTCGTCGAGTTTTGCCTTTATTACTTCGGGCTCAAGGTCTGCATAGCCTGCAAATTCAACGCCGTCAAAGCCGATTTCCTTGACCTCTTCGAGTATCTTGAGGAACTCCTCACCGTTTGAATAATCATTTCTGAGAGTATAAAGCTGAACAGCTAATTTCAAAATAAAAACCTCCGTTGCATAGATAATAATTATATACTTGATTTTACAACATCGTTCAAATCATTTCAACCTTTTCGGCGAAAAAAATATAATTAAATCAACTTATTATTCACAAAGAATATACCAAACGCTAACAAAAAGTTCATACGAGGTTAATATTTGCCCGTTATTATTTAGCTGTACTCAATGAGAGAGCCGCAACTCTCGTGAGTACATACCCCTCCTCAATAAACCCCTCAATTATTGGAAGAAGAAGTCGGTTCACGCCGGCTTCTTTTTCTGTCTATATATCCTTAAAATATATGCATAAAAAACTGCCCGCCTAAGCGAACAGTTTTCTTGATTCTTATTTGAACTTTCTCTTACGAGCAGCCTCGGACTTCTTCTTGCGCTTTACAGAGGGCTTCTCATAATGTTCTCTTTTACGAACCTCCTGGATAACACCGTCTCTCGAAGTCTGTCTCTTGAATCTTCTGAGAGCGTTGTCCAAAGACTCGCCTTCTTTAACTTTTACCTGACTCACTGTATTCCCTCCCTCCGCAGATTGCAGGGGTAATCTTCATAATTTACAACGTATTTTATCACAGAAACGGGTCAATGTCAATATCAAATTGCAAAATTCACACTTATTCCGCCAAAATTTTTCAAAAAAACTGCATCGGCGGATTTCTCACACCGATGCAATTACTTTTCATGGCAATAACGCACAATTTAGATGCGCGAATTACGCAGTAGGATTTTTCGTCAGGGTACAATAATTTATCGGCTTGCGGCACATGCAGCTTTTTTAGAAGCCTCTTACTGCCCTTACAACCTTTTCGCAGTCCTTTGCGTCCATGATCTTCGGAACAGGATAAAGCGGGTTGCCCTCCCTGAGTGCACGTTCAACAATGGTCGGGATATCTTCATCCTTGATGAAGTCAAAGTGCTCGGGAATATTCATATTCTTGTTCATCTCTTTGATAGCGTCAATGAAGTTCATAGCCTTATCAGCCTGAGAGTAACCGCCGATGCCCACGATCTCGGCAAGCTTTGCAAGTTTCTCATACGCTGTGTCACCGTAGTATTCAAGAACGTGCGGAAGAATTACGGCGTTTGCGAGGCCGTGAGGTGTGCCGTAGATACCGCCGAGGTTATGGGCGATTGCGTGAACGTAGCCGACATAAGCTCTTGTGAACGCCATTCCGGCATAGAAAGATGCAACGAGCATATTCTCACGAGCCTGAATGTTCTTGCCGTCGTTATATGCCGTTTCGAGGTTTTCAAAGATAAGCTTTGTTGCTCTTTCGGCATAGTCGTCGGTCGACTTGGTTCCGCTCAGTCCGATATATGCTTCAACAGCGTGGGTCAAAGCGTCCATACCGGTTGTCGATGTAATCTTCTGCGGAAGACCTGTTGTAAGTTCGGGATCAAGAACCGCATACTTCGGACGAAGCTTGGGGTCATTGATAGCGTACTTCTCGTGAGTCTGCATATTGGTAACAACAGCGGCAAGGGTTGTTTCCGAGCCTGTGCCTGCGGTTGTCGGAACAGCGAAGAACGGAGGCAGCTTGTGTCTGATCTTCAGCTCGCCTCTCATCTGAGAAACGGTCATATTCGGATTCATTACTCTTGCGCCTGCCGCCTTTGCGCAGTCCATCGGAGAACCGCCGCCGAAAGCAATAATGCCCTCACAGCCGTTCTTGAGGTAAAGTCTGCGTGCTTCTTCGATATTCTCAATTGACGGATTCGGCTGAACGCCGTCGTAAACCGTGTATTTGATTCCCTGAACATCAAGCTGCTCAAAAAGACCTGCAAGCAGATTGAGTCCCATAAGTCCCTTGTCCGTTACGACAAGAACGCTTGAAATGCCCTTTGACTTTACGAGAGCGGGAAGCTCCTTAACCGCGCCGGGACCCTTGAGAAGCTCAGGCTCGGACCAGTCAAAGAAATACTCCGCAACCATAAAGGTTTTCTGATATGCTCTGTAAAAAGCTTTTTTTGCCATATCTGCCATAAAAAAGACCTCTTTTCATTTTAATAAGTCTATTTTACCAAAAGTAACCATACTTTTACAAGAGGTAAACGCATATTTTTAAAAAATTTTCATAAAAGTAATTTAATTTAACGATAAAAATCCTGCGTGTTACGGCGAGTCCTTGCCGATTTTTTATTTCAAGGGGTATAATCAAATTTTTTTAAAAAAGTGTTGACAAAAGTTTTTCATTGTGGTATAGTATACGAGCGTTGAGACGCTGGTGTAGCTCAGTTGGTAGAGCAGCTGATTTGTAATCAGCAGGTCGGGGGTTCGAGTCCGTCCACCAGCTCCACATTTTTATTTGAATATGGGAGAGTTCCCGAGTGGCCAAAGGGAACAGACTGTAAATCTGTCGTCAGTGACTTCGGTGGTTCGAATCCACCCTCTCCCACCAGGAAAAGACCAAGTCAAACGACTTGGTCTTTTTCAATGATTCTGTGGGACAAGTGAAATATCTTCGATATGAGATATTTTCTTTTGCGGCATTTCACTCAATCCACCGACAAACTCTTGGTTTAAAAAAATCGTGTAAAAACACTAGAACGATATAATTACATAAAACAAGGCTATAATTCACATTCGGTCAGCTTCTTAAGTTGCCGTTTATGAGTTATAGCCTTTTCTTTTGCTCTTTTGTCTGCGCTGAATTTGTCAGCAAACTGCTGTTATTTAAGCGGTTCGGCGTAAACGACCTTGCTGTTTACGATCGTGTACTCGTTGGAATCATCCTTTACGGTTCCGTTAAACTTGAAATCAAGTATGCCGTTTACAACGTAATATGTGCCGTTCTGATTCATTGCAAGACCGGTATATTCTGTGTTTACCTTGCCGTTTTCAAGGAAGTACCAGCCTCTGACGCCGTTCAGCGATCCGTTATAAAGTCCCTGAGCTTTAGCGTCAAACTTGCTGTTCTTGAAGCAAAGGAGCTCGTCGCCGTCCTGTACAAGTCCGTTGTAGTTGAAGATAAGCTTACCGCTGCGGACATAGTAGGTTCCGTTGCCGTTCGTTGCCGTACCCGTGTAGGTGAAGTCAACCATACCTTTGTTTACATAGTACCAACCGTTAGCATTGTTGGCAAGTCCCGTATAATTGAAATCCACTCTGCCGTTCTTTGTGTAATACCAGCCTGTAACTCCGTCAACATTTCCGTTGACAAGACCGTTTACTCCGAAGTTCACCTTGCTGTTTCTGACGCAATAGGTTCCGTTCTCGTTCGTTGCGAAGCCGTTGTATTTGAATGTGATCTTGCTGTTCTGAACGTAGTACCAGCCGTTGGAGTTATTAACAAGTCCGTTGAATGTGAAATCAACCATTCCGTTCTCAACATAATACCAGCCGTTGGAATTGTTGGCAAGTCCGTTGTAGCTGAAGTCAACCTTGCTGTTCTTGACGTAGTACCAGCCCTTGTTGTCCCAAACCTTGCCGTTAATAATTCCGTTGCTCTTGAAATCAACCTTGCCGTTGCGTACATAGTACCAACCATGAGGGTTAAGTCCGAAGCCTGTGTAATTGTAATTTACCTTGCCGTTTTCAAAATATCTCCAGCCGCCGCTTGTGAGAAGAACTCCGCGCGGAGCCTCGTCAAGAGAAGCCGACTTGTAGCCGAGTTTTTCAAAACCGAGAGAGTCAAGCTCAAGACCCGTGTATGTTGCAAGCATCTCGCTTATAACATCGAGAGATTCTGCAAAGTAATCATTGAAAAGCTTGTTCGCATCATCCGCAGAGCCTGCGTCTCCCTGATCAAAAGTCGGGTTGAAGCCAAGCTCATACGGGTAAGACTGACTGTAAACCGAAGCCTCACCGTTGATCTCTGTTTTCACTTCATCTCCGTCATAGGTCAGGCGCTGAATGTATACAGGATAGTATGCGTGAACGGCTTGATTCTCCTCAATCGTTATTCCGACAACGGTATATGAATCGTCATCGTAAAAAGCCGCCGTAAATATCAAGGAAGAGGTTTCCTTGTCGGCAACATAGCCTGTCTCGATGTCATATTTGTCGGCATACATGGGCATCGCAACAATGCCGCCGTCGAAATCCTCGGATTTCTCGCCGTATTTTGTTGCATAGTCCCAAAGATAGTCCCACGCCTTTCCGCGCGCCGAAAGAGCCGACGCTTCCGGGGCAAACGATTTGCTGAATGATACAGCAGTAAAGATCATTACAAACGCAAGCATAGCCGTAATGATTCTTTTTGTTGTCCTTTTCATAATATTTGTCTCCTTTGTTTTTTTACCTCGCGGTAAGGTGATTATAATATTTTTAGCATTGCTTGTCAACCGAATCGGGTTGGAAAATATACACTTAAACCAAAAATCCGCAAATACAGCCATTTCTGCATTTGCGAATCATCTTGCAAGTTCAATTCCTGTATTCAAAAGGTTTCTTATCAGCATTTCCTTTTCGGGAGGAACATTATCGAGGGCGTTTATTACCGAATACCAGCGGTCATGGTCGGCTTCACCCTTTACCATATAATCTATACTTACACCGAGAATGTCGCTGAGTTTAATCAGATTTTCAACGGAAAGACCCGCAATTCCTCTTTCAACCTCGCTGAAATGCTTGACGGAGATATTCAGCTCCTCGGCGATTTTTTCCTGAGTAAGCTTGACCGCCTTGCGCTGCTTTTTGATTCTTTGTCCCATTCCCTGCTTGTAATCGTCCATATCATCACCCAACCTGTTATGTTTATTTTACCATAACTATTTTATTCCAAAAACAAGGTAGAATGTGTTGACAAAGTAAACCTTTAATGTTAATATTATAATATCATTTTAAGAAAATGCTTATTTTTCAGCTTGCCTGCGGCCAAGGAGATAATCAACACTCACGTCGTAGAAATCGGCAAGCTTAATGAGCGTTGAAGCGGTCAGTTCAATCACACCCGTTTCATATTGTGAATATGTGTTTTGCGAAACATTCAGCATTTCGGCAAGGTCTTTTTGCTTGAGGTCTCTGTCCTCTCTCAAATTCCGTATGTTCTTGTAAATCATAATATCACCTCAAGCAATATTATGTAATATCTTTTAAACAGATATTGACAATTATCTGTAATACAGATATAATTATTTTATAGGGAGGTCTATAAGAACATAAAAGGTAATAGATTTAGCATAAAATCAAGTTTAATTCTTGAAAGGATTGATTTAAAATGAAGAAAACGATTAAACAAATTTTATCCGCCCTGCTTGTAGCAGTCATGCTTGTCGGTGTAATACCTCTTTCGGCATCGGCAACACAATCTCGAACGGGTTATTTTAGTAAAAGTTATTCTTACAGCTCAAATCCGACAGATTACATTATGAATATTGCTCAAGCGCAGATAGGCAGAACAAAATCTCAAATGGGGTACACCGAAGCGTGGTGTGCTGATTTTGTGGGCGACTGTGCAAAGCTGGCAGGGCAGGATAATGCTATTCCGTTATACGGAGGTTGCAACGGATTGATAACTAAGGTATTAGATGCCGGCGGTCAAAAAGTTACAAGCAGACAAAAAGGCGATTTGGTCTTTTACTATTGCTCTTCATGTGCTTGTTATGTACATGTAGGTTTAGTTTTAGATAGCACATATAGTATTGAAGGAAATTACAATAGTAAGGTTACAAAGGTTAGCGGTTATTATAGTGACGGCGAACATAACACAAGCAGCGGAACAATAAAAAAAGTTTATGTAAGACCCAAGTATAATGGCGGTACACACACACATTCATATAACACATACATATATTATCAAGCGGCACACCCTCATTACAACTGTTATAAATGTAGTTGCGGAGATATTAAAGTTGTTCAGAATGAAACAAATTATGTAAGTTCATGTAGTGAATGTAACCATACTCATTCATATGTTGAAAAATATGAGGCAGCTCATCCGCACAAACAATATATGTCGTGTTCTTGCGGATCATATTATTACACCGGCAAAACAGTTTATCTTGAAAACAAGGACTGCTGCGTAAAAGCTACTTCCAACTGGAAATTTACCGATTATGATGTTCCAAGCATATCTAACTTATCTTATGGTTCAGATTTTAATATAAAGGGCACAATTTCTTCAAATGTAAGAATTAATTGGGTCGGTGTTGTTCTTTATGACAGTACAGATAAAGAAATTGCACAAGCCAACGCATATCCGGGCTCAACATCATATAATATTTCCGATTTAAACGATCAACTTGATTTTTCAAAGTTGTCGGTTGGAAAGTATAGATTACTCGTTCATGCCAACAATCCAAACAATGATTACACTATTTTATACTCTGAATATTTTAATGTCGGTGCCCCAACACTTGCCGCCCCCGAGGTAAGCATCCGTACAACATCAGACGGAAAAGCTATTTTTTCCTGGCCTGCGGTTACTAACGCCGATAATTATGATATAAGAATATTTGATTCAAATAAAGAATCCTATAAGGATATTTGGAGCATTTCAAAAACATCTTATGAAATTGAACTTCCCGATGGATATTATTATGTTTGGGTATGTTCCTCAAACAGTAATTTTTATTATTGCTTTACATATGGAAATATGTGTGGCTTTACTGTTAAGAAAACAGTTCCCGAAAAGCCAAAACTGAAAAATTTAAATTCTTATTATACTGAAAATTCTAAAATTAAATTTGAATGGGACTCTACTGAAAGAACAACTCATTACAGCCTTTATCTCAAAAAGCTAAACGAAAGCACCAATGAATACGAAGTTTATGACTATGAAATGCACTATGTCAAAAGTGGATATGAAAGATATTTGCCCGCCGGCAAATATGCTATTCAACTTCAAGCATCTAATAGCGAAGATTGGTCATATACTGACGGTGATTGGGTTGAATTCACTGTTTATAGTGCTTACACCGTTTCCTACAACGTAAACGGCGGAACAGGTTCGATTGCAAGTCAAACAAAGACTCACGGCACAAATCTTACGCTTACAACAGCAAAACCGACAGGCAAGAGCTTCACCGTTACATATAACGCTAATGGCGGTACGGTTTCAACATCAAGCAAGACAGTTTCGCAGACTTTCACAAGCTGGAATACTTCTGCAAACGGAAGCGGCACTGCATACAATGCAGGTGCAACCTACAGTGCAAATGCAAATGTAACGCTCTACGCACAGTATGCTAACCCGTCAATCGGTTCACTGCCGACTCCGACACGCTCGGGCTATGCTTTTGACGGTTGGTATACCTCGGCAACGGGCGGAACAAAGATTACCAACTCGACAGAGGTGACGGCAAACACGACCGTATATGCTCACTGGAAAGCGAATGCTTACACTGTTTCCTACAACGTGAACGGCGGAACGGGTTCGATTGCAAGTCAAACAAAGACTCACGGCACAAATCTTACGCTTACAACAGCAAAACCGACAGGCAAGAGCTTCACCGTTACATATAACGCTAATGGCGGTACGGTTTCAACATCAAGCAAGACAGTTTCGCAGATATTCACGAATTGGAACACAGCAGCAAACGGAAGCGGTAAGACATACAACGCAGGCGCAAAATACAGCGCAAATGAAAGTGTAACTCTTTATGCACAGTATGCAAATCCGTCAATCGGTTCGCTTCCGACCCCGACACGCTCAGGTTATAGCTTTGAAGGTTGGTATACCTCGGCAACGGGCGGAACAAAGATTACCAACTCGACAGAGGTGACGGCAAACACGACCGTATATGCTCACTGGAAAGCGAATGCTTACACTGTTTCCTACAACGTGAACGGCGGAACGGGTTCGATTGCAAGTCAAACAAAGACTCACGGCACAAATCTTACGCTTACAACAGCAAAACCGACAGGCAAGAGCTTCACCGTTACATATAACGCTAATGGCGGTACGGTTTCAACATCAAGCAAGACAGTTTCGCAGATATTCACGAATTGGAACACAGCAGCAAACGGAAGCGGTAAGACATACAACGCAGGCGCAAAATACAGCGCAAATGAAAGTGTAACTCTTTATGCACAGTATGCAAATCCGTCAATCGGTTCGCTTCCGACCCCGACACGCTCGGGTTATGCTTTTGACGGTTGGTACACTTCCGCAAACGGCGGAACGAAGATCACCGACTCGACAAAGGTTACAGCAAACACGACCGTATATGCTCACTGGAAAGCAAACGCTTACACTGTTTCCTACAACGTGAACGGTGGAACAGGTTCGATTGCAAGTCAGACAAAGACTCACGATACAAATCTTACTCTTACAATGGCAAAGCCGACAGGCAAGAGTTTCACTGTTACATACAACGCTAACGGCGGCACGGTTTCATCATCAAGCAAGACAGTTTCTCAGTCTTTCACGAATTGGAATACTGCGGCAGACGGAAGCGGCACGGCATACAATGCCGGCGCAACCTACAGTGCAAATGCAAGTGTAACGCTTTATGCACAGTATGCTAATCCGTCAATCGGTTCTCTTCCGACTCCGACACGCTCGGGTTATGCCTTTGACGGTTGGTACACAGCAGCAAACGGCGGAACAAAGATCACCGACTCGACAAAGGTTACGGCAAACACGACTGTATATGCACACTGGACGAAGAATGCTGAAACGAAAGCAGTCGTTAAAGATGTCAAAATCGAGCACAATGCTACGGTCAACTACAAATCGACATATATGCTTTCGCCCGAAATCACAGCCGACAAGGGTGCAAAGTACACGGTAAAGTATTCATCATCTAATACAAAGGTTGCAACGGTTGACGAAAACGGCAAGATTTACGGTGCAAAGAAGGGTAACGCAACAATTACCTGTACTGTTACCGACAGCTACGGAAACGTTGTGACGGACAAGTGCAACGTTAATGTTGACTATTCCGGTGCACAATGGTTCATTATCATCGTTCTCTTCGGCTGGATTTGGTACATCTAAAATTTTTCGACCGCTCCGATTCGGGGCGGTCGTTTCCTTTTCTTTATTTCTCCGCTGCGGATTCGATTGCTTTGCGGATTTTGTCTGCACCCTCGCCGTTCGAGGCGGAAAACGGTATGATTTTCACGTCGCCGAACTCTGCAAGCTCGTCATGAATCGACTCCATACGCTTGGTTCTTTCCGTTTTGTTCAGCTTGTCGCTCTTCGTCATAACAACTATGAAATCATAGCCTGACGACTGCATGAAGCGCATCATGTCAAGGTCGTCCTTTGTCACGGGGTGACGCATATCGGTAAGCTGAACAACAAGACGAATATTTCTGTCGGAGGTGAAGTAGCCCTCCATCAGATCCGCCCAGCGCTTCTTTTCGTTGAAATTCACCTTGGCATAGCCGTAGCCCGGCAAGTCCACGAGTTTGATTCCGTCGCAGTCAAAGAAATTGACCGTGACCGTCTTGCCGGGAAAAGAGCTGACACGCGCAAGATTTTTTCTGTTGAGTATCTTGTTGAGCATCGACGACTTGCCGACATTTGAGCGGCCGGCAAAAGCGATTTCGATATTGTCGCTTTTCGGAAGCTGCTGAGCCGTGCCGTACGAAGCCTCGTATTTTACCTTATCAAATCTCATTATACGTCCTCAGATTCGCATTGCGGAGTAGCCTGCGTCCTTCTTGGCTATTGCGGCAATGCTTTTTCTTTCTTTGTTATCGTTGTTTTTTATCAGCGCGGCATCGAAAACCTCATCGAGTCTTTCGACAGGAATGAACTCAATCGCGGCGCGCACCTTTTCGTCCGTCTCGGCGAGATCGGGCACATTCTTTTTCGGAATGACAACGGTTTTGATACCCATTCTGTATGCCGCCATCGTCTTTTCGCGCAGTCCGCCTATCGGCAGAACCCTGCCCGTGAGGGATATTTCACCCGTCATTGCGACAAATTGGTTCACGGGGATCTGCGTGAGCGCCGAGAGCAAAGCCGTCGCCATTGTCACTCCGGCTGACGGGCCGTCCTTTGGCACCGCGCCCTCCGGAACGTGAATGTGAATATCCTTTTCCTTGTAGAACTTCGGGTCGACGCCGTATTTGTCCGCGTTGCTTCTGATATAGCTGACCGCCGCCATTGCCGACTCCTTCATAACGTCGCCGAGTGAGCCCGTGAGCTCAACCTTACCCGTTCCGTCAAAAACTGCCGCCTCAACCTGGAGCATTTCACCGCCGACGCTTGTCCACGCCAGTCCGTTTACAACGCCCACCTCAGCCTCGTTGTCTATTGACAGCGGAACGTATTTCTTCGGACCGAGGAGCTTTTCAAGGTTGGATTCCCTGACGGTGAGGCTCTTGGCTTCGCCGCCGACGATCTCCGCCGCCGCCTTTCTGCAAAGTGCGGCTATTTTCTGTTCGAGCTTTCTGACGCCCGCTTCGCGTGTATAGCCGTCAATCAGAGCGTACAGCGCCTTGTCGTTTATTTTAAATGTTCTGCCGTTAAGTCCGTGAAGCTTTGCCTGCTTCGGAATAAGGTGTTCCTTTGCAATGTGGAACTTCTCTTCGTTCGTATAGCTCGGCAGTTCGATAATCTCCATTCTGTCGAGCAGCGGTGCAGGTATCGTCGAGCTGTCGTTAGCCGTTGTGATAAACATAACCTTGCTCAGATCAAATTCAAGCTCAATGTAACGGTCAACGAAGGTACTGTTCTGCTCGCCGTCGAGCGCCTCCAACAGCGCCGATGACGGATCGCCCTTGTAGTCCGAGCCAAGCTTATCAATTTCATCGAGCAAAATAATGGGGTTCTGAGTACCTGCCTGTTTAATCGCGTTGATTATTCTGCCCGGCATTGCGCCGATATAGGTTTTTCTGTGTCCTCTTATCTCCGCCTCGTCGCTGACTCCGCCGAGTGAAATTCTGGCAAAGCTTCTGCCCATTGCCGCGGCAATGCTTTTGGCAATTGAGGTTTTGCCTACGCCCGGAGGGCCGACAAGGCAGAGCGTCTGTCCGTAACAGCCGTCGGAAAGAGACCGCACGGCAAGCGATTCGATTATTCTGTCCTTGACCTTATCAAGTCCGTAATGGTCGGCGTCAAGCACCCTGCGCGCATTGGCAAGGTCAAGCCTGTCCTTTGAATATTTATGCCACGGCAGTTCAAGACAGGTTTCAAGATAAACCCTGATAACCGTCGCCTCCGGTGACATGGCAGACATTTTTTCAAGGCGCGCACATTCCTTGAGAAGCTTCTTTTCCGATTTTTCGTCAAGTCCGAGAGCATAAATTTTCTCCCTGAACTCCTCGCACTCCGCCTGCGGAGAATTGCCGTCGTTAAGCTCCTCGGAAATTATCTTCATCTGCTCGTTGAGGTAATACTCGCGCTGGCTCTTGTCGATGTTTTCCTGAACTCTTTGGTTTATCTCGTTTTCGAGCTTCATCAAATCGCCCTCGTTGGCAAGCAAACAGCATACCTTTTCAAGACGTTTGAGGGGATTCAGCTCGTTGAGTATCTGCTGACGCTTCTTATACTCCAGAATGATATTTGAACCGATATAGTCCGCAAGCTCACCCGGCTTTGACTTTTCCAGTACGTCGAGAAGCACCTCGTTCGGCATCTGCGGCACGACCTCGGCGTATTCCTCAAAATAGTCCTTTGTCTGTCTCACGAGTGCAGTCGCGTAGTCCCTGTCCTCAGGTCTGATTGCAGGCTCGCGGCGTATTTTAACGTCGGTGATGAGATATGGCTCAATTTGGAGCATATCGACCATAGTTGCCCTTGAAATGCCGTCCACCGACACCCTGACAGTATCGCTGTTGGGCAAACGAATGATATGGCTTATCTTTGCGACAGTTCCCGTCTTGTAAAGACGATCCATGTCGGGGTCGTCATCTCTGACATCCTTCTGAGCGACAAGGAAAATCTGCTGATCGTCAGCCATTGCCGCCTTTATCGCCTGAAGCGAACGAGCTCTGCCGACGTCAAAGCTTATGCCCATGCCGGGGAAGACAACAAGTCCCCTGAGTGCTACGGTCGGCATCACTCTGTATTCCAATGCTTGTTTCAAATTATCAACTCCGATAGTAATCCGTGGTTACCAATATAGATATGCTGACATTATACATTAAAAGAAAAACTTTTTCAACCTAAAAACTTTACCATAGCTGTTGAAAAATAGAATATTGAATGTTAAAATGATGTATATAATGTTTTAGGAGCGAAATATGGAACGTCACCAGCTCATCGAGCGCAGTATAATCAAAAAATACAGAAAAACAATATGGAACAACTTTGTCGGTGCGATCAAGGACTACGAGCTAATCAGCCCCGACGACAAAATCGCCGTCTGCATTTCGGGCGGCAAGGATTCAATGCTTTTGGCAAAGTGTATGCAGCACCTGCAGAAATACAGCGATTTTCATTTCGATGTTGAATATATCGTCATGGATCCGGGCTATATCGGCGACAACCGGGCAAAGATAATTGAGAATGCCGCAATTATGGACATTCCGATCAGGATATATGACTCTCCGATTTTCGAAACGGTGTACGCCGCCGAGGGAGGCTCCCCCTGCTACCTTTGCGCGAGAATGAGACGCGGTTACCTTTACAAATTCGCGCAGGATCTCGGCTGCAACAAAATTGCTCTCGGTCACCACTTCGACGACGCCATTGAAACTACTCTGATGAGTATGCTCTACGGCGCGGAAATCAAAACGATGATGCCGAAGCTCAAAAGCACAAACTACGATGGCATGGAGCTTATTCGTCCGCTCTACATGGTGCGCGAAAGAGATATCATTTCCTGGGCGAGATACAACGAGCTGGAGTTCATCCGATGCGCTTGTAAGGTTACGCAGGCAAACGCCGAATCCGACAACGGTTCAAAGCGCCAGGAGGTCAAGCTGCTGATAAGAAAACTTAAGGAAGAAAACGACAATGTTGACATGAACATTTTTCGCAGCGTTCACAACGTCAATCTTGCAACGATAATCGGCTACCGCGACCGCGACGGCGGAGAGCTCCATTCATTCACGGAAACTTATGAAAAAAGTGATACAAAATGATTTATTTTTTTGACGACTATGAAAATTTTTCGGCTGAAAAATTTTTGAAACTTTTACCGAAAGACCGACAAAAAAGATTTGAAAAATTCAAAAGAAAAATCGACCGTGACAACTGCGTTGTTGCTTATCTTTTGCTTCGCCTTGCGCTGAGAAAAAACGGAATTGAAAATTTTGAAATCGCTGTCGGTGAAAACGGAAAGCCGTTTTTGAAAGGCAATGGTTTGTTTTTCAACATCAGCCATTGTACCGAGGGAGTCGCCGTTGTGCTTGATACCGCTCCTGTCGGAATCGACGTGCAGGAAATCGGCGGCTTCAACGAAAAGGTTGCCAAAAGATTTTTTGACGAGAACGAAAACAAAAGAATTAACACTTTGCCCGACAAAGCAGAAGCGTTCACAAGAATATGGACGCTCAAAGAAAGCGCGATAAAATGCGAGGGAAAATCGCTTGCGAATCTCGATGAATTTTCTTTCGGAAATTACGAAAGGTTTTTTGAAAAATTTGAGAAAAATTTTTCGTGTCTAAGTGAAAAAAATGTTTTGATTTCCGTCTGCGGAAACAAATATTTTAATAAAATAAAAAAAATAAAAACGGAGGAACTTATATGAAGATTTTATTTCAGGGCGACAGCATTACCGATGCCGACCGCGACCGTGAGGATCCGCACGACCTCGGCAACGGATACCCGAAGGATGCGGCAAAATTTTTAAAAGAAAATTTCCCGGAGGTTGATTTTGAGTTTATCGACCTCGGAATCAGCGGCAACCAGACGATCGACCTTGTCAACAGATTACAGTCGGATTTCATCGACATTCAGCCGGATATCGTTTCAATCCTCATCGGCGTCAACGACACCTGGCACAGAGCCGACACAAGGGAGTGGCTTGACCACGCCGAATTTGAGAAGAGATACCGCACCGTTCTTGAAGCAATCAAAGCAAAGACAAACGCAAAGATAGTTATGATGGAGCAGTTCCTGCTTCCTGCCGAGGATAAGCTCTTTTTCCGTGAGGATCTCGACCCGAAGATTCAGATCACGAGGAAGCTTGCCCGCGAGTTTGCCGACATTTTCATTCCGCTTGACGGACTGCTTGCATCGCAGATCTGCCATGAGGACTGGCAGGGCATTTCCGCCGACGGCGTCCACCCGACCTACGACCGCGGCGCAGAGGTTATCGGAAAAATCTATGCCGATTATGTCGGTGAGTTGGTTAAATAAAATATTACAAAGACTGCAAATGATTGTGTTTCATTTGCAGTCTTTTTGTAAATTAGATTATTCTTTTTTTCTGCCGCAACCTTTGCATTTTCCCCATATATTATAATTACTGCCGCAATATGGGCACAGACCATATACTTTTCGTCTTTTAAAGGCTTCTTTTTCTAATTGTGCCTTGACTTCACTATCATATTCCTGCAAAAAATTTTTGTATATTTCTGTACCTAAAATCACACCTTCACCTAATTGTGTATTTTCTCCGAGAAAATCAATTTGTGAAAGATTAGTACAACGCCAGAAAGCTCGGTTGCCAATATAGTAAACATTTTCCGGGATAACAATGCTACAAAGATTCCTACAGTCGGCAAAAGCATAAGCCCCTATTTCTTTTAACGATTCAGGCAACAATACGCTTGTTAAACCTGAATTTCTGAAAACACCATCAGATATTTTCTCAACATTTGAGGGAACAATAATTTCCGTGCTTTCTCCGTTATATTCTATCAGAACATTACTTTTAATAACAAAAATATATTTCGCAGAATCTGATGCAATTGGGCTGATATGGTTGGTTGACATTTTAAAAACAGTATCACAAAATGCACATTTTACAAAATCCGATTTGGGCTTTTCAGTTATTGCTGCGCCGCAATTTGGACATCTTATTGTTAGAGTGTCCATTAGATATAATTCTCAACCTCTGCAAGAAGCATTGTACATTCGTTGTTCCATTTTTTATAATTCTCATCATATTCTGATTCTTTTTTGTTCTTGGTTTTTACTCGCCAAATAATAATTATAATTCCTAATGCAGTAATTGGCAAACCTATCAATTTTTCTGTAAGATCGCCCGACAACAAAACAAATGCACCGATTATGGCAATTATGATTCCAATTACTAACGGCGCTTTGCTATATGAATACGACGGTTCACGGTTTAACGTCTCAAAATACTTCTTTTCAATCGCACATATCTCATTATAATACGGCATATCTTTATCGCGCTGAAAAACAAGTTTAACATAATTGGTTGTTTCCGTGACACTATATAAAGAATCACCTCTGACTTCGTTGTGAGAATCTTTGTTGAAAATCTCTTGCGATGATTTTAATTCCCAACCGAATTTTTGATATGTTTCAATTGCTTCTTGTTCCTTGTTCGGTGATACCGACAGGCTGGTACTTTCTAATCTTGCCATTTTATACACTCCCTTTTACTTTATAACCAAACGGTTATATATCGGAGCAATTATAGCACAATAATGTTAATATGTCAATAACTAAATGGTTATAAGGAGCGAAATTTTTTGTCATATTATCGCAGAGTAAAAGATTTGAGAGAGGATTCCGATTATACGCAAAAATTTGTTTCCGATTATCTCGGAATGAAACAACCTCAATACAGCCGATATGAAAACGGTTACCGTGACCTGCCAACCGATGTGCTGATTGCGTTGTCAAAGCTTTACAACACCTCGACCGATTACATTTTGGGCTTAACAAATAAAAAATAAATCGCAGATTCTCGGAGCAGTTTCCGTTAATCTGCGATTTTTTGTGCGGTATTTCCTTTATTCTTCAATATCAACCTGTTCGACCGCGCCGCCGAGGGCGTTGCCCATAAAAATGAGGGCGTGCTTTTCAAAATCCTCCGCGTTGTCGCTGACGAAATATTTTCGTTCGCTTATTTTTGATTCGCTGAGGATATCTCTTTCGCTGAGACCCTTTTTCAGCTCCTCCGCCGCCGCAACCGACGAGCTGATTACCGTCACACCGTCGCCCATAATCTCGGTGATAATATCGTAAAGCAGCGGATAATGAGTACAGCCGAGAACAAGAGTGTCGATGCCCTGCTCTTTCAGCGGCGTCAGGTATTCGCGCAAAACCTCTTCAATGACCTGATCGCCCTTTTTGAAGCGTCCCTCTTCAACGAGCGGAACGAGAAGCGGACACGCAAGGCTGATCACCTGTGCGTCTGCGTCGAAGCTGTGTATCGTTTTTTCGTATGCGCCGCTGTTGACCGTGGCGTTGGTCGCGATAACTCCGATTTTTTTGTTTTTTGTCAGCTCCGCCGCTTTCCTTGCCGCGGGCGCAACCACGCCGTAAACGGGAATGGTGCTGTATTTCTCCTCGACCTTGTCCCTCGCCGCCGAGTCCGCCGTATTGCAGGCGATTACGACAGCTTTTATATTGAACCGGCTGAGAAATTTAACGTCGCTGAGGACATATTCGATTATCTGCTCCTTGGAGCGTGTACCGTACGGGACATGAGCGGTGTCGCCGAAGTAGATAATATTTTCATTCGGCATCGTTTCGACAATACTTTTAACGACGGTCAAGCCGCCGATTCCCGAATCAAAAACGCCGATATATTTTTCTTTTTCTGTCATATTTATCCTTTCGGGTTAAAGCGCATTTACAATCTTCTTGAAGTGGTCGCCGCGCTCCTCAAAGCAGGTGTACTGGTCAAACGAGCTGGTGGTGGGTGAAAGGAGAACCGTGTCGCCGCTTTCGGCGATTTTGTTCGCCTCTGCCACAGCCTCATCAAGCGTTGTTACGACAATACCGTTCTCGCCCACAAGGTCGTTCACAAGTCTTGCGCCACAGGCGCCGAAACCGATAACCTTTTTAACACAGCCGAGGTGCTTCTTCATTTCATCCATAGGCAGACCCTTTTCAAAGCCGCCGACAAGAAGTATCACGCCGCGGTCAAACGCCTTGAGCGCCGTTATGGTTGCGTCGGTGTTTGTTCCCTTGGAATCGTTGTAATACTTAACGCCGCCGATTTCACGGACAAACTCGATTCTGTGCTCAACGCCCTTAAAAGCCGAAACAGCGTCAATGATAATGTCGTTGGAAATTCCGACTGCCTTAGCGGCGGAAACTGCGATGATAACGTTCTGCAAATTGTGCTTACCGACAAGCTTGATTGCATCGAGCGGCAAAACCTTTTCACCGCAAATCTGTATGTAACCGTCCTTGATGATGCAGTCTGCGTTTTCATTTTCAATACTGAAGGTCTCGCTGATACATTTAACAACATAGCGATCCGTGTATTCTCTGACAACAGGATCATCGGCATTGAGCAAAAAGACATCGCTGTCTGCCATATTTCTGTAAACCTCAGTCTTGGACTTGTAATAATTATCAAGACTGCCCATGAAATCAATGTGGTCGGGGGTGAGGTTGATTATCGTCGCAACCTCAGGACGGAATTTGTCAATGTTGACAAGCTGGAAGTTTGAAATTTCAAGGGCAATGTAATGTCCGCCCTCTTCCATCAGTCCGTTTTCCATGACTATCTCACAAAGAGGTATTCCGATGTTGCCGCAAAGGTGTGCCTTGCCCGGAAAGGCACGGGCAAGTATTTCATAAGTAAGGCTTGTCGTGGTCGTTTTGCCGTTGGTACCAGTTATGGCAATATAATGCTGCGGCTGCGCGACCTGATAGGCAAGCTCGATTTCCGTTATGACCGGGATACCGCGCTCGGCAAGCCTTTGCATCATCGGGCTTCTGTACGGAACGCCCGGATTCTTGACAACAAGGTCAAAATCGCGCTTGAACACGTCCATATCCTGACCGACAATCTCGACTCCGTTTTCATTGAGGAAGTCAAGCTCCTTGATATCCTCTTTTTTCTTGCTTTCAGAAAGCGTTATATCTGCGCCGAGCTTTTTCAGCACCCTGATCGCCGCCATACCGCTTCGCGCAAGTCCGACAACGAGAACCTTTTTACCTGAAAAGTCCATAATATTTGTAACCCTCCATTACGCTGTATACAATAATAAAACTAAACTATATTATATTCTCAATGGCAGTAAAAGTCAATCAAAACAGGGCTCATACTTTCGTCAAAATGAATAAAAAAAGGGCCGATTGTTTTATTTGTAAAAATTGTGCTTTTGTGTTATAATCAAGTATCATAGGAATAATATTTTTCCGAAAGGAGACAAATTATGAAAAAAATACTTTTGTCCGTGCTCTCGGTTGCTTTATGTCTTTGCCTGATCATTCCGATCGGCGTGACCGCTTTCGCAAAGAACGAAGAAGCACCGGCAGTTGAACAGGCCAATGTGACTCTTGAAGAGTACCTTGCAGATGCAGCGGCAAACGGTAATCAGGTTCAGGTAGTCAACAGCAATGTCGGCGACACGCTCGACAAAATCGGAGACGCATTCGGCTCTCTTTCATCAACGAGCACAAAAACAGTATTCATGAAGCTGCTTGCAAAGGCAATCAACCTGCTCAGCAACACGCTCATCAACATTCTCGGCAAGGCTCTCGGATACGTTATCCCCCAGACATCGGTTATCCACGATTTTGCCGACTTCAACCTTGACGAATACGGTAATTTCTATGCAGGTATGTCTGAGTTCCTCGACGCTCCGGCGGCAGGCGCAAAATGGCATCTCGGCTATGCTCAGGCTTCCATTCTCCCCGATGATTTCGGCACAACTCCGTACACCATGGGCGGCTACGGTCTCATGGCAACGACCACCGAAACATTCGACGGGCTTTGGGTTCGCACAATCGTTCTCAACGACGGCACAGGCAGGGGCAACGTTGCTTTCTGCGTGCTTGACGCTATCGGCATTGCAAACGCCGACGTTCGTCTCATTCGTGAGGCTGTTGCCGACTTTGCAAAGGCAAACAACATTGTCAGCGTCAACGTTTCCGTCACACATACACACAGCGGAATCGATCTTCAGGGCGTTTGGGACAACACCGTTTCCAACGTGCTGAACAACATTTTCCTGTCCAACCTCGGTCTTGCTCCTATCAAGAGCGGCGTAAACCGCACCTTCCTCAACAAGATTATTGAGCAGACCGCAAAGACTATCAAAACAGCTTATGCCGATATGGAAGGCGGCACTCTCACCCTTGCGAAAAAGGATATCGCAGATGATTATCTCCGCGACAGAACCGCTCCGTACACATTTGACGGCAATCTTTACCGCCTTATGTTCACTCCGGACAACAAAGCCGAGAAATCAACGATCATTGCTTCTTTCAGCGCACACCCGGAGAACTCAGGCTACGGTCACACGGTAATTTCCGCCGACTTCGTTCCTTACATTGAGGAAGTTCTCAACAAGGCGGGCTACAACTTCATTTATATTCAGGGCTGTATAGGTACTATTACATACCAGCGCGGTGTAACCGACGACGGACTTGACCTCACAAGACATGAGGAAACTGTCAGATACGGCCACGAGATCGGCTATATTATTCTCGGACTTACAAAGACCGAGGCTGAGTGTAAGACAATGAACTACGCTCTCGGCGATTTCCTCGGCGAGGCTGAGTATGACTCAACCGAGGGCTACACCTCCTGGCACAAGGATTGGCAGCCCGTAAGCGAGAGCGCGGTTGCTCCGATGCTCAACATCGCCCACAAGCAGTACATCATCGAGGTTTCCAACAAGCTGATGGATATCGTCGGCAAGACGGGAATCACAGACTATTTCTTCCTCTATGACAAGACCTCCGACAAATATTACACCGTTACGGAGTCAGGCTACATGGAGCTCGGCAAGTCACTTCTCGTTGAGCTTTGCCCCGGCGAAACTTACGGCGAACTTCTCATGGGCGGCGACGGACTCAAGGGATTCAAGTATCAGTCGCTTCGCGAAATGTACGGCGAAAACATCATCGTATTCGACCTTATGAATGACGCTATCGGCTACATTGAGCCCGATGACGACTTCGTAATGGCAGGCGTTCAGTACAGCGAGAAGAAGGAGAAGTTTGACACCGACACATGGTGCCTTATCTCCTGGGGTCAGAACACCGCTTCAAAGGTAATTTCCGAATTTATGGATCTTGTTGACAGCGTAAGATAAGCCTAAATACCGGCAAGGGTTGCCGTATTTAGATGCAGAAAGCGTTTTCTTTACCCCGAAGCTGTATATATAATACTGCGAGGGTAAAAAAACGTTTAGAAGAACAAAACATAATATAATCAGCATAAAGTAAAAGCTATAATTCACATGAATCGAAATGTGTATTATAGCTTTTATTACTGTTTTGTTCTTCGGTCTGCGCTAAAGACGGCAGCCCTTGTTTTATTTTGCAGATAATTCCTTCCTTTTATTCCTCCTGACACGATTTATATGCCTCTCAAAATCGCCGTTGTTTATCAGCTCGGTAAGTACAAACTGCTCAAACGTCGGCACGGTACACGAATGGAAGCCGAGCTTTTCTTCAAAGGGCTTGACAAGCCGCTTCGGCAGAACCATATATCCCACACGCAAAGACGGCGATATCGTTTTGGAAAAGGTGTTCAGATAGATGACGTTATCGTGATCTGAAAGAGCAAACAGCGTTTCCATCGGCTTCGAGGAAACCGAAAACTCGGAATCATAGTCGGATTCCACGATGAAACGGTCGCCCTTGTCGGACCATCTGATATATTCGTGACGTTTTGACGCCGAGGCAGTAACTCCGCTGGGGAAGCTTCGGTACGGAGTGGTGTGAAGAACGTCCGCATCAGTCGCCGCCAGCGCCGCATCGTCGATTCCGTCATCCGAGAGCGGCAGAAGCTCATATTTCAGCCCCGCGGCACGGTATACCTGCTCTATTTTTTCGTAGGACGGCGACTCAATCGCATACACCTTATCCCTGCCGAGAAGATCAACTATAAGTCCGTAAAGATATTCGGCGCCCGAACCGATAATAATTTGCTCAGTTTCAACGTTGATTCCGCGGTTGCGCGCAAGATACTGCTTCAGCGCCGTTCTAAGCTCACCTCGTCCGGCGTTTGGCGATTTTTCAAGTATCTCATCATTGTAATCCATAATCACGCGCCTCATTGTCTTGCTCAACAGCGAGACGGAAAATTCGGGACGCACCCCCTCCGCATGGTTTTCATGCGGTCGCTTTTTTGTCTCGCCGACAGAAACAGCGAAGCCGTCCGATGTGCGAAAGGTCACAAAAAATCCGCTTCGCTCGTGCGGCTCGGCATAGCCCTCGTCACACAGAAGCTCATACGCGTGCTCAACCGTCACCGTGCTCACTCCCGCCTCGTCGGCAAGCAGTCTTTTTGACGGCAGTTTCTGATTGTATCCGTAAATTCCGCTCACTATATCGTCGCGGAGCTGTTTATAGAGTTGTAAGTATACGGGCCTTTTTTCTTTGTCAATTATGTATTTCATCTGGTTATATATTTTTCTCCATTTCTGACTATTTTATATTATCAGAACCATTATATAATAATGGCATCAGATTTGCAAGGAGGAAAAACAAATGCAAACAAAAACCAGTCCCAAAAGAATAACCGTGTGGATCTGCACGACGGCAATGTTTATGGCTCTCAACGTTGTTATGAGCTCTTTCGGCGTTCCCGTGCCCGGCGGACACCTGTACTTAAACGACATCGTTATTTGCACAGCCGCCATAATTCTTGACCCTCTTGCGGCATTTATGGTCGGCGGCGTAGGCGCGTTTCTCGGTGATTTCTTCTTCTACCCCACACCGATGTACGTCTCGCTGGTAACTCACGGCTTGCAGGCAATCGTCATTTCCCTGTTCTCACACTATGTTCTCAAAAAACGTCCCGTGCTTTCTTCGGGAATCGGTGTCAGCATCGGCGCGGTAATTATGGTCGTCGGCTACTCGCTCGGCAGAGCATTTCTTTACAGCACACCGGAATATGCCATTATGAAGCTTCCGTATCAGATTTTTCAGGCTGTTGTCGGTGCGGTGCTCGGTATGCTGCTCTGCTGGAAATTCGGAGTATATAAACTGTATCAAAAAGGAATCTCCTAACATTGTAAAAGCGCTTCGGAAATCAAAACTTCCGAGGCGCTTTTCGTTTTATCAGCAATTATTTAATTTTTAAGGTTCGCAGATACTTCTTCTGCTCATCCGTAATGCGATAGCTTTCAATCGCCTTTTGTATAGCTTTGTTGTGCGTCCATTTTTCAAGGCGATGATTCTCAATATACGGAACCGTCTCATCATAGTTTTTGGCAAGCGCGGTTGCAAAGTACCATGCAGCCATCATCTTGACATAATATTCGTCTCGGCTGACGGCGCAAACACGCTCAGCACATTCCGTATCAAAATTTTCACCGAGGAAAAAGTCCATCAGCATTTTTATTCCGAACCTCACGGTGTACGGATTGTCGGCATTAAGCCATTCGGGGATTTTCGCATACAATTCGGGAAGATGCTTCTTGAAAGCCGCTATCCGCATCAGATCGCAGGTCGCCCAGTTATCGACAAACGGAAGAAATTTGTCAAGCAAGGCTATCGCTTTTTCATAATCCTTTTCAAATCCGATTATAACAGCATGGACGTTGTTTTCCTCGTAATATTTGTGCGGTAAAGCCCTTAAAAAGCTTTCGCAATCTCCGCTTTTGTAAAAATCTTTTGCAAATTTTTTCAGTTGCGGCGAACGCACACCTATTACCGTTTCCTTGTCAACGGTCGGCATCAGCGCGGCATGAAAATCACGATATTTTTCGTCCTGCAGCTCAAACAATTTTTGCTGAACATACTTTTCAATTTCATTCATCTTTATCAAACACTTTCAATAAAATCTTCGATCGCCTTCACTCTTTTTTCGAGTGAAAAATCCTTTGCTCTCTTTGCTTCCTCGGCGCTGAATTTTTCAAGGAGCGACGGATTTTCCAGAACAGTTTTCATCGCGTTGTAAAGTCCGTCCTCGGAATTTTCACAGATAATTCCGCACTCGTTTTCGCCGAAAATTTCTCTCATTCCCGAACACTCGGTTGTAATCACAGGAACATTTAAAGCAACCGCTTCGCTGACCGCGGTGCTGTATCCCTCGGCATAGGACGCACAGACAAACACATCGGAACGTGCAATATATTTATAGGGGTTCGTCTGAAAACCAAGAATCTGAATTGTGCCGCCAAGTTTTTTTTCGGCAATCAATTTTTTTATGTTTTCTTTCTCGTCGCCGTCACCCATAATTAAAACAGAAAACTTTTTACCGTCACGTCTGAGCCTTTCACAAGCATTTACAAAGCGGTCATACCCTTTCACCTTTACAAAGCTTCCGGCGAGAACAAATCTCATTCCCTCGCCAAAATCAAAATCTGCTTTTTCTTTGCCCTTCTCGGCAATGCTTTCAAAATCTATCGGGTTGTAAAGTACAAAAACCTTTTCCGCCATTCCGTATTTCTGAACAAACGATTCTTTCATTGTTTCCGCAACACAAACAATCGCATCAAAATTTTCGTAGCATTTTTTCTCTTCTTCTGCCGAACCGAAAACTTTTTCGCTCCACGGATTTTTCACCATGTCCGTATGAACCCACGCAATTTTTTTGCAGTTTTTTCTGCCGGAATTTCCGATTATTTTCGTCGAATATCCCTCGCAAAAAGCGACCTCAACATCGTAGTTGCCTTTAATAAAATTCTTCCTCACAAATTCGGGAGAAGCCAGCAAAGATGTTTTGATTTTCAGCTTGTTAAAGATTGCTTTTGCGCTTGAATCTGTTTTTTTCACCATGCATCGGTGATTACTGTTTGCCTTAATGATATCTGTATAGACCTCGCCGTCCGTCTCGGTAAAAACATCATATTTTCTTGTCGTGTTTTCGATAAACGTCGCAAAAATTCTTTCTGCACCGCCGCGGCCGAGCGACTCAATAAAAAACAAAACAGATTTCATAATGGCATCTCCGTCGATTTGATGGTTAAACAATAACACATACTGTGTGTTGTCTTTATAATTATATAAAATAAAAGAAAATCTGTCAACGAAAAAAGACTGCGCCGAAACGCAGTCTTTGAAAATTTGTGATTATTTGTACATCGGTCCGTAAACCTGGCATGCGCGGTAATCCTGACCCTCTTTGTCCATTCCAAAGTAGTTCCAGTTTGCCGGGCGGAAGATTTTTTCTTCGGGAACGTTGTGAAGAGAAACAGGGATACGAAGCATTGAGCACATTGTGATGAGGTCTGCACCGATGTGGCCGTATGTAGATGCGCCGTGGTTTGCGCCCCAGTTGTTCATGAGGTCGTAAGCCGACTTGAAAGCACCCTTGCCGTTGCAGATCGGAGTGAACCATGTGCAGGGCCATGTGTAGTCCGTTCTCTTCCAGAGAGCATCCGTTACGTCATCGGGAAGTCCGACATAGTAACCCTCGCAGATCTGAATTGTCGGTCCGATACCCTTAACAAGGTTGATACGGATCATTGTTGCGGGCATTTCGTTCTTCGTAACAAAACGTGAAGAATATCCGCCGCCGCGGAAGTAACCGTTGTCGGCTGCGTTCCATGTTGTGGCCTTGAGCATCTTGTCAACGTCCTCATCGGTTACGTCGTACCACGGCTTCATGCAAGCCTCGCCCTTGTCGTTCTTCAGCTCGCCGCAAGCGTCAAGACATGATGCACCGGAGTTAATGAGGTGGAGGAATCCGCCTGCTTCTTTAGCATGGCCCTCAAGCTCATAGCCTGTAACTCTCTTAACGGATTCTGCACTCCAATGAGTACGAACGTCGGAGAACATTGACGGCTGGTTTGTGAGGAGCTTCTCAAAGAGCATTGAAATGCCGTTGAGAACGTCGTTCTCTGTTGCAAGGATATAGGGCTCTCTTACGCCGTCCCAATCAAAGGAGGTGTTGAGAAGTGCCTCGGCAAAGTCTGCGTTCGGCCAATGGTCTGTCCACTGACGCTGACCCTGGAAGCCAGCGGCAATAGCATTGTGACCTGCCATCTCTTCCTCTCTGCCTTCGGGAAGATTCTTGTTTCCGTTCATAAGATCCTTGATGATGCACATCATCTTGACCGTGAACTCCCAATCCTTTTCCTTCTGCTCGTCAGATTTTCTTACGAAGTCGGGGTTCTTGTCAAATCCCTCAGGACAATGCTCCTTAGTCCACTTATAAGCCTTTTTGTATTCTTCCTCGTCATAGATGTTTTCTTCCATTCGGCGGAGGATTTCAACCTCGTCAACGGACTCAACTCTCATGCCGAGATATTCCTCAATGAAATCGGGGTCGATCGAAGAGCCTGCGATACCCATGCAGATCGAACCGATCTGAAGATATGACTTGCCCTTCATTGTTGCAACAGCAACAGCAGCGCGTGCAAAGCGGAGGAGCTTCTCTCTAACGTCGTCGGGAAGATTCTCGGACTCGTCAGCCTCCTGAACCTCTCTGCCGTAGATACCGAAAGCAGGGAGACCCTTCTGTGCGTGAGCGGCAAGAACGGATGCAAGGTAAACTGCGCCCGGACGCTCCGTTGCGTTGAAGCCCCAAACACCCTTGATTGTGTTGGGATCCATGTCCATTGTCTCGGAACCATAGCACCAGCAGGGAGTTACGGAAAGAGTAATGGCAACACCCTCCTTTTTGAACTGCTCGGCGCAGGCTGCAGTCTCGGCAACACGACCGATAGTTGTGTCGGAGATAACGACCTTAACCGGCTCGCCGTTTGAATACTTGAGGTTCTCCTCAAAGAGCTTCTTGGCGGCCTTAGCCATGCCCATTGTCTGCTCCTCAAGAGACTCTCTGACCTTAAGAGGTCCGCGTCTTGCGTCGATGATAGGACGGATACCGATTACGGGGTATTCGCCCAGATATCTGTTTTCTGCCATATTAAATTCATCCTTTCGTTGAATTATTTTTTATATAAATCTGCAAGCAGATTTTTAACTTGATTACCTTAAGCTGATTTTTGTACTTGTAACTTTGCCATCACTGTTATAATAAATCTCATACGTTTTGTGCCATAAATATTCATTACCGATAAAATAGCAAAGGTACCCATCCTTTTGGGTATATGTCTGGTCAGGTTCGGAAAAAAGCTTTTTAACATCTTCAATATCCATGCCGACCAAATCATATTTTTTCTCAAAATCATCAATCATATAATGACGGAAATGATAATCGACATTCCATGTCGATGTGCTGAAAGTCTTATACGGTTTAGAAAGTATATAGTCAAGGCAGTCAATGTAAGGAAAGGTCAGCACAATAATTGCTGCACAAATTATCCCGCAGATTTTTCTGCCCTTTTTGCCGAATACGGCGACGATAAAAAGCACGATAGACGCAATAAGTCCGATGATCGGAGGATATATGCCCCAAGCGTAATATTTTCCATAGTAGAGTGCCTCATAGCCGCAGGTATATCTGACTGTTCCGCAAATAGTAAGTAATGTTACCGCAACAAGAAAAATTATAAGACTTATAACTTTTAGTATGGTTCTTCTGCGTGGCTTTTTATTAGTCATTTCTTTCTCTTCCATACAATATCCTCTTTTTGAATTTTCTCATATTTTATCCATGAATCTCAGCCGATGTAACCTTGCCGTTATCATCGTAAGAAATTACATACTTTGTGTGTTCGAGAAAATCCCGTCCAATATTATAATAAAGTTTGTTATCCTGTGGTGAATAATAGTAATCCTCACCGAGAATTTTTTTCACCTCTTTAATATCCATTCCGACAAACTTGTACTTCTTTTCGAGATCATCAATCATAAAATGTCTGCAATAAATATAATCATTGTTATTCCATTTTTCTGCCGTAAACTCACGGTACGGCAACGAACAAATTAAATTCGCACATCTCATTATCGGCAGCGCTGAAACAATAAGTACAACACAAAATATCGTCGCAAGTCTATTTCCTTTTTTACTGAAAAAAGCAACCATCATCAGAACAAAGGAAAGCCCAAACGTGCTCAGCGTTATAATCGTTGCAATATATTTATGATCTCCGTAGTTTATTGCATCACCTGCAATAAAATCCCTGAAAAAAACCAGAACAGCAAAATCTATTACTGCCAAAAAGAATAGCAGAACGGTTTTCCTAATTGCAATTTTTAAATTCTTTCTCTTTTCCATATCCTTTTCTCACACAATCTTGAGAAAATCCTCATAAGCCTTTGCCCACTTGTCTGTGTCCTTAGGTTCAAAGGTTTTAAGCTCGGAGGAAGCGGCAACTATCTTTCTTGCCTGTCCGATATTTTCAACAGAACCGTCGGACATGAGCTGAACGGCAACGTTGCCCATAACGGTTGCTTCAATCGGTCCTGCCTTAACCGTGCGGTCGCAGGAATTCGCCGTCATCTGACAAAGCAAGCCGTCCTTTGTGCCGCCGCCGATAACGTGAATTACAGGATAGTCGCGCTCGGTGCACTCCCTGAGCTTTTCAAACGTCAGCCTGTATTTCATTGCAAGGCTTTCATAGATACAGCGCATAATTTCGCCGACGGTTTCGGGAACATACTGTCCCGTCCTGCGGCAGAACTCACGCACGCGTTCGGGAATGTTTCCGTGAGGAACAAACTCCGGTGCGTCCGGGTCAATGAAGCACTTGAACGGCTCTGCGGCAAGCGCAAGCTTTTCAAGGTCGGCGTAGGAATACTCCTTACCCTCTCGCTTCCATTGACGGCGGCTCTCCTGAATGAGCCAAAGTCCGATTATGTTCTTGAGGAAGCCCGTCGAACCGTCGAAGCCGCCCTCGTTTGTGATGTTTATGTTCATTGAAGTCTCATTGACTATCGGCTTTTCAAGCTCTGTGCCGAAGAGCGACCAGGTGCCGCTCGAAAGAAAAGCAAAATCGCCGTCCTCGCACGGAACGGAGGTGATAGCCGACTGAGTGTCGTGACCGCAGACGGAAATGACGGGAACGGGATCAACGCCGCATTCCTCGCAGATTTCCTTTGAAAGCTCACCGAGAACCGTGCCCGGCTGAACGAGCGGAGCAAAGATAGATTTCTTGATTTCGAAAGCGTCAAGTATTTCGTCCGACCATGTTCTCTTGTCAAGGTCAATGAGCTGTGAAGTGGATGCTATTGAATATTCGGCGCACATTTTGCCCGTGAGCATATAGCCGAAAAGGTCGGGCATAAAGAGCATTTTGTCCGCGCGCTCAAGCATCCACGGTCTGTATTTTTTGAGTGAAATAAGCTGAAAAAGGGTATTCAGCTCCATGAACTGGATTCCCGTGACGCCGTAAAGCTTCTCTTTCGGCATAGTTTTGAAAGCCTCGTCAACAAGTCCGGCGGTTCTTGCGTCGCGGTAGTGAACAGGGTTCTCCATCAGCTTGCCCTCGGAGTCAATAAGTCCGAAGTCAACGCCCCATGTGTCAATTCCGATTGAATCGAAGCCGCCTGCAATTTTCGCCTTGACGATTCCCTGTTTAATCTCGTAAAAAAGACGCAAAACGTCCCAGTACACCGTGCCGCCGACGCTTACCGGGTCATTGGAAAAACGATGCACTTCTTCAAGTGTGATTTTGTCGCCGTCGAAGCAGCCGATTATCGCTCTGCCGCTCGACGCGCCGAAGTCGAAGGCTAAAACTCTTTTAGTCATTTATTACAACACCCTTTTGGAGAATAATGTTAGCGTAAATTGCTGTCTCGCCCGTTGCAACGATTGCAAAGGCATTCTTTGCCTTATCATAGAAATCAAAGCGTTCGATAAGTCCGATGTTCTTGTCGCCCTCATT
The DNA here is from genome assembly GCA_934456435.1 of uncultured Eubacteriales bacterium. GTDB lineage: Bacteria > Bacillota > Clostridia > Oscillospirales > Acutalibacteraceae > CAG-488. Next base: position 67,305 of record CAKSHH010000003.1, read on the forward strand.
CTTCTCGACGATCTCTTTGTATGCAGCCCAGATTTCGGGACGGTTGTCCGGGTCGCCGTTATCCATAAGAGATACGGGAGCGTCAACATAAGTATCAAGCGGCATGAGCTTGAGGATAGCGTCGAGAATCTCCGGAACGCCGTGACCGTCAAGGCGGACAAGCCGCTGAGCGTTTGTAACGGCAGGGAAATTGCCGTCGCCGATTACGATGTAATCGCCGTGACCCATTTCCATGAGAATTTTGAGAAGTTCGGGTGAAAGAATTGACGGTATGTTTTTAAGCACGTTAATGCACTCCTTTTAAAAGTATATATTTAGTTTATTATAACTGATGTTTCGGGAAAAATAAAGAGAAATACAGGAAAAAGTTACATAAAAACAGAAAAGATTTTTTGTTTTTATGTGATTGCCTTGTTGTACATAAACTTGACCAACCAGCTCTCTATATGTTAATATATTAAAAAGGCTAAAGATGCAACTGAAAGAGGATGAAAAAATGTTTGCAAAGGTCAACAGTATGGGGATTTTCGGAATGGAAGTTTTCCCCGTTAGCGTAGAAGCCGACATCTCGTCGGGTCTGCCGCGCTTCGACGTGGTCGGTCTGCCGGATTCTGCGGTCAGCGAGTCGCGCGACCGTGTGCGCTCGGCAATGAAGAACAGCGGATTTGATTTCCCTGTCAGCCGCATCACCGTGAACCTTGCCCCTGCCGATCGACGCAAGGAGGGACCGCTCTATGACCTTGCAATTTTCATAGCTCTGCTCGAAGCGTCCGAACAGCTCAACGTCAAAACCGACGGCTATATCTTTCTCGGCGAGCTGTCGCTTGACGGCAAGGTGCGCCGCGTCAACGGCGTTCTCCCAATGGTGATCGGAGCCTGTCAAAGCGGCATCAAGAATATTTTTGTTCCGTCGGAGAACGCGAATGAAGCGGCAATTATCGAGGGAGTGAATATTTACCCCGTTTCCGACGTCTTTGCCGTTCTCGGACATCTGCGCGGTTCAAAGCCAATCGCTCCTGCGAAACCCACTCCGACCGACGGCACAGAAAATCTTGATTATATGCCCGACTTTGCCGACGTCAAGGGTCAGTTTGAAGCAAAGCGCGCTCTGGAGGTTGCCGCGGCAGGCGGACACAACACGCTGATGATAGGCAGTCCCGGTTCGGGCAAAAGTATGCTTGCCAAGCGGATTCCGTCAATTCTGCCGTCAATGACCTTTGAAGAAAGTCTTGAGACGACAAAAATCTATTCAATATCGGGAGCCTTGAAAAACAGCTCCGGTCTCATAACTCAGCGTCCGTTCCGTTCACCGCATCACACGGTCTCGACGATTGGACTTGCAGGCGGCGGAGCAATTCCGAAGCCCGGTGAAATCTCACTTTCGCACAATGGAGTGCTGTTCCTTGACGAGCTTCCCGAATTTTCGCGTCAGGCAATGGAAATGCTGCGCCAACCGCTTGAGGACGGAAAAATTACAATTTCCAGAGCATCGGGTGCATCAACTTACCCCTGCTCGGTTATGCTCGTTTGTGCAATGAATCCGTGCCCGTGCGGCTACTACGGACACCCGACAAGGGAATGTACCTGCCGCGACGGTGCGGCAGCCAAATACCTCTCAAAAATCAGCGGTCCCCTGCTTGACCGAATTGACATACATATTGAGGTTCCGCCAGTAGATTTTGAAAAGCTCTCCGATGAGCACCGCGGCGAGCCGTCATCGGAAATCAAGAAAAGGGTTGAAGCCGCGCGTAAGATTCAGCAGGAACGGCTCAAGGGTACGTCGGCAAACTGCAACGCACAAATGAACGCGGCAATGACACGGGAGTTCTGCAAAGCGAGCGATGCGGCAATGAAAATGCTTCAGGTTGCCTTTGACAGGCTCGGTCTTTCCGCCCGTGCTTATGATAAAATTCTCAGAGTTGCGCGCACGATTGCCGACCTCGACAATTCGCAGATCATCGAAGCAACGCACATTGCCGAGGCAATTCAATACCGTTCGCTGGACAGAAAATTCTGGACAAGATAAGCAAATCGTAAAAATCGAAAATATTGACACAAAATTAAGGTATGATATAATCAAAATGGTTGATTATATCATACCTTTTATTGATCCGCCGGCAAAGGCTGAGCTTTAACAAACGAAAGGAATGCAGTATTTATGCAATCTGAAAAGAATAATAAAGCCCGGAAAATAATATATTATGAAAACGAACTGACGGATGATTTTGCGAAAATGGGCATTGAAATCAAGCCGCTCCGCGAGAACTACCGCTACATTCACAGAGGTCCTTTGTGGAGACTTTTTTCATTTGTTTTGTACAGGGTTATCGGTCAGCCGCTGGCATGGCTCTACACCAAGGTTGTGCCGCTTCACCGCTTTGAAAACAGAAAGGTTTTGCGTGAGGCGAGAGGTTCGGGCGCATACATTTATGCCAACCACACAAACTTTATCCTCGACGCTTTTCTGCCGAATCTGCTGAGATACGCGAACCGCGGCTACATTGTTGTCGGTCCCGACACAATGTCGATTCCGGGTCTCAACAATATCGTTGAAATGCTCGGTGCAATTCCGCTCGGCACAACGCTCAGTCAGAAAAAGGAAATGGTAAACTGCGTAAAAACTCGCATCAGGCAAAAAAATCTTGTAACGATTTACCCGGAAGCACACATGTGGCCATACTTCACAGGCATACGTCCGTTTACCGACGGCTCGTTCGGTTACCCTGCTCACACAGGCACACCCGTTTTTGCGATGACCACCTGCTACCAAAAGCGTAAGCTCGGTAAATTTCCGAAAACCGTAACATTTATTGACGGACCGTTTTACCCCGATGAGAATCTGCCGATGGCGGAGAGGAAAAAGGCGCTGAGGGATCAATGCTACAACGCGATGAAGGCCCGCGCGGAGAAAAACTCGACATACGAATATGTTGTTTACAGGAAAAAAGAAAACTGAAAATTATAACAAAATGAATAAAATGTAAAATTCTCCGAGAATATTGACTGACAAAAAAAATATGATATAATCAGATTAAGTGATAGGGTGTCAGCTTTATCCAAAAGGAGGAGAATTTATGACAAGACAACAAATCAAGGCAATGGCTCGCGCACAGCTCGGCAACAGTATATTCGGCAACACATGGCTGATCGCTGTGGTCGTAATACTTATCCAAGGTGCTTTGAGCTATTCGGTAAACGTTATACCCGGAGTCGGACAGATCGCAACTATTCTTATTTCCGGTCCGATGGCATACGGTGTCGCTTCAATGTTCATTAAGCAAACAAGAACAGGTGAACCGATGAACATTCCCGACATTTTCAACGGATTCCGCGACGATTTTTCAAACACGTTCCTCATCGGTCTTATGACCACACTTTTCACAATGCTTTGGTCTCTGCTTTTCGTAATTCCTGGAATCGTGAAAGCATATTCCTATTCAATGGCAATGTACATCAAGAACGACAATCCCGACTATGACTGGAGAAAATGTATTGATGAAAGTCAGGAAATGATGAGCGGTCACAAAGCCGATTTGTTCATGCTCGATTTGAGTTTTCTCGGCTGGATGATCGTCGGAACGCTTTGCGCAGGCGTCGGAGTGTTCTGGGTCAACGCCTATATGTCGGCGGCACACGCTCAGTTCTATGAGGATCTCAGACTTCACAGCGGTCAGCCCGAACAGCAGCCGAATTTCTGATAAAAAGCTGAACCGTAAAAAAATAAAAAAGGCTATAATTCATAAACGGTAACCGACCGAATATGGATTATAGCCTTATTTTATGTTACGAAGAAATTTATCTTAAAAAATCTTCTACTTCATCAAGTGTCGGTATTGATGTCGACGCTCCCGAACGGGAAACCGCAATCGCCGAAGCCGCCGAAGCATACCTGAGCGCATCTTCAACGCCGCGGTCATTCAGCAGGGCAAAGAAGAATCCGAGGAACGTGTCACCTGCCGCCGTTGTATCGACAACAGGCACGCGGAAAATGTCCCGATGGTAAAGCCTGCCGTCGGCGAAACAGTACGCACCGTCTCCGCCGAGAGTCAGCACGATGTTTGATTTCGGAAATTTTTCCGAAAAAGAGTCAAGCGCTTTTTGAGGGTCGCTCTGACCCGTAAGCTCCTGCGCTTCGGTCTCGTTGACAACAAACCATGTCACTTTTTCAAGCGGAAAAGATTTGATTTCCGCGCCGAAAGGACTGGGATTGAAAACAATCTCCATGCCCTTTTCGTGTGCGGTGTCTATGATATCCGCAATACCGTTAATTTCATTCTGTAAGAACAGCCTGTCACCGGAAGAAAAATCAGAGAGCACATTTTTTATCTGTTCGTGAGTTATCTCCCGATTCGCTCCGCCGAAAATCAGGATACTGTTTTGCCCGTTTTTATCGACCTGTATTATCGCGTGTCCGCTAGGCAATTTGCTTGTGTGAACAAAGCTCACATCAACCGTGTTTTCCGTGAGTTTATCGGTCAGCCGTTTGCCGTCCTCACCGACACAGCCGGCATGAAAGACCTTTGCTCCTGCGCGTGCAAGAGCAATCGACTGGTTAAGTCCCTTGCCGTCGCAGAAATAATCGAGCTTCGCGGACGCAACAGTCTCGCCCGGCCGCACCATGTGGTCAACCGAATAAACCATATCCAAATTCAATGAACCGAAATTCAAAAACTTCATAGCTTCCCCGTCCAATGCATTTTAGTTGTTATAATTATAATAAAAGATTTTTATCCTTTTGTAAAGCAAAGCTTTTGATTTGCTCCCTCCTTGTTCGAATCCCGTTATAAAAACAAAACCACGGTCAAATGACCGTGGTTTTGTTTTGGCAGCGGAATAGGGATTCGAACCCCAACAAACAGAGTCAGAGTCTGTCGTGCTACCGTTACACAATTCCGCTAAAGAACGTTTGATATTATACATCAGAGAACGTTCTTTGTCAACACTTTTTCCGAAAAAAATATAAATTTATCCCAGCGCAACATCAAGAAGCATCATAATCGCAAATCCGACAGCCGTGCCCGCCGTGCCCGTCTTGCTTCTCGCTTCGGGTATCAGCTCATAGGAAACGACATATATCATCGCCCCTGCCGCAAACGACAGTATATAGGGAAGTATCGGCGTTACGAGCCATGTCAGCAAAATTGTAATTACCGCCGCAACCGGCTCAACCGCACCCGACGCCACGCCGTACAAAAAGGCTTTTTTCTTGTCCGTTCCGCAGGACATCAGCGGCGCGGAAATTATTGCACCCTCCGGGAAATTCTGCACCGAAATTCCGATAGAAAGCGCGAGAGCCTCCGCCGGCGCAATTATTCCGTTTCCCTCCAGCATTCCCGAAAGCGCAACTCCGACTGCCATGCCCTCCGGTATATTGTGAAGAGTGACGGCAATGAACATCATGAGGTTTTCACCGATTTTGTAGGTCTGCTTTCGGCTGAAATCAAATTCGGGAATGAGCATATCAATGAGCATCATTATTCCAACGCCGAGCATAAAGCCGACGACCGCAGGCACCCACGAATTTGTCGCTTCAATCGACGGAATGAGCAGCGACCAAACCGACGCAGCGGTCATCACTCCTGCGGCAAAGCCGAGCATTGCCCTGTGAAATCTCGGATTGCTCTTTTTCTTTATAAAAAATACAGTTGCGGCTCCGACGGTTGTGCCGATGAACGGCATAAGGATACCTGCGACCGTTTCGGTTATATAATTCATTTGATCACCGGTTTTCATAAAATATTCCTAATATCAGAATTATTCAACTGTACAATAAATGTTCTTTTATAAGGTTGTTTTTTTGCGGCATTGTGTTATAATACACGAGTAAATACTTGTTAAAAAGGGGCGCAGCCGCATGAAAATCATTGACATCCTTAAAGAAGAAAAAAAGTCCCTGTCATTTGAGGTTTTCCCTCCGAAAACCGACTCAGCATTTGAAAGTGTCAGGCATGCAACTCAGGAGATAGCAAAGCTCCGCCCTGCCTATATGAGCATCACATACGGCGCAGGCGGAGGAACAAGCAAATACACGCTCGACATTGCCGAAAACATTAAAAATGACTACGGCGTACCTACGCTGGCACACCTGACCTGTGTGTCCTCGTCAAAGAGAACAATTCTTGAGCGAATCGACGATATGGACAGGCGCGGAATCAAAAATGTGCTTGCCCTGCGCGGAGATATTCCCGAAGAGATGATGAACGATGACAGAAGTCGCTGGGAACACCGCTACGCCGTTGACCTCATCCGCGAGATAAAGGAAAGCGGAAAGGATTTCTGCATCGGCGGCGCGTGCTATCCGGAGATACATCCCGAAAGCGCAAATCAAAAGGACGACATAAAGCACCTGAAAGAAAAGGTTGAGGCAGGCTGTGAGTTCCTCACAACGCAGATGTTTTTTGACAACAATCTTCTCTACAATTTCCTTTACAAAATCCGTGAGGCAGGCATTACCGTTCCCGTTGTCGCAGGTATAATGCCGATAACCAACGCTTCTCAGGTCAGCAGAGCGATAAAGCTCTCCGGTTCGTTTATGCCGCAAAGGTTCAAGAGCCTTGTTGACAAATTCGGCTCTGATCCCCTCGCGATGAAACAGGCAGGAATCGCATACGCGACCGACCAGATAATCGATCTTTTTGCAAACGACATCAGCAACGTGCACGTTTACTCGATGAACAAACCCGACGTTGCCCAAAAGATACAGTCAAACCTCTCGGACATTTTAGGTAAGTGATTTTATGATTCCCATTCGCTCTCTCACATTCGACGAACCGCCGATCGACCTGAAAGAGATTCTCCGATATATGTCCGCCAAGGAAACGGACGAAACGACTCTCGGTCTCGTTGAAAGCTGTCTTAATGAAGTCAGGGACAGGCTTGAATACAAGGCTTGCTATGTCACGCTTCCCGTTTCGATCGCAGACGACAGGATAACCGTCCCGTCCGATGTAATCGAAAGTAAAAATCTTGCTAAAAATCTCGGCGGTTGTGACAGCACGATTCTTTTTGCCGCAACCGTCGGAATAGGTATTGACCGACTGATTTCACGGTATTCTCTTCTCTCCCCGGCGAAGGCGATGTGCTTTCAAGCCATCGGTGCGGAAAGAGTCGAAAGTCTCTGTGACGCCTTATGTCAGAAAATAAATGCCGAGCTCAAGCCACATGGAAAATGCCTGCGGCCGAGGTTCAGCCCCGGATACGGAGATTTGCCGTTGGAGACGCAAAAGACCGTTTTCACCCTGCTTGACTGTCCGAGAAAAATCGGAGTCACACTCGGCGACTCTCTTCTGATGGCGCCGTCAAAATCCGTGACCGCGTTTGCCGGAATAACCAACTGTCAGGAAGTGACAATATGAACATTCGCAATTTCATGAAAGAAAATACGGTTTACCTTGACGGAGGTATGGGCACTCTTCTTCAGCAGAACGGCCTGCTTCCGGGTGAACTGCCCGAACGGTGGAACATCACTCACCCCGATGTCATCGTGAACATTCACCGTGAATATTTTGAAAGCGGCAGTAACGTTGTCAACACAAACACGTTCGGCGCCAATCTCCTGAAATTCAGCCGTGACGAGCTGGACGAAATAATTCGCTGTGCCGTTGAAAACGCAAAAAAAGCGCGTGATTTTTCACAGGGAAGTCACGAAAAATATGTTTCGCTCGACATCGGACCGACCGGAAAGCTTTTGAAGCCGCTCGGCGATCTCGATTTTGAAAAGGCTGTTGAAATATTCGCCGAGACCGTGAAAATCGGCGTGAAATACGGCGTTGACCTGATCACCGTCGAAACAATGAACGACAGCTACGAAACCAAAGCGGCTCTGCTCGCCGCGAAAGAGAACAGCGACCTGCCCGTTTTCGTAACCAACGCTTACGGCGAAAACGGACGTCTTATGACAGGAGCAGACCCTGCCTGTATGGTGTCAATCCTTGAGGGAATGGGAGCGGACGCAATCGGTACGAACTGTTCGCTCGGCCCTGCACAGCTCCGCGGAGTGGTGGACGATCTGCTCAAGTATTCCTCAACTCCCGTCATCTTCAAGCCGAACGCAGGTCTTCCGAAAAGCGGCGAAAGCGGAACCTATTTTGACGTTGATGCCGACGAATTTGCACAGGAACTCAAAGCCTCCGTTGAGCGCGGAGTAAGGATTGTCGGCGGCTGCTGCGGCACAACGCCGGAATATATCAGAAAGGTACACGAACTGACCTGCGACATAACGCCGCGAAAAATTGAAAACAAAAACTATTCATGCATCACGTCCTACAATAAAACGGTTTTCTTCGGGAACAAGCCCATACTTATCGGTGAAAGAATCAACCCGACCGGAAAGAAACGATTTAAACAGGCACTCATGGAAAACGACATGGGCTACATTTTGCAGGAAGCCGTCAATCAGCAGGCAAAGAGAGTTCACGTTCTCGACGTCAACGTCGGTCTGCCCGGAATTGACGAAACAAAGCTCTTGACGGACGCGGTCTGCGAGCTTCAATGCGTGACGGATCTGCCGCTCCAGATTGACTCTTCCGACCCCGTTGCTATGGAAAGCGCCCTGCGCCGCTACAACGGCAAGGCGATGATAAACTCGGTCAATGGCAAAGAGGAAAGCATGAAAGCAATATTCCCGCTTGTGCAGAAATACGGCGGATTTATCGTTGCGCTGACGCTCGACGAAAGCGGTATCCCGACGAGCGCTAACGGCAGGCTTAAAATTGCCGAAAAAATCCTTTCGACAGCCGCACAGTACGGAATTGAGCGCAAAGATATTATTTTTGATCCTCTTGCAATGGCAGTCAGCGCGGACAGATCCGCGGCTTCCGTCACTCTCGAAACGGTGCGCCGCATAACCGACGAGCTGCATTGTCACACCTCTCTCGGCGTTTCAAACATTTCGTTCGGACTGCCCTCGCGCGAGCTTGTCAACGCGGCATTTTTCACCGCCGCAATGGAAAACGGACTTTCCGCGGCGATAATGAATCCTTATTCCGACCGTATGCTGGACGCCTATTACAGCTTCAACGTCATACGCGGACTGGACGAAAACTGTATGGATTTCATCAATTATGCGTCGAATCAGGCCGCACCGCAAAAGAAAGCCGAGCAGAGCGACACGACCCTGCGCGAGGCAATCGAAAAAGGTCTGCGTGAAAAGGCGGGCGAAATCACAAGCAATATGCTCGCCGAAACAGAGCCGCTCGACATTGTGAATCTCCACATCATTCCTGCGCTCGACGCGGTCGGCAAGGGCTTTGAAGAAAAGCGCATTTTCCTGCCCCAGCTTCTCATGAGCGCGGAATCGGCAAAGGCTTCGTTTGAGGTTATCAAATCGCGGATGACCTCGGACAACAGCGTCAAGAAAAGCATCGTTGTCCTTGCGACTGTCTACGGCGACATACACGACATCGGAAAAAACATTGTCAAGCTTCTGCTTGAAAACTACGGCTACAACGTAATCGACCTTGGCAAAAATGTTCCGCCGCAGGACGTGCTCGACGCAGTCACGAAACATCACGCCCCCCTTGTCGGACTGAGTGCGCTGATGACAACAACGGTTCCGGCGATGGAGGAAACCGTGCGGCTCATTAAAGAAAAAGCGCCGTGGTGCAAAACCGTTGTCGGCGGTGCCGTCCTCACGCAGGAATATGCAGATAAAATCGGCGCCGACAAATACTCTGCCGACGCCATGGAGACTGTCCGCTACGCGGAGGAAGTCTGCTGATTATACAATTCAGAAAAGAGGAAAAATATGATACACGTCAGTCAACCGATGACAAATCTTCCGTCGGAGTACAAAACACCTCTGCAAGAGATGACATACAAATTCCTTGACGAAAACCATATACCATTTCAGCGCGTTGAAAACGACGAAGCGGTCACAATGGAGGACTGCATTGAGATTGACAAGGCACTCGATATGAAAACCGTCAAGACATTGTTCCTTTGCAACCGTCAAAAGACAAACTTCTACCTTTTTGTTACCGCCGGCGACAAGCCGTTTGTGACAAAGAACTTCAGCGCGGCTCTCGGTATTTCAAGAGTATCGTTCGCGTCCGCCGAAATGCTCGACGAAATCATCGGCACGAAGGTCGGCGCAACAACGATTTTCGGAGTGCTCCGTCCCGAAGCAGAGGACGTTCACGTTGTCTTTGACAAGGCTGTTTGCGACGACGAATGGTACGGCTGTTCTGACGGCACAACGACGGGCTACATGAAGCTGAAAACGAGCGACATTCTCGAAAAGCTCTTGCCGTACTCAAAGCACCGCTTCACCGTTATAGGCATATAAATAATTAACAACAAACACAAAAGCTATAATTCATAATCGGTAATCTCCGTTATGAATTATAGCTTTTATCATTTAATTTTTTGCCTTAATATTTTGCCAGATAGTTGTCAATTTCCCACTGAGAAATGCTGGTACGGTAGCTGTCCCATTCGCGGCGTTTTGCTTCGATAAACTTTGAATAGACGTGCTCGCCGAGCGACTCTTTCACAAAATCGCTTGCTTCAAACTCGTTGATAGCTTCCTCCAGCGTGCCCGGAAGCGACTCGATCTGTGCGGCTTTGCGTTCCTCAATGCTCATATCAAAAATGTTCTTGACCGTTGATTCCGGCGGCATATAGCCCTTTTCTATTCCGTCAAGGCCTGCAAGCAGGCAAAGCGCCATTTCAAGATACGGGTTACATGACGGATCCGCGCTTCTGAGCTCAACTCTTGTTCCCTTGCCTCTTGCGGCAGGGACGCGGACGAGCGCCGAACGGTTGGACGCCGACCAAGCGATGTAAACGGGCGCTTCATAGCCGGGAACCAATCTCTTGTACGAATTGACAAGCGGATTGTTTATCGCCGTTGTCGCCTTGATGTGCTTCATGATTCCGGCGACAAAGTGGAGTGCCGTCTCCGACAAGCCGTACTGACCCTCAGGGTCGCAGAAAACGTTGTTGCCGTTCTTGTCAAAGAGCGACATATTTGTGTGCATACCCGAACCTGCAATGCCGTAAATCGGCTTCGGCATAAATGTTGCGTAAAGGTTATGGAGCTGAGCATATTTCTTGACGACATACTTAAATGTCATAACCTTATCGGCAACCGTAAGAACGTCGCCGTACTTGAAGTCGATCTCGTGCTGACCCTCGGCGCACTCATGGTGAGACGCCTCAATTTCAAAGCCCATATCCTCAAGGGCAACGCACATATCGCGGCGGCAGTCTCCGCCGAGGTCAACGTTGTCAAGGTCAAAGTAGCCTGCCTTGTCGTGCGTCTTCGTTGTCGGTCTGCCCTCCTCGTCCGTGTGGAAAAGGAAAAACTCAAGCTCGGGACCCACGTTGAATTTATATCCCATATCGTCCGCTTTCTTGATGGCTCTCTTGAGCACATTTCGCGGATCGCCGATAAACGGAGTTCTGTCGGAACAGTAAACATCGCAGATAAGACGCGCTGTCTTTCCGTCGGAAAGGTGGTTCCACGGAAGAACGACAAACGAATCATAGTCGGGATAAAGGTACATATCCGACTCCTCAATGCGTACAAAGCCCTCAATTGAGGAACCGTCCGTCATACAGTCGTTGTCAAGCGCTTTTTCAAGCTGATTGACCGTGATTGCAACATTTTTCATACAGCCCAAAATGTCCGTGAACTGAAGTCTGACGAATCTGACGTTCTGTTCTCTTGCCATTTTGAGAATGTCCTGCTTAGTGTACTTGCCCATAAAAAATACCTCACATTTTGTTTTAAGGCGGCACCGCACAAGCCGCGGCACGCCTTACTTGAATTTGTTTCCGCACACCCCAACGCGCGGATCTTGTCAACGGTCATGCACGAACCGTTTAATTCATCTCGTCAAGAGTCAGGCTGTAGCTCGGAAGAAAGTCCTGCATAAAGCACTTTACCTCCGGCATATCAAGCTCCTCCAGCGATTTGAGATTAGTCTTTGCCGCCTTGTCAAAATCATGATTGCCTGCCTTGGTCTCCTCCACACACTTTGTATAGGCGCAGATTTTGTCTGCCGCCTTAACAAATTTCCAAAGCTGGCGATCCTCCTCCTGCTTGACAAAAAACGGTCTGTATTCTTCACGGATATCCTCCGGAATCATATCGAGCAAAGCCTTACACGCGTCATCCTCAACGCAGTTGTAAGCTTCGCGGATCTGCTTGCTGTAATACTTAACCGGAGTCGGCATATCGCCCGTAATGATCTCCGGCGCATCGTGAAACACGCCCAGTACAGCGACGCGCTCCGCGTTCACATTGCCGCCGAAACGCTTGTTGTGAATTACCGCAAGCGAATGAGCGACAGTTGCGACTTCAAGCGAATGTTCGCTGATATTTTCCACATAAGTGTTACGCATCAGCGCCCAGCGGTTAATATATTTCATTCTTGAAAGCATTGCAAAAAAATGATACTTTCTGCCCATAAAAACACCCTTTAAATATATGATAAAAAAATTTTATCATACGCCGACGCCTTTTGCAAGGAAAATATCTTTCTTTTTTGCCGCGTGTGTGTTACAATTATTATATATTTATCGGATTGAGAGGGTTTGTATGAATTTTACCGAAATAAATAATAACGGAACAGTTGAAGGCTTCTGCCTGGTTAAAAATCTGGAGGTCAAAAAGACAGCCAAGGGCGTGCCGTTTCTCGACCTTATTCTGACCGACAGCTCAGGCGAAGTCGGCGCAAAGCTTTGGGACTACAAGGAAGAGGTGTACGGCTTCATAAAGCAAAATTCACTTCTGAAAGTCAGAGGTTCAATATCAATTTTCAATGACGCTCCGCAGATGAGAATCGACCGTGTTCGTCTTGCGACCGAGGCAGACGGAGTGCGTATTGAGGACTATGTGCCGAGCGCCGAATACCGCGGCGAAGCTATGTACTCGGCGATAGTTGACGTTGTAAACGACTTTGAAAACGCACAGCTCAAGCAGCTTGTTATGACTGTGCTTGAGCAGAACAAAACCGCGATGCTTTACTGGCCGGCGGCGTACAAGCTCCACCACGCGATTCGCGGCGGACTGCTTTACCACACACTTTCGATTCTGCGTATGGCACAGAGCATTGCCGAGATTTATCCCTCCGTTGAAAAGGATCTTCTTTTCTCCGGTGTAATTTTGCACGACATTGCCAAAATCGGTGAATTTGAGGTATCCGAAACTGGTATAGCTTCGGGCTACACAGTCGAGGGCACTTTGATCGGTCACCTTGTCAAGGGCGCGATGAACATTGAAAAAATCGGTGAAGAGCTCGGCACGGATCGCGAGCTTTTGACTCTCATTGAACACATGGTTCTTTCCCACCACGGAGAGCCTGAGTTTGGTGCGGCGGTGAGACCGATGTTCCTTGAGGCGGAAATTCTCTCTCAGCTCGACTTGCTTGACGCACGAATTTATGAAATTTCACAGGCGGTTTCCGAGGTTGATTCGGGCGACTTCACTCCGAGACAGTGGGCACTTGAAAACAGGAAGCTCTACAACCACGGTCTGAAAGATATCAAACCTAAAGCCGACCTGCTGTAATTCAAGGAGGAACACTATGAAAAAATTTCTCAGTATTTTACTCGCCGTTATCATATTTGCAGGCTGTACCTCTCTCGCCTTTGCCGAGGACGGCGGCACAATAACAGGCACATTGAACGTCGTTTCTTTCAACGTCGACGGACTTCCGATTCCGTCTTTTCTTTCATCGACAAAACGTGACCCGATAAAAGCAACAAAGCTGATTGCCGAGCAGATCAATGCGTCCGACTGCGACATTCTGAGCGTTCAGGAGGATTTCAACCTGCACAGCATTCTTCAGGATAATCTCGATATGGATTACGCCACTCTCACAAGCGGCGGCGTAGCTGTCGGCGACGGGCTCAATTTCTTTTCAAAAAAGCCGATATACAATGTCGGCAGAATCGCCTGGAACTCTGCTTACGGTGTTTACGACTGCGGCTCCGACGAGCTGACACCCAAGGGTATTCTTTATTGCACGGTTGAGATTGCCGACGGAGTTTTCGTTGACGTTTACAATATCCACGCCGACGCGTGGGAGGACGAGAAGTCGATGCAGGCAAAATCAGAGCAGTTCGACCAGCTCATTGAACTGATCGAAGAACATTCGGGAACAGACAGGGCGGTTATTTTAACAGGCGATTTCAATGTGAACTATTCCGTTTTCCGCGACGGCTACAAAAACGGAAACTACAAAATAGATCTTTGCCAGAAGCTTCTTGACAACTTCATCGGTCACGGCTTCAAGGACGCATGGATTGAATACAACAACGGCGGCAATTATGACTTTACATACGGCGAAATGTATGAAAAATACGGCTGTACTTACCCGCGCACATGGGACACTCTTGATCACGTCTTTTACCGCGACGGAGCAGGTGTTTCGTTTGAACTGATTGAAGCGGTTTATGACGGATTTGACTGCGACGGCATCACATGGGACGGTCATCTTTCCGACCATGCGGCGGTCAAAACGAAGCTCGCTTACACCATAAATCCCGACGAGCTTCCGACGCTTGAGAGCAAAGAAACCGAAACCTTCAACCTCGGCGAATACATTTCCGCGGCGATTAAAACGATTACAAAAACGCTCATTAAGGCGATTATCAACATTCCGGAGCTCATCAAAAACGGCATCGGCTGGATAAAATAATTTTTAAAGCAGGAGTAACTATGGACTGGACAGAAGTAAAAATTCACATTGATTCAAAGGATGTCGAAACGGCAGGAAACATTGCACAGATGGTTGTCCCCTACGGCATATATATCGAGGATTACAGCGACCTTGAAGAGGCGGCATGGGAGATAGCTCACATCGACCTCATTGACGAGGATCTGCTGAAAAAGGACCGCAGCAAGGCGGTGGTACACATCTATATTTCTCCCGAAGAGAATCCTGCCGAAGCGGTCGCTTTCCTCTCCGAGAGATACAATGCAGAGGGAATCGCGCACAGCATTGACCTCAGCGTTTGCAGAAATCAGGACTGGGAGAACAACTGGAAGGAATATTTCAAGCCTATGGCTGTCGGAGAAAAGCTCCTTATCCGTCCTGTTTGGGACGACGATTACAACGCCGGAGACAGGGCGGTGCTCAACATTGAACCCGGTCTCGCTTTCGGAAGCGGCGGACACGACACAACCCGCCTTTGCCTTGAAACGCTCGAAAAGCACATCACACCCGAAACGGAGCTGCTCGACATCGGCTGCGGAAGCGGCATTCTCGGTGTTGCGGGGCTTCTCCTCGGTGCAAAGAGTGCAACGGGAGTTGACATTGACGAGCTGGCGGTTAAAACAGCGCGTGAAAACGGAGAGATGAACGGCTTTACAGAGCCGAAATTCACCGTGTTCCAGGGCAACCTCACCGACAAGGTAACAGGCAAATACGACGTTGTCGTCGCTAACATTGTCGCCGATATAATCGTTATGTTCACCGAAAATGTCGGCAAGTTCCTTAAAGATGACGGAGTTTACATCACTTCGGGAATCATCGACACAAGAGAACAGGACGTTCTCGACGCTTTTGAAAAATACGGTTTTGAGGTGATCGGCAGACACGAGAGCTGCGGATGGCTCTGTTTTGAAACGAGGTTAAAGAAATAATGTATCTCACAGGAAACGATATTGTCCTTTTCTCCGGCGACTCAATCACCGACGGAAACCGCGGCAGAAAAATGGACTGCAACCACATAATGGGACACGGTTATCAGTTTATCGTGTCGGCAAAGCTCGCCTGCGAAAACTCCGAGCGCAGGCCTAAGTTTGTCAACAAAGGTTACTCCGGCGCAACATCGGCAAAGCTCCTTGAAACATGGCAGGAGGACGTTATTGACAACTCACCCACCGTGCTGAGTATCCTTGTCGGAACAAACGACGGACTGTTCGGATTCCTCAACGGGCTTTCACTCGCGGAGGTTGAAAAAAATTACAGAAAAAATCTCCGCCGTATGATATCCGAAACCAGAGAAGCCCTGCCTGACACAAAAATTATTGTATGTGAACCGTTTTATTTTCCGCTCTCAAAAGACGATTTGTCTTACCGCTTCACTCCTCATCCAAACTGTGAAACCGATACAGGCAGACCAGACAGAGATGAAACCGAAGACGCTATGACATACAAATCCGACGCGATACAGCTTTTGAGAAAAGCCGCCGAACAAATTGCAAAAAGCGACGCCGATATTTTCGTGCCGCTCTACGACAGTTTTGCCGAAAAAATTTCGCAAAGCAAAACAGAGTATTTTATGTGGGACGGCACTCACCCGTCAATCGCAGGTCATTACCTCATCGCAGAGGAATGGCTCAAAGCGGTAGAAAAATGAAACAACAGAGCTGAGAAAGCATAGACTTTTTCAGCTCTGTTTTATTTATGAAAAATTATAGCAAAGGCCCGACCTCCGCCTGATGAAACTCAAGCGGAGGTCGGGTAAATTGATATTACTTAATATTATAATGGAAAAGTATTATTCGCCGAGTTTCATTGTCATTTCGACTATTCTCTTCACCGACTTTTCAAGATCGGCTCTTGTGATTTTGCCGTTCTCGTAAGCGGCTTTCAGCTCTTCGGGCTCACCCTCGCCCATTTTCAAATCATTTCCGGCAAGCAATTCATCGGAATGGTGGCTGTGAACGCCCCAGTCGGTCGTCACCATACCCTTGAAGCCCCATTCATTACGCAGAAGCTCTGTGAGCAGTTCATAGCTTGTCGATGTGTGGTTGCCGTTGACGAGGTTATACGATGACATTATCGTCCACGGGTCGGCTTCCTTAACACAGATTTCAAAGCCGCGGAGATAAATTTCTCTGAGCGCTCTTTCGGAAACTCTCGAATCACATTCAAAGCGGTTGGACTCCCTGTTGTTGCAGGCGAAGTGCTTAACAGACGCCGCAATTTTATTGGTCTGGATTCCTCTTACGTCGGCGGCACAGCACTTTCCGGCAAGAAGCGGATCCTCCGAGAAATATTCAAAATTACGTCCGCAAAGCGGATTGCGGTGGATGTTCATCGCAGGTGCAAGCCATACGCCAAGGTTGTTTTCCCTGAGTTCGGCGCCGCCTGCCGCGCCCACCTGCTCAATAAGCTCCGTGTTCCATGTGCAGGCAAGCAAGGACGCGCACGGCCATGCCGTTGTTGCCGCTCCCGTCGCCGCATCAAGGCGAAGTCCCGCAGGTCCGTCAGCCGTCGGTGCCGCAGGGATATTCAAACGCTTTAATCCGCCGAACGCACCTGTGTTGCACACTCCTGGCTGATTCTGATGACCGCCGACAAAGTCAATAAGCTCGTCAACGGTGAACTGCCTTACAAACTCGTCGAGAGTAACGCTGACTCCGATTTCGTCAAACATTGCCGTATTCTGCGGAGCCGTTACGTCGCAAAGTGTGCTGCTTCCCGAAGCATAGCTCGGCTCGCTCTCGGCAAGCTTCTCGTATGTTCCGTCGGCAAGCAGTCGTCTTTTAAGCGCAAACGGCTTCATAAACGATGCGGACTGTCTTACCACCGTGTCCTCGGACACATAATACTCAAAGTCGAGCTTAAACGTGTTTCTGACCGAATCGCCGAGATAAAGCGCATAGCCGCCCTTTTCAAGAACGAATGCGGACTTTGCAACCTTTCCGAGGTCGTCGAAGCTCGCCATATCGTTTATGTCAAAGCTGAGTGCGACGGTCTGGCTCTCGCCTGGTGCGAGAAGCTTCGTCTTTGCAAATGCGGCAAGCTCCTTTGACGGTTTGCCGAGTTTGCCCTGAGGCGCGCTGTAATAGAGCTGAACAACCTCTTTGCCGCGGCATCCACCCACGTTCTTCACGGTTACGGCGGCAACGATTTTTCCGTCGCTCTCTCCGCAAAGTGCGCCGCTCAATTCAAAATTCGTATACGAAAGTCCGAATCCGAAAGGATAGCGAACCTTCTCCGAAGCTCCGGGAACAGTCTCAAAATAGCGGTAGCCGACATATATATCGTCCTCATAGTCAAGGTGCTCATATCCTGTTTGGAAAATCTTTCCGTTCTCATAGTCATCGTATGATTTCGGAATCGTGTCGCAAAGCTTGCCCGACGGATTCACGTCTCCGCAAAGGAGGTCTGCAACCGCCATTCCTCCCTCAAGTCCGCCCTGCCAGCCGAAAAGGATTCCCTGAACTCTGTCATTCTCGGCAAAGCGCTCACAGTCAACGACTCCGCCGGAATTTATGACAACAACCGTCTTGCCGAAAAAAGCCGAAACTCTGTCGATAAGGCTCTTTTCCGTGTCGGAAAGATAGTAATCTCCGCCGATTGCGCGGCGGTCAACACCCTCCGCCGAGAAGCGGCTGAATGTAACAATCGCAACATCGGCATTTTTTGCCGCATCGGCTATCAGCTCGTCCGGAGTGTCTGCTTCCGCAACGTGCATACTTGCAAAGGTCTCATAGATTATGTCGTCCTTTTCCTGACAGAAATCCATCGCATTGACCTTGTCCCAGATCTTTTCAATCTCAGGACGGGTCGGAATCTTTTTGCTCTCCTGTTTGACGTACTCCTTGTAGTAGTCAACCGTCGGCATATACACTCTGACCTTGCCCTCTTTTTCTTTCTGAGCAAAGCCGTCGTAAATGTTGTGAATGTGGTCGCAGAAAACGTCGCCGCTTCCTCCGCCTCCCTTTATGTATTCAATCGTCGCTTTGCCGAAAAGTGCGACTCTTTCACCCTTTTTCAGCGGCAGAACATTATC
Source organism: uncultured Eubacteriales bacterium (assembly GCA_934456435.1). GTDB lineage: Bacteria > Bacillota > Clostridia > Oscillospirales > Acutalibacteraceae > CAG-488. The sequence goes on from CAKSHH010000003.1 coordinate 86,004, forward strand.
CTCGTTTTTGAGAAGAACCATTCCCTCTCCTGCCGCTTTTCTTGAAAGTGCGGCGTGCTCGGCAGAGCCTGTAACCCTTTTGCCGCCCGCACCGAGCGGCAAACACGGCTGATATCTGAGTCTTGCGTATTTATCCATAATCATTCTCCGTTCTTTAATTGGTTTAACTTAATAATAAATCAAACGTGCAATTAAATCAATGGCAATTTGCAAAAAAGTCTCCTTCTGCCGCATACAGAAAGAGACTTTTTTCACGCCGTTAGGTTTTCATTTTAATAAACTGCACGGTTTTATTTTTCATCGAGATTTTTCCGACCTGCCAGCCGTAATCCGTCAGCTCCTTTTTAAAGGAAAGGAACGAATGATCAATCGGAAAGCCTGCGGCATTTTCAACCTGTTCAAAGGTCATCACAAAATCGCCGTTCTGTTTTCCGACGTAGTTCCAAAGCGGTTCATATTTGCTCATCTTTTCTTTCCACCCACTAACTTATTCAGCAGTACATATATCGCTATCAGCGCCGCAGTCGAACCGACAAGTATAAGATACATCGTCGGCAAAGCGACCTCGTTTTCAAAGAAAAACAGTCTGCAGTCCACAGCGTCTTTTATTCCGTCAATCGCCTGCGTCGGGAAGCCTGTTTCCTCCATCTTGCGAAAGGCGCCTGCCATTGAATGGTTGCGGATAAGGCTTGTACCGTAGGTTCCGGGCAGAAACATCAGCACACGGCTGAGCCCGTCGCCGAACTGAGAGATCGGCATATATGCTCCGCAGAGGAAGCCGTAGCCTGCGCTGACAATCGTACCGACCGCCGAAGCCTGACCGCTTGTCGTCAGCGCAAAATTGACGCACGAGGACAGCGCGGTTCCGAACAGGGTCAGCAGAAAAACGTCAAGGATGAGGTAAAGCACGTCGGCAAACGTCATATACCAGCCCTGAGTGTAAACATAAACAAGTCCTGCGGCGAGAGCGGTGAAGCTGATTATCAGCGTCGATGCTGCCGAGGAAATAAAATATCCGAGCGCCAGCACCGATCGGCGAACGGGCGAAACCGTCAGATCGCGTATTGCACCGCTGACCTTGTCGTTTATCATCAGAAGATTTGAACAGAATGCCACCGTTACACAGCTCACCGCCAACAGCGACGAAACAAGCTGTCCCGAAACAACCGCGTCAATCAGTCCCGTGTCGATCGGCAGTCCCTGCGGCAGAGCGGAAGCAAAGCTGTCGCGGTGAACCTTTGCCAAAAAAGTTATGTAGAGCACAAGCAGTATCATCGGGGTTATGAGCGACGAAAAAAACATTCCTTTGTCTTTGAAAAACAGGCGTATGTTTCGCCTTATCAGATTTCCGAGTCCGGTCATTTCTCCTCGCCTCCCGTCAGCTTTCTTCCCGTCACGGCAAGAAAGACATCGTCCATTTTTCCTTTCGTAACCTCATAGTCCGTGAACATCTGCGGATTTTCGATAATCAGCTTTGTTGCCGCCGCTGTGTTCGGAACAGAAATTCTCACCGCGTCACGGATTTTTTCACACGGTGCGCCGAGCTTTTCAATTGCCTTTTCGTCGCCGCCGTAAACGGTTATGAAATCCCCCGTGTATTTATTTTTCAGCTCAAGCGGAGTGCCCTGAGCCGCAATTTCTCCGCTGTCAAGAATGACGACATAATCCGCATCGGCTGCCTCCTCCATATAGTGGGTGGTCAGCAGCACCGTCATTCCCTCGTTCTTCCTCAGGTCGCTTACAACATCGCCGAGAAGCTTTCGCGTCTGAGGGTCAAGTCCCGTCGTCGGCTCGTCGAGAATCAACAGCTTAGGGCTGTGAAGCAGGGCGCGCGCAATGTCGATCCTGCGCCTTTGTCCTCCCGAAAGCTTGCCGACTGTGCGGCCGAGAAGCTCCTTGAAATCAAGCATTTCCGCAAGCTCGGACTGCTTTTTCCTGAACTCAGCACCCTTTATGCCATAGAGTGCGGCGCGGCTTCTCAGATTATCCGAGACCGAGAGCGACTGATCCAGCACGGAGCCTTGGAAAACAACGCCGACCTTTCTTTTAATCTCATCTATCGAGCCGTCAATGTTTTTTCCGCAGACCTCAACCTCGCCGCTGTCCTTTGCAAGCTGACCGCAGATTATCGAAATTGTCGTGCTCTTGCCTGCGCCGTTGACTCCGAGGAACGCAAAAAGCTCGCCCTCCTCAACGTGAAAGGAAATATCCCTGACAGCCTTAACGTCGCCGAAAGATTTTTTGAGATTTTTTATTTCAATTATATTGCTCATTTATTTTCCTCTTTTCGGGGAATTATTTTTTCTTCCTGCCGCCGACCGAGTTCATCAGAACGGCAACCGCGCCGTAAACAACGCCTGCGACAGCCCATATAATCCAGCCGCTTTTAGGCTGAGCATTTCCGCTCGGTCCGTAGGTAAACACAAGAAAAACCGCCGTTACGATAAGCCAGTAGCACACGGTAACCGCTCCGCGGATTTTGCCCGACGATTTTTTGTCGCGCGTGTAGTCTTCCTCTTCAAGCAGCTTATTAAACGATGCCTGCTGAACTCCGCCGAGAACGAACATATAAACTCCCATTCCTGCGATTATAAGAAGCAGGCATGCCGCCGCAATATAGAAAATGTCCTGCGCCCTGAAGCAAAGCGCCGCGAACAGCGGCAGAACGGAAAGTATGCAGAGCACCGTACCTATTACGTTGAACCGCGAATACTCCGCGGCAAAGCTTTTCTTTTTCTCTTTAACCAGTCCCGAAACGCCGTATTCGGTTTCAAACGGCTCTTTTTCAAGGAAACGATAATCCCTGACCTTTGCCGAGCAGGAAAGGAACACCGTGACCGCCGCCGCAACAAGAACAATGAGCGCGCAAAGTCCGATTCCTGCCGCAAGATTCTCGGAGAAATTAAATCCGACAGTCTCGCTCAAGCCTGCGAGAAAAATCAAAACGCACGGCGAAATCACGCACAGAAATGTTGCAAAGGCAATTTTCGGTGCCGCGGCTCTGCGAAGCTTGATATACTCCGCCGCTTCCGTCATAGTAACCTTTCTCAGCGGTGAATCCTCGCCGACCGCGATTTTCTCTTCCGCTTCAATCTCATCCTTGAGCAGGAAATCGGTAGTCACACCGAACAGGCGGCTCATCTGCAAAATTTTATCCATATCGGGCACGGACTGTGCGCCCTCCCACTTTGAAACAGACTGTCTTGTAACTCCGAGCTGCTGAGCCAGCTCCTCCTGCGACCAGCCTGCCTTTTTTCTCAACAAAATAATTTTGTCTGCCAATATCATAGCTGTCCCTCCGTTTCGTTGTGACTGAATTATACCTTTTTCGGCGGTTGCACACAAGAAAACCGACTGTATAATTTGTCAACCGACGGTTGCATCTGTATTTTTCTTCTGATTTCAATTATAAATGCTCGGTTTTGCGCTGTCAATAAAAAATAAACAAACCGTAAAGAGTTGTAACAAAACATTGAAAAAAGAAACAAAGTATGGTATTATAAAAACAACCGGCATATCAACAATGTTATGTGTGGAGGTAAAAATTATGAAAAAATTAAAAATCATTTCTTTTATACTTGCCCTGACAATAGCGGCGTGCTCGCTCACCGCCTGCGGTGATTCGGCAACTCCCGGCGAAAAGAACGGTGATCTTGTTTCCGAAACTCCGAACAGCATCGGTCTTGTTGACGACAGCATCAAAACCGGAGCGGAAGAGGTTACCGCTATCACGGGCTCAACCGATGTCAGCGGAAAGGTTGTCGATTCTGAGGGAATTATTGACAAGGCAGGACACCGCATCTATTCGACAGGACAGAAGGACGACGGCGGACTGACGATATACACAACAGGTAAAAAGGATTCCAAGGGCAACATTCTTTACACAAAGAACAGATTGGATTCCTTCGGCAATATGATTTACTACACAGGCAGCTACGACAAGAACGGCAAGCTGACCCTCACTCCGTCCTCCGAGTCACCCGACTATTCGTCGAACGAAACTCCGACGCAGAAGGTAACAAAAGCCGCTGTGACAACATCAACAACAGTCGGCATTAAAAATCCGGGCAAAAAGAGCGTCTTAGAGGCGGCGTGCGAATACACAAAATTCTTCGGCGGTTCGGGACTTGACGCATTCAGAAAGGTTGCCGCCTGCAAGGACGGCGGATATGTTGCCGCCGGAATTTCGGGCTCCAAGGACGGCGACTACACCGGTGTGTCTGGCGAATGGGACATTCAACACACATCGCTTGTGAAATACACCGTTGACGGCAAGGTTGCATGGAAATACATCATCGGCGGCGACAATCAGGTCACCCTCAATGACGTCATTGAGCTGAAAGACGGCACAATCGTCGCGGCAGGACAGACGGGCGCCAAAAAGGGCAGCGTAGTTAAGACCGCGGACACGATTTCCGCCTTTATCGTTCGTCTTTCAAAGGACGGCAGCGAGATGTGGAAGTATGTATTCCCGTCAGACTCTTCATCAACGGGCGACTACATCAGCTCGCTTGCCGCGACCCCAGACGGCGGCTTTGTTGCCGGAGGAAAAGCGATTTCCGAATCCGGATTCTTTACCGGCACGCGCAAGGGCGGCACAAAGGCGTTCATCTTCAAGTTTGACAAGAACTGCAACATCAAATGGAGAAAAATTCTTGAGGGCGCAAAGTCCAATAACTTCAGCGCACTTGCGGTTAATTCCGACGGAGACATTTATGGCACCTGCGTAACAATGTCAAGCGACGGCGACTTCCTCGGCATCAAGTTCAAGACGATTCAGGCGTCCAACACCGTGCTCGTCAAGCTCAACAAAAAGGGCGATCTTGAGTGGGCGGAGTATCTCCAGGGTTCGGGCGACAGCGAATATAATTCAGTCGCGGCAACCGACGACGGCGGATGCATTGTCGGCGGAACCTACTCGATCTACAAGCGCGCCGACGGCATTTATTCAATGAGCTTCGGCAAGCATGACGGCTATGTTATCCGCTACAACGCCAAGGGTCAGGTTTGCTGGGCAAGAGTTATCGGCGGTGAGAAGAACGACTCCGTAACCGCAGTTATCCCCATTGAGGGCGGCTATGCAGTAGTCGGTCAGACCGAGTCCGTTTCCGACAACTTCCAGGGCTACAAGTCGGGCGGAGCTGCCGACGGCTACATTATCTTCCTCAACGAAAAGGGTGAAACAACAACCACCATTCGCCTTGACGGAGCGATGGACGATTCTGTTATGGATATCGCCGAGCTTTCAGACGGTTCTCTCGCCATCGCGGGATGGACTCGAAGCGACGATCTTGCTTTCAGAGGTTCAAACGCCAAGAAGCAGTATATGGGCTATGTCAGCAGATACACCACAACCGTAAAATAAAAAACTTCACGGCAAAGCCTTGACGTGAACAGCAAACAAATTACGGCTCGGCCACTTCCTCTGTGACCGAGCCTTTAATTTATCCGGGAGACTATTATGAATCATAGAAGTATTTTTTCCGACGCGCGCTGGCTCAGTCCGCAAGAGGACCTTGACGCCGCGCTCTTCCGTTCGGAATTTGATATCGGCGAAAAAGCAAACCGAGCCGAAATAACAATATGCGGTCTGGGCTACTTCATTCTTTATATCAACGGCAGCCGCGTTGGCAGGGATGAATTTGTCCCGGCTTATTCCGACTACCATGACCGCACGGATATGAGTCTCGTTTATCCGCTGAACGACACCCGTTCGTTCAGAATCTACTGTCTGAAATATGACATAACCCCGTATCTCAAAGCAGGGAAAAACGTTATCGGCGTTGCTGTTGGAGGCGGTTTCTATCATCAGCTTCTCAGGAAAGCCGAGGGAAACCTGAGCTACGGTAAAATTAAGGTCTGCTACAAAATTGACCTTGACGGCAGGGAGATTTTATCAAACAAAAACGACGTGGATTACTCCGACGGATTCTTCAGGAAATCAAACCTTTTCTTCGGCGAAACGCTTGATTTTACAGGCTTCGACCGGAGCTGGAACACGGTCGGCGGCAAGCTTTGCGGCAGTAAAACACCCCTTGAGGTCTCACCGCCGAAAAGCGAATATTTTATTCAGGACTGCCCTGCGGACACGGTTGCCGAGGTTCTCAAGCCTGAGCTTGTTAAAAATTTCGGTGATTACTCCGTTTATAAAATCGAAAAAAACATATCCGGCTACCCCGTAATTCGCTGTGAAAAAGCCGGCGAAAAGGTTGTGATGGAATGTACCGAAAATCTCAACGATGACCTGACTCTCAACGACCGCTCAATCGGCTTCGGCGAACAGAAACAGATTGAAGTCATCACGACCGACGACAGCAAAATTTTTCACCCGTATTTTTGCTGGTTCGGCTTCAGATATTTTTCGCTGACAAACAATGCCGAGCCCGTCGAAGTGCGGTTTATACACTCCGACGTCAAGGTCACATCGGATTTTGAATGCAGCGATAAAACACTTAACTGGTACTACAAAACCTTTATCAACACTCAGCTCTCCAATATGCACGGCGGTGTACCGTCCGACTGTCCGCACCGCGAGCGGCTCGGATACACGGGCGACGGGCAGCTCACCTGCAACGCCGTTATTACAGAGTTTGACGCGAAGGATTTTTACAGAAAATGGATTCGCGACATTGCCGACTGTCAGGACATTGCCACGGGTCACGTTCAGCACACCGCACCCTTTGCAGGCGGAGGCGGAGGTCCTGCCGGTTGGGGCGGTGCGATTATAAATGTGTCGTACTTCTTTTACCGCCATTACGGTGACAAGGCGGAGCTTGCAAATATGTTTGACAAGATGGATAAGTTTGTCGGATATATGGAAAGCCGCTGTGAAAACGGGCTTGTTACCCGTGAAGAAAAGGACGGCTGGTGTCTCGGCGACTGGTGCACTCCGCAGAAAATTGAAATTCCCGAAGATTTTGTCAACACGACAATGTACATTTCTCAGCTCAGGCGAATGGTTTACTGCGCCGAAGTGCTGGGAAAGGACAGCGAAAAATACAGAAAGCTGATTGATGAACATTCCAAAGCCATCGTCGAAAAATATTTTGACGAAAAAAGCGGTAATTTTATTGCCGACATTCAGGGTGCAAACTCGTTCGCCTATGACTGCGGGCTCGGAAACGAAGCCACGCTTAAAAACATTGTGAAAAAATACACCGAAAATACCCGGTTTGATACGGGAATCTTCGGCACGGAAATTCTGCTCCGAACACTTTATTCTTCGGGCAGCGGAGATCTCGCGACCGAGCTTCTTGCGAACAAAAATGATATTTCATTTGAATCCATGCGGCAAGCAGGCGCAACGACGCTCTGGGAGAACTGGAACGGCGAAGCTTCCCATTCCCACCCGATGTTCGGAGCAAGCACGGAATTTCTCTTTGAGGAAATCCTCGGAATTAAGCAAGCGGAAAATTCTGTTTGCTACGATGAAACGATCATCTCCCCGACCTTTGCACGCTGTCTTGACTTTGCAAAGGGAAAAATCACCACACCTCACGGGGTCATCTCTGTTTCGTGGGCTCGCGACGGAGAAAAAATACGCGTGAACATTGAGCTTTGCGACGGAATAAGGGCGATCTTTAAAAACAACGGTCAGATTTTCCCTCTTCATTTGGGCTCAAACGAGCTTGTATTCTGAAGCGGTATTGACTTTTTTGCGCGGCTAATGTACTATAAATATGAACGGAGGTATGATTATGAATATATGGCACGACATTTCACCGAAACGAATTTCGCCCGAAGACTTTGTCTGCGTTGTTGAAATTCCGAAAGGAAGCAAGAATAAATATGAACTTGATAAGGAAACCGGTCTTATAATTCTTGACCGTATTCTTTATACCTCGACCCACTACCCTGCAAACTACGGATTTATTCCGCGCTCTCTCGGCGACGACGGCGACCCGCTCGATGTTCTTCTGCTCTGCTCCGAGCCGCTTGAGCCTCTGACGCTCTGCCGCGCATATCCGATAGGCGTTATTTCGATGATCGACAACGGACACAATGACGAAAAGATTATTGCGATTCCGTTCAACGACCCGAACTACAATATTTACACCAACATTGACCAGCTTCCCAAGCACATTTTCGATGAGATGCGCCACTTCTTCTCGGTATATAAAACCCTCGAAAACAAGGAGACCGCCGTCAACGAAGTGAGCGAAAGAAGCGTAGCTGTCCGCGTCATTTCCGAAGCCATTGACAGCTACATCGAAAACTATTGCAAATAAACTTCATGCAAAAAAGCTGAGACGAAACTTTGATTTCATCTCAGCTTTATTTTTTTGTTCTGTGCCAAATGCGGCAGTCCTTATTTCACAACAATATTTACAAGTCTGCCCTTGACATAGAGCTCCTTGACAACTGTTTTTCCGTCAATTGCGGCGGCAATTGCCGGGTCCTTCTTCGCAAGCTCGATTGCTTCCGCCGAATCAATGTCTGCGGGAATCATAAGCTTTGCGCGAACCTTGCCGTTGATCTGTGCGACGATTTCAATTTCATCGTCAATGCACTTTGCCTCGTCATAGTCGACCCAATGACCGTTTGCCAGCATTCCGCCGTAGTTCTGAGCCGCCCATATTTCCTCCGTAATGTGAGGAGCAAACGGATTGAGAAGCGTTACAAACGTTTTCAGCTCGGCGTTGTTGATTGCGCCCTTGTTGTAGATATCATTGAGCAGGGTCATGAGCGCGGCGATTGCCGTGTTGAACTTCATACCCTCAATGTCCTCGGAAACCTTCTTTATCGTCTTGTGGAAAGCCGATTCAAGCTCCTTGGAATACTCGTCGCCCTCGGTCAGGATATCCTGAAGAGCCCACACTCTGTCGATGAATCTCTTGCAGCCCTTAACCGACGACTTTGACCACGGAGCCGCCTTTTCATAGTCACCCATGAACAGAACGTAGGTACGCAGAACATCTGCGCCGTATTCGTCAACAACATCGTTCGGGTCAACAACGTTGCCCTTGGACTTGCTCATCTTGTCGCCGTCCGGTCCGAGGATAAGACCCTGAGCGGTACGCTTTGCATAAGGCTCGTCATACGGAACCTCGCCGATATCGTAAAGGAACTTGTGCCAGAAGCGCGAATAAATCATGTGACGTGTAACGTGCTCCATTCCGCCGTTGTACCAGTCAACCTCGCCCCAATACTTGAGCTTATCCTTATCGGCAAATGCCTTGTCGTTGTGCGGATCAATGTATCTCAGGAAGTACCAGGAAGAACCTGCCCACTGAGGCATTGTGTCGGTCTCGCGCTTTGCGTCGGCGCCGCACTTCGGGCACTTGCAGTTGACAAAAGATTCAATCTTAGCAAGCGGACTTTCGCCGTCCGAACCCGGCTCAAAGTTTTCAACCTTGGGCAGCTTGAGCGGAAGCTCGTCATAAGGAACGGGAACCATTCCGCAATGCGGACAGTAAACGATAGGAATCGGCTCGCCCCAGTAACGCTGACGGTTGAATGCCCAGTCCTTCATCTTGTACTGAACGCCCTTTTCGCCGACGCCCTTTTCGCTGAGATAATCCGCCATCTTTTCAATGGCTTCTTTCTTATTCTTAATTCCGTCAAGGAATCCTGAGTTCACGCACTCGCCCTCTCCGGTATATGCTTCCTTGGAAATGTCGCCGCCCTTGATAACCTCGATGATGTCAATGCCGAACTTCTTGGCAAACTCATAGTCACGGGTATCGTGAGCGGGAACAGCCATAATTGCGCCTGTACCGTAGCCCATCATAACGTAATCGGAAATGTAGATTGGAATTTCCTTGCCGTTCACGGGGTTGATGCCCGAAAGTCCGTCAATCTTAACACCCGTCTTGTCCTTGACAAGCTGTGTTCTCTCGAACTCGGTCTTCTTGGCACACTCTTTTCTGTATTCCGTAATCGCGTCCATATTTGAAATACGGTCCGCGTACTTGTCAATCATCGGATGTTCGGGTGCCATAACCATGAACGTTACGCCGAAAAGAGTATCGGGACGGGTTGTATAAATCTTGAGCTTTTCGCTGTCCGAGCCCTTAACGTCGAAATCGACGAACGCACCCGTTGACTTGCCGATCCAGTTCCTCTGCTGAAGCTTGATGTTCGGAAGATAATCGACCTCGTCAAGACCCTCAAGGAGCTTGTCGGCATACTTCGTGATGCGAAGATACCAAACGTCCTTTGACTTCTGAACGATATCGCTGTGGCAGATATCACACTTGCCGCCCTGCGAATCCTCATTGGAAAGGACAACCTTACATGACGGACAGTAGTTCACAAGAGTCTTGTCTCTGAAAGCCAGTCCGTGCTCAAACATCTTGAGGAAAATCCACTGGGTCCACTTGTAGTAGTCCTCCTGTGTGGTGTCGATAACTCTCGTCCAGTCAAAGGAGAATCCTACCTTTTTAAGCTGGCTTGAAAATCTTTCGATATTCATATCCGTAACCTTGCGGGGATGAATACCTGTTTTTATAGCGTAGTTTTCGGTCGGGAGACCGTATGCGTCAAAGCCGATCGGGAACAGAACGTTGTAGCCCTGCATTCTTCTTTTTCTCGAAACGACCTCAAGACCCGAATAAGCCTTGATATGTCCGACGTGCATACCTGCTCCGCTGGGATAGGGGAACTCAACAAGGCCGTAGAACTTCGGCTTATCCGAAAAGTCCACCGCATGGAAAACGCCTGTCTCCTCCCATTTATCCTGCCACTTTTTTTCTACCGATTTAAAATCATAACCCATTTCAATAATCCTCCGATGTGTATTGCGATTTGCTGCATAGGTTGCTTGCAAAATCAGATTAAGCCTTCCCCTGCAGGCAATGTTATTAACTTAAGACTTAAGATCAAAATATCTTGCAGTCGCTTACACGGCTCACCTTGTCAGGTAGCGAAGCGGCGCGACGGTAGTGAATGACAGTCCGGTGGACTGTCAGAGCCGGAGCGTGACCGAGCCGCAGCGAGACGCTGTCGGCGCAAGCCGACTGAGGGGTAGTCCGAAGACACCGTTTATAAGGTTTTTTCTCATAAAGGTTGTAATAAGCAGTTTCTCTCCCTCCGTCACGGCTTCACCGTGCCACCTCCCTCATCAGATGGAGGCCGGGCTATACAAAACGACTTCAACCTTAAAAGAAAGCCCCTAAGTTAATGACATTTTCTGAAAGGGGCGCCATGGCAAGACACCTATGCAAAAAAATATAATCAGTCCTCTGTCAGAACGTCGGAAAGGTCGATCCTTGCCGCGTCGTTCCAAAGGCGTTCGATGTTGTAGTACTGTCTGCTTTCCGGCTGGAAAACGTGAACCAAAACATCGTTGTAGTCAAGCAGAATCCAGCCCGTCGCTCTGCCCTCAATGTGGTCAACCTCAACGCCGAGCTTCTTCATCTCGTCGTCAACCTCATCGGCAAGCGCGCGGACATGGGTGTTTGACGTACCGCTTGCAATAATGAAATAGTCTGACATTACCGTCAGTTCTTTCGTTTCAATGCCGACGATGTCGATCGCTTTTTTCTTGTCCAGGATTTTCGCAATGTTTTTTGCTTTTTCGAGTGATGTCATATACTATTTCCTCCCTGCTTTTTTATAATGACTTCATTGTAAAGATCAATGCTGTCCGGATGAATCACCTGACCCTTTGAAATCAGATCCGGTATTCCGAACCTCAGCGCATATTCAATCGCCGCGTCCATATCCGTTTCACAAAGTCTTCGCATTTCGTCCACGCCGTTGTAATTTCTCTCTGCGGAAATATAATCGGCGAGATAAACAATTTTTTCAAGCAGGCTCATTTCTGCCCTGCCCGTTGTGTGGTACCTGACCGCCCGTATAATTTCACGGTCGTCAATGCCCATAACAAATTTTACATAAGCCGCACCCGCCATCGCGTGCCACAGCTTTTTGTTTGCCCTCTCGACAGGCATCAGCTCAATGCCTGCTTCGCTCAATACCCCTAACTGCTCTTCTTCGGAAGCGTTTTTCATCACGTCATGCAGAAGTCCCGCCGTATACGCCTTTTCCGCATCGCCGCCGTATCTGAGCGCAAGCTCTTTTGCGCTGTCGGCAACATTTAGGCTGTGGGTAAATCTGTATTCATCGAGTCTTGACTTGATCAACGCAATGATTTTTTCATCTGTCCAGCCGCTCAAAGGTAAAGCTCCTTTTCTATTATGTACTTTCTGATCTGCTCGCTTATCATTCCGTCGGTCGGCTCGCCGTTTCTGACGGCATTCCTAACCTGTGTTGAGCTTATCTCAATCGGTGTAAACGAGCAGATTATGAACCTGTCTCTGTCCTCGTAAAAATGCTCGTCAATGTACTTTTGCATCGACGCTTCATCAGCCGAGGAGTCCCTTGAAACGGCGCATATTTTCACACATCGGAGTATCTCCTCAGGCTTGCGCCAGGTGTGAAAGCTCAGAAGCATATCCGAGCCGACTAAGAAAAACAATTCGTCGTCGGGATACTCTTTCCTGAGCTGTGCGACTGTTTCGCAGGTGTAGCTTTTCCCCTTTCTGACAAGCTCGATGTTGCTGACCGCTATCCTCTCCTCGTCCTTGAAGAGAAGCCTCGTCATCGCAAGGCGGTCATCCGCGCTCACTCCGTCAAAGGCTTTGTGCGGAGGAATAAAGGTCGGGATGACGATAAGCCTGTCAAGGGAAAGCCTGCGTATTGCTTCGCAGGCATATTTTCTGTGTCCCTCATGCGGCGGATCAAAGGTTCCGCCGAAAATTCCGATTCTCATTATCTTATATTTACTTTCTTGTTCATTACATAGAACGTTGCATAGTAAAGTCCTGCACCGAAAACAAAATATGTGATGAGATCGACAAGATCAATGTAGTTTGCGCCTGAACCGAGGTCGCCGTAATTCGTAACAAGTCCGATGTCGTTGTTGAAAATCGACAGGCCGAAAACGATATTGTCGGAAATGAGACCCGATATTCTTTCAACCGCAAACAGAACAACCAGCGTAAAGATGATTGTCCAAAGAAGATATTTCTTCTGGAAATGACGTGTGTTTGCAAGAGAAATTGCAAAATACATTTCTATGGTGATAACCGCAAAACGCAGGAAATACGAAACCATTGTAATCACGATTGTCGTAACGAGTGTTGACACCGACTTGCCCTCAAGGAACATCGGCAGCAGCGATTCAATCGTTGCAAACGTTTCCTCCCCTATTACGTCCTCCTTAACGACGAAGAACGTTATCGCCGCCGTGCCCATAAGGCAGGCAAAAGCCGCTACAAACCATACCGTTGAGGTAATAATCTTTGAAATCAAAAGCGTTGAGCCCTTGACGGGAAGCGTGAAGCTGAGGTATCCCTGCTCACCGTAAAGTGAACGCTGGAAATTGACGATCATGACAACAGCCGTGAGAATAAAGCTGCACGACGAGATGAGCAGAAGAACCGTTATTCCGAGCATTTGTCCCGTTGAAGCCGTGTCCTTGTTGATGTAATACGAGCCGAGGACGTACGCCATTATGAGTGCAACGACCGCATAGAGCGCGCCCATTATTCTGCCCGTTGCAATAAATTCATGTTTTAAAAGCTTACCCAACAAAGCTGAACACCTCCCTGAACAGATCCTCGACAGTCTTGCCGTCCGCCGTTATCCTTGAAACGTCCGTGTTGACAACAAGCTTACCGTCCTTGACCATGAGCACACGGTCAAGCACCTTTTCGATATCATAAATAAGGTGAGTCGAAAGCAAAATCGTTGAGTTTTCGGCGTGGTTCTTCATTATCGTGTCGAGAATAAACTCTCTCGAAACAAGGTCAACGCCGCCGAGGGGCTCGTCAAGGATATAAAGGTCCGCCTTTCTGCTCATGACAAGCAGAAGCTGGAGCTTTTCCTGCTGACCCTTTGACATGGTTTTGATTTTCTGCTTCATCGGAAGCTCAAATTTTGCCGCCATATCAAGTGCTTTCTGCATATCAAAGTTCTCGTAGAAATCTGCCATGTACTTGATTGCGCTCTTCGGCGTCATCCAAGCAGGAAGATAGTTCTTCTCCGGGAGATATGCAATTATTTTCTTCGACTCGACGCCCGGCGCCTTGCCGTTGACAAGAATCGTGCCCTCGTAGTCGTTGATAAGTCCGACAATGGACTTGATCATTGACGTTTTGCCGCAGCCGTTGGGGCCGAGCAAACCGACAATCTTGCCCTGTTCAATGTCGTAAGAGACACCCTTGAGCACCGCGTGATCGCCGTAGCTCTTTTTGAGGTCTCTCACCTTGAGAAGTGTGTCACTCATTGATGTATTCCTCCAATCCCGTTCGCGGGAAAATCAATCGTCAGCCATTCTGGCTTCTTTAATAATATCCTCCGTGATTTCCTCCGACTCGCCGTGGCGAACGAAAAGAATACAGAGAAGTGAAAGGACGAAACAAATCGGACAATAGTAGAACAGCGAACCGTAAGTACCCGTAAGCATACGGACAATACCGTAAACGATCGGGGTAGCGATCTGTGCCGAGAATGTCGCTGTGTAATAGTATCCGGTAAAGGTTCCAACCTTGTCAAGTCCGCCGATTTCAAGAACAAGCGGAAGTGTATTAACCGTAATGAGCATATTTGCAAAACCGCCGACAACAAGCGCAACATATACAAGAGACAGCGCGTTGCCCGTCATTGCGTCAACAACAAGGTAAACAACAAATGCGGCAATGAACATGGTAAGACCTGCAACAATGGTCTTTTTTCTGCCGAACTTTCTGCCGAGCAGACCTGCCGGAATTGCGCCGATAGCCGTTGATATTGCAAAAATCGTAAGCATTGATGTGGCTTCGCCGCTGGACTTGCCGAGAATCTCCGCAGCAAACAGGGCGAAGAATGTCTGAATTGCGTTTGCTCCGCAGAAGAGGAAGAAAAGTCCTGCAAGCATACAGATAAGGCTGACTCTTTCGCCATTGGAAAGCTTGATTGCCTTAAGACGCTCTTTTTCCTTCTTCGCAGCATCTTTCTCAGCCTTTCTCTTCGCCTTGGCGTCGTTTTCCATATTCGCCTGCATCTGAACCTTAAGTCTGCTGTCCGGCTCCTTAACGAAGAACGCAACAACAAGAGTACAGATAATCATTACGATCGAGGCAAAAAGGAAGACATAAGGTATATACTCCTCTTCCTGTGTAGCCTTATCCCAACCGCCGATTGCGCAGACGATGGTTGCCGCCTGCAAAGCAAGCAGGCTGCCGACTCCGCCGACAAGGTTGATAACCGAATTACCCTCACTTCTCAGCGCGGGAGGTGTAAGGTCGGGCATAAGCGCAACGCAGGGCGCACGCCAAAACGACATAACAAAAACAAAAAGAATAATGCAGATCATCATTGCGGAAATTCTGCCGTTCTCGTGGAGAGCAACTCTCGGAATAATCGCAAAAATAACCGCAGCCAAAGGTGCACCGATAAGGATAAACGGTTTACGCTTACCGATTCGGGTATGGCATCTGTCGGAGATCTTGCCAAATGTCGGCTGGAAGATAACGCCGAAGATGTTATCAAACGTCATAATAATACCGATGAAAAGAGGAACAAGCGTAAAGCCTGTTGCCGCAGAACCGACGTCCTCACCCTGAGCCTGCATGAACTCAAGAAGAACAGGGAATTTTTCAACCAGCTTTGCACTCCAGCCCGCAATCAAGGCAGACTCGCCGAGGATTTTGTTGAGCAGAGTGGTAATATAGGGGTCGTAAACGCCCCATGCAATCGAAGATGCCATAAAGGCAAAGCCGATCAAAAGAGTTTTGCCGTAGTTAAGCTTCATTTTTTTCGCTTTTTCAGCCATAAAAACAATCCTTTCTCTTTGTGGATGACAATCGGTGAACACTCCCCGATTATCGTCCGTACCATTATATCACGAATTATCGTAAAAGCAAATGCTTTTATGGCGTTTTTTGCATATTTTATGCATTTATTTTTTCATCTAATTTTTAAATTTGTATGAATTGGCGGAAAAGAAAGAGTGAATTTTGTATTTGCCGAAATCAAAAGCCAAAACAAACAAAAATCTTGACAAACTCAAAAAGAAAGACTATAATTTTGATGTTGAACAAAGTATGCATAAAAGTTGTGTGGCAACATCTTAAAATTTGGGGGCGTAGCTCAGCTGGGAGAGCGTACGGTTCGCATCCGTAAGGTCGAGAGTTCGATCCTCTTCGTCTCCACCAAAAGCCACCGTAATTCAATCGGAATTACGGTGGCTTTCTTTTTGTTTTCGGTTTTATTCGGTCACAGCGAACTGGCTGTTATAAAGGTCATAGTAGAAGCCGTGCTTTTCGAGCAGAGCTTCGTGTGTACCCTGTTCGATTATCTTTCCCTTGTTCATAACAAGGATTATATCGGACTCCCTGATCGTCGAAAGACGGTGCGCGACGACAAAGCACGTTCTGCCCTTCATCATCTTGGCAAAGGTCTTTTGTATTCTTATTTCCGTGTGGCTGTCGATTGACGAGGTTGCCTCGTCGAGAATCAGCATCGGCGGAAGATCAAGCAGAACTCTCGTTATGCAGAGCAGCTGTTTCTGTCCCTGAGAAAGCGAGCCGCCGTTTTCGCCGAGCACGGTATCGTAGCCGTCCGGCAGACGCTTAATAAAGCTGTGGGCATGGGTGAGCTTCGCCGCCGCGATAATTTCTTCGTCCGTCGCGTCGGGCTTTGAATAAGCTATATTCTCCTTGACCGTGCCAGATTTGAGCCACGTTTCCTGGAGAACCATGCCGAAAATTTTACGCAGGGAACGCCTCGTATAGTCGCGTGAGTTTTCTCCGTCTACCTTAATCATTCCGCTGTCGGGATCATAGAAACGCATCAGCAGGTTGATAAGCGTGCTTTTTCCGCAGCCCGTGGGTCCGACAATCGCAACACGCTGACCGGACTTTGCGCTGATGCTGAGATCCTTGATGAGCTCCTTGCTCTTGTCGTATGAAAAGCTGACATTGTCAAACTCAACGTTTCCGTCCGCTTTTTCAAGCTCGGCGGCTCCGTCGCTGTCGGGGGTCTGCTCCTTTTCATCAATCAGCTCAAAAACTCTTGCCGCCGAGGCAAGCGCATTCTGAAGCTCGGTAACAACACCGGATATCTCATTGAACGGCTTTGTGTACTGCGTCGCGTAGCTGAGGAAGCAGCTCAACTGTCCGACTGTAAGTCTGCCTGAAATTGCCGAGACTGCGCCGAATGCGCCGACGCCCGCATAGACAAGCGCGTTTATCAATCGCGTTGACGGATTGACCATGGAGGAAAAGAACGTAGCCCTAAGGCTGTATCTTGTGAGCCTGTCATTTATATCATCAAATTTTTCCTCCGAAGCCTCTTCACGGCTGAATGCCTTTACAAGCTTCTGGTTGCCGACCATCTCGTTTATGTGCGTTGTTATCTCGCCGCGCGTTTCCGACTGTTTTTGGAACATTGAGTACGTCCTCTTCGCAATGAAAGAGGCAACAAAAAGCGAAAGCGGAGTGAGAAGAACAACGATAAGTGCAATTTTTACATTGACCGAGAACATAAAAATCAACGTACCGAGAATCGTTATAACGCCCGTGAAAAACTGTGTGAAGCCCATCAGCAGGCCGTCGGAAAGCTGGTCAATATCGGTTATGATCCGGCTGACAATATCGCCGTGCTCGTGAGAATCAATGTACGATATGTCAAGATTCTGAAGATGGCGGAAAGCCTGAACGCGCAGATCCTTAACCACCCTGTAAGTTATCTTGTTGTTAATAACATTCATTATCCATTGTGCAAGCGCGGTTATGCCGATAATTATAGCGGTTTTGATGAGAATTGCTATAATTCCCTCAATATCGACCTGACCCTTGCCGAGTGCGAGGTCAACCGCGTTGCCGAAAAGAATCGGTGCATATAGCTGAGTTGCAACAACGACAACCGCCAAAAGAAGCGAAAGAAGCACAAGAAATTTGTATTTTTCAATCAGTTTCAACAGGCGGCGGAATGTACTTTTATGCTTATTCATTTTACCGCCTCCTTACTCGAAAGCTGGGACAGGCAAATGTCTCTGTATTCGTCACAGTTTTCAAAAAGCTCGTCGTGCTTGCCGATTCCGCAGACCTTGCCGTCGTCAAGCACAATTATAATGTCCGCATTTTTGATAGTTGAGAAACGCTGGGAAACAATGAACACCGTCATATTGTCCGTGTCCGATTTTATGGCACGGCGCAGAGCCGCGTCCGTCGCAAAGTCGAGCGCCGACGAACTGTCGTCGAGAATCAGTATCTCCGGCTTCCGCACAAGAGCACGGGCAATCGTCAGACGCTGAATCTGACCGCCCGAAAGGTTCTTGCCGCCCTGAAGAATCTTGCTGTCAAGACCGTCCTTTTCATTGACGAAGTCGAGTGCCTGCGCTGTTTTCAGCGCCGCATTGATTTCCTCGTCGGTTGCGTCGGGCTTGCCCCATTTCATATTGTCCCTTACGCTGCCGCTGACAAGCGCCGCTTTTTGAGGAACAACTCCGACAAGCTTGCGAAGCTCGTCAACATTATAATTGCGAACGTCGGTTCCGTTGACCTTGAGCGAGCCGCCGCTGACATCGTAAAATCTCGGAATGAGGTTAATGAGCGTTGTCTTGCCTGAGCCCGTCGCGCCTATTATGCCAACCGTTGAGCCTCTCGGAACGCTGAGCGTGAGTGAGTCAAGCGACTTTTCCTTTGAACCCATATAGGTTGCACTCACATTATCGAACTCAACAGCCGTATCGTCCTCAGTTTTTATTCCGTTTCCGTCATTGATTGACGGCTTTATTTTGAATACATCATAAATTCTGTTGCCGCACGCAACTGCTTTTGTGAGATTGATTATAAGATTTGAAAGCTTGATGAGCTCAACCAGCACCTGCGACATATAATTAATGAGCGAAATAACCTCGCCCTGGGTCAGTCTGCCCGTATCGATGCGCAGACCGCCGACGTAAATAATGAGCACGATTGAAAGATTGACAATTACATAGGTTATCGGATTGAGATACGCCGATATTTTACCGCCGTAAAGCTGCATTTCCTTCAATTCTTCCGAGCACTTGTCAAAGTCCTCAATTTCCTTTTGTTCATGGTTGAAAGCACGGATTACTCGCACGCCCGATAGGTTTTCTCTCGTCATTCTCATTACGGAATCGAGCCTGTTCTGAACCTTCTTGTAAATCGGTACTGAGTAGAACATGATGCCGAAAACGACAACCGCAAGCAGAGGAATCGAAACAGCAAAAATAATCGCCGTTTTCGCGTCAACCGTGAACGCCATAACGACCGCGCCTATGACGATGAACGGCGAGCGCAGGAAAAGTCGCAGGAAAAGGTTTACCGCAGTCTGCAACTGATTGATGTCCGCTGTCAAACGGGTGATAAGTGTGGACGTTCCGATTTTATCGATTTCGGAATACGACAGCGTGTTGATGTGACGGTAAAGGTCGCTTCTCAGCTCCTTGCCGAAACCGACAGATGCCTTGGCAGAAAAATATTGAGCCGTCAGCGCGCTGATAAAACCGACTATCGCCAGTCCGACAAGAACCATTCCCATTTTGAAAATATAAGGCTTGTCCGAATTTTTGATTCCGTTATCAATTATCGCCGCCATAACAAGCGGAACAAAAAGCTCGAAGCTTGCCTCAAGCATTTTGAACAGCGGTGCAAGGATACTTTCCTTTATATAGTTCCGCAAATACTTTATAAGCTCTTTCATATTGCCTCCTGTACAGATTCTGTGTTCCGTCTCCAATGGAACAAAAATTGCTGAGCTATTCCCTCGACCCCGTCTGCACATTCGGGAAGTCCGTCCGGATAGAGCTCCGACATTATCCTCTTCACCCATACGTCAACGGGGAACGCCTCCACGCGTCCGCAGCCGTAGAGCAGAGTACATTCGGCAACCTTCGCGCCGACGCCCTTGATTTTCATCAGCTCCGCACGGCATGAATCCATATCCTCCGCGGTGAGCATATCAAGATTTACCTCTCCTGCGGCAACCTTTTGCGCCGCGTCGATTATGTACTTTGCGCGGAAGCCCGCTCTCAGCGGTGCGAGCTCCTCAACCGTACAGCAAGCAAGCCGCTGTGCCGACGGAAATGAAAAATCACCGCCGTCCAGATCGTCGCCGAATGTCGCGCACAGCCTTTCTATTATTCCCTTTATTCTCGGAATGTTGTTGTTCTGTGAAATTATAAATGAGCACAGCGCTTCCCATGTATCCTGCCGTAGGATTCTTATGCCGCCGTATTCGGTGATTGCCCTGTTCAGCCATTTATCCGTTTTCAGCCGTCGGCATATTGCCCCGTAATCGCGCTCAAGATCAAGATACTCTGTCCAAAACCGTGTGTCGGTATCGCCGCGCACGGTTATTGTGTTCCCCTGCTGAAAAACATCAACGCTTCGGTCCTTGACTGTGGCGTGCCACGAGCCGTCCGTATTTTGACTCCAGCGAAACGCCTGTCCGCAGTCAAAGGTCAGCGCAATATTCAGGTCATTCACGCCGTCAAAAACTATGCCGCCGCCGTCCGTGTATGTCCTCATAAACGCAAAACTCCTTTCAATGGGAATATAGAACCTCAGATATCAAATTGAAAATTTCAGACGTGTGTAAATCAAAATAAAATTACTGCCCGTGAACCGTATCCAAGGTCTGACCTCTTCAATTCGATATCTGTCATAGACGGAAAAATATGCATTTTGTAACCTTTTGTTACAGAATCCTTGTCAAGTCTTTTTTGAACTCCGTTTTGCACAAACTTTTGAGAAAATTTCAGCTAAATTTTCCGGTTTTTATAACAAAAAAATACTTGACAAACAAACGCTTCGATTGTTAAAAAAATAACCAACTTTGCTTTTTCCACGGGTAAATCTGTGGAAAACTGCGTAGAATCAACGATTTTTAATTAAGTTATCCACACTTTCCACATAGTTTTCCACAGCTTTGGGCTAAAATTCCGAATTTTCCACACTTCAACCGAAATCGTGGAAAATGTTACAAAGTGTCGTTCGGCGTCGATTTTTATGCATTTTATTCTGCATAAAAAAGGTGTGAAATGACAACACTAAAGTAGCCGCTGATTATTGTTAAATCAAAAAACAAGTGAAAGCAGGGATATTTTGATTAAGGGAGTAAACCACCAGGTCGTTGAGGTAACCAAACCGACCTGTGAATATTTTGAAAGAGTAATTTTCTTCGTAAAGCCTGAGTTCTCTCAGGTCAGCGAGGGCACTCTGCGCGAAAGAGCCGGCGAAATCGCCGGTGAAGCAGGTGCTCCGCCGCCGACCAAGCTCAGAAAAAGCCGAATCATAATGATATCAAAGCTCATTTCCTCGGCAGTTATAGGCGCCGCGTCCGCCCTGCTGATCAGTCGTCTGTTTTTTTTGTGACGATTTGCAGAAATCCGACATACAGCACCTGTCGCAGGCAGGTCTGCGCGCAATGCAGACCGCGCGTCCGTGAAGAACACAGCGATGGCAGAAATCGTTGCTCTCCTGCGGCGGTAAAAGCTCACGCAGAGCCATCTCCACCTTGTATGGATCCTTTGTGTCCGCTAATCCGAGCAGGTTGCTGATGCGAATCAGGTGAGTGTCCGCGACAACGGCAGGCTTGCCGTAAATGTCGCCGCAGATCAGGTTAGCCGTTTTTCTGCCGACTCCGGGCAGCGAGGTCAAATCCTCAATATTGTCCGGTACCTTGCCGCCGAAATCCGATATGATTTTCTGAGCCATAGCGACAATATCCTTCGACTTTGTGCGGTAAAAGCCGCAGGAACGGATAAGCTCTTCCACGTCGGCAACATCGGCTTTCGCAAAGGCTTCAACATCGGGATATTTTTCAAACAGCGCCGGGGTAACGAGATTTACCCTGGCGTCGGTGCATTGGGCGGAAAGCCGCGTTGCAACAAGGAGCTGAAATTCGTCGGTATACTCCAAGGAGCACAGAGCGTCGGGATATTCCTTTTTCAGTGCCTCAACAGCGAGCAGCGCTCTTTGCTTTTTCGTCATACAATCACCGCCGTAAAAAGATAATATATTATACTATATTTACTCCGTAAAATAAAGCTTTTTTACAACAAAAAGCAGACAACTGCAATGCAATTATCTGCTTTGTATGTTCATTTGTCTCAGAATTTGGAAACAAGATCCTTGAGATACGCCTTGAAGTCCTCACCGATCTCCTCGTGATTGAGCGCAACCTCGCAGTTTGCCTGCATGATTCCGAGCTTGTTGCCCATATCGTATCTTATGCCGTCAAAGTCAAGTGCAAGAAGATTGTTTTCCTTGCCCAAACGGGTAAGAGTGTCTGTGAAATAAAGCTCTTCTCCCTCAGGAGTTCTTGCAAGATCCTCTGCAAGATAATCGAATACCTGCGGCGGAGCAACAACTCTGCCGAGGATTGAATAGCAGGACATAATCTGCTCTTCCGTCGGCTTTTCGATAATGTTGTGAACATCCATAACCTTGGGATTGTCCTCGTGATGCGTAACGTCGAGCGAGCAATACTTTGGAACGTCCTTTCTCGGAACCTCCTTGACGCCTACAACACCCTTGCCTGTTGCCTCATAGATATCGCAAAGCTGCTTTGTTACGGGATACTCGTTGTTGATTATAACGTCGTCGCCGTAAAGAATTGCGAAAGGCTCGTTGCCGACAAAGCTCTTGGCACACATAATAGCATGGCCGAGACCCTTTGTCTCCTTCTGACGAAGGAAATAAACGTTTGCAATGTTGGAGCAATGAAGAACGTCCTCATAAAGCTTCTGCTTCTTGGGGTTCTTTGCAAGCTTGTCCTCCAGCTCGTAGCTGTGGTCGAAGTGATCCTCGATAACGCCCTTGCCTCTGTTTGTGATGATAAGAATATCCTCGATGCCCGCAGCAGCCGCTTCTTCAACGATGTACTGGATCGCCGGCTTGTCAACGATGTTGAGCATCTCTTTCGGCACAGCCTTGGAAGCAGGAAGAACTCTCGTTCCGAGACCTGCGGCGGGAATTATAGCTTTTTTGATTTTCATAACAATCCTCCTGAGATCAGAAATTTATTTTATATGCAATATTCAACAGCAGGCTCGGCAGATAATTGTCAATAAAAATCGCAATTATCGGCATCATAACAGAAACTCCGCCGTTTCGCATAATTGTATACTTTACTATGGCAATGCCTTCGGTTGCGTCATGCGCGAGGCTGATTACGCGGAGCATTCTCTTCTTCAGAAGATAGTTTGCCACCAACGCGGCAGCCGCTCCGGGAATGATTCTCTGTATCAGCACAAGCACGGCAAGTGCCGGCAAAACTGACTTAAACAAGGATACTTCCTTTTTGCCGAGATCCTCATATTTAATCAAATCCTCTTCCGAAAGCTTATCCTTGCCCTTTGTCATATCCAGCCTTTCCTGCTGAATGTCCGCCATCTGATTGTAAGCGTCTATCACCTTCATCGACGGCGAATAGGTCACCAGCGACAGGGCGATTGATATTGCAAGGAACAGCGCCCCCGCCTTATACAGCTTGCGGTAAAAGAACCAGTACGGAGTGAACAGAAAAGCCGCCCAGTTCCAGGAGAGCTTTCTTCCGCTCTTTTTCTGCTTCATAAATTTTGAAATATACCTCGGTGCGGCGTTCTGAAGGTAATCCGCCGCTTCGCCGACCTTGGCACCGCCGCCTATATCGTCCTTGGGATCGTAGAGGACTCCGCGCATAAAAACGGATTCCATATCCTCAGGCGTTTCCCGAATGAACGGTGAAGTCTGTGACTGTTCCTCCTGCACGGGCTGAGCAGCCATCGGTTCCTCTTCCTTTTTTTCGTCCTCAGGACAGGTCCAGGTGAAATCGGGCGAGTGGAGATATTCATTTACGCAATGATGATTCTTTTCATAACAGCTTCGGTGCTGCGGAGTTCCGCACACGGGGCAGACAACGATATCGTCGCCGTCCTCAAACGGTTCGCGGCATCCGTCGCAGATTTTTCCGGTATAATTCATTGTTACTCTCCGAGTTCAATAATTGATTGTTATTATTATATCACAACAGTCAAGTATATTGTAGCATTTTTTTGATTTTTTTTGGAAATAATCTTTAATTCTTCCTTTACATAAGGCTGTTTTTACTGTATAATTATGGAGTAAAATTATGCGCTATAATAATGTGAGGTAATCAGATGGTACAATTTGAAGAATTAAGACTGCACCTGCTTGAATATGCGGATAAGCTCAAGGAGCTCGGTGAGGCTCTCGGTCTCGACAATATGAAAAAGGAAGTTGCCGAGCTTGAGGCAAAGACCGCGGAAAACGGCTTTTGGGATGACATCGGCGGCACTCAGGCGGTTTTGCAGAAAATTGCATCTCTCAAAAACAAGATTCAGAAATACGAAAGCCTCAAGTCAACATACGAAGATGATCTGACAATGATCGAGCTTTCCGACGAGGAAGAGGATCTTGATATGCTTGAGGAATGTCAGCACAGCGTTGACGCTTTCATAAAGGAGCTGGACGCTCAGACGCTCAGCACACTTCTCTCCGGCGAATATGACAGCAAGAATGCGATTCTCACTTTCCACGCCGGCGCAGGCGGAACAGAGGCTCAGGATTGGAACCAGATGCTCGTCAGAATGTATACCCGCTGGGGTGAACAGCACGGCTTCAAGGTCAGTATGCTCGACTTCCTTGACGGAGACGAAGCGGGACTCAAGAGCGCCGTTCTCTGCATTGAGGGTGAAAACGCTTACGGCTATATGAAGAGCGAAGCAGGCGTTCACAGACTTGTCCGTGTTTCTCCGTTCGATTCTTCGGGACGCCGTCACACGTCGTTCGCCTCCCTTGAGGTTATGCCCGAAATCGACGACACAATCGAGGTTGAAATTAACCCCGAAGATATCAGGATGGAGGTTTACAGAGCCTCCGGCGCAGGCGGACAGAAGGTCAACAAGACTTCCTCCGCGGTACGTCTTATCCACATTCCGACCAACATCGTCGTTTCCTGCCAGGTTGAAAGAAGCCAGCATCAGAACCGCGAGGTCGCAATGAGAATGCTTAAGTCAAAGCTCCTCGAAATTAAAGAGAGAGAGCATCTTGATAAAATCGAAGACATCAAAGGCGAGCAGAAAGAAATCGGCTGGGGAAGCCAGATTCGTTCATACGTCTTTATGCCGTACACACTCGTCAAGGATCACAGAACCGGCTATGAGGTCGGCAATATCAACGCCGTTATGGACGGCGAGCTTGACGGATTTATCAACGCCTATCTCAAGCAGGCGTCACTCGAAAACAAGCAGTAAGGGATGTTGTTATGAATATCATTGACATTTCCAGACCTCTCCTGACCACAATCGAATATCCGGGCGATCCCGAAACGAGACTTGACACCGTCTGCTCAATCAAAAACGGTGACGCGTGCAACCTTTCGGCGGTTTACGCCTGTGTGCATACGGCAACTCATGCCGACGCGCCGTGTCATTTCCTTGACGGCGGAGAAACGATTGAGGACGCCGACCTCAACAAATATATAGGTCAATGCACGGTCATTGAGGTTCCGCCGGGAATCATAACCGGTGAATATGTCAACCGATATTTTCCGAAAAGATGCTCCCGTCTGCTTATAAAGGGTGATTCACAGTCGTTCTTCATGGAGAGCGCGGCTTACGAAGCGGTTGACACAGGCATCTGCCTTATCGGCACGGACGCCGATTCAATCGGCAAATCGGATAATCAGATCAAGCCGCACAAGGCATTCCTCCAGAACGGAGTTGCAATACTTGAAAATCTCGATCTTTCAAATGTCGAACCCGGTGATTACTACCTTATCGCTCCACCTGTAAAAATGGGCGCGATTGACGGTGCTCCGGTTCGTGCGCTGCTGATAGACGACTATATACTCTGGAACAAAATATAATCGGGAGGACGGAAATGACGGATTTCATAAAACAAGCGGCTCACGTTAAGCCTGACGCAAATCAGCTCAGACTTCTGACCGAGACCCCATTTTATGCTTTTATTCATTTCAGCCCCAACACATACACAGGCCTTGAATGGGGAACCGGCGAGGAGGATCCCTCGATTTTCAACCCCGTCAATCTTGACTGCGACGGCTGGTGCAAAGCCATAAAATCCGCAGGAATGAAAGGCGTTGTCATCACGGCAAAGCACCACGACGGATTTTGCCTTTGGCAGACGAAATACACCACTCACAGCATGAAAAGCAGTCCGTACAAAGACGGAAAAGGTGATATTGTAAAGGAGCTTTCCGATGCCTGCCGCCGCCACGGACTCAAATTCGGTTTTTACCTCTCCCCATGGGACAGGAACTGCCGGCTTTACGGAACGCCCGAATATAACGACTATTACAGAGGTCAGCTCACCGAGCTGCTCACAGGCTACGGCGAGATATTCCACGTTTGGTTTGACGGCGCCTGCGGAGAGGGTCCGAACGGCAAAAAACAGGTCTACGACTTTGACAGCTATTTTGAGCTTATACATAAATATCAGCCGAACGCAACAATATTCAGCGACAGAGGACCTATACGCTGGTGCGGAAACGAAAGCGGAGACGCGCGCTATGCCGAATGGGCTGTCGTTCCGTCCGAGCTTTGCCCATACAGCAGGATTCAGACAGGAACAGGTCCGTTCAACGGCGATTTATCTTATATGTATAACACAAACAAGGAGATCGGCTCATTAAGCAATATAATGTATTCAAAGGGTCTCGTTTTTGCACCGTCCGAGGTTGATATGTCAATTCGCCCCGGCTGGTTTTACCACGGAAACGAAGCTCCCCATTCGCTTGACCGTCTCTTTGAAACATATCTGCGTTCTGTCGGCGGCAACACAACATTCATTCTCAACATTCCGCCGAGACCCGACGGAACATTCGATCCGCAGGACGTTGAACGCCTGCGCGAGCTCGGAGAAAAAATAGACAAAAGCTTTGCTGTCGATCTTGCAAAAGATTGCGATATCGAAATATCACCGTTCAACGGCAGCGAAACGCAATGCATTGCCGAAATTGATTTCAAAAAAAAAGCTGAAATCAAATATCTTGATTTCAGCGAGAACATTGCCGAGGGTCAGCGCATAGAAAGCTTTATCATACAGCGCCGCGATGACAACGGCAGATGGTTTGACTGCTTTGAGGGAACAACAGTCGGAGCAAGACGCATTGTCAGCCTCGGTTCAATCACAACCGACGGGCTGAGAATCTTTGTTACCGCGTCGAGAGATACGCCCGACTTCGGCAAAATTTCAGTTTATTGATTTTCGTTATGGCAATAGCGCACAATTTGGGTGTGCGAATTGCCTATAAAAAAATGAAGTGCAAACGGAGGGATTTGATTTTATGAAAAGGTTTTTTGACTTTATCATCAGCCTTTTTGCATTGATTATTCTTTCACCTTTGTTTATAATTATATCGCTGATAATCCTGTTTTCTGACGGAACTCCGATACTCTTTCGTCAGAAAAGAGTCGGCAAAGGAAACAAGCTCTTTGTGATTTACAAATTCCGCACGATGGAAAACGGAGTCGGTGATATTGCGAGCGGCGAGCTTGAAAACGCCGAAAAAAAGATTACACGATTCGGAAAAATTCTTCGTGCCACAAGCATTGACGAGCTTCCTCAGCTCTTCAACATTCTCAACGGCACAATGAGTCTCATCGGTCCGCGTCCGCTCATTCCGGCGGAAAAGGAAATCCGCGAGCTGCGAGAAAAATACAACGTATACAGCGTTCGCCCCGGCATAACCGGTTGGGCGCAGGTAAACGGACGTGACAACATCACAGCAGAAAACAAGGCTCTGCTTGACAAGGAGTATGTCGAAAAGCAAAGCCTGATGTTTGATATTAAAATTTTCTTCCTGACGATTCTCAAGGTTCTTCGCCGAGACGACGTCAGAGAAGGCAAGGAAGAAAGCGGAAATTAACCGCCGACTCAGTTCGCTTTGAGATATTCCTCAAGCGTAACGCCCTTTGCCTTGATATCCTTAGCGGTATCAACACCGACAAAGCGGTAATGCCACGGCTCATAGATAACCTTTGTGATTGATCTTGATTTTTCGTCCTTGGGATATCTGAGAATGAAGCCGTAATCGGCGGCATTTTCGCTCAGCCATGCAAACTCTTCGGTATCCTCGAAGCTCTCGGAAAGTGAGCAGATATCCATTGCCAAGCCGGCATTGTGTTCGCTTCCGCCAGGAATCATTATTTCCGTCGCGGCTTCAACCGTCGCTTTGGTTCTGTCGAGTCCCCTGTTATCCATTATTTCGCTGATAAAGTTTTCAAAGTTTCTTGTTTGAAGGTCGTAAGAACGATAGCCCGACACCGGGTTCAGCGTGATACCGTCCTCAAGCGCAGCGTCATACATCGCCTGATAAAAAGGCGCAACTCGGTAATCAAGATATACTCCCGAACCCTCAACAGCCTCGGCAAGAGTCGGCTCATAGCCCTCAGGCAAGACGTTTTCACTGTTGAGAAGCACCTTGGAGAGCGGAGTGTCGGCATTTATATTGATAGTCTTCGGTGTGAATCCCGCATAAGCGTATTCATAATCCTTATTCACCTTTTGCGGTGCCGTTGTCGGTTGAGCCGCCGTTGTGTTTTGGGTCTCCGTTTTGGACATTTCTTCGGAATTGTTCGTTGTGTTCACCCCCGAAACTGTGGTAATCTCAGACTGCGCGTTTACTGCTTTTCCGGTCTTTTTGAAGTCGTTGTGAACATTTATTGCAGCGCCGACCGTTGCAATGGCAACGATAAGAATTATCGACTGCAACGCAATTATTCTGATTACGCGAGGCGTGATTTTTTTATTCATATTCAATCATGTTCCTTTGTTTTATTTCACAGCTTTGTCTGTTATTATTATTCTATTCGTTTATTGAGTCATTGTCAACAAGGCTTTATAAAATATTTATTTAATAATGAAAGGAAAGATACCCATGAAGGCATCAGAAAGCGTCGGAAAGTATGATTCCGAGGTTCGTCTTTACACGAACTATGCTATCAAAAACATCAAAAAGGTCTGCAAGGACTACGGTCCCCGCCCTGTCGGCAGCGAAGCGGAGAAGAACGCACAGCTCCACATGAAGGCTGAGCTTGAGTCCTCCTGCGACAGCGTAACAAGAGAAGAATACAAATGCTCGGACAAAGCATTTATGGCTTGGGTTCCCCTCGGAGCCGTGCTCATTCTCTTCTCAATCGTAATGTTCACGCTCGGAATCCCCGTTGCGTCACTTGCGGCTTCACTCGTTACACTCTTCATCATTCTTGCAGAGTTCATTTTCTACAAACCCGTGCTTGACATTTTCTTCCCGAAAAAAACTTCGGGCAACGTCATCGGCGTCCGCAAGGCTTCGGGCGAAACAAAGAAGCGCATCATTATTGCAGGTCACTCCGACTCCGCTTTTGAGTGGACATACACTTACCACGGCGGTCACAACGTTGTTCTCACAATCATTCTCACAGCCGTCATTGCCATTCTCATCGGCATCGGCGGAAGCATCTACGCCCTTGTTGCCGGCGAAAACGGTCTTGTTTGGTCGGGCGACAACCTTGCAATGAAGATTATTGCCGTTGTTACTTATGTAACCGTCCCCGTTATCGTCGCGGCAATCGGTTTCACAAACTACAACCGCCCCGTCATCGGTGCAAACGACGACCTTTCCGGCTGCTTCCTTTCGGCAGCAGTAATGAAGTTCCTTGACGCTAACGACATTCGCTTTGAGAACACAGAGGTTGTTTCTGCAATGGTCGGCGGCGAAGAGGCAGGTCTTCGCGGAACAAAGGCATTTATGAAAGCCCACGCTGAGGAATACAAGAACGAAAAAGACGTTCAGACAATTTTTGTTGCATTTGACACGATCCGCGAAAGTGAGTTTATGTCTATCTACGACAAGGATATGACAGGCGTTGTCAAAAACGACGAGCGCGTTGCAAAGCTTCTCCAGACAGCGGCAAAAAATGTCGGCTATGACGTTCCGATCAAGGCTATTGAGCTCGGCTCAACAGATGCCGCAGCCGCTTCACAGGCAGGCATCCCCGCTTCCGCATTCACCGCAATGGATCCCGCTCCGGCAAGATACTATCACACACGTCTTGACACCGAGGAAAACCTTGATCCCAAGACTCTTGAGATCGGTCTCAAGGTTGCTCTTGAAACCGTATTTACCTTTGATGAACAAGGCATCTGAATTGTGTAATTACTTTTCCCAAATATTTTCCTTAAAACTATTGGATTTTTTAAACATTTGTGATATAATTAAGCAATGAATTTTATTATTGCTCAAAAGGAGTTGGCATTGTGAAGAAAAATATTGTAAGATTTTCATCTCTCCTGATCGCAGTATTGATGATATTGTCCTTGTGTGCCTGCGGTGAAGAAGAAGAAACATACGATTACAAGTCACCCGTTCCCACCACCACAGAGGAGATTCTCAACAGATTCAATTCTGCAATGGCGGACGCAAAGAAAGGCAACCCCGGCATCAGCTACAGCATTAAGCAGAAAGCAAGCATGAACGGCGAGCAGAAGGACAAGTGTGAAAATGAGTACGTCAAGGCTGCTTTCAAGACCGTTTCAAGCGCTATAACCAAGGAGAGCTTCTCCAAGGAAACCCAGTACGGTGAAAGCACAAAGGATATCTTCCCGATTGTCGGTTCCGATGCCGTAACTTCACTCACAATGTCGGATATTCGCTCCGCATACGTCACCGAGAACAAGGATGACGGAACCGGTGCAACCTACATAATCGTCATCAAAATCTATCCCGAAAAGAACCCGAACCAAAACGACAGCATCTACGGTAAGATTTACAACATCATGGACGACAAAGAAATCCTTTCGCATTTCGACGTTGTCAACAGCGTTGTAACAGTCGATTCATACTCCACCGAATATGGAATCGGCACAA
Organism: uncultured Eubacteriales bacterium; assembly: GCA_934456435.1. Lineage (GTDB taxonomy): Bacteria > Bacillota > Clostridia > Oscillospirales > Acutalibacteraceae > CAG-488. The sequence goes on from CAKSHH010000003.1 coordinate 116,838, forward strand.
TCAGAGCCGTCCTCAAGAAGGACTCCGATCAGATCACAGAGCTTCAGCTCTCCAGAAACGTTATCGTTTCCACATCGCTCACAGGCGTCGGCACACTTTCCGATCTCGGTACTGTTCCGTTTGAGTTCACTTATGAATCAACCGAAAATTATTCGATTGACTGGTTTAATCCCGCAACAAAGGATGCAAAATAAATTATAAGCTTTCAGGTCTGCACAAAACGTGCAGACCTGATTTCTTTTGCAAAATATACTTTTGAAAGTTCATTCTGTTAAACAAAAAAGCTCTCAGATCATCTCTGAGAGCTTCATTTATTGAATCAAACTTACTTGAGTTCGATCTCTGCGCCAACTTCTTCGAGCTTAGCCTTGATTTCCTCAGCCTCGTCCTTAGAAGCGCCTTCCTTAACAGCCTTCGGTGCACCGTCAACAAGAGCCTTTGCCTCAGCAAGTCCAAGACCTGTGATGTCCTTAACTGCCTTAACAACCTTAATCTTCTGTGCGCCTGCGCTCTTGAGGATAACGTCAAACTCTGTCTTCTCCTCAACTGCCGGGCCTGCTGCTGCCGGACCTGCTACAACTGCTGCTGCAGCCGATACGCCGAACTCATCCTCTACTGCGTGTACGAGCTCTGAAAGCTCAAGAACTGAAAGAGTCTTCAACTCTTCAACGATAGCATTAATTTTCTCTGATGCCATGGTAATTTACCTCCATAATGATTTTTGTAATTTTTTAAATTTAGTTTCGCTGACAATTAAGCCTCAGCGGGAGCCTCTGCCTTATCGGCGATAGCCTGAACAGCACGAGCAAAGCCTGCGATAGGTGCGCTGAATACATTTGCAACCATAGAGAGCAATGTTTCTCTCGACGGAAGATTTGCAAGATCCTTGAGCTTCTCCATCGTCATTACCTCACCGTCGAGGTAACCTGCTTTAAGAGTAAAATTCTCGTGATCCTCAGCGTACTTGTTGAGGATACGCGCTGCGGCTACATAGTCGTCCTTGGAAGTTGCGAGAGCTGTTGTTCCGTCAAGAACCTCGCTCATGCTTTCGAGAGACGTACCGTTGATTGCGAGCTTGAGGAGAGTATTCTTAACAACTGTGTACTCAACTCCTGCTTCACGGAGCTCCTTACGAAGAGCTGTATCATCGGCAACGGAAATTCCCTTGTAATCTACGATTACACCGGCGCATGAATTGCTGATTCTGTCTGCAACGGAAGCAACTATCTGCTTCTTCTGTTCCAATACGCTTGCACTTGGCATTTTTTTCACCTCTTATGCATGAAATAAGGTGCGTTATAAACGAAAATAATCCCTGTCCACTCACCGTGAACAGGGATCTGACATACAAATATTGACCGAAAAATCGGTTATCGTATGCTCCCATTCTCGGCAGGCGGTTGTTAAACCATTACGCTAAAGCACCTGCTGTCTTTGAAAAAGAACAGCTTAGTTATATTAACACACTTATGCCGATATGTCAATACTTTTTTTATTTTTTGCGGAATATTCTTTATAAAGCTTCTCAGGATATTCCGGATCCTTGAAGCTCCAATGTGATGCCGCGTAACGAACGGCATCCTTGAGCGGTGCCGACTTGATTTTTTCGTATTCCTGTGCATATTCCCACTCGTCGGCATCCACAACCGTGAACGTCGGTTTAAGCTCATCGCCGAATATAAACGGGTCGATCTGTCCCCATTTGCTTTCCGCGGCAAAGCGTTCACGCGGCAGGTACGGAACCGAAATCTCGGCGCTGACAGTTCTCTCCTGCGCGATTTTATCCGCACGGAAAGCGTATCCGTCAAAATTGTACACCGACTGCATAAACACAAACGCGCACACAGCGGCAAAAAGAATCGGCGAAGCAATCCTTACTGTCTTTTTAAGTCCACCCGAATTTATCTCCATGCCGAACGAAGCTGCAAGATGCGCTGCGTAGAACAGGAATATTGCAAACACCGTGAAAAACGTTCTGTCTCCCCTGTGGTTCACTATGAGTATCGGACCGACCGCGCTTCCGAGAAGCACAACGGTCATAAGCGTTGCCCATATCAGATTCTTATTCTTTGTCACAATCGCGACAATTATTATTGCCGCAAGATATGCGATTTCCAGCGGTATGTAAACCGACGAATACCTGTACGCAAAGCTCGCGAAGCAAATCGGAAATATGCAGGAAATCGGGAACACAACCAGTATTGCCGCAATCAACAGCTTCAGCGCCTTTGCAATGCGGCTTCTGAAAAGCAGCGACAGCATCACAAATGAAATAACGGCATAAACCAAAACGAACTGATTGGCGATAAGCGCAAAAGCACGCACACCGGATATAACATTTCTGTAAAGCGCTGTCGGCTCCGTAACGAAGCTGCGATAGTCGCTCAGCTTTTCCGAAGTTCCCATAAGCTTGGGAATCAGGTACATTGTCAGCGCACCTGCGGCGGTGAAAACAAAATTCACAACCGACTGCGGCGTGATTTTTTTCTTGTCTATGTATTCACGCACGAGAATCAAAAAAGCAAGACAGCCGATAACAACGGTTGTATTCTCGCTGAAAAGGCAACTGCAAAATGCAGACAGCGCGAGCGGAACATAAAGCCAACGAGAACCGCCGAGACGCATTTGCTTTAGAATTATACAGGTCAAAAGCACAAAGAGCAGCGGAACCGCATAGTTACAGAAAGCCGCAAGCATAAAATACACCTCGCGGACAATTCCGAGCGCTGGGAAAGCAATTATGACGGCAATCGGAAAAATGCAGGATTTTCTGCCGTCAAAGAAAAGACAGTTTAACATTGCTGTAAACAACGTCATCATCAAAGAAGTGAAGAACAGGGACTCGACAAAATGATTGGAAAAATAAAAGCCGAGCACATTCCCCAAGAACCTGCCGTTTCCGTAGTAAAGCGATTCTCTGACTGCGTCAGCTATGCTGTTGCCGACATCGCGTGAAAAAATCATAACGTCATACTGCGGATACGCAAACAGGTACGAAACCGCAAATCCGACAAAAACCGTCAGATACAAAAGCGCTTGCAAGATTGCGGAACTTTTCTTTTTCTCCATTCTCTCACCGTTCCTTTCCGTGCGTAATAATTTATACGGTCAAGCAACTGCCGATTAAATCAGCGGTTACCTAACAAAAAAGGTCAGACAAAAGCCTGACCCTTTTTATTCTGATGTTTATTATTCAGCAATAACTGCCTTTGCAGGGTTGATACGTACGCCGGGGCCCATTGTTGTAGCAACAACGCAGCTTCTGATGTACTGACCCTTTGATGCAGCCGGCTTAGCCTTGTTGATAGCGTCAAGGAGAGTCTTGTAGTTCTCCTGGAGCTTCTCAGCACCGAAAGAAACCTTGCCGATCGGGCAGTGAATGATGTTTGTCTTGTCAAGACGGTACTCGATCTTACCTGCCTTAGCCTCTTCAACAGCCTTAGCAACGTCGGGTGTAACCGTACCTGCCTTCGGAGAAGGCATAAGGCCACGGGGGCCGAGAACCTTACCGAGACGGCCAACAAGACCCATCATGTTGGGAGCTGCGATAGCGACATCGAAATCAAGGAAGCCTTCGCCCTGGATCTTAGCAACAAGATCCTCAGCGCCGACGATCTCAGCACCTGCCGCTGCAGCAGCGTCAGCAGCATCGCCCTTTGCGAAAACTGCAACTCTGACTTTCTTACCTGTTCCGTTCGGAAGAACAACAGCGCCGCGAACCTGCTGGTCAGCGTGACGTGAGTCAACACCCAAACGAACGTGAACTTCAACTGTTTCATCAAACTTTGCAGAAGATGTCTTGACAGCAAGGCCAAGAGCCTCTGCAGGATCATAGAGCGTAGCTCTATCAACGAGCTTTGCGCTCTCAATATATTTCTTACCGTGTTTCATAAAGTTATTCCTCCCAAAATAGTGGTTAAATCGGATTTTACCTCCCACGCGGGAGCATTAGTCTACAACAGTAACGCCCATGCTGCGTGCAGTACCTGCGATCATTGACATTGCTGTCTCGATCGTTGCTGCATTCAAGTCAGGCATCTTCTGTTCAGCGATTTTTCTAACCTGCTCACTTGTGATTGTGGCAACCTTTGTCTTGTTCGGCACACCTGAACCGCTCTCGATTCCGCAAGCCTTCTTAATGAGAACTGCTGCGGGCGGTGTCTTTGTAACGAAAGTAAAAGTACGGTCTGCATAAACCGTGATAACAACAGGGATTATAAGACCTGCGTCGTTCTTTGTACGCTCGTTGAACTCTTTTGTGAATGCCATAATGTTGACGCCGTGCTGTCCGAGTGCCGGACCAACAGGCGGTGCCGGTGTTGCTTTGCCGGCAGGGATCTGAAGCTTAATAAAGCCTACTACCTTCTGAGCCATTTCTTGCACCTCCAAAATAATGTGGTCGTCGGAACAATTTGAAAATTTTTGCTCCTCCCACAACGGAACCGAAGTTCCATGCCCCAACGGGACATATAAACCAAGCCTTGCGGCTTAATTATCGTTTTTCATCAGTCGGTCACGGGTTCAACCTGATCCAGCTCAAGCTCGACCAGAGTCTCCTTACCGAACAATGCGGAAACTGTGACCTTGACCTTGTTGTTATCAAGATCAATTTCTTCAACCTTACCTGTGAAACCTTCAAAGATTTCATCTGTGATGTTGACAATATCGCCAACCTCATACTTGACTTCAACGACCTTCTTCTCAACACCGAGTCTGTAAACCTCTTCCTCCGTCAGAGGAATGGGCTTGCCCTCAGGACCGACAAAACCGGTCGCACCGCGTGTGTTGCGGATAACGAGCCATGCCTCGTCGCTGATTTTCGGCATATCGTTTTCATCAAGGAAAGTTGCAATTTTAACCATAACATAACCGGGGAAGAGCTTGCGCTCAACCTCGCGCGTCTTGCCGTCCTCGCGAACCTCGACAACGGTTTCCGTAGGAATCTTGACCTCAAAGATCTCATCCTGCATCTTACGGTTTTCGGCAGCTTTCAAAACGTTTGTGGCTACTTTGTTTTCATAGCCTGAGTAGGTATGAACAACATACCATCTGGCATCATTTGACATTGCCGTTCCTCCGTCTCGCTGAAATTATTGAGCCGCCGTAGTGTTATCAACTATCTGTATTCCGGAAGTTGTTGTTTCCGAAGCGGTTGTTGTCTCAGCTACTGTGGTCGTTGTGCGGTTTTCTGCGGCAGAACGAAGACCGTCTATGCCTTTTGTAAGACCGAGGTCAACAAGGAAAACGATAACACCGACGATAGCGATACAAACAATCGTTACGGCTGTTCCCTTGAGGACTTCTTTTGCGTCAGGCCATGTGATCTTTTTAAGATCGCCCTTGCTGTTCTTGAAGAAGCTCTTTATAGCCTTGCCCATGCGAACGAATACATTGGGCTTGTTGCTTGACTTCTTGGAAGTCTTGTCCTTTTCGGCCTTTGCGATCTTCTTAGCAGCTTCGGAACTCTCTTTCTTTGCCATAACAGTATTCCCTCCCAGCTTACTTTGTCTCTTTGTGGAGAGTATGCTTCTTGCAGAATCTGCAGTACTTGTTCATCTCCAACCTGTCGGGTGTGTTCTTCTTGTTTTTCATTGTGTCGTAATTGCGCTGCTTGCATTCTGTGCAAGCGAGTGTAACCTTAACTCTCATATCGGCACCTCCATTTAACCGGTTTGACCGGGATTTTAAGCCTCCCTCGTACGGGAATTTACACCCTGTAAATTCCTAAAAGAGGGCACAAAAAAAGAACCCTCCTTAAAGAGGTATAGTTATTCTACCACAGCAATACAATAATGTCAAGCATAATTTCAAAATAAAAAATCAAATCTGCCGCCTGCAAAATCACCATTTAATAAGCAGGCAGCCGCTTTTTACGCCTACCGTCGCCGATGAGGCGTTGAACTTGTTGCTCACACCGAGCGGAAAGAACGGTGAAAGAGTGAGGTCGTCGGTTTCATAGACCGCTCCCCTGATTGAGATGCCCTCGGCAATACCGCCGTAGGCAAAAACCGAAAGTGTCTTTCCTTTTTCGGAGCGGAGCGTTATCGAAGAATTTTTAATCAGCGCAAAGGTCTCTTTTTCGCCGACAAGGAAGCCCTCCCCACCGTGATCGACGATATATGCCAGCGACTGAATATTTGCAATCGTATGATCCGTTCGCTCGCCGCCGAGTCCGCCGTAAATAGCAAAGCGCTTGTAGCCGTTATTGAAGCCGTATTTAATCGCAAGCATGGTGTCCGTGTCATCCTTGAGAACGGGAAAGGTCTTGATCGGAGTGTCCGTGTCGGGCTTTTCGGACGAATCAAAGTCGCCGATTATGACGTCGGGCTTCAATCCCGCCCTTTGTACATTCAGATAGCCTGCGTCCGCCGCAATTATCAAATCCTCGCCGCTCGGCGACGGGAAATTGCTTTTCATTTCGACCGCAGAAAAAATATAACACGTTTTCATCGTTTCACCAACGTTCATAAAGCATAACAGCCTGAAATTTTTGTTATACATTATTATAGTATAAACCCGAAACTTTTTCAAGAAAAACTAACGCAGACATTGAAATCACATCAATGTCTGCTAAAACTTTTTTAATCCGAGAATATAGTCCGCCGAAACATTGTAAAATTTACACAGCGTGATAATATGTCTCACCGGAATTTCATTTTCGCCGTTTTCGTATCTGGAATATACCTGCTGAGTTGTTCCGAGCAACTTCGCAATATCCTTTTGCTTTAAATCATGGTCTTCTCTCAGTTCCCGAATAATCTTGTTATATTCTTTCATCAATACCACCAAAAGAATTTTAATACATCAAATAAGATGTATTGACAAATACGCCTAATTTGGTGTATTATATCCAAGAAAGGAGATTTTATTATCAAAAGGACAAAAATGAAAAGGAGATTTTAAAATGGCAACATGTAAAAATTGCGGAAACAGGCTTCATAAAGATGACCTTTTCTGCGAAAAATGCGGCAAAAAGGTATACAGCGAAAACGAGTATACACAGGAAATTCCGGTTTATTTCAATCAGTCAGATACTTCCGCACAAGGGCAAGATATCCACACTTATTCTGCTCCGGTTTCGTCCTCCCAAACAGAAAATAAGACTTTGGGGGCGTGGGCATTTTTCGGTTATTCAATATTGTTTATTATTCCGATAATCGGTTTAATATGCAATCTGATTTTTTGTTTCAACTCATCTAATATAACTCGCAGAAATTATGCAAGATCATACTGGTGCTGGTATGTTATTATTGCAATTGCTGCAATTGTTATCATTGCAAGCGGAATATCCCTTCCGTACTTATTCTTTTAAATTAAGGAGGAAAAATAATGTTTTGCAGAAAATGCGGTGCCGAATTTGATGACGGACAGAGTAACTGCCCGTACTGCGGAGCAGAAATATCTCAAGAAAGTCTCTCCGCCAAATTGGAAAAGATAAATAATTCGGAAAAATTCAATGATATTAAGGAAAAGGTCTTAGGTTTAAAACCAGCAAAGCCAAAACTTATCGCTGTCGGAGCTGCTCTTGCAGTTGTTATTATCATAATATGTGCCATCAGCGGCGGATCTACTACAAGAAAAATGAAAAAGGCTCTCAATGATAACGATTATCAAAGCGTTCAAATCGAATATTCCAATGCGGTAACGGATTCATCTAAATTAAAAAAGGTTGATAAGTTAATCGCCGATAAGCTCAACGACATGATCAAGGATATTGATAAATTTGACTTCAAGAGCGAAGCTCAAAATAATGAACAGGCTATCGACGTTTGGTTAGCCAAATATGGTACCCTTATGTCTACGGGTAAAAACGGATCTTACTATGGTTATGATGATTTCCCGTTTAACAACTGTATTTCAATTAACAACCAATATCTTTGGACTGAATTGTGTAATAAAATAAAAAGTGTTCAAATCTATTGTGAAGGAGTCGCTTTTTATAATCAGAGCGATTATTATCGGGCGATTGAGCGTCTGAGTCTTGTTTCGGAAGACAGTAATTGCTATTCGGATTCACAGGATTTGATAAACGAAAGCTTAAATCTTTATATTGACGCCATAATCAAGGAGGCGGATTCTTACATGAACTCCGGCGACTATGAAACCGCCATTAAAACCTTGGACAAAGCAAGCTCACGTTTCAAGAATAATGAAGCAATTTCGGGGTATATAGATACCATAAATCAAAAAATGTCCGAAGCTAAAGCAAAGCATGCGGAATCCTATGCAGCAAAAGCTGAGGAGAGCTTCAAGAAAAAGGACGCGTATTCCGCTATCAGCAATATTAAATTCGCTTTGGAGCTTTCTCCGGACAATGCCACATATCAAGCATCTAAGGCAAAGTACGAACAGTATCTTCCGTTTGAATTGTATAAAGAAGAGAATATTCTTAAAAAAGATGACACTCCATTCTTCTACAATTCTGGAACTGCAAACGATAACACCAATCAGGAGAACGTTATCGGTTTTAATGTCGCCGAAACTGATACGGACGTTAAATTCTCTTATACTTATAAGCTATCGAAAAAATATGATACTGTCAGCGGAACTCTTTTTCTACCCAATAATGACAAAGATACCTCAAACCAGTCTTACTTTGTAGCCTATGCCGACGGAGTCAAGATTTACACTTCTCCATATATGACAGCAGGTGTTCTTCCCAAAGATTTTAAATTCAATGTCAGCGATGTTGATACATTAACTATAGAAACATATTGCATCAAGGATGATTTTCAGTGGTTTAAGTCAAATGTTTATATAAGCAACTTTGTTGCACAAAAAGAGTTTAAATAATTCCCGTTATTTCGCTTAACCGAAAAAGCAGACATTGAAATCACATCAATGTCTGCTTTTATCATTTATTGTTTATTATTTCATCGGGGAAAACGGATGCCGCTATGAGCTTTTCGGGAGAAATTTCGAGCGCATCGGCAAGATTGTAGAATACATTAAGTGAGAAGCCGTATGCCATATTCGGGGCTTTGATATTGCTAAGCAATGAGCGGCTTATATTCGCCTTTTCCGCCAGCTTTTCCTGAGACAGCCCTCTTATTCTTCTCAGCGTTGAAACGGCAATGCCAAGCTGAATAAATCTGTCTCTGCTTTTGTATTCAACATCTTTTCCCATAAATGTCCTCCATATAAATAATGTAATTATATTATATCTTATAATTCTGAAAAGTCAAACACATAAGCAAAACTCCCACCCGTCAGACGAGTGGGAGCAATCTTATTATTTGATTCGGTTTACGCTTTCTTGCCTTTCTTGGAAAGAACTACGTTTGTGATGATACCGAGGATAAGAGCGCAAGCGATAGATGTGAGCGTTACCTTGCCGAAGTTTACGGTAAGTCCGCCGATACCGCATATAAGGATAACCGCTACAACAAAGAGGTTCTTGTTGTCGTCGAGGTCAACCTGCTGAATCATCTTGAGACCGCTAACTGCGATGAAGCCGTAGAGCGTGATGCAAACGCCGCCCATTACGCAGTTCGGAATACTTGCGAGGAAGGTTACGAACGGTCCGAAGAAGGAGATGATCATACACATGATCGCTGTGGTGAGGATTGTGATAACCGATGCATTTCCTGTGATAGCTACACAGCCGACCGACTCGCCGTAGGTTGTGTTCGGGCAGCCGCCGAAGATTGCACCGAACATTGAACCGACGCCGTCACCAAGAAGTGTTCTGTGGAGACCCGGCTCCTCAAGAAGATCCTGCTCAATGATTGAGGAAAGGTTCTTGTGGTCTGCGATGTGCTCTGCGAATACAACGAATGCAACGGGAACATAAGCAACGGCAACAGTTGCGAGATACTGACCGTCGATTTCCTTAGCGCCCTTTGCCGCCTCAAGGAAAGTGAAATCAGGAACGGAGAACAGCTTGAGGTCGTGGAAAACCGTGAAGTCAATAACCTGGAGAGCTGTGTTGTTTGTCTTGATGCCGATTACGGTAAAGATTGCCGCGGCAACATAGCCGGCAAGGATACCGATGATGAACGGAATAAGCTTTGTCATCTTCTTGCCGTAAACCGAGCAGAGAATAACCGTAAAGAGTGTTACAAGTCCGCAGATAAGAGCAACGTAAGGACTTGCGGAGGATACATAAGAAACTTCGTCAACAATTGCGCCGTCTTTGATTACCTGAGTGGTAACTTCGGTCATAACCTTACCGAGTGTGAGGTCGCCGACTGCGTTGCCTGCGAGGGACAAGCCGATGATTGAAACCGTGGGTCCGATAACAACAGCGGGCATAAGCTTGTTGACCCATTTAACACCGGCAAACTTAACCGCTATTGCGATGATAACATAAACAAGACCTGCGAAAAGCGCACCGATAATCAATCCGAAGTGTCCGGCTGCCTCGGATATTGCTCCTGCGAATGCTGCAAGCATTGAACCGATGAAAGCAAATGATGAGCCGAGGAATACAGGGCTTTTGAACTTTGTGAAGAGAAGATAAACGATTGTGCCGACGCCTGCTCCGAAAAGAGCCGCTGACTGGGACATTCCGTTACCGATGATTGTCGGAACTGCGATTGTTGCCGCAAGAATGGCAAGCACCTGCTGGAAACCGAAAACGATAAGCTGACCGAACTTCGGTTTGTCTTTGACATTGTAAATTAGTTTCATTTGATATACCTCCGTTACTTTATCTTAAACACCCTCGTGTTTAAATCCTTAATCCGTGAGCAAGTCGACGCCTGTTTCGCTGTCGATGCACTCAACCTTTACCGACACGGTCTCGTTTCTCGATGTCGGTATGCTTTTGCCGATGTAGTCCGCCTTGAACGGCAGTTCTCGGTGTCCCCTGTCAATAAGCACGGCAAGCTGTATCTGCGACGGTCTGCCCATCGTGAATATCGCTTCGATTGCCGCGCGGACGGTTCTGCCGGTGTAGATAACATCATCAACAAGAACTATCTTTTTGCCCGTCACTTCAAACTTTTCGTTTTCTTCGTTGTACACGGGCGCGTCCGACTCCTTTGTAAGATCGTCGCGGTAGAAGTGAATGTCCAGCGTTTTGAACGGAACGTCAACACCCTCGATCTTCACAATATTGTCGTGAATCATCTCTCCGAGGTAGATTCCCCTGCGCTTGATTCCGACGAGCACGATATTTTCCGTACCCTTGTTTTTTTCGATTATCTCGTGCGAGATTCTCATCACCGCACGTCTGAGTGCCGCCTCGTCCATAATCTTTTTGTTCATCGCGAACCTCCGAAAAAAGAAAATGTCCTGCCGCAAGCGACAAGACATACTGTTACACAAATATATACGGACCCTGCTCCGCTTCATGTAAAATCTTGTCGGCATCACTGTACCGCTCTTAAAGAGTTCGATTTATTGTATACTTAAATTGTGCTTTTGTCAATACAATTTCCGACGAAATTGATAGTTCTGCTATTTACACAAAAATAAGCCTTGAACTCAAATCATTCAAGGCCATTTTGTATAACCGAGGGCTTTTCTTCCTCTGTAACGAGGGTAACGGTTTTGCGTGTGTCAAGCCTGTCGAAATACTTTTTGAACCTGACCGCGACGCGAACCTTCTTTCCGCAGCGCGGACAAATATAGTTCGCGCGGAAATACTGGTTGGAATACCGCCAGTTTTTGATTATTTTTCCCTTGGCACCGCAGTCCTCGCAGGTGTAGCTGAGCAGATTTTTGTCAACAAGCGGACTGTTTATGTTGCTGATTGCATAAGGCTTGAAAAACAGTTTTTCATAAAAGGTCTTGTCGCACCTTGTGATAAAGCCGCCGAAATCGCTGTCAAAAACGCGGCGGAAACATTCGGCTGTCAGCAAGCTGTCGTCAAGCGCGCGGTGATGTGCAAACTCGGAAAGCTCAATTCCGACATTCTCCGCGGCGTTGAACAAGCCGAGCTGCCTTTCCATGGGAATTTTTCGCTTTATCTGAAAATATCTTTGGATATCCGTGTAGTTTTTAAGGAAAGGAACCGTGTCGGTGCCCGTCAGGATGCGGTAATTTTCGATTATAACGCGGACGTCGCTGTCGCCCCAGGTAAGGATAACGTTATCTTCGCCGCCTATCCAGTCCTCCAGCTTTTCCATCACGCGCTCAAACGGCTCGCCGCTTCTCATATCGTCATTTGTGATATGGGTCAGTTTTTTTATATTGCTTCGTATTTTTTTACCTATCCTTGAACGAACAAAACAGGAAAACTCCCCGACCTCTCTGAGCTCATCGTCAAGCTTAACCGCTCCGACCTCGATGATCTCATTCATAAAGCTTTTGGTTTTGTGAACAAATGCATTATTCCATTCAAGATCCATTATAATGTAATGCATTATTTCTCCTTTCGCTTTTCTTCTTTCCAAGTTACCGACAACATAAAGTATACTCTATAACGCCGTACATTTCAAGCAAAAAGACAGTTTATTTGGTGCAAAACAAAATTTTTAAAAAACTCTTGACAAAGTCTTTTTTGGGGAATATAATGCAGTAAACCGATGAGGAAGAGTAAGTAGATTCTGACGGACGCTTCAGAGAGTTGTAGGTTGGTGTGATACAACGCAGAAAGCAGAGTTGAATGGACTTCCGAGGGCGAGCAGAAACTAAGTATGCAAGCCGGAGAGGGCACTCCGTTACAAATAACCGTCGTATAATGGGGTACGAGCTAAGTGGACACGAAAAGTGTCAAGCAGGGTGGCACCGCAGGAGTATATCTCTTGTCCCGGCAATGTTGTCGGGACAGGAGTTTTTTGTTTTTATGCCCCGACAGGCTCAGACAAATTTTTTTGAAAAGGAGAGACAGTTATGAGCAACACAGAAAAAATCCCGTACAAAATTTACCTCGACGAAAAGGAAATGCCGAAGCAGTGGTATAACGTTCGCGCAGACATGAAGAACAAGCCTGCGCCGCTTCTCAACCCCGGCACACATCAGCCGATGGGCTTCGACGATCTTCGTCCCGTTTTCTGCGACGAGCTTATCAAGCAGGAGCTCGACAACGACACGGCTTATTTCGACATTCCCGATGAGATTCTCGACTTCTACAAAATGTACCGTCCGTCTCCTCTGGTAAGAGCCTATTGCCTTGAGAAAAAGCTTGGCACTCCGGCAAAGATCTATTACAAATTTGAGGGCAACAACACAAGCGGAAGCCACAAGCTCAACAGCGCTATTGCCCAGGCATATTACGCAAAGAAGCAGGGACTCAAGGGCGTTACAACCGAGACCGGCGCGGGTCAATGGGGCACGGCGCTGAGCATGGCGTGTGCATATCTCGGACTTGACTGCAAGGTTTATATGGTTAAATGCTCCTACGAGCAAAAGCCGTTCCGCCGCGAGGTTATGAGAACCTACGGTGCGTCGGTTACTCCGAGTCCGAGCACAGAAACCGAGGTCGGCAAGAAGATTCTTGCAGAGCATCCCGGCACAACGGGAAGCCTCGGCTGCGCAATCAGCGAAGCTGTTGAGGTTGCAACGACCCACGAGGGCTACCGTTACGTTCTCGGCAGTGTTCTCAACCAGGTTCTTCTGCACCAGTCGGTCATCGGCCTTGAATCAAAAATCGCAATGGACAAATACGGTATCAAGCCCGACATTATCATCGGCTGTGCAGGCGGCGGCTCAAACCTCGGCGGACTTATTTCCCCGTTCATGGGCGAAAAGCTCAGAGGCGAAGCCGACTATAAGTTCATCGCCGTTGAGCCGGCAAGCTGTCCGAGCTTCACGAGAGGCAAGTTTGCTTACGACTTCTGCGACACGGGCATGGTTTGTCCTCTCGCAAAGATGTACACACTCGGCAGCGGCTTCATTCCGTCGGCAAACCACGCAGGCGGTCTGCGTTACCACGGCATGAGCTCAATCCTCAGCCAGCTTTACCATGACGGTCTCATGGAAGCAAGAAGCGTTGAACAGACCAAGGTGTTTGAGGCGGCGGAGCAGTTCGCAAGAGTTGAGGGTATCCTCCCCGCTCCCGAAAGCAGCCATGCAATCAGGGTGGCAATCGACGAGGCCCTCAAGTGCAAGGAAACAGGTGAAGAAAAGACAATTCTCTTCGGTCTGACGGGTACAGGCTACTTCGATATGTACGCTTATGAAGCATTCAACGACGGCACAATGTCCGACTATATTCCGACGGATGCCGACCTTGAAAAGGGCTTTGCGGGTCTGCCGAAAATGGACTGATATTATCCTTGACAAACCGACATAATTGATGTAATATATTCACAACAGCAGGGGTGCTGAGAAATCGGCTGAGATCATACCCTTAACCTGATTCGGATAATACCGACGTAGGAAGCTATTGAAGTAAAATCTACGCCCGGCGGTATTTCCGTCGGGCGATTTTCTTTGATCAGGTAAATGCTGTGAAAGGAGTTTTATTATGAAAAGCAAAACAATGGACAAATCAAACGAAATGACCGTAAAGCTGACGGTCAGCGCAATCATGGTTGCACTTTCAACCGTGCTGTCGTTCATCAAGTTCTCCGAGCTTCCGTATGGCGGCTCCGTAACGCTCTTCAGCTTTGTGCCGATTCTCTTCGTCGGCTATGCTTACGGCGCAAAATGGGGTCTCGGTGCAGGTCTTGTTCACGGAATCCTTCAGATGATTTTCGGAATTTCCGGCGCAACAGCAGGTGCAGGCTTCAAATGGTGGCAAGTAGTTCTCTGCGCTCTTCTTGACTATCTTGTAGCCTTCAGCGTACTTGGTCTCAGCGGCGTATTCAAGAAGTCGATCAAGAATCCTCAGACTTCGTTCGCACTCGGCGCACTCTTCGCTTGCGTACTCAAGTATGTTTCACACTTCTTCTCAGGTTACATCCTTTTCGGCGGCTGGGCTGAGTGGTTCTTCACAGAGGGCGGCGGAATGTCCTACGGTTCAAAGATTCTTTCGGCTTACAGCGGAAACGTTCTCAGTGCAGTTTATTCGTTGATTTACAATGCAACATTCAGCATTCCCGAAACAATCCTTTCAATCGTTATGGTTGTTGTCCTCATAAGCATCAAGCCGATTCGCAAGGTAGCAGGAATTAAATAAGCAAAAAAAATACAGCCGACTTGAAATAAGCCGGCTGTATTTTTTTACATATAAATCACATAACTGAACTTCGTCTCGTTCACCTTGAGTCCACGCTCGGCAGCCCAAGCTCGGACATCGTATTTGAAGCTTGCCGCTTCGTCCTTGCAAATATAAACATATTTCGGTCGCTTCTCAGGATTTGCGCGATAATATGCTTTGAGACGGCTTTCCGTGGACTCATTCATTCCCGAAAGCCATACAGAATACTGCGACAGGGTTCCCGAACATTCAAGCGCGAACCAAGTGCGGTTTGAGTAAATCAGCACATTGTCCTTGTCGGCAAGCCCCTGCTCGTGAAAGTCCTTTATGCTCTCTTCAATCGTTCCGTGCTCATACAGCGACGAATACAGCCCGCGGTAGCATCCGTTTTCGTGCAAATTCGTCTGAGCCCTCGTTCTCGCATTGAAAACATAGCTGTATCTGAAATGTACAAGAGCCGCGAAGTTCACCGCAAGCGCCAAAACAAGTACCGCTTTGCCGAGAAAACCGAGCGCGCGTTTCATTTCATTTTTGTTTTCAAAAACTGCCTCCCAGCAGACTATTACCGACACCGTCGCCATCGGTATAAGCGCGGCGGACATAATTATCGAATATTGATTTGATGATATAAATGAGAAAAAATGTGCTGCCGAAAAAGCAACTGCAACGGCGTAAAGCCGCAAAATTTTTCTGTCTCTTACGTTAAAAATCGCAACAAGACCCATACCTGACAAGGGAAGGAACAGATAGTTTATATATTTGTTATGATCCAAAGTTGAAATCTTAATTGAAAGATAAATCGCCAAAGCAAAGGATATTATCAGAACAACGGTACTGCTCTTTCCTTTTTTATTCAGCCACCAATTCAAACCCGCCAATATCGCGATGCCAACCGCAAAAGCGTCAATAAATCTATAATATATATATGACATCAGCAGGCTCTTGATGCTCACATACAAGCCCTGTCCGTGTTCGGGGTCGCTCATGATATAACCGACTGATTCAATCAGCCTTTGTACGCCAACCTCGCTCAGCAGATACACTATCACCGGAACCGCCGCAACAATGCATCCCGCCAGGAAGAACAAGTATCCGTTGATCCACTTCTTTTTCTTTATCAGAGAGAAAGCAATCAACGCCGCAGAGCCCAGCGCAAAGAATACTATCAACAGCGGTTGACAAAGAACGGCAAACGCGAAAAAAATACCGGCGAAAATGTTGACTGCTTTGCTGTGTTTATAGTTTGTTCCGACCAAAACCGCGCTCAGGAGCACAAACATCAGACCGATGCTGTTGTAGCTGAGACTTGATATATTGAACGGCACAAAAAAATAGTACATCAGCACCGCAATTACGCCCGGAATGCCGAACCGTCTCAGTCTGCTGTATACAACCACAGAAACTGCCGCATTGACAAAAATGTATATGTATCGAAAATTAAGAATTATTCCCTCGGTCGTCTTAAATAAGAGCATATAGACCTTAAAAATCGGATAAAGAATAAACGCCGACATTTGGGAACCGTGCCATTCATTTACAAGCAGTCTTTCTCCCTTAAACATACGGTAAGGGATCGTGAGATAAAACGCTTCGTCAGCCATACCGAATCCGAACTGTGCTTTCCAAACGGCAAACACAGCTATCGCAATCAAGCCGACAACAAAAAACAATGTGCAATATCGTTCTTTCTTTCGGGAAATATCCAACCCCAACACTCCAGACTTTCAACTTCTTTTTTAACGGAAATGTATTTTTGTGCCGCAAGACTTTTCGGCGTTGCGGCACAAAAACTTGATTTATTATACAGTAATTATTTTATAAAGTCAAATTAAAGGTCGTCGGCGTCCTGCTGAGGTCTGACCGTTTCGCTCGGATTTCCCGTGTAGCTTCCGAGCACATCGGTCTCGCTTCCTGCCTCCCAATCGTTGACTATTGACTGCACAAGCGGTGACAGCTTGAGCTTTTTCTTCTTTTTGCCGGTTCTTTTTTTGTCCATAAAAATCACCTCCCTTATATAATAATATTTGCAGAAACGGTGCTTTTATTGACACGGGTGTGAATTTAATGTATCATATTCTCACAAGCTTAATTTTGAGGTAATTTTTATGAAAATAAAAAAATTTGTTTCCCTTTTGATATGCGTTGCAATCATTTTTTCTCTCTCCGCCTGTAATCCGGGCGAGGGAATCCCCTTCCTTTCCACCAAGAGCAAAACTACCCTGCCCGATAACACGGTCACGATAACCTTTCCTGAGGGCTACACAATAATTCAGATCGCCGACAAGCTTCAGCAGAGCAAGGTCTGCTCCTCCGAAGCGTTTTTGAATGAGTGTAAGAAGCCCGTTGCCGGACTTGAAATCGACAATCTCGACGACAAAGTGTTTGCGCTTGAGGGATATATTTTTCCCGACACCTATGAGTTTTACCTTGAATCCGACGCAAAATCGGTCGTGGAAAAATTTATAGAGAACTTTAATTCAAAGGTCACCGACGATATGAAGATCAAGGCAAAATCACTCGGCTACACGATGGATCAGATTATAACGCTCGCTTCTGTGATTCAAAAAGAATGTGACGCCGACATCGCGGAGTGTGCCAACGTGTCCTCGGTTTTCCACAACAGACTGAAAGACCCTGCATCGTTTCCGAGGCTTGAAAGCGACGTTACTACCTTTTACATTTCCGAAAATCTCAAGGATTACCTCGGCTATCAGCCCGACGTTGCGCTTGAGAATCAAAACGAAGATGTCAGAAAATATATGGATCTTTACAGCACCTATTACCGTTCGGGTCTCCCGGTCGGCGCAATATGCAATCCCGGAATGAAAGCAATTAACGCCGCGCTCAGCCCTGCCGACACGGACTACGTTTTCTTCCTGACGGACGCAAGCGGCGAGCATTTCTATTATGCCTCGACAATCGAAGAGCATAATGCGAACGGCGTAAAAGCAGGCTTATTTTAACGGAGTGAACACCTATGCTATTTATTGAATACCCCAAATGCTCAACCTGCCAAAAGGCGAAAAAATGGCTGGACGAGCACGGAATCCCATACGAAGACAGACACATCAAGGAGGAAAAGCCGACAGCCGACGAGCTCAAAGCTTGGGTCAAGGCAAGCGGAATTGAAATCAAAAAGCTTTTTAACACGAGCGGCTTGCTCTACAAGTCGATGAACCTGAAAGAGAAGCTCCCGACAATGACCGACGAGGAGAAGTTCAATCTCCTTGCAACGGACGGAATGTTGGTCAAAAGGCCGCTGATTGTTGATGGTGATACCGTCCTGACAGGCTTCCGCGAAGCGGAATGGAAGAAACATTTTGATGTTGAGTGAAAATTTTGAAAAAACACTTGATTTTCACTTTGCGTTCGGGTATAATATTAAAGCTATGTAGGAGCACGATTCCCAATCGTGTAACATCAATTAAATAGTGAAAATGAATTTGGAGAGTTGTCCGAGCTGGCCGAAGGAGCACGATTGGAAATCGTGTAACAGGTCAAAGCCTGTTCGAGGGTTCGAATCCCTTGCTCTCCGCCATAAAAAGAACTGCAAGCCTTATTTTTCAAGGCTTGCAGTCTTTTTCTTTTCATAAATATTTTTACTGTATCGCAATGTAAATCCCTCTTTTGTCTTGCTTTTGTCACTATAATTTATTGAAAGCAAAAGAAAAGCGTGCAAACTTGACTGGAGAATTGTGGACTTATCTGGCCGACTTGAACGAGCAGGCACAGAGCCGTCTGGAGGTCATTATTGAGCAAATGAAGGCTTCTGAGGGCGTGACAGAGGCATTGAAAGCTGCTGACCAAATGGCATGGTTTGGAGCCATGAACAGCATCCGTAATCGTGCAGAGGAGATTGTCCTTGCCGAATTGATCTACGAGGAGGATGTGGTATGTGAATCCTTGAAGAATTTTGGTACGGCAACCTTGAGCCAACAGAGTATAACACATCTGCTTGCAAAGAATACAAAAATCTGTTAGAGTTGATCTGCAGAAACGAAGAAAAGCTCAAAGCTACTATGACGGACGAGCAGAAGGAGTTGTTTGATAAATACGCCGACTGTGTGCGAGAATACCATACACTCACCGATTGCTTACTGTTCCAGAGCAGCTTTAAGTTGGGTGCAAAAATGATGTTGGAAGTCATGGAAGAATAAACGAATACATACCTGGGACTTGTACTCTAAAGGGTACAAGTCCCCTCTTCCACAAGTATTCTTCTTAATCTATTGAAATATTCACGATTTCGTGATATGATGTAGAGCAGTTAAGGAGGATGTCTCTATGGCTGTATCATATAAAAAACTGTTTCATCTCATGATTGATAAGGGAATGACCAATGCCGAGCTGATGGAAAAAGCGGGATTTAGCGCAAACATCATTACCCGAATCAAGCGAGACAATTATATTTCTCTCGATTCCATTGAGAAGATCTGCAAAACCCTCCAATGTGGGGTTGATGATATTTTAGAATTTACAACGGAAGACGAATAAAGAGCTGTGTCCGATATGACTAAGACCGGCAAGCTGAGCAATGACGTTTAAGCGGCTCGATGAAGTTCTGCCGTTTTTTGGGATGGATTTCGAGGGAATTGTCGAACAAGTCAATAAAGAAATAAACAAACAAGCGGAGGAGATTATGGCTAATACCAATACCTACAAAGGTATTTATGCAATGCACAAATATTGGGGGAAAAAACCTTTTAATGAAATATCAAAATTTATAGAAAAATACACTATGCCCGGGGAAGTGGTTCTCGATAGTTTCTGCGGTTCGGGTGTCACATTAATTGAAGCGCTAAAAGCAAACAGAAAATGTATCGGAGTTGATCTCAATCCTTTAGCTATTAAGTTGGCAAAAGTGTCAATGACAGCTGTTGACATTGATGAAGTTAATCGCCAATTTAAGGTTATCACAAAAAAGCTAAAAGCAACCATTAACAGTCTGTATGAACTCGAATATGATGGAGAACCGACACTTGTAACACATACAATTTGGAAGAATGATATGCCTATTGAGGTATGGTATTCTACAAATCAAAGTAAAAAGAAAATTAGAGAAGGTATAGATGTTGACATAACTATGTCGCAACATCCATTAGTTGAAGCAAAATGGTATCCAACATCCCAAATGTTTGAGAACTCTCGAATTAATGTTGGGCAAAACCAAACTGTTGCAGATCTGTTCACACCAAGAGCCCTGGTCGGATTGTCCCTTATCAATGATGAAATCAAAAATATTGAAGACCCAAATATCCGTGATGTTTTCGAATTGACACTTACGGGTACATTGTCACAGGCCAGTAACTTAGTCTTTGTTATTCGAGGAAGAAAAAGGAACGAAGGTGCGGCTCCTAAAGCGGAAGTTGGAAGCTGGGTAATTGGTTATTGGGTTCCAGAAGAACATTTCGAAATTAATGTGTGGAATTGTTTTGAAAATCGGTTTAAGAGAATAATCAAAGGCGAGAACGAAATCAACGAATTGTTCTCGAACAGAGAAAATGGTTATTATGAAAATAATGTCTGTCTCATTAACGGCTCTGCTACTCAGCTACAGTTAGCCAACGACAGTGTTGATTATGTATTCATCGACCCACCTCATGCAAATCGAATTCTATATCTGGAACAGAGCCTAATGTGGAATGCATGGCTTGGCTTGGATGAGACTATTAATTGGAATGATGAAGTAATCGTTTCGGAAGCAAAGCAAAGAAAAGAAAAGAATACAAAGAATTATAACCAGCTGCTGGATGAGGCATTTTCCGAAATTTCTCGTGTGTTAAAGCCTGGTAAATATTTTTCAATGGCATTTAATTGCTTGGACGATAACACATGGATTGATACGCTCAATTTGTTCATTACGCACGGATTCGAAATTACAGATATTGTTCCGTTGGAATATTCAGCGACATCTGTAATTCAAGACAATCGTAAAAACGCCTTAAAAACTGATTTTGTGTTGACCTTCAAGAATACAAATAATAGAGGACAGGAACCAACCATATTCAAAAATGACGATCTTCAACTTGAGGCTGATATAAAAACAATATTGTCCGAGCATCCGGAATACGAAGTTTATAATGTGATGAACGCTTTGTTTGAACGAACAATACCGCAAGGATTTATTTACAAGGTTTCACGAATTGTAAAAGTATGTGCAGATAATATGAGTTAATAAACAGCGGGGGGCTTCAATTAAAAGCCCCCCGCTGAAAATTATTCATAATATATTGTTGAGAGAGAAAGTGCGGTATAATCACCAACCAAATCGGCTTCCTTATCATAATGATAATGGACAGAGTGGAAATCATTCATTGTTAAATTATCGAGCAATGAATTGATTTTTTCGCCGATAGCAGCAGTTTTGCCTTTGAGTTCTCTGCCATCAACAAATCGGTTCATGTAAGCGAGAAAGACGAAGAGACGATTGTTGTTGCAGAAGAGACGTTCACCTTGATATTTATAATTCCACCATTCCAGAGGATATAATTGCTCATGGCTTGTTGGCACATAGTCAGCATGCCTTGCGGTAAACTCCTCAATAAATCTCGTTGCACCGGGATCTCCAGTAGCAGAAAGATTGTTCATAAGAGATGTTTTATCCTGTCCGCTGATACCTGGCAGATCGAGAGTTCTATGTTCACGCTTAAATGATTGATAATATGCCTTTAATCGCTTCAACTCATTAGTTTCACTATTGGCATCAACATAAAAATCATCGAACGTAGAACCATCGTTTCTAATTATACCCTGAGAGGCCAGATCGAAATAACTGTCTGAAATATGCGTGAATTTCAAATCAAACGGAATGATTCTTCCATCGATTTTTATAAAGAAATCTATATCATGAATCTTTCTCAAAGTAGGAAGAACGGCAGGATGCTGAAGGAAAAATAACTCAATGATGTCGTTAGCGGTTTGGTTATAATATGACCACATACTGTACTGACGAATTTTGGGAAGCATTACATTATCAAGTTCGTATTCGAGCTCATCCATAGTCTTTAAGGATTTATTCCGAACGAATCCTTTGACAATATCATCAACTTTGTCATTTCTGACACCACAGTTTACAACAGGGAATTCAGAAAGTACATCCTGTAATCCGTCCAATTCCTGAGTGCGCTGGTTAATAAGTTCTTGACGTTTACTCTCAATATAGGAAATGAGTTGTTCGATAGTAACAGATGAGTTATAAGCTTTCTCTGTCAGCACACGAATATTTCCATCTGGAGATTCTGTTGAGTAGCGTTCAATAATATCTCTCAGATTATTCCTATCAAGGGAACGGACTAAAAGAAAGCGAGTAGCAATATCGTTTTCTGCATACTGCTCGCAGAAGCCGCACACATTGTTAGTTTTTTCGTAATTGTTGTATAATGTTGTAAAATTAGGCATGCTGTTCTCTCCCCCTATAGATTTTCAAATAATTGGCTTAGCGATACTCCAAAACCATCTGCAATTTTTTTGATGTTTTCCAGAGAAATATTCCTGCGGCCTGCTTCTACGGAAGCGTAATAAGTTCGATCCATACTAATTTTAAGAGCAAATTTTTCTTGACTTAATCCTGTTTCTTGTCGCAACTCCTTAAGCCTTTGCCCAAACTCTTTCGTAATCATTAAAACACCCCCATATATTATAATATAAAAGTATACGGACTATAAAGCAACGGACTATGAGCAACATATCCGTTTCCTAATCAAAATGACATGGATTTTGGAATTACCTGTGTCAACAATCAAGAAGAACCGGCTGTTACTCTTCATTGGCATAGGCGAATGTCTTCGCTGATAGACAATCGGGTGGCGATAGCATTTAGCTGCCGCCCCTTTTCATAAAAGTTTACAATTCCCAGAATTGACAGAGCGTGTTGGTTCTTGTATAATGATGGCGTGGAAATTTGTTCCACATACAACTGAATATGTTCACATAATGAAGAAATAAGTCGGGATTGCCCGACACGGTTTCGATACACCGGAAGTATCGGACTGATCAAAACTAATAACATTCGACTGCTTTATGCAGGACACTTGAGTATGATAAATGAACTGTGATTGTAGACCTGCAAGCTTGAAACGCTTGCAGGTGCTCATTTTTAAAATGATAAAAATTTTTGCGATTGTTTTAATTTTTATCTTGACTCTACAATAATTGTAGAGTTTATGATATAATCATTAAGGAGTCAGCCGTATGCCTTATAAAAAAATCGCGCGGTGCATACGGTCAAAAAAGCTATGGAAAGAAATCTCACCACCGGAAGCATATTTAAAAATGTCGTCGTCTTTTCCCTGCCGTACCTGCTGTCCTACTTTTTGCAGACGCTTTACGGCACAGCCGACCTTTTCATAATCGGGCAGTTTAATTCGACCGAGAGCATTACCGCTGTTTCAATCGGCAGTCAGGTCATGCACATGATAACCGTAATGATCGTCGGTCTTGCAATGGGGGCAACGGTCACGATCGGCAAAAGCATCGGTTCACAAGACAAAAACGCAGCTTCGCGCTACGTCGGAAACACCGTAACCCTTTTTATGCTCGGTTCTCTTGCCCTGACCTCTGTTTTGCTGATTCTCGTGAATCCCATCGTTTCCGCAATGTCCACGCCGCAGGAAGCTGTTGACGGCACCGTCGCTTATCTCAGAATTTGCTTCATCGGTATTCCTTTCATCACCGCATACAATATAATAAGCTCCGTTTTCCGCGGACTCGGTGACAGCAAAAGTCCGATGTATTTCATTGCCGTCGCCTGCGTTTGCAACATCGGGCTGGACTATCTTTTCATCGGAAAATTCGGTATGGGACCTGCCGGAGCCGCTCTCGGAACCACTCTTTCGCAGACGATTTCGGTCATAACCTCACTCATATATGTCAGGCGTTCAAACAGCGAAATAAAGCTCAGCAAAGAAAGTCTCCGCCCAGACAAAAAGACGCTCGGTGACATTCTCCGCATCGGAATCCCCGTGGCTTTGCAGGACGGCTTTATTCAAATTTCATTCGTTGTTATTACAATTATAGCAAACCGCAGAGGACTTGACGATGCGGCGGCGGTCGGCATTGTTGAAAAGGTTATCGGCATTCTTTTCCTTGTGCCGTCGTCGATGCTTTCATCCGTTTCCGCCCTCGCCGCACAGAACATGGGTGCAAACAAGCCCCACAGGGCAAAGCTCACCCTGCGCTACGCCATTCTCATTGTCATTTGTGTCGGCACAGTCGTCACTACCGTTGTGCAGTTTACAGCTCCGCAGATTGTCGGACTTTTCGAGAACAACCCGAATGTTATTCGCCTGGGCAGTCAGTACCTGCGAAGCTATGTTCTCGACTGTATTTTTGCAGGCATTCATTTCTGTATGTCCGGCTACTTCTGTGCAATAGAAAGATCGGGAATTTCATTTTTGCACAACTCACTTTCGATCGTTTTTGCGCGTGTTCCGATTGCATACATTGCGTCGAAAAAATTTGCGGATACCCTTTTCCCGATGGGACTTTCCGCCCCTATCGGCTCCCTGCTTTCCATAATTGTCTGTGTAATTGCCTACGTTGTCATATCCAAAAAAGAGAATCGGGAGGGATTGAAGAATGGATAAGGATTCGCTCTTTTCAATCGGTGACGTGGCAAAAATGTTTCACCTGAGCGTCGGAAGTATGCGTCATTACGAGAACCTGGGCATTCTGATACCCGAATATGTCGACCCGCAGACGAATTACCGATATTACAGTCCGCGCCAATTTGAGATTCTTAATACGGTGCGATATTTGCGTGCGCTCGATATGCCCCTGCCTCAGATTGCGGATTTCCTGAAAAACCGCGATATTGATGTCATTGAGGACAAGCTCCTCAATCAAAAGCAACAGGTTATACAGAAGAAAAAAGAGCTTGAAATAATCGAAAGAAAAATTGATAACCGACTGCATCAGATCCGCGACGCGCGTGATTCCGAGCTGAATGTCATTAAAGTTTTCACAGCTCCGCCCTGCCGTCTTATTCGCATAAACGATTCCCTGCGGCTCAAGAACCAGACCGATATTGAAAAAACCGTCAGCAAGCTCAGCGCAAACGAAGATGAGCCGATGGTTTTCCTCGGCAAGGTCGGCGTCGGCATATCCGAAGAGAATCTTTGTGCACAAAGATACGAGAAATACGACTACGCTTTTCTTGCGCTGGATGAAGAGGACAAATACAGCGCCGAGGTCGAGTATATGACAGAAACCCTGTGCGTTTCCATCCGTTTTTGCGGTGTTCACAGCGACGCACCGTTTTATTACCGCCGTCTTGCCGATTATATTAAAAATAACGGTCTTCGGATTTCAGGCTTTTCAAGAGAAATCACTATGATCGACTATGGAATCACAAGCGACACGGAAAAATTTGTTACCGAAATAAACATTCCGGTTATAAAAAAGGAAAATTTCTGAAAAATTTTTAATTAACCTATTGACAAGGTAGGTAAATCGTGCTATTATACAGTCAACCTGATAAATCAAAGGGAGGTCAGCAAAATGAAAAACGACATTTCAATGCTTTTCTCAATGTGTATTTGCGAATACGCAGCTTTTGCCTTGCCTTCCGACGGTTCAAAATAAACATTTGAAACTAACGGGAAGTCAATCGGCTTTCCGTTTTTTTAAGGTGATTTTATGAAAAAAATTTTTGAAAATCTGCTCAGACAAAATTTCAGATTCGGACGAATGTACATTTCCTGATCCGAAAAAAATTTTTAAAAACAGAAAGGAAATGTTATTATGTCAGATTACAAGTTTGAAACACTCCAGCTTCATGTTGGACAGGAGAATCCGGATCCCGCCACCGACGCAAGAGCGGTGCCGATTTACGCAACCACATCATACGTTTTTAAGGACTCGGCTCAGGCCGCCGGCCGCTTCGGTCTCACCGAGGGCGGAAACATTTACACAAGACTGATGAACCCGACTTCGGATGTTTTTGAAAAGAGAATTGCCGCTCTTGAGGGCGGTGCCGCGGCACTTTCAACAGCCTCAGGCTCTGCCGCAATTTCGTACGCCGTGCAGAATATTGCCGTTGCAGGCGACCACATTGTTTCCTCAACGAATCTTTACGGCGGCACACACAATCTTTTTGAAAACACGCTCACCGAGCAGGGCCTCAGCACAACATTTGTTGACCCGTCCGACCCCGAAAACTTTGAAAAAGCCATTCAACCGAACACAAAGCTTCTTTACGCGGAGACACTCGGCAACCCCAACTCGGACGTTATTGACATTGAAGCGATATCCGCTATCGCACACAAGCACGGTATTCCGCTCATCGTGGACAACACCTTTGCAACGCCCTATCTTCTCCGCCCCATTGAGCACGGCGCAGACATCGTCGTTCATTCGGCAACTAAGTTTATCGGCGGTCACGGAACCGTAATGGGCGGTGTTGTCGTGGATTCAGGCAAATTTGACTGGGCTCAGAACGACAAGTTCCCCGGACTTTCCAAGCCGAACCCGTCATATCACGGAGTTGTATTCACCGAGGCGTGCGGAAACCTTGCATATATTCTCAAGCTTCGCACCACTCTGATGAGAGATCAAGGCGCGACAATTTCTCCGTTCAACTCTTTCCTCCTTCTTCAGGGTCTTGAAACACTTTCGCTCCGCGTTGAGCGTCACGTTGAAAACGCGCTCAAGGTTGTTGACTTCCTTAAAAATCATCCGCAGGTTGAAAGGGTCAATCACCCTTCACTTGCAACAGGCAAACAAAAGGAGCTTTACGACAAATATTTTGAGAACGGCGCGGCTTCCATCTTTACCTTTGAGATAAAGGGTGACGCCGAGACGGCGAAGAAATTTACCGAAAGTCTCAAGCTCTTCTCTCTTCTCGCTAACGTTGCAGATGTCAAATCACTTGTAATTCATCCTGCTTCAACCACTCACTCCCAGCTTTCCGAGGAGGATCTGCTTTCCTGCGGAATCAAGCCGAACACAGTACGTCTTTCAATCGGCACAGAGCACATTGACGACATCATTGCCGACCTGGCTCAGGGCTTTGAAGCGGTTAAATAACAATTTACGCAAGAACAATAATTCAGTTTTTTCATCTTTTCCCCTATTTGTCGGCCGCCTTTCAGCCGACGGCCGCAAATCCCTTTCAGACAAAGAACCCGACCTCAATAGAAGTCGGGTTCTTTGTTATATTCTATTTAATCCTGCAAAACAATCTGCAGATTTTTATTTCTGTCCCACAATCACTGTAACTATTCCGGTCACTTCTCCCTGAAGCTCACCGTCCGAATATGCCTGTGCCGAATAGGAGCAGTTGTACTCGCCGGGAGAAAGAACCGCCGAAAGCTTATCTTTTTCAAGATACTGACCGGGTTTAATGAGCGGAGAAGTGTAAATCATCTCCCCGTCGTCCTTATAAACAATAAATTTGATGTCATATCCGCACGCTTCCGGATTTTCAAGCATCACATTACCGAGCGAATAGCTGCTTTCAAAAACAATGCGCTTGTTTATGAGGTACCTGATCTCACCCTCCGGAACATACTTTATGTGCACGTCGGAATCAACGTCGGGCAGAATCCCGTCGCTTACCTTTCCGCTCGGCGCAAAGGACAGGCGAAGCTGCGGTGCCTTTGCCGCAAACAAAACAAGACAAATCGCAACAGCGACGACCGCCGCAACCGTAATAATTATTCTTTTGTTGGGCTTATTTTTCGCCATTGTATTCAACACCAACCGCAAGTTTTATTTTCGCATACTGTGTTCCGATTTTATTGTAGTTGTTTTTATCATAGGCATTGACCGCAACCTTAACGTCGTGAACTCCGTAGCTGAGCTCGGTAAAAAGCTTTGCGCGGTTTATTTCCGTTCCGGGTTCAATGCCGAGTGAACGGTAAAGAACCTGACCGTCGGAATCGTATATCGTCGCAATAAGTATGCAGTCGTTTTCCGACGGGTTGCCAAGGCAAAGCTCGTCGGCAGTAAAATCGTCGTCAACCTTTATGACAGAGTTTATATAGAATTTAAAATTCTTATTTCCTTTCGCTTTGAGCGAATCAATGAACACCTGCTGCTGTAAAGAATTGAAAACACTTTTTTCCGCTACTGCTTCGCTTTCAATTCTTCCGTTAAACTCGGCCGATTTGATTTCAGCCGGCATATTCATAAAGACCGACTGAGAAAGACTGACCGCACCGAAAACAATGAGCGCAATCGGAACAACGATAAACACAAAGATGCGGAAATAATTGAACGAGCCGAGGAACTCTTTGCTTGTGTAATACCTGACTTTTTTAACAAAGTTCTCTTTGCGGCTTTTTTGTTTTGCCTTTGCCGCCGCCTTTTTCGCCTGCTTAGTGGTTGCACGCGTTTGCTTTTCGTTAGCCTTGCGCCGCTGTTTGCGAATTTCCTCGCTTCTTTTTTCGCGTTGTTTTTGCTTCTTTTGCTTTTCTTCAATAACGCGCCGTGCGTTCTTTTCTGCCTCGGTGCGTTTTTTTTGCGCGTTCTTTTTATTCTTTTTATCAAAATTGTTTTTGCCTGCGACAGTTTTACCTGCCACAGGCACATTCTTCTTATTCGACATAAAAATCAACTTCCATTATTTCCATGGCAATTTGTCAATATCCCAAAGCTGGGGATAACGGTTGAACTGAACGGCATCGACCTCAATAAGAGCCTTGACTGTAACTCCGTCCTCAAATCCGGAAACGTCAAACTTGCTTTCATCGAATCCCTTTATCAGCGAACGCTCGCCGTAAGTCGCCTTGCCCGACAGGTCGTCGCCCTGATAGTACACGCAGTAGTCCACGCTGCGGTTATCATACCATTTGTCATAGAAAATATACGGGACATTGGTGCTATACTGAGCCACTGTACCGTCGGCAAGCTGCCATTCAAGACCCATTCTGACCCTCAAACAACACTTTGCACCGCTGCGGTTGACCGTAACGCGAAGCTTTCCTATGTAATTGTCGTCGTCCTTGTTGAGACTGAGAACGTAAAGACCGTCCTTATCTCTGAATTTGTTTGCCTTGACCGTGGTGTTTTCACCTGTCTGGAAATACACGGTTGCCGATGCATTGATTCCGGAAATTGAAAAATTCTGCGTCTTTGTTGTCTGAGTAACGAACCACGCCAAAGAACTGCCCAAAACAGCAATCACGGCAACAATCGCCACGATAATGACTATTGACTTTTTGCTAACCTTTTTTGACATATCCGTCACCC
The DNA here is from genome assembly GCA_934456435.1 of uncultured Eubacteriales bacterium. Taxonomy (GTDB): domain Bacteria; phylum Bacillota; class Clostridia; order Oscillospirales; family Acutalibacteraceae; genus CAG-488. The sequence goes on from CAKSHH010000003.1 coordinate 146,059, forward strand.
CGATTCAATCAAGCACCTGCGCCGTCAACACTCTGTGAAGCTGTCAGCGTAATTACCGTATTATATCCGTAAAGCGTGTCGCCTGCCGATATTTTGTCGGCAACCTCGTCATACTCAATCCAACACGCAATCTTAACGATTTTGGACTCTTTCGGAGCAAGATAAACGAACTTGCCCTCATTGTATTTCTTGAGACCGTTTTCATCAAGCGATGATACATTTTTCTTTACAGTCTCCTTAATGCTGCCGTTTACAAGCATATCGTCGGTGTAAACAAACCAGCGCAGACCTTTTCCGTCACCGTTGTTGACGAGGTCTGTCTGTACCTTTGCGGGAACGGTTCCCGAATTGGTGACTTTAATCTCATCGACATGCACCGCAGAGTCAAAAAGCGTTTCCTTTTCGTCGGTGAGCTTAGTCGCACAATCAAGGGCAACATTGTTTCTCACAACAAAATTCGTGTTTACCGACAGGTCTCCGAAAACAAAGCTGTCGCCGCTGTCGTATGTTCCGCTGTCATAGAACCATGCGGAGGTCTTGGACATCATAGAAAAATATCCGACGCAAAGCACAAGCACAAACGCCATAACTGATGAAATTATTTTTTTGCTTTTATTCATTGCTGCCACCTCCGTTTTTCTTTTTCGCTTTTGTCAAAACTATATTCAATACGGTCAGCGCCATTGCAACCAGCGCTAAAATAATCAAGCCATTGGTCTTAGAAACTGCACCGAACACTATCGAAAAATATCCCAAAAAAGGAACGCTGTACCACATTTTTCCGACAATTCGCTTTTCGGGCGAATCAATCGGGTCATTTGTCGGGTTATTGTCACCCTTTGTCGTGACGGTTCTCTCATCCCGATTTATCTCAACAATTCGGTGAGTAAAAAACGCGCTCGATGAAGAATCGCCGACAGTAACAATATCGCCGACCTTCAAATCGTCGAAGCTGACGGGTCTTGAATACACAAGATCTCCGCGTTCAAGCGTCTTTGCCATACTGTCGCTTGTGACGGCGTAGCCCTTGGCTCCTGTCGCAAGATTAAAGGCTACAAAACCGGCGCAAATCACCGTAACAATCAGCAGAATATTGAAGAGAACGTTGCCGGGCTTTACCGCCGCTTTTTTACGGCTCATGCGCCTGTTCCCGAAAGCTGATAAAGATCAATACTGCTCCAGCTTACGTTATCCGCCTGTTTGCACTCAAACTTGACCTTTATGTTTATATCCTTACCCGAATATGCTCTTGAAATGTTGTCCTTATAGACAATGCTCGATATTGCGTCAATCGAGGAAACCTCCGGGCTTACAGCCGGAACGCTGTCAATGTCGGAAACAGATTCGGACTTGTACTCGTCGCCCATATAGTAGAAATAGCAAACTCCGCTGCCGTTGACATTCTTCGACCACTTGTTTGCCGCGAATGTAACAACAATATCGTCGCTGCCGTTGCCTGAATATGTCTTTTGCTCGGCAGCTCCCGAAGCATAGCTTGTGTACTCAATTGAAACTCGGAACTGGACGTCCGTTGTCGAATTGCTGTTGATTCGGAGCATTGCTCCCTGTCCGTCGAGATTAACAAGGTTGTCTCCGGGCATAATTATTATTTTATCCTTGCTGTCCAGGTCATCAAGCCTTGCCGACTGTGCCGTGCTGACAACAGAAACGGAAATGCTCTGCTTTTTTTCAAGAGTCGTGACGAACCACGCATAAGATGTTCCGCAATTCATAAGTCCGATAATAACAGCCAGCGATGCAACAAAAGCAATTATTCTCTTACTCATAACGCCTCTTCCTTTCCGCTGTAAACAGCTCAATCTCGATTGCCGCCCACGCAATATAAATCGCGCCGACAGCTATTTTAACTGCGGTATACCGCAAAAACTTGACTATATATCCCAAATATGGAATCACGGCTTCAACCTTTCCGGTCGCATAATCAACCGAAGTCGGCTGCAAATCGTTTTCCGTATTGGCGTCGCCCTTTGTAACAAAGGAGCGGTTCACGGTGTCTATCTCAACAATTCTGTGGGTAAAGCTTCTGCCGTGGATTTTATCCGTAAATGTTACAATATCGCCGACATTGTAATCCTCAAAGTTTTTGTACTCTTTTACATAAATGAGGCTGTTCGGCTTTATCGTCGGAGACATACTGCCCGTTTCGACAACATACATATCCATCTTTGCAAGCTTCGGGACATAGACAAGTCCGACAGCAATCACGGAAATACATATAATTATCGCTGTAAGCAATATGTTAATTTTTTGTTTCCGAAGATTTTTCATCTTCTTCATCCTTCTGATCCGAGTATTTATATTCAGCTATCAGCTTTGCCAAGTTGACAGCCTCGCCCATCGTGATAAAAATAAGCGGTATAACAATGAAAATCAGAATAATTTTCGGATTCCTGAGAACGCCGAGAACCGAGCTTCCGACCGTGCCGATATTGACAATGACCTTGCCGATCAAGTCCCTCTCATAAACGGGATCCTTATCGTCCGCATCGTTTGCGTCGCCGCGTGTTCTGAAAATCTTTTCGCCGCTCTCGCTGTCCTTGATTTCAATGATTCGGTGAGTATTCACCTTGCCGCTGATTTCAACATCGTTGGAGTAAAAGGTTATGATATCGCCGACCTTAAGCGAAGACGGTTTTACCTTATGCGTAATAACAATTCCGCCGACAGGTATTTCCGGTTCCATACTTCCTGTCTGCACCTGCAAAACGCTGAAACCGAGTACACTCGGCGCTTCGCCTGCCGATGCATGGAGCACCGAAATGAATACGGTCAGTCCGACAGCAAAAACAAGCGCTGAAAGAACTGCCATGACAACGGAGAAAATACTTTTTGCTCTCTTCATCTTATACTACCGGCTGAACGTTAATCTTCAAAGTTCCAAGCGACGAGGACAGACCCTCAATTGACGACGGGCTGTCTGCCGAAAGACCGATTTCGTAGTAGATGATAAACACATCGTTCTTTTCCGTCTGGTATGACGCAAGCGATCTTCCGTCAAAGATTACGCCGTTTGAAAGATCTGCAAGGCTCATATAATCCGAGCCGAACAGGTACGCTCCGTCCTTAAAGCTGACGGCGCCGCCAGTTGTAACCTTTGTCGCTTTATAAATGTTATATTTAATGTTGACCGACTTCTTGAGATCTGCGTTCATATTGGACGGCAAATCATCAATGGACATACTCATTTTAAGCGCCTCATCCGTTGAAGTAGTCATTATCATTTTATATTTTTTGTAAGAACCAGATGTCCAGTTGTTAAGCTCAATATTTCCCGCAAGCCTTGAATAATTGCCGCTGCTGTCGGCAACAAAATAAGAAACACTTGCGTAAGTAGGATTCGGGACTTCGCCGACAATTGACGGTACCATATTGGTGTTCGACGTGCTGAACCATGCAAAGGAAACCGCAACCAAAGTTAAGGCTGATGCCACAGCTAATATTAAGTTTTTATAAAAGGCAAACTTCTTTTTCATTGTAACATCAACCCTCTACTTATTTACCAATAATGCTCCAAATTGTCCTCAAGCCCCATTCGGGTTCGGACTTAACGATTTCGACTGCAACATTTACAACCTTGGAATCGCCTGCTTCAACAAGCACTCCGTCGTTGCCTGCATCCGTCGTTTTAAGCTCGTTGCCCTCGGCATCAGTTGCCTTGACCGTGAAGCTGTAACCGACAGGAAGAACGAGATCAACGAAGATACCGCCGTCAGTCACGCTGACTCCGCCGATTGTCTTAGCAGATGCACCGATTCTTGTGAAGAAACTAAATGAATTAGATTCGCTTCCAAGTTTGCTCTTGAGCATAACTCCGACAAGCTTGTCACCAAGAGTTTTCGTTGTGTCGCTGATTGTATAGCTTACCGACGCGGAGTTTGACTTCGCAGGTTCTGCATATCTTCTTACAGCATTGTCCGCCGCGCCGAAATCCTTGTTCTTCATCAATGTGATAACAAGACCGTTCGTTTTGTCAACGCTTACCGCATTTGAATTAACCTCAGCCGAGGTTCTGACATCGGTGTAGTTCAGAGCCGTACCCGGATTCATACCGGAGAGATATCTGACCGTCATTGACGCAAATTCAACCGCCGTTGCAAACTTCGCGGATCTTTCCGTACCTGTCAAGGTTTTCGGGACCGAATATCCGTCGCTTGCAGAGAATCCGCCGGCAACATAGTCTGAAAGTTCCTTTGTTGCAAGTGCGCGCGCACCGTTGAGCTCGCCCGTCGCAACCGCATTGCCGCTGAGCGCCGTTCTGCTGTCGAAGAGTACATTTTCGGCTGTTGAGTTGTCGGCAAACATACCGGCAACGTTACCGCTCGTATTCTTCGCAGACTTAACCATATTTCCGAAAACGGAATTTTTCAATGTTGTGTATTCGGCTTCACCGATAAGTCCGCCGACATAACCGTTCGCAGAAACAAACGCAGTTGAAAGCGTATTTGTTATCTGAGCATTTTCCGCCGCACCGACTATACCGCCTGCCGCAAGAACAGCTGAACCTGTCACCTTGCCCGACGTGATGCAATCGGAAATTTTTGCACCGTTGACAGCGCGTCCTGCAATTATGCCTGCATCCTGAACCTTTCCGGATGCGGCAACATCAGCAATAACCACACAGTTTTCAACAGTCGCTCCGTCAAGAGTTCCTGCAAGAGCACCAAGTGCAACCGCCTTGCTTGAGCTGACTGCAAATCCCGCAATTCCGAGATTTCTTACAGTTCCGCTCAGGCTGCTGAACATAGCCTCGCCGCTGAAATCATATACAGTATGATATCCGCCGTCGAGTATACTTGCGAAATTATCCGCAGAAGCAACTCCGCCGAGATCGATGTCATCGGTAAGGAGATAATAAACGTTCTCGTTTGCACCGTTCTGCATCATCAGCGCGAACTCATCAGCCGTTCCGACTGTGTAAGGATCGCTCTTTGTGCCCGAACCCGCAAGAACGGAGGAATACGAAACCGGAATTACGGTTTCAAGTCCGTTGTCGTAGGTGAAAACAAGCTTTGCTCCGCTCAGAGAACCGTTCGCCGAAAGCGATGAATCTTCTGCATTATAGCTGACCGCACCCTTAGGAAGCGATGTTATTGAAGCAAGACTGAAGCTGCGTCCACAAAGCTCAAATGACTTGTAAGTTCCGTTGCCGGCTGCAAGCTTTATGCCGTCCTCGGCAAGGATTGTCTTTTCGCCGTCAAGCGTGATATAGGATTTCTCCGAACCGCCGATAAGGCACTTCATATTACTGAGATCGGTTGCGCTGAACGCGTTATTCTGGAACGAGTTGAGCTCCTGTGTGCCGAACACGCTCTCATTCTGATATGACGAGTAGTATACTCCGGAGAAAATATCCGTCTTTATGTTTTCTTTGTCGGCAAAGGTATTCTTGTCTGCCTTTCCGATTACAGCCGCCGAAATTTCACCAGTTGCTTTAGCCGTAACAACGGTGTCGCTGATAAGAGCCTTCTCAGCCTTAGCAAGGTAATCGGCATTGCTGCCAACCTCAGCTATAACTCCTGCGGCAGCATTTTCTCCGTCAACCGTTCCGCCTACAAAGCAGTTGCTGATTGAGGTTCCTACGGGATTCTCAAGCACACCGATAATTCCGCCGCTTGTCTTTCCGCTTACCGAGCCGTTAAATTCAACACCGGAAACGGTTGCCTCGGCAGTTGAACCGATTATTCCACCTGCGACTGTACCCGACTTCACGGATACACCGGAAGCGTGAATATCGCTGAGAGTTCCGTCAAACACACCTGCAACACCGCCCGCTGTTTCGACAGTTGCCGAAGTAGCGTTGAGAGTAGTGGAAACGGATGAATTGTTAAGCTTTACGTTTTGTATTGTAGTATTCTCGGCACGGCCTGCAACAAGACCGGCAATTCCGCCAAAATCTGTTGAGTCGACCGAAGAACCATTGATTGTGATATTCTTTATTACCGTATTCTTTGCGCTTCCGACAAGCACGCCTGCATAGTTGATTCCTGAAACCTTTGCGCCGTTAAGAACGATATCGTAAATAACCGCTCCGTCGGTCGCACCGAAGAGACCGCCGAACGTGTTGCCCGAAAGCTTCAAGCCGTTGATCGAATGGACTTTTCCGTTGTAGCTTCCGCTGAACGTGCCCCTGAAGCCTGATTTTGCGCTTCCGATAGTTACAACGCCATTGCCGACATTGTAGAAACCGCCGCCGAACTCAAAATCCGAAGCCTCAAAGCTTATATCGTTTGCGAGCACAAAATACTTGCTCTCGCTGTCGTAATAGGCAACCGATTCAAGGTCATAAGCGTTGGAAATCAGATACGGTGATTCGCTCGTTCCCTCGCCCTTGAGCGGAGTACGAACGTCGGACTTCATTGCAAAATGCACGGGAACTCTTACATCGTTGTCGGAAGCAAGCACATAGTAGCCGACGATTGAAATGTCCGCCTGGTGCATTGCTTTCAGAACCAGAGTGTCCTGAGTCGATGAAACAATCTCAATTCTTTCCGCAGCTTCGGAAACCCAGCCTGTTTGTGAATCAAACGCAAAGCCGCTTACCGTGGGAAGGTTGGAAAGAGTTATCTTTGTTTCCTCTGCCGATTTAAGTGTGCCGACAGACGGAGTAATTGCCGCTCCGTTCGGCTTGTCAATATCCGTCATTCCCGATTTCTCAATGCCTGTTGCTTTTCCGCACGCAGGAACATTGCCGAAATAGGTCGAAATCACGGTATTAGTTATAATCGAACCAATATTGTCCGAATTAACTGACTTGCCGTTTTCGATAGAACCGATAGCCACACCGACTGTTTCGTTTGTTCTTTCCGCTTTAATCTGAGCGGCACAAACCGAATCAGAAATCATAGCCGATGCCGAATCAAATTCGCCGATACCCTTAATCAATCCGATAAATCCGCCGACAGCTTTACTGCCGCTTACGGTACCGAGAATATATGCTTTTCTAACCTGAACATTGTTCAGAGCCGCCGCGCTGATCTTACCGATAAGACCTGACGAAGCTGTCGCATCTGCCGAAGCGGTATCTTCAATTTCTGCAAGAGATTTAACCGAATTTATAACGATTGCGCTCTCTCCGCCCGTTATGTCACCGACAATTCCCGATGCGGTGGAAGCCGAAATAATCTTCGTCTTTGCATCAACCGAGCAGTCAGAGATAACAGCCGAGCCCTTAACGTTATGAACCGCAAGAACGCCCGCCGCCGTTGAGTTTGCGCCGTCTGCCGTTACCGTTGAAGCGAACACTTTAATTTTTTTAAGTGAAAGCTTACCGTCGGCAACCGTTTTCCCGACAACGCCCGAAGCGACTCCGCCGACAACCTTTGTTTCTGTAACCTCTGCATTAGTGATTGAAGATGCAAAGCTTGATGCGATTCCGCCGGCGGCGAATGCCGAAGAATTTGCAAGCGTTGATACAGTCGAATCGGCAACGCTAATCTGTGTGAGTGTTGCTGTTCCTCTGCCTGCCGCGATACCGGAAACCTCGGAAACTCCCTGTACGGAAGTCTTTTCAACCGATGCATCGCTTATTGCGGTTTTGCCGTCAGCAAGACCAACAACACCACCGACATATTCGGCTCCGCTGAGCTTGGTGTTTATTACTTTTATATTGTTTGCCGTGCCGTCACCGCAGATTCGACCTGCGACGCCGCCGACATAGTTTGCGTTAGATTTCACGGTGCTGTTGATAACCGTAACACCGCTTATTGCAAAGCTTCCCGAATCAACGGAACCGACAAGGGCACCGGCATAAATTTCTTTTGCCAAAACCACGCTGTTTGAAACGGTTACATTCCTGATAACGGTCTTTCCCGTAACCTGTCCTGCAAGCACAGCCGCGTACAATCCCTGTGCATCGACATTTGCGGAATCAATTACAAGGTTGGATATCTCCGCATCCTCAAGGGAAGCGAAAAGACCGACTTTTGAAGTTCCGTTTATTTTAAGATTTGATAGTGTATGACCGTTACCGTTAAACTTGCCGCCGAACGGAACAAGTGTTCCGCCGATCGGAGCAAGCGAGCTGATAACCGACATATCCACATCGTCGTTGAGTACAAAGCTTGCCTTATTCAGTTCGCCGATGTTCTCGCTGATGTATGCAAGGTCATACGCCGTTGTGACAACATAGTTGCCTGCTTCATCCTTTTCGAGTCCGTTTGAAATGCTGACCGAGGTATAAAGTCCCGTCTTTTTGTTGGCGACGGTTACAGCACAGCCCTTTACGGTGACAACACCTGCCGTGCGGCTCACGGAAAGAACGAGCTTTCCGTTCTGAACGCTGAGACTTGCCACAAGCTTGGACGAATCACACGAAACGGTATAGTCCGCCGCCGAAGAAGCTTCCATAGCGCCCACCGGCGGAATCTCGGCAACAAACTTGCCGCCGTTTCCTGTGAAGAATGCGATATCTCCGCAGTCAAACTGCCACTCGCTGAACTGAGACTTATCTATAAACTTGTAGTTTGCAAAGTCTGCGCCGCTCTGTGCGCCCTTGCTTGTATAAATATTTGTGAACGAAGTATCCTTTGCCGTTATCGAAGCAACAAACGAGAACTTACCTGCATTGTTTTTGCCCGAAACGTAGCAATTTGTGAAGCTTACGTCGGATGCAGTTACACTTCCGACTGCTATCGCCGCATTTGTCGCCTTTGCCGAAGCGGTAATGTTGGAATAGGCACCGCTGTCAATAACCTTTGTTCCTTTTCCGTTTATTGCTCCCGCAAGTGCGCCGAAATTCGTCGTCTCGCCGCTGATAATTACATTTGCCTTTACTCGGCATCCGTCAAGAACACTCTTGCCCGAAACGGTGCTGAACATAACGCCCGAATTTGCACCCGACGCATTGAATTTAGCTCCATCCGCCAAACTGACTGTTACGTCCATTACCTTCGCACCGATCGCTCTGCCGAGTACAGCAGAAGAAATGTTAGCTTTCGCAACAAAGTTTACATTTTCAAGTGTGCCGAAAAGCTCTGTAAATACAGGGGCTTTAACGTTTACCGTGTGACCGTTACCGTTAAGGTAGCCGTCAAAAGCAAACGCCGCCGCTTCAAAGGTAATGTCTTTGTTAAGCTTTGCGTAAATTCCGTCGGCATAGCGAAGAAGATTAAACTCCGCCGCGTTGGTTATGCCAAGAGGATTAGATTCCGAGCCGTCGCCCTCGGTGCTTGCCGAAACGACGAGAATCGGAAGATTGAAGTATTGTGAAACGGTAACCGAACCCGCGCCGACAGATGACGGAAGCTCGATCTCCGCTGTGTATTCAAGTTTGTTTGAGGTGTTCGCGGTTACTCCTGTGACGCGAGCCGATGCCGAACCTGCATCAAGCGATATACCGTTACCCGATTTACCGTAATTGCCCTTAACCGTTACGTTCGCCTTGCCCCATATCGCAGACAAATCTGAAGCAGAAATTGTTTTTGTCTCGCCGACCTTGACAACCTTGAATCCGAGCGAATCAATATCGCCTGAGCCCGTAACATCATCGGAAACTGAGAAATTTCTGCCGCTGACAGCGCTTGACCAATAGCAGTCAGTCAGCATCTGTGAGCTTGCACCTGAGCCGACAAGTCCGTTTCCGCCTGCTGCGCAGCGAAGTGCAACAAGTGCATAATCATTAACAAATGCCGCACCGTTGGAAGCCGAACCGGCAATTCCGCCGACAATATCTGTTGCTTTGGTTCCCGTAACGTTGCCCGAAGCAAAGCTGTTGGAAACCGTGCCGGAGGTTGTACCGACAATTCCGCCGTATACAGTCTTTCCGGAAAGTGATGAATCAATAAATGCGCCGACGTTTATTGCGGAAACCTTAGTAATTTTTCCGCTGTTGTGTCCGACAACTCCGCCGACGGTTCCGCATCCGCTGAGCGTGTGTGAGGATTTCGTTGCTCCGCCCGCGTTGGACTGGGTTCCGAGAACCTTAACACCCGTAACAGTTCCGCTGTTTACCGCAACTGCCATACCTGCATTTGCGGCATTTCTCATAGTGAGAACGGAATATGTAATCTCACAGGACGATATCGTGCCGTCATTCTCACAGGCAAGAACTGCACAGTTTTTAGCATCTGTTTCCACGTTTAAAACCGATTTGTCAACCGTGAGATTCTTAATTGTCGATCTGCTGTTCACATATCCGAAGATTGCGAAGTTTTCGCCCTTAGTAAATGTGACGTTCAGACCCTTTATCTTATGTCCGTTGCCGTCAAGAACAAAATAAACCTTCTTTGAAGATGCGCCGAGCGACTTGCTTGCTGAAACAAGAGAACCCGAATAAACTCGGTTGGAAGCAAAATCTTCCGCAGTTATCTCGGAAAGGTCGATATCATTTGCAAGTACAAAATGTTTGTCGGCACTCGTTGTAAGATTTATCTTATCCTGCATCGCAAGGAAATCTGCGGCATTTTCAATCCTGTACGGATCCGATGCCGTACCGGTTCCTTTAGTTTCGCTGACGAGCTTTCCGCCCTCGGTTGTTACCGATGTGGTTGTAATCACTCCGCCCTCCTGGGAAACCGACGTGGAAGAATTAGCTGTGGAGGCAGAGGGTGCAGAGGTAGAACCGGACACGCCGTTTTCGTTGATTGCAAACGACGACGCAATTCCGGTTGATGACAGCAACATTGCTACGCTGAGCAGCGTTACCGCAACCCTTTCTAATCTCCTTTTGATCATAATAAAACCTCCACTGTCTTCCGACCGCATAACTTCCACGATACTACACGATCGGTATAACAAAAATCGTTATTTAAGCATTCTTTGCCTTTTTATCAGCCTTGAGCTTTTCTTCCTTCGCTTTGGCTCGTTCTCTTGCAAGGCGTTCCTGCTCTTTCGCCTTTTCCCTTGCTTTTTCACGAGCTATGCGCTCTTTCTCTTTGGCCTTTTCCTTAGCGGCTTTCTCCTGTGCCCTTATTTTTTCACGGGCAAGACGTTCTTTTTCCTTTGCCTTTTCTTTGGCAATTCGCTGTTTTTCAGCCTCAGCCGCTCTCATTTTTGCTATTCTCTCTTTTTCTTTCGCCTTGGCTTTCTCTTTTGCGGCACGCTCTTTCTCTTTGGCTTTTTCTTTTGCCAGGCGTTCTTTCTCCTTAGCCTTTTCCTTGGCTATACGGTCTTTCTCCGCCTGTGCCGCCTTAGCCGCCGCTTCTTTTTCTTTTGCCTTTTCTTTGGCTATGCGCTCTTTTTCAGCTTGAGCTGCTTTTGCCGCGGCTTCTTTTTCTTTCGCCTTTTCTTTAGCTATGCGATCTTTTTCGGCTTGAGCTGCTTTTGCTGCTGCTTCTTTCTGTTTCGCTTTTTCCTTGGCAAGGCGTTCTTTTTCCTTAGCCTTTTCCTTGGCTATGCGGTCCTTTTCAGCCTGTACAGCTTTTGCGGCAGCCTCTTTTTGCTTTGCTTTTTCTTTTGCCAAACGCTGCTTCTCGGCTTCCGCCGCTCTCGCTTTTGCTATTGCAGCTTTTTCGCGCTGTTTTGCCGCCGCGGCCTTTTCCTTGGCTTTCTGAGCTGCAAGCGCCTTTGCCTTGCGCTCTTTTTCTTTTGCCTTAGCCTTTGCAGCCTTTTCTTTTTCTATCTTTGCAAGTTTTGCAGCCTTTTCTCTTGCTATGCGCATTTCCTCACGCTGCTTTTCCTTCGCAATACGAGCTTCTTCCTGCGCCTTGAGCTTTGCTGCTCTCTCTTTTTCTTTTCTCGCTTTCTCTTTTGCAAGGGCTTTTTCCTTTGCAATGCGAGCCTTCTCGCGTTCTCTTTCTCTCTTAAGTCTCTGCTTTTCTTTTTCTTTCGCAATACGCGCTCTTTCTCTTTCGCGGGCAATTCGGCGACGCTCCATTTCCTTTTCGTGAGCAATTTTCGCCTTGATTTTATCCTCAATAGCCTTTTTGCGTGCATTCTCGGAATCAAGTGCACGCTGGATAGCCTCTTGAATCTTTTTCTCGCCCTCAATCTTCTTGCGGCTGACTCGTCTGACCTCATCGACAAACACGCGCTGAATCTCGACTTCTTCCATATCGTAGTCGAGAACAAGCTCTTCAGCCAATCTCTTGAGAAGTTTCGGCTTCAGCTTACGTTTCTTCTGCTTGCCGACGGCATCCTCGGAAAGGGTGTTTGCTTTGAGCATCATATAGTTCATAGCTGCCATACGGTTGAGCTCATTCATATATTCGGCGCTGACCATATCGTTGGACTCTTTGACTGTGATCTCATAGCCCAATTCATCATAGGACTGAATAAACTGCCAAAGCTTCAGGCAAGCGCGGAAATTCGGGTTTTTCTGAATAGCGTTTGTTCTCATGATCGGAGGTCTGACCGGAACACAGTTTCTTAGCTCTTTCATGAATGAAGAAGCCGCATATTCATTGATAATTCTTTTAATTCTTTCGATTCGCTGGAATGCTGTGGCATTCTCGCCCTCCGGACCTGCTTCTCCGCCGACATCGCTTCCGGCAGACTGTGCAGAAACCTCCAGCTTATACTGAACCTTCTCGCGTCCGCGGGTGAAATCGCTTTCCATTTTGAGTGACGCCATATTGTCGTCATCGGAAATATTGAAAAGAACGTTATATCTTACATCAATAAACCTTACAAGGTTCTGCATAAGTGTGAAAACAAATCTGTTTTCATAAACCTCATAGCTCTCCTCACGGAAAACATTGAGAATCTGGTTAGGGGTAACATCATCACCCTCAACCTTTGCAATCATATTTGTGTGCTGGGCAAGGTGTCTGATCGATTCATTGGTAATCTTCCTTGCGCGCTCGATCGGAACAATCTCCTCTTCCTGCACAATAAACTTTCTCGGAACTCGAATAATGTTGTCAAGGGGAATTATACAAGCTTCGATTTCTTCAACCCACTTAAGGTCGATTTTCTTGTCGAAATATCTGTTAAACAAGGAATAGCTGTTCGTACCGCTCTTGATGGCAGTATCCATTTCATCATAAAACTCATTCTCGGTCGTTGCCGACGCAAGATAATCCTTGTATTCAAGATATAATTCAAGGTACGATTTGTTCATGTATTATGTCCCCTTTGACAAAAGTTAAAATCACTGCTTTGGGATTACATAAGTCTCTTGAGAAGCTGGAGATACTCTTTGCACTCGTTCATGTTTGCCTTGCCGAAGTGCTTGTTGAGATATGTAACAAGTCCGTCAATTTCATCACGAATAAATGAAAGGTTCAAGCTTTCAAACTTACGGAAAACCTTTTTTGCAAGAACGAAGTCAATACCATCGATCTCTGTTCCGCCGCATCCGACGTAAGCAGGAACAAACTCCTTGAGCTGCTTAACGATACGGTTACCGAATGCAAGACGGAAATGCTCGATAACATAGTCGTCCAGCTCTTCGATTTTCTTGAGGTTTTCGTCGGAAACTTTATACTTGGTCTGGCACTCAAGGAACATTCCCTCAAGGTGTTTATAGCTGAGGTTGAGCTCTTCTGTGTAAGGCGCCTCAAAGAATTTACCCTTGCTGTTAAGGTCGATCGGAATAGCACGGTCGTAAACCTTATCCGAAACGGCGAATGTCGAGTCGTCGTTGTTGATTGTACCGATATACCACATATTTTCGGGAAGCTTGAGCTTACCGTCGATAACATGCTTCGGGTCTGTCGGCCATACGCTCGGAACAAGCGATACAACCCACTCATCTCTTGACGGCATTTCAAGAATTGAAAGAAGCTCTGCAAAGTAATACTCAACACGAGCGATGTTCATTTCGTCAAGAACCGTGATAAATATTTCCTCTTTAAAGGTAGCCTCATACATTTTCTTGAGAACTTCAGTCTCATTGAAACGCTTTGTAAATTCGTTGAAGTAACCGAAAATTTCGGTACGGTCACGCCATGACGGCTGAACCGAAGCGATTGTTACGGGGTTTCTGAGGAACTTACCCCAAGCATAGGCAAGTGAAGTTTTACCTGTACCGGAAATACCCTGAAGGATGATAAGTCTTGTTGAAGCAAATGCCGAAAGGAACAAACGGATAATTTTTATCTCATAGAAAAGACCGAGACGAGAGCAAGCAAAGTTACGAAATCTTTCGCAGATTTCGGGAAGAGTGATCTCATTATCAAAGTCAGGAGCAACATAATTCTCAAGCTCAAGGTCAACCTGTGTACACTTGTAGAAACGGCTGTAATCATCGGCTGACTTGTCAACCTCGCCGTCTTTCTTCTCTTCGTTCTCTTCACCGTTTTCATCAAACGGGCTTTCGCCGGGGTTAAGACCGAGCTGAGAAACCTTCATTGCAAGGATACGCTCTTTTTCGGAATTGAGCTTGATAACCTCGCGGTTAAGGTTGCCGACTTCCATAAGAAGCTCCTCTTGGTCAACAAGAGTTTTTCTGACTCTGATGTACTTCTTAACAAGTACAACAACAAGCACTACTATAGCAGCAAGAACAGCCAGCGTTGCAATCACCGCAACAATTGCAAGGAGCCAGTCAACGATTGTGAACTCGCCCGACCAAGCCTTAAAGATCTTTATGTACTGCGGAATGTTAAAAATGTTGGCAATGCCGAGTCCTATTCCTTTGAATATGCCCCAGATACCTTTTACGAAAAACTGATTTAAGAATTCTGCAAGGAATTTTGTTACTGTCATTTCGGTCACCCTCTGTTTTTTATTGATTTATACGGTTATGAGATGAATGTTATTTTTCTGTTTTATCTTCTGAATCCTTATTCTGTTCGGCGAGATACTCTTCGATTACGCGGCGTTTTGATTCCTCGTCAAGATTCTCTGCCTTTGCAGTCATAAACATAGCTATCAGTTTATAAATCTGCCAAATAAAGAACAACGCAAGCGGGATGATAATGCAAATCATAAATCCTGTTCGGCTCTGAAGGAAGCTAAGCGCTGAACCGAAGTTTGAAATTTTCATTCCCGTGAGCTTATTTCCTTTTTCATCAATGCCGGAATGAACCTGCTTCGCAAGAACTTCATCGGGGAGAACAGTCACGGTATCCTCCATGCCGACAGCATCACCCATCGTCACGAAAGCATAGACAGAGCCGTCACCTGCATACTCAATGTCGCTGATTCTATGGGTGTTGTATCCGCGAATCTTTTTGCCGTTTTCTCCGTCAATAACAGTCGAATAGGTGATAACATCTCCTTTTTTGAGTTCCTTCGGATCCTTTACTTCTTTTGAAATAATCAAATCTCCCGAACCGAATCCGGACGGTTCCCCGGAGTTCATGGAATCAGACTGTACTGCGAAAGGAGTATATCCAAGCACATTTCCGATGCCGGCTTCCGAATTTTTAGATGTGAAGGTCATAACGGTTATTATTATCGCGATTATTATGATAATAATCAGCAGTATATCCGATATGACGCCCCATATACTCTTACCTTTTTCATTCATTATCAAACATTCACCCCTGTATTTCTTTTGCCTAAAAAGGTCATTTACCGACACAGAAGTCTGTATGGGTAAATCGCTTTTTTAAGCTCCGGTTATGGGTGACGCCGATAGCGGCGTCACCCTCCCAAAGTGACGGGTTAATAACGGATTACAAATCCGCACGCTCCGAAAAAGACAATTAGTCTATTTCAAGAACAAGGTTGAAGTTAAGAGTTGAACCTGCAACATCGTTAGCACAGTCAACATCGTTACCTTCCATCCACATATAAACTCTCATACGAGTGATACCTACAGCAATATCGATCTTCGCGTCCGTAGCTCTCGTTACAGGAACTGTAGTCATTGTCCACGAATAGTTTGTATCGGCAACAATATTGTTATATGCATTACTTGTTTTAACACCTGTACCGGCTCTTGTTATACCTCTTGTCTGCAGAACTCCGCTTGCACCAGCAGCAGCTGCTGTTGCAGTATGGTTTGCTGCGTCGACTTCATAGATAGTAGCAGACTTAGGTGTTGCTGCCGAAATATCAGAAGCCTCTGCCTTTTCAGCAACTGTGCCGCAATTTACAAGGGCAATTCTCATTGCTGAAGGAAGCTCGGCATTTCCTTCGCAGACAACCTTTGAAGAACCGAACTTAACCGTAGTAGCAGACTTAACTTTGACAAAAATATCAAATGCTACAAAACCACTACCGTATTCATCAGTAGCAAAAATGTCCATGGTACCTGAATCGTTAATGGATCCATCAAACCACTTCGGGAAACCATTACCGATATCGAAAACTGTTGAACTCGGCTTTACTGTCTCAGGAACATTGTTTGTGTTGCCCGTGTAAGCATTGAAACGCTTTCCGGCAGCCGTTTCATCAATACCCTTAATGTTGTCGACAGTAAGCTTCGTTGTGAATGCTGAAGTGTTAGCAGAAATCTGAATACCTTCAGGTGAAGTGACGTTCAATTCCATAGACTCGACTTCAACTTTCTTAGCCATTGAGAACCATGCGTATGTAGCTGATGTCAAAACGATAGCAGATACAATAAGCATTGCAATGGCAGAAATGAATGCGCGCTTTTTGAATGTCTTTTTCATTTATCTTTACCTCCATAAAGATTTCATGCTTTGGCGACCGTTAACGCGCCGCCAAACGCACAAGTTTTATCCGAAATGTCCTTAACTTTCGGAACGGTTGATTAAAAATTCAATGATTTGATTTGATAGGAATAAACTTCCCGTCACCAAGCTTAGACGAAATCATAATCAAATTTCATTGAAAGTTTAATGCTGCCGCCCAAAATGTCGTTGACACAATCAGGATCCCAGCCTTCGAGCCACATTACTACCGTATACTTATGGTAGCTGCCGGCCTTTGTGAGAATGTCTTTATCCTGCATAACCGTTGAATTGTTTATAAACAGCTTGTCATCCTCACTATACTTGTCATTTATATCAAATTCGTTGGTTGTACCCTTCTTCGGCTTTGCGTAGATAGTGGGCTCACCGCCGTCTCTGATAACCATTATTCTGACCGCCTCGTCCGCGTCAAGCTTAACCGATTCAATACGAAGGTTTGCTGTGTAGCTGACATCAACGTCGCCGACATTCTTTACATAGAATGTGTAGGCAAAGAACTCTTTACCGTTTGAACGGTTATGCGAACCGTCAATGCTGTCAAGTTCGCTTGCAGACGGAAGCCATGTGTATGTGCAGTCGCCCATATCGTCACAGCTCGCACCGCTGAGAACCGCGGTCATATCTGTAAACTCTTTCGACTCCGAAAGAAGCAGACCTCTTGTCGCCTCGGATTTGTTGATCATTGCCGTGAAATCACCTGTATCGGTAACATTCGTCTTATTCTCGATAATCTCGCGAACACTCGTTACCTCGCTGATGCTTGTAACAGGAACAATTGTCGTTACCTCGACCTCTTTGATGATCTCCTTGATAACTTCAACTTCCTTGATGACTTCCTTAATGACTTCCTTGATTTCCTCGATCTCCTTAATGCTTGTTACTTCGCTGATGCTTGTAACCACACTCGGAACCTCAACAATATTTGTAATATCGCTGTATCGAGTAATGTCACTGTATCTTGTAATATCGCTATATCTCGTGATATCACTATAACGGGTTACATCATTAAATCTTGTAACGTCGTTGTAGCGTGTTATGTCGCTGTATCTTGTAATATCGCTATATCTCGTGATATCACTATAACGGGTTACATCATTAAATCTTGTAACATCGTTGTAACGTGTAACATCGCTTACTCTTGTCACGTCACTCACTCTCGTAACATCGCTGACACGTGTTACGTCACTGTACCTTGTGATGTCGCTGTATCGTGTTATGTCATTATAACGTGTAACATCATTGTAACGGGTTACGTATGTCGGAACCTCACTGAGTCTTGTGATATCGCTGTAACGCGTAATGTCGCTGTACCTTGTGACATCGCTGTAACGGGTTATCTCAACCGGTCTGATGCTTGTAACTTCTTTTTCAACCGTGTTGATTATTGTCTCAATTCTCTCGACTCTCTGCTCAATAACCCTTGTTATCTCCTGGATTCGCTGCAAGCGTGTTATACGAACACTCGTGACTTCTCGAACAGAAGTAACCTCTCTTGCCGTCGATGTCGGTCTGTCGCCGATATCAATGTCCGCACCGAGAATTTTCTCGATTTCTTCCTTGATATGTCTGAGTCTTTCCTTTATAAAGCTGATCTGACCCGGAGTAAGATCAAGATCATTGAGCGCGGTGCTTATCGCCTGGGTCTCCTTGTCCATGTTGTCAACAACTTTTTTCAAATCCTCAAAGTTGTTGATATCCGGAACATCATAAAGCGACATATTCTTAATTGCTTCATTGTACTTGTTCGCTTCATTTATGTACGCGGAGCATCCGAACATTACGGAAAGGAAAAGCAAAAGAAGAACAAGAACAATGAGGAGAATCCTGATAACGGCTTCTCTCTTCTTGACCTTTTTAGTCTCTCTCTTCACGCCGTATCGGCTCATGCGGTCCTGCTCCGAAGCAGAAGCGTTGCCGGAAAACTGATTTTTCTTATCTTTCTTAGCCAAGCCGATCACTCCTTAGTTGATTTGTTTTTCTTTTATCGCGTCGCCGTAATACGGTCCGGTGAACTGATCCGCTCCCATCTTGTTGAGAAGATCAAACATCTCTTTCGACTCTATTCCGTCGACTCTGACCTGCGCGTCGATTTTCTTGCAGAAATCAATAATTCCCTGAACGGTATTCTGCACCTTTTCACTCGTCATAATTCCGTCGAGCAGGCTCTTGTGAAGCCCTATGTAATCAACGTCGTAGTGAGCAAGGTGGGAAAGCGACGTATATTCAAGTCCGAAATCGTTAATCGAAACCTTGAGTCCCATCTCCCTGAAAGCCGTAATGTTTTCAATAACCTGATCCTTGACGGCTTCCAATATGCTTTCGTTGATGTCAAAGCAGAATCTGTCAGGGGAAACATTATGTTTGTCAAGAATTTTTTTAACCTGATTTACAAAATTCTTTTTTGCAAAGCTTTTAACGGATATCTCCACTATAATTGAGTTCAGATCAGCCTCTCTCGCCTCGCAGCGCTTTATGGCCTCACACGCTTCTTCAATCTCCCAAAGGTTAAGCTGAACAATCTGGTTCGATTTCTCAGCCACCGGAACAAAGAGCTTCGGAAGCATAACTCCCATTACCTTGTCGTTAATAAGCATGGATATTTCGTAGTCTATCGCCATATTCAAATGTATGTCGAACACCGGTCTGTATCTCAGTTCGAGGGTTCTCAGTCTGCTGCCGGATCCGGTATTTTTCTTGTTATCTGCCATATTGCGACACTCTCCATCTGTGTAAAATCCGCTGAAAAGCTTTCAGTCTTGTGGCCAAAAAAGTACAAAATACAACATCTTGTGCATTTATGCAAAAGGGGGCACTTGTCCCATTGACGCACTTTTACATATATATTACTTTAACATATTTACAAAGGTTCGTCAATCATTTTTTTAATAAAATATTCAAAAAATATTTAAAAATAAAACAGGAAAAAAATATCAATTCAAAAGATTTTTTCCGTTTACTTTATTCCGCACTGGTTTTTTACGGTAAACATTGCTTGAGAAACTGCCAAAATCTTTCTGCTTATTTCTTCGGGAATTTTTGATTCATTCTTTATATAATTTACAAAGTCTTTTGCTTCTTCTCTCATCAAAATATGTTTTTCGATTTCTCCGACAAGCTGCTCTGTTTTTCCGTCGGAATAGTGTACGGAAACATCCGTAAGCTTTGAAATCGAGCCGAGCTTCATTGTGCCCTTGTCTCCGACAATCTGCGAACCGCATTGATCCTGACCGATCTTTGAATATGTAAGTGTGACCTGCATATCTTCGTAATCAAGTATTGCGGTTCCGTATCCGTCCGCACCGCTCTCAACAAAGCCCGCAGAAGAAATTATCTTTTTCGGAACACCGAAAAAATCTATCGCAGGATAGAAGCAATAAATTCCGAGATCACGCAAGCATCCTGTTTTCATTTCCGGATTAAAAATGTTTGGATTTTCTCCGCGCAGTAATGCAGGATACTTTGAAGAAAGCTGAGAAAAATCGAAATGAGCCGTCGATATTTTTCCGAGTGACTCAAGCTTGCTTTTTATAAGCTCACGCTGAGAAAGGTGCAGCATCATAATTGCTTCGGTATAGACCAGACCCTTTTCTTTCGCAAGCTTGCTGAGCTCCATAAATTCGTCGGGAGTTATCGTTATGGGCTTTTCGCAAAGAACGTGCTTTCCGTTTTCAAGCATCAATTTACTTTGTGAATAGTGCAGAAAATTCGGGCTTGCAATGTAAACAGCGTCAATGTCGCTTTTTGCAAATTCTTCAAGCTCCGTAAAAACAGGAATCTCACCGAATTTTTCACAAAAAATTTTTCCTTTTTCATACGAGCGCGAATACATTGCCGAGAAAACAAATCCGTCAACAAGCTTCGCTCCTTTTACAAATTCCTCGGCAATCCATCCGGAACCGATAACACCGAATTTTATCATAACAAAACCTCTTTCTTCATCATTTAAACAAATGGGGCTGTGCTAATGCGACAGCCCCATTAAAAATTTTTTTACTTTTCGGAATTGCTGAAGCTTGCAACCTTTACGATTCCGATAAATCCAAACGTCACAAGAATCTGCATCAGCAAGACAAAGATTTCCGGCAAATCACATATAACATTCATCGCCGAAAGTATCAGTACAATTATAAATCCCATCAGCGTTCCGATAATCGAAAGCAGTCCGGAAACCTTAAACATTTGACGGAGAGTTGAGGCAAGACAGAGACTCTTCATAAATGTATACGGCGTTCCGTCGTGAATAGCAGCCGCACGCGATGACATTTTCGGACGGGATTTGTATTTCTTGAAAATTCTTCCCGAAGACGAATTTAGAATCTTGATATTGTTAAGCCGCATATCGTAGCAGCTTGAAATCATAGCTTCGGTAACATTCGGGTCACAGTTCCTAACGAGAATGCTTACTCCGCTGTCGCGAAGCTTTTTGAGATAAGGTCTGATCTGTTCGTTCGGCGCATAGTCAACAACAATCATTGCCGCCAGTTTGTGAGCGATTCCGAGGTACATAACCTCGTGTCCGGCAATCAGGTATCTGTCCTCGTCTACCGTTTCGGGAATTTCAATGTTGTGATTAACCATCATCAGTCTGTTTCCGAGAACAACTTTCTGACCGAATATCCAACCGGAAATTCCCTGCTTCTCTTCATAGCTGAACGACTTGACCGCCGGAAGAATATCGCGCCTGTTTACAACGACCTGATCAAACACTCCCGTGAGAGGTCCTCCCGAACGTATAACCATTGCGGCGGCGTAAAGCATCGCGTCATCGAGACGAACATTTTTAAAGTCCTTGAAGCCGTGCATGGTGCAGGCTTTCTGATCAAACAGATCCTTGCTGTCAAGAATAACCACGTTTGTTCTGCAAAGCTCGTTCACAGCCTCCTGACAGGATATCATTCCGCCGTCCTTGTTAAACTTCTGGTTTATCCAGCTCAGCGGAAGCTCATAAAGCAAAGTCGCGTACGCAGGAATACACATCGAAAACGTTATTGAAAACGCTGCGAATCCCGTTGCAAAATCGCGTTTGACCGCCCAGGCAACGGCAAGATTTATCAGCGCAAAAATTGCGACGGCAGGAAGCAAAATTCTTGTCGCCCTGTCCGCGGCAGTCTCGCTCATACAAAGCTCGATCAAACGCGCCGGGAATTTTGTCTTACAGGAAAATCTTATTCGCGGACTTGTGTTTTTAACATTCTTTGCAAGCTCGACAGCATCCTTGTCGTCGGAAATTCCCTCAATACTGTAGAGCTTGTCGCGGTTATCTCCCGTGCACATTTCCATTGCGTCAATCGTTCTTGAGTGGACAATATAATTGTTTACCTCTCCCGTCAGCAGGAGAACGATTCCTGCGCCCGAAAAAACGCTGACCGTGTTGCTGTCGGCGAAGTAAAAAATAAGCATCAAAAGATTTTGGAAAAAGCAAATCAAAGCCGAAAGAGAAATCATCGTGTTTATATTTATCTTCTTTCTCTTGAGCATTTCAATGCTGTTGACTATCGTCTGATTTGCAACGATAAGTCCGAGACAGAGCAAAACAAAATTAGAAAAAATTGTAAGTATTCTGTCACCGGCAATCGTCGTTGACGACGCAGAAAAAATGCTGACAAGAATCGTCGCCGCAAGAATCGCCGAAAGGCCGACAATTTTGTTAAGTGATTTTTTCTTTTGCGTGTTCAGGTATCTTATAACCCGTCTTGAATCCTTTGTCTGAGAATATTCGATTCCGACAAAGTTTTCGGATTCTTTTCTGCGCGGTCTTTCCTCGCTCGCGGCAAACAGCTCTCCGATACGGCTGCTTTCTGGATCCATTCCGTAAGGGTCGTTATTTTCTTCCTTATCTATGAGCGCAAATTTGCTGATCTTTTCTTTGCGTTTTTCAAAGAGTTCTTTTTCGGCTTCGCTCTCGTCGATCTGAGTCGGAGTATTATCCTCAGTATCCATTCCCGTGAAAACAATCTGTCCGTCAAGCTCGGCAGTTCTGATCTTATCCTTAAAATCGCTGCCCGTTTTCTCGGTGCTCTCCGAAACGGATTCATCCTCAAGTACATCGTCGGCGGACATAATTATCGGAGCGCCCTCCAAATCCTCCTGCGCCTCACCCTTTTTCATAACAATACCGGGCTTCTCAATATACATCTCTTTGGTTGCGCCGAGATCGGGAAGAGTTTTTGTCTTCTCTTCCTCGCGGAAAATTATCTCCTCGCCGTTCCCGTCCTCATCCGAAAAATCGTCGTCCGATTCATCCTCTTCGAGTTCAAAGCGTTCCTCTTTTTCTTCGGGAACGTTTTTAAATGAGTCAAACAGCTTCTTTCCGCCGTCCTTAACCTTTTCGGCAAGGGAAGTGAAGGTTTTTTTCAGCGAACCAAGCGGATTTTCCTTTTTCGGTTCGGCAACGCCGTTCATTATATCGCGGAGCTTTTCGTCCGCATCCGCGACTTCATGCTCTTCGGAAATGTCGAAAACGTGCGGCTCCTCGACAGCCTTTGTTTCAGGCTCTTCGGCAACTGCCGTTTCAGGTTCCTCGGCAGTCGGTGTTTCTTCCGGTTCCTCGGCAGGCTCCTGATCGTCCTCCAGCTTTTCAAGCTGTTTACCCCTGTCGGTCAGCTCCAGAAGACGGTCAATGTCCTCCTTGGACCAGTTCCTGGCGTTTGTCTCGCCGCCGTTTTTTTCCTTTATGCTTTCGATGAGCTCCATAAGCTGTTCATTGTTAAGTTCTGACAAGGTTCTCACCCCTTTGCTTTGATTCCCGACCGCTGTCTTGCGACCTCATACATAAGCACACCCGCCGCAACGGAAGCGTTGAGAGAATTTATTTTGCCTTTCATCGGCAAAGAAACAACAAAGTCACATTTTTCTTTGACAAGGCGGCTGATTCCCTTGCCCTCGGAACCGATGACAAGACCAACTCCGCCGTCGTAGTCCACGCCGCACCAGCTTTCGCCGTCCATATCCGCGCCGTAGAACCATATTCCTTTTTCCTTGAGCTCCTCCATTGTCTGAGCTATATTGGCAACCCTGACAACGGGAACATACTCGACCGCACCTGCCGACGCCTTTCCGACAACATAGCTCAGCGACGCGTTCCTCCTCTTGGGAATAATCACTCCGTGCACTCCCGTGGCTTCCGCGGTTCTGAGTATCGCGCCGAGATTGTGCGGATCCTCAAGCTCGTCGCATACAATAACGAAAGGCTTTTCCCCGCGCTCCTGTGCAAGTGCAAACACGTCGTCCATGCTCGCATATTCGTGGGATGCCGCATAAGCCGCAACGCCCTGGTGAGTAGCCGAATTACAAATCTGGTCAAGCTTTTTTCTGTCAACCTCTTTGATAACGAT
This sequence comes from uncultured Eubacteriales bacterium, assembly GCA_934456435.1. Taxonomy (GTDB): domain Bacteria; phylum Bacillota; class Clostridia; order Oscillospirales; family Acutalibacteraceae; genus CAG-488. The sequence goes on from CAKSHH010000003.1 coordinate 169,901, forward strand.
TCCGAGATCGCGGCACTTGGCAAGTATCTGACCGATCGAGCCGTTGCGTTCGCCCTTGGTAACGAGCAGGGTGTCAATCGCTCTGCCGCTCCTGAGTGCCTCCGACACGGCGTTTCTTCCTATTATAAGATCATCACGTTCTGTACGTTTTTCTGTATCCATAGTTGCCCTCAATTCTAAGTAACCGCTGATTACCTGATATAATTGATTTATTGTAACATACATCGGGGACAAAATACAAGACAAAACGTCTTTTATTTTCAAAGTTCCGCTAAAAGTTATTCCCAAATGATTTTTCTTTTCGACCTGTTTTTTCCGTTTGCGGTTATAAAATGTAATAAGGGCAACACGAGGCAAATTGCCTTAAGAAATTATTTGTTCGGGAGAATTTATTATGTTAAAAACAAGAGTAAAAGAATTTGTCATAGATAAGACTGTCGAAAAACCTCCGAAGCTTCAATTCAAGCCCGTCGCCAAAAGCGTGCTGTCGTTCCTGTTCGGATTTCTTTTGATGAACCCGTTTGTGGTCGGAGACATTTCACCCTTTTCCGTCTCTCTCATTGCATCGCTGTCGGGTATTCAATGCGTCGCGGCGACCGCGGGCTCGGTTATCGGCTCGTTTGTATTCTTCGACGCAACCGACACGGTCAAGTATCTTGCCGTCGCGCTTTTCTGCTGTATGATCGGCGCAATATGTCAGCGTCACATTGACGGAGATCTGCTGAAATACACGCCGTACATAAATTCTTTTTTAAGTATGTTCATCATCAGCGGAGCGATAATGCTCGCCACGGGCTTCAACGCGGAAACTTTCGTCACGATACTGTATGAATCAATGCTGTGCTTTGTCGGCACATACATTTTTGTCGAGGGAAGCTCTCTGATCTTCGGCGAAAAAGAATTTGCGCGGTTCACAACACGCGATCTTGTAATCACACTCGTGACGGGCGGAATACTCCTCATGCCTTTCTATAAATATACCCTGTTCAATTTCTCGGTTGTCGGAATGATTTTTTCTTTTCTGACCCTGTCGCTCGGCAGACTTAAAAGCGGAAACGGCGGAACCCTCGGCGGAATCTGCGTCGGCCTTTGCACGGGTCTGAGCGGTCAGGTAGGATTTCTTTGCGTCGGCTACGCCTTCGCGGGACTTTTGTGCGGCGAGCTTGCGAGAAAGAACAAGTATGTTTCCGCCGTCGGCTTTTTGGGCTGTGTTGCCGTCGGTGCGCTCATTGATTCTTCGCTGAAAGCGTATCTTGCAATCGCCGAAAGTGCGGTCGCCTGCATTGTTTTTCTGCTTCTCCCCGACCGCATTTTTTCGTCGCTTTCGGAAAAGGTCAATCTTCCCACACCCGTCTTTGTCAAGAGCAACAACAGCCGTGTGCTGACGAAAAAGCTTGCCGACGCTTCGGAAGCAATCAACGAGGTCTCGGACTGCGTCAATACGGTTCAGCGCACACTCGCACCTCAGCACGAAAAGGAGCTGAAGCGTGCAATCACGGCGACATGGAACAAGGTCTGCGAAAACTGCGACCTCAAGGGAAGCTGCCGCGAAGAAATACGCTGTCCGTCCGAAGCGACAATAGACCGTCTCGCTCAGGCTCTGACGGGACAGGCCGAGCTGAGCGAAATGTACTTTCCGAAAAATTTTCCCGAATCCTGCTACTGCTTTGACGAAATGAAAGAGAAAATCAAGCTCCGATATATGAGCTATGTTGCGTCGCTCGGCGCGCAGGGAAAGGTTGACCAAATGCAGGGACTTATGTCCGACCAGTTCAAAAGCATGGCGGACATTCTCCGCGATATCGCCTGCGACTTTGATGAGGATATGAATCTTGACACGGAGATATCCGAACGATGCGGAGAAGAGGCGCGCGAATCGGGTCTCAACGTCGTTACGTCGGAAAGCTACCTTGACAAATTCGGCAGGATTTCCGTGAGTCTCACGGTGTCCAGACCGCGTGAAAATTTCAATATCACTCAGTTCACCGAAGCGCTGTCCATGGCGACAGGCACGGCTCTCGAACTGCCGGAACTGGACGACAGAGGTGACGAATGTACGCTGAAGTTCAGCCAGAAAATGTGCTTTAACGTTGAGGTCGGCGCGTTCAGCCGATCTGCCGACGACATAAAGGTGTGCGGCGACTATTACAGAAGCTTCCGCGACTCGGACGGCAGACACATAACGGTTCTCAGCGACGGCATGGGAACAGGCAGCCGCGCCGCAGTCGATTCGGCTATGGCGGCAGAGCTGTTCTCTAAGCTTGTCAAGTCGGGACTCAGCTTTGACTGCGCCCTGCCGATAGCGAACTCCGCCCTGCTTGTAAAAAGCTCCGACGAATCCCTCGCTACGCTCGACGTGGTTTGCATCGACCTGTACACGGGGCGCACCGATTTTATGAAAGCCGGAGCTGCCGCAACATTTATTCGCCACCGTGACAGCGTTGCGGCTCTTGAGCAGGCGTCTCTGCCGATCGGAATACTGCGCGAAATCGGATTTTCAAAGGCGACGGCAAAGCTTGAGGACGGTGACCTTGTGCTGATGGTTTCCGACGGAATCCTCGGTGACTGCAACGGCTGGATTCAGCAGGAAATGAAGCTTTGGGACACGGCAAAAAGTCCGCGCGAGCTTGCCGAATTTATCGTCAACTCCGCCTGTGAGCGCAAGCTCGGAAAACAGCGCGACGACATGACCGCCGTCGCAATGTACATCCACCACCGACAGGCATAAAAGATATATAAACATTTATAAAAAATATAAAAACCCTGCCGCGGCTATGATTACCATAGTCTCGGCAGGGTTCTTTAATTAAGTATTAGGTTTATCGGGCTGTTCCAACCGAAAGCGGATCGCCGAAGCCTCTCGGTCCGAAGAAGTAATAGAGAAGCTCACTCGCTGTTCTGCAAATCACAAGAAGAACCTCGTCCTTTTTTGTGTCCTTCTTTTCGACAACGCCGATCTCGGCAAGCGCGTCATAAAGCTCCTTTTCGGCGGCTTCTTCCTCGCCCTCAACAACGATTGTTGTCGCAAGAATTGCCTTTGCGCCCGCGATTGCGTTTGTCAGTCTCTCTGCATTCTCCGGGCTGAGCGTTGTGAGGTCAACCTCCTCAGCCATAGCAATATATTTCTTCAAATCACGCGTGTTTCTGTGTCCGTTGAACTGCGGATATTCAATCGTTGTGAAAACGTCGATATCCTTGACGAGCAGAAGCTCGGAAGCAAGAGAAATTACAACATCATTTCTTGCAAGCTTTTCGTGATCCTGGTTGCCGAAGAACCATGTTGTGAACGGGAACGCGCAGGTGGATGCGTCAACCTGACCGTCGGGAGAAATGAAGTCCACATTCGTGTACTTCTGCTGCTTGTAATCTGCCGGCAGGGTCTCGTTCACCTTGCTGAATGTTGCACCCAGCGAAGTGGACGCGGAGTGAATGATCTTGTCGGAGTTTGAATCGGAATCAATCAGACTGTAAAGCTCAAGACCGTATCCGCATATATCGTAAATTTTCGCACCGTTTGCCTCATAGTTTTTGAGGTTGCTTACATAATTTACCTGAGCGTTGTGGAACCTTTCCACGTCATCGGCAAACTTTGTTCCTTTTGTAAGATACTTTTCCGACAGCTCGTCATACATCGACGACGGCACAAGGCCCCACATTGTTGTAATTCGTGCCAAAGCCGAGTCGGCAAGACCCGAAGCGATCGCGTCAAGAAGTCCGATAACAACCTGCTTGGGCAGAACACGGATTGCTATGTTGATAAGCCAGCCTGTATAGTTGTCCGTACCGACAAGCTTCGTGAACATATTTCTGTAAAGTCCCGCATCGCTGTAATCAAGCTGTCCGAGCATAATTTTTCCGACGATTTCCGAACCGTCAGCCGCAGGAACAACAAGAACGATTTTGTTTATATCCTCGCCCTGAGGATGCTCGCCGACATAAGCGACCGAAACGGCACCGCCGAGGCTTATCGGAAGAAGATTTACCTTGTCCTTGCCGGTATCCTTCTTTGCTTTCTCTATAAGAGTTTCAAGAGCGTCAACGATCTGATACATATCGCCGAAAGAATTGTATGCGAAATAGTAGAGATTCTCCTCGCCTGCTTTCTCGGCATAATCATTTATAGGAACATGGTCGTAGATTGTCTCTTTCTCTTCCTCTGTGCACTCGGCAACGGAGCGGTTGTCGAATCCCTCAACGCGGAACGTGTTTTTCGGAGTTCCGTCCTCGTTGTAAGCGATATTATCAAGCGCATCGTAGACCGCATTGTATGCCGTCTTTGAAAGTCCGCAGTCCTTCTGGGTCACGAGTGAAGCAACCAGAGGAACAATAAGCTTGATGACAAGCGTCGGCACATAGAAATATATCGGCCAACCCGTTACCTTTTCGCCCGACGGATCAACAACATCGTTGCCGTCCTCGTCAACCATATAGGTTTTAGCCTGTCCGATTCCGTGGATGAGAATCGTCGGATAAACTTCGTCGCGTTCAAGCTCGTCAATGTGCTTGTCGTTGAGAAGCTCGGCAGTCGCCGCCTCAAGGCTGTCAACCTGCGTAATCGCGGAGCAGCTTTCTGCCGACGCAAAAATAATGCAGGACGAAAGTGCGATAACAATCGCCAGAATTACGGAAATAATTTTTCTTTCTAAGCGGTGCATATTCTTTACCTCACAATCAGTTTAGTTACAGCCAAATCCGATTCAGCCGTTATGATAAATCCGCAGGTGTATGATTCGCCTCCGGTAATATCCGTTCCGTTAATGATAACGCTTTTTCCGTCGCTCGAAGCCGTGCAGTCCCATTTTTTCACAAGGGAGACGATTTCTTTGTCAAAACTGACCGCAGCTTTCCATTCGCCCGAATCGGTGTCGGAATCGTTGCGGACAGTCAGATTGACCTGGTACGAATGGGTGCCGTCATTGTTGTCCCACTCGTTGACAATCTGCGCCGTTGATGTGAACGAATCCGCCGTTACGGTTTTCTTTCTCTTCAAAGAACTGTTGAGAAGATTCTCTTTCTGCGCGTCGTACGGAATTGCGGAAATCTCTCCGACGGAATATCTCAGCAGAAGCAGAGCGTCAACCGAGTCCACTCTTCCGTCAAGATTTACGTCGGCATTCTTCACCTGATTTTCAAACAAGTCCTCTTGACCGACAATATATTTGAAAATGCACAGAGAATCGCTTGAATCAAGCTTGCCGTCGCCGTTGACGTCGCCGACCGCACAGTTCGCATAAGAATCATTCGTTACCCTCGTTGTGAAATGTATGATAACCGCAAGCGCGGCGAACAGCAAAGCAAGCGAAAGCAAAATTATAATTATCTTTTTTGCGTTCAGTTGTTTGCGTTTTCTTTTCTTTATTACTTTATTTGAGATTTCCATAGACTTCCTCGATTTTCATTTTTTATCTATTATACCAAAGGAGCCGGAATATTTCAATTATAATATGTTCCAAAAAAACACGTCAGTTTTTTCATAATGCTCAGATTTTATTGAATTTTTCAAAAATCCTTTTCTCAACCGTTTAATAAAGGAAAATGTAAATGATAAATCTTGACTACCGGCGGATAATATATTAGAATATAAGAATGATTAAAGCAATGCCGTACCGATCGGCGTTGTAAGGATAAGTGGCTCGAATTTTTGCAAAATCGGCGCGGTGAACGCGGACTTTGCAAGAACTCGAACCACGGAATTACGAAAGGTGATTGTATGTCAAAAAGAGAAAATCTCAGAAATGTTGCCATTATCGCTCACGTTGACCACGGTAAAACTACCCTCGTTGACGAAATGCTCAAGCAGAGCGGTACCTTCCGCGACAACGAACAGGTGCAGGAGCGAGTTATGGATTCCAACGACCTTGAAAGAGAGCGCGGAATTACAATTCTTGCCAAGAACACATCCGTCCACTACAAGGACACAAAAATAAACATTGTCGACACACCGGGTCACGCCGATTTCGGCGGCGAGGTTGAGCGCATACTGACGATGGTTGACGGAGTTTTGCTCCTCGTTGATGCGTTTGAGGGCTGTATGCCGCAGACAAGATTCGTTTTGAAAAAGGCTCTCAACCTGAAGAAAAAGGTTCTCGTCGTTGTCAACAAGATTGACCGTCCGGGTGCAAGACCGGCGGAGGTTATCGACGAGGTTCTCGACCTCTTCATTGAGCTGGGTGCCGACGAAGATCAGATCGAATTTCCCGTTGTCTACGCTTCGGCAAAGGACGGCTACTCGTCACTTAATCCCGACGTCAGAGAGGGCGATATGAGACCCCTGCTTGACGCGATCCTTGAACACATCAGCGCTCCGGAGGGCGACATTGACGGTCCGCTTCAGATACTCTTCTCCAGCCTTGACTATGACGACTATATCGGCAGAATCGGTGTCGGCAGAGTTGAACGCGGAAAGATTCTGCGCGGAGAAAATGTTGTTCTCTGCAAGCAGGACGGCACACAGGAAAATGTGAAGATATCAAGGCTTTATCAGTTTGAGGGACTCAAGCGAGTTGAGGTTGACAGCGCAATGATGGGCGACATTGTGTGCGTCTCCGGCATCACCGACCTCAACATCGGCGAAACGGCGTGCGACCCCGAATGTATCGAGCCGCTCCCGTTCGTCAAAATCGACGAACCGACAATTTCAATGAACTTCATTGTCAACGACAGCCCGTTTGCAGGTCGCGAGGGCAAGTTTGTTACATCACGAAATCTGCGCGACAGACTCTTTAAAGAGGTTGAAACAAATGTCAGCATGAGGGTTGAGGAAACCGACTCCACCGACACATTCAAGGTTTCCGGCCGCGGCGAGCTTCACCTTTCGATTCTCATCGAAACGATGCGCCGTCAGGGCTATGAGTTCCAGGTTTCACGTCCCGAAGTTATTTACAAAACAATAAACGGTCAGCGCTGTGAGCCCATGGAGCTTCTCATTGTCGAGGTTCCCGAACAGTATGTCGGCGCGGTTATTGAAAAGCTCGGTTCACGCAAGGGCGAGCTTGAAAATATGGGTTCAAGAGACGGCGGTGCAACTCACCTTGAGTTTAAGATTCCGTCAAGAGGCCTTATCGGCTACCGTTCCGAGTTTATGACCGACACAAACGGAAACGGAATTATGAACCAGCTCTTTGCAGGCTACGAGCCGTACAAGGGTGACATTCAGACAAGAGAGCGCGGCTCGATTGTCGTTCACGAGACAGGCACAAGCACAGGCTACGGACTTTTCAACACTCAGGACAGAGGACGTCTGTTCATCGGACCCGGCGTCGAGGTTTACGAGGGTATGATCGTCGGCGAGTGTTCGCGCAACGAGGACATCGTGTGCAATGTTTGCAAAAAGAAGCAGATGACCAACACCCGTGCAGCAGGAAGTGACGACGCACTTCGCCTTGTTCCCCACTCAACGCTCAGCCTTGAGCAGTCGATGGAATTTATTAAAGAGGACGAGCTCCTTGAGGTAACGCCCGAATCGCTCCGTCTGCGTAAGCGTGTTCTTTCAAAGGAACAGCGAATGAAGCAGATGTTCAAGAAAAAATAAGCTTCCCGACAGCATTTTTCCTTGCTCGGTCAAGGAAACTCGCAGACTTTTGGTGATAACATGACGAACGAAAACATTGCAAAAAAAACGGCGGTTGCGCTCGGAAATTTTGACGGGATGCACGTCGGTCATACAGCGGTTCTCGACGCGGCAAAAAGCTTTGCTTCAAAGGGACTTGTCCCCGTTGTTGCGCTCTTCGACGAGCACAGCCTGAAAGCTATCACCGGCAAAGCTCCTCCGATGCTTATGACCGCGGACGAACGGACTCATTTTATAGAAAGCAGCGGACTGAAGATTGAAACCCTGATTTTCAGCGAAATTAAAGATCTCACTCCGAAAGAATTTTTTGAAAATGTGCTTATAAAAAAGCTGAACGCCGCCGCAGTATGCTGCGGATATAACTACCGCTTCGGCAAAAATGCCGCAGGCACGGCGCAGACTCTGCGTGAGCTGTGCTATTCCCACGGTATTGAATGCCGCATCGCAGGCGAAGTCGATGTCGATTCATGCGCGGCGAACTCCAGCGAGATAAGGCAGTTCATCAAGGACGGCAAGATTGAGAAAGCCAACAAAATGCTCGGCAGAAAATTCGGCTTTACCGCAAAGGTTATCGACGGAGACAAGCGCGGCAGAACGTGGGGCTTCCCGACTGTCAATCAGGAAATTCCCGACGAGCTTGTTATGCCGCGTTTCGGTGTTTACGAAAGCTTGGTGACTGTGGACGGTGAAAAATTCAAGGGTGTAACAAACATCGGCGAACGTCCGACCGTCGGCTCGAAAAAAATTCTCAGCGAAACTCACATTATTAACTTTGACAGAAACATTTACGGACTGGATGTTGATATAAGACTGGTCAGGTTCATCAGACCCGAAAAGAAATTCGGCTCGTTCGATGAGCTTGCACGCCAAATCAAGTCCGACGCGGAAGAGGTGCTTTGATGTATAACAACTGGGAAGAACTGAAATGCGATTGCCTGAACTGCAACCGCTGTGAACTGGGCGCAACCAGAACGAACCTCGTTTTCGGCGTCGGCAATGAAAATGCAGAGGTGCTTTTCATCGGCGAGGGTCCGGGCGAGCAGGAGGATCTCAAGGGTGAGCCGTTCGTCGGCAGAAGCGGACAGCTCCTTGACAAATACCTCGACGCAATCGGACTTGACAGAAAGAAGAATATTTACATAGCGAATATGGTTAAATGCAGACCTCCTCACAACCGCGATCCCAAACCTGAGGAGCAGAACGCCTGCATAACATGGCTGAGAGAGCAGGTACGTCTCATGCACCCGAAAATAATTGTATGCGTCGGCAGAATTTCAGCACAGCGACTTATCGGCGCCGACTTCAAGGTTACAAAGCAGCACGGAGAATTTATTGAAAGAAACGGCGTGCTTATGATGGGCACATTCCACCCCGCCGCCCTGCTTCGCAACCCCAACAACAAGCCTCAGGCACTTGAGGATTTCCTCAAGCTGAGAGATAAAATTAAAGAAGTATGCGAGCATACTTATTGAAAAGGAGAGTAACTTATGAAAAAAGCGATTTCCATTCTCGTTGCGGTCGTAATGCTTTTCTCAACCTTTGCGGTAGGCATTTCGGCGAAAAAATCGGACCCGTCACTCAGATTCAATGAGGACGGAAAATTCAGAATCCTTCAGATTGCAGACATTCAGGACAACGCCTCACTCAATCCCGTTGTCAAGGATTTTATCAAGGCTGCAATTGAAAATGAAAAGCCCGACCTTATCGTTCTCACAGGCGACAACTTCGCAGGCTATTCAACCGGCACAAACATTTGCCACGGAATTGACAAGGCTCTTGCCAAGAAGGCAATTAACGAATATATGTCAATTCTTGAGGAATACGGTATTCCCGTAACAATGGTTCCCGGCAACCACGATGATGACGACATCAAGCTCACCAAGGAAGAGGAGCTTGAAATGTACGAAAAGTACGACTGCTTCATCGGCTATGACGCAGACCCCGATATGTACGGCTGCGGCACACACAATCTTCCGATTTATTCTTCAAAGAACGCTTACGAGCTTGCATACAATATATGGATGTTTGATTCAAACTCTTACGATGAGGAGCTCGGCGGCTACGACTATGTTCACGAGGATCAGGTTGCCTGGTATGTAAACAAGTCAAACGAGCTTAAGGCGGCAAACGGCGGCAAGGGTGTTCCGTCAATGGTTTTCCAGCACATTATCGTCAACGAGGTTTACGATGCTCTTGAGGAGTGTCCGCAGGGCACACCGAACTCAATGGAGCGCGACGGCAAGTCATACAAGTTCAAGGACGAATACTACAAGACAGGTTACTTCAAGGAGTGGCCGTGCCCCGGCACAAGACCCGGCACGCAGTTCGGCGCAATGGTTCAGCAGGGCGACGTCGTTGCAATGTTCTTCGGCCATGACCACAACAATTCCTTTGAGATCAACTATCAGGGCATTGACATCGTTGCAACACCCGGCTGCACGCTTGCAAGCTACGGCAACGAGGACAAGGGCTTCAGAGTTATTGACATCGACGAAAACGACACTTCAACCTACGAGACATATCTTGTTCAGTGGAAAGACTATTTCGGCTCCAGCAAAATGGCGATGAACCACTACAATATGTACGCTCAGGAAAACAGCGGCTGGGTTAAGTTCACCTCCGCATTGAAGTATATTCCGTTCGCACTCCTCAAGGTGCTGTTCGGTTATATTTTCTGATAAAATCTAACAGATAAAGCGCGGCGCTGTCGGATATCCGACAGCGCCCTTTTTAATATTAAAGAACTTCCCTATACGCTTCAACGATCTTGTACTCCGCCGTTTTGAACTGCTCCGTTTTTTCGTTCAGCGGATCCGAATATTTAAGCGCTTTCATTCTGATTGTCTGCCCAGGCTCCAGCCTCCCGACATAGACCGTGTCGTCATATATCCGCTCCCCGCTTTTGCCGACCGCCGCAATCGTTACGCTGAACGAGCTTGCCCTGTCCGATTTGTTCTTCAGTGCGACATCGAGCGAGATTTCGTTGTAAAGTCCGTTGTTTGTGATGTTCAGCTTCTCCAACGAAACATCCAAATATTTATTCATTATTTCCTGCGTCGATTCAGTCGTTTCCTCGCCGAACAAATCCTGCGAAATCACGTTCGAGTTTTCTACATAATCCAATGCGTTTTTCAAGACCGTTGAACCCACGGTTATGTAAATTACAACAACCACCGCAATGACAACGAGCCGAACAACAAATCCCCTGAGCGCCGATTTCGCTCTTCGCGGCTCTTTTCTTTCGTAGACCGCGTAAAGAATCAGTCCGACAAGCGGAAATAAAAAGCCTAAAAGAGCAAATGCCGGACTTGGTTTATCCTGCTGTTCCACGCCTGACATCGGCGTTCCGCATCTTTGGCAAAACACAGCGTTTTCATCCTGTTTTTCTCCGCATTTTGGGCAATACATAACACTTCCCCTTTTCTGATTTACTTCCTCAAAAGCTTTCTCTTGTTAAGCGTTTTTATATCCTCGTAGCTTGCATTAAGCTGAGCAATAAGCCGATTGATTTCGGGATTCTTTGACCGGCAGTTGACGCAAACAATATTTGTTTTCAGCCATATATATTTTGATTTGCCGAGCGGATTAACATTCAAATGAGTATACATAAAAAATCCGCCGTCATCGCTCATGTTAAATCTTTCGGTCGCAATATTATACGCCGCTTCTTCCGAGAAATCCTTGCAGTTGAAAGCGAACGCTTCTGAAATCATTTTTCCGAGAGTTTTCAGCGCCCATGCATTGTGGTTGATAGCATTATTCAATGCCTGCACAACATTTTTGTTATCGCTTTTAATCATTTTTTCAATGAGCTGCGCCGTGTAAGGAAATACGCACCTCATTTCTCTGTCCATGTTTTTTATTGTAAATTCATCTGTGAAATAATCTATCATTTCGGGAGATGCCTGAGAAGCTGACTCCACCAGGCTCTCGTTAAAAATTTCCCCGTACCGAATCGGGAAATTGGAATAACCGCAAACAAAATACAGATCCGGTGTTTCTCGTGCGCGGAGCATTTCAAGCATTTCGAAATCGCCGTTTTCAATTGCCAGCGCCGCTAAGTCGGTACGCAGTTTGTCTGTTTCATGAAGTTCTGCTCTCAAAAAATCATATTCTTTTAAAGTTTTGCGTTCAATGCTTGTATCGGCACCGAACGAAGTGCTGTAATCATTTTTTCGTGAATCGACGAACCAAATATATTTTTTGTCCACAAGATATTTAAGCAGATTATAGTTTTTAAATTTCAGCTCATAATCAATTACGGTCATGCCGTATTCGTCCGCGTTCAAAATTATTTTGTCGTCACGGTTAATAAATCTATCCCAAAACTCTTTGTCATCGGAAAGCGCAAAATTATAATTTGTGTAGCGGTATTCGTTTGAAAGCAGGTGCTCCTTTGCGCCGAGTATTTCCTCGCAGGAAACCTCCAAAAGCTCCGAGAAATATCCGAGATCCTCAAGCTGGATTCCCTTTTTGCCCTGCTTGATTTGCGAGAGCTTGTTCGCCATTTTATCAATTTCATCCTTAGGAGGCTCATCGTACTCCGGGCACTCAAGCTTCAGCAGCGCTTTGCAAAAGTTACGCGTGGAACCGAACTTAATATCTATAAGCTCGGTCAAATGTTTTCCTATTTTCTCATTGGTTGCTGTCCTGAACATTTTTAATCATCCTTTCATTTCAAATTATACATTACTTTTAATAAAAAAGATATATTTAAAGAGCATATATAAAATCAGCATATTTTTATTGAACAAAAAAGTATATGCAATATGCATATACTCCCGACAGAAACGGAAAAACATCCTGTTATTGTCTTCACTTATGTTTCAAAGCAAAACCACTTTAGATAAGCATTATATTTTGAATTATTCCACCAACAGTTGAACCGTACTCAACTAATAAATTATTGATTCAATAAAGACATTGATATATAATTAACTCACAATAGCTATTGAATTTTATTCGAGGTGAGTATATGAATATTTATTTTGGCGAGAATCTCAAAAAATTGAGAAAAGGAAAAGACCTGACTCAAGAAAATCTTGCCGATTTTCTCGGCGTAACATTTCAAGCTATCAGCAAGTGGGAGCGCGGAGAGGGTTATCCCGACATTACCATATTACCTGTTATCGCTTCGTTTTTCAATAGCACCGTTGATGATTTGCTTGGTATAAATCAGGCGATAAACGAAGAAAAGCTATCTGCTTTAACTGAAGAATATGACAATCTGACAAACGCGCAATCCAGAAAAGAAATGTTGGAAAAAATGAAGCAAATTTCTTCAAATGATTTCAGAGTTTTGCTCAGGGAATTGGGATATTTAGTTCATTTTAGTGATTTAAAAGATAATAGCGCAAGAATTAAGGCGATATACGATTATATTCAAAAGAATTGTAACGTTAACAGAATACGAATTTCTGCGACAAGACACATAATTATTTTTTATGCCGAGTTATCCGAGTCAGATGAAAGTCTTGTATCATTTTCCGATGTCGAAAAGATGATTGAAAATATGCCGCACATGAGAGACGGTCAGGAGTTCATGGCGTCATATCTTTATCAAAAAAATCATCCGGAGTACTATAGTAAAATTCAAGAAGCCATTGAAGAAAGCATAAAATTAGCAGATACAAGCGTTAGCCATTATTACCTTTACGATGATAACTTTACTATTGACTATAAAATTGAAATGCTCGGAAAAATCTTAGATATTAAAAATATGATTTATGATGACGGTAATTACGGAGAACAATGGTTACAGGTTATTTACAACCACGGTGCTCTGGGGTATTTGTACTTTCAAAAGGGAAATGAAATAAACGCCCTTATCTTTTTGAAAAAATGCGCCGAACTTGCAGTAAGGTTTGACAAAATGGATAGATATACAAAAATGAACTCTATGCTGTTCAAAGGAAGAACGTTTGATAAGCATAAGCTGGGAACACCGTTCAGCGCTACCGCCCGAATGAAATATCTATTTGAGGAAAAATATCCTTTGTCAAATGGATTTAAGCAAACAAAAAAATTTAAAGAAATAATAGATATTTTGCGGCAATAATGTTGTTGGAACCGGATTGGTTAAAGCCACAGCAAATCAAATTTGTTAAAAGACTTATTATTTAAGGCAAAATATTTAACCGTAGTTTCATATCTTTCCCTTATATCAGCGTAATTTGTAATCGTAATGTTTTTGTGATATTATTCATTTATATAAATCGGAGTAAAATAATTTTTGTTGTACCACAGTTAGAAAAAGTTATAATCACCGGATTCCCTATACGGGAACCCGGTGATTTTTTGCTGCGAAGGATAACAGCCGTGTGCGGTTGTTGTGTTTGGTGAAACTGGTTTGTGCTCATTTTAATGTGAGACAAAAATCAAACTGCCTGTTTAAGACTCTATCCTATATGAAAAAGGCTTTATATCATCATAGATATTGCTATCGTCATCTCGTTCTTTAACAAGATCATCTAACATTTCATGCATATCCTTAAGTTGACTGTTAAATTCTTCAGACAATGTTTTTTCTCCAACAATAACAACCTCATCAGCATCACATTCACTCCACAACAAGTCCCAAAATGCATCCCAATTTTCTCCATACCATTCAGGAAAATCAAACGCTGCTCAGATTCGCTCGTGAAGTTCACCCAAGTATTTGCAACCTGTTAAATCCAACGTAATAACTTTCTTTTCCATTGCTTTCTCCCCTATATTATTTCATAAAATGTTTCATAATGGCCGTATGTAAAGAACATCAACCCATAATTTGACCACAAAAGTCTGTAACAGTTTCTTTTGCCTTCATAATAGTTTAATCCGCTTCATACCATATTCGCCCGTGAGCATCAGGTAAATGACCATTAGTGTTATTATATATTCCGCCAAATATCCTTTTTCCGAAAGCATATTTTGATAGCGATTTTCCGTCTCTCCAACCAACTGAATATGCAAAATCTTTTGTAACATAATATCCAGGCAACTCACCAAAACATTTAATCCAATAATCTGCACCGTCATTACCGTTTTTCGTTGCATTCCCTGCTTTGACTGATCTTAAAGCTTTAATCTCACATCTACAATTATAATGCAACGGTGGCTCTGGGTCAATAATCTCATCTTTATTATAGATTTTACCATATTTTTCCCGACACCTAAAACAGGTTTTTAGATCAAGAATCGCAAACCAAAAAACATATTTAGTGCTTTTAATTGATTCTGGATTAAATGTATCAAGTTTCCCTTTCTCTGCATACGGTTCATCAAAATATACAATTTTCTTCTTGACTAAACTATAATTCGATTTTCCGTCCGTTATAATTCCTCCTAAAAAATTATCGAACATTTGTTCGTGCTTGTATTATAGAGACAAATACATTATTCGATATTCCACGATAAAATACGACATTATTAAGACATTCAGGTGATTTTAACACATTTTACGGAACTGAGATAAAAAGAAAAAAGCCCTAAACCCCTTGTATATCAAGGTTTTCAAGACTTTTTGCATGGCGCCTCAAACAGGGCTCGAACCTGTGACACCGCGGTTAACAGCCGCGTGCTCTGCCAACTGAGCTATTGAGGCATATTCAGTTTTGTTGCTCTTAGATCAGGTTGTCGAACCTGTGACCGGTCTGAAACATAGTCGCCTTGCTCGCTTGGAGCGCTTCGCAATTCTCCTTGTTTCTTCATACTCGATGGATCAACTTTTCGTCCTCAGGACGGTTGATCCCTCTCGTCAGTTAACAGCCGCGTGCTCTGCCAACTGAGCTATTGAGGCATATTCAGTTTTGTTGCTCTTAGATCAGGTTGTCGAACCTGTGACCGTTTTTCTGTTGTCGGTAACTACCGTTACCTCATTGTATCGCAACGTCAAAACAATTCACCGGATTGTTTTGACTGCGACAAAAACATAGTCGCCTTGCTCGCTTGGAGCGCTTCGCAATTCTCCTTGTTTCTTCATACTCGATGGATCAACTTTTCGTCCTCAGGACGGTTGATCCCTCTCGTCAGTCAACAGCCGCGTGCTCTGCCAACTGAGCTATTGAGGCGTATTCAGTTTTGTTGCTCAAGAATTAAGACTGTCAGCTTTTTGAAATAAAGTCTAAATCTAAAAAATCCAATATTTAATACTTAATAACAATGTATCAAACATATTCAGACAATAAATACTATGCAGTAATGCATTGCAAATTGTCTTGTTTGTTTCTTTTTCTGAGCATTAAAATAAAAAATGTCGGCGTCGCCTTATCTTCCCGGGCGGCTGCCCGCCAAGTATTTTCAGCGCTGAAGAGCTTAACTACCGTGTTCGGGATGGGAACGGGTGGACCCTCTTCGCTATCGACACCGACTCTATTTGGAAT
>CAKSHH010000004.1 GCA_934456435.1 uncultured Eubacteriales bacterium
TTAGTTTGTTTTTGTATTTTTACTTGAATTTTTTTCTTTTATTCTGTAATTCATTTTATTAGGTTTCATCAAAACTTTTAAGCAAACCCCTCAGTCACGGACAAGCCGTGACAGCTACCTTCAAGGGGAAGGCGTGGTCGGTTTGTGCAAGTTTCTCGGCATGATGTGGGCATCATGCCCTACGATTAAGGTTTTATTAAAGTTCGTCGTATGGCACTGCCCTACGGTGTGACTTTGTATTCTATCGTGGTTGTACACTTTTTCAGCTTTACATAAAGAAAAACAGGCTGTATCAAAGCGAATGCTTCGGCACAGTCTGTTCTTTAATCGGAAAGGAGTTCATCAAACGAAAGTCCGAGAACCTTTGAAAAAGCTCTAATTTCAATATCGGTCACAAATCTTTTCCCGCATTCAATCCGCTGAACAGCATTTTTATCCACATCAAGTCCGATAATCTGAAGCCTGTCAGCAAGCTCGCGCTGGGAAATTTTCATCTCTTTTCTTTTTTCGGCAATTCTGTGTCCACAGAAATTATTTAAGCCGTCAACGGTTTTATTTATAAACATTTTTTCTCCTTTTTGACATTTAGTGCTTGTCAACAGGAAAATTATATGCTATAATAGGTCAAAATATGACATTTAGTAAATGTCAAAATGGAGGTTAAAAAATGGAAAGCACAGAAAAAACAAAATTTTGCAAGCATTGCGGCGCTACGATTCCATTCGATGCCGTTATGTGCAATTCCTGCGGTCGTCAGGTTGAATCATTAAACGGTACCGATGCACCGCAGCCACAAATAGTAATCAACAATGCAAATGCAAACACGAACACCAATACTAATATAAACGGTGCGTTTGGCAAAAAAGTTTGCAACAAATGGGTTTCCTTTTGTCTCTGCTTTTTCCTTGGATTTTTTGGGGCTCACAAGTTCTATGAGGGAAAAGCCGGAATGGGAATACTTTATCTTTTCACATTTGGTCTTTGCGGAATCGGATGGATCATCGATTTAATTTCTATTCTTTGCAAGCCTAATCCGTATGTTGTATAAAAACTGCATTGAAATTTAAAATTACAGCACCGAAAATCGACTTCGGTGCTGTTTCTTCATTATTTAAAATATATTTTCCAAAACTCCGAATATGCTCTGTCGCCGTAGACCTTGAAAAGAGTATCATCAACAAATTTTATTATCTTCGTCAGGACCTTTGCCCATTCGGGAAGCTCGTTGAGCTGTTTTTGGGTGAGCAGCTTTGCGTTCTCTTCGCTTATCTTACCTTGTTCCGCACAGAAATCATTAACTCTTTTTGTCGTTTCCTTGCAAAACTCTGCATCGGCAACAGTCGCTTTCATCACCCGTTCGCAATCGTACATTATCGCTTTGCACTCATCAACGGTCTCCTGCGACCAGTCAAGCTTGCCTGCCCGGTAATCCGCGTAAAGATTTTTCATATCCCTGTATCTCCAGCGGCGGATAAACCAGTTGTCCGAATTGCCGTTGAACTGCGGATATTTTTCCGGCTTGGAGTTTACATCTTCAACTTCATGCGAATACATCAGCGCAACCGCAAGGTTGATTACGGGCGAATTGTTTGCCGCGTCCTCATGGTGCATATTGTAGAAATACCATGTGTTGTCCGGGAGAACCGCCGTTGAGGCATCAATTTCGCCGTCGGGAGAAAGTCTGCCGCCCTGCGAAAGCTTTTCGCCCGGCAGCGCCGCAGTTGTGCCGAGCGCAGTTGATTCAACATTTATAACGCCGTCACCGTTGACCTTATCGGCGTTCGCCGTCACGCGAAAGAAATTATAGCGTGCATCGCCCGTGTGCAGTCCGTAGCCTGAAATTATATTTATCTTGATTCCGTTTGCCGTCATTTTCTTAATGTTGTCGGCAAGGTTAAGCTGTGCCTGATAAAAAGCGTCGGTTTTTGCCCTGACGGGAGCGTGCTCCGCATCGCCGAGATATTTTTCGGCAAGCTCAGGGTAGTCCTCTTTTGTGACCATAGCCCAAATTTGCGGCGTGTTGACAAAAAGATTGTTCAGCAAAACATCATAAATCCTTGTCAGCATCGCGGCGTTCACCTCCGCAGGAAGCGCACGAAGCAAAAAATTGACCGCATGACCGATAAGCTCACCGTACTCCGTAAACTCGGAAATCATCATCGGGATTCCCTCGTTGTACCAAAACTCGGCGGAAACATCAAAATTTCGGTTAAACATATCCGTGACCGACTGTGTTCCGTTAAGCACGGGAACAACATTCACGATCGTATTGACCTTCTCGGTGTCTGTAAATTGGTCGCAGAACGCGGTAAACACCGTACCGCCCAGACTTATGGGCAGGAGGTTTACCTTTTTTGCCCCTGTTTTTTGAAGAACCATATCTATGTATTTGTCAAGCCGCTGAGCTGATGTCATCGGATCGGAAAAAAGCGAAAAGGTGAAGAAGAAAAGATTTTCCTCGCCGATTATATCCGAAACGGCTCTGAGGGGAAGTATTCTATAAAGATAATCACATTGAGACTGCATATAGCTCTGCGTTTCGGCGTCGTCGGGAGTTGCAAAATCGGCGAACGAACCGTTAAACTCAAGCAGACCTATCTCGTTGTTGGCAAAGCTTCCGTCGGGCAGAGTTTTCTGCGCCGAAAAAGCCGAGTCGGCGACCTTTTCAATCGCGTCAACCAGTCCGCAGTCCTTTTGCGCTATAACCGATTTAACCAGCGGCGCAATCAAATAAAGAGCAACCGTTTTCAAAATTTCGGGCACATCAAAAATAACCGTTCCGCTCTGGAGGTCGTTTCCGAAAGCGTCCTTTTTAATCGGCGGACGCGACGGATCCTCGGCAGTTGAGCTGTCATAATCCTCATCAACAACATAGGTTATCGAATGGGAAATACCGGGCACAACGACCAGCGGATAGTAATTTCCGTTTTCATCAACATTGTCATAAACAACGGACATATCCTCCAACGTGTAGGGATAGCTGTCCGAAGCGGGAGTGTCGGAACCGTTCTTTTCAACGGAAATTCCGACGGGTACAAACGCCATTATAAAGGAAAGAACCGCAGAAATCAGTTTTGTTATGAGCTGCATAACACAACCTCCTCGTCTTTTATATGTTGATAATAGCACAAAAACAATTCAGTTTCAACTTTGTTACAGAATAATTACAAAACTGTTTATTGAAAAACGGTGTTTTTAATGCTATAATAGCTTTACAAAAAACAGGAGGTAGAAAAATGGAACTCACGGCAGCAGCCGAATGGCTCAATTCAACTTTCGCCGATTTTGATCTTGCAATTTTTGATTTCTTCCACAGATTGCACGACGGAGCGGCAGGCGGATTTCTCGATGTCTTTTTCAACGCGATAACAACCCTCGGACACGACGGAATCGCGCTGATAATCATTTCACTTATTCTCATGCTCTTCAAAAAGACGAGAAAGGCAGGTTCGGCGATGCTCGCGGGCATCATCGTGGGCGCGGTTTTCACAAACCTGACGATTAAGCCCCTTGTTTCCCGTCCGAGACCGTATACATATCTTGACAGCCCCGTTTATCAATGGTGGCAAAACGCAGGTGCGCAGGTTGAAAGCGACCGCTCGTTCCCGTCCGGACACACGACCTCGGCAATGGCAATGGTCACGGGACTTTTTTGCGTGACTAACAAAAAGGTGAGCTGGCTTGCATTCTTCTTCGCAATCTTTATGGGAATGTCACGAATTTATCTTTGCGTTCACTACCCGACCGACGTCATCGGCGGACTTATCATCGGTGCAATCGGCGGAATAATCGGCGGACTGCTCGTAAATTGGTTCTACAAACACGATGAGCACAAGCTCAACAAAGCATATATCGATTTCAGCCTTGCAAACCTTTTTAAAAAGAAAGCATAAATGAATATTGTTTCTCCGGCGCAGTTGCTTTGACTGTGCCGGATTTTTGTTGACAATTTGCACAAAAAACGGCGTTTAGTTTGTACGTTGACGGAGTTGCGGTTTTGTTGTATAATTACATTAAAATAAGGGTAGGTGTTTCTGCCCGCAAAAATAAACAGGAGGCTGTTTTATGAAGAAAATATCCATAAAGATCATTTCCGTAATACTTTGTATTGCAATGATCTTCGGCTGCTCAGCCATTGCCACATCTGCGGAAACAACTGACTCCGTTACAAGAGTAAGCTGTGCCTTCAACGGTGATTCGCAGACCTCAAGAGGCTTCTGCTGGTACACCGAGACCTACACAAGAAGCGACGTACAGATTATCAAGACCGCCGACTTCAACGGAAGCTTTGCCAAAGCGCAGACATACTCCGCAGGCAACATCTACAAGTTCCGTGACCTTTATTGCCACAAGGTAACCGTTTCTGATCTTGAGCCGGGCACAAGCTATACATACCGCGTCGGCGACAAGTCGCTCAACCTGTGGAGTGAGAACGGCACATTCAAGACAGACGACGGAGACAGCAAGTTCTCTTTCATCTCCATTGCCGACGTTCAGGCAAGCAGCGACGAAAACTTTGCTCACGCGGCAGAGACAATGAAGGGTGCAATTAAGACTCTTCCGAACTACGAGTTTATGGTAAACCTCGGCGACTTCGTCAACGACGACACCAACGACGAGTGGAACTGGTACTTCAAGAATTTTGCATTTGCAAACATGAACACCACAATTGCTCCCGTTGCCGGCAACCATGACGGTAACATCACAAACAAGCTCAACATCAACGTTTTCAACTCAATGTTCAACCTCGGCAATCCGAATACCGAGTCCAACACAAACTGGGTAAACGGCGTTTACTATTCATTTGACTACGGCAACGCTCATTTCGCCATCATTAACACAAACGATATGTATCCGATGACACAGTCGCAGAGAAACTGGCTTGTCAACGACATGAACAAGACCGATGCTGACTGGAAAATCGTCCTTATGCACAGAGCCTCCTACTCCGAGGGCAAGAACATCAACAAGCCCGACACCATTATCATGAGAGATGTTCTTCTTCCTCTCTTCGACGAGCTTGACATCGACGTTGTACAGGCAGGCCACGACCATGTTTATTACAGATCAAAGCAGGTCAAGGGCGACAAGGTTGTTGAGAATGTTCAGTATGTGACAGAAATGTTCAACGGCGAGGAAACAACTTTTGCTCTCAATCCCGACGGAGCGGTTCACATTGTTCCGGCTACGGCAGGCACAAAGAGATACAGAGTTTACGACGCTATTGATCCTATTCCGGGCTGCTGCGACTTCCGTCTTTCCACAAGAGATATGGGCGGCTGCTTCATGACAACTGAGATTGAGGGCGGCAAGCTCGTTATGAAATCCTACCTCGTTGACGACGAGACTCAGGAAATCACCCTCATTGATAAGTACGCGATCAAGAAAGATGTCGGACAGAACAAACCGACCGAGGATTACGAGGATCTCCCGACAGATAACGTATCCAACATCGGCAATTACGTTAAGAATTTCGTAAGCGCTATTGTTGATATGCTTATCAAATATGTATTCGTTCTTCTTCCCCAGGCAATTAAGAACGCTATCAAAAAATAAGAATAAAACATAAAACAATCCGGCTTGCATCAGCGAGCCGGATATTTTTTGCGTTAATTTTTATATTGGATTACTCAACCGTGATGGTTGCTTTGAGGGTTTTTCCGCCCTTTGCGTAGGGGCTGTACGGCTTAATGCGTACAGTATACGTTCCGCTCTCAAGGCTGCCGATATCAACATTCATTCCGTCGGATACCGTGCGAACGTAGTTGGAAACCACGGTCTGCGACCATACATCCTTGACATGATCCTTTGTGACGGAAATCTTATAGTTTTCCGCTCCCCAGTAGCCCTGTGCGTCGGGGAAGCTGAGAATCACGTTACCCTCGTTGTTTCTCGCTGCCTTGATCTCGGCATTTTCAGGGAACTGCGGTGCCGTGTCAAGTGATTTAAGGTTGCCCCAAGTGTATTTGTGTGAGGTCGGCTTTGTGCTGTTCACAAAATAATACTCGTTCTTCTCAAAGAACTGATGGTTTGCGAGATCCCAGAGCTGAAGTCTCGTGTTTCCGTCTGCATCGACCTCAACGATCCAGCAGGTGCCGCTGTCTCCGGGCGCGTCCTCATCGTGTCCGAAATAGCTGAGGTTGCTCATGAGCGCACAGGTTGAACCCGTGCCGACTGCCGTGAAAGCTCCCTGCCATACGGAACGCGGGTCGGTGGAAGCGTAGTGCGAATGACCTGAGAAATCAATGACCTGCGGATATTTTGTGAGTACTGCTCTGATATCAACGTCGCTCCAGTTAATGCTTCCGTAAACCGTTGCGGTCGGGTGCGGATGCTGATAAACAAAAATCGGTTTGTCGGGCGTGTCTTTTGACGCTTCTTTGAGCTGTGCATCGAGCCAGTCGGTCTTGCCCTTAAAGGTTTTACCGTTGTCGTCATAAGAAACTCCGATGAAATGATAACCGTTAATCACAACGTGTGTATCGACATTCTCGTTTATGAGAGCCTTATATCTTTCATAAGCGATTGTTGCGTCGTAGTCACGATAATTGATGAACTCGTGGTTGCCCAAACAGGTGAGAAGCTGAGTTTCAGGCTTGATGTTCTTTGCAACAAGCTCGTTGAAACGCTCATATTCTTCATCGCGGCCTCTGTTTGCAAAATCGCCTGCAACAATTACGGCGTCGAGCTTTTTGTAATCGCTCTTTGCGGCATACTTGTATGTATCCGTGAAAACAGCTTCAAATTTCGTTTCTCTGTTCTGGTCGTTCGTGCAGTCAAGATGAACATCGCTGCAAACAACAAAACGGAGAACGGGTGTGAAATCATCGGGCGTTTTCGGAAGCTCCTGCTTTATTCCGCCGAGAAGCGAAGAAAGACTGAAAAGAGCCGTGAAAACAATCGTCAGCAGTCCGCTGAGAAGCTGACCGATACAATTCATAAAAGAAAACATTTTAACTCTCCTTAATCAACTTTAAAACATTTATTGTATTGCTTAACCCACAGGTTTACCGCTCTGCGGTCGTAACGAACAGGCATTGCCCTCGTCACCGCCATAACTGCGGAAATTCTTGTAACCATTGCGAAAATCTTTTTCGACATCTCAGGTTCGCTCATAACTCCGACCGTTTTCGTCCTGAGCGAATCAAAATTCATCATTTTTTTGATGAAGCAGTTTATGCTGTTCGTGTCCGCGCCGATCGTCATATCGTCCGAATTGAGAATGTTTTTCTCGAAGCAATAATCCAAGTCATTCGGCGAAAAGCTTGCAATCATCAGCTTGATTACCGCCAGCGGTGCCAGGCCGTTGCCGAGCTTCTTATAAAACTCGCGCTGGTAGCTCCACAAGGTTTCTGCGGAGTAAAGCTCCTTGTCATCGGCAAATATTGCGTTCGCCAACATTCTTGCCGCCTTGAAGCTGTTTGCAATTCCCGAACCTATCATCGGAACGGTCATAAACGCGCTGTCTCCGATCGCCGCATAGCCGTCGGCAACCAGCACGCCGAGAGGCTGACGAACAGGTATCGTAACATACTGTCCGCCCCTGAGGCGTTCGGTGCCGAGATCGTCGTTAAGCTCGCGCAGCTTCGTCAGGGTTTCTTCAACCTCTTCGTCGGTCAGCGGAGTAAATCTGCCGATCAAAACGTCGGTGTATTCCTCGTCGTCCGCGACCCAGCAAATCTGCTGTTTGCCGTCGAAGAGAAGATAGACCCTGTACTTGTCGCCCTCAACCGTGGCGGTCTTGTTGTAAAACGCTCGGTAAACGTGGAAGGTATCGTATTTGTCCGTCTCCTTTTGTATGCCGAGACAGTCGGGAAGATTTTTTCTGACGGGCGAGTTTATACCTGCCGCATCAATGACAAGGTCGGCATAAACCGTTTCGTCCTTTGTCCTGATCCCGGCAACTCTGCCTCCGAGCATAACGGGAGCCTTGACCTCCGTTTCAAAGCGGAACTTCACTCCGCAATGCTCAGCGAACTCAATTATGTGGTCGTAAATGTCCTTGCGCTCCATCTGTATTTCAAGCTGTTCTTCGGGGACGTGCTGTTTGATTTTCGCCGTGCGCGACGGGGCAATAAAGGTCATATCATTTTTGAGACGGTATTTTTCTTTCGGCGGCATTTCCATTCCGCAGGCAAAAAGTCCGTTTTTGTCAAAAATATCTGTCCAGTCATAGCCCATATCCTCGCGGCGGTTTCTTTCGTACACCGTCACATCGAAGCCCTGTTCCGCCAGAAGAGCAGCCGCGGCAATTCCGCCGTGTCCGCCTCCGACAACTATAATCCTTTTCCCCATTCAATCGCTCCTTTATTCGCAGTCCTCAATCAGACCGTAATATCTTGCAAACCAATAAGGGTGGGTAAAGTTTATACAGGTTTTGAGTACAAGACCCTTGTCATTTCCCGTGCCGGGAAACATCGTGTAAGCCGTCGGCTCATCGGACTTTTTGAAAATTTCCTGAGCAACGTCCTCCGCGCCGCTGTCAACCGTAAATCGGTTGCTGTCGTTGCTTGTGATTCTTCTTTCGTGAGCCGAAAGAGGTTCAAACAACTGCGGAGGCATCCCGATTTCTGTCGGAGCCATATCCCATTTCAAATCGGTACGATAGCTGTTATAAAGCGGCCACATTACCTGGTCAACAGGCATATCCATCAGCTCATCAATTGCGTCGTCGGAATTGTACCGCTCGCCCGTTACCGCGCCGTATACGAAATTGAAGAAAGCGTTTCGTTCAACCTTTTCGTCCTCCCAATGGTGTGTGAGACCCATTGCAAAAATAGAACGAAGATTCGGATCCTCGGTATATTTCATCAGCAGGGATATCATCAGGAAATCGTGGTTATCGTCGATGTGAAGAAGATGTCCGTCGGGAATCTTGTACTGCATGAGATTCATTGCAAAGTGCTTTTCTCCTGCAAATTTTATGAAGAGCTTTTCATACTTTTCGTCGCCCGTTATATGATAACCGATTTTCAGGAATGCAAGCATCTGAAGCGAGTTCGTTCCCTTTTCATATATCCACTTGTGGTCGTTGTTCAGCAAATCGGGATCCCAGTTTGCCCATGTTGTCGGAAGTCCGTCCGTATCAACAAGGTGGAAGTTGTGGTCGATAATGTGATCAAGAATTTTCCTGACCGTATCGGCGATGAGCTTCTTTTCCTCGTCGTCGGCAACAAGGTCAAAATAGTTCGCGTAGCAGTAAAAATGGCCGACAACCTCGTCCGAGGAGGTCTCGCCGAGCCACTCGCACTCCCTGCCCTCGGCGTCCTTTGTAACGTGCCACTCATGGCGTGCGCCTGTGCCGTAGTCAACAGCGTCGGCATATCTTATCGCACGGGCAAAAAAGCCCTCAATGCCCGTGATTTCGGTCAGTCTTATCATTGCAAGCAGGCTGCGGTGAGCGTCCTTGCGAACCTCAGGGTCCTTTGTGCAGGCATACTCAAAGCAGAGCGCCGCTGTATACAGACCCGTCCAAAGTCCCTCGTTGTCCGAAGCCAAAATGTGTCCCTCGTCGGTGGACAGAACGCCCTCGTGCTCAAGGTCGCGGTCAATGACATAGCCGTAGCGAACGTTATATTTCTCCGTCTGGGCGCGAAGCTCATTTGCTTTTTCCCTGAGTGACATCATCTTCGTTTCAAAAAGGCTGATTCCCTTATCAGTTGAAACGCAGACCGAGCCGTCGGGCGAAATTATAACACCCGTTGTGTACGGGCTCGGCACCCAGCGCTTGTAGCCGTAGTAGGAAAGTCTGCCGTTGTGCTGATGAATAAGTCCGGTAGTCGTCGAAAAATATTTGTCGCCGTTTTCCGCGACTGCCATGCCCGTTATGTGCGCGTCGGGCAAACCGTCGATTTTTGACCGATCAAGCCAGTAGCTGTTGTCGTCGTAGATGCAAACACCCTTGTCCGTGCCGACCCAAATACTGCCGACAGGGTCTATGTAGAGGCAGGTTATCGTGTTGCTGAGCACACCTGTAACACCCTCCATAAGCTCCGACCAATGCCAGCGTTTTCCGACAAGTGCGTGAAGTCCGCCGCCTGCCGTACCGACATAGACCTTGTTGTTCTTGTAAACCGCAAGGCAGCTTCCCTTTCCGGGTACGCCGATTTCAATGTCATATCCGCCGTTCTCGCCGAGCTTGTAGAGAACCGACTCCGTCAAAATCCAGGTTTTTCCGTCAAGGTCAACCTTAATATCAACCAGCTTTGAGCTGAATGTTTTTTCGGAGATTTTCTTCTTTCCGTCAAACTCAAGCAACAAATTTCCGACGCCGACGAACATACGGTTTTTCTCGTTGAAATAAACCATTGAAATATTTGCGTCTTTTATGCCGAGATTTACGGGAGAAAATTTTTCTCCGTCAAAGCTTGCAAGACCCTTGTCCGTGCCGACAAAGAGCATGCCTTTTTTGTCAAAGCTCATTGCGTTGATGTTGTCGGATTTCAGCCCGTCCGCCGTTGTGAAAACGCGGCGTGTGAGCTGCGGGAATTTATTTGTTTTTACAACTGTTCTGTATTGCTTCATTTAAACGCTCCTTAATTCTCTTTAATTAAAGGCATCGAGCCCTGTAAAAATGCTTTAATCGTTTATGTAATCCTCAACGTTGAAATCATCATCGGGATCTGTGCCGAAGCTGTCTCTTTCTCCCTCAACTTCGGGAATCTGAGCGATAACCTCGACCTTGCGTCCCTGTGACCAGAGCGACGGCGTGATTCTGATGGTGTAGCCGCATCCGCCGGGCGTCAGCCACTCATGCATTGCCGCCTGCGGAAGTCCGAACATTGAGAGCAGAGCCATTATAACGCCGCCATGGGTGACGATCGCCGTGCGCGTCACTCCCGTTTCAATCAGTCCGTCAACGATTTTGATAAATGCGTTTGCAATCCTGTTTGCAAACTCCTCGTTGCTCTCGCCGAACGGAGGGTTTACACCCTTCTTGCCCGCGAGCCAGTCGGGGAAAACGGGATGATTCTGAAGCTCGTCCGCCGTTTTGCCCTCAAACTCACCGAAATTGTATTCGATCAGTCCGTCAATGACAATCGGTTCACAGCCGGGATATATCAGCTTCGCCGTTTGAGTGCACCGCGAAAGCGGACTTACAAAAACAGCCTCCACCGAAGGATATTTGTAGTCCTCTTTCATTTGTTTAATTTGTGTTACGCCCTCATCGCTGAGCGGCTCATCAATGTGACCGATGTATTTTCCGCTCACGTTGCCCTCGGTCAGTCCGTTGCGAATCAGTTGAATATAGTATGATTTCATATATAAATATTTTCCTTTTACTTACAATGCCCCGGCGCAAGAACACCGGGGACAATTTTAACCTTTGAGAGTTTCCTTATACAATCTGATGTATGCGTTTGCCGAGCGACCCCAGCTAAAGTCGCAGTTGAGCGCACGCAGAACAAGCTCGTTCCAGTCGCCGTTATAATAGAGCGTGAGTGCACGGCGAATTGCATCGAGCATATCGTGTGCATTGTAGCTCTTGAACGTGAATCCGTTGCCCTTTCCGTCGCCGCAGTCGGTTATCGAATCTCTGAGACCACCTGTCTCGCGAACGATCGGGACGGTGCCGTAACGCAGAGCAACCATCTGGGAAAGTCCGCAGGGCTCACTCTTCGACGGCATGAGGAACATATCCGCGCCTGCATAAATTTTTCTCGCAAGCTCAGGAACAAATCCGAGGCGCAGACCTACCTTTTCGGGATATTTGTCTGCAATCCAGCGGAAATAGCTCTCGTATTCATAGTCGCCCGAACCGAGAACGACAAGCTGCATTTCCGACGTTGCAAGAAGCTCGTCAAGTATTCCCTTAACGAGGTCAAGACCCTTGTGTGAAACAAGCCTTGTTACCATTCCGACAACAGGAACGTCCGAACGAACGGGAAGACCCATTGTTTTCTGGAGATCCTCCTTGTCCGCCTTTTTGCCCGAAGTGTCGGCGGCAGAGAAGTTAGCCTTAATATTTTTATCCGTTTCGGGGTCGTATCCGACGGTGTCAATTCCGTTGAGTATTCCGCAGAGCTTATAGCGGCGCTCGTTGAGGATTGAATCCAGTCCGTGAGAATACCACGGGTCAAGAATTTCGTCGGCATAGGACGGGCTGACCGTTGTAACCTTATCCGCGCACTCAATCGCGCCCTTCATAAAGTTGATACAGCCGTCATATTCGAGCAGCGACGCCTTGTCGGCAGGAATACCGAGCACGTCCTCAAGAAGCTCCTTGCCGTATACTCCCTGATACTGAATGTTATGAATCGTGAAAATCGTCTTTATATTTTCATAACCCGGTGAGTTTGCATACATTGCCGAGTAGTAAACCGGTGTCAGCGCAGTCTGCCAGTCGTTGCAATGAATGATGTCGGGCTTGAAATCAATGTGGGGTATTATTTCCAGAACCGCTCTTGAGAAGAAAGCAAATCTTTCGGCGTCGTCGTAGTGTCCGTAGATCGTGTCGCGCTTGAAATAATACTGGTTATCAATCAGATAATAGATAACTCCGTTGTGCTTGGCTTCAAAAATTCCGCAGTACTGACGGCGCCACGCAACAGGAACCGAGATGTGAGTGATGAACTTCATCGTGTCTTTAAGCTCCTGCTTAATTGTATCGTACATCGGCAAAACCACACGGCAGCCGATAAGTCTTTTCCTCAGCGCGTGGGGCAGAGAGCCTGCAACATCACCGAGTCCGCCGCTGGCAATGAACGGCAGCGCCTCCGAAGCGGCATATAAAACTTTCATTTAGCTCATCCTTTCTTGCTGTGCAATCCGCACTCCTGATTTTGCGGTATTGCTTTAGATAACTATTCCCTTGCCGATAAATACAGGGAATTTTTCATCGCCCGAAAGAACCTTGCCGGGCTTTATGACAACATTTTTGTCGGCGATAACGCAGTTGAGATTGACGTCATCGCTGATGTATGTGTTCTGCATGAGAACGCAATTCTTTACGACTGCGCCCTTGCCGATGTGCACACCTCTGAAAAGTACGCTGTTCTCGACATGACCCTCAATTACACAGCCGTCCGCAACAAGCGAATTGGAAACCTGGGAATCGAGACCGTAAATTGCCGGGACATCGTCCTTGACCTTTGTGAACACGGGCTTCTCCTTGGAAAGAAGCGACTGTCTCGTCTCCTTTTTGAGAAGATCCATATTCGCTTCAAAATAGCTCTGAAGTCCGTCGATCATCTTTACATAGCCGTCAAACTCACAGCCGTAGATTTTCAGGGAACCGAGCTGGCGCTGAAGAATGTCCTCGGTGAACGAACGATAACCGAGACCGATCGCCTCGCTGATAAGACGCTCAAGAAGTGACTTCCTCATCAAAATAACATTGAGCGAATAGTTCGCCTTTTCCTCGCTGCGGCGTCTGATAGAGGTTATTCTGCCGTCGCCGTCCATATCGAACTTTGCAAGCTCACGAATGTTCGGAGCGTCCGTGTTTTTGTAAGCAATCGTGATGTCCGCGCCCTTTTCTTCATGGAAAGCAAACATCTGTGCAAAGTCAACATTATAAAGAGTGTTGCAGTCGGTCATCAGGATGTATTCCTCTTCGGATTTTTTCAGGAAATCCATTGCACCTGCAAGCGCTTCAATCTTTCCGGAATAAACTCCGGTGTTGCCGAGATTGAACGGAGGCAGAATGAAAAGTCCGCCGTTCTTTCTCGAAAGATCCCATGCCCTGCCGTGACCGACGTGATCCATAAGGGACTGGTAATTGCTCTTGGTGATGATTCCGACCTTGCCGATTCCGCTGTTGACCATCACGGAAAGCTGGAAATCTATAAGGCGGTAGCGGCAGCCGTAAGGCACGGAACCCATTGAGCGCACCGTCGTTACCTCGCTGAGGTAATTATCGTATGTATTTGAAAAAATAAGTCCGAGTACGTTGTTAGCTCTCATCTTTTACGCCTCCTCTACATCTTCGCCGATCATTGCTTTCGGTGCAACCGTGGCGCCCTTGCCGATCTTGACGCCCATTCCGACAACGGAAACTCCCCAATCATCAAGGTTTTCCGTCTCTTCGGGTCTCTTGCCGACCTGTGCGTTTTCACCGACGGTCACGTTTTCCGCAACTATTGCGTACTGAACGACCGCTCCCTTTTTAATGACGCTGCCGGGCATAACTATCGAATCCTTAACGACCGCGCCCTCTTCAATCGTGACGTTTGCGAAAAGAACGGAGAAATCAACCGTGCCGGCGATTTCACAGCCCTCGGCAACCATTGAGTTCTGCACCTTTGCGGTGTCGGCAACATAGTGCGGACCCGTAACAGGATCTTTCGCGTAAATTTTCCAGCTTGTGTCCGTCAGGTCAAGATCAACCTTCGGATTGAGCAGGTCAAGGTTAGCCTCCCAAAGGCTGTCAATCGTTCCGACGTCCTTCCAGTAGCCGTCAAACGGGTAGGCGAACAGTCTTTCGTGAGCCGCATGCATGGCAGGAATAAGATCCTTGCCGAAATCGTTGCTTGACTTCGGATTTGCTTCGTCGTCAAGAAGATACTGTCTGAGCTTCTTCCACGAGAAAACATAAACGCCCATTGAAGCTTTGTTGGAACGCGGATTTTTCGGTTTCTCTTCAAATTCGGAAATTGAGCCGTCGTCGTTGACAAGCATAAGTCCGAATCTGGACGCCTCCTCCCACGGCACTTCAAGCATAGCTATCGTGCAGTCGGCGTTTTTCTCCTTGTGGAATGAAAGCATCTTTGAATAATCCATCTTGTAGATATGGTCACCGGAGAGAATGAGAACATACTCAGGGTCATATCTGTCGATGAAGTTAATGTTCTGGTAAATCGCGTTTGCCGTACCCTTGTACCATTCGGTGCCCGATATCTGCTGATACGGCGAAAGAATGTGAACTCCTCCGTCGGCACGGTCAAGATCCCACGCCTGTCCGTTACCGATGTAATCGTTAAGTTCAAGGGGCTGATACTGGGTAAGAACACCGACGGTGTAAATGCCGGAGTTTACACAGTTTGAAAGAGGGAAATCAATAATTCTGTACTTTCCGCCGTAGGGAACGGCAGGCTTCGCAATGTTCTTCGTGAGAATACCGAGACGGCTTCCCTGTCCGCCTGCGAGAAGCATTGCAATACATTCGTGCTTTCGGGACATAGCAGTTCCTCCTTTATTTTCTGACCTGTTTTGATTTAGGTGAAGTATTTTTATTGTTTTTTCTTTTAACCGGTGGCGTGAGATAGATAACGCTCAAGCCTGCAAGGTCAAGGCTTATGCTGTTTTCAAATCCGTGCATCGGTATTTTCTCGCTCTTGACTTTCACCGCGGTTCCCTTGCCCTCGCCGCCGAAGCTCTCGCTGTCGGTGTTCAGCAGAACCTTGTACGTTCCGGCGCGCGGCACTCCGATACGGTAGCCGTCACGCTCAACGTTGGTGAAGTTGCAAACCGCAATGATTTCTTTCTTCTCCCTGTCAATTCGTCTGAAAGAAATAACCGAATTGTCAACATCGTCGTTGCTTATCCAGTTGAAGCCCGCCCAGTCGTAATCAATCTGCCAAAGCGGACTGTGCTGTTTGTAGAGTCGGTTCAGCTCGCGGACATAGTCCTGCATCTTTTTGTGCATATCGTAGTCCAGCAGCAGCCAATCCAAGCCCTGTTTATAGTTCCATTCAATGAACTGTGCAAACTCCTGACCCATAAACAGAAGCTTCTTGCCGGGGTGCGCCATCATGTAGGCATAGAACGCTCTGAGTCCGGCGAATTTCTCCTCGTAGGTTCCGGGCATTTTGCCGATCATCGAGCATTTGCCGTGGACAACCTCATCGTGCGAAATCGGGAGAACAAAGTTTTCCGAAAACGCGTAGAAGAACGAAAAAGTGAGATTGTTGTGGTTAAACTTTCTGAAGATTCCGTCCATTGAGAAATAGCGCAGGCAGTCGTTCATCCAGCCCATATTCCACTTGAAATTGAATCCCAGTCCGCCGTCGCAAACCGGCTTGGACACAAGCGGCCACGAGGTGCTCTCTTCGGCAATCATCATAACGTCGGGATGCTCGCGGAAAATCGAAATGTTCAGATTCTGCAGGAACTCAACCGCTTCGAGATTTTCTCTGCCGCCGTTTTTGTTCGCCACCCACTCGCCGTCGTTTCTGCCGTAGTCAAGGTAAAGCATTGATGCGACTGCGTCCACGCGCAGTCCGTCAACGTGATACTTTTCGAGCCAGAACATTGCCGACGAGGTGAGAAAGCTCCTGACCTCGTTCCTGCCGTAATCAAAAATTTTCGTTCCCCATTGCAGGTGTTCGCCCTTGCGGATATCCTCGTATTCATAACAGCTTCTGCCGTCAAACTCGTAAAGTCCGTGCGCGTCCTTCGGGAAATGGGCAGGCACCCAGTCAAGGATAACGCCGATTCCCTCGCGGTGGCACTTGTCGACGAAATACATAAAGTCTTTCGGTTCACCGTAGCGCGATGTCGGAGCGAAATAGCCCGTAACCTGGTAGCCCCAGGAACCGTCGAACGGATGCTCGCACACGGGGAGCAATTCAATATGAGTATAACCCATTTCTTTTACATATTTTGTCAATTCATCTGCTAACTGACGGTAAGAAAGAAAATTTCCGTCCTCGTGGAGCTTCCACGAGCCTACATGAACCTCATAGATATTTATCGGGCTGTCATAGACCGCGGCAGACTTCCTTTTTTCCATCCACTTGCCGTCTTTCCATTTGTAGCCCTCTATGTCATAAAACTTCGACGCGGTTTCGGGACGGGTCTCGGCATGGAAGCCGTAAGGATCCGCCTTGTACCTCAGTTCTCCGTCCTGAGTTTTTATGCAGTATTTGTAGTTGTCAAACTGTTTTATTCCGCCGATTTTGCACTCCCAAACAGAGTTGTCCTCAAGCTTTTTCATCGGATTCTCTTCCGGCTCCCAGCCGTTGAAATCACCGACAACGCTCACAGCCTCGGCGTGCGGCGCCCAGACTCTGAAAACAACGCTGTCCCCCGTTTCCGTTTTGTGCGCTCCGAGAAATTCGTAAGCTTTGGCATTCTTGCCCTGATGAAAAAGGTAAAGGGGTACATCATTCGCATTTGTTTTATGTTTACTCATTTTGTCACCTCGGCAAACAATGGTGTTAATTTATTCTTATACATATTATATTGTATCAAAAAGACTCGTAAAATTCAAGTCGTCTTTGATTATATTATTCAAACTGAATGTAAAAATTTACCGCCCTGTTTGTGTACTTTGTTACAAAAAAAGCCTGTTTTCGGCTCCAAAAGAAGTCCCCAACGGTGCGACACCGCAAAAATAAAGGAGACTGCGCCGAAAGCAGCAGTCTCTCTCACGATAACTGCCGAATGTCAGCAATTACCTAAAATGTTCTTAATCCCTTGGGATAGTGATTCTTCGCCACGCCGCCGACAGCCTTTGCTCCGCCGACAGGGCAGCCCTCAACCGTCACGACACACCAACCCTTTTGATATCCGCAGGGTACGGTCTCACCGTGAATGTATTTTTCAGCCTGACCGACATCAAGCTCTATTTTTTGCTTGAACAAATCCCCCATTGCGGAAAAGAATTGATGATGAGGTTTTATATAATTTTTCTGCAAGGTTCCGATTGTAACTCCGCATGAAAAAGCTCCGTTGGGAACGGGAAAATCCGAATCGAAATAAACAAAATTTTCCTTGTATTTTTTCACGGCATTTTTGTTGTAATTCGTAAGCGTTTCGTCAAGAAAATCATAGATAAATTTTTGTTCGTTTTTCGCAACGTCGCAAAGTGCCGTCTGCGGTTTTGTTACGATTCCCGTTCCGTCCGTTTTTTTCATCAGCGCAACGAACTGTCCCTCGCCCTTTGCAATGTGCGGATAAAATCTTCTGCAGCGCGAAATGTTTTCCGCTTTACAGCCGTCAAAACTGATTCCGTCTGCGGTTGATTCTTTCACCTTTTCATCAACATTTATCAGTTCAAAATTTTCATTTTCTCCGAGAAACCAATCGACATTTTTTTCATTTTCTTCAAGCGAAAAAGTGCAGGTCGAATACAGCAGAAGTCCACCGGGCTTGACAGTCGTTTTTATTTCTTCCAGAATCTCGCGCTGTCTTTGCGCGCAGCGGATAACATTTTCTTCGCTCCATTCCGTTTGCGCGTTCTCGTCCTTACGGAACATTCCCTCACCCGAACACGGCGCGTCAACTATAACAAGGTCAAAAACCTCGCCGAAAACCGAAGCAATTTTTTTCGCGTCGGCGCAGGTGGTTATAACATTTCTGAGACCCATACGCTCAACATTTCCGGTCAAAATTTTGCAACGTGACGGGATGATCTCGTTCGATACCAGCACCCCGTCCGTGTTGCCGAGAGCCGCCTGAGTTGACTTGCCGCCCGGTGCCGCACAGAGGTCGAGAATATTCCAATCGCTTTGAATATCAACGCTCGCAACTGCCGCCATTGCCGACGGCTCCTGAATGTAGATCATTCCTGCGTGATGATAAGGGTGGTTGCCGATACCGTCGCAGGAAAAATAAAAACCGTTCTTTTCAAAGCTGATTTTTTCGCCGCCGAAAGGATTGATTTTTTCAAAACTTTCTTCGCTTATTTTGTTAGTATTTACGCGAAAGGAACGCACGGGATTGTCGGAATACGCCGCCTCAAATTTTTCGTATTCCTCGCCCAAAATTTCTTTCATTCTTTTTGTAAATTCAACAGGTAACATAAAAATTTTTCCTTACATATTCGCTTCGATATTAAACATACAAATCGACAGCGCCGCTATCGCCGCCGTCTCCGTGCGAAGTATTCTCTTGCCGAGTGACACAATTTCTCCGCCGTGTTCCTTTGCTTTTTCAATTTCTTTTTCTTCGTATCCGCCCTCAGGCCCGATAAAAATTCCGGCGCTCATTCCCTGCTTCAGTCCGTCAATTTTTTCACGCAGTTTTTTCAGACTGTCGGCGCATTCATAAGGAACAAGAAGCATATCAAGAGTTTCGCCGTATTGCAAAGCTTCGCCGAAAGTCATCACATTTTTCACCGTCGGTATAACCGTTCTGCCCGACTGCTTCGCCGCGCTTTCCGCAATTGACTGCCAGCGTGCAAGCTTTGTTTTTTTCTTTTTTTCGTCGAGCTTTACGACCGAGCGCGTCATCTCGACGGGGACAATTTCCGCCGCACCGAGCTCGACGGCTTTCTGAATTATCAGTTCCATTTTGTCCGCTTTCGGCAGTCCCTGAAACAGTACCAGACGAACGGGAAGCTCCGTGTTTTCAAGCTGACCCTTTTCAATGTCGGCAACAACACGGTCGTCGCTGAGCTCACAAATCGAACAGCAGTAGCTTGCACCGTTGCCGTCGTTCGCAATTATTCTTTCGCCCGCTTTCATTCGCAGAACATTTTTTATGTGGTTGACATCGCCGCCTGTTATAACAACCTGCGTCTTAGTAATATTTTCCGCCGGTACAAAAAAATGGTACATAGCACTCGCTCCAATAAAGTTTTCGGTTAATTATATCATTACATTATAATAATTGCAAATAATAAAGGAAAATGAAAGAATATTCTTGACATTTTTTCTTTATATGCTATAATTACTTATGCGGATCAGGCTATGTGCCCCGCCTCGGTTTGGCTCACCGTGTAAAACTTAGAGCTTTTATTTTTTTGCGGATATGGCGGAATAGGCAGACGCGCTAGATTCAGGTTCTAGTCGGGGCAACTCGGTGCAGGTTCAACTCCTGTTATCCGCACCATGAACACATTACTTTCGGGTAATGTGTTTTTTTATTATAATTTTTAGGACGTCGAGCGGTACAAGCGTATCGTTCGGCGTCCTTTTTTATTTTTCATCATTCATTGCTTTTATAATTTGAAGCACCGCTGATTTCTGATTCGCTTTAAGATTAACCCAGCAGTCAAAAAGCTCTTTTAAATCCGGAGTAAGTTCTACAAGCTCATCCTCTGCAAAAAATTGTGACATTGTTATCCCAAAGCCTTTGCAAACGGTTTCAAGTGTTGCAACAGACGGCAAGGTGTTTCTCCTGAAAATATTGCCGATAGTTGATTGAGCAAGTCCGCATTCTTTTGAAAGCTTATATTCCGTCCAACTGCGTTCACACAATAACTGTTGAAGCCGCGCCTGAGTATCCATAACATCACAACCCTTAAATATATTTTTATATACTTTTTAGCTGCATCACAGGGCAACAGCAAAAAAACAATTTTTCAAATATATATTTTTTCTTTCATTCAGAATATCGCACTCCTGTCTCGAAATCAATCCCTTTTGGAATTGTATTTGATTTAATGATGTGATATAATCAATGCAAAACAGACGGGGAGAAAAATATGAAAGCTGTAATCATCGGGTGTCCAGGAAGCGGAAAAAGCACGTTCGCACTAAAGCTCAGCCAAAAAACAAAAACGCCTTTATTTTACCTTGATTCAATCAACTGGAACTGTGATAAAACGACAGTTTCAAGAGATGTTTTCGACAGACGCCTTTCCGAGATTCTCCGGCTTGACGAATGGATAATCGACGGCAATTACGAGCGGACAATGAAGCGGCGCTTGCAAGCATGTAATACGGTTTTTCTTTTCGATGTCCCGACTGAAATCTGCCTTGACGGAGCAAAGGAAAGAATCGGTAAAAAGTGTGAGGATATGCCATGGATCGCAACAGAAATTGACGACGGATTTTTAGATTTTATCAAGAATTTTTCGTCGGAAAATTTGCCGAAAATCTATTCAATTCTTGCGAGCTTTCCCGACAAAAAAATAATTGTTTTCAAGTCAAGAAAAGACGCAGACAATTTCATTTCACGGCTATAAAAAATCGACGCAAAAGCTTGCGCCGATTTTATTCTTTAAACAGGTTATTGCACTCGTCGATTATGCTTTCAATAATTCTTACCTGCGAAGAAGATAAATTCTTCATCTTTTCCGAAATAATCGAAATATCCTTATCAATTATTTCACCGGTCAGCAGATAGTCCGTGCTGACACCGAGAGCCGATGCAATTTTCATCAGATTTTCCGGTCTCATCGCCCTTTTTCCCGACTCCGCATACGATACAAATTGCGTCGTCACATCAGCCATTTCCGCCAATGCTTCCTGTGTCAATCCCAACCTTTTTCTTCTGTCCGTAATTCTCTGACCGACTTCTTTTAAAAATTCTTCATAGTCTAACATTGGCTCACCTCTATTTCTGTTAAATTATATCAACAATTAGTTAAAAAATTAATCGCATATTGTTGACTTTTTTAAACAGTTGGCGATATAATTATTTTGAGGTGTTGTATAAATGAAAAAAACTGTATGTTTTACAGGTCATAGAAACATTCCAACGCAAAGGTATGATGTTATATCAAAAATACTTGAAGAAGTTATCGTTTTGCTTATACAAAACGGGTATTATTTTTTTGGAGTAGGTGGAGCCTTAGGCTTTGATATTATTTCAGCCCTAACTATTATAAAACTAAAAAAAGATTATAGTTTTATTAAATTGATTCTCGTTTTACCTTGCAGAAATCATTTTAAATATTGGAGCATTGAAGAAAAGAAAACATTTTTTGAAATAAAAAACCAAGCGGATAAAATTGTATATATAACAGATGAATACTCAAATGGGTGTACTTTAAAACGAAATCGTCATTTAGTTGATAATAGCAAAATTTGCATTTGTTATCTTGAAAGAAATTTTGGCGGAACTTCCTATACGGTAAATTATGCAAAAAAGAAAGGACTGTTTGTAATAAACATTTTTGATTTAGTTAAACCATAACCGACGATAAAAGCCGACGGCTATGGCTTATTTTTCAAATGAATTTGTCATCCATTTAATTTTTAAAAACATTCTTTTAATCTTGCTCTTTGCTTCTCTGTATTCTTTTAATCTATTAACCGTTTTTTCAAACTCATCATAATGTCCGCCGGGAACTGTATTTTTTTTTCTTTTTTCTTCTATAACTGGTTTAAGTTTTTCAAATTCGCGAATAAAATATGCCCCTCCAAGACAATTAAGAATTTGCAATGAATAAACCCCGGTATTAACTCCGACAGAGAATCTCTCAAGTTTTGCAAGGTATGTGGTAAATTTTTTCCAGTCTTCACTACCATGACTTATTTTTGGCATAGGATATGGATAAGTAGTAAGATCAGAAAAAACATCATCCTGCAACTCGTTATATGCTATAAGAGTTGATTCTTTTTTCTGTCTTGACGAATCTCGTACAAACTGAAAAACAGACAGAATAAAAGCGGATATGGATATAATCAAAGCACATAAATCCATAATAAGCCTCCTTAATTTCAAAAAAATCGACACGACTTTGAGCCGTGTCGATTTAATTTTATTCTTTGATTATGCTTTGCCTGCACAGCCGAGAACTGTGTTGATCTTGTGCTCAACCATTCCTTCGATTGCGTCACGGGCGGGCTTGAGATACTGACGAGGATCGAAATCGCTCGGATGCTCAACAAAGTGCTTTCTGATAGCTGCTGTCATTGCAAGACGGAGGTCTGAGTCGATGTTGATCTTGCAGACTGCCATTGTTGCTGCCTGACGGAGCATATCCTCAGGAATACCGATTGCGTCCGGCATGCTTCCGCCGTACTTG
Source organism: uncultured Eubacteriales bacterium (assembly GCA_934456435.1). Classification (GTDB taxonomy): domain Bacteria; phylum Bacillota; class Clostridia; order Oscillospirales; family Acutalibacteraceae; genus CAG-488. Next base: position 22,583 of record CAKSHH010000004.1, read on the forward strand.
TTGATCTCCTCAACAAACTCAGGAATAACAGAAGATGCACCGTGGAGAACGATCGGGAAACCGGGAAGTCTCTTTGAAACCTCTTCAAGAATGTCGAAACGAAGCTGCGGCTTCTGGCCGGGCTTGAACTTGTATGCGCCGTGGCTTGTGCCGATAGCGATAGCAAGTGAATCAACGCCTGTGCGCTTTACGAAATCCTCAACCTGATCGGGATTTGTGTAAGATGCGTCCTCAGCATTAACGCTGACTTCATCCTCAACACCTGCAAGCTGTCCGAGCTCACCCTCAACGACAACGCCGTGAGCGTGTGCATAGTCAACAACCTTCTTTGTGAGAGCGACATTCTCTTCGTAAGGAAGTGAAGAACCGTCGATCATAACGGAGGTGAAACCGCCGTCGATGCAAGCCTTACAGGTCTCGAAATCCGGGCCGTGGTCAAGGTGAAGTGCGATCGGAAGACCGGACTCCTCAACAGCTGCCTCAACAAGCTTTACGAGATAAAGGTGGTTCGCATAAGCGCGGGCACCCTTGGAAACCTGGAGGATAAGGGGAGCGTTGAGCTTCTTTCCTGCTGCAACGATGCCCTGGATTATTTCCATGTTGTTTACGTTGAACGCTCCGATGGCGTAGCCGCCCTCATAAGCGTCTTTGAACATTTTTGTGGTTGTTACAAGTGGCATAAAAAACACTCCTTTGTTTTATTACAGGATAATTATATCATTTTTATCCTTTTTGTCAATGTGAAATTGATATAAAATTAACGCACCTCAAAAGGTTTTAAACTCTGTTAAAACGGCGTTAATTATTTGATAATATCCGTGCCCATGTACGGTACAAGAACTTCGGGAACAGTAACAGTTCCGTCCTCATTCTGATAGTTTTCGAGGATCGCGGCGGTTGTTCTTCCGATAGCTACACCCGAACCGTTGAGCGTGTGGACAAGCTGTGCCTTGCTCTTCGGATCTTTCTTGAATCTGATTGCCGCGCGGCGAGCCTGGAAGTCCTCAAAGTTGGAGCAAGAGGAAATCTCAACATATCTGTTGTAGGACGGCATCCAAACCTCGATGTCATAGGTCTTTGCCGAGGAGAAGCCGATATCGCCCGTTGAAAGGCAGACAACACGGTAGGGCAGACCGAGAAGCTGAAGCACTCTTTCCGCGTCGTTTGTGAGCGACTCAAGCTCATCGTAAGAGGTCTCCGGGTCAACAAATTTAACAAGCTCAACCTTGTTGAACTGGTGCTGACGAATAAGTCCTCTTGTGTCGCGTCCTGCCGAACCTGCCTCGGCACGGAAGCAAGCTGAATAAGCACAATACTTGATGGGAAGCTTGCTGCCGTCAAGAATTTCATCTCTGTGCATATTGGTTACGGGAACCTCTGCGGTCGGAATGAGGAAAAGGTCGTCCGTAGTCTTAAACGCGTCGTCCTCAAACTTGGGAAGCTGACCTGTGCCCGTCATCGAGGCTCTGTTTACAAGGAACGGCGGAAGCACCTCGGTGTAGCCGTGCTCCGTGTGAGTGTTGAGGAAGAAGCTGATAATCGCTCTTTCAAGTCTCGCGCCGAGACCCTTATAAAAATGGAAACGTGCGCCCGTTACCTTTGCGGCAGTTTCCGGATCGAGTATTCCGAGATCAGCGCCGATATCCCAATGAGCCTTATAATCAAAGTCAAACTTTCTCGGCTCGCCCCAGCGGCGGATTTCAACATTTTCGCTGTCGTCCTTGCCGATCGGCACGCTCTTGTTCGGAATGTTCGGAAATTCATAAATGAGAGTCTTCTGCTTGGCGTCGAGCTCGGCGATTTTAGCGTCGTCAGCCTTTATTTTTGCCTTTATCTCATTCATTCTTGCCATAATTTCGGAGATGTCGCCGCCCTCTTTTTTAATCTGAGGGATTTTTTTGCTTGCGGCATTCTGCTCCTGCTTGAGCGCGTCCGTTGCTTTCATCAGCTCGCGGCGCTGTGCGTCAATTTCAAGGATTTCGTCAACGGTTGCGTCCATATCCTTGTTTCTTGTTTTCATTGCCGATTTTACCATTTCGGGATTTTCACGAATAAGTTTGATATCTAACATTTTTACCACTCCAATATATTATTTACCGTAATTCTCAAGTTTCATCGCAAGACTTTCAAGATCGTCCTTGTCAAAAAATTCAATTTCAAGAACGCCTGCGTCCTGCTTGGACTCTTTTATTTTAACCTTTCTGCCAAGGTTATCAATAAGAGCAAGCTCCACTTCGCTGAAAAACTTGTCTCTTTTTTGCTGTTTGGGAATTTTTGGTGCTTTCTTTGATTTTTTGACCAAACTCTCAACCTCACGAACCGAAAGATCTTCTTTCACAATTCTTTTCGCGGTCTGAATTATAAGTTCGTCATTGTCAAAGCCGAGAAGCGCACGCGCGTGACCGGGGGAGAGGAGATTGTTCTTCACCATTTCACGAACCTCGTCGGGGAGCTTGAGCAATCTCAACGCATTTGCAACGGCAGGACGTGACTTTCCGACCTTTTCCGCCGCCTGTTCCTGAGTTATTTTAAGCTCGTCCATCATATAGCGATAACCGAGCGCTTCTTCAAGCGGATTGAGGTCCTCGCGCTGGAGGTTTTCAATCATCGCAATTTCAATAACTTCCTCGTCGGTGAGCTCCTTTATAACAACGGGAACCTCCGTCAACCCCGCTATTCTTGCCGCGCGCCAGCGTCTTTCTCCGGCAACAAGCTGGTATCCGCCGTTCGTCAGCGGCCGTACAACAAGAGGCTGAAGCACACCGTGCTGTTCAATGCTTTCGGCAAGCTCCGACAAAGCTTTTTCATCAAAGTCCTTTCGCGGCTGGTCATGATTGGGTTCAATCTCCATTATGCGAAGCTTGTTTACAGACGAGTTTATTTCTTCAACGGAATTATCGGCAAAAAGTGAATCCAACCCTCTGCCGAGTCCTCCTTTTTTTGCTACCATCAGATTACCTCCTTACCGTTCAACTTCAAAAATTCCTCTGCAAGGGCGTCATAGGCCGCCGCACCCTTGGAATTTTTATCGTAATAATGTATTGGCAGTCCGTAGCTCGGCGCTTCGGAAAGCTTAACGTTTCTCGGAATCGCCGTGCTGTACACCTTCTTGGGGAAAAAGCGTTTAAGCTCATTGACAACCTGGTGGGTCAGGTTCAGTCTGCCGTCATACATTGTCAGGAGCACGCCCTCCATCTCGATCAACGGATTATAAAGCCTTTTGACCTGACGAATTGTCGACATAAGCTGTGAAAGTCCCTCAAGCGCGTAATATTCGCATTGAATCGGCACAAGCACCGTGTCTGCGGCGCAAAGGGCATTAAGCGTTATCAAGCCCAAAGAGGGGGGACAGTCCATAAAAATAAAGTCATACTGTGATTTGACAGACGCAACGGCATTTTTTATCTTGGTTTCGCGGCGCTGCATATCAACAAGCTCCAGCTCCGCTCCCGCAAGGTTCATATTCGAGGGAAGCAGCCACAGATTTTCAAAATCCGTTTTCTGAATTGCCTTTTCAATCGGCATTGAGTTGATTATCACGTCATAAGACGAGGCTTTCAGCTCTCTTTTGTTTATTCCGAGTCCGCTTGTCGCGTTGCCCTGCGGATCAATGTCTATCAAAAGGACACGCTGTCCTTTCACAGCGACAGATGCGGTGAGATTAACCGTCGAGGTGGTTTTTCCGACTCCGCCCTTTTGGTTTACTACCGCAATAATTTTCGCCATATATTCACTTCCTTGTATTTTCTCCGTATCAAAGATTATATCACATATACATATAAAAGAAAAGTAAAAAAATTGATTTTTTTAGTGTTTCACGTGAAACATTTTAAAAAGGGCTGCCAGAAGCGACAACCCCTCAAGATTTATTTGCCGGAATCCGGCTTGTTTATCTTCACAATATACTCTATGTAATGCTCGGTTTCATTTTTCTCCGCCGTTGCGTTTATTCCGCTCTTACGCATTGTGCTCACGGCGTGGTTAAGTGTGTTTATAAATATTCTGACATCCTTGAACACCATAACCTTTTTGCCTTTCTTTTCTTTTTCAGGCGTTTTATTGAGCAGATCCGTTATAAGCTGCTCCGTCGCATTCACGGTGAGCCCCTGTTCAACTACCGTATCAAGAACCTGCTCCATCATTGCAACGCTCGGCAGCCGAAGCAGCGCCCTTGCGTGCCTTTCGGTAAGCCCGTAGAGCATAACGCTGTATCTGATCTCGTCGGGCAGCCGCAGGATTCTCAGTTTGTTTGACAAAGCCGATTGAGACTTTCCGAGCTTTCGCGCAACCTCCTCCTGACTGAAACCAAAACCCTTTATAAGTCTTTCAATTGCCATGGCTTCCTCAAAAAAATGCAGATTTTCACGCTGCAGGTTTTCTATGACGGCAAGCAGGGCAGACTTTTCTTCGTCAACGTCAACAATAATCGACGGAACGGACGAAAGACCAGCCATTTTGCAGGCGCGAAGTCTGCGTTCACCCGAAATCAGCTCATATTTACCGTTTTCTTTCTTTCTGACGGTTATCGGCTGGAGCAGACCGTTGTAGTGTATGCTTTCGGCAAGACCCTCCAAATCGTCCCAGTTAAAGCTCTTTCTCGGCTGGTGAGGATTCGGCTGAATCAAGCGTGCCGGCAATAAAACCACTTCGTTGCTCTTTTTATATTTAGTTTGGCTTTTGAGCATATAAAAACCTCCTTAAGACGTACCACAAAAATAATGTAACACGACAAAAGGAGGTTGTCCATTGTTTTTCATTGACCGAAAAACACCTTATTCTTTTTATTTTTTGTTTATCAGAGCGGTTTTTTTGATATTTGTGCCGAAGCACGCGGATATTTTGACGGAGTTTGCGATATTTTTTCGGTAATAATAATGTATCGGTCTCCGCATTTTTCAATATTGAAATGCTTTGTTTCCCTGATTCTGCCGCCGAGAAGCTTTATCGCACCCTCGGACATTGTAATTTCTTCGTCGGTTTTTGCGGCTTTCATCGGAGCAAAAATTCCGCCGACCTTGACAAACGGAAGACAGTATTCGCCGAGAGTGTTAAGATTGGCAACGGCACGCGCCGTTACAAGATCATATTTCTCACGAAAATCTGCGTCCTTGCCTGCAAGTTCGGCACGCTGATGAACTATATCGGCATTAAGTCCGAGCTCACGAAGCAACGAATCAATAAAAACAAGCCTTTTGTTTGTTCCGTCAAGCAAAGTCATTTTCAAATCAGGTCTTGCAATCAGCAAAACAACACCCGGAAAGCCTGCACCCGTGCCGACGTCAATAACCTTTGCGCCCATCTGCAAATCAACACAGCTCAAAAGCGAAAGCGAATCAATAAAATGCTTGTATAGGATTCCCTCAGGGTCGGTAATTGCAGTAAGATTAAGGGTTTTATTCGTTTCAACTAGGCGTTCGGCGTATATGTCAAACCTGTCAAGCGCAGTATTATCTAATGAAACGCCGAGTTTTTCTGCTTCTTCCTTTAAAATGACCTTATCAATCATTTTTTCGCTCCTTTTCAAGGTAAATGAGTAAGACGGAAATATCGGACGGACTCACTCCCGATATTCTCGAAGCCTGTCCTATGCTGTGGGGTCTGATTTTAGTAAGCTTTTCTCTTGCTTCCAGTCTCAATCCGAGAATTGAATTGTAATCAATGTCTTCGGGCAAGGTCTGAACCTCTAAACGGTGCATTTCATCGACCTGAGCCTGCTGTCTTTTGATATATCCCTCATATTTTGTGTCAATTTCAACCTGTTCAAAGATTTCATACGGCAAATCGGGTCTGTCTCGATCAATCGGCGTAAGGCAGTCATATCCGATCTGCGGCCGTTTCAGCAAATCACAAAGCCGTACTCCCGTCGCTGCCGGTGATGTTTCACGTGAAACAAGTATATTGTTCAACTCTTCCGACGGCGCAAAAACCGTCTTTTCGGTTCTTTTCTTTTCTTCGGCTATCAAATCAAGCTTTTTCAAGAACTTATCATATCTTTCGTCGCTGATAAGTCCGATTTCGTGTCCTATCGGCGTAAGACGGCGGTCTGCGTTGTCCTGCCTGAGCAAAAGACGGTATTCTGAGCGTGAGGTCATCATTCTGTAAGGATCGGAACAGCCCTTTGTGACCAGATCATCAATCAATGTGCCGATATATGAACCCGAACGCTCCAAAATAAGCGGTTTTTGTCCGTTTACCTTCCTTGCGGCATTGATTCCAGCAACCAATCCCTGTGCGGCGGCCTCTTCATAGCCTGACGAGCCGTTAAACTGTCCTGCACCGAAAAGTCCGTTATAGTCAAGGAATTCCAAGCTTGGTTTAAGTGCAAGCGGGTCAACACAGTCGTATTCAATAGCATAAGCTGTTCGCATCAGCTCTGCGTGCTCCAAGCCTGGTATCGTTCTTATAAATTTGAGCTGAACGTCCTCTGGCAAAGAAGATGAGAGTCCCTGGAGATACATTTCCTCGGTGTGCTCGCCGCAGGGTTCAATAAAAATCTGATGCCGTTCTTTTTCAGCGAATCTGACTATCTTATCCTCAATGCTCGGACAGTAGCGCGGTCCCTTGCCGTCAATTTTGCCGCTGTAAAGAGGGGAACGGTGCAAATTTTTCAAAATAACGTCTTTGGTTTCAGGATTTGTGTAGGTTATGTAGCACGGAAGCTTGTTTTTTACATCGCTTCTGTTATCAAATGAAAACGGAACGATTCTCTCGTCGCCGTTCTGAATTTCGAGTTTCTCGCAGTCAACCGTCTTTCTGTTGACACGCGACGGTGTTCCTGTTTTAAAGCGCCTTGTCGGAACGCCTATTCTCTTGAGGGCTTCACCGAGCTTTTTCGCAGGAAACATTCCGTCAGGTCCGCTCTCGTAGGAGACATCACCGACATAAACCTTGCCGCTGAGGAACGTTCCGGTCGCAAGAACCACGCAGTCCGCAGTATAAACCGCCTCAAGATGTGTTTTTAACTGCCACTTGCCGTTCTCAAGCTTGCATATATCAACGATTTCGCCCTGTCTGAGATCCAAATGATTCTGAAGCTCAAGAGCGTGCTTCATATAGTCGGAATACAAACGCCTGTCAATCTGTGCACGCAGGCTGTGCACCGCAGGACCCTTGCCGAGATTGAGTATTCTGCTCTGCAAGGTATTTGCATCTGCGGCTTTTCCCATCTCGCCGCCCAAAGCGTCAATTTCACGAACAAGGTGTCCTTTTGAAGTGCCGCCGATCGACGGATTGCACGCCATATTGCCGACCCAATCAAGGTTTATCGTAAACACACAGGTTTCACAGCCAAGGCGTGCCGAAGCAAGACCCGCTTCGATTCCTGCGTGTCCTGCGCCTATAACTATGACCTGATAATCCTTTGCAAAATACTCCATAAAACTTCTCTTTTCGTTTATTTTCCTACGCAGAACTGTCTAAACACTTCATCGACAACAGCTTCGCTTGCTTTCTGTCCTGTCAGCTCAAGCAGGGCGGCAATGGCATCATCAATGCAAACACCGACCGCATCAAGCGTAAGTCCCATATTCAAAGCGTTTTCGGCATCGTTCAATGCGCTCTCGGCTCTCTGGCAGCAGAGCCTTTGCCTCTCGTTGGCAAGCATTGCAGACGTCGTATCAAAATCCTTGACTCCGAGCATGGTTGTGACGCGCTCGCAGAGCTCATCATATCCGTCTCCGAGCTTTGCCGAAATACAGACCGCTTTTCCGAGCCTATTTTCGACGTAATCAATATCAAGCTCCGATTCGAGATCCGACTTATTTATAATAGGTATAACGTTTTTTTCGCGGCAGAGCTCAATCAGCTCCTTATCTTCCTCGGAAAGTGCTTTTGACGAATCAAAAACAGCAAAAATAATCGCCGCTCTCTCCAATTTTTTGCGGCTTCTTTCCACGCCGATTTTTTCGACAGGGTCACCTGTTTCTCTCATTCCTGCGGTATCGGAAATTTTCAGAATACATCCGTCAAGATTTATTGTTTCTTCGACTACATCACGCGTTGTTCCCTCAATCTCAGTAACGATAGAGCGGTCGTAGCCCGTCATCAGATTCATTAACGTGGATTTTCCGACATTCGGCTTGCCGACAATTGCAGCTTCAACACCCGAAGTGATTGCCATACCGCTGTCAAATTTGGAAAGCAAAATGTTTATTTCTATTTTGGCATTATTTATAGTTTTCTTTATCTCTTCATCACCGAGCTCTTCAATTTCATCGTCGGGATAATCGACCCAAGCGGCAATGTGAGCCGCGACGGAGAGAAGCGAAGAATTTATTTCGTTTATCTTTTTGCTGAGCGAACCCTCAAGCAGATTGTATGCCGCGTTTGCGCCCTGGTCACCTTGAGCCGAAATCAAAGTCATAACACTCTCCGCTTTTGAGAGGTCAAGCTTTCCGTTGAGAAAAGCGCGTTTTGTAAACTCGCCGGGTGCAGCAGGGGAAGCACCGTTTTCAAGAATAAGACGAAGTATTTTTTTCATCAAAAAAACTCCGCCGTGACAATTTATTTCAACAACATCTTCGCCCGTGTAGCTGTGCGGGGCGCGAAAAACAAGACAAACCGCATCGTCAACGGCAGTCTTTCCGTCAATTATTCTGCCGTAGTGCGCGCGGTATCCCTTTGACTCCGAAAGCTTCTTTCCTGAAAATGCGGAAAAAATACTGTCGGCAATTTTTATTGATTCTTCGCCGGAAATTCTTATAATTCCGACGCCGCCGGTACCCAACGGTGTGGATATGGCGGCGATCGTAGAACAGTCAAGCATTATTCAAATCCTCACAGCTTCAAATTGATATTCATTCCCTCAAAGCGCAATGCAATCCTTCTGAATGCTTCCTTTGCCTTTGAGCTGTCAAGCGTTCTCATTCCGATAACCGAGCAATAAGAAAGCTTTTTGTCTTCCGGAACAACACCGACAAGCTGGAGCACGGTTGAATCAATTACCTCGTCGATGTTGAGGTAATGACCCTGCGCGGTCTGTCTTTTGCTGAATCGGTTAATTATCAGCTTAACGTCGGGAACGCCGAGTTCACTCAGCCTGTCCGCGGCAAAAGCACCGACGCGAACACAGACCTCATCGGCTGTGGAAACAATAATTCCCTCGTCGGCACACGCTGCAGCAAGCAAGAAGCCACCGCTTACTCCTGCCGGAGCGTCCATAAGAATGTAATCAAAATGATCGTCATAAAAATCAATCATTTTCTTAATCTTCTCTTCCGTATATTCGCCGTCAAAGCTTCCCGGAGCGGTCAAAAGGGAGGGACCGATCGTGGAACGAAGAGCCTGCATAGGTTCACAGGCACCCTTAACAACATCGCCCCAGTTGAAAATTCCCGTGTCGTCGGACGCAAGAATAAGATCCAAACAGCCCATTCCGATATCAAAATCGACAACCAAAACATTCTGTCCGATATTGCAAAGCTCAATAGCAATGCCGGCGGTAAGCGTTGATTTACCCACGCCGCCCTTTCCGGAAGCAAATATTATTTTTCGTGCCATTTTCCCTCACATCCTTCTTTTATCTTAAAAGGTCGGTATTTGTGCTGTTATCCGTATCATCATAATTTTCGCTGTTGTTGTCGGAAACAGTAGTTTTGTTCTTATAATAATAGTTATAGATTGACGAAGCAACCGGAGCAAGGCTACCGCCGGAATATGCTCCCTCAACCGCAACTGCAACCGCAATTTCGGGGTCGTCATAAGGAGCAAAGGTGATAAGAAATCCGTTGGTATAGATACCTTTCTGTCCGTTAATCGTCTTTTCAACGGTCGAAGTACCCGTCTTACAGGCCACGTCAACAATAGTGTCATCAAAGCTGCCCTCAAGAGTAACAGTAGCAACTCGGTGCATACCTTCTTTAATAATCTGAATGTTTTTCTTTTTGAAGCCCGTTTCGCAGACTACCTCAGGCTCCTTTTCCATTATAACCGTTGAATTGTCGGAGGAGAGAACGGACTTGACAATGTGTGCGCTGTACCTTGTACCTCCGTTGGCTATCGTCGCAACATAATTGCAAAGCTGGAGCGGAGTGAAAAGGTTGCCTGCCTGTCCGATCGCCGACTGGAGCGAAAAACCTGTCTGCCATGTCTGACCGATAGAGGTTCGGTAACTCGGAGAATCAAGAACACCCGTGTTCTCGTAAAGCTCGATTCCCGTAGGCTGTCCGAGTCCGAGCATCTCGCGGTACATATTCATCTTTTCAATGCCGAGCAGCTCGCCGCCGAAGTGGTAGAAATAAATATTACAGGAATCCTGCAAAGCGGTTCTTATGTCAATCGTTGTGGTTTCGGGGTTGTTGTTACAGACAAGTCCGTATTTATATGTTCCCGTACACTCGATCGTCGAGTTCTCGTCGGCAACGCCCTCTTCAAGGATTCCGATCGCCGTCGAAACCTTTGCGGTCGAACCGGGAGCGTAGGTGCTCAAAAGCGCGCGGTTGAAAAGAGGGGAATTTGAATCCTTCGCGAGCTTAGAATAGTCTTTGTAGTATGAATTAAGGTCGTACGACGGATAGGTCGCAATCGAAAGAATTTCACCCGTCTTGCAGTTCATAACAACTGCCGCGCCGCCGCTCGCGTTTGCGCTCGAAAGCGATTTGCATTTTTCGGCAAGCGCATCCTGCGTAACCTTTTGCAATGCGGCATCAATGGTGAGAACAACATTTTCACCGTTTTCCAAATCAATGGTTTTAGTCGTCTGTGTACCGTCAAGCGCAGTCGTAACAATTTTCGTTCCGTTCTTTCCTTTCAGCTCCTTTTCAAAAAGCTGTTCAATGCCGCTCTTGCCGACAATGTCGTCCATCGCGTAACCGTCCGATTTAAGCTGCGCGTATTCCTCCGCGCTGATAACGCCCGTAACACCGATAATGTGCGGAGCGATAGTTCCATCGGCATATTCGCGGTAATTTACAACCTGAACATCAACGCCTTTATAGAAATTACTGTTTTCCTTAATTACCGAGGCAACCTCGTCGCTGACGTCCGTTGCAAAGGTGTAGGGATTTGCGGAATTGAAAAGACCGATCTTCATCTGGTAGCAAACGGAAGCGATTTTTCTCGCGTCTGCCTTTGAATAGCTCTGGAGCTTATACCTGTCAATGAGCTCGTTCATACAGTCGTCCGCCGTTGCATATTTGTTGAGACGAAGAATATCGCGCGACTTCATTGTTTCGATATCCTTGTCCCTGTCCTTGGCAAACTGATAATTGCCGTTGGAATCCATAACAATCGGAATATCGTCGTTCCACTTGACCTTGTTCTGCTCAAAAAGGTCGATCAGGGATTTAATAATCTTGTTGCGCTCTTCCTGCTTTGAATATTCGGGAAAATCCGAAGCGAGGAAAACAACGTCGTTGCCCTGACGGTTGCCGACGATAACGTTTCCGTTTCTGTCAAGTATCTGACCTCTCAGCGCCTTGACCTCGGTCGATTCAACCGAAGCGGTATTCGACGCCGTGTCTTTTTTTCCGTCAATAACCTGATTCTTCAAAAGAGTAAAAACAAACACGGAAATAAGACTCGCAAAGATGACTATCATCGCGATAAATCTTCCTTTTTTCTCTTCACGGGCAAATCTCATTGTTTTCACTCCTTTGCTTTAATTTTTTTTTATTTATACTTTTTGACAATGACACGCACTATAAAATAAAACAGCGGCGTGAAAATTGTCGTGTAAATCACCGATACAAAATAATATTTGAGATAAAACGCAAGCGTTATTTCCACGCTGTCAAAGACAAAGAAAAACAGACAGTACAGCGTATTGTAAACAAGCGTAAAAACAAACGTGAAAATCAGCGCGCTCACAAGGTTGTTTCGTATCAGATATGTGATAAGTATACCCGTCGTAAATCCGATAAGCGTGAACATAACCGAATTGAAGCAAACGCTGTCCGGGCTGACCGCTTCAAGCATCATACCTGCCGCAAGTCCGTAGAACAAGCCCGAAAATTCACGTTCAAACATCGCCACGCAAACCGTTGCCGGAATCAGCAGGCAGGCGTGGATACCGAACGGTGCGAAAAAGAATCCTTTTGTTGTTTGCAGAAGGAACGTTACAAGAACAATCAGCGCGAGCCATATTCTGCGCTTCACGCTGTCCTTTCTGCTCATCTCTTCAACATAGTTCATATCAGTCACCCGCAATGGTTATTACGCCCTGTCCCTCGAACTCGGTAATAACAAAAACCTCGGAAAGCTCCTCAATATCGACTGCCGACCTGACCGTTGCATAGGACGAGCTGTCTTCCTTGGAGTCCTCAACCTTGACGACTGTTCCTACGATGAGATCCTTGGGGTAAATTCCGCCGCTTCCCGTCGTGCAGATTATTCCGCTTGGCGAAATTGACGAATCCGACTTAAGTCCCGGAAGCTTGCAGTAAACTCTGTCTTGCGTCTTTCCTGTGCCCGTAACATATCCGATTTCATTTGTGTAGGTCTCGTAAACGCTGACGTTCATTTTCGGATTTGAAATTGTATATACCGTGCACGATGTCGGACCGACGCTTGCAACAACGCCGACAAGATTTTTACCGTAAATAACAGGATCGTTTACCTTTATTCCCTTGTTTGTTCCTTTATTAAGAGTAAAAGAAGCGAACGGATTTTCATAATCGTTTGAAATTATTTTTGCACTTTCAAACTTGAAATCCGGGTTTTCCTCCTTAACGCCGAGGAAATCTTCATAGGTTTCAAGCTTCTTTTTTATATTGTTGTAGTCAATAACCTCATTCTGATATTCCTCAATCTGCTTTTTTAGCTCGCTGTTTTCCTCCGCAAGCTTTTTCGAGGATTTGAAGCTGTCATTGAAATTGGAAAATTTGTAGCTCAGATATGAGGAAAAACGCTGAAGAGGATGAAGCACCGTGCTCGTTGCCGAAGAGAGCGGCGTTGAATTGTTGTGTGTGTATGCCGCGATAACCGCACCGAGCGAAAGGGCGACAATAACACAAATAAGCGCTTTAAATGCGCGGTTTCTAATTATTTTTTTCATTCCTCTTCACCTCCTTGGTATGTAAATAGTTTCATCAGCGGCGCTTTTCAAGGCAAATTCCAGTTCCCTCAACAACACAGTCAAGCGGATTTTCCGCAACCGTAACGGGAATCTTGACCTCCTGCTCAATGAGCTTGTCAAGTCCTCTGAGCAACGCTCCGCCGCCCGTCAGAGTAATTCCGCTGTCGATAATGTCGGCGGCAAGCTCCGGCGGTGTGTTTTCAAGCGTAACCTTGATTGCGTCGATAATCTGGAAAACGCTTTCCTTGAGTGCTTCTCTGATTTCGGCGGCTGTAACTTCGACATCCTTGGGAAGACCGTCAATAAGATTGCGTCCCTTGACGTTTATTGCGCCCTCGCCCTCGTATTCATAAGCCGAGCCGATTTGAATTTTGATATCCTCCGCCGTTCTTTCGCCGATGAGAAGATTGTATTTCTTTCTGACATAGCTGATGATAGCCTCGTCATAGCTGTCGCCTGCACCCTTAACCGAACGCGAAGTAACGATATCGCTCAGCGCAACAACGGCAACCTCGGCAGTACCTCCGCCGATGTCAACAATCATTGAGCCCTCCGGCTTTTCAACGTCAAGTCCTGCACCTATCGCAGCAGCCATCGGCTCCTCGATAAGGCTGACATATCTCGCTCCCGCGGATTTTGCGGCATCATTTACGGCTCTGCGCTCAACCTCTGTAACACCCGACGGCACGCATATCATAACTCTTGTTTTGCTCAGTGGCGAAGCCGTTATCGCCTTTCTGATAAACTTTTTCAGCATTTCCGCCGTCGCGTCAAAGTCGGCAATAACTCCGTCGCGAAGCGGACGAAGCGCAACGATTGAGCCCGGAGTTCTTCCTATCATATCTTTTGCTTCCGAACCGACGGCAACGACCTTGACCGGTGTAAATCTCTGGTCAACCGCAACGACCGACGGCTCGCGGATTATAATACCCTTGCCCTTGACAAAAACAAGGGTGTTTGACGTTCCCAAATCAATACCTATATCCTGTGAAAATAACATACTCATTTCTCCTTACTCATCATTTTCTGCCGTTGGTCTTTCGGCAAGCTTTGTAAACGGGATTGTTGTCTCTGTAGCTGCGTCATCCGTCGGAAGCTCCTTGACGGTTGCACACGAATTTATGAGCTCAACTATCGAATCCTTGTCATAACATTTATCATAGGCGAACACCGTGACCTCAATCATCGGCTCACCGTCGTCAATGCAGAAATAAAAGACATCCATATTTTCGGAATCAATGCGGTATGAAATTGCCTTTGCATTTTTGCCCATCAGCGTGACCTCATATTCCGTAATATCGGAAATCAGATCGCTGATCGTGTTGATTTTGGCTGTTTGATTAAGGTAGGTATTGTACGCTTCCTGAAGCGTCTTGTTTTCTGTGTAGCCGAACTCAAGCTGACAGGCAGGCGCTCCCGATTTCACACATTTGCCCTTGTGCTTGATTCTGATAAATGAAGTTTCCTTTGAAACCTCCCAGCCGCTCGGTACATTTATGCTGACAACGGCGTTCTCAATTTTCGAATTGCTTTTATTGGTGATCTTTTTCGGAAAATTGTAGGGCTCTGTCACCTTGTTGCCGGCGGCGTCGGTTTTTTCTATGATAAGGCGACCCCATTTATCCTGAAGCATACCGCCGTCCTCCTTGGTAACAACCTTATGGCTGTAACCGCTGTCGTCAACGATAATATCCTTGTTTTCGCAAGCCGTAAGACCGACAGAAAAAACGAGTAATAAAGCAGAAATAACAATCAAAGTTTTTTTCAAACAAATCGCCTACTTTACAATTTTATTCAATATAAAAGTATAGCATTTCATACCCTAAAAGTCAATTGAAATATACATTTTTGCAGTTGACAAGCACAGGTAATTTTGATAAAATAATCAGGTAACAAGTCTCCGTAGCTCAGCAGGATAGAGCGTTCGCCTCCTAAGCGAAAGGCCGTGGGTTCGAATCCCGCCGGGGACGCCAAAAAGCCGGGTCATTGACTTGGCTTTTTCTTTTTCAGATTAAATATTTTTAAAAAAGGGCAAAATTGCCTTGTTTTGTATGTTTTATGTAAATTATTTGTTGACTATTCATTTTTAATTTGTTATCATAAAATATAAACTAATTATAAATTGGATAAATTTTGGGAGGAATGTAAGTGCGTAAGATTATTTCCATACTTATGAGTGTAATTCTCGCCCTTTCGGTTTCGGCAAATATTGCAGTAACGGTTTTTGCCGCTCAGGGTGACACAATCGGAAAATTTGATTTCAGTATCACAAATCCGTATGAAACGGTAAATTGGGACACCTGGAAAGCGTATAAAGGAGCAACCCACGTCCACACCGTAAGAAGTGACGGCGATATTGAGCTTGACGATATGATTGAGAAGTATTATTCTCTCGGCTTCCAGGCTCTTGCTCTTACCGACCACGGTACAGTCAACTATTCCTGGACAAAGGATCAGGCAAGACTTCCGATTTTCGGCTATCAGTATTTTAAACACGGAAACGTTGATGAAATTTCCGAAGAAAGATACCAGCAGATTACTACGGGCTCCGACCGCGGCGGCGACGGAATGACAGAGGTTCCTCTCGGTATCGAGCTCAACGGCTCATCAACGGCAAAGTGTCATGTCAACAGCTACTATGCCGACTGCGGTCACGGCGACCTTGAGCTTGATTCAAAGTGGCCTGAGGATGCAGTTAAAAAGAGTCAGGCTGCCGGCGGTATCTGCCACATCAACCATGTCGGCGAGTGGACAGAGGGCAGACATGATATAAATACCTATAATGAAGAGTTTGTCACAAAGTTTTCAAAGCTTTTCCTCAATTATTCGGCATGCATCGGTATGGAGCTTGTCAATACTAAGGATAACAGAACTCACAATGACCGTTATCTTTACGACGAGACTCTTAAGATCACAGCTCCTCAGGGAAGAAATATTTGGGGCTTCTGCGAGGACGATGCCCATGACTTCGGCGATGTTGAAAACAATGCCCAGTATTTCGTAATGCCTGAAAACACACAGGCAAATATCCGCACAAGTATGGAAAACGGCACATTCTTTGCCTGCTCCAAAACATCAAAAAATGATTGGGAGCTCGGCGACGGATTTGAGGCAGAGGGACCGTTCCCGATGATCAGCAGAGTTAATGTTGACGACGTTTCAAATCAGATTTCCGTCAATCCCTACAACGCACACACGGTCAAGATGGTTGCCGACGGCAATGTAATTGCAGAAAAGACGGTAGAAAATGATAACGATACCGTTACCTTTGACCTTAACGACTATGAAGATCAGATCAACTCCTACGTCAGAATCTATGTTCTCGGAAAAGGCGGTATCTGCTACGCTCAGCCGTTCCTTGTAAAGAAGACAGAATATGCGAAGAGCACGGTTCAGTTCAACATTCCTTATTCGAACGTTACACTCACCGTAAAGGATTCGGACGGCAACGTGGTTGAGCCCTGCAACTCCGATAACTACTATCTTGTTACGGCAGGTAACTACACCTACACAGCGTCAAAGGACGGCTATGCTACAAAGACTGCCGGATTTACGGTTTCGCAGGCTGCGGTCAACGCCGGACTTCAGATAAAGATTGATGTTTCACTTGTTAAAAATCCCGGACCGCTGACCATTGACAGCAAGTCGTCATTGATTTACGGCTTCGGTATTCTGAAAGATATAACCGATTCGGTCAATCAAACCGTTGATGTAAAGCTCGGTACTCACGTTTTAATGGAAGATCACACCAAACCGAAAACAGGCGACAAGATAGAAATTATCAACGACAAGACCGGAGTTGTTATAAATTCATACACGGTTGTTGTTTTCGGTGACCTGAACAGTGACGGAATTTATGACGGTCAGGACGCAACAATAGCTTCAATGATAATCGGCGGAATGCTCGTTCCCGACGATGCGGTGAAGATGGCGGCAGACTGTAACCACGACGGTGTGATTGATGAATATGACCTTTCACTTCTCAATCAGGCAGGCCTGCTTGTTTCAAGCATTGACCAAATTGAGAATATCCAAACTCTCTCCGTTTTTGATGAATATTCCTCAATGATTTCTCAAAACATTGAAGATAAGGAAGAGCCCGAAGCTCCGACAGAGGATACCGACAAAAAAGACGATAATAAAGAAAATCCTTCTGTTTTCAAGAAGCTCTATTCAAACTTCATATCGTTCTTCAGGTATTTGTTTAAGATTCTTTGAGTATAAAAAATATGGCTGTTGCAATAGGGAAACTTATTGTAACAGCTTTTTTAGTATACATATTTGTGCAAAAAATATGTTTTTTATTTAATTTTTCAAAAATTATTGACTATTTTGTTTAATAGTGGTATTCTACTCTGTGGGAAAAAGAATTGGGAGGAATTACCTTGCGTAAATTTTTATCCGTTTTAATCAGCGTGATCATGACCTTGTCTTTGATCGCTTATATTCCGTTCACAGCCCTCGCTTCGGGTTATGACTCAATCGGAAAATATGATTTCAAGATTACCAACCCGTATAAGACGGTAGATTGGGATACATGGAAGGCATATAAAGGAGCAACTCATGTCCATACCGTAAGAAGTGACGGTGACATCGAGCTTGACGATATGATTGAAAAATATTATTCTCTCGGTTTTCAGGCTCTTGCTCTTACCGACCACGGTACAGTCAACTATTCCTGGACAGAAGATCAGACAAGACTTTCAATTTTCGGCTATCAGTATTTCAAGCACGGAAACATTGACGAGCTCTCAAAGGAAAGATATCAGGAAATCACTACGGGTTCCGACCGCGGCGGTGACGGAATGACAGAGGTTCCTCTCGGCATTGAGCTCAACGGCGCATCAACAGTCAAGTGTCACGTCAACAGCTATTTTGCCGACTGCGGTCACGGTGACCTTGAACTTGACGCCGATTGGCCGGAAACAGCCATCCAAAAGAGTCAGAAAGCCGGCGGTATCTGCCATATCAACCATGTCGGTGAGTGGACAGACGGCAGAAAAGATATAAACACCTACAATGCCGACTTTGTTTCAAGGTTTTCAAAGCTCTTCCTCAATTATTCGGCTTGTATCGGTATGGAGCTTGTCAACACAACCGATAACAGAACTCATAATGATCGTTATCTTTATGACGAAACACTCAAAATCACAGCTCCCCAGGGCAGAAATATTTGGGGCTTCTGTGAGGACGACGCTCACGATTTCGGCGACGTTGCAAACAACGCTCAGTATTTTGTAATGCCCGAAAACACACAGGCAAATATCCGCACAAGTATGGAAAACGGTACATTCTTTGCCTGCTCAAAATATGCCAAGACGGAAAATGAGCTCGGCGATGGTTTTGTTGCAGAGGGTGCTTTCCCGATGATCAGCAGAGTTAATGTAGATGACGAAACAAATCAGATTTCCGTCAATCCATATAATGCACATACGGTTAAGATGGTTGCCGACGGTAAGGTTATCGCAGAGAAAAAGGTTGACAGCGATAATCAGACAATTATATTTGACCTCAATGATTACGAAGACGAAATCGGTTCTTATGTAAGAATTTATGTTCTCGGTAACGGCGGTATCTGCTACGCCCAGCCGTTCCTTGTTACAAAGACAGAGTATACAAAGGGTACGGTTCAGTTCAATCTTCCGTCCTCTGACACAGTTGTTACTGTTAAGGATTCAAACGGCAATGTTGTTGAGCCCTGCAACTCCGATAATTATTACAAACTTGACGCCGGCACATACACGTACACGGCTTCAAGAAGCGGCTATGTAACAAAGACGGATAAGTTCACGGTTACACAGGCTTCTCTCAATGCAGGAATACAGATTAAAATTGATATCACACTTCAGCCCGATGTAGGCGTTGTAACCTCTGTTTTTTATGTTCCGGAAACAATTTATCTTCAGCCTACAAATTCCGCAATGAACAGTTTTCAGTATTATGTTGACAGAGAAAATAAAGCGGACGGCGCACTTTCCGCTCAGGCATCAAAAACAAGCGGCAATATCTATTTTAACTGTGACAAGGCAACAAGCGTAACGGTTTCTGTCAGCGACGCTTCTGTAAGCTATACCAACGGAAACAGCGCTTCAAGCGGCACTCTTTCAACCGCAATTTCTTCCGGTAAGCTTAACTCTTCACTCACATCCGGAAGCGGCAAGACGATTGAATGGACAGCAACATACATTCTCAAGAACGGTGAAACAAGAACCGCAAAGGCTTATTCTTATGTTTACGCTCCGAATACAGCGGAAATCGGTTCTGCAATAAGACAGGTTCATACATACAGCACAGATGTATTCAATCAGGGCATTCTTTACGGTACCGGATTCAGTTCGGTAACGGGCGGATCATATACCTGCAATAAGAATTTCTTTGTTGACAAAGCTCCTACTTCAAATACAGGTATCGGCAATTGGTTCACCAAATCGACAAACGGCGGCGTTGAATACGGCAGCTGGAGCCACAAATCAAATGCAAAGGATTCTCATACCGTAAACGGCGGAACAGGTACTGTTTATGTTGATTCAAGCCGTGTTACAAATCTCAATCAGATTCCGAATCTTAAGATAGGCTTCTGGCAGTGTGACATTCAGGGCGATGATGTTGCTTCAGGTTATATCAAACAGACCGCCGACGGAACAACATCAACGGTAACAAACCTTTCTGCTAAGGTCGGCTGTGCTTATAATAATGGAATCAGTTATGAGAATAAGCTCGGCGCCGAGGGTACAAAAAAACTTACAATTTCCGCTTACACAATCACTCTCAGAGGTAAGAGACAGAATAATAACTATTACAACATTACTGTCAATGCAAATTATGTAAACAAGAGTGAGCTCAGAACGGCTTATAACGAGGCTATTCGTTCGGCATATACTTCTGACGATTACAGCTCATCAGTTTATAACACCTTCTCCGCAGCTCTTATAAATGCGGGTACCGTCCTCGGTAATCCGACTGCAACGGCACAGGACGTTTCATCTGCTCTTGTTAAACTTAACAGCGCAGTAAATGCAATGTAAAAAATAAAAATAGAAACGGAAAGTCTTAATTGGCTTTCCGTTTTTTTATGCTATAAAATCTTTTATTTTTTTTGCGTCTCCGTAACCTGTTTTGTAAAGCATATCGAGGGCATCTTTATCCTTTGTCAGCGTGCTCATTTTACCGATGCTTTCGGGACTGATGATAAGAACCTTACCGTCCTCGCTCAATTTTTTTGCATATTTCAGGGCTTCTTCAACCTTATTTTTTCTGTTCAACAAATCCTTGGAAATATTAGGAAAGCTTTTTTTCAAAGCATGTCCTGCCATTTCGTCAAGCTTAAAATTTCCGATATCATTTACAGGCTTTGTCCAGATAACAATTATTTTATCACAGCCCTTTTCAATCGCAAAATCAAGAGGTATAGGGTCACTTAATCCGCCGTCAAAATATCTGACGTTATCCTCAACAGCAGGTGAACAAACAACCGGAATACATGAGGACGCTTTCAATAACCAATAATTATCTTTGTCCATTTTGCTTGCGTCAAAGTATTTTGCCTGTCCGCTTTTTGCGTCCGTTGTTATAATATATTTTTCACTTTTGTTTTCAATAAATTTATCAAAATCAAATGGATTTTCTCCGTCGCTGTTGCTGAGCTTTTCATAAACATAATCAAGATCAAGATAATATTTTTTCTTCAAAAAATTATCGACACTCATATATTCTTTTCTGAAAGGATAGTCATAATAAAAACGATAATTTCTGCCGCGCTGTCCCGATGCAAAGGAAGCAAGATTTGCACTTCCCGCCGATATTCCTATTATCATATCAAATGAAATATTATTATCAAGACACCAATCAAAAACACCGGCGCCGTAAATTCCTCTGAGTCCGCCGCCGCAATCAATAATACACGTCTTCATATTTTTCCTTTCATTATTTTATATCTTTAAGATAATTTACATTTTCGGATCTCTTTAATAATGTTGCCGTAGAAATCGGAGAAATATACATTGTTTTCTTCTTTGATTTTTTTTTGCAGGCAATTATAAAGGATTTCGGAAGATCATAGCTTACATTTACAACATTTCCGTTCTTCTGCATTGTTTTGAGATAATCCCTTGTCGGCTTTGAAACTGTTGTTGTATCGAGGTCAAATATTCCTATTATATCGTCTTCAATTATAACCGTATCCTGTCCGAGATGAAGAAACATAATTATTCTCCTTTTATTTTTCCGTCACATATTTCAAAAACCTTATCGGAATTTATTTTATTTCTATGCGACGGATCGCAGCAGGTAACAAAAACCTGCCAGCCGTCAAAAAATTTCATTAAATATTTTTGTCTGTTTTCGTCCAGCTCACTCATAACATCGTCCATTAAAGCAACGGGCTGTTCTCCGGAAATATTCTTTAACAAGGTTGCTTCTCCTATTTTTAATGAAAGAGCACATGAACGCTGCTGTCCCTGTGAGCCGTAATTTCTGACGTTCATATCGTCAAGATATATTTCAAGGTCATCCTTATGCGGACCGAAAGATGTTGCCTGTCTTGCAATGTCTCTCTCGTGATTTTCCGAAAGATTTTTATACAATATTTCCGACCATTCAACGTTGTTTGTTCCCTCTTCTTTCAAAGAGTTTACATACATAATTTTCATTTTTTCGCGTCCGTTTGAAATGTCGGAATATATCTGCGGCGCAAACTCTTTCATATCTTTCAAATAATTAAGTCTGTAATCAATTATTCTTCCGCCATATCTCGCTATTTCTTCGTCAAAAACAAAAAGCAGATCTTCACCTTTTTTTTCGGTTCCTATTTGCTTTAATAATGAATTTCTTTGTACAATTACTTTATTATATTTTGAAAGCAAAGCGGCATAATTTGGTTTTATCAAACTGATTGCAATGTCGATAAATTTTCTTTTTTCCGACGGTCCGTCTCTGATAACAGAAAGAACGGACGGCGAAAAAACAACAGCCTGAAATTCACCGAGAAATTTTCTCGGTGAAATCTGTTTTATGCCGTTCAGAAATGCCTCTTTTTTATCACTTATTATAAGCTTTGCATCCTGCTCTCTTTCATTTGAAAAAAAGTTTGTTAAAAGCTCTGCTGTTTCCGCATCTTTTTTTATGAGTTCAATATTTTTTCTTGTTCTGAAGCTGTTACATCCCGTAAAAAGCCATATACTTTCAATTATGTTTGTTTTTCCGTGTCCGTTTTCACCGTAAATAACATTTATTCCGTTAGCCGGTTCAAACTCCATATATTCAATATTACGGAAATTTTTTATAACAGCTCTTTCAATATTCATAACAATCAGCAGAAACAGCCTTTTTCGGCATTTCCTTTCTTAGATTATCTCATATATTTTTCTTTCAAATTCAACCTTATCGCCGACGTGAAGCTTCTTTCCTCTTTGTTCGCAGATTTCTCCGTTTACCTTTATTTCTCCGTCCTGAATCACAATTTTTGCGTGACCTCCGGACTGAACTGCATCACAAAGCTTTAAAAAAGCATCAAGTCTTATAAAGTCGGTTGAAATATGTTTTTTTATTACTTCTTTTTCTTTAATTTTTAATTTAATTTTTCTTTTATCAACCATTTTTCTTTAACCTCACGGGAAGAACAAGGAATGTGAAACTGTCTCCCTCAGTCGGTAAAATAAGTATCGGAGAAACAGCGCCGTTAAGAATAATTTTTACTCTGTCCGTATTGCAGGCTCTGAGAGCTTCAAGAAAATATCTGTTGTTAAATCCTATTTCAACCCTGCTTCCGTCAACATCGGCATTTACCTTGTCGCTCGCCGTTCCGAGAGAAGTTATACTTGAAATTCTTATAAAACCTGAATCAAAAACGCAGTTGATAAGGCTCTTTGTTCTGTCGGTTATAATAAGAGAGGTTCTTTCAATACTTTCTATAAGGCTTCTTGTATCAACTTCAACCGTAGTCTGCGCCGTTGTCGGAATAGTTGACTTATAATTAAGAAATTCTCCCTCAAGCAGGCGTGAAATAACGCTGTATCCGTTTACTTCAAATATAATAT
Organism: uncultured Eubacteriales bacterium; assembly: GCA_934456435.1. Lineage (GTDB taxonomy): Bacteria > Bacillota > Clostridia > Oscillospirales > Acutalibacteraceae > CAG-488. Next base: position 45,629 of record CAKSHH010000004.1, read on the forward strand.
GGCGTTTTCCGACTCCTATTGAAATTTCAGTCTCCTCCTCATTTTCTTCTTCAACCGAAATTTTAATAATTTCGTTCATCGTTTTCGCCGGAACAATGAATGTAATATCTTCACCTTTATAATCAATAAACTCTTTTCTTATTGCCATTCTGAAACCGTCAACAGCAATAAGCTTCAGTTCATTGTCCGATATTTCAAATTTGATACCCGTGTAAACGACCTTTGTGTCCGTAACAGCAACGGCAAAGATGGTCTGTTTAACCATCTCCTCAAGCTGTTTTTTATTGAGATTGATTGAAAATCCTCCCTGAACAGTCGGAAGCTCCGGATATTCGTCCGCCGAAATGCCCATTATTTCATACTTTATATCGCCGCTTCTGATTACGGCAAGGTTTCTTTCGTCTGAATCAAATGAAACAGTCTGATTGGGAATTTTACGCAGAATTTCGCAGAGAATCTTTGCGTTTATTATGATTGCTCCCTCTTCTTCGACCTTGGCATAAATATTTGTGTTTATGCCTATCTCAAGATCATAACCCGTAAGAGAGAGACCGCTTCCTGTGGTTTTAATAAGAATACCCTCTGCTCCGGGAATGGAAGATTTTGAAGATACTGCTCTCTGAACGTTTTGACAGGCGATAGAGAGGACTGAAGTTTCACATACGAATTTCATTAAAATTCCTCCTGTTACGGTTACTTCTGATTGAAGCAAAATTTCTTAGTTTTTGGTTTCAGATAAAATAAATAATATAAATATTATAGTATTAGTAGTAGGGGCTGTTAAAAATGTGGAAAACAAGTAAATATGTTGAAACAGCGTTATTTAAAGTAAAAAACCGGTGTTGAAATTCTGTTTAATATTTTGTGAAAAATTCTGTCAACAATTTATCAATGTTTAAATGTTGAAAGCTGTTGAAAGAATGTTTAAAAAAGTGTGAAAAATTTTACAGAATTTGTCTTCCCTCAATGGCCCTTGTTAAAGTGATTTCATCGGCATATTCGAGATCCGCTCCGACGGGGACACCGTAAGCAAGTCTCGAAACTTTTATGCCCATCGGTTTTATGAGCCGCGAAATATACATCGCTGTCGCTTCACCCTCAACGGTCGGATTTGTAGCCATAATGATTTCTTTTATGCTGTCATCACTGAGACGCGAAATAAGCTCTTTTATGGTTATTTCATCGGGACCGATACCGTTCATCGGAGAAATTGAACCGTGAAGAACGTGATATAATCCGTTATATTCCTTTGTGCGCTCAATGGCAATAACATCCTTTGATGACTCAACAACGCAAATAACGGAACGGTCTCTTTTCTCATCGCTGCAAACAGAACATATATCGCTGTCCGTGAGGTCACAACAAACCTTACAGCGGTGTATTTTTTCCTTTGCCAACAGAATATTATCGGCAAATTTTTTTGCGTCAGAATCGGACATTCCGAGAATGTAGAAAGCTAACTTTTGTGCGCTTTTGTGACCTATTCCCGGCATACGTTCAAATTGCTCAATAAGATTTGTCAGTGGAATTACATTGCGTGCCATTAGAACAGTCCCGGAATGGAAAGTCCGCCTTTAGCTTTTTCCATTCCCTGATCCATTGCGTCGTTTGCTTTCTTGATGCTTTCATTGAGAGCGGAAATAAGAAGATCCTCAAGCATTTCGATATCTTCGGGATCAACAACATCCGGCTGCATTTTTATTGAGAGAACCTCATGAGAACCGTTGACGGTAACTTCAACTGCACCACCGCCGACTGAAGAAGTGTACTCGGTAGCTTCAATTTCCTCCTGGATTCTTGTCATATCCTCTTGCATCTGCTGAATTTTTTTCATCATATTGCCCTGATTCTGAGCACCCGGTATTCTTGCTTTCATTGTAATTATCCTTTCTGGTTAAATATATTTTATGAATTGATTTTATTTATCAAATCAGCCAACGGATCTTTTATGTTTCTTTCAGGCTCATTTGATTTGTATATTCCGAGCCGATATTTTTTTCCGGTCACGTCAAATATAGCCTTTTTTATAGCTGTTGAATGATTTGCCTGACGAATAAACTGGGAAAATACAGGATTATCGCATTTTATAAGGATAAAATCTCCTCTTAAGTATGCGGACGACATTCCGAGAATACCTGTCAAAGGCTTGTCCGAAACATCAAGCAAAGCGAGAACCTCTCCCCATTGATTGAATATTGTATCCTCTTCGTTATCATTGTGGGTTGGCTTTTCTTCCGGTTTTTCTGAAATTTTCTCAGTTGAATTGTTGCTTATTATCCGTTCAGGTTCCTTTTTCTGTTCAACAGTAGTATCGGAATTTGTATTTGTTTTTTGAATCGGCATTTCAGAATTACCTGTGCCGCTGACAACAACGGTATTCTTATCGGTAATTCCGGGAACGCTCATTTTTATCGCAGTCAGTTCCATTTCGGTGCGCTTGCTTGTGCTGTTTTTAAGGATACCTTCAGCCTCTTCAAGCGTTGAAATGCAATTAAGAATTTTATAAAGATTTGTTTCGTCGGCCTGTTTTCTGTATAGTTCAAGATCGTGATCCGTGCAAACAATGAGCTTCTGAGGCTCTTTTACCGTTTTGATAATCATCATATTGCGGTAATGATTTATCAGTTCGGAGCAGAGTCTTTCCATATCACAAGAATCTCGGTGAAGCTTGTCAATTATCGAAAGAACCTCCGACGGATTATTTTTGTTTATGTTGTCAACAAGGCTGAAAAGATGATCCTTTCCCGCAAGACCTGCGGCGTTGCTGACAATTTCAGCCGTGACATGATCGCTGATTCCTGCACATCGGTCAAGAATTGAAAGAGCGTCACGCATAGCTCCGTCAGCTATTCTTGCTATGAGCAATGCGGCATCGTCATCAAGCTGTATTTTTTCTTCGCCGGAAACATATTTGAGCCTTTCACTGATATTTTCCGGAGTAATTCTGTGAAAATCGAAACGCTGACATCTTGAAAGAATTGTCGCAGGCAGTTTATGCACTTCGGTCGTGGCAAGCACAAATTTGACATGCTCCGGCGGCTCTTCAAGAGTTTTAAGCAAGGCATTAAAGGCTCCGATTGAAAGCATGTGAACCTCGTCGATTATATACACACGATATTTTGTGTGGACGGGAGTATAGTTTGCTTCTTCGCGAAGATCACGGATATTGTCAACGCCGTTGTTGCTTGCGGCATCAATTTCAATGACATCAAGTATCGAACCGTCGTCAATTCCTTTGCAGACAGCACATTCGTTACACGGATTTCCGTTGTGAGCGTGCGGACAGTTGACAGCCTTGGCAAAAATTTTGGCACAGGTGGTTTTACCCGTACCCCTTGAGCCTGTGAAAAGATAAGCGTGGGAAACCTTGCCTGACTCAATTTCGTGAGCAAGGGTTGAAGTAATATGCTCCTGACCGACAACATCGCTGAAAGTCTGAGGTCTCCATTTTCTGTAAAGAACTCTGTACAAAACATATCACTCCTTTTTCCTTAAATATTGAAAAAAGCATTATCTCAGTCACATGGTGTGCAGGCCGTACTGTGTCGCACGGTGTTAACCGCTTAATGCTGCTCGGTTCCCCGCCTGACATGGTTCGCGGCACCCCGTCGCACAGGACCAACACACCACATGACTGAAATAATGCTTCAGATATAATCTCCTGCAATATCTTAATTATTATAATATATTTTTGGTGTTTTAGCAAGAGATTTTATAAAAATTTATTGATTTTCCTCTGACTTTTTACGCTTGCCGACATATTTTTTTACCAGCAATATAATAATTACAATCGGTATGGCGCAAATTGCGGCAAGAACGATATATTTCATAGGAATAAGGTCATAAATTCCGTCGCCGAGAATTGTAAAAGCGATGACTCTCGGCGCAATTCCGAGAACGGAAAGCAGCAAATATGGTAAAAATTTAAAATCAAACGCGCCCATGAAAAGAGATGAAAAATCTATCGGAAAAGCGGGGATAAGACGCATCAAAAAAATAGCGGCATTTGTGTTTTTATCAAGCATGGAAAAAAACTTATCGCCGGCTTTTGTGTTTCTGATCTTCTTTTCGACGGCGTCTTTGCCGAGAAATTTACCCATAAAAAATGTTACCGTGACCTCAATTGCAATGCCGAGAAGATTGACAATAACCGCTCGTTTGGTGTCGAAAGCCATACCAACGGAAATATAAACAAGGGATGCCGGTATAACCATTAAAACGGCTTTGACGGCGTAAACGCCGAGAATAATAAGCTCGGCAATGAAAATTGAAGAAGCTCCCGCAATCAAAACACGGATGTCAAGATTTGAAAGATAATCATAGTTGACTATCGCCGTGACAAAAACGGCGGCGGCAATTACAATTTTTATTATATTTTTGGCGGTATCTTTTTTCATAGGTTTCTCCGAAATTTTTAATTTATAATATTATACCACAAACAAGAAAAAAAGAAAACGAAAGCCGAAAATTATTCGACTTTCGCTGTGTGTTTTAGTTTCAGCACATTTTCTCTTTGATGTGAGAAAGTCTTTCAAGAGCTTCGTTGAGCGTGTCGTCTTTCTTTGCGAAGTGAACACGAACGATGTTGTTGATTCCTTTTTCATTGAAGAAAGATGTTCCCGGAACACAGGCAACGCCGACCTTCTGAGCCATTTCAAGGCAGAAATCAACGTCGGACTGACCCGGCTTGAGGAACGGTGCAATGTCGGCAAGAACGAAATATGCGCCCTGCGGATCCGTGTAAGGAATACCGATACGGTCAAGTCCCTCTGTGAAGAGCTTTTTCATGTGAGCATAGTGTGCGCCGAACTGCTCGTAGTAGCTGTCGGGCATATTAAGACCTACGCAGGCAGCCTCCATAAGCGGAGAAGCTGCACCGACTGCGTTGAAGTCGTGATACTGCTTGATTCTGTCCATGAGGTGCTTCGGAGCGATAGCGTAGCCGAGACGCCAGCCGGTGATTGAATATGTCTTGGAGAGTGAGGAACAGCTAACTGTTCTTTCCCACATTCCGTCGAGACTGTTCATATAAGTATGCTTGTGTCCCTCATAGATAATGTGTTCGTAAACCTCGTCCATGATTGCATAAACGTCATACTTTATGCAAAGATCGGCGATTGTTCTCAGCTCATCATAGGTGAAAACCTTGCCGCTCGGATTTGAGGGGTTACAGATAAGAATTGCTTTTGCGCCCTTTTTGAACTCTGCCTCAATAACATTCGGGTCAAAGTTGAACTCAGGCGGAACAAGCGGAACGAAAACGGGTTCGCAGTCCGCCATAATAGCCTGCGCTCTGTAATTTTCAAAATAGGGTGAGAACATAACGATTCTGTCGCCCGGATTTGTGAGGGCGAAAATCGTGTCTACCATAGCTTCGGTTGAACCGATAGTAACAACCATTTCTGTGTTAGGGTCAAGCTCGCGACCCATAAAACGACCGCACTTTCTTGCAAGCGCTTCACGGAAATTCGGAGCACCCATTGTGATCGGGTACTGGTGAGGGCCGATATGAGCTACCTCGGCAAGACGATCCGTGATCTCTTTCGGAGGATCAAAATCGGGAAAGCCTTGAGCAAGGTTGATCGCGCCGCAGTCAAGAGCAACTCTTGTCATTCTTCTGATGACAGAATCGGTGAAAAGTGCATTTTTTCTGCTTAATTCCTGCATTGTTATATATTCCTTTCTTAACAAACCGACCGAAAGGAAAGTCGATTTATTTTATTTTGCTTAGATTTTTATGTCATTCCTTGGCTAATTCAAGAAAACGGAACAATGCGACAGAGAAGATAAAGGTATTTAAAAACACTTATCTCTTCCACCGCAAGCTGTCCACCTCCACTTACAATAAGCGGAGACAGACTTGTTGTTAATTTGATGACATATAAATAATACTCCGCCAATCGGGAAAAATCAATATTTATTTTATTCCGAGATCGGCACCGCTTGCCACAACTACCGAATTTTTTTGGAGCACGGAGGTGAAGCCGTCAACGTCCTTGACCTTGAATATCATATACGCAAGTCCATCTTTCTGTCCGAATACGGAATACATATATTCAATGTCGATGTTCTCTTTCGATATAATGTTGAGAAGCTCGTTGAGTCCGCCTGCCTTGTTCGGTACAGCCGCGGCGGCAACGGGGGTCTCGGTAACGATAAATCCGTTGTTACGCAGGAGCTTTGCGGCTTCGTCGGAATCGTCGGAAATCAATCTGATAATGCCGTAATCCGCTGTCTCCGCAATGTTGAGAGCCTTGAGGTCGATATTGTTGTCCGACAGGAGCTTTGTTATTTCCGAAAGCTGACCTGCACGGTTTTCAAGAAAAACCGAAATCTGAGTAATTGACATTGTTCTGCCTCCTTAAATCTTTCTCTTATCAATAACGCGGATTGCCTTGCCCTCACTTCTTGTGATTGACTTGGGAGCAACAAGGCGAACCTTGGTGTAAATTCCGAGCATCGCCTTGAGAGAGGCAACAAGGGATTTCTCCATTTCGGTAATCTTGCCGAGACTGTCGGAGAAGTTGTCCTGAGTCATTTCTACCATAACTTCAAGCGTGTCGCTGTTGTTTACGCGGTCAACAATGATCTGGTAGTTAGCCTGATAGCCCTGTTCGAGCAATACTGTTTCGATCTGTGACGGGAATACGTTGACGCCCTTGACGATAAGCATATCGTCGCTTCTGCCCATCGGCTTGCACATTTTAACAAGCGTTCTGCCGCAGGAGCATTTCTCTCTTGTGAGGACACAGATATCGCGCGTTCTGTATCTGAGGAGCGGGAAAGCTTCCTTTGTGATTGAAGTGAAAACAAGCTCGCCCTGAGTTCCGTCGGGAAGAACCTCGCCCGTGTCGGGGTCGATAATTTCGGCAATGAAGTGATCCTCGTTGATGTGCATACCTGTCTGTTCGGAACACTCAAATGCAACGCCGGGGCCGCTGATTTCGGTCAGACCGTAGATGTCATAAGCCTTGATGCCGAGCTGATTCTGAATTTCCTGACGCATTTTTTCGCTCCAGGCTTCTGCGCCGAAAATGCCTGCCTTGAGCTTGATTTTATCTCTAAGACCGCGCTCGTGGATGTTTTCCGCAAGGTATTCGGCGTAAGAGGGGGTACAGCAGAGAATGGTTGATTCAAGGTCGGTCATAAACTGAAGCTGTCTGTCCGTGTTGCCCGAAGACATCGGAAGTGTGAGACTGCCGACCTTGTGGCTGCCGCCGTGAAGTCCTGCGCCGCCCGTAAAAAGACCGTAGCCGTAAGCGACCTGAACAACATCTTCATTTGTTGCGCCTGCCGCAACGAGCGCTCTGGCACAGCAGTCCTCCCAAAGGTCAATGTCGTGCTGAGTGTAGAAAGCGACAACACGTCTGCCCGTTGTGCCCGATGTGGATTGGATTCTTACGCAGTCCTTTAACGGAGAAGCAAGCAGTCCGTAAGGATAAGCGTCGCGGAGATCCGCCTTGGAGAGGAACGGAAGCTTGTGAAGATCGTCAACGCCCTTGATGTCGTCGGGAGTGACGCCCTTTTCTTCCATCTTTTTTCTGTAATAGGGGACGTTGTCCCAAACGTGTTTGACCTGCTTAACAAGTCTTTCGTCCTGAAGCTCACGGATTTTTTCCGGTGAGGCACATTCAATTTCTTTCTGATAGTATCTTTCCATAGAAAAGTCTCCTGTTTATGCGTCCTTGCCGAGTGTGAAAGCCTTTTTGTTTATTTCAAGGAACTTTGCCGGCACGCTCTTTTCGATTGCCGCCATCCATTCCTCTGTTGTGAAGTCAAAGTACTTAGAAAGTCTGCCCATAAGTACAAGGTTGACCGCCTTTGACGTGCCTGCCTCTTCGGCGAGCGAAAGGGCGTCTATGGCGTCAAGTTTGACGCCGAGAGCCTTGATTTTTTCAACAAGCTCGGTCGGATATTCCGCCGCACCTGTGATAACGGGCATCGGGTTAATTTCCTGAGTGTTTGTGATTATCGTTCCGTCCGGTCTGAGGTACTCCGTCCAGCGTGCCGCTTCAAGAAGCTCAAATGAAATGATGATATCCGCTTCGCCCTTGTCGATGATCGGCGAATAAACCTTGTCTCCGTAACGGACGTAGGTGACAACGCTGCCGCCGCGCTGGCTCATTCCGTGAACCTCGCTGACCTTAACATCGTAGCCCTTTTCGAGCAGGAGTCTGCCGAGAAGCTTACTTGCAAGAAGTGTTCCCTGACCGCCGACTCCGACGATCATAATATTTTTTGTCTGCATAATCAGGACTCCTTTCCGTTCGGAAGTGCGCCGAGCTTGCAGAGCTGACTGCAAACACCGCATCCGGTACAAAGCGTTGCGTCGATTTTTACCTTGCCGTCAACAATGCTGATGGCAGGACAGCCTATCTTCATACAGGACTTACAGCCGACACACTTTGTCGGATCGGCAGTAATCGGTCCGTTGTGCTTAACATATTTAAGGAGCGCACACGGTCTTCTGGAGATGATAACCGACGGCTCGTCTGCCGCAAGCTCCTCCTTGACCGCGTCGTCACATTCCTTGAGGTTATACGGGTCAACGACTCTGACTCTCTTGATACCGACGGAGCGGCAGAGAGTTTCAAGGTCGATTTTTGTACACGGGTCACCCTTGAGGTTGAAGCCCGTTGTCGGGTTCTGCTGGTGACCTGTCATACCCGTGATGGAGTTATCGAGAATGATAACGGTCGAATTTGATTCGTTGTATGCAATGTTAATGAGTCCGGTTACGCCCGAATGCATAAAGGTGGAATCACCGATAACCGCAACGGTTTTGCCGTCGCTCTTGCCCTCGTTAGCCTTGTTGAAGCCGTGAATACCGGAAACGGAAGCGCCCATACAAATCGTTGTGTCGATTGCGGCAAGCGGCGGAACTGCGCCGAGCGTGTAACAGCCGATATCGCCGAAAACGGTGAGCTTATTCTTTTTGAGCGTGTAGAAAAGTCCTCTGTGCGGACAGCCTGCACACATAACCGGGGGTCTTGCCGGGATATTCTCGTCAAGCTTCTTTCCGCAGTCGGGAGCGAAGCCGAGCTTTTCGGCAACAATATTCTGGCTCAGCTCGTCAATGCAGCTAAACAGCTCCTTGCCCGTCACATCAACGCCGATGCTGCGGCAATGGGTTTCGATAATGCCGTCAAGCTCTTCAATAACGATCACCTTGTCAACGGACTTTGCAAACTCCTGAATCTTCTTAATCGGCAGGGGATTTATCATACCGATTTTGAGAACCGGATATTTGTCGCCGCAGACCTCTTTTGCGTACTGATAGCTTGTGCTTGATGTGATGATACCGATCGAGTGATCGCTGCCGTCCTCAATGCGGTTGAACGGCGCAGTCTCGGCGTACTCGGTGAGAGCCGCTGTTCTTTCCTCAACGATCGGGTGACGGCGTTTTGCATTGCCGGGCATCATAATATATTTCGCACCGTCTTTTTCGTATGTTTTTGAGGTTTCCTCTCTGTCCGAGGTCTCAATAACGCTCTGAGAGTGGGCAACCCTTGTGCACATCTTGATAAAAACGGGTGTGTCATATTTTTCCGAAATTTCATAAGCGAGCTTCGTGAAGCTGAGGGATTCGCCTGCGTCAGCCGGCTCAAGCATCGGGAGCTTTGCGGCAATGGCGTAGTGACGTGAATCCTGCTCGTTCTGCGAGCTGTGCATACCTGCGTCGTCGGCAACGCCGATTATCATGCCTGCATTTACGCCCGTGTAGGAAATTGTGAAAACGGGGTCGGCGGCAACGTTAAGACCGACATGCTTCATTGAGCAGAAACTTCTTTTGCCTGCAACACAGGCGCCGAAAGCGGCTTCAACAGCCACCTTTTCGTTCGGAGCCCATTCGGCATAGATCTCCTTGTATTTTGCGGCGTATTCCGTGATTTCCGTACTCGGTGTGCCCGGGTAGCTGGAAACAAATGAACAGCCGGCTTCGTAAAGTCCTCTGGCAACCGCTTCGTTGCCGAGCATCAACTGTTTCATTGTTATTACCTCCTTAGCCAGTAATCTGTGATTCAACAAGTCTGCCTCGGCAATACTTTGCCCTGAGGACAGGCTTTTCTATCTTGCCCGTTGGATTACGGGGTACCTTTTCAAATATAATCTTTTTGGGACGCTTGTACCTTGGCAGCTCCTCGCAGAAATCGTTGATTTCCTCTTCGGTGCAGGTCATGCCGTCCTTGATTTCAATAATCGCCGCTGTGATCTCACCGAGTCTGTGGTCGGGAATACCGATAACGGCAACGTCCTTGATTTTGTCGTTGCGGCGCAGGAAGTCCTCAATCTGAACGGGATAAATATTTTCACCGCCGGAGATGACAACGTCCTTTTTACGGTCAACGAGGTAGATGAATCCGTCCTCGTCTTCGCGCGCCATATCGCCTGTGTAAAGCCAGTCGCCCTTGAGTATCTCGTCGGTCGCTTCCGGGTTGTTGTAGTATTCTATCATCACGCCGGGACCCTTGACTGCAAGCTCGCCGACTTCGCCCTGCTTGACGGGTTCGCCGTGGTCGTCAATAATTTTTGTCTCCCAAAGGTAGCCTGCCTTGCCGATCGCGCCGACCTTGTCGATGTTTTCAACGCCGAGGTGAACACAGCCCGGTCCGAGCGATTCGCTGAGTCCGTAGTTTGTGTCGTACTGATGGTGCGGGAAAATCTTTTTCCACCTGTGGATGAGGCTCGGCGGAACCGGCTGAGCGCCGATATGCATAAGCCTCCATTGGTCAAGCAGATAATGATCGAGGTTGATTCTGCCCGAATCTATCGCGTCCAGAATGTCCTGCGCCCACGGAACGAGAAGCCAAACTATCGTACATTTCTCTTCCGTAATTGTGCGGAGTATCCATTCGGGCTTTATACCGCGGAGAATAACGGTTTTTCCGCCGACGAGCAGACTGCCGAACCAATGCATCTTTGCGCCCGTGTGATAGAGCGGAGGAATACAGAGAAAAACATCGTCTTTCTGCTGTCCGTGATGCTTCTGTTCCGTCAGGCAGGAGCAATAGAGCGCCTTGTGACGGTGAAGAATCGCCTTGGGAAAGCCCGTTGTGCCCGACGAAAAATAAATCGCGGCGTAGTCGTTCTCGTCAAGTGCAATCGGCGGAAGCGAGGAGGAGCAGTAACGAATGAGCGTCATACAGTTTTCTGCATATTCGGGAGTGTTGCCGCCGACAAAAAGAGTGATTTTGATGTTTTTGAGCTCGTTATGTATCGGGTCAACACGGCTGACAAATTCGGGACCGAAAACAAAAACTTCAACGTCCGCCAGTTCGAGACAGTATTTTATTTCGTCGCTCGAATAGCGGTAGTTCATCGGCACGGCGATACAGCCTGCCTTGAGTATTCCGAAGTAAATCGGGAGCCATTCGATGCAGTTCATCAGGAGAATTGCTACCTTAGTGCCTCTTTTAACATTGCGGCTGAGCAAAAGATTTGCAAATCGGTTTGCCCTGCGGTCAAAGTCTTTCCAAGAAATTTCACGGCGGTACGGTGTACCGGGGCTTGCACTTTCTATAAGACTTGCTTCACGCCAGGTTACGGCGTTGTCGCGTTCAACCGACGGATTAACTTCGACCAAAGCCGTGTCCGAGGGGTAGAGACGGGCGTTCTTTTCAAGAAGCTCCGTAATGACCATTTTTTTCACCTCTGAAAGATTTAAAATCCATATAGATTTAATAGTATAATATGTAAAATACTTTACCACTTTTAACTGATAAAGTCAATGTGTTTTGCGAAATTGTTGTCGAATAAATGGGGGATATATTCGGTGTGCAAAACATAATAATATTTTATCATATTCCGCGGTAATTTGTCTACAACAAGCCGAAAATCACTTGAAAACGAACTGAACAAGGAGCATATAGCAAATCGTGCCTCCGGCAATGGAGAGAAGCATCTGCTTTTTCCACAGGTGCAGCAGAACGACCACCACAATGGCAATGAGTTCGGGCAGACCGTGGGTTCCGCTGAGAATTTCCACATTTCTCAGGCAGTAAACAACCAGCATCGCGAACACCGCCGCCGGCAGAGCCTTGCCAAGGTATTCAATAAACTTCGGTGTTTCGCGCTTTTTCGACTGGAAAACGGCAAACGGAAGAAATCTTGTTATCATTGTCGCAACCGCGCATATAGCGATTGTGATTATACGCTGTGTTACCGTCATTCGAGTCCGCTTCCTCTCTCGATGGGCTTACGCAGAGCCGTAAGCAGGAAAAGTATAAACAGCATTGTCGGAATCATAAATGAATCCGAGCCGAAAATCAGCAGGCATACCACCGAGGCAAAAAGACCTATCAGCGATGTGTAGTGCTTCTTTTCTTTCATCCATTGTTCAAGGAATATGACAACGAACATTGCAGTCATAACGAAGTCGAGACCCGTTGTGTCAAAGGTTATGAGCGAGCCGACAAGTCCGCCGATGAGCGAACCGTTCACCCAATAAATATGATCAAGAAGTGTTACCGCCGTCATAAACCAGCCCTTGTCAATTCCGTCGGGAATCTCTGCCGAGCAGTTTACGGAGAATGTTTCGTCGCACATTCCGAAAATCAGATAATATTTTTTTATGCCGACATTTTTGTATTTGTCGAGCATCGACAGACCGTAGAAAAGGTGTCTTGCCTGAATCATCAGGGACATTATAAGCGTCTGGATCGGCGCAAACGGGCTGAGAAGCATTGAAACGGCAACAAACTCAATCGAGCCGCCGAAAACGACAATGCTCATCACGAGCGGATACCAAAAGCTGAAACCCGAAATATTCATCATAACTCCGAATGTAAATCCGAGGAACGAAAAGCCCGCAAGAATGGGGATCGTGTGCGGAAAAGCGGCTTTGAAAGCATCGAATATCATTCGTTTCTTTTTCATATAAAGGACCTCGCTGAACGTATAAATATACATTATATACATTTTAAAATTATAGTATGACTTTGTCAATGTCAAAGGCTTCAAACTTTCCCCGGCAAAGCCGTAATTATTATTGAAAAAGCTTCAAAATATGATGTAAATTGTGATATACAGCGCGATTACTACAAATTATCCCACCGCAAATAAGCAAAAAAATCCTGCCGGGAGGCTTTAAGTTTTGATGAAACCTTAATCGTAGGGTGTGATGCCCACATCACACCGAGAAAACTTGTATCAACCCCTCCGACTTTGCCGTAAACCGCCGAAGTCATATCCTCTGACAAATAGGAAATGTCGGACTTATACAAACCAATTATTATATTTTTCGCATTGTATAAAAAATCAATTATAATTCAAAAAATGATATCTTACTCAATCAATTTTACCGACAGCTTTCATAAAGGGAAATTTGTGTAATTCCCAACAAAAAAACGGCACGGGAATCCGTGCCGCCCAGTTTGTATTTATATTTCTTCAAATCCGGTTTCCTCAATCATCCTTGAGAAAAGTTCCGATGCGCAGTCAAAAATTTCTGCGCCTTTCTGTGTATATTCAATGCGGTTGGTGCCGCATCTCTTCGCGAACTGCTCGCCGATATTGTGTGACGGAGCTCCGTCCTTTTTCAAAGCAAGGAGATAAAAAGTGAACGCGCTTCCATCAGAAATGTTGTCGTAATAGCCTTTCTCTTCCGTTTTAAGATAGTCATACATCGAGGTGCTGACCGCATCTGCGAGAATGTCGGAGTGAATCCCGTTGCGAATTGAAAACTCCGCCGTAAATGTCAGCAGAACCCGAACGCAATAAAGCTCTGCGGCAGGCATATTCCTGCAAAAAGCCTCAAGCTCCGCGCTGTCAGGTCTGACCTTAGCCAGTCTGACGCCTAGCTGTTTCGCTTTGTCGCTGTTTCCGTTGCGTTTGTTGCGGTCAATTCCGTCGGAAATCCGAACGAAGTCGTTGGATTCCGAGTTCTCTCCCTTGACATAGATTTTAATATCTCTGTCTTCTCCCATAGTCTTTGTCTCCGATTATTCCGCCTTTGCTTTCTGACGGCGGATCTTTGCTTTGTAGTTTGAAAATTCCGCAAATCTGTCCTCAGGAGTGCTTACACTTCCGAGTGTTACACAGTTTCTGTTGTGTCTGCCGTGGAAATTGCTTCCGCCGATTGCAAGCAAGCCGTTGGTTTTCGCAAGCGCGGCAAATTTCTCAGCCTGCTCGTCGCTGTGTTCGGGGCACCAAGCCTCGAAGCCGTCGATGCCTGCCTCAATAGCCTTTTCGACGATATTTGTTCCGTCGTAAATTCCGGGGTGGGAAAGCACGGCAATTCCGCCGGCGTCGTGAATCGCCTGAATGACCTCGGAAATCTCCGAGAATTTCGGCTTAACAAGGATGTTTTTCTCGCTGTCCTCGTCAAAAAGCTCGTGATAAAGCGAACCGTAAAGCTCGGTCGTAATTCCGCTCTCCACGAGAGCCGACATTATATGAACAGGGTAAACGTTGGTTGAACCCTGAGCACATTTCAAAACAAGATCTGTCGTTATCGGGAAACGCTGAGACGCCTTAATCATCATGAACTGAGCCGCTCTTTTCCTCGCTACAAGATTTCTGTGGCAGAGACCCTCAAGACGATCGGGTGAATCGCTCATATAGCCGAGAACGAAAACTTCCTTGCTGTTCTCGCTGTCAAAAGCGGAAATCTCGACGCCCTGAATGACCTTTATACCGTGGCGTTCGCCGATAAGGCGCGCTCTCACCGTTCCTGCAAGGCAGTCATGGTCGGTTACAGCCAAATTCGTAACGCCGCATTTTTCGGCCAAGACAATGATGTCATCTATGCCCAAAGAGCCGTCCGAGAGCTTAGTATGACAATGCAAATCACTGATCATTTTTTAAAAATCCTCCCATTTATACAAAACCGCAATATTATTCTGATTATATTATACTGCAAATATAATGAAAATGCAAGGATTTATTTTTCTTGCCGAAAAAGGAAAAATGACTAAGGCAGCACCATACAAATAATATTATGAAAAGCTGCTTTCAATGACTTTTGAGCATTCCGCCGGCGAATAGACCCACTTGTCGATATGGTCAAGCTCGGTGAAATACTTTATCGGCGGCGTCGGGTACTCCGCTTCAAACGCATCAACGATTATGAGCTTGATTTTCATTCTTTCCGGCAGCATACTTT
This sequence comes from uncultured Eubacteriales bacterium, assembly GCA_934456435.1. Lineage (GTDB taxonomy): Bacteria > Bacillota > Clostridia > Oscillospirales > Acutalibacteraceae > CAG-488. Next base: position 60,732 of record CAKSHH010000004.1, read on the forward strand.
TAATGTATACGCCTGCGTGACAGCCTGCGCTGATGCCCGTCGAGTATTCGGCAAGACCTGCAAGATTCGGGGTCAGCTCAACAAAGATACCGTAGCTTTCAACGGAACGCACGATTCCGGGCACAGTCTCGCCCGGTGCAAACTCGTCGGCGTTCTGCTCCCATGTGCCGAGAAGCTCCTTGTGTGAAAAGGTCAGACGACCCTGCTCATCAATGGACTTCACGACTACGCGAATCATCTGTCCGACGGAAAATCTGACGGACGGATGGGGTATTCTGGAAACCGAGATGCTGTCGATTGGCAGCAGTCCGTTTATTCCGGCGCCTATATCAAGGAAAACACCGAAGCTTTCCATGTGAGTGACCCTTGCCGTGATAACGTCGCCCGGCACAAGCTTTGAAATGTAGTTATCCATACATTCCTGCTGAACCGCTTTTCGGCTCAGCACGGCGTACTCGCGGTCGTTGTCGTCCTTCTGAAAACCGATAATCTTGAACATAACCGGTTTGTTCACGCGTGAAATCAGCGCAATGTCCCTTACCGAACCGTCGTCAATTCCGAGCGCGCCCTCGTTGTGAGGAATAATTCCGTACATACAGCCGAGATCCACTCTCAGATTATGCTCCTTGTCGCAGAGCAGAGCACGCGCTTCGAGCGTTTCGTTCATGATGCACGCCTCGTGCAGGGCGTTTGGCGACGAAAGCGCCGCGCGGTTGGCGGGTGTAAGAATAGTTTGACCCTCAGGTTTGAAATTTTGCATTAGTTTTACCACCTTTATTTTATTGAATTAAAATTTTTCTACTAATTTATATGAATTGTATTCCCGATAATGACAAATACATCTATACTTTCGGCATAAAATGTGCTATAATATAACAGAATAGGTTTTTTAAGTAACGAAAGGAGCGATAATATGGACGTTCGCGTGGGCGACAAGCTTGTAATGAAAAAGAATCATCCGTGCGGCTGCAACCGCTTTGACGTTCTGCGTTCGGGAATGGATTTCCGAATCAGGTGCGAAAAGTGCGGACGTGAGGTTATGGTTCCGCGCACAAAGGCGGAAAAAAATATCCGCAAAATAATTCATCCCGAAGATTAGCGTTCTCCGAAAAACAATTTTTATTTTTCGGAGGAATTAGTTATGATTGAAAAGCTCCAGTCTGTTGAGGAGAAATTTGAAAATATAAACGCTCAACTCTGCGATCCCGACGTTGTGTCCGATATCGAAAGATACCGTACTCTCATGCAGGAGGCGAAGCACCTGACGCCGATAGTCGAAAAGTTCCGTGAATATAAAAAAGTTAATGCCGACTTTGAAGAGGCGCAGGCTTTGCTCAACGAGAGCGGTCTGGACAAGGACTTCCGCGAAATGGCGCAGGAACAGTTTGAGGAATCCAGAGCTATGCTTGAAAAAATAAACGAGGAGCTGAAAGTTCTTCTCCTGCCGCGCGACCCCAATGACGACAAAAACGTTATCATCGAAATCAGGGGCGGAGCCGGCGGCGAGGAATCCGCGCTGTTTGCCAACTCTCTGTTCAGAATGTACTCCATGTACGCCGAATCAAAGGGCTGGAAAACAGAGGTTCTCAATGCCAACCCGACCGAGCTCGGCGGATTCAAGGAAATCAGCTTTATGATAAGCGGCGACGGCGCATATTCGCGCTTCAAGTTTGAAAGCGGAGTACACCGCGTTCAGCGTGTTCCCGAAACCGAATCGCAGGGCAGGATCCACACCTCGACCGTTACGGTTGCCGTGCTTCCGGAGGCGGAGGAGGTTGACCTTCAAATAAATCCGACCGACCTTCAGATCGACACCTTCCGTTCCAGCGGAGCGGGCGGACAGCACATCAACAAGACCGAGTCCGCAATCCGCATCACCCATATTCCGACGGGAACGGTTGTTGAGTGTCAGGACGAACGAAGCCAGTACAAGAACAAGGACAAGGCGATGAAAATTCTGCGTTCGAGGATACTTGAAGCCGAGCGGCAGAAACAAAGCGACGCTATCGCCGGCGAAAGAAAATCGCAGGTCGGAACGGGTGACAGAAGCGAAAGAATCCGCACATACAATTTTCCGCAGGGACGTGTCAGCGACCACAGAATCGGGCTGACTCTTTATAAAATAGAGGCAATAATGAACGGCGATCTCGATGAGCTTACGGACGCTCTGATAACTGCCGATACTGCCGAGAAACTGAAAGCTGAGTAATGATATGGAAACTGAAATACTTGACGGCGGCTCTAAAAAGGACATTGAAAAGGCCGCAGAAATACTGAAAAAGGGCGGACTTGTCGCGATCCCCACCGAGACGGTGTACGGACTTGCGGCGAACGCGCTGAACCCGACCGCCGTTGCAAAAATATTTAAAGCCAAGGGCAGACCGATGGACAATCCGCTGATCGTTCATATCAGCAGGTTTGAGGAGATTTACAGGCTTGTCAAATATGTTCCGCACAAGGCAAAGGAGCTTGCCGACCGCTACTGGCCGGGACCGATGACAATTATTCTGCCGAAATCTGATTTGATTCCCGACGAGGTGAGCGCGGGACTGCCGACGGTTGCCGTGAGGATGCCGTCCCACCCCGTTGCAAGGGCGATAATCGAAAAATCGGGACTTCCGCTTGCCGCACCGTCAGCCAACTCTTCCGGGCTGCCGAGTCCCACAACGGCAAGGCACGTCATGGACGATATGTGCGGGAAAATAGAAGCGGTGGTTGACGGCGGAGCCTGCGACGTGGGCATAGAGTCCACAGTCGTAACGCTTGCGACCGACGTTCCGCGGCTTCTCCGACCAGGCGGAATTACCCACGAACAGCTTGAAGAGGTGCTCGGACACGTGGATATCGACCCCGCGGTTCTGTCGGAGCTGAAGGAGGGGGAACGGCCCTCTTCTCCGGGAATGAAGTACAAGCATTATTCTCCGAAAGCGGAAGTATATATTGTAAACGGAAGCCTGCCGAGCTTCAGGTATCAGCTCGACTCGGATTTCCGTGACGGCGACGCCGCGCTGTGTTTCGACGGAGAGGAAAACTCTCTTTCCGTTCCGTGTCTGTCGTTCGGCAGAAAGGATCATTCGTCGGAGCAGGCGCACACTCTGTTTGACGACCTGCGTAAATTTGACGATATGGGCGTGAAGCGTGTGTTCGTCCGCGCACCGTCTGCCGAGGGCGTCGGTCTCGGAGTTTACAACCGTCTGCTTCGTGCAGCGGCATTCAAAATTCTTGAACCGCCCGTAATCTTCGGTCTGACGGGTCAGAGCGGAGCAGGCAAATCAACAGTCGCCCGTGAGCTTGAGAAAAAGGGATATTTGATAATCGACGGCGATGTTCTGGCTAGGAAAGCCGTTGAATCGCCCGATGTTCTCCGTGCCCTTGTCAAGGAGTTCGGCGACGATATACTTGACGCCGACGGCTCGCTCGTGCGAAGCACTCTTGCAAAACGCGCCTTTGCCAACGAGCACAAGAGACAGCGGCTCAACCGAATAACCCACCCCGAAATAACGCGGCTCACCCTGAGAGAAATCAGGGAGAAATTCACTCCCGAAATGAAGGGTGCCGTTATCGACGCGGCGGCGATCTTCGACTGCGAACTGCCGAAATACTGCACGAAAATGATTGCGGTCACCGCCGACATGGACATAAGAACCGAAAGAATAATGAAGCGCGACGGCATTGACCGAGAGGCGGCTCTGCTGAGAATAAATGCTCAGAAAAATGAGCAATATTATATTGAAAGGGCAGACATTATTATCCGCAACAACGGCGGCGAAAGCCTGTCCGACCAACTGAGTGAATTATAAAACAATAGCCCTGCACAAACTGTCGGTTTGGGCAAGGCGAAAAAGAATAACTAAACCGTTATACGGTCGAATTTTTAAGGAGGAAATCACAATGGCAGAAGAAAAGACAGAAGTTGAACTTTTATGCGAAAAATTGCTTATGAACAAGAAACACACCGCCAATGTTATCGACGAGGCGGAGTACGCCAAGGCAATGGATTTCGCCGAGGATTATAAAAAATTCCTCAACGACAACAAAACCGAGCGCGAGGTTGCAAAGTTTGTTGTCAGCGAGGCAGAGAAAAAGGGCTTCGTCCCCTTTGACAAGTCTAAAAAGTACGCGCCCGGCGACAAGGTATATTACCTCAACCGCAAAAAGGCGGTTATTCTTGCAGTCATCGGCAAAAAGAGCGTCGGCGAGGGCGTAAGAATCGCGGCGGCACACATTGACTCACCGCGCCTTGACCTCAAACCGAATCCGCTCTATGAAGCTAACGAAATCGCACTCTTCAAAACCCATTACTACGGCGGCATAAAGAAGTATCAATGGACAACTATTCCGATGTCACTTCACGGTGTTGTCGTTCTCAGGGACGGCACAGAGGTTGAAGTCAGCGTCGGCGAAAAAGAGGGCGAGCCGCAGTTCGTTATTTCAGACCTGCTTCCCCACCTTTCAAAGGAGCAGGACAAGAGAAATCTTGACGACGGAATCAAGGGCGAAGAGCTGAACGTTATCGTCGGTTCGCTTCCGTTCAAGTCCGACAAGGGCAGCGAGCTTGTCAAGCTCAACATTCTCAAGCTTCTCAATGAAAAATACGGTATGACCGAGGAGGATTTCCTCACCGCCGAGCTTGAAATGGTGCCGGCGGCAAAGGTGACGGACATCGGCTTCGACCGCAGCCTGATCGGCGGATACGGCCACGACGACCGCGTCTGCGCTTATCCCGAATTTAGGGCAATTCTTGATCTCGACGAAACTCCGGAGTACACGGCGCTTGCCGTTCTCACCGACAAGGAGGAGACGGGCTCCGACGGAAACACGGGTCTCAACTCTTCCTATATGAAGTATTTTATTGCCGACCTTGCAAGAGCCGAGGGACTTATGGTCTGGGACGTTCTTTCAAAGTCAAAGTGCCTTTCTGCCGACGTCAATGCGGCGTTTGACCCGACATTCCCCACCCCGTTTGAGGCGAAGAACGCTTCATACCTCAACAGAGGAATCGTTGTCACGAAGTATACAGGTGCAAGAGGCAAGGGAGGCACATCCGACGCAAGCGCAGAGTTTGTCGGCGAGATAACAAGGATTTTCAACAATGCCGATGTAAACTGGCAGCTCGGAGAGCTTGGTGCCGTTGACGCAGGCGGCGGCGGAACCGTTGCGAAGTATGTTGCAAATCTCGACGTCGATGTTATTGATGTCGGTGTTCCCGTGCTTTCAATGCACGCGCCGTTTGAGCTTATCGCAAAGCTTGATGTCTACATGGCAAACAAGGCTTTCTCGGCATTCTTCAAAGCATAAATAAATCACTTAAGGCGGTGACGGTATGCCCTTTAACAAAAGAAAAAACACTTTTCGCGAGGACATACCTCACGACCTGCCGATGGACTTTGAACCCGGCGCACCTGCCGACAGTCATTATCGCTCTGCCGTTCTCATGCGCGTGATGCTTGTTGTCGTCAACCTTGCGTCGTTGGTTCTCTGCCGCTCCTTTTCTCAGGGCTGGCAGGCTGTTCACGGCTCGGCAACCGTCTGGATACCGATAATTTTTCTGCTCGTTCCCTTCGGCTCGCTCGTGTTCATTTATCTTTTCATGGGCAAGCTCGGAAGCGAACGTATAATCAAAGCTGTCTGCATTGTTTTCTGTACCCTGCAGGCGGCAAGCATTTTCTATCCGCCGTCCGCCGATGTTCAGATTCCGATTGAAAAGGAACAATCCGCGCCCGTCAATTCGTACGTCCGTCAGGCAAGCGAGACTATGGGCATTTCATTTCCCGACGGCGGCGATTCAACCTCATTTAACAATTCAATTTTGAAGCTCGAAAACCCCGAAAGAAAGCTTTACGACGATGTAAAGGACTTTTTCAAAGGCGAACGAGTCTACAACTGCACCGATGTCAAATACAAAAAAGAACAGGTGAAAGAATTTGAAGATTCAATAAAAAAGAGCCCTGTGTGGCTCAAGGAAATTCCCGAAAAGCTCAGCGGTCTGCCCGTTTCATCTCTCGGCGTTTCGGGATATGACTGCTACCTTTTCTTCAACTGTGACGAAAAGAAATTCAATGCCGTTCCAAAGTCAGGAGCGCACACTTTTTACCAGGTAATGTATAATTCACAGACTCACGAGCTGCGAATTTTAAAATATAAGAAAACTTTTAAAGGATAATTTATGATAAGAATTAACGAAATCAAGGCACCTCTCGAAAGCACATACGAAGACATACTTGCCCTGGCGGCAAAGGCTCTGCGCTGTCCGAAAAGGAAGATAAAAACGCTGTCCGTCGTTAAAAAATCGCTGGACTCAAGAAAAAAGGACAATTTGTTTTTTGTCTATTGCGTTGATGTGACCGTTGAGGGCGACGAGGCCGAGCTGCTTGCCAAAAGCAGAAATAAAAAAGCGGCGTCGGTCGAGCCGTTTGTTTACGTTATGCCCGAAAACAAGCGCAAAAGCGAGCTGCGCCCTATCGTTGTCGGCTTCGGTCCCGGCGGTATGTGGGCAGCGCTCACCCTTGCAAGAGCGGGACTCAGACCGATAGTTCTCGAAAGGGGACGTGACATTGATTCCCGAACCACCGACGTAAACCGTTTCTGGACGACAAAAAAACTTGACGAAACCTCCAACGTGCAGTTCGGCGAGGGCGGAGCAGGTACTTTTTCCGATGGCAAGCTGACAACGGGCATTAAAGATAAGCTTTGCCGAAAGGTTTTTCTCGACTTTGTCGAGTTCGGCGCACCTGAGGACATTCTTTGGTCGTGGCGGCCGCACATCGGAACCGACAAGCTCAGCAAGGTTGTCAAAAATATGCGCGAGGAGATCAAAAACCTCGGCGGAGATGTGCTGTTTTCCTGCTGTCTTACCGATATAATAATTGCCAACGGAGTTATCCACGGCGTTACTTACACAACCGAAAAAGGTGAGAAGATCGACCTTGAAACCGACAGCGTCATTCTCGCCGTCGGCCATTCGGCAAAGGACACGATAGAAATGCTCTATCGCAAGGGCATTGACATAATGCAGAAGCCGTTTTCCGTCGGCGCACGAATCGAGCATCCGCGCGAGATGATAGACAGGGCTCAATACGGAGATTTTGCGGGTCACCCTGCTCTCGGCGCGGCGGATTATAAGCTTTCCGACCATTCGCTCCACCACAGAGGCGCGTATACTTTTTGTATGTGTCCCGGCGGCACGGTTGTTGCGGCGGCGAGCGAGAACGGCGGAGTTGTCGTCAACGGAATGAGCAACTACGCCCGCGACGGCGAAAATTCAAATTCAGCCGTACTTGTCGGCGTTGAGCCGGAGGACTTCGGAAGCGACCATCCGCTTGCAGGCTTCAAGCTTCAGCGTGAGATTGAGGAAAAGGCGTTTGCTTGCGGCGGCGGTGACTTTACCGCGCCTGCACAGCTTGTCGGCGACTTTCTTCAGAACGTAAAGTCAACTCAGCTCGGCGACGTTCGTCCGTCCTGTGCGACAGGAGTAAAGCTTGGCGATATTCGAGAGGTTCTGCCGCAAAAGGTGACCGAGACAATGGCGGCGGCGATAGTCAAATGGGGCACTCAGCTCAAGGGCTTTGACCGTCCCGACGCGGTTCTGACCGCACCGGAAACAAGGTCGTCCTCTCCGGTCAGGATTATGCGCGACGAATTTTACCAGACACTCAAAATCAGGGGACTTTACCCCTGCGGTGAGGGAGCAGGATACGCCGGCGGCATAGTATCTGCCGCAGTTGACGGAATCAGGTGCGCTCATGCCGTGCTTAACGATGAATTTTAAAGCAATTATTCGGTTGATATCTTATACATTGTATGGTACAATGACAATACTTTTGTAATCTCTTTGAGAATAGGGGGATTCCTACGAAAACACGTTTGAGTGACAAAATGGAGCAAAACTCCTTTATCGAAAAAATACGGCGGTTTGCGCTGACCAAAACCTTTATGGTAATTCAATGCCTTATCGCCGCCGTTTTCATAATAATCAGGGACAAGGGAAGTAATATGCCGATCGTTTACGGCGACATCTTTTTCGGCATGCTCCTTTGCCTCATTCTCGTTGTTTGTGACGACCTGATAGCCACGCTTCTGCCGTTTTTGCTGGTGTGCTGTATGTCTATCAAGTGCTACAACTCGTTCAACATATTTATCAAATATGTCTATCTTGCACCGATTGTTGCCGGTGCGCTGATATTTCATTTTGTCATCTATCGGCGCAAGCTTGACCTCGGCAAAACGTGGCCGGGTGCGGCGGCGGTCGCCATTGCCGTTACCCTCGGAGGTCTCGGCAAGATCACCGCGCGTGAATATTTCAGCGGCACGGCTCTTTACTACACGTTTGGGCTCGGAATCGGTATGTTTCTGCTGTATCTGCTGATGAACACCCATTTCCGCGCAAGCGACAAATATGTTCTCCGCCTTAAATTTTCGTTCATCATGATGATGGCAGGTCTTTTCTGCGTGTTCATGATCGGCCACCACTATATCCTCTACTGGTCGAACTTTATGTCGAAGCTCAGTCCTCTCTATTTCCAATGGAGAAACAACGTTTCAACCCTGCTGATGCTTTCAATGCCGTTTGCGTTTTACCTTTCGGTACACAGGTATCCGTTCTTCTTTGTCGGCGGACTGGAATACATTGCAATTCTTTTCACGGGCTCGCGCGGCGGCGCTCTCGGCGGAACGATCGAGTGCGCGCTGTGTTTGATAGTCCTTGTCTACTGCGACAAGGCGAACCGCAAAAAATCGCTTTTGATAATAGCGTCCCTTGTAACGGTTGCGTTTTCGGTTCTCATTGTGCCGATGATGGATTTCTTCGGCCCCGTGCTGGCAAGGCTTGCCGAGGGCGATCAGATACGCGAGGGACTCATCCGCAGAGCGCTTGAGGATTTCCGTTCAAACGTCCTTTTCGGTCGCGGACTCGGCTACAACGGAAACACCGATGTGCACAACCCTGCCAAATTTGCAATCTGCTGGTACCATTCGTCACCGTTCCAGGTAATCGGAAGCTTCGGTCTCGTGGGTATCGCGGCGTTTATGTTCCAGCTTTACAACCGAATGAAGGTTGTGTGGGAAAAGGTTACGCTGTTCAACCTGACCCTGTTCATTTCCTACGCAGGACTTTTCCTTATGTCGCTGGTAAATCCCGGCGAGTTCTGCCCCGTCCCCTACGGACTTATGGCGACGCTTTTGTTCATTATCTGTGACAAGAACAACATCGCCCCGGCATACCTGCCCGGCGGAAAAGAGGAAGAAATAAAAATCGAAATCGCATAAATCCGACAGCCGATTTTATCAAGTATTTAATAAGTATTATAACAAACTTCAGCCACACCCTAATTGCGTTAAGGTGTGGCTGATTTTTTTAGCTTTAATTTTTATAGCATTTACATATTTTAGTTCAAATGAATACTGTCGAAAAAGGAGTTTTTGCCTTTGCCGATGAGGGCTGAAATCAGGACGCATATCAGGCAAACTCCGACATCGGCGAAAACTGCGAGCCAAACGGGAGCGTAGCCTGCCGCACCGAGGACAAGAACAATAAGCTTTATTGCCAAAGCAAAGATGATGTTGAAATGGACAATGTTTATCGTTCTCTTGAAAAGCTTGTGCGCCGGAGCGAGCTTGTCGAGTCTGTCGTTTGTCAGAATGACGTCTGCCGCTTCGCTTGCCGCCTGGGTGCCGAGTCCCATTGCAACGCCTGCGTCTGCGGAAGCGAGAACAGGTGCGTCGTTGATTCCGTCGCCGACGTATACGACCTTGCCGTACTGGCTCTTGATTTCCTCAAGATGGCTGAGCTTCTCTTCGGGGAGAAGATTGCAGTAATATTCGTCAAGGTTTATTGCGTTTGCAACCTCGTCGGATGCCTTCTCGTTGTCGCCCGTGAGCATAATAATGTGCTCAACGCCCTGATCACGAAGCGACTCAACCATATTTTCAACGTCCTTACGCAAGGCGCTTCTGAGCGTGATCGTACCGATTATCTTGCCGTCGAGAACCACACATACGTCGCCGTCCGTGTAGTCGGGAGTTTCGACGCCCTCTGTCTCAAGCAGTCGTCTGCCGCCGCAGAGGATACGTTTTCCGTCAAATACAATGCTTGTTCCGCCGCCGGCAACCTCGCGGAAATCGCTGAGATATTTTTCATCTATCGGGGGAGCCGCCTTGACTATGCTCTTGGCAATCGGGTGTGACGAATAGTATTCCGCCGCCGCCGCGAGAGTGAGAATCTGCTCCTCGCTGAATCCGCTCATTGAGGTGATTTTGCTGACCTCAAAGGCGCCCGTTGTCAGCGTGCCCGTCTTGTCAAAAACAAATGCTTTCGCCTTTGCAAAGGCTTCGATGAATACGGAACCCTTGACAATGATTCCGTCCTTTGCCGCCGCACCGATACCTGTGTAGAATCCGAGCGGAATTGAAATTACGATAGCGCACGGACATGAGGCAACAAGGAAAACAAGCGCTCTCTTGACCCACGACGCAACGTCTTTAGTTGCGATTGAGCCGATTATTGCCAGCGCAAACGCGACAATGACAACGACCGGTGTGTAATACTTGGCAAATCTTGTAATAAACTTCTGGACGTTGCCCTTCTTCTCGGTTGCGTCCTCGACCATTTTTACGATTCTTGAAGCCGTCGAGTTGCCGAAAAGCTCGGTTGTAACAACCGTTACGCTGTCCTTGCCGTTTATCATACCGCTCTTGACTTCAACGCCCTTGCCGAGAGTTATCGGCAGGCTTTCGCCCGTGATTGCCGAAGCGTCGGCGGTGGAAATTCCGGACTCAACGATTCCGTCAATCGGGAAGCGCTCGTAGGGGAGAACGCTGATACGGGAACCGATCGGGACATCGTCCGCGTGCACCTTTTCCGTTGTTCCGTCCTCGCGGATAATGTGCGCGAAATCCTGCTGAATCTTTGCAACGGAGTCTATTGCCTTGCGGCTGTTTTCGACCGCTCTGTCCTCAAGCATCTCTCCGATTCGGTAAAGAACCGCAACAAGCGCCGCGTCGCGAAGCTCACCGATACAGCAAGCTGCAACGACGGAGATAAGCATCAGTTCAACTTCCGTAAATCTGCGTGCCTTGATATCGTCGTATACGGTAAAGAGGAGCGGATATGCCGCCAAAACTACCGCGGCAATACCCAGAATCATTGAAAGAATCGTGCCTGTTTTCAAAAACAGGCCTACAATTACGAGAACTACTGAAACACCGAGTAGAATTTTGGAGAGAAGAGTCTCTTCTTTTTCCTCTTCATCGTGACCGCAGCAGCCGCAACCGCCTCCGCAGCCGTGGCTGTGACCGTGCTCGTGTTCATGCTCGTGTTCCGCTTCACAGCAGCATTCGCACTCGCAGTCATGTTCATGTTCGTGGTTATGTTCAGACATCGTAAAGTCCTCCTTTGTGCAATATATGTGCTAAACCTGCGCCGAAGATTTCTTCGACGTGTTCGTCATCGAGTGAATAGTAGCTTTCTTTGCCGTCCTTGCGCGGACGAACCAAGCCTGCGCTCCTGAGAATACGGAGCTGGTGCGAAATTGCGCTCTGTCCCATGTTCAGCTTTTCCGAAAGGTGGTAAACGCACATTTCGCCGTCCATAAGTGCGGAAATAATGCGGATTCGTGTGCTGTCGCCGAACACCTTAAAAAGCTCGGCAAGGTCATAAAGAACGTCGTCGCTCACTTCTTTTTTAGCCATCTTGCGGTGACAATGGTCGTGCGGACAGCTTTCACAATCTATGTTGTCGGTCATCTGTTTCACCTGCATTTCAAATTAACGTATGAATAATTGTTCATCTGTTGGTTTTATTATATGCCGCGATATTATTATTGTCAACACTTTTTTATAAATTTTTTTAATTTTCTTAAAATTGACTTTTTCTGCGGCGTATGATAACATATTATAAAATAATCGCTTGTTAAAAAGGACGAAATCTATGGCATACGATATTATAAGGTGGATATGCGGAGGAATTTTGTTTGTAATTCTTCTGGTGATACTGTGCATCGTACTGAAGAAAAAGGGAAAAGGAGCCGTGACGGCGGCTTTCGTTTCTATTATATTGACTGCGGTGGCGTTTGTTGTGCCGATTGAAAACTATGTTCACACCTTTAAGGACGTTGAGGATATTTTTGCATACAAGCATCACGAAGAGCTGTTGACCTATTTCCAATGTGATGACGGCGTGGTTTGCATTGCAGGCAGACCCGATGGTAGCAATATCAACTATTACTTTGAGAAAAAGGACGGCAAACTGCAAATTCCTTTTTCGCTCACGGACGACACCCAGCGCCGCTCAAGCAAATACGGCGTTTATATGATAAAGAATTTTGAAAATCAGACAATGGTTTTTACTCAGGTCAGCGATTCCGAATATGACGGAGCGAAATTTAAAGACGGCGGAATGGGATATTACTATATGGTAATAGACGGATTCTTTATCCCGTCCAAGCTTTCCGTTTCGGGTGAAAAGGTAACCCTTGTGTAAGGAGGATCAATATGAATTTTTTTGACGAACTGAAAAATTACGACGCGGAGGTTGCCGCCGCCTGCCACTCCGAGCTGGAGCGTCAGCAGCACAACATCGAATTGATTGCGTCCGAGAATATTGTCTCCAAAGCGGTGCTTCTTGCCGCAGGCGGAGTGCTCACGAACAAATATGCCGAGGGCTATCCGGGCAAGCGCTATTACGGCGGATGTCAATGTGTTGATGTCGTGGAGGAAATTGCGCGTAACCGTGCCAAAAAGCTTTTCGGAGCGGAGCACGTCAATGTTCAGCCCCACAGCGGAGCGAACGCAAACCTTGCAACGTTCTTCGCCTTGCTTGAGACGGGCGACACGGTTATGGGTATGAACCTTCAGCAGGGCGGACACCTTTCCCACGGCTCACCGGTCAACATTTCCGGCAAATATTTCAATATTGTTCCCTACGGGGTGAACAGCGAAACGGAAATGATAGACTACGACGAGATGAGAAGAATCGCGCTTGAATGTAAGCCGAAGATGATAATTGCAGGCGCAAGTGCCTATTCGAGAATCATTGATTTTGCACGCTGCCGCGAGATAGCCGACGAGGTCGGAGCTTATCTTATGGTCGATATGGCGCACATTGCCGGTCTTGTTGCGGCGGGACTTCACCCGTCACCCGTTCCTTATGCCGACGTTGTCACCACAACGACACACAAAACGCTGAGAGGTCCGCGCGGCGGAATGATTCTTTGCAAAGAGGAATACGCAAAGCAGATAGACAAGGCGGTTTTCCCCGGAACTCAGGGCGGTCCGCTCATGCATATTATCGCCGCAAAAGCAGTCGCGCTCGGCGAGGCTCTCACTCCCGAATTTAAGGAATATCAGAAGCAGGTCGTCAAAAATGCCGCGGCTCTCTGCGACGGACTTATCGGCGAGGGCTTTGATATTGTTTCGGGAGGTACGGACAATCATCTGATTCTGCTGAACCTGATAAACAGCGGAATTACGGGCAAGGAGCTTGAACGCCGTCTTGACGAGGTGCACATCACGGCGAACAAAAACACCGTCCCGAACGATCCGCAGAGCCCGTTTGTTACAAGCGGCGTCCGTCTCGGCACTCCTGCCGTAACGACGAGGGGCTTTAAAGAGCCTGAGATGATGCAGATTGCAAAGTGGATAAGCGAGGCGGCAAACGACTTTGACGCAAACAAAGCGAGAATTTCCGATGAGGTTCAGATGCTTTGCGAACGCTTCCCAATATACAATAAATAAAAAAACGGCTGTCACAATTTTGAATTGCGACAGCTTAAATTTTATGTAAGCTTAACTTTCGGTAGATCAAGCTTGAACACCGTGGCAAGGATTCTGACGGCGAAAACTATCAGAACAGAAATGACGGTTGCCAGGCGAATGTTTACCGCATGAATATACATCAGATGATATGCCGTTCCGCCGAGAATAGAGGCAACGGCATATATTCTTTTTTTGAGCACGAACGGAATTTCCATCAGCATCACGTCGCGGATAAGACCGCCGCCGACTCCCGTTACAACGGCGAGACAGACAACCAAAATGCCGTTTACGGTGAAGCCCGATTCGATGGCGACGTTTGCTCCCATGACGGTGAAAACGCCGAGACCGAGCGCATCAAAAATGTTGTTGATTTCGTCAACCGTTTTTTCGCTTTTGCGGTAAGACTCACGGAAGATGAAAGCCACAACAAAAACAATGACTGCGGTTACGACAGCCGCGAGGACGTAGCGGTAATCCGAGAACATTCTCGGCGGCAGACAGCCGATGAGAATATCACGGACGATTCCTCCTCCGAGCGCCGTCATTGCGCTGAGAACAATAACGCCGAAAATATCAACTTTCTTTTTTATGGCGACCATCGCGCCGGAAATGGCAAAGGCAACGGTGCCGACCAGTTCAAAAATAAAACGTATCAGCTCTTCAAAATCCATATTAAACCTCTGCTATAAGATAGTTTGTTTCTTCGCCGATGCACATAGCGCGCAGCGTCGTGTAAGGAATACCGTTGATAACATTCTCCGCACCGTAGTGGTAATGACCCTGGTAAACGTGCGAAACATTATGCTTGGCGAGAATTGCGTTTATTTCGTCGGCATTCGAAACTATGTGACGGCTTTCAACGTTTGTGTCAATGTTCTGGTGGGTGAAGACAATCTTTCTTTTGTCTGTATCAAGCTGTTTTTTGAGCCACTCAAGCTCGGCTTTCGGGACGAAGCTCTTTGTCCAGTCGATATCCTCACGGCCGTACGGTTTACCGTCGGGAGAATAGGAAGCGTCAAGGAAAATCAGCTTAACTTCGTCGTCCTCAACAGTTGTCGGAGCGACCTTAAAGCCGGATATTTCCGCAAATTCCTCACCGCTGATGATTTCATTGTCGTGATTTCCCATGCAATGATATATCGGTATACCGTAAGAATTTATCAGCGAAGAAATCTTTTCAAGGTGACGTATGCTCTCTTCCTTGCCGTTGTGAAAGTGAACCAAATCACCGAGACAGACGGCGAGCTGTACGCCCTGATTTTTAAAATCCTCAAAAGCTTTCTTCACCGCGCCGTAAGCATAGCGCGGTTTTCTGTCCTGCTCCAGCAGGTCAAGATCGCAGTAATGCGTGTCCGTAAATAGTCCGATTTTCATTGTGTACCCATCCTCTGATTTTATTTGATTCCAACCGAATACTTCAATATTTCAAGCGCGTCGGCTGAGTTTACCTTTGAATCGCCGTTCCAGTCCGCACTTTTGAGCGTATAGCCCGACAGCGTCCGTGTTCCGACTGTGTGCTGAAGTACCAGCAGAGCGTCGGTTGAGTTTATCTTTGAATCGGAGTTCGTGTCGCCGATAAGACAGATTGTATAGGGCTCGAACTGCTTGGCGGAAGCCGTTGCCGAAATTGTCGCGCCTGTTCCGACCTTGTTGCCGTCAGCCAGCGTGCGAACGGTAACATTGACGTTTTCCTGCTGAACATATTTGCTTATGAACTGCGTCGAGGTCAGACCCGGATCGTTACGCAGATAAACTTCCTTTTTGCTCTCGTTATAGGAAAGATTCGTTCCCGTTTTAAACTTGAACACAGGCACAACGGGAGTCGGCGCTGCCGTGAAGCCGTTGAGTCCGTTTGCTTTGATGTAGGACGGATAGTCATAATAGCAGGTGTTCATATCGCAGGGGTAATTGATTCCTGCCGGATCGCCTGTTTCGCTGTACTGCCACATTCCGTAAGCGCCGTTGTATGTACAGCTTGAATTGTATTCGGCAATCCAAAACTGGAAATCGGAAAGCTCGGAAGCGTAAAGCTCATCGCGCGCAAAATATTTGTTGCAATAGATTCCGACATAGTAGCCTGCGGCGGAAAGCTTGTCGCAGAAAGCCCTCGCAACGTCGGTGCACTCCTGTTGGGTGAGATCCATTTGATCTTCCGTTTCAAGGTCGTAGTATATCGGCATTTCCATCTTGCAGTTGTCCTGTTCAAGCAGGTCGAGAACGAAGTCGGCTTCCGCGCGAGCTTCGCTCACCGTTGTTGCCGCGCTGAAATAGTAACAGCCGACGGGGATGCCGACAGCCTTGGCATTCTTATAATATGAAGAAAAGCTTGAATCGGGCATCATTTTTTTGCTCGACGTGTAGGTGTAACCTATTCTCAGTATGACAGCGTCAAGGTTATCCGCCATTCGTGACCACGAATTGACGGTGTTCCAGTATGAAATGTCAACAACGTCCCAGTTGACCTCGTCGAGGTCGGAGGAACCCGAACCGGAGGTCTTGACCGAAAAGCTCTTTTGCAGGAGAACAACGTTGGACTGTTCCGTGTCACTTGCAACAATTTTATAGGTGTATGATCCTTCTTTGAGCTTTGAAAATGTCAGCAGATAATCAACATTGGCTATGTTGTAGCTTTTGCTGCCGGGCTGAGCCGTGTACTCAAAGCCGACAGTGCCGTCGGAACGGTAAGCTCCGATAACCACCTTTGTGATGCTGTAATCTGACGTGACAATACCTGTGACGGAGAATCCCTCACCGGGAGACAGAATCATCGGGTAGTTCTCACCGCTGATTTTGAGGCTGCTTTCGGCAGAGCCCGACGTTACGGTGAATGTTTTTTGGAGCAGAACCACGCCGCTGACTTCCGTGTCGCTTGCGGTTATTTTGTAAGTATATGTGCCTGCGCGGAGCTTGGAAAACGGCAGGCTGTAATCAACGCTGTTAATGTTAAAGGATTTGGACTGAGGTGCGGCGGAGTATTCAAAACCGACAGTACCGTCGGAACGGTAAGCACCGATAACCACCTTTGTTATGTTGTAGTTCGAGGAAATAATACCCTTGACGGAGTAGCCCTCGCCCTGTGTCATAGTTGTCGGATAGTTTTCGCCGCTGATTTTAAGGGTGTTTTCGGCAGAGCCCGACGCCACGGTGAATGTCTTTTGGAGCAGAACCACGCCGCTGATTTCCGTGTCGCTTGCGGTTATTTTGTAAGTATATGTGCCTGCGCGGAGCTTGGAAAACGGCAGGCTGTAATCAACGCTGTTAATGTTAAAGGATTTGGACTGAGGTGCGGCGGAGTATTCAAAACCGACAGTACCGTCGGAACGGTAAGCACCGATAACCACCTTTGTTATGTTGTAGTTCGAGGAAATAATACCCTTGACGGAGTAGCCCTCACCCTGTGTCATAGTTGTCGGATAGTTTTCACCCGTGAGCTTAAGGGTGTTTACGGCGGCTGCTGACCTGACGGTAAATGTCTTTTGCAAAAGCACAACGTTTGAGTTTCGCTCGTCGGAGGCTACTATTTTATATGTATAGCTTCCGATGCCGAGCTTGGAAAAGGACAGGAGATAGTCAACATTGTTTATGTCATATCTTTTTTCTCCCGGCAGTCCCGTGTATTCAAACTCCGCTTTGCCGCTCGAATTGTAGGCACCGATGACTACCTTGGTAATGTCGTAGTCGGAGGTAATAATTCCTCTTGCGACAAAGGGATCGCCCTGTTTCAGCGTCGTCGGATATGTCGCACCGCTCAGGGTGAGCGAAGCCGCAAAAGAGGGTACGGAAAAACCGACCGCAATAATTACTGCAATCAATAAAATTGACAAAATTCGTTTTTTCATTATTACACTCCTTTCGGCAAAATATTGCCCTGACCGATATATTATAACATAAGCGGTGGAATATGTATACTTGAAAAAGGTAGAAAAATTTGGTATAATTTAGAAAATTTGAGAAAAAGAGGACAGTCATGCCGATTTTTGAACGAAGTGAACTTCTCCTGGGCAAGGAGGGGCTGGAAAAACTGAACAGAGCGCACGTCGCGGTTTTCGGAGTCGGCGGAGTCGGCTCATATACTGTTGAGGCGCTGGTACGCAGCGGAATCGGAGAGCTTTCTCTTTTCGACGGCGATGTTGTTGCCGAGTCGAACATCAATCGCCAGCTTGTTGCGACGACAAAAACCGTCGGAAGGGCAAAGGTTGAGGTCGCCGCGGAGCATTGTCTTGATGTGAACCCGAACGTTAAGGTTCATGCCGAAAGGATTTTCCTCCTGCCTGACACGGCGGACAAAATAGATTTTTCGCAGTTTGATTATATTGTTGATGCCGTTGATACCGTGACCGCAAAGCTTCTGCTTGCAGAAACGGCAAAGGCGAACGATGTCCCGATAATCAGCAGTATGGGCGCCGGGAACAAGCTTGATCCGACAAGGTTCGAGGTGGCGGATATAAGCAAAACGAGCGTGTGTCCGCTGGCAAAGGTTATGCGGCGCGAGCTGAAAAAAAGAGGTATAAATCACCTCAAGGTCGTCTATACCAAGGAGGAACCGATTAGGCACGGACACACCGAAAACGGAAAGCCCCTGCCGGGAAGCGTAGCGTTTGTTCCGTCCGTTGCCGGACTTATTATTGCCGGCGAGGTCGTAAAGGATCTGTTGAAAAAATAAAATACTCAGAAGCAAAATGCTTTATAATAAAAGGTAAGCCTCCCACGCCGGGAGGCTTTAAGTTTGCAGAAACCATTTAGGAGTACCTGTAGACAGCGAAGCGGCGCGACGGTAGTAATTCTATATCTAGGCGCCCCTTTAGGGGAGCTGGCGGCGCAGCCGACTGAGGGGTTTTGCTTGAAAGTTTGATGAAACTTAATTTAATCCCTCCGGCTTCGGCGTTTACTCCGAACCCACCTCCCCTACATGGGAGGCAGGAAAAGTCAGCTAAAAAACGAAGTAAATTATGTGAAATTTAAAAAACGTGCACAGACCTCAGCCTCCCCTTGATTGAGGTCAAGGGGAGGCGTCGAAATAGATTGAAGACGGTAGACGTTAGATTTTAGATATTAGCTACGGTAGATTTTGCCTTTTTATTTGTCCGCATCTAACATCTACAATCTAATATCTAAAGTCTAACTTGACGGAGGGGATAAAGAAACAATGATAACAAGGGATTATCAATATCTCAAATAATTCACGGCACGATGTGGGCATCGTGCCCTACGATAAGCATTGATAAAACCAAAATCGTAGGGTGCGATGTCCACATCACACCGAGAGTTTCTTGAAAAATTCTAAGCTAAACAACCGAATAACAAACAGAGACTGTGACAAAGAGCTGTCACAGTCTCAAATTTTTGCGTTATTTATATTTCTTCTTTGCGGAGAAAATATTTTTGAGCATCACGAAAAAATAAACCGCAAAGCCGAGGTCTATGGCGAGCAGACCGAGTGTCCACGGATAAGTGAACTCCCTGCCGCCGAGGGTTATCGGCGCACCTGCGATGTTTGCCGCAAGGGCAAAAAGCCCCACAACGGTGAAAATGATTATGCCGATACCGATCGGAAAAAAGGCTTCGGAAAGCTGTTTTTTCATAAACTTCTTTTCTACTTCGTCGGTTGCAAAGCTGTCCTTTATCCCCGTAAGCCTGCCGCCGCTGATTTCAACATCAAATCCCGAAAAAAGAGCGTCAAGTCCGTTCTTCTCCGCAAGGAGCACCTTTTTCTTCAGCGTCCAAACGGACTTTGTCGCATTGACGTCTATCGTAAAGGTACTGCTGAGCTGGACATATTGACTTTTTTCGTCGTGTGCAAGCTTTGAGGTAATGCTGTCGCCGCTTTCTTCGGCACTTTCACTGTCGCCGATAAGACGCGGACGGCTGACTGTGGCAGTATGAACGCCTTTTTCAACTGCGGAAACGGTCACGCTTTCGTCCTCCGGAACAAAATACTCCGTCCCATCCAAACAAACGGTAATTGCATCATCACAAGCGTTGTCAATTCTGATGTTCGCCATATTTTTCCTCCGAAAAAAATAACTGCGGCAGAGACTTGCCGCAGCTATTGAAATCAAAAATTATTCAACGATAACGGTTCCGTCCTCTTTAACGGTGATCTTGTCGCCGTCCTTTACAGCGTTGAGGAACTCGTCGCCGAGTGAATCGACAGCAACGATTGTGTTATCCGTCCAAACGTCGGAAAGGATAACGCCTGCGGCTGCGAGTGAGTCGATCGGCAATGAGAAAAGCATTGCTGCCGGAGCCATGTTAAGCGCGCATACGGTGTAAAGAACCATACCGCCCGTTGTTGAACCGATTGTCTGAGGCAGGCAGAGAACCTTACCTGTGAGGTTCTTGCCGAATACGTCGGGGTTGTTCTGGTCGGAACCGATAACCTCGTCCTTGCCGATAATCGGAATATCGTGCATAAGAGCGGTTTTCTGGAAAGTTGCAAGTGTGTTGACACCGTTATGGGAAACAACAGCCTCGCCCTTATTGATTGTGCCTGCTACAACAGGACGTCCCTTGAATGTCTTGCTCATAATCAAAAACCTCCCTTAACAGCAATCTTTGTGATATCGTCGGTTGTGAAATAACGTGCGGTCGTATATGTACGGAGCTTGTTCGAGCAGGTGATGACGTTGCTTGTGTCACCGCCGCAAAGCGGGTTGTTCATATACATAAGCGGGCAGATGCAGGAAATGTTGATGCCGAAGCCGATGAGCTTGTTGTAAGCCGCGCTGTTCTCTTTCTTGAATCTGTCGAGAACTTCGGGAGCGGTTGTCATAACCGTGCGAAGACCAACCTTTGTCTTGCCCTGAGCCTTGAGCTCTTTCTCAAATCTGTCTGTCCACTCGCCGAGCTGAGCGTAGGAAAGGTGAGGACAGCCGATGAAGCAAAGCTTCGGAGCCGCGCCCTTGTCTTTCCACATAACGGGATAATTCTTGTAAACTCTCTCAAGCTCTGCATCGTCGATAACGTATGTCTGAGCGCCCTCTGCGATAAGGCTTTCGCCCTGCTCAACAGCTTCGGGAGTGAGGTTTTCAATGTGGTAAAGTCCGACTGCACCGTTGGAAGCGGTAGCCGCGCCGAAATCCTTGAGATATGCCTTGGCGTCGTCCGTAAGCTCTGTGCCGATCCACTTGTCAAGACCCTTGACGTAAGGAACGTCCTCCATAACCTTCATACCGATTGCCGAGCCGAGAACCTGAGCTTCGGGAATCTTTGAGGTCTTGACCTCGATGATCCACTTTGCCTTTCTTCCCTCGTCCGTAAGAAGATCAAATTCGGGAACCTTGCCGAGGATTGAGCCGAAAAGCTCAATGATGCCGGAGTTACGGTTACATCTTGCGCCGAGAACCGAGTTTGCAAATACAACAGCGGAGCTCTCAGCCCATGAAAGAATGTCGCCCTTCTTCGGTGTGTTGCCTACTTCGTCAAAGTAGCAGGCGCAGGTAAAGGATTTGTCGCTCTTGAGGCCGAGCTTGTTGAGCTGAACCTCGTAGGAATCCTGCATACCGTAAAGAATCTTGTTGAAAATAAGCTTTTGAAGCGGATTGCATTTTACGTTTGCGTAGTCGATGGGTCTGGGGTCAACGGTGAATCCCTCGTCAACCTTGAGACCGCCCTTGATAAGCTCGTCCATGATTGAGAAAACGGGCTTGAGAACCGAGATGCCGAAGCTTGTAACAAGATGGCCTTTGCCGTTTACGGGAACGAATCTTTCCGCTCCGAAAGCGTCGCCGTAAAGCACAAGGGTTTTCATAACCTTTGCCATTACTTCGCCCTTTGAGCCGTGAAGAATCTCTTTTTCCTCGTCTGTCAGCTTCATTTTGTAGCTGAAGTTTTCATTCATAAGGTTTATCCTCCTTTTATCCTCATAGATCCGCTCGCCGCGAACCTATTATTTCCGAACGTGATTCGTGCCGCGGAAAGCTTGCATTCTCCGAAGCCGTCACAGTCTTATTCTATTATATATTAAAGAGGAATTTATTTCAAGAGTTTGTTAAACATTTGACTAAAAGAAAATGAAAATTTACTCACTATGTCCCTGTGGAACATTTAATTGCAAAGCTATGACACCTAAAAGCATAAATTTTTTTCAATAATGTAGAATATTTTAAACTAATTGACAATATTTTATTGATATTGTATAATGAGGCTGGACGGTAACACGTTCGTATAGTTGTTGCAGAAGCTATAACAAAAAGAGGAGTGTAGAAAATGAAAAAATTTACAAAGGTAATTTGTGCAATCGTAGCATTGGTGATGCTTTTGAACACACCGCCGCAAATCTACGCGGCAGAACCGCCGACCGATGCCGAGAAAACAAATTTATCAGCGACAGAGAAAATTGAACCAATCGAACCGACACCAACCGACCCGGACGCAAAAATCTACGGAATAAAACTTTCGCAGAATATGGCTTTTATAAAGCCGGGGGATTCCTTACAGCTTTCGGTTATTCCAATAACAGATGTAAAGGAATTACCTCAAAGAGCAACACAACCAGCGGATATACCTATCAGCCTTCACTCAGAAAAATACAATAAAACTTTTGTTACGACCAGACAGGAAATAGAGGAATACAAACAAATAAAGAATGTCGCCGAAATTCAAAAGTCTGACACAATGAGTATGACTGATTACGACATTATAAATGAATACCCGGAAATACCTGACGGCGAAGAATACATTTATAATAAAATTGAGGATTGCTCCCCGTTTGAATGGATTTGTACCGATACAGAGATTGCAACTGTTTCTGAAAACGGATATGTTACAGCATTAACCTTAGGTTCTACTGTTATCACAGTTACAACCGCTGACGGACTTTTTACAGCCGCCTGTGAAGTAATTGTCGTTGACGAACCATTAAACTATACTAATCCATCTATTTCAACACAAGCAACAACTATGTATAGCACACCTCACAATGCTGTAGCCATAAAATGGGTAAACCAATACACGGGTACTTCTTCAGACAGCACTTTGATTAAAATGGTTACGCCCGGAACGTTACTTCAAATTGTAGGAAAATCCGGTGGCTTTTATTACGCAAAAGTGTATGGTGAAACAACAGCATATTATATGTGGGCAGATGGACTGTATGACCGTGACGCCGGGAACGGATATATTGAGATTTGCCAAAAAGGTAACAGCTCATATACAAATAAACACCGTGATGTGTTCACGTTCAATACCGTTGAATTAGCTATTGCAACCGGCGGTTCAGCAACTTGGACCAGTTATAACACAGACATCGCAACTGTTTCATCGTCGGGTGTGGTCACACCGAAAAAGGAGGGCGATGTTTGCATTGTCGCGAATCAGAACGGAAAGAAAGATGCTATTCACATATCTATAATCACAAAATATACACCGACAAGATTTGCAATTGTTAATAAAAATTGGTGTAACCAGTACAGATGTTCAAATGTAAATTGTACGATACATAATCGTTATATCGGATATGAAAGTCCCAATCAAACTATCTATGTATACGGTAAAAGCGGACAATTTTATTACGGAAGAGGCACTGCCTCGGCGACTTTTGGCTATTTTTGGCAAGGAAATATTGCTCTTCAAACATGGTTTCCGCATAGCGAGCTTTTAAAAAATTCTACTGAACAAAATTATTTCCCACAAGGCTTTGCTGTGGACAACAACTATTGCTATGCCTTTGAAATTGCCGTAAACAGCAACCATGAGGAAATTGCTCACAAGCTTTATAGGTACAATATCAGTACCGGTGAACAAAAGCTTCTAACGCCAATAAAAGTTGGAAATCTCGGTCATGCCAATGATGCGGCGTTAGTAACATTCAATAGTGGACAATATCTATTTGTTGCAGCATATTCAGATCATTTTGATGACTATATTGTGAAACTAAAGGTAAAGTCTAATGATACTTATGAGGAGATTGCACGATATCCTCTACCGAATATTGGAATTGGAACTATTACTTTACTTTCAGGAGGCGGAAGTAGTCCGGCCGTGTTCTTATTAAAAGGAGGAAATAAGTTTTACACAGCAACTATTTCATCAACTAAAATAGATAGTGATCCGGTTTGGGATACTACGCCTTCACCCAAATTTGTATTGTCTAATAAGGAAGTTCTAGATATTACACCTCAGGGAACACATTATGAGCCATCAACTGACAAATTGTATCTCGCAGTTTCAGGTGTAAGCGGGAATTATATTAAGAACAGGGTTTATATGTTTAGCGGAATACGAAATGCGAGTGGAACAATTTATAATTATTCCGCATATTGGAATATAGACGGTTATTTTGCCGGAGAAGAAAAGAATGCAACAACTTTTGAACTTGAGGGAATAGGATTCAGACCGAATCAATCAGACAAACGAATGTGGTTTTCGGCTCTTGACATAAATACTGCAAGATATGTTAAAGGAGTTATTTGTTCCGACGTTCAAAATATGAGATAGG
This sequence comes from uncultured Eubacteriales bacterium, assembly GCA_934456435.1. Taxonomy (GTDB): domain Bacteria; phylum Bacillota; class Clostridia; order Oscillospirales; family Acutalibacteraceae; genus CAG-488. The sequence continues at coordinate 84,919 of CAKSHH010000004.1, forward strand.
GAGGGAATGATTATGAAAAAATTTACAGCGATGATTCTTGTTTTTGTTCTTGTTTTTCTTTGCGGATGCACAACAAAGAAAGCGAATGAAAGCGAGACCACGACAGTTACAGAGAGCCAAAGCGCAATTCTCAAAACTGTACCGACAGAACCGATAACAACAGTTGTGCTGTCGGACGAAGAAACCGACGAGACGCTGTTCTATCCGAAAGAGATAAAAGTTGATCCCTCAGACCCGTACTCGGAATATATAAAAAAAGCGTGTGATCAATTAACCGGAGAGTGGAAGAGCTTTTCAGAAAGCAACGGCAACTCACCGAACAGCTTTTATCGTTTTTCCAAAGTGTGTACAGATTTTTTCTACTCCTTTAATGACATTGACGGAGACGGAACAAAAGAATTATTGCTCGGAAGTTATTATCCGATAGGCTATCGTACCGAAGATTCGACTCAGCCTGTAAAAATAATAATTACAAGTGTTTGCTCAATAAAAAACGGAGAGGTTGTAAAACAATCAAATGCGTTTTGTGACCCTGGTTTTATATGGGATCGAACTCTTTGGACAAACGGATTGATTTCTACAACCTATAAACGGCAAGAGGATCCGAGTTTCCAATTTGTTGAATTTAAAAACGGCGAATTGAAAGCGAAAGTACAGGTATTTTCACATTATTTCTATGACGAACCGCATTATTACTCTGCAATATATAATGAAAACGGTCAGGATACGAAGATTACCAAAGAAGAACGAGACCGAATTTATAATGAGTGTTGCGGCAAGGCAAAGCCGGTAGAAATCGACTGGAAGCGTATTGACGAATACGGCACCTAAGAGAAACAGCAGTCGGTTTAAATTCCTTTTGCACCGACTGCCGGAATACAAAAGGGAGGAAATAATATGAAACGAATTACAGCGCTGATTCTTGTTCTTGTTCTCGTTTTTCTTTGCGGATGTACAACAAAAAAAGCGAATGAAAGCGAGACCACAACAGTTACAGAAAACCAAAGCGCAATTCTCAAAACTGTACCGACAGAACCGATAACAACAGTTGTGCTGTCGGACGAAGAAACCGATGAGACGCTGTTCTATCCGAAAGAGATAAAAGTTGATCCCTCCGATCCGTATTCATCTTTTATTAAAAAACTATGTGAACAATATGCTAAAGAATGGGAGGATTATTCCAAAAACTGCGGAAGAACACCAAATAGCTTTTATCATTTTTCAATAGTCTGTCCAGATTTTTATTACTATTTTTATGATCTTGACGGAGACGGAACCAAAGAGCTTCTGCTTGGCGGATACGGCAGAATCGGTGAATACACAGAGGATTATAATCCTCCTGTGAAAATTGTAATAACCTATGTTTGCACGATAAAGAACGGTGAAGTGGTTGTCCTTGATAATCATGATTCATGGGAATATTATAAGTTTATATGGGATCGTTTTCTTTTGTCAAACGGGAGGGTCGTTACAATCTGGGGAGAAAAGGATACTCCAAATTATTATATAATTGATTACGAGAATAAAGAGCTTGTCAGCAAATGCTATATTTTTAAGGAGTCTCCCGACAGCGGTTTTTATAAAGTTACGAACGATGATACTTTTGAAACACAAAAAATATCTATGTCCGAGTATGAAAGTATTTACAACGACCTTTGCGGCGACGCGAAGAAGGTAGATATAGACTGGAAACGTATTGACGAATACGGAACATAAGAGAAACAGCAGTCGGTGTAAACTTACTTTGCACCGACTGCCGGAATACAAAAGGGAGAGGATAATATGAAACAGATTACAGCAACAATTATTGTGCTTACGCTGATTTTTCTGTGCGGTTGTGCAAAGAATAGTTCCCAAAATGATGTAACAACAACGTCAGTCAGGCGTACTGAAACAACAAACGAAGTATCAACTACTGCCACAGCGACCAAGCCGTTTTATACAAAAGAAATTAAAACGGATTTGTCTGATGCATATTCTTTCGTAGTAAAAGAGAAATGTGATGAAATAAAAGAGGCGTGGGATACAAGAAGCGAAGATTCTTCTTATGATCAGAATGAAACCTTTGATGAATTTACAAGGCGCTTTCCTGATGTGTATTATTTTCTTTATGACCTAAATGGAGACGGTATAAAAGAGCTGTTGTTTGGTGGGTATATGAAGATTGGCTATGATATTGAAGCGCATAATCCGCCGGTTAAAATTTGCATAACCGATGTATACACAATAAAAAACGGTAAAGCCGAAAATATTGATAGCCAAAGCAAATTAAGCGAATATTTTATTCGTGACCGGTATCTTTTATCGAATGGCATGATTGTTACCAAACTTGGCTTTTTTGAAGACAGTCCGGATTATTATTTCTTAGCTTATGAGAAAGATCAGCTTGATTTTAAGTGTTATGTTTATCATAGTGTGGAAGGCTCCGGGGACAGTTACTCTAAAGTGGTTGATTTTAATAAACTGTATCAACCGCAAACAATAACTAAAACCGAGTATGAAAGTATTTACAACGACCTTTGCGGCAACGCGAAACAGGTAGGAATCGACTGGAAGCGTATTGACGAATACGGAACATAAGAGAAACAGCAGTCGGTGTAAATTCTTTTTGCACCGACTGACGGAATACAAAAGGGAGAGGATAATATGAAACAAATTACAGCAACAATTATTGTGATTGCGCTGATCTTTCTGTGCGGTTGCACGGGCGAAAAAAGCGAGAGCAACACTACCAAAGCGACAACATCCGAACCGCTTATAACAACAGAAATCCCGACTACCACGGAACAGGTTATTCCCTACACGATTTCAGATATAGAACAAGACGAAACTTTTTTCTATGCCAATGAAATAACTGCTGACCCTGCCGACCCGTACTCGGCTTTTATAAAGAAAAGCTGTGAGGAAAAAGTTAAGGTGTGGCAGGAGGTAGCAAACGAGGACGGAAATACCACAAGAAACTTTTATTACCATATAACCACACAACCTGACTTTTATTACTTCCTTTATGATATAGACGGAGACGGGACAAAAGAACTGTTGCTCGGAAGTTATTATCCTATCGGCTACCGAGACGAAAATCCGACTCCGTATGTAGAGATAATAATTACAAGTGTTTGCTCAATAAAAAACGGGGAGGTTGTAAAACAATCAAATGCGTTTTGTGACCCCGGTTTTGTGTGGGATCGAACTCTTTGGACAAACGGATTGATTTCTACAACTTATAAACGGCAAGAGGATCCGAGTTTTCAATTTGTTGAATTTAAAAACGGTGAATTGAAAGCGAAAGTACAGGTATTTTCACATTATTTCTATGATGAACCGCATTATTACTCTGCAATATATAATGAAAACGGTCAGGATACGAAGATTTCCAAAGAAGAACGAGACCGAATTTATAATGAGTGCTGCGGCAACGCGAAACAGGTAGGAATCGACTGGAAGCGTATTGACGAATACGGAACATAAGAGAAACAGCAGTCGGTGTAAATTCTTTTTGCACCGACTGACGGAATACGAAAAGGGAGGAAATAATATGAAAAAAATTACAGCGCTGATTCTCGTTTTTGTTCTTGTTTTTCTGTGCGGATGCACAACAAAAAAAGCGAATGAAAGCGATACCACGACAGTTACAGAGAGTCAAAGCGCAATTCTCAAAACTGTACCGACAGAACCGATAACAACAGTTGTGCTGTCGGACGAAGAAACCGACGAGACGCTGTTCTATCCGAAAGAGATAAAAGTTGATCCCTCCGATCCGTATTCATCTTTTATTAAAAAACTATGTGAACAATATGCTAAAGAATGGGAGGATTATTCCAAAAACTGCGGAAGAACACCAAATAGCTTTTATCATTTTTCAATAGTCTGTCCAGATTTTTATTACTATTTTTATGATCTTGACGGAGACGGAACCAAAGAGCTTCTGCTTGGCGGATACGGCAGAATCGGTGAATACACAGAGGATTATAATCCTCCTGTGAAAATTGTAATAACCTATGTTTGCACGATAAAGAACGGTGAAGTGGTTGTTCTCGACAACCGGAATTCATGGAAATACTATGATTTTATATGGGATCGTTTTCTTTTGTCAAACGGGAGAGTTGTTACACTTTGGGGATATAAGGATACTCCGAGTTATTATATAATTGATTACGAGAATGGCAAACTTGTCCGTAAATGTTATGTTTTTAAGGAGGACAGCGGTTTTTATAAAGTTACGGACGATGATACTTTTGAAACACAAAAAATATCTATGTCCGAGTATGAAAGCATTTACAACGACCTTTGCGGCAACGCGAAACAGGTAGAAATCGACTGGAAGCGTATTGACGAATACGGCACCTAAAATTATTTAATGCTTTAAAACAAAACTATGCCCGAAGACATTTAAGTCTTCGGGCATAAATTATCGGTTATTCACGAAAAGCAGGGATTTTTATTTGCTGACTTTGACGCCGAAGGTTGCCTTTTCGCCGTTGATGTTCCACTCGGCGGTGTGTCCGTCTACCGAACCGACAACGAGGTCGTCGGCAACAACTGCGGTGAAGATGTCCGCCTTGTTGCGTGAGATGATGTCGGCAATCTTGTCGTTGCCCTCAACGCTGATGATAATGTGATCGGTTACGTTGAAGTCTGCGTCCTTACGCATCGTCTGAATCTTGCTGATGATCTCGCGGACAAAGCCTTCTTCAATCAGTTCGGGCGTGAGCTCCGTGTCGATCGCAACGGTTACACCGAAATCGGAAACCGAGAACAGACCCGATTTCTGAACAGCCTCAATGAGAAGATCGTCGGCTGTCAGCTCGATTGCGCCGATGCTGATGTTCAGCGTGATATGACCGTCTGCGTCAAGCTCTTTCTTCGCCTTTGAGCCGTCAAGCTCGGAAAGTGCGGTTCTGATCTCGCCGAGATTCTTGCCGTACTTGGGTCCGAGAGTCTTGAGCTGCGGCTTAAAGTTGTAGTCCGAAAGCTCGTCTGCCGCGTCAACAAAGATAACGTCCTTGATGTTCAGCTCGTCTTCGATGATGTCCTTATAGTAGCCGTCCAGCTTGATGTCTGCATTGACATACATCTTTGCAAGCGGCTGACGGTTCTTGATGTTCGCACCGTTTCTTGCCGCACGTCCGAGACCGACAACGTTGAGAACCTCGTCCATATTCTTCTCAAGCTCAAGGTCAATGTGGTTTTCATTGACTTCGGGGAATGAGCAGAGATGTACGCTTTCCTCGGCGTTCTTGTCAACGGAACGAACAAGATTCTGGTAAATGTCCTCAGCCATAAACGGAATCATCGGAGCAGACGCCTTTGCAACCGTTATAAGCGCGGTGTAAAGGGTGAGGTAAGCGTTGATCTTATCCTGCTCAAGTCCCTGCTTCCAGTAACGCTCACGGCAGCGGCGAACATACCAGTTGCTCATGTCGTCAACAAACTCCTGGAGAGCCTTGCAGGCTTCGGGGATTCTGTAATTTTCAAGGTTGCTGTCAACGCTCTTAACCATAGAGTTGAGCTTTGAAAGCAGCCATTTGTCCATAACGGAAAGCTTGCCGTAATCAAGCTCATACTTTGTCGGGTCGAATTTATCAATCTCGGCATAGAGAACATAGAACGCGTAGGTGTTCCAAAGGGTGCCCATGAACTTGCGCTGACCCTCGATAACCGCCTTGCCGTGGAAACGGTTGGGAAGCCACGGAGCGGAGTTCGTGTAGAAGTACCAGCGGATAGCGTCTGCGCCGTAGGTCTTGAGCGCCTCAAACGGGTCAACCGCGTTGCCCTTGGACTTACTCATCTTCTGACCGTTTTCGTCCTGAACGTGACCGAGAACGATAACGTTCTTGAACGGAGCCTTGTTGAAGATAAGGGTTGAAATTGCAAGAAGTGAATAGAACCAGCCTCTCGTCTGGTCAACAGCCTCGGAGATGAAGTCTGCCGGGAACTGGCTCTCGAAAAGCTCCTTGTTCTCGAACGGATAGTGGTGCTGAGCGAAAGGCATTGAGCCTGAGTCAAACCAGCAGTCGATAACTTCGGGAACACGCTTCATCTGCTTGCCGCATTCGGGGCACTTGATTGTTACAGCGTCGATGTACGGGCGGTGAAGCTCAATGTCGTCCGGGCAGTTGTCGGACATACTCTTGAGCTCTTCAATGCTGCCGATTGAATGTCTGTGACCGCATTCGCACTCCCAAATGTTGAGCGGAGTTCCCCAGTAGCGGTTACGGCTGATGCCCCAGTCCTGAACATTCTCAAGCCAGTCGCCGAAGCGGCCCTTACCGATGCTTTCGGGAATCCAGTTGATTGTATTGTTGTTTCTGATAAGGTCGTCTCTGACCGCAGTCATCTTGATAAACCAAGACTCTCTTGCATAGTAGATGAGCGGAGTGTCGCAGCGCCAGCAGAACGGATAATCGTGTTCAAACTTCGGCGCGCTGAAGAGGAGACCTCTTTCTTCAAGGTTCTGAAGAACCGGAACGTCTGCGTCCTTGACAAAAAGTCCTGCAAACGGAGTTTCTTCTGTCATGTTGCCCTTGCCGTCAACGAACTGAACGAACGGAAGATCGTAGTTTCTGCCGATTCTGGAATCGTCCTCACCGAATGCCGGCGCAATGTGAACGATACCGGTACCGTCGGACATTGTAACGTAGTTGTCAACCGTAACGAAGTGAGCCTTTTTGTGCTGCTGCTCGGCTTTCTTGCCTGCGCACTCAAAGAGCGGCTCATATTCCTTGTATTCAAGATCCTTGCCGACGAACTTTTCGAGAATTTCGTAAGCCGGCTTTCCGTCCTCGGCGAGAGGCGAAAGAACCTTGTCCATGAGTGCAACGGCGATGTAATAAACGTTGCCGTCAATGCACTTAACCTTTGCATATTCCTCGGTCGGATTTACGCAGAGCGCAACGTTCGAGGGAAGAGTCCACGGAGTTGTCGTCCATGCGAGGAAGTAAGCGTCCTCACCCTTAACCTTGAAGCGTGCGATCGCGGAACGCTCCTTGACCGACTTGTAGCCCTGTGCAACCTCGTGCGACGAAAGCGGAGTTCCGCAGCGAGGGCAGTAGGGAACGATTTTGAAGCCTTTGTAGATGAGGCCTTTTTCGTAAATTTTCTTGAGAGCCCACCACTCGGACTCAATGTACGGGTTGTGGTATGTTACATAAGGATTGTCCATGTCCGCCCAGAAGCCGACGGTGAATGAGAAATCCTCCCACATTCCCTTGTACTTCCAAACGCTTTCCTTACATTTCTCGATGAAAGGCTCAAGGCCGTACTGTTCGATCTGCTCCTTGCCGTCAAGGCCGAGAAGCTTCTCTACCTCAAGCTCAACCGGAAGACCGTGGGTGTCCCAGCCCGCCTTACGCGGCACCTGGTAGCCCTTCATCGTGCGGTAACGGGGAATCAAGTCCTTGATGACACGGGTCAAAACGTGACCGATGTGCGGCTTGCCGTTAGCTGTCGGCGGACCGTCATAGAAAACGTAGGACGGACCTTTCTTTTCACAGGTCTTTTCAAAGATCTTGTTTTCCTTCCAGAACTCCTCGACCGCTTTCTCTCGGTCAACAAAGTTCAGGTTTGCAGAAACTTTCTTATACATTATATAATAGCTCCTTTTTGTGTGATAGGATAATGCTCAAAATAAAAATCCCGTCCCGTGTGAAACAGGACGAGATCAACTCGCAACCACCTATTCAACATACTTATTATATGTGTTCCCTTTAACGGAGGACGCCCGTCAAGACTTACTCGGTTCAGTCCGCAGCTCGAAAGTGATGTTCACCGCAATGTACCTCACACCGGGCTCGCACCCTCCCCGGCTCGCTTTGGCTTCGCATAGCGGCTACTGTCTTTGTCACAGCCTTTACTATATCGCTAATAAGATATCACAAAACCAAATTTGTGTCAAGGAATATTTTGTTTCATTTCGGATTTATTATATATATAATGTAATAGGAGGCTGTCAATATCATTTATACAATGCGTCCTTTTTGTTAAAAACGGCATCAAGATTGTATTTTGCACAACTTTGACCACAATATTTAGTGATATTTTCAAAAATAGATAAAATTTTTCTTTAAATGTAAAAAAATACTTGCAAAATGCCGAGCCACAGATTATAATTCATAGTGAGGGGAGTATTAACCAGGGTTGTTGCCTTCGGGCAGCTCAACTTTAAAGCGGTACTAACGTTATACCACTTTTCAGCCGTGGGGGAATGCTTGCACCTCAAATTTTAAAGGAGGAATTGATATGAGCACTAAAATCATTTCAATCATCGTTTCCATTGTAATGCTTGTTATGACCAGCATTTTCCCCGGATTCGTATGGCCGGGCACAAAGACGGTTGAAACAGGCGCATTCCTGGAGCAGGTTGATGAAGCGTTCGGTTATCAGAAGGCTGACACTAAAGACACAGTTCTCGGTGTAGAGCCCGGCGACGAGTATTATGACGCTGTTGCAACAGCGGCTAAATATGACGTTCTCGTTGACTATGAGACAATCGACGTTACAGCATCCGTTACTCCGGAATTTGTAGCAACAGTTCTTGTTAATGCTGCCGGTGTCCCTGTTGACGAGACAACGGTTATTATCGAGAACGCAACATCCATCGCTAACGTAGCAAAGGTTTCCGCTGCTGTTGAGAACGGCATCATCAAGCTTGACGCTAAAAACAAGCTTGGTCTTGGCGCAATGGCTGAGGACGACGTAAAGGCAGCTATCGAAAAGGCTGTTTCGCTTCGTGGCACATTCTCAGAGGACACTCAGAAGTTGGTTCTTGCTGACGGTGTTAAGACGGTTTCCGACTACACTGTTGACGGCGACAGCATCATCGTTCCCGCAAGCTCAGATCTTGCAGTAGGTGACGTTTATGTTGTTGAGCAGTCTGACAAGATCATGACAGGCGCTGCTTACAAGGCAGAGGCTATCGAAGTTGTTGACGGCCAGAAGGTTGTTACAAATTCTGATGTCGCTATCGAGGACGTAATCGAGAAGATCGATTATGAGGGTACATCAGACGTTGACTTCGCAACAGCTATGATCGCTGACGGTAACGGCGAAGTTCTCTCTGACGGTTACCTTGATGCAAACGCAATCTCTAAGGATGACATTATGAAGACTCTCAAGAAGCTTGCTAACGTTAGCTTCTCAGTAAAGGGCTTCAAGGTTAAGGCTAAGATCACAGATACAGGTCTCAACTTCTCCATCGCTAAGAGCGTTTGCAACGGAGTTACACTTTCAAAGTCTTATGAGCTCACCGACCTCACAGTCGATGCTAAGGCTGATATGAACATTGCAAAGCTTAACTTCAACGAAGTATACCTGAAGTTCAACTATGACCTCAAGGATACAACAACAATCTCAGGTTCTTATGCTAAGACATTCGGCGACGAAGTTGAGACTGTTGGCCAGAAGCTTTCAGGCGACAGCTTCTGGGCAAAGGCTGTAAACAAGTATGCCCTCAGCAAGCTTGATTCTTCATCTATCAAGCTCTTTACATTCACACTTCCTCTCGGCTCAACACCTCTCACCGTTACATTCGACGTTCTTCTTAACATTGATGTAAACGGCAGAATGGAAATCGTTGTTGTTTCTGAGGAAATGCACGGTGTAGAAATCATCAACAACAAGGTAAGCACAGTAAACGACACTAACGTTGTTGACCGTCAGGTTAACATCTATGGTCAGTTTGAGGTTCGCCTTGGTCTTGATGTTGCTCTCGGTCTCTATGGCTACGCTCTCGTAGACGTAGGAGTTGAGGGTGGTCTCGGAGCTTATGTTGAGGCACAGGTTAAGTATGTAGACGCTGACGGCAATGCTGTTATCAAGTCTTCACTCACAATTCCTGTTGACTACCTCAAGGAGCTCGCTGCAGGCGCAGATACAGAAGGTAAGATCGACATCGACGGTCACGCTGACCTCTACGGAATCCTTAAGGTTTCTGTTGGTAACAACAGCGCAATCGGCAAGGTAGGTCTCAAGAAGACCTGGACGATCTTCGACAAGAGCAATGCAACATTTGCTTCTTTCGACTTCTAATCAACCTTATAAATAACGGACTTCCGGGAGAAATCCCGGAAGTCTTTTTTGTATAAAGGAATGATGTGGGCATCACACACTACGATTAAAGTTTTATCAAAATATATCGTAGGGCACGATGCCCACATCGTGCCGTGAGTTGATAATACCTTATTTCTTTATCCCCTCCGTCAAGATAGACTTTAGATATTAGATTGTAGATGTTAGATGCGGACAAATAAAAAGCAAAATCTACCGTAGCTAATATCTAAAATCTAACGTCTACCGTCTACAATCTATTTCGACGCCTCCCCTTGACCTCAATCAAGGGGAGGCTGAGGTTTGTGCAAGTCGTTTAGATTTATATAATTTGCTTTGTTTTTGCTGACTTTCCTTGCCTCCATCTGATGAGGGAGGTGGCACGGCGAAGCCGTGACGGAGGGAGAGAAAATGCTTATTTATTACAGCCTTTAAGGAAAAGCTCTTATAAACGGTGTCTCTCGGACTACCCCTCAGTCGCTTACGCGACAGCTCCCCTGACAAGGTGAGCCTGTATAGTTTCTGCGAACTTAATGCCGCCCCTTTAGGGGAGGTGGCTTCGGCGATTTGCGCCGAAGCCGGAGGGGTTAAATTAAATTTCATAAAGATTTCAAGAAAGCCCCTCAGTCACGGACAAGCCGTGACAGCTCCCCTAAAGGGGCGCCGTGACGAAATTCCTGCTGACTTATCGGTGTTTTTTTATATTGTTGAATATCCGCTTTAACCCCTCAGTCGGCTGTACCAACAACGTCTCGCTGCAACTAAGTCACGGCCTTGCGTCTTGATCGAGGGGTTAAGTTAAAAATTTTTACGAGAACAAAAATATACAGGAATACGGTCTGTACCTAACGCAATTTAAGTCAGACCGTATTCCTGCACTTTTATTTATCCTCAAAGAATATATTTTCTCAAAGAACTTTTATTCAACATTTTGGGGTGTGAACGCTTCAGGCAAAAGCTGTGCGAGCGTATACTTTTTGTATGAATCTGAGCCGGTTACAACCAAGACGGGAAAATCGGCGCCGCAAAATTCAGCCATCACCTGTCGGCAAACTCCGCAGGGCGGGAATCCCGTTGTAATGCTGCCGTCTTTTCCGCCTGCAACGGCAAGAGCGGCAAAGCGTCTTTCACCCGACGAAATCGCCGAGAACAAAGCAACCCTCTCGGCGCATACGGACGGCGAATATGCGGCATTTTCAATGTTACAGCCGCAAAAGACTTTGCCCGATTCCGTCAGCAGCGCCGCACCGACTTTACATTCGGAGTAAGGCGAGTAGGAATTTTGCATGGCTTCGATTGCCTTTTGGCAAAGCTCTTTTTCGTTCATACTGTCTCCCCCTTTTCAAATCAATCGTCAAAAAGGACTGTGCTGAAGTAGCGCTCGCCCGTGTCGGGAAGAATGGTGACAACCGTTTTGCCCTCTCCGAGCTGTTTGGCAAGCCGGAGCGCGGCGGTGACGTTCGTTCCGCTCGAAATTCCGCAGAGAATACCCTCCTCGCGAATAAGACGGCGCGAGGTCTCGATCGCTTCCTCGTCAGTCACAATGTCGATGTGTTCATAGATGTGTGTGTTGAGATTTTTCGGGATAAGTCCGTCGCCGATGCCCATCTGGAGATGAGTGCCTATGCTTCCGCCTGAGAGAATGGCGGCGTTTTTCGGCTCGACTGCCCATATATGGATATCGGGATATTTTTCTTTCAGCGTTTCTCCGATTCCGCTGAGCGTTCCGCCCGTTCCGACTCCGGAGCAAAAGCCGTGAATCGGTTTGCCGACCTGCTCGATGATTTCCTGAGCGGTGTGGCTCTTGTGAACCATTGGATTTGCAGGGTTCTCGAACTGCTGCGGAATCCAAACATTTTTGTCCTCCTCTGCCATACGCAGAGCGGTTTGCAAACATTCGTTGATGCACTTGCCGATGTCGCCGTCGTCGTGGACAAGAACCAGCTCTGCACCGTAAGCCTTTACAAGCTTGCGTCTTTCCGCGCTGACCGAGTCGGGCATAATTATGCGGACCTTGTAGCCTCTGACTGCGCCGATAAGAGCAAGACCGATGCCTTGATTTCCGCTTGTCGGTTCAACGATGATCGTGTTCGGTGTGATAATTCCTTTTTCTTCGGCGTCGCATACCATATTGTATGCCGTGCGTGTTTTTACGGAGCCGCCGATGTTTACTCCTTCATATTTAACTATGATTTCCGCGCTTCCCTCAGGTACAATACGGGAAAGGCGAATCATAGGCGTGTGTCCGATCGCTTCAAGGACATTGGAACAGTACAAATTGAATCCTCCTATATTTTATGTTTATACTACATAATATTAATATAATTTATCCAAGGAACTATTTTAGCACAATTAGTTTTTCGTGGCAACTTGTTTTTTCGAGATAATGTACGAATCTGCTTGATTTAGCAAAATTTTTCAGTTGTATTTTCGCAAATAAAGCAAAAGATATAGTTGCAAACGCAAGAAAATTGCGAAGGAGTGAAATACAATGGCAAGCAGCAAGAAGAATGTTGTTCCTCAGGCAAGAGAGGCTCTCGATCGTTTCAAGATGGAGGCAGCAGCCGAAGTCGGCGTAAATCTTTCTAACGGATACAACGGTGATCTCACATCTAAGCAGGCAGGTTCAGTCGGCGGTCAGATGGTTAAAAAGATGATCGAGTCTTATGAGAAGAATATGAAATAAATTTTCATAAAACCTATGGCTCAAATTTTTGAGCCGCAACCTTAATAATTTTTCGGAGGCAGCCGTGTTCGGCGCATGCCGAAGAAAAAGCAATGATGAAAGCTATAATACACATTTCGGTCGGAGTCAAAACCGCCGATTGTGAATTATAGCTTTCGCTTTTTTATTCCGTGTGTATGCTGTAATTTTAAAAAGTCTCTGTAAAACAACAATAACCGCCAAACAAAATTGACGGTTACTGTTCCTTATATTCCGCGATGTCTTCCAAATTGCAATTCAGAATAGAGCAAAGCAAGTCAAGCGTATGTGTGCTTACGTTTTCATTTTTCCGCAGTCTGTCTAATTGACCCGTGCTGATTTTATATTTCTTAATAAGCGCGTATTGTGAAATACCTTTTTCCTTCATCGTACCCCATAGTCTGTCGTACACTATCATGCCTTCACCTCTTTTTATAATTTTAGTATGATAGATTTTTCTTGACAATAGCCCATAAACGGGCTATAATTACAACGGAAAGAGAAAATAATTTTTATTTTAAGATAAGAGAGGACAGGGTTAAATGTTTGAAAATGCAGGAGAAAAAATCATTAAGAAAAAAATCAGGCAAATCTTAGCCGCATTGCTTGTGGCAGTCATGCTTATCGGTGTTGCGCCGATAGGATTTTCAACCAACGCAAAAGCCGCAACGAACGGTCATACACAGGCAGACGCAGTTGCATGGGCAAGCTCGAAAGTCGGAACCGTAGTCGGTGGTAGCGTAGAATGTGTAGCTTTTGCAAGGGAATACTACAGTTACTTGGGCTATTCGGTACGCGGTAACGGAAAGGACTATGAAAATAATGTGATGGACGGTTGGTCAAGAACCTACTATTATTCAGGATATGTTCCGCAGCCCGGAGATATTGCTGTTTGGAGAAAAACGGTATACAAAAACGGAACAGTAAATACTTATGGTCATGTTGCAATAGTAGAATCTGCGAACAGTTCAAAAATGACAATCCTTGAACAAGGCGCTTCTTGGGGATGCGTAACAAGAAATTCTATTGGATACGGTTGGTATGGTGAATTGACTTGTTTTATTCGACCGAACTTTAATACGGTAGTTGATACCCAAATTCCTTATAATATGAAAATAACAGCCGATAGATCGGTTGTTTCAATCGGCGAAACTGTCACTTTTAATTATACAATAAGCGGAGCGACTGCAAAATATCTTGGCATTGACCATGCAGGCGGTTCACGATACGCAACCAAAGAAGTGTCAAGCGATTCGGGTTCAACAACATATACATTTAATGAACCGGGCACATATTGCTGTATTATTGAAGGTCGCAACAGCTTGGGCTATAACTGTAGCCACGGTGTGTATGTAACTGTTATTGATACAGCACCTACAGATTGCAAAATTTCCGTAAGCGAATCCGATAAAACCCTTATACCAATAGGCAGTACCGTAACCTTTAACTATTCTATCCGTGGTGCATCAAGAATATGCTTGGGCATTGATTATGCAGGCGGAAGTCGATATGACTCGCAAAGGGTTTATAATGATGAAGGAACAATAAGCTATACCTTCACAAAGGCATCTAAATATTGCTGCATAATCGAAGGCTGGAATAATGTTGGATATAATTGCAGCCCCGGAATATACGTTACTGTTTTTGATCCTAACTTTAACATAAATTTTGATGCAAACGGAGGCACTTGTTCAACAACAAGTAAAGCGGTTACTTACGGAAAAGCTTATGGAACGCTTCCGACACCGACAAAGAATAATTATACATTTGACGGTTGGTTCACAGAATCTTCAGGGGGAAAGAGGGTCAACGCTTCCGATGTGGTAACTGCTACGGGAACAATAACGCTTTATGCTCATTGGACAAAGAACAGTGAAACAAAAGCAGTCGTTAAGGACGTTAAGATTAACCACAATGTTACGGTCAACTATAAATCGACATATATGCTTTCTCCCGAAATTACAGCCGACAAGGGCGCAAAGTACACGGTCAAATACGAAAGCTCCGACACAAAGGTCGCAACGGTTGACAAGGACGGTAAGATTTACGGTGCAAAGAAAGGCAGTGCGACAATCACCTGTACAGTTACCGACAGCTACGGAAATGCGGTAACGGACAAATGCAATGTCAACGTTGGATACTCCGGCGTTCAATGGGTTATCATAATTCTTCTTTTCGGTTGGATTTGGTACATTTAAATTTACAGCGGCGAGGTCAATTCCTTGCCGCTTTTGTTATGATATTCCCTGTTTGCACACCGCGCCGTGAAGCCTAACTGGTTTTTGCGAACTTAATGCCGCCCCTTTAGGGGAGGTGGCTTCGGCGGTTCGCGCCGAAGTCGGAGAGGTTGAAACAGATTTCATCAAACTTTCAAACAAACCCCTCAGTCACGGGCAAGCCGTGACAGCTCCCCTAAAGGGGCGCCAAGCTATTCGTGATTTTCTGCTGATTTTTTCGTCTACATCTAATGAGGGAGCTGGTACAAGTTTAGTTTTCTCGGTGTGATGTGGTCATCACACCCTACAATTTAGGCTTCATCAATACTTATCGTAGGGCACGATGCCCACATCGTGCCGCGAATCATTTTTAATTTTCCTCGGTGTGATGTGGGCATCACACCCTACGGTTTAGGTTTTGGCAATGCTTGTCGTAGGGCACGATGCCCACATCGTGCCGTGAATCATTTTAAACATATCCACTTTAACCCCTCAGTCACGGGCAAGCCGTGACAGCTCCCCTAAAGGGGCGCCCGACAATTTTGCTGAAATTCTAACAGCCTTCCCCTCCGAGGGAAGCCTAGATAGAATTACTACCGTCGCGACGCTTTGCTATCTTCAAGGTGAGCCTAAATGATTTCTGCAAAAAAATGCTATTACATTATATATAGTATATTTTGCGGTATTCTAATGCACCTTTGTCAACCGTCATAAACCACAATATATAGGTTCGGTTTTTGTGCAGAACCGACTATGTGGGAAAGTGCGGATAAACTGAACACAAAATCCCCGAAAGCCTTGATACTGCTTGCTTTCGGGGTAAAAAATTTTTAAAAAAATTGAAAAAAATGCTTGCATTTGCGTCGGAGATGTGGTATTATACTCAAGCATGCTATATTATTATGTAGTTTAGTGCGTAGATATGCGTTGATGTGAGAGGTGGCGGCTCGTAGAAGTCGGGAATTCTCGCGGAGTATGTCCGATTTAAAACCGGGCGATTTAATAACTTACAGCACGGGTTTGCTATCCCTTAGCAAATCTGCGCGTGTATGTGCGTTTAAGACCTTAAATGCACTATCCCGGAAACTAACCCATTTCCGGTTTTTAAATGCAGAGGGTGGAAACACCCGGAAACGTTGCGAAAAGTAGGTTTTAAACGTTGCCCGCCAAACTTTGTAAGGAGGCAGAATCATGGCAGTAAAGGGAAAAATCAGAATCAGATTGAAGGGCTATGACCACAATCTTGTTGACAAGGCAGCGGAGAAGATCGTTGAGACTGCAAAGCGCACAGGCGCTCAGGTTTCGGGTCCCGTTCCCCTTCCGACAGAGAAAGAGGTTGTTACGATCCTTCGTGCTGTTCACAAGTACAAGGACTCCAGAGAGCAGTTTGAACAGCGCACACACAAAAGGCTTATCGACATCATCAGACCGTCAGGCAAGACTGTTGACGCTTTGAGAGGTCTTGAGCTTCCTGCAGGCGTAGAGATCGAAATCAAACTTTGATCCACGCTAACAGGTCAAGTTGGCGCAGTTGCCAACCAATAACCTATAAGGAGGAAAACTTATATGAAAAAGGGTCTTATCGGAAAGAAAATCGGTATGACACAGATCTTCGACGAAAAGGGTAACGTAATCCCCGTAACAGTCGTTGAAGCAGGTCCGTGTGTAATCACACAGAAGAAGACGATCGAGAACGACGGCTATGAGGCTGTTCAGGTCGGATTCGGTGACATCAAGGCTCAGAGAGTCAGCAAGCCCATGAAGGGTCACTTTGAGAAGAACAATGTTGCTCCGAAGAAGGTACTCAAGGAGTTCCGTCTTGAGAACATTGCAGACATCAATGTCGGTGATATCCTCAAGGCTGACGTGTTCGCAGCAGGCGACAAGGTTGACGTTATCGGCACAAGCAAAGGTCACGGAACAGCAGGTTCCATCAAGCGTTGGAACTTCTCAAGACTCAGAGAGTCTCACGGTACCGGTCCTGTTGCAAGACATGCCGGTTCATTGGGTGCTTGTTCAACTCCTTCCCGTGTTTACAAGGGTAAGAAGCTTGCAGGTCACTACGGTGTAGACCGCACCACAGTTCAGAATTTATCTATTGCTAAGGTTGACGTTGAGAACAACCTCATCGCTGTTAAGGGCGCAATTCCGGGCCCGAAGGGCGGAATCGTTGTTATCGCCGATGCCAAGAAAGCGTAACGGAAGGAGTGTTAAAGTATGCCTAATGTATCAGTATTCGATATGAACGGTAAAAAGGTTTCCGATCTTGCTCTTGCAGAGTCTGTTTTCGGAATCGAGCCGAATACTTACGCTATGCACCTTTGCGTAGTCAATTATTTGGCAAATCAGCGTCAGGGCACACAGTCAACCCGTACACGCTCAGAGGTAAGCGGCGGCGGCAAGAAGCCGTGGAAGCAGAAGGGTACAGGTCGTGCACGTCAGGGCTCAACAAGAGCTCCCCAGTGGACACACGGCGGTATCGCTCACGGTCCCAAGCCGAGAGAGTATGGCTTCTCCATCAACAAGAAGGTAAGAAGACTTGCTATGAAGTCTGCTTTCTCTTCAAAGGTTGCGGCAGAGGAGCTTGTAGTTCTTGACGATCTCAAGCTTGACGCTATCAAGACTAAGGAAGTTGTAAAGGTTCTTACAGCTCTCGAAACAGGCAAGAAGGTTCTCCTTGTTCTTCCTGAGAACAACGACGTTCTTTACAGAAGCGCAAGAAACATTGCCGGCGTTAAGGTTTCAACCGTAAACACATTGAATGTTTATGACATTCTTAATTGTGACACAATGCTCGTTCTCAAGGACAGCGTTGCAAAGATTGAGGAGGTATATGCATGAGTAAAGCAGCACAGGACATAATCCTCCGTCCGATTATCACAGAAGAGAGCATGCTCGGCACCGCTGACAAGAAGTACACTTTCTCGGTTGCCAAGGATGCAAACAAGATCGAGATCGCTTCGGCTGTTGAGGAGCTTTTCGGCGTTAAGGTAGCTAAGGTCAACACCATCAACTGCCTCGGCAAGCTTCGCAGACAGGGCGTTTCTCAGGGCTATACAGCAGCTTGGAAAAAGGCTATTGTTACCCTTACAGAGGATTCCAAGACCATCGAGTTCTTCGATGGTATGATGTAATCTGACATCAGTAAATAAACCGTAAAATTCCGGTGGTAATGTATGGAGTTCGACATACTCCGCGAAGCCACTTAAAGGAGTGTGAATCAAATGTCGATCAAAGTCTACAAGCCGACTTCAAATTCACGTAGAAATATGTCGGTTACAGATTATTCAGAGCTTTCAAAGGTCGCTCCCGAAAGAAGCCTCCTTGAGCCGCTCAAGAATAAATCGGGTCGTAACAACTACGGTCGCATTACAGTACGTCACCGCGGCGGCGCAAACCGCAGAAAGTACCGTGTAATCGACTTCAAGCGTTCAAAGTTTGATGTTCCTGCCGAGGTTGTTTCACTTGAATATGACCCGAACCGTTCAGCTCACATCGCTCTCATCAAGTATGAGGACGGCGTAAAGAGCTACATCCTTGCTCCCGCAGGCCTCAAGGTCGGCGACAAGGTTATGGCAGGTCCCGATGCTGATATCAAGCCGGGCAATGCACTGCCGCTCATCAACATCCCGACAGGTACCGTTATTCACAACGTTGAGCTTTATCCGGGCCGCGGCGGACAGCTTGCAAGAGCTGCCGGTAACGCTGCACAGCTTATGGCTAAGGAAGGCGAATATGCTCTCCTCAGACTTCCCTCAGGTGAGCTCCGCAAGGTTCCCGCAACATGCATGGCTACTGTTGGCCAGGTTGGCAACCTTGATCACGAGAACGTTAAGATCGGTAACGCAGGTAGAAAACGTCACATGGGTTGGAGACCCACAGTCCGCGGTTCTGTCATGAACCCGAACGATCACCCCCACGGCGGTGGTGAAGGTAAGTCCCCCATCGGTCGTCCCGGCCCTGTTACACCTTGGGGCAAGCCGGCTCTCGGTTACAAGACACGTAACAAGAAGAAGGCTTCCAACAAGATGATCGTAAGACGTCGTAACGGCAAATAAGTTGAAAGGAGATAAAGATCTATGGGCAGAAGCGTAAAGAAAGGCCCCTTCGTGCAGACTAAGTTGCTCGAAAGAGTACAGGCTATGAACGAGAAGGGCGAAAAAATAGTTCTCAAGACATGGAGCCGCAGCTCCACAATCTTCCCTGACTTTGTCGGCCACACATTTGCGGTTCATGACGGACGCAAACACGTTCCCGTATATGTTACAGAGGATATGGTTGGTCATAAGTTGGGCGAATTTGCACCTACAAGAACCTTCAGAGGTCATGCAGGTTCAAAGACAACAAATAATGGTAAATAATTAGCCGAAAGGAGTGTGTATTCATGGAAGCAACAGCAAAAGTAACCTACGTGCGTATTGCACCGAGAAAGGTTCAGATTGTGCTTGACCTTATCAGAAATAAGCCTTGCGACCAGGCAATGGCTATCCTTAAACACACGCCGAAGGCTGCGTGTGAACCGCTTGCCAAGCTGCTCAAGTCGGCAATGGCAAACGCTGAAAGAAAAGATATGGACGTTTCCAGCCTCTACGTTGCAGAGTGCTTCGTAGGTCAGGGTCCGACTCTTAAGAGAATCAGACCCAGAGCTCAGGGACGCGCATACAGAATAAACAAAAAGACTTCTCACATCACATTGGTGCTCAGAGAAGCAGAATAAGCGAGGAGGAGGTAAACAATATGGGCCAGAAAATAAATCCTACCGGTCTCAGAATCGGTGTTATTAAGAATTGGGAATCCCGCTGGTATGCCGGTAAGAGCTCTTTCGGCGATACACTTGTTGAGGATTATAATCTTCGTGAATACCTTCTTGCTACACTCGCTCCTGCTGGTGTACCTAAGGTTGAGATCGAGCGTGACGCAAAGCGTGTTTATATCAACATTCATTGCGCAAAGCCCGGCATGGTAATCGGCCGCGGCGGCTCGGAGATCGAGAAGCTCAAGGAAATTTGTAAGAAAAAGCTTGGCGGAGACAAGGAAGTTTCGATCAACATTATCGAGATCAAGCAGCCGGATCTTGACGCACAGCTTGTTGCTGAGAACATTGCAGCTCAGCTTGAAAGACGTATCTCTTTCCGTCGTGCTATGAAGCAGTGCATCGGACGCACAATGAAGCTCGGCGCAAAGGGTATCAAAATTCAGTGTTCAGGCCGTCTCGGCGGTGCAGAAATCGCACGTTCCGAGACCTATCATGAGGGTACAATTCCCCTTCAGACAATCCGTGCCGACATCGACTACGGTTTTGCAGAGGCAAAGACAACCTACGGTCGTATCGGTGTTAAGGTTTGGCTTTACAAGGGCGAGGTTCTCCATGAGGCTAACAAGAACAATCGCAGACCACGCCGTAAGGAGGGAGCTAAATAATGCTGTTACCTAAGAGAGTTAAATATCGTCGTGTTCAGAGAGGTCGTCTGAAGGGTAAGGCAACACGTGGTAACAAGGTTACCAACGGTGAATTTGGACTTCAGGCTCTCGAGCCGGCATGGATTACATCAAACCAGATCGAGGCAGCTCGTATCGCTATGACACGTTACATCAAGCGTAACGGTCAGGTTTGGATAAAGATTTTCCCGGATAAGCCGATCACAGAGAAGCCGGCTGAGACCCGAATGGGATCCGGTAAAGGATCACCGGAGTACTGGGTTGCAGTCGTTAAACCGGGCAGAGTTATGTTTGAAATTGCAGGTGTTGATGAGGACACAGCTCGTGAGGCTCTTCGTCTTGCAGCTAACAAGCTTCCTATCAAGTGCAAATTTGTTACTAAAGAAGAAACGGGTGGTGAGCAGTAATGAAAGCAAGTGAAATCAGAAAAATGTCCGCAACTGAGCTTGACACCAAGCTTCACGATTTGAAGGATGAGCTTTTCAAGCTTCGTTTCCAGCAGGCCATTAACCAGCTCGACAACCCAATGCGTATTAACGCCGTTAAGAAGGATATCGCAAGAATTAAGACTGTTCAGCGTGATATCGAGCTCCACGGCGCTGAGTCGTAATGAAAGGGAGGTTAACTGTTATGAGCGAAAGAAACCTCAGAAAGACGCGCGTAGGCGTTGTCAGCAGCGACAAGATGGACAAGACCGTCGTTGTTACTGTTAAGGATAAGATAAAGCATCCGCTTTATAAGAAGATCGTCAACCGTACAATCAAGTTCAAGGCTCACGATGAGAAGAACGAGTGCGGCGTAGGCGACAAGGTATTGATTATGGAAACACGTCCTCTTTCAAAGGACAAGAGATGGCGTGTAGTCGAGATTATCGAGAAAGCCAAATAATTGGCGCAGGTGTAAGGAGGCAAACACTGTGATACAGCAAGAAAGTAACCTCAAAGTTGCCGACAACACCGGAGCGAAGGAGATCAGATGTATCCGAGTTCTCGGTGGTACCGGCAGAAGATACGCCAACATCGGCGACGTTATCGTTGCTTCGGTTAAGAAAGCAACACCCGGCGGCGTCGTAAAGAAGGGCGAGGTTGTAAAGGCAGTAGTTGTTCGTACTGCAAGCGGCGTACGCCGCAACGACGGCACATACATTCGTTTCGACGAGAATGCGGCTGTCATCATCAGAGAAGACAAAAACCCAAAGGGCACACGTATTTTTGGACCTGTTGCAAGAGAGCTTCGTGACCATGACTTCATGAAGATCCTTTCACTCGCTCCCGAAGTGCTTTAATCAGGGGGTGCAGCTATGAGTAATAAAGTACACGTTAAGACCGGTGATCAGGTCATCGTAATCAACGGTAAGTACCGTGGAGCTAAAGGTAAGGTTCTCCAGGTTGCTCCTTCAGAGGGTAAGGTTATCGTTGAGGGCATTAACATCGTTACAAAGCATGTTAAGCCGAGACAGATGGGTGAGCAGGGCGGCCTTGTAAAGGCTGAGAGCGCACTCTATGCTGACAAGGTTCAGCTCGTTTGCCCGAAGTGCGGCAGACCGACAAGAGTCGGCCATGCAGCTAAGGCTGACGGCAAGAAAGATAAGAAACGCATTTGCAAAAAGTGCAACGCGGAATTTTAATAAGGGAGGTACATGACAAATGGCAGCAAGGTTAAAAGAAACCTATGTGAACGAAGCCGCACCGGCTTTGATGAAAAAGTTTGAATACAAGAGTGTCATGCAGATCCCTAAGCTTGAGAAGATCGTTATCAACGTTGCTTGCGGCGAAGCAAGAGACAACCCGAAGGTTGTTGACGCTATCGTAAGCGATCTCAGCCAGATCACAGGTCAGAAGCCTGTTCTTTGCAAGGCTAAGAAGTCAGTTGCTAACTTCAAGCTCCGTGAAGGCATGACAATCGGCGTTAAGGTCACACTCAGAGGCGACAGAATGTATGAATTTCTTGACAGATTCTTCAATCTCGCTCTCCCCCGTGTTCGTGACTTCAGAGGAATCAACCCGAACTCATTTGACGGCCGCGGAAACTACTCCATGGGCATCAAAGAGCAGTTGATCTTCCCCGAAATCGACTACGATAAGGTCGACAAGGTTCGTGGTATGGATATTTGCTTCGTAACCACAGCAAAAACAGACGAAGAGGCTCGTGAGCTGCTTACGCTTATGGGTGCTCCGTTCGAGAAATAAGGAGGTATAATTGTGGCTAAGAAATCAATGAAAGTTAAGCAGGCAAGAACTGCGAAGTATTCATCAAGATCATACAACAGATGCAAAATCTGCGGCAGACCACATGCATATCTTCGTAAGTACGGCGTTTGCCGTATCTGCTTCAGGGAGCTTGCTCACGCAGGTCAGATCCCCGGAGTCAAGAAAGCAAGTTGGTAATTTAGAGTAATTGCATTAAGGAGGTTGACGGTATGCAAACTACAGATTCAATCGCAGATATGTTGACCAGAATTCGCAACGCAAGTTCTGCAAAACATGATTCTGTCAAAATCCCGGCATCTAACATGAAGAAGGCAATTGCTCAGATTCTTGTTGATGAAGGTTATATCAAAGGCTTCAAGGTTGAGGACGACGGTAAGCAGGGTATGATCGAGATCACCCTCAAGTACGGTCAGAACAAGACCGCAGCCATCACAGGTTTACGCAGAGTTTCAAAGCCCGGTTTACGTATCTATTCCGGTTGCGAAGAGATGCCCAAGGTTATGAAGGGCCTCGGCATTGCAATCGTTTCTACGTCAAAGGGCGTTATGACAGACAAGGACGCACGCAAGGCTAATGTCGGCGGTGAAGTTCTTGCATTTGTCTGGTAAGGAGGTGCTGTTAGAATGTCACGTATAGGTAAGTTGCCAATCGCAATTCCTGCAGGCGTTGATGTTAAGATCGACGGCAGCACTGTTACCGTAAAGGGCCCCCAGGGTACTCTTACCAGAACAGTGCACAGCAATATCGCTGTTGCAGTTGAGAACAACGAGATCGTTGTTACTCGTCCGAATGATGAAAAGCTCAACAAGTCGCTTCACGGTCTTACAAGAACCCTTATCGCCAACATGGTTGAGGGTGTAAACCACGGCTACAAGAAAGAGCTTGAGATTAACGGTATCGGTTACCGTGCCGCTATGCAGGGAACACAGCTTGTTATGAACATCGGTTATTCACACCAGGTATTCATGAGTCAGCCTGAGGGCATCAAGATCGAAGTTCCCGCACCGAACAAAATCGTTATTTCCGGTCCTGACAAGCAGAAGGTAGGTCAGTTTGCCGCTGAAGTACGCGAGAAGCGTCCTCCGGAGCCTTATAAGGGTAAGGGCATCAAGTATGTTGATGAACATATCCG
Organism: uncultured Eubacteriales bacterium; assembly: GCA_934456435.1. Lineage (GTDB taxonomy): Bacteria > Bacillota > Clostridia > Oscillospirales > Acutalibacteraceae > CAG-488. Next base: position 108,664 of record CAKSHH010000004.1, read on the forward strand.
CCGTAAGGAAGGTAAAGCCGGTAAGGGTGGCAAATAATCTTAATGAAGGAGTGAAACACTTATGGTTAACAGACCAGACAGTAATAAGGCAAGACTTGCACGTCACCAGAGAGTGCGTAACAAGATCTCCGGCACAGCTCAGTGCCCCCGCCTTGATGTATTCCGCTCATTACAGAACATCTACGCTCAGTTAATAGATGACGAGGCAGGCGTAACACTTGTCAGCGCCTCTACTGTTGAGAAGGATTTTGCGGAATACGGCGGAAACAAAGCTGCAGCTCACAAGGTGGGCGAGGTACTCGCACAGCGCGCTAAGGACAAAGGCATTGAAGAATGTGTATTTGACCGCGGCGGCTATATATATCACGGCCGTGTTCAGGAACTGGCCGAAGGCGCCCGTGAGGGCGGCCTCAAGTTCTAAGGTAAGGAGGAATTACTTTTGGCTAAGATTGATGCATCGGCTATGGAACTTACGGAACGCGTTGTTACTATCAACCGTGTTTCTAAGACAGTTAAAGGTGGTCGTATCTTTAAGTTCGCCGCTCTTGTAGTTGTCGGCGACGGTAACGGAACAGTTGGCTTCGGTATCGGTAAGTCAGGCGAAGTTCCGGACGCTATCCGCAAGGGTATCGAGGATGCGAAGAAGAACCTTATAAAAGTTTCTCTCAGAGGAACAACAATTCCTCATGAGATCATCGGTAAATACGGCGCAGGCGTTGTACTTCTCAAGCCGGCTGCTCCCGGTACCGGTGTTATCGCAGGCGGCCCGGTCCGTGCTGTTGTTGAAGCAGTAGGAATCAAGGACATCCGTTCAAAGGCTCTGCGTTCAAACAATCCGTGCAACGTAGTCAGAGCTACGATCGACGGACTTTCAAAACTCCGCAGCGTTGACGAGGTTGCAGCAGTTCGCGACAAGTCAGCTAAGGAAATTTTAGGTTAAGGAGGGCGGTACAAATGGCAGATGTACAGGTAAAGCTCGTTAAGAGCTTGATCGGCAGCAAAAAGGACCAGATTGCCACCGCTCATGCACTTGGTCTTCATAAAATCGGGGACGTTTCGGTTCAGCCGAACAATCCCCAGACTCTCGGTAAGGTAAAGAAGATTCAGCACCTTATCGATGTAACCGAAGCATAAGCAAGGAGGTGCGAAATATGAAGTTGCACGAACTTTCACCGGCGCCCGGCTCAACAAAGGAGCGCAAGCGTATCGGTAGAGGTGCAGGTTCCGGTCAGGGTAAAACTGCAGGTAAAGGCCACAAGGGTCAGAAAGCCAGAGCAGGCCGCGGTATGCGTCCGGGCTTTGAAGGCGGCCAGATGCCTTTACAGAGACGTCTTCCCAAGAGAGGTTTCAACAATATATTCCGTAAAGAGATCGTTGCTCTCAACGTAAAGGATCTCGAAAAGAAATTCGATAACGGCGCTGTGGTTGACACAGAAGCACTCAGAGCGGCGGGTCTTGTCAAAAATTCTTTTGACGGCGTAAAGATCCTCGGTAACGGCGAGCTTACGAAGAAGCTCACAGTTAAAGCTAACGCATTCTCGGAGTCTGCTAAGCAGAAGATCGAGGCTGCGGGCGGAATAGCAGAGGTGGTTTGAAATGTTGAGGACGCTTGCCAACGCATGGAAAATCGCAGATCTTCGTAAGAAAATTTTATTCACGGCTCTTATCGTTCTGATTTTCAGAATCGGTGCAGCCATTCCGGTTCCGTTTGTTGCAGCGGGTGCCAACGGTATCTTCTCCGACGCACAGATGTCCGGAACATTTATGGAATACCTGAATATGATGACCGGTAACGCTTTTAACTACGGTACGATTTTCGCAATGTCAATCACACCGTACATTAACAGCTCCATCATCGTTCAGTTGCTGACAGTTGCAATTCCCGCTCTTGAGCGTCTTGCTAAGGACGGCGAAGAGGGACGTAAAAAGATTGCAACGATCACCCGTTATGTAACGGTCGGCCTTGCTCTTCTTCAGAGTACAGCGTATTATTTCTACCTTCGTGGAAATAATTATCTTCTTATGAAAAGCGCAGATATAACTGTCTTCGCTGATATCTTCCAAGCACTTGTTATTATTCTCTGCTTCTCGGCAGGATGTGCGTTGATAATGTGGCTCGGCGAGCAGATCAATGATAAGGGTATCGGTAACGGAATTTCAATAATCCTTTTTGCCGGTATCGTTGCGAGAATCCCGACGATCATCGCCTCACTTTTCAGCTCAAATGGCGGTTATTTCTCATACGGCGGAGTTTATGCGGTTCTTTCGGTAGTTGTAGCTATATGCTTGCTCCTTATGATCGCATACATTGTCTGGATGGACAATGCCGAGCGCAGAATCCCCGTTCAGTATGCTAAGAGAGTTGTAGGACGCAAGATGTACGGCGGTCAGAGCACACATATTCCTATCAAGGTTAATATGTCGGGCGTTATGCCGATCATCTTCGCTTCATCAATTCTTTCCCTTCCTCCGACAATCAACCTTTTTGTCGGCGCTCAGGAAGGAAACGGTTGGTATGACCATTTCTTCAAGTTCTTCTCAAGTTCAAGCTGGGTTTATGCGATCCTGTATTTCCTTTTGATAATCTTCTTCGCATATTTCTACGCTTCAATTCAGTACAACCCGATTGAAATGGCAAACAACATCCGTAAGAACAGCGGCGCAATTCCGGGTATCCGTCCCGGTAAGCCGACTTCTGATTACATTCAGAAGATTTTGTCAAGAATCACATTGCTTGGCGCTCTTCTTCTTTCAGTTGTTGCGCTCTTCCCTCTCCTCTTCCAGCTCATTACGACTGCATGCGGAAAGCCCATGAGCGTTTCTCTCGGCGGTACTTCGATCATCATCTTGGTCGGTGTTGCCATTGAGACAGTTAAGCAGCTTGAATCTCAGATGATGATGCGTCATTACAAGGGATTCCTTGATTAAACGATAAAGGAGTTAATTATGAAATTAATTCTTCTCGGAGCCCCCGGTGCAGGCAAGGGAACACAGGCAGAGGTTATCTGCAATGCTCTTAAAATTCCTGCAATCTCAACGGGCAATATAATCCGTGAGGCCCTTGCACAGGGCACGGAGATGGGACTCAAGGCTAAGTCGTTTATGGATGCAGGTCAGCTTGTTCCTGATGATGTCGTTATCGGCATCATCAAGGAAAGACTTGCAAAGGACGACTGTGCAAACGGTTTCATTCTTGACGGTTTTCCGCGCACGATTCCTCAGGCGGAAGCTCTCGACGCCATGGGCGTAGTCATTGACAGAGTCATTGACATCGAGGTTCCCGATGAGAAGATTGCAGCGAGAATGTCGGGCAGACGCGTCTGCAAGGACTGCGGCTCTTCTTACCACCTGGAGTACAAGGCTCCTAAGGAAGAGGGCGTATGCGATGCTTGTGACGGTGAGCTTATTCAGCGTAAGGACGACGCGCCCGAAACGGTTTTGGACAGACTTGCGGTTTATCACAAGCAGACAGAACCACTTAAAGACTTCTATTCTAAGAAAGGCATTCTCAGAATAGTTGAGGGCCAGGAGGAGATCGCCGACACATCGGCGCTCACACTCAAGGCATTGGAGGATTAAGCATGATAGTGCTCAAAACGAACAGGGAGCTTGCCCTTATGAGAGAGGCTTGCATCATTTCGGCAGGAGCATTAAAGTTGGCAGGAGAGGCTGTCGAGCCGGGTGTTACTACGGCGGAGATAGACAAAATAGCCTACGATTACATCATAAAGTGCGGCGCTAAGCCAAACTTCCTTGATTACAACGGCTATCCTGCTACCGCATGCATTTCCATAAACGACGAGGTTATTCATGGAATACCCAGCAAGAAACGCGTTATCGAAGAGGGCGACATCGTAAGCATTGACTTGGGTGCGGTTCTCGAAGGATTCAACGGCGACAATGCTGCTACTTTCGCTGCCGGAGCAATCAGCTCCGAAGCGAAGCGGCTGTGCGACACGACTAAGGAAAGCCTGTTTTTGGGCATTGAAAAGGCTGTTGCAGGCGGCAGAGTCGGCGATATAGGTTCCGCGATACAGCGCCATTGCGAGTCGAGAGGCTATTCCGTTGTCCGTGAATTTGTCGGACACGGTGTCGGTCACAAGCTCCATGAAGACCCCAGTGTACCGAATTACGGAACACCCGGAAGGGGAGTTCGCCTGTTGCCGGGTATGACAATAGCCATTGAGCCGATGATAAACCTCGGCAAGGCAGATGTCAAAACATTACCGGACGGTTGGACAGTAAAGACCCGTGACGGTAAGCTGTCGGCACACTTTGAACACACGGTGGCTATAACACCGAGCGGTCCAAAGATACTCACTCTGCTTTAAGGAGGTGCAGTATATGTCAAAACAGGATATGCTTGAGCTGGAAGGTGTTGTTGTTGAGGCATTGCCGAACGCAACGTTCCAGGTAGAGCTCGAAAACGGACACAAAATTTTGGCACACATTTCCGGTAAGCTCAGAATGAACTACATTCGTATCCTTCCCGGAGACAAGGTGACGGTTGAAGTTTCGCCATACGACCTCACCAAAGGAAGAATAACATGGCGATCAAAATAAGCTAAGGCTAATTTTTCAAGGAGGGCATTCAAATGAAAGTCAGACCTTCTGTAAAGAAAATTTGCGAGAAGTGCAAGATTATTAAGCGCAAGGGAAAAATCATGGTTATCTGTGAGAATCCCAAGCACAAACAGCGTCAGGGCTAATCCGACGCAAACCATTTATGGAGGTGCAACTGAGAAATGGCGCGTATATCAGGTGTTGACTTGCCGAGAGAGAAGAGAGTCGAAATCGCTCTTACTTATATCTACGGTATCGGTCGTAAAACTGCCGGCGACATTATCGCAGCTACAGGCGTAAATCCTGACATCAGAGTCAAGGATCTGTCGGAAGACGATGTAGCAAAACTGCGTGAGTACATTGACCACAACGTTAAGGTTGAGGGTGATCTGCGCAGAGAGACCGCTTTTGATATCAAGAGACTTATCGAAATCGGTTGTTATCGTGGCGTACGCCACAGAAAGGGTCTGCCCGTAAGAGGACAGCGCTCAAAGACAAACGCACGTACACGCAAGGGTCCGAAGAAGACTATTGCTAACAAGAAGAAGTAATATAGGAGGGATAATATGGCACCTAAGGGTTCCGCTAAGAAGGGCACTGCAACACGCAGACGCCGTGAACGTAAGAACATTGAACGCGGCGCAGCTCATATCCAATCCACCTTCAACAATACTATCGTTACAATCAGTGACACACAGGGTAACGCAGTATCATGGGCAAGTGCAGGCGAGATGGGCTTCAGAGGTTCAAAGAAGTCAACTCCGTTCGCAGCTCAGACCGCTGCCGAGACTGCTGCAAAGATCGCTATCGAGCATGGTATGAAGACAGTTGAGGTTTACGTTAAGGGTCCGGGAGCAGGACGTGAAGCTGCAATCAGAGCATTGCAGACAGCAGGTTTGGAAGTAAGCCTTATTAAGGATGTTACTCCGATCCCGCACAACGGCTGCCGTCCGCCGAAGAGAAGACGTGTATAACCTATAATTTCAGGAGGTGTAATTCATGGCAAGATATACCGGTGCGGTTTGCAAGATGTGCCGCCGCGAGGGTAAGAAGCTTTTCCTTAAGGGTGACAGATGTTACACAGGAAAGTGCGCTTTCGAGCGTCGTTCTTATGCTCCGGGACAGCACGGACAGAGCCGCAAAAAGGTTTCCGAGTATGGTCTCCAGCTTCGCGCAAAGCAGCAGGCTAAGAGATATTACGGTATTCCGGAAAGTCAGTTCTATAGCTATTTCCTCACGGCTGAGAGAAAGCAGGGCGTTACAGGTACTAACCTTCTCAGAATCTGCGAAAGCCGTTTGGATAACGTTGTTTACCTTTTGGGTTGGGCAAGCTCAAGAGCAGAAGGCAGACAGCTTGTAACTCATGGTCATTTTAAAGTAAACGGCCGTAAAGTAAACATTCCTTCATATCTTATGAAGGCCGGCGACGTTGTTGCTATTGCCGACAAGAGCAAAGACAGCGCAAAGATTAAGGCTGTCCTTGAGGCAAACGGAGCTCGTCCTGTTCCGCAGTGGCTTGATAAGACCGCTGACACAGAGGCTAAGATCGTAAATCTCCCCGAAAGAGATCAGATCGCTTGTCCTGTTGAGGAGCAGCTTATCGTCGAGCTTTATTCAAAATAATAATTAACCGTATACTTAATACAACAAGGAGGGTTTTGAATGATTGGCATAGAAAAACCAAGAATCGAAACAGCCGATGTTTTACCTGACGGTACTTACGGTAAATTTGTAGTAGAACCTTTGGAGAGAGGCTACGGCACAACTCTGGGCAACAGCCTCAGACGTGTTCTTCTTTCTTCATTGCCGGGCTACGCAATAACTTCCGTTAAGATTGACGGAATTCTTCACGAGTTTTCAACGATTCCCGGCGTCAAGGAAGACGTTACCGAGATCGTTCTGAACTTGAAGAGCGTAATCCTTAAAATTCACGGCGATGGTCCTAAGACCATGTACGTTGATGTTAAAGGTGAAGGTGAAATCACCGCAGGCTCCTTCAAGACCGATTCCGATGTTGAGATCCTTAATCCCGATCTTCACATCGCATCTCTTGACAGCGACGCTCATGTGGTAATGGAGTTGACCTGCAGCAACGGCAGGGGCTACGATTCTGCTGAAAGAAATAAGCAGTATCTTCAGCCGCCGATCGGTGTTATCGCAATCGACTCGATCTATTCACCGGTATTAAAGGTAAATTACACAGTCGAGAACACACGTGTCGGCCAGATAACCGACTATGATAAGCTGACACTTGAAGTGTGGACAAACGGTACTATTTCCGCTAAGGAAGCCGTTTCTCTGGGCGCCAAGATCCTCAACGAGCATCTCAGTCTTTTCGGAGATCTCTCTGATGAGGCTTTTGAAACTGAGATAATGGTTGAGAAGAGTAAGAATGGCAAGGAAAAAGTCTTGGAGATGACCATTGAGGAACTTGACCTGTCTGTGCGCTCTTTTAACTGCTTGAAGAGAGCAGGAATCAATACAGTAGAGGACTTGATCGGTAAGTCCGAAGACGATATGATGAAGGTTCGTAACCTCGGCAGAAAATCACTTGACGAAGTCGTTGCAAAGCTTGCTTCGCTCGGATATGATCTTCGCAGAGAGGACGACTGAACGTCTTAACTGTAATTAAATCAAACAACACACTAACGGTAAAGGAGTGACTTTTAATGCCAGGAGCCAGAAAGCTTGGAAGAGCAAGTGACCATCGCAAGTCAATGCTCAGAGGCATGGTAACATACCTTTTAGAGAACGGCAGAATAGAGACCACCGTTACGAGAGCAAAGGAAGTTCGTGCAATGGCCGAGAAAATGATAACCATTGCAAAGGATAACACACTTCATTCAAGAAGACAGGTTTTAGCATACGTTACAAAAGAGGACGTTGTTAAGAAGCTTTTTGATGAGATTGCTCCGAAATATAAGGACGTAAACGGCGGTTATTGCCGCATTATTAGAACAGGCGCTCGCCGCGGTGATGCTGCTGAAATGTGCATTATCGAGCTGGTTGACACCGAGTCTAAATAATCAGGTATAAATCCGTATAAATCAACGGCAGACACGAAAGTGCCTGCCGTTTAATTTTTACTTTGAATTTTTATTATCTATAAAATAAATTTTATTTTATAATCATCTTAACAACGGAAAACAGAATGGGAATCATGTTCAGAATAATTGAAATTGTGGTTTTTAAAAGCCCCGGAAGTTCTTTGGAGTCAAGTCCTGCCTGAGAAAGAGCATCATTGACCGCGGTTATAATTGCATTGCTGCTTTTTGTTGCACCGGTAACAGCTTCAACGTCCGTGCTGTTCTTTTCTATTATTTCATCAATCAAAACTGACGCCTGTTTCCAAAAGTGCGGCGTTTCTCTTTGTGATACAACATCAATTGAAACAATTTTTTCGTTATCAACGGAAACAGCCAAAACGACATCACCATATTTACCCTTTCCGCTTCCCTCGTAGGTGCCGCTTCTGTAATAAGCAAATGCTCCGAATGACAAAAGGGAAACAATCAGCAACACCGCAATAGAAACAAAAAGAAATTTCTTGACTTTCATAGTATACCTCCTTTAGTTAGCGACCGCTAACCAACAAGCAGTATAGTCCATCAATATGAATATGTCAAGAAAAAAATAAGGAGCTGCGCTAATTTGCGGCAGCTCCGTTTCGCTTATAATTATTTAATTTTGTGTCCTCTGACTTTAATATTGCCCACAAACGGAAGCTTTGCTGTTCCCGTTACCGTGTCTCCGTCAAAAACGGCGGTGATCGGAATCTTTTTGCCCTTGAAAAGTTCGCATTGTGCCGTTGCGGTGAGAGTATTGCCGTTTTCCTCTACGTCGTCAATTATAATTTCAGGGACGCTTTCGCCGATAACCTCAAATTTAAAATCATATTTACCGTCGGTGTAACTGATTGCTGCGCGTCCTGTTCCGCTGAAAAACATTGTATTTACCGATGCTTCCCATGTTCCGATTCCTATCATATTTTTTCTCCGTTCATTTTTTATAAGAGTATCACAAATTGAAAACTCTGTCAATATGAGCTGTTTTATTGTTCATTTTAAGAGAAAAAAGTGAAAAAGGACATAATTTACAGAAAAGCAAATATAATATAAATGCTGTTTACCTTGACTTTATTGTTTTTTTATATTAAAATATTAAAGAGTATATTAGGGGTATAGTCGAAAGTCGAAAGAATATAATGTCCATTTGGAGGGCAGTAATGTGAAAAAAGTTGATTTAAAAAGCGCATTTATGAAGAGCCTGATAATGATACTGTATGACATTTTTGCGGTGAACCTTTCTTATTTCCTTGTAATGATCATCGGTAACGGTCAGAACAGCACAGAAGCTTTCTTACAAAGATCAATACCGGTTACGGCAGTTTTTATAACGCTTTATTATGCCTTTCGCGTTTATTCGAGTATGTGGCAATATGCCGGGCTCAGAGAGGTGTTTAACATTGTTATTGCCACGGTTATAGGCGGAATTTCAAGCGTGGCGATAGACCTTATTATGTCAAGTCTCGGCTTTGCGGCAAACAGCCTTAAAAACGGATGCTTTGACGCTTCTTTCTATCTGTTTGGCACCCTTGTGGCTGTCCTTCTCGTGGCAGGTATGAGAATCGGCTACCGCCTTGTGCGAAGATATTACCGAGAGGGCGCACTCAAAAGAGATGAAAAGCTTGACCGTGTTATGATTGTCGGCGCAGGAGACATGGGCATGATAATCATTAACGAGCTTGAGGTCAACAACTACTCAAAGGGCAAGCCGATAATCGCAGTTGACGATAATCCTATGAAAGTCGGAAAAAGAATCAGGAATATTCCGGTTAAGGGAACCTGCGACCAGATACCCGAACTTGCTAAGAAATATAATATTGACACAATAATTCTTTGTCTTCCCTCGGTCAGAAACGAAAGACAGACAGAGATACTTCGCATTGCCGTTAAAACAGGCTGTAAGCTTAAAACCTCGCCCAGTCTTCTTGAAATGACGGACAGCACGCAGGGTGGACGTATTCGTGATGTCAACATTACGGATCTTCTTTCTCGTCCGGAGGTTGAGCTTAACAAGGATGTTTGCAGCTACCTCGGCGATCAGGTGGTTCTTGTTACGGGCGGCGGCGGTTCGATAGGAAGCGAAATATGCCGTCAGGTATCGCGTTATCACCCGAAGAAAATTGTTATATTCGATATTTATGAAAACAGTGCGTATATTTTAAAGAAACAGCTTGACGCTTTTCACAGGGGCAATCCCGAAATAGATATAAGAATCGGATCGGTTCGCGACGAGAAGAGACTCAGGGAAATTTTTGATGAATTTCATCCGACAGTTGTTTTCCATGCCGCCGCGCATAAGCACGTTCCTCTTATGGAGGACAGTCCGGTCGAGGCAGTAAAAAACAATGTTTTCGGCACGATAAATGTTGCCAAAATCGCGATTGAATACGGAGTAAAACGCTTCGTAAATATTTCTTCGGACAAGGCTGTCAATCCGGCAAATGTTATGGGTGCAACAAAGAGAATCACCGAGATGATTGTTCAGTATTTTGAACGCAAATGCCAAAACAGCACGATTTTTGCCGCGGTGCGTTTCGGAAATGTGCTCGGCTCAAACGGAAGCGTTATTCCGATTTTTACCGAGCAGATAAAGAACGGCGGACCCGTCACGGTAACTCACCCCGAAATCACGAGATACTTTATGACAATTCCCGAAGCGGCTCAGCTTGTTGTTCAGGCCGGAGGTCTTGCAAAGGGCGGAGAAATATTTGTTCTCGACATGGGCGAACCCGTAAAGGTAATAACCCTTGCGGAGAACCTTATTATGCTTTCGGGATACAAACCGTACACGGAAATTGAAATTAAGTTTACGGGTCTTCGTCCGGGAGAGAAGCTTTATGAAGAGCTTGTCCTGGAGGAAGAAAACAGCGAAAGAAAAATGACTGCAAACAATAAAATATTTGTTACAAAGCCGGTGGAAATGGACGACACCCTCTTCAAGCAGGAAATTAACAACCTCAGGACCGCCGACGAAAATAATGTAAGAAGTATTCTGAAAACTATTGTACCGAACTATATTGAACCTGAAAAAAACTGATGAAAAGGTGAAGCTCTTGTATAGGTATGTGAAAAGAACTGCGGATTTTACCGTCGCATTGCTGATGCTGACGGTTCTTTCGCCGTTAATGCTTATATCTGCCTGTTTGATTGCGGTAAACCGCGACGGTCCGATATTGTTTAAACAAAAACGGCCCGGAAAAAACGGAAAGATTTTTACGGTGTATAAATTCAGAACCATGTCGACCAAGACGCACGACAAGGACGGTAATGAGCTGAGCGACTTTGAGAGAATGACGGGAATCGGCAAATTTCTGAGAAAGACAAGTATTGACGAACTCCCTCAGCTTTTAAATATTCTCAAGGGCGATATGAGCTTCATCGGTCCGCGTCCGCTTCTTCCGGAATATCTTGAGCTGTATACCGACGAGCAGATGCGCCGCCATAATGTTTTGCCCGGAATTTCCGGCTGGGCACAGGTGAACGGAAGAAACACATTGACGTGGGAAGAAAAATTTACATACGATGTTTATTATGTTGACCATTACGGTTTCAAGATGGATATGAAAATCTTTTTTAAAACCATTGCCAATGTTATCCGCCAGGACGGAATTAACAGCGGAAATGAAAATACCATGGAAAAATTTAAGGGCAGTAAGATTCCTGAAAATGTCTGAATCGTGCTAACCCGTGAAAGGATGTTTCGCAATGAAAAAAATACTTTTTGTAGCAACCGTTGCGGAACATTTTTATTATTTTCATCTTCCGTGCTTTAAGTTTTTCAAAGAGATGGGATGGCAGGTCGATGTTGCCTGTCACGGCGATCGGGAACTCCCGTACTGTGACAACAGATATAAAATATCAATAGAACGTTCTCCGGCGGATAAGAGAAATCTGCAAGCATATCGGGAACTGAAAAGAATAATCAAAGAGAATCATTACGACATTGTTCATTGCCACACTCCCATGGGCGGCATACTTGCGAGACTTGCCGCGCGGAGCGAAAGAAAGCGCGGAACAAAGGTAATTTACACGGCGCACGGCTTTCATTTTTATAAAGGGGCGCCCAAGCTTAACTGGGCAGTATATTATCCGATTGAGCTGGTTATGTCATCAATTACCGATTGCCTTATCACAATAAACGATGAGGATTATCTTTTCGCAAAGAAGTATCTTTTGGCAAAGGAAACAGTTAAGGTAAACGGAGTAGGATACAATAGCGACAGATTTTATAAAATTTCCTCTGATAAAAAAAAGAAGCTGCGTAAAGAAAAAGGATATTCCGAGGACGAAAAACTTTTGATTTATGTGGCGGAGATGAATGCAAACAAAAATCAGGGAATGCTGCTGCTTGCACTCAAAGAGATATTGAAAAAAGAAAAAAATGTCCGGCTTCTAATCGTCGGCGCGGACAACTTCGGCGGGAAATACATTGAGCTTGCTAAGGAGCTGGGTATAGCGGAACAGGTTGATTTCCCGGGTCACAGAGACGATGCGTGCGATTTGGTACATATAAGCGATATTGCCGTCGGTTCAAGCCTGAGAGAGGGCTTGCCGGTTAATGTTATGGAGGCTCTTGCTTGCGGTCTGCCGGTTATTCTTTCTGATAACCGAGGACACCGAGCTCTCTGCAAAAACGGATACAACGGTTATGTTGTCATGCCGAATGATTATGAAGCTATGGCGCAAAAAACGCTCTCTCTTTTGACCGACGAAAGGCTTTATTCGGAAATGTCCGAGAACGCTGCGGAATTTGTAAAACCTTATGCAAAGGAAAACGTAATTGTTGAACTGAAAGAAATTTATGAAAAATATATGTAAGAAAGTCAGACTTTCTTTCGTATGGGAAGGCACGGAATGATTAACTTTGATTTTGATTTCTATGAAATAGTGATCTGGGTTGCGACAATCGCCCTGTGCCTTATTGCAGTAGCGTCAAGGTCATTCCCTCTTAAGGCAAGGGGCGGATTGGGACAGCCGCTGCCGAATCCTATCGCGTTGATATTACCTGTTGTTTTTTATACCGCATTCGCAGGCCTCAGAAAGACAATTGGTGATACATATTATTATATGTACTCATTTGAACTCATGCCTGATGAAAATGAAGTAGATGTTCAACTGATTCTTGATGGAAATTCGTTTGGTTTTATACAAAACATAATAAGAAACTGTACCGACGATCCTCAATGGCTGATTTTAATATGTTCAATTATTGGTATAGTTCCTCCGCTGATTATTCTTTATAAATATTCGGCTCCGTACGATCTGGCTCTTTATATGTTTGTTACATACGGGTATCTCGGCGGCATGATGGACGGAATGAGACAATATATGGCGGCTTCTTTCGTGCTTCTCGGAACACGTTTTTTGTTTTCAAAGAAAAAGAGTTCTTTCTTAAAATATGCGATTTTTGTCCTGCTTGCCTATACTATACACAGCAGCGCAATTATAATGCTGGTTGTATTTTTTGTTGTCCGGCGAAAGGCATGGAAAAGAAGTTCATATATAATTATTTTAGGAAGTTTGGTCATTACAATGGCGTTTGACAAAATTCTTCCGTCTTTCCTTACTGTGCTGGAGGATACGAGTTATTCGGTGTATGCGACAAACGGATGGTTTATGGATGACCGTGTCGGCGGAAGCAATGCGTTCAGAGTCATAGCAACCGTTGCCCCGATTATTGTTGCGTATTTTAACAAGGATCGTATGCGTCAGCTCGGACATATAGGAGATATTCTTATAAACCTTGCTTTCCTTAATACTGCGATATACATTTTTTCCACATACAACTGGATTTTTGCGCGACTTGCGATTTATTTGTCGATTTATTATATTATCCTCACTGTTTGGGTGGTAAGCTATGCGGTAAAGCCAAAGGACAGAATGATATATATGAGCGGACTTGTAATAATGTATTTCTTGTACTCAAGATTTATTGCATATCAGATATATATGTATCAATCAAATTACTTTCTTCCGGGAAGAAGATTGTTCAGATAAAATCTTACTGTGCAATTCTCACACTAAGTTGTGAGGTATTGCCTTAAAAAGGACTTGTTACAGCAATGAAATATTTTTTGTTTAATCATGCCGGCAGCAAAAATCACGGATGCGAAGCACTCGTGAGAGGTACGGTGAATATAATTGAAAACATCGACGAAAACGCGGAGTTTGTTTTGTCATCTTATGATGCACAAGCGGATAAAAATATAGAAGATGTTGAAATCAAAGCGGCAAAAACGAGAGAACTCACGAAGCTTGAAACGATTATTGCCGCGTTGGATCTCAAGCTTAATCATTCCGAGGTTTATGCTTTGAAAAAAATGTATTCGCCGATAATTAAAGACGCTCAGGACTGCGATATATGCCTTTCTGTCGGAGGGGATACATACTGCTACGGAGATAATCACGGCGTGCAGGTGCTAACCGAGGAGCTGAAAAAGTCAGGGAAAAAGGTTGTTCTTTGGGGGGCCTCGATCGGAGCGGAGGATCTCACGGAGGAAAAACTCCGAAGCTTAGGAGTCTTTGATGCTGTGTTTGCGCGAGAACCTCTTACTTATGAGCTCTTGAAAGAAAAGAATGCAAATGAAAATATTTTCCTCTTTTCCGATCCTGCTTTTTGTATGGAACGGGCTGACGTTGACACGATTGACGGATTCACAAAGGAAAACACGATCGGTCTCAATGTCAGTCCCCTTGTGGCGGCAGGCAATCCGAAGATAAAAAATATAGTTGAAGATTTTATTATGTATGTGTTTGAAAACACGACAATGAGCATAATGCTTGTACCTCATGTTGTTGAAGAAAAAAACAATGACTACGAGTTTATGAAGCCGATTTATGACCGTTTTGCCGATACGGGCAGGATAACAATTTTGCCGCCCGACCTTGACGCAAGGCAGTATAAGGGATATATTGCGAAAACAAGATTTTTTATCGGAGCACGAACCCACGCAACTATTGCGGCATATTCGAGCGGAGTTCCGACAATCGTTCTCGGATACAGCGTGAAGGCTAAGGGAATTGCAAAGGACATTTTCGGCGAAGAAAAATTTGTTCTTGATTCAAAAGCATTAAGTGATTCCAAGCCGTTGAGGGACGCTTTTATTCGCATGATTGAAAACGAAAATGAAATCAAAGAGGAATTGATGAAAAGCATTCCTCTGAGAATGAGAAGCGCAATGGGAATGGGAGAAAAACTTTTAGAAATCTGATCGGGAGTGGCGGCGTGAAAAGGCAAATACTTTTTGTGATTCCATCAATGAGAAGCGGCGGAGCGGAAAAAAGTCTCCTTACGCTGCTCACGGTTTTTGATTATGAAAAGTACGATGTTGACCTTTTATGTTTTCGTCACGACGGACTGTTTTTTGACAAGCTTCCGAGTGAAGTTAATGTTTTGCCCGACAGCGAAAGATACGAAATGTTTGACGGAAACGCGAAGCTTGCGTTCAAATATTTTTTGAAAAACAGAATGTTTGTTTCCGCGGTTGACCGCTGGAAATATTCGCGTCTCGGTTCGATGGAGGATATAAAAAAAGCGAATGAACTCAGATGGAAATATCTGAAGAAACAGCTTCCGAAAATCAAAAAAGAATATGACTGCGCTGTCGGATATCTTGAGGGAAATGCAAACCGTTTTGTTGTTGAAACTGTCAGGGCAAAAAGAAAAATTTGCTATGTCCACAGCGTAATTGATAAGCTGGACATAGACAAGGAGAGCTTCGGAAAAACCTTTGTCGAAGCGGACCGCGTTGTCACGGTTTCCGAAGAGTGCAGAAACAATTTGCTGAAAAACTATCCCGAACTTGAGAAAAAATTTTTTGTGGTAGAAAACATTACAAGCAAAAAGCTTCTTGAAAAGGAAAGCAAAACGGCAGACGTTTATCCGCAAAAAAGCGGAGAAATAATTATAAACACAGTCGGCAGATTTTCAGAGCCGAAAAATATTTCTCTTGCCGTTGATGCGTGCGCCGAGCTTGTCAGACGCGGAAACAAAATAAAATGGTACCACATCGGTGAAGGTCCGCTCAGACCCGAAATTGAAAAGAGAATTTCCGAAAACGGTCTTGAAAATACTTTTGTTCTGCTGGGAGAAAGGTCGAATCCTTATCCGTATATAGGACAATGCGATATATACGTTCAGCCGTCCCTGTATGAGGGAAAGTCGATTGCGATTGATGAAGCGAAATGTTTGTCCCGTCCGATTGTTGTCACGGATTTCACAACGGTTCATGACCAAATTACCGACGGCACGGATGGAATTATTTGCAATATGGATAAGGGAGATATGGCGGACAAAATAGAGATTCTGATAAAGAATCGGGATTTGCGCGAACGTCTGACGGAAAACTTGCGGCACGAGAAAACCGGAAACGAAGAAGAAATCCTGAAATTTTACAAGCTTATTGACGGGTGAGGAAAATGACGATTCTGATTATTTTACTTTTAATAATCATTGCGGTTCTTGCTTATGACCTGTGGGAGGAGTTCCTCGTTTGGCTCGGCAGAATAAAGGTCGGACAGCTTCCTGAAGAGGAGTGGCAGTCAAAGACAAAAAACGTTTTGCTGAGGTGGATTGAAAAGGGCGCTCCTGAGGTTCTTCTCAATGAAAACGGCAATATGAAATTCATAAGAAAAATAAATAACTACGGCAAGATCACATCCGTTATGTATTGGCAGGACGCCTCCCTTTTGAAAGGCGCAAACCATACCGCGGAAGATGTCGGCAGCGAAGTAACAGCTATGGCCGCAAGATACATTCCGGGCAACGGCGGAGAATGGCGCGTTTTGCCCAAGAGAATTGACGCGGCGATGCTGTGTTACGAGCTTCTCTCAAGCCGATATACCGATGCACAAAAGATAAAGCCGTCGATGGATTATGTTGCGGGTATGCTCGGCTCAATGGCGGAGAAGCACGGTACGATTCCGTACAACGAAAGTGTGCCGGAATACAGATTTGTCGACGCCGTCGGAATGACTTGTCCGTTCCTGATAAAGTATGCCCTCACATATAACGAGGAAAAGTACATAGACCTTGCGATGAAACAAATCAAGGAATATTATGAACACGGAGTCAATAAGGATTTCGGTATTCCCTATCATTGCTTTAAGGAAAACACCTTTGAACCGCTCGGTGTCTGCGGCTGGGGCAGAGGCTGTGCCTGGTGGGCTTTGGGCTTGACGGACAGCCTGAAAACCTTGCTTGAGACAGACGGATACAATAAGGAAAAAGCGGTTTTGCTGAGATATTTAATAGAAATTCTCGATGCGGTGAAAAAATACATAAAAGAAGACGGTACGGTTGAGCGGATGCTCTTCAACTCGTCCCTGCAGGACAGCTCGGCTTGCGCGATGCTCGCTTACTGCTATGCCTATATGGCGGAGCTTTTGAAGAACGATGAGTACAAGGCTCTTGCGGCAAAAATGAGAGAAAAGCTGAGAAGCGTTACGCGAAGAAACGGTATTGTTGATTTTTCTCAGGGAGATACACACGGAATCGGATTTTATTCCGAAAAGCTATGTGTAGTTCCTGCGGCTCAGGGCTTCACGGTTGCCCTGAATGAAATGCTTGGCAAATAACGGCGAAAGGAGAATCGGTATGATAGATATTCATTGTCACATTCTTCCGAATATGGACGACGGATCAAAGGATATGGAGACGTCCGTGAGGATGTGCCGCATAGCAAGGCGAAACGGTATCAGACACATTGTCTGTACGCCGCACATAACCACGGTCGGTGACATAGACGGGTTTGTCAGAGCCAGAAACGAGAAGCTCAAAGACCTCCAGGAAATTGTAAACCGTCTTGATATCGGTGTTACGCTGTATCCGGGCGCGGAAGTCTATGTTGATGATGATGTTTTCTTTTCGACCGATCTCAAACGTCTTGCTATAAACGGAAGCCGATACATACTGGTTGAGTTCTCGTTCAGGAGCATCACCGTTAAAAGAATAGTCCGCTACCTGAACGCCATTGTGGATATGGGACTCATTCCCATTGTTGCTCACCCGGAAAGGTACGAGTGCTTCCAGTTTGATTATGACGCGGTGAATATGCTCATACGGAACGGAGTAATTTTCCAAATAAACGCGGCGAGTCTTGCAAGCCTTGACGGTCCACAGGAGTTTGAGCTTTCTTACGCAATGGCATACACGGGCGCGGCGTCGTTCATTGCCACGGACGCGCACTCCGCTCATTACAGAATGAATGATCTGTTGAATATGATGAATTTCTTTCCGCCGGATATCAGCCAGTTTAATATGCAGATGATGGTGCATGATGCGGCAAAATGTGTTCTGTCCGATGCGGAGCTGCCCGTTGTAAACAGAGGCGAGATATATAAAAGAGGCTTTTAATGTTGACTAATAGGGTCGGATAAATTATAATTACAAACGGAGATGATTTGAAAATGCAGGAATTGGATGTCGGCAAAAACATATATTATAACGAGTCCGGCTCGTCCTTGGATATAGGAAGATTGGCGAAAAATCTTTTGTCCAAGCTGTGGCTTATGCTTTTGGTCGGAGTAGTTTTCTCCGGTGCGGCATTTGCGATAGCCAAAGCGACCTATGTTGAGTCCTACAAGGCATCTATGACGCTCGGCTTCATGGAAACAAAATATGTAGTCGTCAGGGACTATTCAAACAGCAAGGATAATTCAACTCAATACAAGGAAGAGACAAAGTTCTATTCCAACGCCGATATCGCATATTACCAGTACCTCATAAAAGGCGATGAAATGCTCAACAACATTCAGAAAACTCTTGCCGCCGATGAGGTGGGCAAGGAGTATCCGACGTCTTTTATCGAAAACAGTCTTTCCGTTGAGGATACCGGAATCGGCGGATTTTTCCAGATCAGCGTCACAAGCACGGACGAGGGATACTGCGAAAGGGCGCTCAACGTCGTGCTCAAGGAGTTCCCCCAGTACGTTCAGAGCTATGATAACACAATATCAATCAAGGTTATAAAGAATCCGACAGCTCCGGTCGTTTGCAATTCCGATGCCGCCACGACAAAGGCGATATATGGCTTTGCGCTGGGCGCATTTATCGTTGCGTTTATCATCTTCATTATGACGGTTGCAACAAAAACGGTGCTCTCGCTTGACGAACTCAGAAGAGACATCAATGTCAATGTTCTCGGCGCCGTTCCGCTGGTGGAAAAGAGATCGGGACTGTTCAATCAGAAAAGAAAATCTCCGCAGGGCTCTTTGCTGATAACGGATTCTTCAAAGGTCAGCTTTGCCTATGTCGAAAGCTTCAAGGCAATCAGAACAAAAATTGAAAATATTAAGGCGGAAAAGGGCTACAAGGCGTTTGTCGTAACGAGCACATACGAGGACGAGGGCAAGACGACCGTTTCGGTAAATATCGCCTGCTCCCTTGCTCAAAAGGGTAAATCGGTTCTCCTTATTGACAGCGACCTCAGAAAGCCTGCGGTTCTTCATGCAGTCGGCGTTAAGAGCGACACGCATTACGGACTTATTCCGATAATCAAGGGAACTTCCACCTATGTGGATTCCATAAAGTTCATCAAATCTCTCGGAATCTTTGTTTTGCCGACGGGCGGAATTTCGCTCAAGTCGACCGAGGTTCTTGACACGGACAAGGTTCGCGCAGTCATAGAACAGGCGCGCAAGGAGTTTGATTACATCATAATCGACTCTCCGCCGTCACATGTTGTTTCCGACAGTATGGTTATTGCGCCGCTTGCCGACGGAATAATCTACAACATTCGCCGTGACTATGCCAAGGTGAATGACATAAACCGCACGATCGAAGAAATAAAGAGCGCGGACATTGAAATCATCGGCGCAGTATTCACCATGAGCGAGGGCGAGGATAACAGCAGATATTATCACCGCAAGGGCAAATACAGCGGATACTACGGAAGATACGGACGCAAAAAGAAGAGCTCCGGCGGCGGTTACGGTTACGGTGGCTACGGTTACGGTGGCTACGGCTACGGCGGTTACGGTTACGGCGGCTACGGCTATGGCGGTTATGGCTACGGCTACGGCGGCAGACCGGACAGTTCAAACGGCAACAAGATAGATAACGAATAATTTTTCTGAAAAGAAGTGTAATAAATGAACAAAAGAATTTATCTTTCACCCCCTTGCATGAACGGAACAGAAATCGGCTTCATCAACGAAGCTTTCCAGACCAACTGGATAGCGCCGTTCGGTCCGAACCTTACGGGCTTTGAAGAGGAAATGTGCAGCTATGTCGGCGCAAAGCACAGCGTAGCTCTCGCTTCCGGTACCGGAGCAATTCACATGGGACTCAAGTATCTCGGAGTCGGCAGAGACGATATTGTTTTCTGCTCCGATTTCACGTTTTCGGGAAGCTGTAATCCTGTTGCTTATCTCGGCGCAAAGCTTGTTTTCATTGACTCGGATTATAAGAGCTTCAATATGGATCCCGACGCGCTGAAAAAGGCTTTTGAAAAATATGACGCTATGGGTAAGCTGCCCAAGGCGGTAATCGTTGTTGACCTTTACGGCAACAGCGCCAACTACGACAAAATCATTCCGATCTGCGAGCAGTACGGAGTTCCGATTCTTGAGGATGCCGCTGAGGCTCTCGGTACAACCTACAAGGGCAAAAAGTGCGGAACGTTCGGAAAGATCGGTGCGCTTTCGTTCAACGGAAACAAGATTATCACAACCTCAGGCGGCGGAATGGCTCTGTCGGACGACGAGGACGCGATAAAAAAAATACATTTCTGGTCGAACCAGTCCAAGGAAAATGTCAACTACTATCTCCACAATGAGCTGGGCTACAATTACAGAATGTCCAATATCTGCGCTGGTATCGGCAGAGGGCAGCTCAAGAATATGGACGAGAGAGTTGCCGCAAGAACGCGCAATTACGAGTTTTATAAAAAGGCTTTTGCCGACTTTCCCGTTACCATGGCTCCCGTGCTTGACGGCTGCAAGCCGAATTTCTGGCTCAGCGTGCTGACGATTGACGAGGGCTGTGACGTAACTCCCGACGATGTTCTCGCGGTTTTGACGGCGGACAACATCGAAGCAAGAAGAGCATGGAATCCCATGCACAACCAGCCGATTTTCTCCGATGCGGACTTCATAAGCTGCAAGGAGGGCGAGAGCGTAGGCAATGACATATTCCGACGCGGCGTTTGTATGCCGTCGGGCACAGGAATGACCGAAGAGGATCTTCAGCGTGTTGCCGACGTTTTCAGGACGGCTTTTGAAAAATAAAAATCTGACCCGGACAGGCTGTCGGTGTTCTAACAGCCTGTCCTTTTTGAGGTTTTATTCGGCTGAACGCCGTGTAAAACGGATTCTTGTCACAGAGGTGATATTTTGGCAGTAAAAAAGGACCACATAAGAAATTTCTCGATAATCGCTCACATCGACCACGGCAAATCTACACTTGCAGACCGTCTGCTTGAATTGACAGAATCGGTTGCGATCCGCGATATGACCGAGCAGCTTCTTGACGATATGGATCTCGAAAGAGAGCGCGGAATAACTATCAAGGCGCACGCCGTCAAGCTCAATTACAAAGCCCACGACGGCGAGGAATACGAGCTTAATCTGATTGACACACCGGGTCACGTTGACTTTAACTACGAGGTTTCACGTTCGCTTGCCGCCTGCGAGGGTGCGCTTTTAATTGTTGATGCGTCGCAGGGCGTTGAGGCGCAGACGCTTGCCAACACATATTTGGCGCTTGACCACGACCTTGAGATAGTTCCGATAATCAACAAGATAGATCTTCCTGCCGCCGATCCCGACCGTGTTGCCGAGGAGGTTGAGGAGGTCATCGGACTTGACTGCTCCGACGCGCCGAGAGTTTCGGCAAAGACGGGCGAAAATGTCGAAGCTGTGCTCGAAAAAATTGTTTCCGATATTCCTGCTCCGCTTGATTCCGACGACAGCAAGCCGCTCAGAGCGCTTGTATTTGACTCGGTTTATGATAACTACAAGGGCGTTATAGTTTATGTTCGTGTTGTTGACGGCAAGATAAAAGCCGGCGACACGATGAGAATGATGGCGACCGGTGCGGAGTTCACGGTTGTTGAGGTCGGTTATATGAGAGCGACGTCAATGGAGCCGGCGAAAGAGCTCACGTCCGGTGAGGTCGGTTATATTACCGCTTCGATCAAAACCGTCGGCGACGCAAGAGTCGGCGACACCGTGACAACGGCGGAATATCCTGCCGATGAGGCGCTTCCGGGTTACAGAAAGGTCAACCCGATGGTCTTCTGCGGAGTTTATCCTGCCGACGGCGCGGACTACGAAAATCTGCGTGATGCGCTGGGCAAGCTTCAGCTTAACGATGCGGCGCTTTCCTTTGAACCTGAGACTTCGGGTGCGCTGGGATTTGGCTTCAGGTGCGGATTCCTCGGACTTCTTCACCTTGAAATAATCCAGGAGAGACTGGAACGTGAATATGATCTTGATCTCGTGACGACGGTTCCGAGCGTTGTTTACAAAATTCACCTGACCGACGGCTCGGTGATTGAGATTGACAACCCGACGAAGTATCCGGATCCGGCTTATATAGATTACTGCGAGGAGCCGATGACGAACGCAAATATTTTTGCGCCGAACGAGTATGTCGGTGCGATTATGGATCTCTGCCAGGAGAGACGCGGAACGTTCAAAAATATGACCTACGTCACGCCTGACCGCGTTGACATTGCTTATGAGCTTCCGCTCAATGAAATAATTTATGATTTCTTCGACGTGCTTAAGTCGCGGACAAAGGGCTATGCCTCATTCGACTACGAGATAAAGGGCTACGAAAGGTCGAACCTTGTCAAGCTCGACGTGCTTCTCAACGGAGATATGATTGACGCGCTTTCGTTTATCATTCACAGCGAAAAGGCTTATGGTAGAGCGAGGAAGATTGCCGAAAAGCTCAAGGACAACATTCCGAGACAGATGTTTGAGATTCCTGTTCAGATCGCTGTCGGCGGAAAGGTAATTGCCCGCGAGACAATTAAGGCAATGCGAAAGGACGTTCTCGCCAAGTGCTACGGCGGCGATATAACCCGAAAGAAGAAGCTGCTTGAGAAGCAGAAAGAGGGTAAAAAGCGAATGAGACAGTTCGGTACGGTCGAGGTTCCTCAGGAAGCGTTTATGTCAATTTTGAAACTTGACGAATAATATTGATTTAGGTATTGCAAGTTTGTATTGCTTTGTGCTATAATAAATCATAAATTCGTGTAAAATCAGTAAGGAGGTAAAGTATGGCTGCTGAAACTAAAGAAGTTCAGACCGTTCAGGCTGAGCCCGAAGAGCAGAAGGCTGCCAAGCGTAAGCTGCCCAAGGGCAGACGTTACGTCGGAAGCCGCGAGACGTTTACATACGTTCTTTTTGATATTGCTCAGAGCTTTAACCTGGATCAGAACAAGACGTACTATCTGACTGACGTTCTTGTCATCTCCTATTGGTGGCAGGCTATCATCAGCGTTGTCGTCAGTATCTGGGATATCATTAACGACCTGTTTCTTGCGTCTATTGTTGACCGTACAAACACGAGATTCGGTAAATTTAAACCGTATCTTATTATCTATGCTCTTCCCGGTACGATAATGGCGATGATTTTCTGGGGAATGCCTGTTATGTTCCCTGAAACTTCGGGTACCTACGTTCCCAAAATCGTAACGTATTTCGTGCTACAAATGCTGCAAAACCTGGCGACCTCGCTTTATGAGATTTCCAAGACGGGTATTATTGCAACAATCACACCGGACGTTTTCGACAGAACCCGACTTATCAACCAGGCAAACCTTTTCTCCAGCCTTGTTGAGAACATTCCGAACCAGGTATGTACGGTTCTTATTGACCTTGTAAACCACAACAAGCTCAAGATAAAGATGACTTCTTTGTTTGTTTACATGGGTGTCGGTACTGCACTCGGCGCAGGTATTTTGGCTCTGTTCTTCTCCTTTAAGGTTAGAGAGAGAGTTCTTCAGTCGGTTGAAAAACCAACCTTTAAGGGTGCGATAGGCTCCCTGTTCAAGTCAAGACCGCTTATGCTCCTGACGATTTCCGAGTTCCTCGGTCAGTTTGCTGTCGGAACTAACATTTCACTTTATTACATCAGCGTTCTTAATGCCGGCTCGGCAAAGCTTATAGTCGGTATTCCCGGAATGTTTGTTACTTATGCTTCTTATGCTTATGTTGACAAGCTTCGTGAGAAGTTCTCAACGAGAACTTTGTGGGCAGTCGGTTCTCACTGGGGTGACTTCCTCTATCTCGGCGTTTACCTGTTCGGCAGCATAAATAAGAACTATAAGAAGACCGTTCCTATGATTGCCGCATTCATGCTAAGAGAAACTCTTTGGAACTTTGTTTACGCTATGCGTAAGGTTGTTCCTGAGGAAATCCGAAATGAAGCGATTGACTACGGCGAATGGCAAAACGGCTACCGTACCGAGGCTATGGCAGGTGTTGTTAAGGGCCTTGCCAGAAAGCTGGTTGCAACCTTCACCAACGGCTTCAGCTCAGCTCTTCTCGGTATCATCGGCTACAAGCAGGGTCTTAAGCCGAAGCAGCAGAGCGACAGGACAGAGAGACTTCTGTTCACAATGACTACCCTCCTTCCCGCAGTAACGGGACTTGTCGGTATCATTCCCAAGCTCTTCTACAACATTGACTCCGAAACCAGAGAGAGAATGTATAAGGAGCTTGCAATCCGCCGTGCGGAAACAGCTAAAGAGCTTAACAAGGCTCACGAGCTTGAAATGGCAGAAGCAACTGCTGAACAGCAATAATTTATTAAATGACGGACTGCTCGAAAGAACAGTCCGTTTCTTTTCGGAGAAGCTATGAATAGTATCGGATTATATTTACACATTCCGTTCTGCAAAACCAAATGTCCTTACTGCGATTTTTACTCAATGCGCGGCGACGAATCGGACAGGGATATGTACACCGTTTCGCTTGTTGAAAGCATGGAAGACTGGGCGGACAGGCTCGGCAGAAAAGCTGATACGCTCTATTTCGGCGGCGGAACTCCGTCATTGCTCGGCGGACAGAATATTGCCATGCTTACTCGGCGGGCGAAAACTCTTTTCGGTGTTGACGGCGAGATAACAGTTGAGTGCAATCCGTCGGCGGTCGATGAAGATTTTTTTGAAACCGTTGCCGATGCAGGCGTGAACAGAATTTCTCTCGGCGTGCAGTCCGTGGTTGAAAGCGAAAGGAAAAAGCTCGGACGATTTTCGGACAGAGCGGTTATTGAAAAAAGAATTGCCGAATGTAAAAGCACCGGCATAGAAAACATTTCCCTCGACGTTATGCTCGGAGTGCAGAATCAGACGCTTGAATCGCTTAATGAAACGCTTGATTTTTGTGTTGAATCGGGCGCGGCTCACATCAGCGCTTATATGCTAAAGCTGGAAGAGGGAACGCCTTATTTCAAAAAAAAAGAATCGCTGAATCTGCCCGATGAGGACACGGTCGCGGATATGTATCTTGCAATGAGCGAACGGCTGAGCGCGAATGGCTTTGAACACTACGAAATTTCGAACTTTGCGCGTCACGGCTTTGAGGGCAGGCACAATTTGAAATACTGGAACTGCGAGGAGTATCTCGGCCTCGGCCCTGCGGCGCACTCGTTCATCGACGGAAAAAGATTTTATTATTCGAGGGACATTGAATATTTCAAGAACGGCGGTGAGCCTTTGCCCGACGGCAGCGGCGGTGACGAAGAAGAATATATTATGCTCCGCCTGCGGTTAAAAAAAGGAATAATTTTTGAAGATTTTGAAAAACGGTTCGGAAAAAGTTTTCCGCAGGATATAATAAAAAAGACGGAAAAATTTGTTGACAACGGATTGATGAAGAAGGATGATAATTCAATTTCCTTGACCGAAAAAGGATTTCTTCTTTCCAATTCGATTATTGCAGAGCTCATATAGGAGAGTGATAAAATGCTTGAAGATTTTATAAATAGTTTGCCGAAAAATGTTGACGGTGCGCTTATCGTTTCGCCGGAAAACAGAAGATATTTTACGGGCTTCGACGCTTCGGACGGCTTCCTTTTTGCGACGAAAAACGGCTCGGTTTTTCTGACTGACAGCCGATATATCGAAGCGGCGAAAGATAAAATAAAATGCTGTGACGTTGAGGAGCAGACGAAGAAGCTGATTGAATACGCCGCTCGCTTTGACTGCAAGACTCTTGCTGTTGAAGCCGACAGACTGACGGTTTCGCAGTTGAAGTCGATGAGAAAAATTCTTCGCGGAATAAAGCTGACAACGGTCGGAACGGACAAAGTGATTGACAGATTCCGCGCGGTCAAAACCGATGAAGAGGTTGAAAATATCTGCAAGGCACAGCGAATCGCGGAAGCGGCGCTGGATCACATTATCGGCTTTATCAAGCCGGGCGTGACAGAAAAGGAAATTGCTCTTGAGCTGGATCACTATATGCTCAGCCATGGCGCAGAGGCTCTTTCTTTCGAGACCATTGCCATCAGCGGTGCGAACACGTCGAAGCCTCACGGTGTGCCGACGGACAAGAGGATTGAGTACGGCGACTTTGTCACGATGGATTACGGTGCGGTCGTCAACGGCTATCACTCGGATATGACAAGAACGGTTGCCGTCGGTGCAGTGAGCGACGAACAGAAAAAGGTGTATGACACCGTGCTCAACGCTCAGCTCTGCGCCCTGTCCGTTTTGAAAAGCGGTCTCAAATGCGCCGACGCGGACAAGGCGGCAAGAGATGTCATAACCGAAGCAGGCTACGGAGAGTTTTTCCGCCATTCGACAGGTCACGGAGTGGGTGTCGAAATTCACGAAAAACCGAATCTTTCACCGAGGTCGGCAGCGACTCTTGAAACGGGCAACATTGTTACCGTTGAGCCGGGAATCTACATTCCGGGAAAGTTCGGAGTAAGAATCGAGGATATGGCATATATCACGGAAAGCGACTGCAAAAATCTCACAAACGCCGCCAAAGAGCTGGTTATACTATAATTTCAGCAAAAAATCCGAGTCAGACGGGCTTTTTGACTGAAAAGACTTGAAAAAAAAACGATAATAGTATAAAATAATAACGATAATAGAGGATTGGGTTTATGCCCTTTTCCTTACTTCAGAAAAATAAATCGGAGGAATAACACATGATTTCAGCAGGTGATTTCAGAAACGGCATGACATTTGAAGAGGACGGCAACGTACTTCAGGTTGTTGAATTCCAGCATGTTAAGCCGGGTAAGGGCGCAGCTTTCGTCAGAACAAAGACAAAGAATGTTCTCACAGGTTCCGTAGTTGAAAAGAGCTACAACCCGACAGCAAAGTTCCCGACAGCTTATATCGAGAGAAAGGATATGGAGTTCTCATACAGCGACGGCGATCTTTATTACTTCATGGATCCGGAGTCCTACGAGCTTATTCCTATCAACGCATCCGACCTTTCCGACAACTTCAAGTTTGTTAAGGACGGCATGGTTTGCAAGATCCTTTCCTACAAGGGCAAGGTTTTTGGCGTTGAGCCGCCGACATTCGTTGAGCTTGAGGTCACAAAGACCGATCCGGGCTTTGCAGGCAACACAGCAACAAACACAACAAAGCCGGCTACACTTGAGACAGGCGCAGAGATCAAGGTTCCCCTCTTCATCAACGAGGGCGAGAAGGTTCAGATCGACACCCGTACAGGTGAGTATCTCGGCAGAGCATAATTAACGGATTTATTCCTAACAGAAAGGATGATTACCTATGATGACAGTAACAGAGAAAGCAGCATACCTCAAGGGTCTTGTAGAAATGGCTCATTTTGAGGCTGATACAGATGAAGTTAAGATCATCAAGGCTTTGGTTGACGTTATCGACGAGCTTGCACTTTCCGTTGCAGACCTTGAGGACGAGGTTGCAATGATGGGCGAGCAGCTCGACGCGGTTGACGAGGATCTTGAGGATCTTGAGGAGTATGTTTACGACGACGAGTGTGACGGCGATTGCTGTGACTGCTGCGACGATGACTACTTCGAGGTTGAGTGCCCGGCTTGCGGCGAAACGATCTGCCTTGACGAGAGCGTTCTCGACGAGGATTCGATCCAGTGCCCCGCTTGCGGCGAGACTCTTGAATTTGATTTTGACGACTGCGACTGCGATGAGTGCGGAGACGACGAGGAATAATTCCTGACGTCGCTTTCGGCAAATTGCTGAGTAAAACCGGGGTGACCTTGGACGATTTTCGTTTCCACGGTCGCCCCTTTTCTTTTGGAGAATTGCTATGAATCTTGATGAAAAAACCATAAAAAAGAACTATATCTACAACGGCAGAATTATCAATGTCCGCAACGACGATGCCGAACTGCCGAACGGAAAGCCGTGTCAGCGCGAGGTCGTTGAGCATCCCGGCGGAGTCTGCGTTGCCGCAATAACTCAGGAGGGCGAACTGCTCTTTGTCCGCCAGTTCCGTTACCCGTACATGGAGGTCATTCCCGAGCTTCCGGCAGGCAAGCTGGAAAAAGGTGAGGATCCCTTTGAAACGGGCAAGAGAGAGCTGGAGGAAGAGGCAGGCTGCGTTGCCGCCGATTACTACGACCTTGGCAAGTTCTATCCGTCGCCCGGATACTGCGGAGAGATAATTCACCTTTATGCCGCCAAAAACCTGACCTTTACGCACCAACATCTCGACGAGGACGAGTTCCTCAATGTTGAGAGAATACCTCTTGATAAAGCTGTTGAAATGGTTATGAGCAACGAGATAAAGGACGGAAAAACACAGGCGGCTGTGCTGAAAGTTAAGGTTCTCAGAGACAAGGGGCTGTGGTGATGAACAGGATTATTCTTGCTTCCGCCTCTCCTCGCAGAAGAGAGCTGATGGCTCTTGCGGGCTACGATTTTGAGGTAATCTGCGCCGACATCAACGAGACGGTTCCGAAAAATGCCGCACCTGAGGATGTTGTAAAATCGCTTGCGCTTCAAAAAGCACAGGCTGTTGCAGAGAATCACAGCGATGCGGTCGTTGTCGGTTCCGACACGGTCGTTGCGCTTGACGGAAAAATTCTCGGCAAGCCACATTCCGAGCGCGAGGCGGCAGAGATGCTTCGCTTGCTTTCGGGCAGAAAGCACAAGGTTTATACAGGTGTTGCGATTGTTTGCGGAGAAAAAGTGAAAAACTTTTTTGATGAGACGGACGTTGAGTTCTATCCGCTCAGCGACGCGGAGATCGAAGCCTACGTCGCAACGGGAGAGCCTATGGACAAGGCAGGCTCTTACGGAATACAGGGCAAGGGCGCACTTCTTGTGAAAGGAATCAGCGGAGATTATTTCAACGTTATGGGCTTGCCTATTTCAAAAGTATACAGAGAAATGAGGGATTTCCTTGCTGAATAATTTTATAAATTATCTTGCGATCGGCGTCAGCTCTTACCTGACAGAGCCGGAAGCCGCCGCGGACGAAAAATCGAAAACCGTGTGGATAATTGCGCTTGTCGCCGTGGTGCTGGTGTGTATTGCACTCAGCAGGTGTAAGTTTAAATTTAACGCCGGTGAAAAGCTTGCGGCGAAGAAAGCGGAAAAGAAAAATACCAAAGCCGAAAAGCAGCGCAATGACGAGCTTGAGAGACTGCACGAGATAAAAAGGAAGAATCAAAGAAAATAATTTTGCTGTTGCGACGAAATCACTGCATAAATTTATTGACAAATTTAACAAAATAATCCATAATATAATAAATAATATGTGATTATTGGAGGGCGGGGCTATGACGAAAAAAATCATTGCCGTAATGCTGAGCGTTATTTTAACCGTTCAGCTCTTTGCTGTATGTGCTTCTGCAAGGGAGAAAAGGTACATAATCACAAATCCTTATGATGCTGTTGACTGGGACAAGTGGGGAAGCTACAAATTTCAGCCGCATTGCCAGACCAATGCCACCGACGGCTATCTCACAATTAAGGAATTTGTCCAGATGCACTATGACCTCAACTATGATGCGGTTGCGCTGACGGATCACGGAACAATCAACAAGGGCTGGAACCAAAAGCCGGAGCTGATTCCGCTTCTTCGTCTTGTAAAGTATGAGCGCACGCACATGGCTCCGATTGATCCGCTGAGCGACGAAGCGTATCAGTCATACCTTGACGGCACAGCGGAGTCCGCAACAAGGACTCACAAAAACGGAATGCTCGACGTGCCGAAAGGAATTGAGCTGAATATGGCAACTCCGATTGCCGACTGCCACCTCACGGGATACTATTCCGACTACGGTCAGGGGCTTGCCGGCGTTTACGGTGACTACGAAACCCCAACCAGGGGCGTTAAAGAGGCAGGCGGAATTTCTATGCTTGCTCACCTCGGCGAATATATGTACAGAATGGACAGCAAAAGCCATGTCGGTCAAAAGGTTGACGATTACTACGCTAACAAATTTGCTCGTCTGTTTATGGATAATGTCGGCTCAAGCGTTGGCATGGGAATTAACAGCTCCAGAGACGAAAACACACGCTGCGACAGAATCCTCTACGACCAAATTCTTCAGAAAACCATTCCGAACGGTGTTGTTCCGTGGGCTTTCTCATTTGCGGATTCACACAGCGTTCAGTCAATAAACTATGCGTATACAATGCTCATGATGGACGACCTCACAAATGAAAATGTCCGCAAGAGCATGGAAAACGGTTGGTGCTTTGCTGTTTCCCACTTCTCCAACGGTGTTGAACTTAACGGTATGGAGGAGATTCCGGGCTTCGTTGAGCAGAAAGTGCACGACGAACAGCTTTATCTTCTCGACAACACGCCGAGGGTTACGCGCATCGAGGTTGATAATGATAAGGGAACGATCAGGGTTGAGGGTACAAACTTTGACCGTATAACATGGGTTTCAAACGGCAACGTTATTCTCCGTGAAGAGAACATTACAAACGGAACCGCAACGCTTGACCTTTACAACGATGAGCTTCTTGACGACCCGTATCTTTACCTCAGATTTTATATCACGGGCGAGAACGGAATCTGCTACGCTCAGCCGTTCGTGCTCAACGTTGAGGGCGAAGAGTTCACTCCCGTTAATGTTCCCGAAACACATGATATTTCCACTTTCCTGCGAGGGTTCGCAACTGTAACGGATTGGCTCTTCTTCCGCTTCAATCCGATTATTTGGGCATTCAAATACTTTGCACTCGGCTATAATGTATTTGATCGCTTTTTCCATCCGTATTGATTAAAAGCTCTGATTAGGAGGAACATATCATGGTGAAAAAAATCATTGCGATAACGCTCAGTGTTATCCTGACCGCACAGCTTTTCATTATCGGTGCTTCCGCAAGGGAGAAAAAGTACATAATTACAAATCCTTATGAGGCTGTCGATTGGGACGAGTGGGGAAGCTACAAGTTCCAGCCGCATTGTCAGACCAATGCAAGCGACGGCTACCTCACAATCAAGGAGTTTGTCCAGATGCACTATGACCTCAACTATGATGTCGTTGCGCTGACGGATCACGGAACAATCAACAAGGGCTGGAATCAGAAGCCTGATCTTGTCCCGCTTATCAGGCTTGTAAAGTACGAGCGCACGCACATGGCTCCGATCGATCCGCTGAGCGACGAAGAATATGAATCATATCTCGGCGGTACGGCGGCTTCGACGGAAAGAACTCATAAAAACGGTATGCTTGATGTTCCGCAGGGAATTGAACTGAATATGGCGACGCCTAAGGCGGACTGCCACCTTACGGGATACTATTCCGACTACGGCCAGGGACTTGCAGGCGTTTACGGCGACTATGAGACCCCGACCAAGGGCGTTAAAGAGGCGGGCGGAATTTCAATGCTTTCGCACGTCGGCGAGTATGTTTACACGGATAAGGACAGCGCGGATCATGTCGGTCAGAAGGTTGACGACTACTACGCAAACAAGTTTGCCCGTCTTTTCCTTGACAATGCCGGCTCAAGCGTCGGTATGGGAATCAACAGCGCAACGGACGCGCACACACGCTGCGACCGAATCCTTTACGATCAGATTCTTCAGAAGACCATTCCGAACGGTGTCGTTCCGTGGGGATTTGCTTTCTCGGATTCACACGATGTAAGATCGCTCAATGACGCTTACACCATGCTTATGATGAAGGATTTTGACACCGACAATGTCCGCACAAGTATGGAAAACGGCTGGAGCTTCGCTGTTTCCCACTATTCAAACGGCGTTGAGCTCAACGGTATGGAAGAGATGCCGGGCTTTGATGAGGATAAGGTTTACGATGAAGAGCTCTATCTCCTCGACAATACTCCGATGGTTACACGCATCGACGTTGACCGGGAAAAGGGAACAATCAGGGTTGAGGGCACAAACTTTGACCGCATAACATGGGTATCAAACGGCAACGTTATTCTTCGCGAAGAGAACATCAAAAACGGAACCGCAACGCTTGACCTTTACAACGATGAGCTTCTTGACGACCCGTACCTTTACCTCAGATTCTACATCACGGGCGAGAACGGAATCTGTTACGCTCAGCCGTTCGTACTCAGCGTTGAGGGAGAAGAGTTCACCCCCGTTGACGTTCCCGAAACACACGACATTTCCACATTCCTGCGCGGTCTTGCAACCGTAACGGATTGGCTTTTCTTCCGTTTCAATCCGATTATTTGGGCGTTCAAATACTTCGCTCTCGGTTACAATGTTTTTGACCGTTTCTTCCATCCGTATTGATTTTGAAACAATTTTCAGCCGGTCTTCCGATAAGGAGGATCGGCTTTTGCCGTCTTTTGGCGGATAAAAAATTAAATAATAAGTAAATTGAGTTTTTTTATGGGAATTTTGGGAATAAAAAGTTAAAAAATTTGTCTTAATATAGTTTACATCTTGAAATAAAAGTGTTATCATTATGGGTGGTAAATTATGAATTGCTATTAACTTTACAAGGAGGAACAAAGAATGGCAAGAACAAAGAAAACCATGGATGGTAATACCGCTGCCGCTCACGTATCTTATGCGTTTACGGAAGTTGCCGGTATCTATCCCATCACTCCGTCGAGCCCGATGGCTGACTATGTTGACCAGTGGTCGGCACAGGGACGTAAAAACATTTTCGGCACAACCGTCAAGGTTGCCGAGATGCAGTCTGAG
The DNA here is from genome assembly GCA_934456435.1 of uncultured Eubacteriales bacterium. Lineage (GTDB taxonomy): Bacteria > Bacillota > Clostridia > Oscillospirales > Acutalibacteraceae > CAG-488. The sequence continues at coordinate 141,360 of CAKSHH010000004.1, forward strand.
GCAGGTGCTTCCGGTACTGTACACGGCTCTTTGGCAGCAGGTGCGCTGACAACGACTTACACGGCGTCACAGGGACTTCTCCTTATGATTCCTAATATGTACAAGATCGCGGGCGAGCTCCTTCCCTGCGTATTCCATGTATCCGCTCGTTGCGTTGCGTCTCACGCGCTTAACATCTTCGGCGATCACTCAGACGTTTATGCCTGCCGCCAGACAGGTTTCGCAATGCTTGCAGAAACAAATCCGCAGGAAGTTATGGACCTCGGTGCAGTTGCTCACCTTGCAGCGATTGAGGGCAGAGTTCCGTTCATCAACTTCTTTGACGGTTTCCGTACATCTCACGAGATTCAGAAGATTGAAATCTGGGATTACGACGATCTTAAGGAAATGTGCGATATGGATGCAGTTGCTGCATTCAGACACAGAGCTCTCAATCCTGAGCATCCCGTAATGCGCGGTTCTCACGAGAACGATGATATCTTCTTCCAGCACCGTGAGGCTTGCAACAAGTACTATGACGCAGTTCCGGCTGTTGTTGAGAAGTACATGGGCAAGGTAAACGCAAAGCTCGGCACAAACTATCAGCTCTTCAACTACTACGGCGCTGAGGACGCAGAGAACGTAATCGTTGCTATGGGTTCAATCTGCGACGTTGCAGAAGAGGTTATCGACTACCTTACCGCTAAGGGCGAGAAGGTCGGTCTTATCAAGGTTCGTCTTTACAGACCTTTCTCTGTTGAGAAGTTTGTTGAGGCAATTCCGGCTTCCTGCAAGAAGCTTGCTGTTCTTGACAGAACAAAGGAGCCCGGTTCAATCGGTGAGCCTCTCTTCCTTGATGTTGTTGCCGCTCTCAACGCAGCAGGCAAGGACGGTATCAAGGTTATCGGCGGCCGTTACGGTCTCGGTTCTAAGGATACACCGCCGTCAAGCGTATTCGCTGTATATGACGAGCTCAAGAAGGACGCTCCCAAGGCTCACTTCACAATCGGTATCAACGATGATGTTACTTATCTTTCACTTGAAGAGAAGCCGGCTCCGAATACAGCAGCCGAGAGCACAATCGAGTGTAAATTCTGGGGTCTCGGCGGTGACGGTACAGTCGGCGCAAACAAGGACTCCATCAAGATCATCGGTGACCACACAGACAAGTATGCTCAGGCATATTTCCAGTACGACTCAAAGAAGACCGGCGGTATCACTATCTCCCATCTTCGTTTCGGTGATGAGCCGATCAAGAGTCCCTATTATGTAAACAAGGCTGACTTTGTTGCCTGCCACAACCCGTCCTACATCGAAAAAGGCTACAAGATGGTCAACGATGTTAAGCCGGGTGGAGTATTCCTTATCAACTGCCAGTGGGATGCCGCTGAGCTTGCTGAGAAGATGAATGCGGAGACAAAGCAGTACATCGCAAAGAATAACATTCAGCTTTATACAGTTAACGCTATTGACATCGCTGCTGAAATCGGCCTTGGCAAGCGTACAAATACAGTCCTTCAGTCTGCTTTCTTTGCTCTTGCAAAGGTTCTTCCTGTTGACGAGGCTATCGGCTACATGAAGGAAAAGGCACAGAAGTTCATGAAGAAGGGTAAAGAAATCGTTGAGATGAACGAAAAGGCTATTGACGCAGGTGCAACAGCATTCGTTAAGATCGACGTTCCGGCTGACTGGGCAAACGCAGTTGACGCTGACGTTGAGGTTAAGACCGAGGGCCCGGCAAAGCTTGTTGAGCAGGTTGACAGCATCATGAAGCCCGTCGGACACATGGACGGCTATGAGCTTTCAGTCGGCAAGTTCTCAAATCATGTTGACGGTACGTTCGAGCAGGGCGCATCGGCTTATGAGAAGCGCGGCGTTGCAGTTATGGTTCCTGAGTGGAACGCTGAGACCTGTGCAAAGTGTAACAAGTGTGCTTATGTTTGTCCGCACGCTACCATCAGACCTTTCGCTCTCAGCGAGGAAGAGAAGGCAGCAGCTCCGGCAGTTACCAAGTTTGCTCCGAAGCCGATCGTAAAGACAAACTACACATATACTCTTGCAATCTCCCCGATGGATTGTATGGGATGCGGCGTATGTATCGGCGTTTGCCCGACTAAGTCGCTCAAGATGGTATCCCGTGAGAGCCAGGACGAGCAGCAGGCAGCATTTGATTACTGCGTAGCTAACGTTGATGAGAAGAAAGACCTTACAGCTAAGATCAACGTTATCTCCAGCCAGTACAAGAAGCCTCTCCTTGAGTTCTCAGGCTCATGTGCAGGCTGTGCAGAGACATCTTATGCACGTCTTATCACACAGCTCTTCGGTGACAGAATGTACATTTCCAACGCAACAGGTTGTTCTTCAATCTGGGGCGGCCCGGCAGGTACATCACCGTACACAACAGACAAGAACGGCAAGGGTCCGGCATGGGCGAACTCCCTCTTCGAGGATAACGCAGAGCACGGCTACGGTATGTACCTCGGCCAGAAGGCTCTCAGAAACAACCTCATTGAGAAGGTTACAGCCCTTGCAGCTAAGGACGGCGTAAGCGCAGAGATTAAGGCTGCCGCAGACGAGTACCTTGCAACAGTAAATGACGGCGAGAAGAACAGCGCTGCAACAGATGCTCTCGTAGCTGAGCTTGAGAAGTGCGGCTGCGACGACGCTAAGGAAATCCTCGCTCAGAAGGATTACCTCTCCAAGAAGTCCGTATGGATCTTCGGCGGCGACGGTTGGGCTTATGATATCGGTTTCGGCGGACTTGATCATGTTCTTGCTTCCGGTGAAGATGTAAACGTTATGGTATTCGATACCGAGGTTTACTCCAACACAGGCGGACAGGCTTCCAAGGCATCTCAGATCGGTCAGGTTGCTCAGTTCGCAGCAGCAGGTAAGGCAATAGCTAAGAAGAGCCTTGCTGAGATCGCAATGTCTTACGGCTACATCTATGTTGCTCAGATCGCTATGGGCGCAGACCAGAACCAGACACTTAAGGCTCTCCAGGAGGCTGAGGCTTATCCGGGACCGTCGCTTGTTATCGGCTACGCTCCCTGCGAGATGCACAGCATCAAGGGCGGCATGGTAAACTGCCAGGCTGAGATGAAGAGAGCGGTTGAGTGCGGATATTGGAATATGTTCCGTTACAACCCGGCACTCAAGGCAGAGGGCAAGAATCCGTTTACAGTTGATTCTAAGGTTCCCGCAACAGAGGGCTACCGTGCATTCCTTATGAACGAGGCTCGTTACTCGGCTCTTACACGTTCGTTCCCGGAGAGAGCAGAAAAGCTCTTCGAGAAGGCAGAGGACGGCGCAAAGGATCGTTATGCACATCTCCAGAAGCTTGTTAAGCTTTACGGCACAGAGGAATAATCCTCTAAATAAATGAATTAAGCCTCCCACGCCGGGAGGCTTTAAGTTTTGATGAAACCTTAATCGTAGGGCATGATGCCCACATCATGCCGAGAAACTTGCACAAACCGACCACGCCTTCCCCTTGAAGGTAGCTGTCACGGCTTGTCCGTGACTGAGGGGTTTGCTTAAAAGTTTGATGAAACTCGTTTCAACCCCTCCGGCTTCGGCGTAAACCGCCAAACCCACCTCCCCTAAAGGGGCGGCAATAAAGTTAGCTAAACAAAACAAATTATATAAAACTAAACGACTCGCACAACCTCAGCCTCCCCTTGATTTGAGGTCAAGGGGAGGTGTCTCGAAGAGACGGAGGGGATAAAAATTAGTAATTATCAATATTTAAAATAAATCACGGCACGATGTGGTCATCGTGCCCTACGATAAGCATTGATGATACTTCAACCGTTAAAATTGTGCCCTACGACGGGTTGTTGAAACCTGAATCGTAGGGTGTGATGACCACATCACACCGTGGAATCTGATGAAACCTATTTCCTCTCCCTCCGTCACGGCTTTGCCGTGCTACCTTCCTCATCAGATAGAGGCGAAAAGCCGGCTAAAACATTTAAAGCAATCATTACTTGCATCCTTGCATAAAAAATCAACCGCCCTCATTACAAGAGCGGTTGATTGCTGTTTATAAATTATTCATCTTCAAGAAGCTTTGCTTCTGCAATAACTTTTTCTGCGACGGGAGCCGGAGCGTCCTCATAACGTGTAAATTCAAATGTGAACGAACCTCTGCCTGCCGTTACGGAACGGAGAACCGTTGAGAAGTTAGCCATTTCAGCCATCGGTACTTCGGCTACAAGCTCCTGGAGACTGTGATCGTCTTCGGACGGACCCATGCCGAGAACACGGCCGCGGCGCTTTGTAACGTCGCCCATGATGTCGCCGAGATATGCTTCGGGCATAAGAGCCTTGAGTGTTCCGATCGGCTCAAGGATTGCCGGACTTGCCTGAGGAATACCTGCCTTGAATGCAAGGGAAGCCGCGGTCTTGAATGCCATTTCCGAGGAGTCAACCGGGTGATACGAACCGTCGTAAAGAACCGCCTTGAGACCTACCATCGGGTAGCCTGCCATGACGCCCTTTTTCATGCACTCGCGCAGACCCTTTTCAACTGCCGGGAAGTAGTTTTTCGGAACGGAACCGCCGACAACCTCGGATTCAAATACAAGATCGTCGCCGTCTGTCGGCTCAAAACGAATCCATACGTCACCGAACTGACCGTGACCGCCTGACTGCTTCTTGTGGCGTCCCTGAACCTTAACGGTCTTGCGGATAGCCTCTCTGTATGCAACGCGCGGCGGAGTAAGCTCAACGTCAATGCCGAACTTGCTCTTGAGCTTGGAAACAATGATGTCAAGGTGCTGTTCGCCGAGACCCGAAAGGATCTGCTCCTTTGTCTCATGGTTCAGCTCAAACTTGATTGTCGGATCCTCTTCAAGGAGTCTGTTTATGCCTGTAACAACCTTCTCTTCGTCGCCCTTCTTGCAAGCCTTGACAGCCATTGAAAGGCACGGCTTCGGGAAGTTGATACCGCTGAGCTCAATAATGTCGGATGCGCTGCAAATCGTGTCGCCTGTCTTGACGCAGTTGAGCTTTGTTACAACGCCGATGTCACCGGCAGGTATGCACTTGCAGTCCTCGGACTTGTTTCCTCTGATTGTGATTATCTTGCCCATACGCTCTGTTTCGCCCGTGCGAGCGTTGTAAACAGGAGTTTCGGGAGTAATCTTGCCGCTGTCAACCTTGAAATATGACATCTTGCCGACGAACGGGTCGGCAACGGTCTTGAAGCAAAGAGCCGCAAGAGGACCGTTTTCGTCACACGCAACGTCTTTACCGCCTGCGTAAGAAGCGGCGTCGGGAGCGGAATATGCAAGCTCATCCATAAGGAGGTCTACGCCGTCCATTGTGTAGCCTGAGCAAGCGTATACGGGATAAACCGAGCTGGTATTAACGCCGTCGTTGAGAGCCTTGATGATCTCTTTACGGGTGAACTCTTCGCCTGCGAAGAACTTTTCCATGAGCTCGTCACTTGCCGTTGCAACAGCCTCGGTAAGAATGTCGAGCATTTCCTGAATTTTATCGTCTTCGGGCATCGGAATTTCAACAGCCTTGCCGTCGTGGTACTCATAACCCTTGCGAGCGGCGAGGTTGACATAAGCCTTGACCTGACCGTCAACTATGTAAGGAACGATAACCGGGCAAACGGCGCCGCCGTGAACTGCCTTGATTTCGTCAAAGGTTTTGTAGAAATCGGCGTGTTCCTTGTCGCAGCGTGTAATTGCGAACATCTTGCCGCGTTTTTTAGCAGCCTTGAACGCCTTTTCTGCGCCGACGTCATATTTGTGACCTGCACCGAGAACGATGAGCACGCACTCTGAAGCCGCGATACCCTCACACATTTCACCCTCAAAGTCGAAAAGACCCGGAGTGTCGATTATATTAAGCTTGCAGTCTTTCCACTCGATGGGAGCAACCGCGGCGGAAATTGAAACGTTACGTCTTCTTTCTTCGGGATCAAAGTCGAGAACGGCTGTTCCGTCGTCAACTCTGCCGAGTCTGTCCGTAAGACCTGCGATATAAAGCATTGCTTCCGCAAGAGTTGTTTTGCCGCGTCCTGCGTGACCTGCAACTGCAATATTTCTGATATCCTTAGCGTTATAGTACTTCAAAAAATAACCTCCTTACGTTTTACATTGATTTCAGCGCACCTTAATGATTTTGAGCGAAGAATTGGACCGATAGTTGTCTCTCTATCAATGTATCAACATTCTAACTATATCACATATTACTATAAAATACAATAGGTTTTAAAAAAATATGTTAAATATTATTAAAAAAAGACAAAGAATATGGACACAAGCAATTTGCCTGTGTCCATATATTTTATAAATTTATTCAGCATCCGTTGTCGCCTTGGGGAAGAAATCCAAAAGCGATTTGCTTTCAACGGCAATCTGAAGAATGTTCAACGCGTCGAAGGAGTTGAGAGTTCCATTTGCATCAAGATCTGCCGCCGCGAGGAAAACTCCCTCCAGCAGAGCACGCTCAACAGAGTGGTTGAGAACCGAGAGAGCGTCGATTGAATTGACGGCTCCGTCGCCGTTGACATCACCCATAAGAACGATTGTATACGTCTCAAGGACTTCTTCGCCGTTCTTTGTAACAAGCTTTGCACCTGTTGCAATTTTTTCGGGAGCTTCAACTGTCAGATCCTTGCCGATGTTAAAGTCGGCAAGCAGAGCGTCAACGCCCGATTTGTTGTCGTAAACGGTGATTATCTTGTTTTCGGCATCGAAAACGGAAATTATTGCGTCGTCCTTGATGCTGAAATCAAGCTGAGGGTCAAGAGAAACAAACTTGATCTCATTGTCGGCTGCATATTTCTCAGCCGCTGTGCCCGTGAAGCCCTCAATCGTGCAATTCGGATTGACTTTTTCTGTGATTGTTGTGCCGTCTTCCTCGGTTGCAAGGAAGAATCCGACAGCGTTCTGACCGATAGTCTCAACGCTCTTGGGGAGTGTGACAACGATTTCATCATCGCCGACAGTTTCAAAAGCGCGGTCACCGATTGAAGTAATGCCGTCCTCGACAACGACCTTTGCGATTTCATATCTGAGGTAGTAGGCGGGCTCGTCCTTGGTGTTGGCGGCAACAGCGCCCGTACCGCTTATGGTAAGAGTCTTGGTCTCTTCGTCATATTTCCATGTCGCATTCTCACCGCATGAGCCCTCGTAAACGGGAGGCTCGGCAAGAGCGGTAAATTTGATCTCGTTGTCGGCTGCATATTTCTCCGCCGCTGTGCCCGTGAAGCCCTCAATCGTACAGTTCGGATTGACCTTTTCGGTGATTGTTGTGCCGTCTTCCTCTGTGGCAAGGAAGAATCCGACAGCGTTCTGACCGATAGTCTCAACGCTCTTGGGAAGTGTGACAACGATTTCATCGTCGCCGACAGTTTCAAAAGCGCGGTCACCGATTGAAGTAATGCCGTCCTCGACAACGACCTTTGCAATTTCATATCTGAGGTAGTAGGCAGGCTCGTCCTTGGTGTTGGCGGCAACAGCACCCGTACCGCTTATGGTAAGAGTTTTGGTCTCTTCGTCATATTTCCATGTCGCATTCTCGCCGCATGAGCCCTCGTAAATGAGAGGATCCTTGACGGGAGTAAAAGCAAATGCATTGTCGTCCGCGTACTTCTGCGCGGCTGATCCGACATAGCCCGTTATCGCAAAGCCGTCAACAGCGTCAACCTTGCCGTTGTTGTCAAAGCAGTAACCGAAAGCCTTGTCACCGATTGAAGTAATTGTTTCGGGAATCTCGATTTCCTTGATGTTGCCGAAGAATGAGAAAGCGCCGACAGCGGTGATGCCGTCCGAGAATACGATTCCTGCGGGCTCGCTGTTCATATATACGGGCAGAGAGTAGATCGAATAGTCTCCGATTTCTCCGCTTCCCTCAAAGGTGAGTATGTTTTCGTCATTGTACGACCAGGAAAGTGTGTCGCTGATTTTTCCGCTCTTGGCATAGAAATCGCCGAGAGAATTAAATTTAATATTATTTTCCGCTGCGTATTTCTCCGCCGCTGTACCGTCGTAGCCGTTGATTACAAAGCCGTCAACAACCTCGCCGCCTCTGCCGAAGCCGACAGACTTTTTAGCTATCGTGTCAACGGAATGAGGAATGGTTATTGATTTTAAGGCGCGGCAAAGGTAAAAGGCGTCCGATTCGATTGTCTTCAGTCCCTCAGGCAAAAGGGCTTCTGCAAGGGCATAACAGCCTGAGAATGCCGCTTCGGAAACGGTCTTGGTGCCGGCAGGGAAAGCCACGGAAGCAAGCTTGTCACAGCCGTCAAACGCCGAAGCGCCGATTGAGGTTGTGTTTTCGCTGAGAGTGAGTGCGCTGAGCTTCTCACAGCAGTAGAAAGCCCAGCCGCCGATTGACTGAAGAGCCTTGGGCGCATCAAACTTCTCAAGAAGTATGCACTGGCTGAATGCCGATTCGCCGATTGTCTCGACCGCGTCGGGGAGATCAATCGTTTTCAAAGAGGAGCATCTGTAAAAAGCCTTTGCCCCGATTTCTGTTATCGTTGTGGGAAGAGTGACCTTTTCAAGAGAAGAGCACGAAGCAAAGGTCTGGGAATCAATCTTTGTGAGCGCGCCCTCAATCGTTATCTCGCGCAGTCCCTTGCAGTTGAGGAAAGCCCCCTTGCCGAGGCTTGTTACTGTTTCGGGAATGGTCACGTTCTCCAAATCCATGCTGTTGTAGAAAGCAAAGTTACCGATTCCCGTAATCTCCTCGCCGAAAATTACGTTGGTGAAATCTATACCTGCCCACGGAATAATCACCTTTCCGTCCTCGTCGGTATAGTTGTCATAGTCGGGAATAGCTCCCTTGCCCTCAAAGGTAAGAGTTTTATCAATATTATTGAAGCTCCACGTCACATCCGTGCCGTCGATCTTCTCCGCCGCAAAAGCAGTAAGAGACATAAGTCCCGTGCCGCACATTGTCAGCATCAGGCATAATGTCAGAAGAACAGACAGAAATTTTTTCATTTCAACTTCTCCTTTATGAAAATTTGCGTGTATTTACACATAATCATTATAATTCATTTAACGCAAGGTGTCAATCGGCAAAAGATACATAAAGGTCGTCGGAATTTTTATACTGTTAAAGTGCGGCAGCGTGGTCAGTTTGCGCTTACCTTGATTTTACGAAGAATTTTTGTGCGGTCAATCGCCAGTTCCGCGAAGAGAATTTCAATAACGCTCATCACGGCAACCTGTATCGCTCTCGTTGCGAGCAGGGCGGTGAATGCCTTTGTGTAAAGAATCGAAATAAAGAGCGTGTTGAGCAGCAGACTGCATACAAGCTGGGTCGAAAGCACGGCAATAACGATTCTCGGAAAACTGCACTTTTTGTGCAGAAGCAGTCCGAAAACAAGGCCTGTCAGCGCCGCCGTCGCCGTGAAGCCGGGAAAATATGCACCCGTCGGCATAAGGATTGCCCCGATGAAGTCAACGAGTGCACCGACTACGGCTCCGCCGATCGGTCCCGAAATGCAGGCGGCAAGCATGACCGCCGCAAAGGCAAATTCAATCTTCATGTTCCAAAGGTTGACCACGGGAATCAGTCTGCCGAGCACCACGCCGGCCGCAGTCAGCAGCGCAAGCACACAGATTTGTTTTGTGAAATTCTTTTGTTTTGTGTTCATAAATAAAAACCTCCTTATTACCCGTTTTGAATAATAAGGAGGCAAGTCGCATTATTACTCAGCGGGATGCGACAGAAGAACCGCAAGAAATCTTTTCGTCCGCCGGACAACTCCCCGTTCCGTCGGCACTTAACGCTCAACTGTCTACTCTGAACAATGTTATTATAAACCTTATTTTGTTGTTGTCAAGGGACTATTTGTTGAATCCCTCAACTTTCATATAGTCCTTGGATTTGTACTTGATAAATACGGTCAGCGCCGCGCCGAACGGAATTGCAAGCACGGTCAAAAACTTCCTCGGTGATTCGGAAATGAAGTGTCTGTTCTTCATCAGAATCGAACTTGAGACGTAGTGTATGCAGTTGCGGACAACGTCTTTAGGCTGAGGAAACGCCGTCATATCGAACTTGCGAAGAAACGCAAAGCCCTGAGGGTTTTTCAGGTACTGTCTGTACATATTGGTGCTGGAGCCGTCCGCCATATACTCGACAACACACACGGGCTCGTTCATTATTATCAGGGTGTATTCAAGGTCGGCAAGCGTGTATTTATAGGAAAGCGGAACGTACTTTTCGCCCGGAAAGGAGGGGTACGGCGGAAAAGCTTTCATTATATCCGTGCGATAAATTATTTTTTTGTCGCCCCTGCCGCCGCGCTGATAGTAGGAATAAAAGGTTGTGTCAAAGCGGTCGGTTTCAAGCTCCTTGCCGATGACCTTGCCGTTGTCGAATATGTCGAGGGCAAGGATACCTGCATACTTTTTATCGCCGTATTTTTTCCAGCAGTTTACAATTTTTTCAACGGCGTCGTCGGTCATATAGTCGTCGGAGTCGATGCAGGTGTTCAGCTCCGTGTCGATGTTTTCGTAGGCGGTGTTGTGCGCCGTATGCATACCGCCGTTTTCCTTGTAAACGTATTTTATTTCAAAACCGTTGTCGGGCACACTCTGCCACTTGCGGATAAGCTCCGCCGTGTTGTCGGTCGAACCGTCATCAACGACGAGCCAGACAAAATCCTTGAGCGTCTGACGGCGCAGGCTCTCATAGCACTTGTGAATCGTGTAGGCTCGGTTGTATGCCGGTGTGAACACCGTCAATGTTTTCTTTTGCGTTTCCATGCTGTACCCTCCCGACAGATGAGTTTTGCTCTTGTTCGGTCTCCGCTTATTGTAAGGCAGAGTCATTAACCTGATTTGCAAGAGATTTTCGGTGAGATGCGGGCATCGCGCCCTGCGAAAAGCGGTTGTTTAATTCAATTCGTAGGGCATGATGCCCACATCATGCCGCCGTAATCAGCAGTATTTACACACAGTATGTGCAGCATAATTTATTAGGTTAATGATATTGACTGTAAGGTTAGACCCGAAAAAATCCGTCGGGTAAAGCCCGACGGATTACCTTTATTAAATTATACAATCAAATAAGCTTTTTGTAAAGAGCCGTAATTTCCTCAACGCTCGTGTCTCTCGGATTGCCCGGACGGCAAGCGTCGTCGTAAGCCGACTGAGCAAGGAACGGAATATCCTCTTCCTTTACGATCTCTTTGAGGTCTGCCGGGATTCCGACATCGTGTGAAAGCTGCTTAACGGCGTCGATAGCCGCCTTGCGAGCCTCTTCAATGCTCATATCCTCTGTGCCCTCAACGCCCATTGCCTTTGCAATGTCACGGTACTTGTCGCCTGTTGCCGGAGCGTTGTACTCCATAACAGTCGGCAGAAGAATAGCATTTGCAACGCCGTGAGGTGTGTCATAAAGTGCGCCGAGCGGGTGAGCCATTGAGTGAACGATTCCGAGACCTACGTTCGAGAAGCCCATACCTGCAACGTACTGACCGAGAGCCATACCCTCTCTGCCCTCTGCGGTGTTCTCAACTGCACCTCTGAGGTTTTTGGAGATGATTTCAATTGCCTTGAGGTGGAACATATCGGAAAGCTCCCATGCACCCTTTGTGATGTAGCCCTCAATAGCGTGCGTAAGAGCGTCCATGCCTGTTGCGGCCGTGAGACCCTTGGGCATTGATGACATCATATCGGGATCGACAACGGCAACAACCGGAATGTCGTGAACGTCAACGCAGACCATCTTGCGGTTTTTCTCAGCGTCTGTGATAACGTAGTTGATGGTAACCTCTGCGGCTGTACCTGCCGTGGTGGGAACGGCGATGATGGGAACGCACTTGTTCTTTGTCGGTGCAACACCCTCAAGGGAGCGGACGTCGGCAAATTCGGGGTTTGCAATGATGATGCCGACAGCCTTTGCTGTGTCCATTGATGAACCGCCGCCGATTGCAACCATGCAGTCTGCGCCGATCTCCTTGAACTTTGCAACACCTGCCTGAACGTTCTGAATTGTCGGGTTCGGCTTGATGTCGGTAAACAATTCGTATTCTATTCCTGCTTTTTCAAGAACGTCGGTAACCTTTTTCGATACGCCGAATTTAACAAGATCGGGGTCGGAGGCAACCATTACTTTCTTAAAGCCTCTGCCTTTGATCTCGTCGGGGATGGCGTTGATAGCGCCTGCGCCATGGTAAGAAGTTTCATTAAGTACAAATCTGTTCATTACTTACACTCTCCTTAATAACCGCCGTAATTGAGCGATTTTTTATCTTTCGGCGTGTAACCGCTGTTTGCGGTAACGATTACCCACGCCTTTAATTCTTATTATAAGCTTAAATTTTGCAAAAATTATGATAATTTTTTAACAAGATGTGAACATTTCATTTTTTTTCGATTTCGCGAAGATAAAGTGTACCGCCGTCAACGGCGAATCGAATTTCATATCCTGCAAAACCGAAGCCGTAAAGCCTTTTGGGGTCGTCCTGATACTGCGGCCTTGGGTCAAGCTCCAGCACACGGAGAAGAGCGGTTCTTTTTTCGGCAGGGAACGACGCGAGCAGGCACTCGTCGCAGACTACATTCAGCCGCTCGCTTCCGTCCTTGGAGAATCCGCCGACAGCGTCGGGGTGGCAGTCGGCATACGGGACGTAGGGCTTGATATCGACAATTTCCGTGCCGTCCATCAAATCTGCGCCCGAAACGAAAAGCTCCGTGCCGTCAATTCTGTCAAGCTTTACACAGGACAGCCCGATTCCGTTCGGACGGAAAGGGGAACGTGTTGCAAAGACTCCGACGCGCGTGTTGCCGCCGAGCTTGGGAGGCCGCACGGTCAGCGACTTTCTCCCGTCCGGAATGTTGAATTTCCACAGAAGCCATATATGAGAGAAGCCCTCAAGCCCGCGGACAGCGTCGGGACTGCGGTATTCGGGCTCAAAGACGATTCTGCCTTTCAGCTCTTCCACCAGTCCGCTTTGGCGGGGTATGCCGAACTTTGTCGGGAAATCCGTATGTATTTTTGCAATCGTTTCCATATTATCACCGTATCGTAAAAAGGACTGCCGCATCAGGTGCGTACAGTCCCGTTGTTTATTTAATGTAATCCGAACACCTCAATTGTGCGGTGCTGCCTTAAGCATTTCTTTTATCTTGTCCGCCGCGTCGTAAAGCTCCTTTATTTCTGCGAGCTCGACCGCACCCTTGTCAACGAGGGAAGCGATTTCGCTTTTGATCGGAAGCTTTGCAAGCACGGGAATGTTGAGCTCCTTTGCAACCTCGCCAAGCTTGCTTTCGCCGAAGACGGAGATTTTCTTTCCGCAGTCGGGACACTCAAGGTAGCTCATATTTTCCACGATTCCGAGAATCGGAACGTTCATCATATTTGCCATGTTGACCGCCTTCTTGACAATCATGGTGACAAGATCCTGCGGCGTTGTGACGATAACGATTCCGTCAACGGGAAGCGACTGGAACACGGTCAGCGCAACGTCGCCCGTTCCGGGAGGCATATCGACGAACATATAGTCAACGTCGCCCCAGAAAACCTCGCTCCAAAACTGTTGGATAACGCCCGAAATAACGGGACCTCTCCACACGACGGGCTGATCCTCTTTTTCAAGCAGGAGGTTGATTGACATAACCTTGATTCCCGTTTTGGTTTCGGCAGGAATAAGGCCCATTTCATTCTGCATTGCGGGACCCTTTACGCCGAATGCTTTTGGAATCGACGGACCTGTAATGTCCGCGTCAAGGATTCCGCAGGCGTTGCCCTTGACCTGCATTGCTGTTGTGAGCATCGAGGTGACGAGCGATTTGCCTACGCCGCCCTTTCCGCTGACAACACCGATAACCTTTTTAACATTGCTGTATTCGTTACAAGGAACATGAAGATCCTTTTTCTCACAGCTTGAAGAACAGCTTGAACAATCTCCGCTGCATCCCATTTAAAACATCTCCTCAGATAATATCTTTTCAAGCGCCAGAGCGCTGTCCTCTACGATTTGCACGCAGGGGCGTTTTTTGTAGTATGCTTCGGTTCTCTCGTCCGGCTTCGGGTGTGAATTTTCACCCTGAGAAAGACCGAGAAGTTCACGGCAGACAATGGACGGGTTCACTTTTTTGAACTCGGCAATGTATTCCTGCACCTTTTCGTAGCAAAGCTTTTTGCCCTCGGAATCCTTGCCGTCCGTCGTTCCGTATTTCATTCCCAAAAGCATCGCCGCCGCCGAAACCGTACCGCAAACCTCGCGCGAACGGCCAACTCCGCCGCCGAGACCTGCCGAAACCTTCAGCGCCGTATCCGTATCAAAGCCGAACATATCGGCATAAGCCGCGAAGACCGCCTGGGAGCAGTTGTATCCGCTTTTAAACAGCTCGACCGCCTTTTCACTTCTTTCGGACATACTAACACTTCCTTTTTAGTAATTATATCCCGATTGTGCAAGCCGTGTCAAGCCTATTTTGCCCGCAAGGTTGCTTGACACTTTCATATAAAGGTATTATAATCATTCTATAATTTTAAATTAGAGGATTTTAATTATGAGAGATACCTACGAAACCCCACTTAATTCGCGATATGCCAGCAAGGAGATGCAGTACATTTTTTCTCCCGATTTCAAGTTCAAAACATGGCGCAGACTTTGGATTGCACTTGCCGAGAGTGAAATGGAGCTCGGACTCAACATCACTCAGGAGCAGGTGGACGAGCTGAAAGCTCACGCCGAGGACATCAATTACGATGTTGCAGACGAGAGAGAAAAGCTTGTCCGTCATGACGTTATGTCCCACGTTTACGCTTACGGCGTTCAATGCCCGAAAGCAAAGGGAATAATCCATCTCGGTGCAACCTCATGCTATGTCGGCGACAATACCGACATTATTACTATGACCGAAGCGATGAAGCTTATCCGCAAAAAGCTCGTTAATCTTATGGATAAGCTTTCAAAATTCGCTATCGAATATAAAGATCTGCCGTGTCTCGGCTTCACCCATTTTCAGCCGGCTCAGCCGACAACACTCGGCAAAAGAGCTTCACTCTGGCTCAACGATCTGCTTCTCGACTATGAACAGATTGAGTTTCAGATCTCTCAAATGAAGCTGCTTGGCTCAAAGGGCACGACCGGAACGCAGGCAAGCTTTATGGACCTTTTTGAGGGCGACACGGACAAGGTTAAAGCCCTCGACAGGAAGATAGCCGACAAAATCGGATTCAAGGATTTCTATCCCGTTTCGGGACAGACTTATTCCAGAAAGGTGGACACACAGGTTCTTTTTGTCCTTTCGGGAATAGCGCAGTCGGCGGCAAAGTTCACCAATGACCTGCGCCTGCTTCAGCACCTCAAGGAGGTTGAGGAACCGTTTGAAAAGAATCAGATCGGCTCGTCCGCAATGGCGTACAAACGCAACCCGATGAGGAGCGAAAGAATTTCGTCGCTTGCGCGCTACGTTATGGCGGATGTTATGAACCCGACTATCACGGCGGCAACGCAATGGTTTGAAAGAACGCTTGACGATTCCGCGAACAAGAGGATCAGCGTCGCCGAGGCTTTCCTTGCGACGGACGCAATCCTTGAGCTTTACATCAACGTCACGGACGGCATGGTCGTTTATCCCAAGATGATTGAAAAGCATCTTATGTCGGAGCTGCCGTTCATGGCGACGGAAAACATTATGATGGAGGCAGTCAAGCGCGGCGGCGACCGTCAGGAGCTTCACGAGCGAATCCGCGTCCACTCAATGGCGGCAGGAAAAATTGTAAAGCAGGACGGCGGCGAAAATGACCTGCTCCAAAGAATTGCGGACGATCCGGCGTTCGGAGTTACGCTTGATCAGCTCAAAGCGGTTATGAAGCCCGAACTTTATGTCGGCAGAGCGCCGCAGCAGACGGAGGAGTTTGTTGAGAATTTCATAAAGCCCGTTACGGAGAAATATAAAGACGAACTGGGAATGAATGTAGAAATAAAGGTGTGATTTTATGGATAAGTTTTTTGAAAAGCTCAATGATTTTATTGCAAAGCATATAAAGAATGAGAAGATAGTGAATATATGCCGCAAGGTGCTCAACCGCGAGGTGTTTATGTACCTTGTTTTCGGCGTTCTGACGACGGTGGTTTCGTGGGCGAGTATGGCGCTGTTCGACAGAATCATCGGAAAAATCGTCCCCGACAACGACATTCTCAGAGCCTCCATTGCCAACGTTCTTTCATGGATCGCGGCGGTTCTCTTCGCCTTTGTCACCAACAAGCTGTGGGTGTTCGACAGCAAGAGCTGGAAGGGCGAGGTCGTTCTCAAGGAGCTCGGCTCATTTGTCGTTGCGCGACTTGCAACCGGATGTATTGAATGGTTCGGCGTTCCGCTTCTGATGAAGATCGGCGTCGATCAGGAGCTTTTCGGCACAAAGGGAATGGTTGCGAAAATAATTGCCAGCGTGCTCGTTGTTATAATCAACTATTTCTTCAGCAAGCTTCTTATTTTCAAGAAAAAGGAATCTTAAATTATGAAAAAAGTCAGCATAATAATTCCCGTTTACAACGTTGAAAAATATCTGCCGAAATGCCTTGAGAGCGTTATCGGTCAGAGCTATGCCGACCTTGAAATAATTTGCATTGACGACGGTACTCCCGACGGGAGCGCCGCCGTTATTTTGTCCTATGCCGAAAAGGACGGGCGAATCAGACTGATTTCACAGGAAAATCAAGGTCTTTCGGGCGCAAGAAACACTGGAATCCGTGAGGCGAGCGGAGACTATATAGTTTTCCTCGACGGTGATGACTGGATTGATTCGGAAACGATAGAAACCGCGGTGAACGCGGCAGAAAAAAACAGCGCCGACGTTGTGATGTGGGGCTATGTGCGCGAGTTCCCAGGCAGAAGTGATGAAAAGCATATTTTTGACAGCGACCGCATTTTTGACGAAAAAGGTGCGCGTGAGATTCACCGCCGTATGGCAGGCCTTTACGGCGAAGAAACCGCCGATCCGAGCAACGCCGACTCCCTTGCCACGGCGTGGGGCAAGCTTTACCGTGCGGACATGATAAAGCAGAATGGGCTTGAGTTTGTCGATACAAAGCTCATCGGCACCGAGGATGCGCTGTTTAACCTTTACTGCTTCGGTTTTGTTCACAAGGCTGTTTTCATCAACCGTCCGTTCAACCATTACCGCAAGGACAATGAGGTATCCCTGACGCGCAGCTATAAGCCGAGACTTTTTTCTCAATGGACCGAGCTTTACGACCGCATGGAAGCGTATATAAAGAAAAGCGGACTGACCGAGGATTTTTCCGCGGCGCTGAATAACCGAATATGCTTCAGCATGATAGGTTTGGGCTTGACGGAGTTGCTGAACCCCGACGGGCACCTTGCAAGGATCAAAAATATCCGAAAGATTCTTTCGACCGAAAGGTACAAGGCGGCATACAAATCGCTCGATATGCGGTATCTCCCGGTTCATTGGAAGCTGTTTTTTACCCTTTGCCGCAGTCGTATGGCTGTTTCGGTTTATATTCTGCTGAGCGCAATGCAGAAAATTATCGAAAAATAAAATATTTTTTGCAATTTAACGCTTTAAAGTGTTGACAAGTTGAAAAATGTAGTATATAATAAGCTCATCTTTTGAAAGGAGAGGCAGTTATGAAACATATCCCTTACTATTATTACTATATTTGTGACTGTCTGTTCAGCCTTTCAAAGCGATAATTCGTTTGAAAAAACAGACGGTCTTGATTCGATTTGCAATCAAGGCCGTTATTTTTTTGAGGAGGTCTTGTTATGACTGTAAAAATTATTTTGCTTGTCGCGTTTTTCGCTGTGATGATCGGCGTCGGCGTATACTGCCGCAAGAGCGCGACTGATGTAAACGGCTTTGTCCTCGGCGGCAGAAGCGTCGGACCGTGGCTGACAGCTTTCGCTTACGGAACATCGTATTTCTCCGCCGTTATCTTCGTCGGCTATGCAGGTCAGTTCGGCTGGAAATTCGGTGTCGCTTCAACCTGGATCGGACTTGGCAACGCATTTATCGGCTCACTTCTTGCGTGGGTAATTCTCGGCAGACGTACAAGGGTTATGACTCAGCACCTTAACTCGGCAACAATGCCGCAGTTCTTCGGTTCGCGCTTTGACAGCTCGAATTTAAAGCTTGCGACGTCGCTGATAATCTTCGTTTTCCTGATTCCGTACACCGCTTCGCTTTACAACGGACTTTCACGTCTTTTTGAAATGGCGTTCAATGTTGACTACACCGTATGCATTGTGGTTATGGCGTTGCTGACAGCGGTTTACGTCATTGCCGGCGGATATATGGCGACGGCAATCAACGATTTCATTCAGGGAATAATTATGCTCGTCGGAATTGTTGCAATAATTTATTCCGTCCTGAAAATTCACGGCGGATTCAACGGCTCGCTTGCCGCGCTTGCCGAGGTCAGCGACCCGACGGTTTCCGAGGTTCCCGGTGTGTTCGCTTCATTCTTCGGTCCCGATCCCGTCGGACTGGGAGGAGTAATTCTTCTCACGTCGCTCGGCACTTGGGGTCTGCCGCAGATGGTGCAGAAATTCTACGCTATCAAAAGCGAACAGTCCATTCGCACAGGTACGATCATTTCAACAGTTTTTGCAATCATCGTTGCGGGCGGCTGCTATTTCCTCGGCGGTTTCGGAAGAATATTCAATGTCGATGTTGCAAGCAAGGGCTACGACGAGATTATTCCGACCATGCTTTCAAATCTGTCTCCGTTAATTGTCGGTATCACGTTGATTTTGGTTCTTTCCGCGTCGATGTCAACTCTTTCGTCTCTCGTTCTGACGTCCAGCTCGACGCTTACGCTTGACTTCATTGTTCCGCTGAGTAAGAAAAGCAGCGAGAAGAGAACCCTTGTCATAATCAGAGCGTTTATTCTTGTTTTCATCATCATTTCAGCTGTCATTGCCGTGGTTCAGTACAAGAACAAGATAGCGTTTATCGCTCAGCTCATGGGACTTTCATGGGGTGCGCTCGCAGGCTCGTTCCTCGCTCCGTTCCTTTACAGTCTCTACTGGAAAAAGGTCACGAAAACGGCGTGCGCGGTCAGCTTTGTTTGGGGTTCGGGCATCATGATTGCCAATATGTTATTCGGCTCTCACTTCCCGACGATTCTTCAAAGCCCCGTAAACTGCGGCGCGTTCGCAATGCTTGCTTCGCTCATTATTGTTCCTGTTGTCAGCCTTATCACAAAGAAGCCCGACAAAGCCTTTGTGGACGGAATCTTCTCCTGCTATGACAAGAAGGTAACCGTTCCTATGCGTGAGGTGCTCGACGACGCAGAATAAAACAGAAAATGCACGGAGGTCTGCCCTGTTAAGAGCAGACCTCTTTTTATTAGCAATTTTCAACAAAATATTGACAATATTCACACAATATATTATAATCCCTATAGGGTTTCGTTCATTTTACATAGAGAATGACCCTGAAAGGAGAAAAATATGAAAAGAACAATTAAAAGAGCAGTTACCACTTTGCTGGCGTTTGCAATGATTTTTTCGGCAGTATCGTTCAGCAAAACATTCACCCCGAAAGCTTCGGCGGTCTACTCCGCAGAGGATAGCTGGGATTATTTGTACAATTACATAAACAAATACGGCACCACGGTTGACGAAGTCAAGGGAATTATAAAAATGGATTTTGCCGGTGACGCTCTGTATGAGAGCTTTGCCTGCATCTATCCGCAGGAGGATCTTATCCTGTTCAGCGTGGTTTACTACTACGAGGACGGCAGCGCAGATATTACCGCACTCGGTTTGAGCAAGGAAACAGCCGGAGAATTGGCGGGCGTAAGCATGGGATACGTTGTTGACGCGGAGGATGTCGACAGCGATCAGGTTGTCGGCGTTGCAAGCTTTGATCCCGGTTCGCTCAGAAAGAACAGTCTCAATCCTACCGTCAATTATGACAAGGCAGGTTCGCTTGAAAAAGAGGGCTGGGTAGAATATTTCAACGAGCTTTTCGACGATTCAATGGAGCTTTTGAACGAGCTTGTTTACGATTATACAGGCATAACAATGGCAAACTTCGGCTTCGATAATTTCGGCTATGAAGCGGTTGATCTTGATGAAGCGCCCAAGGGCATTTTGCTCACAAAGTACGGCTGGAGATATTTTGAGAACGGCGAAGTAAACTACGATTACAGCGGCTTCGGTCTCAATCCCAACGGCTGGTATTATGTTCAGAACGGCAAGCTGAATTTTGACTGCACGGGAATCTACTTCGGCAAGGTTTGGGACACATACGGCTGGTATTATATCAGAAACAGCAAGGCAGATTTCAGCTACACGGGACTTGCTAACAACTCCAACGGCTGGTATTACGTTGAGGACGGAAGAGTAGACTTCACATTCAACGGACTTGCAAACAACAAGAACGGCTGGTACTATGTTCAGAACAGCAAGATCACGTTCAAATACAACGGATTTGCAACGAACGAGAACGGCACCTATTATGTTCAGAACAGCAAGGTAAACTTCGCTGTAAACGGTCTTGTCAACGGAACGATTGACGGAGTTACAGGCTGGTACTATGTAAAGAACGGCAGAGTGGATTTCAACTACACGGGACTTGCCAATAACCACAACGGCTGGTACTATGTCAGCAATGGAATGGTTGACTTCACCTACACAGGTACGGCAACGAACGAGAACGGCACCTACTATGTCCGCAACGGTAAGCTTATCTTCAACTACAACGGACTTGTGCAGGAGGGCGACGAGCTTCTTTGCTTCAGAAACAGCAAATTTGATTCATCGGTCAACGGACTTTATGCCGGATCGCTGAACGGTAAGGCAGGCTGGTATTATGTCGAAGGCGGCAAGGTCAATACCGAATTTACCGGTCTTGCAACGAATCAGAACGGCACATATTACGTCGTTGACGGCAGACTTGATTTCTCTTTTAACGGAACGATCAAGGACAGCGGATACGAAGTGACAATAAAGAACAGCAAGGTTGTTTCCTCTGTGAAAATAGAGGAAGAAACTCCGGAGACTCCGGAGACTCCGGAAACACCCGAAACACCCGAAACACCCGAAACACCGGAGACTCCTGAAGCTCCCGAAGCTCCCGAAACTTCGGAAACTCCGGCGGCATAATACAGACACATAACGAACCCCCGGCTGAAACTAATCAGTCGGGGCTGTTTCGTGCAAAAATTTATTTGAATATAATTTTCAGCAAATGTTTGCCGGGCTCGGTCTTTATGCGGAAAATGCCGCGACTGCGAATCTTGATTTCCTCGCCGTCCAGCTCGGCGTATTTAGGTACCGACGGCACAAATATTTCCGACTTCGCCTTTGTCTCTTCGCTTTGGACAAAACTGAGGTGAAACTCCTTGTTCGGACGGTCATAGCCGTAGCTATCAATTTCTCCTGTCACGGCGACGGGATGCGGCCGCGTGAGCACGTTCTGATAAACCTCGGTGTCGGTGAATCCGCCGAAATATGTCCAGTAGGTGTTGCTCCACTTGTACGAATCAAAAAGATTCAGCAAAAATTCAATGTGCGGGAACCACTCGTCTCCCTCGGTGAATCCGCCCCACTCTCCGACGATTACGGGAACGCCGAGACGAAGCTGAGACCGCCTGTGCTCCTCAAAAATCGAACCTACTCGGTCGTTGCTTGCGTATTTGTAGGACGGTGTGTCAACCATAAAATCGTAGGCATGAGGCGAGAAAATAACGTTTTCATCCCTCTTTCCTCCGAGGACGGGACGGGGGCAGGAATAGGGAATGCCGAGATTTGAATAATAGCTGTTTTCGAGCAGAACAAATTTATTGCTTCCGCACCTTCTTGCGGCTCTCGTCATTTTGTTGATAAACGGAAAGTATTTTTTGGTGTCAAAGGTTTTTATAATATCGTCCGCCGCAGAGGTGATCTTTCGGAGGTGTTTTCCGCTGTAAAGGTCAAGTGCTCTTGCGGGGTCGTCACTTTTTGCGGCAAGCTCAAACAGCTTCTTTTTCGAAATCGAGCCATCAAGAACCGTCGTCGAAACAAGCTTTTTGATAATTTCGCGGAAAACCTTTCCGCCGCTGCTGCCGGGGAACGGCTCGTTGAAAAAGTCGAATCCGATTACGGCGGGGTGCTCGCCGAAACGCTCAATTATATGGCTCCACATTTCCTCAAACCAAACCTGTAAGCCCTTGCCGTTGAACTCGGCGTTGTTCCAAAAGGAATCAAATGCCGTATGAACCGCTTTGCCCCAGAAATAGCCCTCTGCCCAGACAATTTTGGTGGGCTGATATTTGTATTTGCCGGTCAGTGTTGCCCATTTCGGTGCGCCGTCGCCGCAGTTGAGATCGGTTCCCGAAAAAAGATCCTGATGCATATCGAGGAAAACATAAACCCCTGCTTCGGCACATTCGTCAAGAATGTCTGCGATAAAATCAAGGTATCTTTCGTCATATTTGCCGGGTTCGGGCTCAACGGCGTCCCATGTTATTCCGAGACGGATAAGATCCATTCCGTGTTCCCTGAGGTCGGCGGCAAGTCCTTTGTCCCATTGCTTTCCGTATATGCGGCGACCGCCCTCGACATATTGTCCTTTGTCGCAGACGTTGATGCCCGTAAGTATGCGCTCTCTGCCGTGAGAGTCGATTATGCGTGTGCCTTTTGAAATGAGCTTATCCATTTTTACCTCCTTTGTTCCTGCGCTGTTCTTTGGCTTTGGCGGCGTATTCCTTGCGCTTCGCCCTGAGTTCTTCTTCCTCCGCAAGCCTGCGGCTGAGCTCCTCGTCGTGTCTCTTTTTTGATTCCTCGTACTTCGACTTTATGTCTTCGTAGTGCTGATAGTTTTCCTTTTGCTTCAGCAGCTTTTCAGCGTCGATGTACGGCTTTGCCGCTCTGGTGTATACCGAATTTTCGTCGGTTGCGAGCTTGACTTTTTTGCGAACGGTATCGCGTTTTTTACGCAGTTCTTTTATGCTTTGGTTCGCGTTCTTTTCGGCGAATTTGTCTTTTCTCTTCGCCGCGGATCTCAGCTCGTTTACAGCTTCCTTTATCTGAGCGTCCAGCTCGTCTTCCTTTTCAAAAAGCTGTTCAAAAACTTTAACGTCAAATTTTTCAATTCCGTTTGCGTATTTCTTCGCAAGCATCTTTTTGGAATCTCTTATCATTCTGACGCGGTTGATTGCATTTCTGCGGATTTCCTTTTCGTCCTCAGTTTTGTGCGGCAGAGCCTTTGCCGCCGCCATTGACGGAACCTCAAGAGTGTAAAGACCCTCAAGACCTTCGGCATAAATTTTTCTTGCTTCTTCGACCTGTGCCTTTACCGAATCGGAATTAAATTTATTTATTTCCTTGATAACGTAGCTTGCAATTTCAATTTTTTCGTTGTCTTCTTTTTGCTTCTTGTATTCCTGCTTGGCAGCTTTCACGGCAGCCTTTCTTCTGTCCTTATCTTTAATTTTCTTCGCGGCTTTAATCGCGTCTTTTGAGGGCTTCAGCTTTTCTTTGCCGTAATAGAGCTTGGCTTCTTCGATTATGTCAATGGCTTCAACAAGCGCGGCGTCTGAAAGTGCGTTGTTGCCGTAGTCCTCAAAAAGCGCGCGGATTTTGAGAACCGTGACCATCGCCTTTTGCTTCACCTCGGTGAGGTCATAGAAGAAATACGGAATGACGTTGAGCGTTGCGCCGATCGTTGCGGCAATAATAAGCACGCTGCATATATTTTTGAAATACCACGGGTCGGAAAGCACCTCGTAAACGTTGCTTCCGTCAAAGCCGAGGCTCCTTGCCACCTCTTCGTTAAGTCCGGAGCGGTCGTAAAGTTCGGGGAGAGCGGCGTTGGTGATCAGAGTGACAATGCTTCCGATTGCACCGACGGCAACGAACATTCCGTCGATTCGTTCGCCCGTGATGTACTGCTGGTAGTCGCGGATATCTCCGTTGACTCCGGGCGTCAGGAGAGTTACGGCGAAAGCCGCCATATAGTTGAAGAAGAAACAGAACATAAGCGGCCAAATAATCTGTGACGGGTCACCGAGACGGATTATCGGCAGCATAATTATAATGAAAATAACGTTTATGATATTGCTGACAATGAGAATATTTCTTTTTCCGAGCGCTCTGATTAGGAAAGGAATAAAAAGCATCGGCCACAGGGAGGCGTTGCCGCGTATGGTGACAATGAGAGAGTATTCCGCCGCGCTGCAGGCGTCCTGGTAGCTGTAAAGCCAATCCATAATGTTCTGTACCGCATTTTCAAGGAATCCGATCCAGCCGGCAAGCGAGATTATCCAAAAATATTTGTTGCGGATAACGGCTCTGAAAGCGTCGGTGAATTTGATTTTTACCGTATGTGTTTTTGCCTGAACGATTTTTTCCTCTGTGTTGAAATAGACGAGTAATCCGAGGAAGAATCCGAAAATGATCATCGGGGGATAGAACGCTCTGTAAATTCTGATGTCAACAAGAGTGTTTTCGCCCGTAATGGCTCTTGCGACAAGAGGAAGAAGAATGTTGCCGATCGTCGGCGCCATGGAGTTGATAACGGACTTGATTGAAGTTACGTCGCTTCGCTCAATGGTGTTCGGCGAAAGAACGTTGATGATGCTTGTGTCAACATCGTAATAGAACATATAGAAGAATTGCAGTCCGATGTTGTAGAGCAGAACCGTGATACATTTTGCAAGCATCGACATTCGCTCGTACGGCATATAGACAAAGCCGATCGCAAGAATCGCCGTCGGCAGACCCATTGAAAGAATGAACGGACGGTAACGCCCCTTTTTGCTTCGCGAGGAGTCGATGATTTTTCCGCGCAGGGCGGTCAGGGGAAAGCTCAGAATAACGCTGAGAATATAAATTATGTACAGCGGCTTCGGCGCAATGCCGATGGTGTTGCTTATCAGGGTGTTTCCGATGCTGATAATCATATTCTGGGCGCAGAAAACGACAAACTGGATTCCGAGACCGCCGATCGCGAGGGAAACTATTTCGCGAAAGCTCATATAGCGTCCGATCGGAGGCTTTTTCCAGTAAACTCTCAGGTTGTCGCTCAGCGAAACCGCTTTTTCCTTTATATTCAAGCAAATCACTCCGTCTGAATTGATATTTTGATTATAGCATAGCAAAAATTAAAAGTAAATCGGAACATTATATAAAAAAGAGCCCCTCTTTTTTGTGACACGGCGCCAAACTTTTCGATATTCTTAATTGACATATTTTCCAAATGGTGGTATACTTTGTAAAGCTTGTTTTCGGAGATGATTAAAATGAATAAAATCAAAAAGATCGTTGCCGTTATCATGACGGTGGTAACGATACTCTGCTGCTTTTCGTTTTTGGCTTCCGCCGAGGGCGAAAGGAGCGAGGAAAAGGAATATGTGGCAACCGTTTATGTTTGTCATCGAACCGAGCCGCCGTATCTTTCGGGTCACACATGGCTCTATTTCGTGAATCTGACCGACCATACGATAACCGTCGGACTTTATTCGCTCCCCAAGGGACAGGGCGTTTCCGTCGGCACATTCGGTACTCTCGTCAGGAACGGCCGCGGACTTTATTATAATGTTGAGGGCTATCGCTACAACGTGCTCCAGACGACGGATTTTGTCTGCCTGAAGAAGAACGTTACCCAAAAACAGCTTGACACAATGAGCCGAAAGATAACACGAAGCGGCTATTGGACATATCTTTTGAATTGCAGCTTTTCGGCATTTACCACATGGGATATAGTTATCGGCAAATTCCTGCCATATCTCATCTTCCCAGTGCTTGCAAGACTTTGCATCCTGCTTTATCCTCAGCATGAGTCGGGTTTCATGCTCTACAATCCCAAGCCGGATCAGATATTTAAGCAGGAGGGCTGGGGCAAAAACGCATATCTTGTCCCCGCAGACCCAAGAGTGCCCGATAAAAATTAGTTTTTAAGGTCTTCGAGTGGCAGTTACTGATTGCAATACGAGTTGAACCGTGGAGCTATGCTTCATCCCTGTTTTGGGATGGAGCTTTTTGTTTTTATGAGACCTTTTTAGTCTCTCCTTATGGTAAAGGGGCGGCATTAAGTTTGCAGAAACCATACAGGCTCACCTTGTCAGGGGAGCTGTCGGTGCAGCCGACTGAGGGGTTTGTTTGAAAGTTTGATGAAATCTGTTTTAACCCCTCCGGCTTCGGCGCAAACCGCCGAAGCCACCTCCCCTAAAGGGGCGGCATTAAGTTCGCAGAAACCGGTTAGGCTTCACGGCGCGGTGTGCAAACAGGGAATATCATAACAAAAGCGGCAAGGAATTGACCTCGCCGCTGTAAATTTAAATGTACCAAATCCAACCGAAAAGAAGAATTATGATAACCCATTGAACGCCGGAGTATCCAACGTTGACATTGCATTTGTCCGTTACCGCATTTCCGTAGCTGTCGGTAACTGTACAGGTGATTGTCGCACTGCCTTTCTTTGCACCGTAAATCTTACCGTCCTTGTCAACCGTTGCGACCTTTGTGTCGGAGCTTTCGTATTTGACCGTGTACTTTGCGCCCTTGTCGGCTGTAATTTCGGGTGAAAGCATGTATGTCGATTTATAGTTGAGTGTAGCGTTGTGCTCGATTTTGACATTTTTAACAACTGCTTTTGTCTCACTATTCTTAGTCCAATGAGCATATATGGTAATGTTTGCAGTAACCTTTGTTGAATCGGTAATTTTTGTTCCGCCCGTTGCCGAGGTATACCAACCTTCAAAGCTATAGCCTGAGCGTGTCGGGGTCGGAAGCGAACCGACTGACGGATTTGCATACTGCGCATAAAGAGTTACACTTTCATTTGCGCTGTATTTTGCGCCTGCGTTGTATGTCTTACCGCTTCCGTTCGCCGCAGTATTCCAACTTGTAAATGTCTGCTTTACAAGCTTGTTTGACGCAGAAGCGTTGCCGCCGTTTGCGTTATATGTAACCGTAAAGCTCTTTCCGGTCGGCTTAGTTGAGCTTAAAGTCAAATCTGTATCTTGAGTCTTTGTCTGACTTGCGATTGAACCCGTACCGCCGTTGGCATCGTAGGAAACGGTGTAGGTGTTTGCTGCCATAATATTTTTGTAAACGGCTTTTGATGAATTTCCGGATTTATCAAATATATACAGGTGAACAGTATAATTTCCCGGTCCGCCGTGATTTGATGTAAAAATAGTATGATAAAAGAATCCGTTTGATGCAGATGCAGAGTATTGATATTCACCGCCGGGACCATATATTACTAACCAAGCGTGATCAATACCTTCTTCATCATATATCGTAGCATTTATGTTGAAAGAATTTGCACTTATACATGAGACGAAAGTTTCAGTAATTTGAGGCGCCGTTGTGTCTTTCATTACCTTTATGTTTTCATATACATATTTTGATGAATTTCCGGAAGGATCAATCGCATACAAATGAACCGTATAGATTCCCGGTCCGCCGTATTCGGACGCATAAATGGTATAATAAAAGGAACCGTTGCTTGCATTTACTGAAAATTGACTTTCCCCGTTCGGACCGTAAACAACAAGCCAAACATGATCAATTCCATTTTCATCATATAATTCAGCATTTATATTGAACTGGCTTTCAGTTTTACATGAAACAGAAGCTTTGCTTATCGTCGGTGCGGTTGTATCAACGACGGTATTAAAATCAGGTCTGATAAAGCAAGCTAGTGTTCCGTATGAATATGAATATCTATGTGTTCTTCCCGTATGTGTTGAACCAAGAAATTCAGCTACTGTAAATCCCGAAGAATCGGCATTGGTTACTATTGCTACATGACCGCTTGAACTTGATGCATAAGTCCAAACAGCGACATCACCGGGTTGAGGAATAAACCCTGAATAATACGATATCCTTTTCCATGTTGAGCAAGGAATAGTGTTTGTTGCGTAATCACAACCGGATCCTTGCACTTGATAATAGCCTAAATACACATAGTACATTCTTATCAAATCAACACACTGAACACCGGCAAACCCGTCGTAATCCCGTGGATTATTTGTTTGCGAAATTGCCCATGCAACTGCGTCTGCCTGTGTATGTCCGTTCGTTGCGGCTTTTGCGTTGGTTGAAACACCGATCGGTATAGCCGTTATCACTAATATAACTGCCGTCACAAAAGCCAATAAATGTTTGATTCCTTTGTTCATTCTGCGTTTCTCCTTTTTAGTATAAAATTTAACTATATAAGCATATTATAGCCTATACAGTTTATTTTATATTAGCACAACTGCCTATATAATTCAAGTATAAATTAATGAAATGGGCGATTTTGTGGATTATTATGCAATAGGACAGAGAATAAGAAAATATCGCAGGGCATTGAACCTGTCTCAAGAGACCTTGGCTGAGAAAATTAACATTTCGACAACCCACATGAGTCATATCGAAACAGGCAATACCAAAATGAGCCTGCCCGTGCTTGCCGCTATTGCCGTTGCGCTTAATGTAAGCACGGACAGTATTCTTTTTGAGGAAAAGAGAGAGAGTAAAACGACCGCAACCGGTGAAATTGACTTTGAGCTTGGAGATTGCAGTCTGGCGGAACTGAAAATTATTAAGGATATTGTCAGCTCAACCAAATCGGCATTGAGAAAGCATCTTTAATTTTAAAAAATCCGCATTTTGCCACTTGACAATAAAAATAAAACGTTATAAAATGTAAACAATATTAGAAAACGTTGATGCAGACGGCTGTTTCGTTGGAATATCCTCAGAGAGGTGCGCGGTTGGTGCAAGCGCATCGGTATTCTGAATCGGCTACCACTGCGGAGTGCGTTCCGAAATAAGGTTCGCCGTTCGCCGCGTTAAGGCGTTTGAGTGGCAGTCCTTGACTGCAATACGGGTGGAACCGTGGAGCTATGCTTCATCCCTGTTTTGGGATGGAGCTTTTTTGTTTTTATGAGAAAATTTTGGCTTAAACATTTTTTGAGTTGACTATGAATTTATGAGAAAAATTCAGCCGCCCCTTATGGTAAGGGTAGCAAAGTGTCGACACGGTAGTGAATGACAGTCCGGTGGACTGTCAGAGCCGGATCGTGACCGAGCCGCAGCGAGACGGGGAACCGCGGTGCGGTGGAAGGGATAAGGAATAAAAGCATATCAAGGTGTTCTTTATCCCCTCCGTCGCTTATGCGACACCTCCACCTTGATTCAACCAAGGGGAGGCTGAGAGAAAATAAGCTGCTGAAAAAACTTTCGGGCTGCATATTAAAATGTATCATAAGCCCTAAAATATGAAAGGAATGATTATAAAATGGCAAACGTAACATTGAAAGGCGGCGTCGTTAAGGAGTATGAAAACGGCACAACCGCTATGGAAATTGCGAAAAGCATAGGCATGGGTCTTTACAAGGCTGTTTGTATCTGCAAAATCAATGGCGAGTATCAGGATCTCAGAACCCCGATCACGGGCGACTGCGAGCTTGAGTTCCTCACCTTTGAGGACGACGAGGAAGCAAAGAGAACTTTCCGTCACACCGCTTCGCATATCCTTGCTCAGGCTGTAAAAAGACTTTATCCCGAAGCAAAGCTTGCAATCGGTCCGTCCATAGCAAACGGATTCTACTACGACTTTGACGTTGAAAAGCCGTTCTTGCCCGAAGATCTTGAAAAGATTGAAGCGGAGATGAAGAAAATCGTTAAGGAGAAGCTTCCGCTTGAAAGATTTGAGATGACTCCGGACGAGGCAATCAAATACTATGAGGATAAGGGCGAAATCTATAAGGTCGAGCTTGTTAAGGAGCACGCCGACAAGGGCGAGAACATCAGCTTCTACAAGCAGGGTGAGTTCACCGAGCTTTGCGCCGGCCCTCACATTCCCGATACAGGCAGAATCAAGGCGTTCAAGCTGACCTCGGCAACGGGTGCTTACTGGCGCGGAAGCGAAAAGAACAAGATGCTCCAGCGTATCTACGCAACCGCTTTCACAAAGCAGGCTGATCTTGATGCTTACCTTGAGGCAATCGAGGAAGCAAAGAAGCGCGACCACAGAAAGCTCGGCAGAGAGCTTGGACTTTTCGCTCTCAGGGACGAAGCTCCGGGAATGCCGTTCTTCCTCCCGAAGGGTATGGTTCTCCGCAACACACTTATCAATTACTGGCGCGACGTTCACAAGAAGTGGGGCTACTATGAGATTTCAACTCCGCAGATCATGCGCCGTTCACTTTGGGAGACTTCAGGCCATTGGGACCACTACCACGATGATATGTACACAACGGTTATCGACGGCGAGGACTTCGCAATCAAGCCGATGAACTGTCCGGGCAGTATCCTTGTTTACGAGCTTGAGCCCCATTCATACAAGGAGATGCCGCTCCGCTACGGCGAGCTTGGCAAGGTGCACAGAAACGAGCTTTCGGGCGCACTCCACGGACTTTTCCGTGTCCGCTGCTTCACTCAGGACGATGCTCACATCCTCCTCGCTCCGGAGCAGATCCGCGACGAGGTCGTCAGAATCGCACAGCTCTTTGACGAGGTCTACACCCTGTTCGGACTTCCGTATGAAATCGAGCTTTCGACAATGCCTGAGGATCACATCGGTTCCGAAGAGGACTGGGAAATTGCAACAAAGGCGCTCGCAGACGCTATCACAAGCGTCGGCAAGACTTATATAATCAACGAGGGCGACGGCGCTTTCTACGGCCCGAAGCTTGACTTCCACATCAAGGACAGCCTCGGAAGAACATGGCAGTGCGGCACAATTCAGCTTGACTATCAGCTTCCCGGTCGTTTCAACCTTGAGTACACAGGCTCCGACGGAGAGAAGCATACTCCGGTTATGATCCACCGCGTTGTTTTCGGCTCTATTGAGCGTTTCATCGGCGTTATCACCGAGCACTTTGCAGGCGCATTCCCGATTTGGCTTGCTCCCGTTCAGGTTAAGCTCCTCCCGATTGCAGACCGTCATCATGACTATGCATTCGAGATTGCAAAGAAGCTTGAAGCTAAGGGTATCCGCTGTGAGGTTGATACACGAAGCGAAAAGACGGGTTACAAGATCCGTGAAGCTCAGCTTCAGAAGATTCCTTATATGCTTCTCATGGGCGACAAGGATATCGAGGGCAAGTGCGTTTCCGTCCGTAAGCGCGGCGAGGGCGACATCGGCGCAATGGGCGTTGACGAGTTCGTTGAAATGGCTGCAAAGCAGATTGAGTCCAAGGAGATCTTCTGATTATGTCCATAGAAAAAGGCAAGGCGTACCTCAGCCGATTCGGCATTGAGGACAGGGTGAGAGAGTTTGATGTGTCAAGCGCAACGGTCGAGCTTGCGGCTCAGGCGCTCGGCGTTAAGGGTCAGCGAATCGCAAAAAGTCTCTCATTCAAGGTCGGCGACGAAGCGATACTTGTTATTGCCGCCGGCGACGCCAAGGTAGATAATAAAAAGTATAAGGCAACCTTCTCGGCAAAGGCGAAAATGCTCACACCCGATGAGGTCGAGAGCATGATCGGCCACAGAATCGGCGGCGTGTGCCCGTTCGGCATAAACGACGGTGTCAAGACGTATCTTGACGAATCGCTGAAAAGATTTGACACGGTCTTTCCTGCTGTCGGCAGTTCAAACAGCGCAGTTGAGCTGACGCCCGACGAGCTTGAAAAATATGCCCAGGGCTTCCGCGGCTGGGTCGATGTTTGCAAGGTTGTTGAGGGATAATCGGGTAGGTGCTTTGCAAGATTTTTCTTTGAAGAAAATATTGTTTTAAGAACGAACCTATCAGCCTCCGGGGATAAGCATTGATGTGTCAAAGATAGGTCTTTATTCCCTCCGACGTTAAAACGCCACCTCCCCTTGATTCGACCAAGGGGAGGCTCAGAAAAATTTGAGTTTACAGAATTGTTTATAAAATATACTCGCAAGGCAGGTGCTATATATGAAATATGTTGTTGTATTATATGACGGAATGGCGGACTATCCCGTTCCCGCTCTCGGCGGCAAAACGCCGATGATGGTTGCGAACAAGCCGAACTTTGACCGCCTGGCTCAGCACGGCGAGGTCGGACTTGTCAGAACGGTTGCCGAGGGCCTCAAGCCCGGCAGCGACGTTGCCAACCTCAGCGTTATGGGATATGATCCGAAAAAATATTACACGGGACGTTCTCCGCTTGAGGCGGTCAGCATCGGAGTTAAGATGGCTGATGACGATATTGCGCTCAGATGCAATGTCGTAACGCTTTCCGACGAGCCGAACTACGAGGACAAAACAATGATCGACTATTCGGCAGGCGATATTTCAAGCGCCGAAGCGGCAGAAATCATCAAAACCGTTCAGGAGCATTTCGGCGGCGGTGAATTTGATTTTTACCACGGTGTAAGCTACCGCCATTGCCTTATTCACCACGGCGGCACGGTTGAGCTGGGCAATATGACTCCTCCGCACGACATTTCCGACAGAGTGGTAGGTCCGTATCTTTCAACGGCAGAGAGCGCAAAACCGCTTGTTGCGATGATGAAAGAGAGCTATGACCTGCTCAAGGATCACCCTGTCAACAAAAAGAGAATTGCCGAGGGCAAGCGTCCTGCCAATTCAATTTGGCTGTGGGGCGAGGGCAAAAAGCCGATTCTCCCGAAGTTTGAGGATCTCTACCACAAGAAAGGCACGGTAATTTCTGCCGTTGACCTGCTCAAGGGCATCGGAATTTCGGCAGGAATGAACACTCCTGAGGTCGAGGGCGCAACGGGCTATATCGACACGAACTTTGAGGGTAAGGCAAACGCCGCCGTCGAAGAGCTCAAAAACGGCATTGATTTTGCTTATGTTCATTTTGAGGCTCCCGACGAGTGCGGACACAGAGGTGAGCCGGAGAACAAGGTCAAGTCAATCGAAATGATTGATTCCCGTGTGCTTCCTATTATCATCAAGGGCCTCGAAGAGATCGGCGAGGACTACAAAATTATGATTCTTCCCGATCACCCGACGCCGATCGTCACGAAAACTCACGCAAGCGATCCCGTTCCGTATATGATTTACCACAAGTCGGCGGAGACGGACAGCGGTGTTGAGTCGATAAACGAGGAATCAGCCAAGGCAACGGGCAATTATATTGACTTTGGCCCCGATTTGATGAAGAAATTTATGGCAGAATGAGGGGAATAGGCAGGCTTTTCATATTAAAATGAAAATTTATTTAAAAAAGTCTTGATTTTTTCTCTGAAATCTGTTAGTATATGAAATGTTGTTTAGTATTCGTAGT
Source organism: uncultured Eubacteriales bacterium (assembly GCA_934456435.1). GTDB lineage: Bacteria > Bacillota > Clostridia > Oscillospirales > Acutalibacteraceae > CAG-488. The sequence goes on from CAKSHH010000004.1 coordinate 174,466, forward strand.
TAAAGGAGGTGCCGACAAATGGCAAAATGCGAATTCTGCGGTAAAGATGTTGCTTTCGGTATCAAGGTTTCCCACTCACACAGACGTTCAAACAGAACATGGAAGCCGAACGTTAAGCGTGTTAAGGCAATCGTAAACGGTTCTCCGCGCAAGGTATATGCTTGCACACGTTGCTTGCGTTCAGGTAAGGTTACACGCGCCGTTTAATCGTAAGATTGATGATTCAGAGACTGTCCGAGTGACAGTCTCTTTGTCTTATAGAGGTGTTTTATGAAGCTGAAAGAAATTTTGCGCGAAGAAATTTTTGCTCCGGACAGATTTTTTAATAATTGCCATGCCTCAACCGTCCTCAAACACGGCAACAGACTGCTTTGCGCCTGGTTCGCAGGCACAAAGGAGGGCAATGACGACGTTGAAATATATTTATCCGTTAATGACGGCGAAGGCTGGAGCGAACCGAAAAGAATGACGGTCACGGATGTTCCGTGCTGGAATCCTGTGCTTTTTGAACATGACGGGGAAATAACGCTGTTCTACAAAACCGGCAGAAAAATTCCTCAATGGAGAACATATTGTATGAGTTCAGCCGACGGCGGCGAAACGTGGTCTCAGCCGCAGGAGCTCGTTGTGGGCGATGTTTCAGGCGGAAGAGGACCCGTTAAGAACAAGCCGATTTTGCTTTCCGACGGCAGGATAGCCGCGCCGGCCTCGGTCGAAACCGAAAAAACGTGGGACGCGTTTGTGGATATTTCCACCGATTCGGGCAGAACATGGGAAAAGAGCAGCTTTATGCCGTTTGACCACAGCTCGGCGAATGGCACGGGCGTTATTCAGCCGACACTTTGGCAGACCGACGACGGAATCCACGCTTTGCTTCGTTCCTCCGAGGGCTGTATAATGCACAGCTTTTCTTCGGACGGCAGCAACTGGACAGTTTGCGAAAAAACAGAGCTCCCGAACAATAACAGCGGAATAGACTGCGTGAAAATCGGGGACAGCGTTGTCGTTGTTTTCAATCCGATTGCCGAATCGTGGGGAGACAGAAATATTATCTCGTACACATTGTGTGACGAAAACGCACGCAATTTCGGCGAAACTGTTTTGATTGAAGCCGGCGTCGACACCGAGGCGGAGTTTTCCTATCCTGCGGTGATAACGGACGGAAAGTATGTCTACATAACCTACACTCACAATCGCAAATCCATAGAGTTTGTAAAGCTTGAAATTATTTCGGACTGACGGGGTGTTGAAATGAAGGATCTTAAGAAAAAATTAGTCCTGCTGAGACGAAGACTGCTGTTCTTTTTGATTTGGCCGGCTATGTTTAATTTTTATGCTAAGAAACCTATAAACGAGAAGCTGATGCTTTTTGCGTTCAACAAGAATTATACGAGCTTGCCCGATAATATGATCGGCATTTATAATTTTCTGAAAGAGAGAGGGTATGACTGCCGCATTATGCAGTCGCCGTCGAGCTCCCTGAAACGCTTTCTTTTCGGCATAACGTTTCAAAAGTATTATGCTCAGAGCAAGTGCGTCTTTCTGACGGACAATTTCGATCCGCTGTACGCGCATCAGCCGCGCAAGGGCACAAAGGTAATTCAGCTTTGGCACGCCTGCGGAGCTTTTAAAAAGTGGGGATTCTCTACACTTGACCTTGCATGGGGCGGAACGCGCGAGGATTTTCTCCGCTTTCCGATGCACAACACATACACCGACGTTTTCGTTTCTTCCGAAGCTGTAATTCCGTGCTACGCCGAAGCGTTCAACTGCTCGGAGAGAAAAATCAAGGCTTTCGGAACTCCGCGAACCGATGTCTATTTTGACAGCGAATTTGTGTCCGCTCAGCGCGATGAACTGCTGAAAGCTTTTCCTGAAATCGGCGATAGAAAGATTATACTTTATGCGCCAACATTCCGCGGAAATTCGCCCGACCTTGCTTATAACGAGGATCCGTTGGATTACGGCAAGCTGAAAGAGGCTTTCGGCGATGAGTACGCACTTGTGCTGAAGCTTCACCCGTTCACGGCGAGAAAGTTCGGTCTCACGGACGAGGAGAAAGAGAAGTACGGAGACTTTGTTTTCAACGGCTCCAACAGCGTGAAAATCGAAACTGCCCTGTGCGCCGCGGATATTTTGATAGCGGATTATTCATCGTTGATTTTTGAATATTCGCTTCTCAACAAGCCTATGCTTTTTTATGCCTACGATCTTGAGCAGTATGAGCACGACAGAAGCTTTTACTTTGAGTACAAGAGCTTTGTTCCCGGCAAAATAGTCATAAACAATGATGAAATAATCGACGCAATCAAAAACGGCGACTTCCGTGCCGACAGAATACCGGCTTTCAGGGAGAAGTTTATGGGGGCGTGCGACGGAGAGTGCGTTAAGCGAATCGCCGAATATGCGATGATTTAACGTGAATAATAATAAAATTTTTGTAAAAACTATTGACAAAGTGCAATGTATATAATATAATATTAAAGCACCTTGTGAAAAGGTGCTTTATATCGCGGAGTGGAGCAGTCGGTAGCTCGTCGGGCTCATAACCCGAAGGTCGTTGGTTCAAGTCCAGCCTCCGCAACCATATCGAGCGGATGTAACTGATTTCAGTTACATCCACTTTTTTATTTTCATGTACGGAGCGGCTTTACGCCTGCTCCATTTCCTCTTCCTCAAAAGAATCATCATCCGCGTTGTATCCCTCCGAGAACAGCTCTTTCAGACTGCCCGGCGGCTCGCAGGAAACATACTCAATGGCGACACCCTCACGGATGTCGGCAGTGTAGTTCGGATGGCACTGCGTGGGATCAATGTCCAGATACCCGACGAACTTGTAGTAGAAGACAAGTCGTTGGGTTTTGTTTTTGCCCGTCCCCTGCGTTTCGTACACATCAATGTGGTCAATCAGCTCGTTCAACACCTGTTTGGTCAGCGTCCGCATTTCCAT
>CAKSHH010000005.1 GCA_934456435.1 uncultured Eubacteriales bacterium
TCGCGTATCCTGATTATCCTCCGCAGCGTTAATTGAAACTCATCCTTTCAATTAACACCAACCCAACCCAATACTATCCCCCTGCATTGTCCTCATTGCAGGGGGATTCTTTGTATTTTGTCAAAGAAAATCGTAGGAATAAAACTGTTGAAAAAAATAGGATAATATGGTAATATAAATCAAAAGGGGGCTTTTTAAAATGATAAATGTAACAGTATGGAACGAGCACGTTCAGGATAAGGAAAAAGAAGTTCTTGATGTTTATCCTGACGGAATAAACGCCTGTATTGCCGGCTTTCTCGGAACAAACGACGATATAAACGTAACCTGTGCGACACTTGATATGCCTGAGTGCGGACTCGGCGGCGGTGTGCTTGAGAATACAGATGTTCTCATTTGGTGGGGACATGTAGCGCACGAAAAAGTACCTGATGAAATAGTTGACAAAATTCACGACAGAATCCTCCGCGGAATGGGACTTATCGTGCTCCATTCCGGTCACTATTCCAAAATTTTCCGAAAGACACTCGGAACAACCTGTTCGCTCAAGTGGAGAGAGGGAGACCGCGAGCGCGTTTGGAACATTGCGCCGAATCACCCGATTACTCAGGGCATTGGTGAATACTTCTACCTTGAGCATGAAGAAATGTACGGAGAGCGCTTTGACATTCCGACTCCCGACGAATTGGTTTTAATCGGCTGGTTTGGTGGTGGTGAAGTTTTCCGTTCGGGCTGCGTATGGAACAGAGGACTCGGAAAGGTATTCTATTTCCAGCCCGGTCACGAGACAAATCCGACATTTAAAAACCCCAATGTTCAGACTATTATCACAAACGCTGTAAGATATGTAGCTCCGCTCAACATAAGAAAAGAGCCCATTGATGCTCCGTGTGCCAAAGCTCCCGAAGACGAGCTTAAGAAGAGTTGAAAATGAGGTTTGATTTTTCTTGCCCTGTCTGCGGCGAAAAGCTTATTCAAGCTGATAAATGCTTGAAATGTGAAAAAGGTCACAGCTTTGATATCGCACGCCAGGGATATGTCAATCTGTTGCTTTCGCAGAGCTCATCGTCCAAAAGGCACGGTGATGACCGCCTTATGGTAAGCGCAAGGTCGGATTTTCTTGAAAAGGGATACTACGACAACCTTGCTGTGTCGATAATCAAAAATCTGCGAACCGTCTGCTCGGAGAGCATGACTGCAGCCGATCTCGGATGCGGTGAGGGCTGGTACACCTCAAAGGTTGCCGAGGCGTTTCCCGACGCGCATATCGGCGGAATAGATATCTCAAAATATGCGCTGATGAAATGCGTCAAAAGAAGTCAAAACATTTCTGCGGCAGTAGCGAGTATTTTTGATTTGCCGATTGCTTCACGGTATTGTGATGCCGTGATGACGGTCTTTGCCCCGTACAGCGAGACGGAAATAAAACGTGTTATTAAAGACGGCGGAGTATGGCTGAAGGCTTATCCGCTTGAAAGACATCTAATGGGGCTCAAAGCGGCGGTTTACGAAAAGCCGTATATTAACGACGTTGACAGATCCGTTCCCGACGGTTTTGTGCTTTTAAACCGCGAAGAGATTAAATATAAAATTTCTCTTGAAAGCAATGACGATATATTAAATCTTTTCAAAATGACACCGTATTTTTATAAAACCGGCAGGCAGGATCAGGAGAAGCTTTCAAAGCTTGATACTCTTGACACCGAGATCGAATTTGGTTTGGACATATATAAAAAGACCGATTGAGCATTACAATAAATAATTTCTGTATTTTTCAATACTTATTTTTATTAAAACCTATTGTTTTTAATTGACAAAGATAGTATAATATTACAGGTTGTTTATAAAGCAAACATTTTTTCAATAAAGGAGTCACAAATGAGTTACTACATTGGTATTGACGGCGGCGGAACAAAAACCGCTTATGCACTTTTCGATGAAAATAAGAATATTGTTGCCATGGTAAAGGGTCCCGGAAGTAACCACGAGAATATGGAGGGCAGCTTTGACGAGGCGGCAGACATTATATGGGCAGGAATCAAAAATCTTCTTCACGAGGCAAATGTTTCCCTGCACGATGTTGATTTTACTCTTATGGGTCTTGCCGGAATCGACCATCCGTTCCAGCACGATGAAATGAAAAAACGTCTGCTTGATTACGGTCTTGAAAAGTTTGAAATATATAATGACGGCTTTATTGTTGTCAAGGCAGGTTCAACCGGCGCGGCGGCTATCGGATATAACTGCGGAACAGGTACCTGCTGTAACTCTATTGACAACGACGGCAAAATGCTCCAGCTTGCAGGTCTCAGCGAGTTTTCGGGCGACGTCGGAAACGGTCATTGGATTGCTTCCGAGACTTACAGAATGGTCTATGATGACGTTTATCTCGGCTTGAGAAAGACCGCTGTTACAAAGATGGTCTTTGACGAGTATTCTCTTTCTTCCAAGGAGGAGTTTCTCGCTCTTGTTTCAAGGTTTGAGGATCCCGATGCGGACAAGTTCATTATGCGTCTGATAGATTTCTTCTTTGATGCTGCAAGGCTCGGCGATAAGGTTGTACTTGATGTTATTGACAAAATGGCTTCAAGGGGCGCGGCTCTTATTGCGGCTCATCTCAATACCAATAACTTCACCGATGATGTTGTTGAGGTTGTTCTTTCGGGTTCAATCCATACAAAGCTTCCGTCGGATATATACATTAAGGCACTTATGGAAAAATCGGCTGCTGCCGGCGGCAGAAAGCTTAAGTTCATTAAGCTGACTCAGCCCCCGGTAACCGGCTGTATCAACTGGATTTTCCAGCAATATATATAATAAGAGAGGTAATTACAATATGAAAGAAATTACTGTTGCAGTAATCGGTTCGGGCAGTACATATTGTCCCGAACTTGTTGACGGATTTCTTAAAGCTTCGGATTCGCTGAAGCTCAAGAAAATTTCCTTTATGGACATCAACGAAAGAAAGCGTACTATTGTCGGCAATCTTTGCGTCCGTATGCTTAAAAAGGCAGGCGTTGACTGCGAAGTTGTTATGACGGATGACCTCGATCTTGCTCTTCAGGGCGCAGATTTCGTTGTTACACAGATTCGTGTAGGTATGCTTCATGCCCGTTATCTTGACGAGAGCATCCCCAAGAAGTATAACCTTATCGGTCAGGAAACAACCGGTATCGGCGGAATGTTCAAGGCTCTCAGAACAATTCCTGTAATCAAGCATATTTGCGACAGAATCGAAGCAATTTGCCCCGATGCATGGCTTATTAACTTTACCAACCCGTCGGGTATCATCACCGAGTTCGTTCTCAACAATACCAATGTTAAGAATATCGGTCTTTGCAACGTTCCCATTGATATGCTTGACGATATCAAGGAGACAACAGGTCCCGATGTTGATATTACTTATGTCGGACTTAACCACCTCAGCTGGGTAACTTCAATTAAAAAGGACGGCAAAGAGCTTATCACGGACATGATCAACCAGGGCTACAAGGCTAAGGTTATGGCTAACATTCAGGACGACGGTATCGGTCTTGACTGTCTTAAGGCTGTAAATGCTATTCCGTCATCATATCTTCAGTATTATTACTGCCGTGAGGCTAAGCTTCAGCATCAGCGCGATGACGAAAAGACAAGAGCTCAGGTATGTATGGAAATTGAGGAGCAGCTTCTCAAGATGTATCAGGACGAGGAGCTTTGTGTAAAGCCTGCTCTGCTTGACAAGAGAGGCGGTCACAAGTATTCTCTTGCCGCTGTTAATCTTATCAACTCTCTTGCTAACGATGTCGGAGATATTCAGGTCGTAAACGTTAAGAATAACGGTACACTTGATTTCCTTGAGGACGACGATGTTATTGAAGCTCCCTGCGTAATCGGCAAGGACGGTGCAAAACCGATCAAGGTTACTGACTTCCACAACAAGCACATTATCAACCTCATCAGAATCGTAAAGGCTTACGAAAAGTACACGGTTGAGGCTGCTACGACAGGCAACGAGACTGCCGCAATTAACGGTCTTCTTATCCATCCGCTTGTCGGCGACTATGATAAGGCTGTTAAGTGCTTCAATGAGCTGAAAGAAGCTCATAAGGAGTTCCTTCCGGAGTTCTATCCCGAAAGCAAATAAGCAATAAACAGTAAACTGTCGCATTAAGGTATTACAGCGATACTTAATGCGGCAGTTTTTTTAAGGTGAGAAATATGTGTATAATCAGGTTTATAACATCGGTCTTTATGACCATAGTATTGTTTTTTTCTTCACTTTGTCCGCTTTTCGGCGGTGTCAGTTCTGTAAAATATGTTATCAATGCCGATCGGCTCAGTGACGAGATTCCTAACATTGTCGACAATGTTAATATTTGGGATATGGGAACTAAGTTTTATGACCCGAAGATTGAGTCGAATTATGATGTTACGGAGTTTGTGAAATATATTCAGCTTATGCAATGTACGGGCGGAACACCCGAGCGCGATCTGTTTGAGGATCCGTATGATACTTCGACCTATACCGACTACGATTTTGAACCGCTCATAAAAAATTGTCGGGGAATACTGAAGCTCGGTGCAAAGCCGCATTTGAAGCTTGGCGGAGTGCCGATAAAGTTCACGTCCGAATATGAAATCGGCGGAGATTTTTCAATGAATATCTATCCGCCCGATGATTACAACGTGTATTATGAGTATATCAAGGCAATTGCACAGGCACTTGTCGATGAATTTGGAATCAATGAAGTCAGAAGCTGGCGCTTCGGCTGTATGACCGAATACGAGAACGGCGGCTGGTTCCAAGCGAAAAACGGAAAGCCCAAGGATTCGATGATTGCTTATTGCAAGCTCTATGACTACACGGTTCAGGCGCTTATTGATGTTCTCGGCGAAGATATTACCGTCGGTGCACATTCAATGACGGTTACCGAGGGACTGTGGGATGAAGCGAAATTTATTAAACACGTTGCCAAGGGAACAAACTATGCCAACGGCAAAAAGGGAACAAAGATATCTTTTCTTTCCGCGTCGTTTTACGACACAAAGCCGGGTCAATACACATCGGGAAAAACCTTGCCTGAGACTATTAAATACTTGAAAAGAAATGCCGAAAAATACGGATTAGATGATCTGTTTTACGGCGTTGACGAGGGTAGAATCCTTTACGGACTGAACTCCGGAAAAAATGATGATCAGCTCTGTATGCGAATTACGGGTTACACCTGGCAGGCGGCCTATGACGCAAGGCTTTTTACCCAGGGTATTAGCAGCGGACTTGATTACTTTTCGTCGTGGGGCTTCCTCTCAGGCGGACTTTTTGAAGGAAATCCGTCAGTCAGCTATCACGTTGCCTCAAACATTGCAAAGTTTGCCGACAGCCGCAAGGCTAATGTCACAAAAGCTATTGTCAAGGCAGGCGGGGGAGTCGAGAGCGAGTGTCTCGCAGGCTGGAATGAGAAGACGGGAACGCTTCGCCTTATGACCTATAACTTCAAGAATGATATCAATTATTCGGGCAAGATGAATGTTTCGCTCAGGGTCAAAGCACCTCAGATCACAAAGGACGAAGTGACGGTTGTTAAATATGTCGTAAATGACGACTGCAACTTCTTTGACGAATTTCTTGAGGACAGAAAGACCTACGGAATAACCGACGACTGCTTTAATTGGTCGCCTGACGATCCGAGTGTTGACGATCCGACAACGCTTTCCGACGAAAACGCAAGGAATATTTATTTCAACGAACTGAAGCCTAAGTATGCTGAGTGTTCAAAGCTCATTCCGATATACATAACTGCAAAGGTTGAAAAGGGCATAATAAAACTTGATGACACCATTGACGGAAACAACGTAATTTTTTACGAAATCTTCTAAAAAAGACCGGGTTAATCCCGGTCTTAATTTTTAGCTTTTCTAAAGGCAAAACAGTCTCATTTCGCGGTTATCCTGTGCACTATTTCGGCAGCGGCGCAAACGGCAGAACCGACAGCATAGCTTGCTATATCGCCCCAGGCAAACGACGTGCCCATCAGCGTACAGAGCAGGGGATTGTCACTCACTCCGAGCAGCTCGGTATAGTTGAAATACTGACCGATTTCTACCGCACAGGCGAACAACAGAACCCAAAGCGGAAGCAGCTTAATTTTGTTCGGAAAGATGAATCTCACGAAGCTCCAAAGAAGTATTACCACGAGAACATCTCCGACATAGGCACGGATAAAATCCGTGAAATAAAACTTTGCAATCAGAACCTCGCAGATAAACAGAAGAATGAATAAGCCGAGGTAGTACAGGCGTGATTTTTGCAGTCTAATTGTCATTTTGTTTGCTCCTTTCACATCGGGCATTTTATCCAAAGACAGGCAAATGTTACTGTAATTGCAATTATAAACAGCGTTACTATGACGAACATTGCCCACTCATGACACTTGACGCCGATAAACAAAGCGGAAATATCGGTAACAAAAAGAAAAATATATACTATTGTCAAAATTGCCGTGAATGACATTTTTAAACCTTCTTTGCTTATTTTACCGCCATCAGCTTGAAAGCGGTTTTGCAATCCGAATCATAATAGAAAAGGGCGTAAACTCTGAAATTATCCTTGTTGATTGTGTAAAAGTAATCGTTCGTGTCAATCAGACTTTTATTAAAGGAATAGACCTTTTTGATATCATCGCCAAGAAGAAAGTCATCAAACGTGACCTCAATGTCCGATTCAAAAAAATCAACATATTCGGTTATCGTTTTAATGTCCTCCTCGGAAACCTTTTTAAAGTATTCGGAATTGTTAAATTCGGAATCGTCAAAGTCGTCCGGGTAATAAAACTCAATGTATTCACGACCGTCACGCAAGCCGAAAAAATAAATCTTTTTATCAGTATAATCAGTGACAATTTCTTGTTGAGAAGGCTCGGTGTCGTTAAAAATGGGTAAAAAAGATAAGGCATAAGCTCCGTAAAAGAAAACCAAACCAGAAGAAATATATCCGAGGAGAAGAACTCCGAATGAAGCAAGGATCACTTTAATTGCCTTTGCCATGGCTTTATCCTTTCCGATATTCCAATATGTCGCCGGGCTCGCAGTCGAGAGCTTCGCATATTTTATCAAGCGTTTGAATTTTTATGGCTTTTGCTTTCCCGTTTTTCAGAATAGAAATATTTGCCAAGGTTATACCGACACGCTCGGAAAGCTCGGTGACGCTCATTTTTCTCTTTGCCAGCATAACATCAATGTTTACAATAATCATTTGATCACCTCAGATTGTAAGTTCGGTTTCTTCCTGCAATTCCGCGGCATTGCGAATGAGCTGTGAAAGTCCCATTGCGGCAATGAAAATCGCAACGCCGATAAGAACGACAATGCACGAAAACAGAAGAACCGACGGGTGGCTTATGTCGAGGAGGAGATAAACAATGTTTCCGACAAGCACAAGAGCGGCATCACTTATGGAGCTGATTGCAATATTCTTGAGATTTTTTGCGTTGTCGAGACAAAAGGCTTTGTTTTTGCCGATGTTGCAGGCTGTTTTCCAGGAGAAAATCAGCGCCGGAACCATAGGAATTGCCGTTGACCACAGGAAAATCATCCACGGAATACGCAGGGTGTCAATGTTGTCCGCGTCGGAAATGATAAGCATCAGGGAAATAATGCTCTGAATCGCAAAAGCGCAAAGCCCCATTGCAATGATAATAAATTTAAGACTTCCTGAAATGGTTTTAAGTGAAATATTCTTTGACATAATTTACCTCCAAAGATTTATTGACGTCATTATAGCATCAGACTGTGTGAATGTCAATAGAAATTTATTGTAAAACAATAAAAATATTTTGAGATATAAAAAACGCCCTCTTTTTCAAGAGAGCGTTTTGTGAGCTTTGATTTATTTTTCTTCCGCTGTTCCCTCGGAGTTTCTGAAAACAACAAACTTGTCGTAGATGAACTCGGTTACCATGTTCGTAAGCATCGTGAGGATAAGGACAATGTACTCAACGGCGGCAAAGTCGGCATACTTCGCGGTGAAATAGTTGCCGGCAATGGTTGAAAGGGGAGTGAATACCGCGTAGAAAGCCAGAACCTTCAGCATTGCAATCGGAACGTTGTTTGCCGATTTGAACGTGAATTTCCTGTTGAATGTGAAATTCCACACGACGGACAAAATGAGGGCGATGAGGTACATCGGACCGTACTCGTTGTTCATGATTCTTGCGAAGCCCTCGTGTTCAAGCATGAGATTCTGAAAGAAATCAAGCTTTATGATGACCTCTTTCATAAGCGTGAAGCTGCCGAATTGAATAATTCCGGCAGAAGCCGAGAACAGCACAAACTTTATAAACTGAAGTATATCCTTTCTACTTTTTTCTTCGCTCATATAATCACCTGATTTCACTTTTCTTTTATAATACAACCGTTTTCGCAGTTTTGCAAGTGGAAAATTTAAAAATATATTTGGCATATTAAATCTATCCGAATGGTTCTATATTTACATATTGACATTTACAAGCCGTTGCAGTAAAATATTTCCATAAAGAGGGGTAGAAAGCGGAACACATTATGCGAATGAAATTCAGCACCGATGTGCGGGTTCACCCTGCACGCGGTGCTTTTTTACTGCATAGCCCTGAAAAATAGGAGGAAAGCCAATGAAAAGAACAGTAAAAAGAATTTTATCAACGGTGTTAGTTGCAGTCATGCTTATCGGCATTGTGCCGATGGGTGGAATCGACCTTGCACCAAAGGCGAGTGCAAAGGATATCAGCTCATACAGCGTGGGGGATATTATTACCTACGGTTCGTATCCGCAGAGCAAGGTGACGGACAGTAATCTCATTGCAAAAATAGAAGCTGCAGGCGAGAAATATGTCTGGTGCGATTACAACTACTATGCCGGCACAGACTATTGGGACGACGGCAACATGAAGCCTGTTGACAATATGATGCTTTATAAGGATATCCCTTACGGCGGCAGCAAATACCGAGCTGTAAAAATAAATCAATACCGTCCGAGTTGTACAGGTCTTACGTCATCTTCATCAAAGTCCTATCAAGATAATAACGGCTATTACACAGGCAATGTATATTACTTCAAATATGAGCCTTTAACTTGGCGAGTCCTTGACCCGAGCGAGGGCTATGTAATGTGCAATCAAATTATTGATTCACAGGCTTATCAGAATATTATTTATTATAGAGATGAGGAGTATTACAACAGCAAAGATTGTACAAATTACGCTTCGGACTGGGTGACAAGCTCACTCCGTCAGTGGCTGAACAGTGATTTTTATAACACGGCTTTTACCGTAGAAGAGAGAAATCAAATCGGAACATCACATCTTGAAAATAAGAGTAAATATTCAAGCACATATGACAGCGCAGATACATACGACAAAATCTTTCCCATCTCATATTATGACGCAATAAACAGCGCATACGACTTCAATTCAGCAAACCGACAGATGAAGGGTACAGATTATGCAAAATGTCAGGGATTGTATGTAGACAATGACTCAGGCAGTAGCGACAACGGAAACTCTTGGTGGTGGCTGCGCTCGCCCATCATTTCCGACCGTGCAGCAGGAGTCGGTTACGGCGGCTGGGTGAGCACCTACTGCTATGTCGATAGCACTCGCAGCGGCGTCATTCCGGCTTTTAAATTCAATCCAAAATCTACAATCCCCGATGGTGAAACCTTTAAAATGGTTAACAATGAGGTAGCGATGAAATGCGATTTTGAGTATACCGACGCATTTTTCGATCAGTCCTCCTACATCTATAATCATAAGCTCGCAATAACATCATGCTGCTTTGCGACCTCAGCGATGGTAAAGGACGGAGCGCCGTTTAATGATCCCGAATCAGCAAAAACGATGCTCAAAACCATAGGCTTCGGAAACGACGGCGGAGAAGCTGTGAGCTGCTACGGATATCTGAAAAGCCCGACAATGAATTCAATCGCCTGCGTTGTATCAAATAAAAATATAGGCGATACCTCGATAATTGCCGTTGCTGTTCGCGGCGGCGGATATGAGGGCGAATGGGCAGGTAACTTCAATGTCGGCACGGACACAAACCATGCAGGCTTTAATGTTGCAAAGCAGCAGGTCTGCGACAATATCATCAGGTTCATAAATCAGGACGGCGTTACGCTTAATGAGAACATAAAGTTTTGGATAACGGGCTATTCCCGTGCCGCCGCAACGGCAAACCTTGTTGCCGCCGATGTGAATAACAAATCTCTTGACGGCACAAGCGCTTGCTATGATTTAAGCGATTATAATTACGATGCCGACGATGTTTTTGCGTATTGCTTTGAAACTCCGAGAAATACAAGAAATAAAAACGCGAAAAATGCGAAATATAACAATATCTATAATATCGTAAACAGAATTGACCCCGTTCCTCGTGTTGCTCCTGCGGCATGGGACTATGTAAGATACGGCAAGGATTGCTATCTTCCGTCAAAGGAAACCTACAATCCCAAGGCATACAGCAATCTTGTTGAAAAAGTAAGCAATAATTTTGACATGATATACACAGGAAAAGGCAATAAAACATATAAGGAAGACTTTACTTTCTATGAGATAAAGTTGAAATACAAGCTTATTTCAATTACCCATGTTGATGTTTCAATTGTCGAAAACAAATCAATTTCTCAGGGCGTATTTTGGGATAATTTTGTTAAATATCTTGCCGACGGACTAAAATCACCCGAATACTATACCGCAAATTATCAAAACGGTCTTACAAAGGCTGTTTATAAGCTGATGGGTAATATCAAGTATGATGAAATTCTTCAACAGAGAGGATTCTGGGACTATCTTTATGATCAGATATCGGTAAAGTACATTCTTGACAATGTATTAATTAACAGTAATGTTCTCAAAAATCTTTTAATAGAAGCATTGACGATCTATTTTGCGGATGCGGGCATGACAAGAACAGAAGCGACCGAAATTGCAGATTCATTGAGCAGAGTGCTTGTAGAGTTTGCTTTCCATCCGAATTATTTGCTCACGGCAATCAAAAACGGCAGTCAGCTGTTCCTTCCTCACTATACCGAAACAACGCTCGCATGGCTCAAAACCCTGAACGGAGATTTCAGCGAGGCAAATACCGCTCTTTCAAAAATGCTTACAGGCGGAGAAAAGTACAGAGTTGCAACGGTAAACTGCCCTGTCAATGTCATGGTTTATGACTCTGACGGAAATCTCTGCGGTTCAATCATAAACAATGAGGTTCAGTATATTGAAAACGGAGTCAGCGTTTATGTAAACGACAACGGCGAAAAATGCTTCTGCCTGCCCGAGGACGAAGAATTCAGATTTGAATTCACAGGCTATGATGATGGCACATTGAACTGCTCATTTGCAGAGGTCGATGCCGCAACAGGCGAGAAGCTCACGAGCAAGAACTATTATGATATGCCTTTGTCGAACGGAAAAACGTACACAGGCATACTTGAAGAAAAAGATGACGATACTATTAAATCACATGTCTACGGCAATGATGATGAAGAAATTCCGATGTCGGAGGTTGTTGACTATGAAACCGCACAAACATATACGGTGACGGCGGCTGCCGAGAATGAAAACGGTACTGTCAGCGGTGGAGGAGTGTTCCATAAGGGTGAGTTCGTTCAGCTCGTCGCGGCACCTGCGGACGGATATCAATTTGACGGTTGGTACAGCGGCGAAAAGCTTGTTTCAAATGATCTTGTGTATAGGTTCATGGTTTCGGAGAATTCAACTCTTACGGCGAAGTTTGCACCGATACCGAAGAATGTCAAGTCAGTTTCGATTGACGATATATCGCTGAACTACAAGAAGTCGACGACACTCAAGCCGACTATCAAGGCTGATGACGGCGCAAAGTATAAGGTTGAGTATTCGACCTCGAATCCCAAGGTTGCGACCGTTGACAAGAACGGCAAGGTGACTGCGACCAAGCGTGGTTCGGGTACGGCGACAATAACCTGCACCGTCACCGATTCCAACGGCAACGTTGTAAAGGATACCTGCAAGGTCAACGTAAAGCTTTCTTTCGGTCAATGGCTTATTGTAATTGTCCTTTTCGGCTGGATTTGGTATTAAACTAAAATCAGAGAAAATGCTCCCCGAAGAATAAATCTTCGGGGAGCGAATTTGTTATCTGAAATTTTTAAAAGCTTTCGTAAAAATTATTCACCGAAATATCTCTTGAGAAGACCGGCGAAAGCTCTGCCGTGACGGGCTTCGTCGCGAGCCATCTCATGAACTGTGTCGTGGATAGCGTCGAGGTTAGCTTCCTTAGCTCTCTTGGCAAGGTCAAACTTGCCTGCCGTTGCGCCGTTCTCAGCCGCAACTCTCATCTCAAGGTTCTTCTTGGTTGAGTCTGTGATTACTTCGCCGAGAAGCTCTGCGAACTTTGCCGCGTGCTCAGCCTCTTCGTAGGCTGCCTTTTCCCAGTAGAGTCCGATCTCCGGATAGCCCTCTCTGTGAGCAACTCTTGCCATTGCGAGGTACATACCGACCTCGGAGCACTCGCCGTTGAAGTTCGCTCTGAGATCCTCAAGAATATCCTCGGAAACGCCCTGTGCAACGCCTACAACGTGCTCAGCCGCCCAGGACATACCCTCGTCCTGCTTGTTGAATTTTGAAGCCGGAACTCCGCACTGCGGGCACTTCTCCGGAGGAGTGTCACCCTCGTGTACATAACCACATACGCTGCATACCCATTTTGCCATAATAATTACCTCCATAAAATCAATTTAAATTATTTTGTTCCGAAAGACATTTTTCGCAAATTCCGCTGAAAATCAATTCGTGCGTTTGAATAATGCCTCCCGAATATTTTTGTGCCGTTCGGTTGATCTCGTCAAATGTCGGCATATCAATATCTGTTACTCTGCCGCAGCTGACACATTGAAAATGATAGTGAAGCTCTTTGTTGCCGTCGAAACGGTCGGCTCCCTCAAAACTAATCCTGAGTATAACGCCGTCGCCGGCAAGCATATTCAGGTTTCGGTAGACCGTGCCGAGACTCAGGTTCGGCATCTTCTGCTTGAGCGACAGGTAAAGTTCCTCGGCAGTAGGGTGGTCATACCTTGAGCGCAGTTCATCAAGAATCGCGTCTCGTTGTCGGCTGTGTTTCGTGTTTGCCATCGCGTCACCTCTTTAATAATGATAATTGTTACTGTTATTATAACAGATAAATCGATTTTGTCAATAGTTTTTTAAAAAATTTTTTTGACAAATGCTTATTATTGATGTAACATACAGTATATATTATTTTGGTGAACGATTATTTTATACAAAATAAAGGAGTGCTGTTGATATGAAGCATAAAGGCTTGCTTTGCGTGATTTCTTTCGTTTTGGTGTGCTGTTCGTTTTTGAGCGCATGTTCAAAGAAAGAGACCAAGACCCTCGAAACACCGAACACGGACTACGGCTCGGAATACCATACAAAGACACCCGAAATAACCAACGGAAAGATTGAAACAAGCAGCAGGGTGGACAGCGGCGAAGATGAATATCAGATCGGCTATTCCGATGAAAACGGCAGGGGAACCAAGCTTGAATTTTATAAAAAGGATAAGCTTGTATACTATTATATCACAACAGGCTTTGATGCCGACGGCAATGCAACGCGTCAGGAATACTACAATTCGGAAAACAAGCTGATCGCGGTTTACGATAACGGCTACTTTTTCGACGCCGAGGGCAAGCAAATCAGCGAAGATGTGATGAACAATATGCTTTATTCCATTGAGTGAGCAGACGCGGCTGTAACCTATTGTAAACAGTCTTAACTTGACAAAATTTTCTGTAAATGTTATCATAATTCAAAGATAACGGCGTTTAATGCACTGTTTTACATTCAATCTGAGTTTTCGGAAGAAGGTATATGATGATCAATTCAGATAATCTCTGTATGAGTTGTATGAAAGAAATAGGGTCGGAAAAGCAATGTCCCTACTGCGGTTTCCATGCTGACTCCAAGCAGATAGAACCGTATCTGCCGATCAGAACTGTTTTAGGTAACAGATATCTTGTCGGCAAGCTTCTTGAATATAACGGCGACGGCGCAACCTATATGGGACTTGATCTCTCAACGAGAGAGTCGGTCAACATACGCGAGTATTTCCCTGAGGGAATTGCAGACCGCGATCCCAAAACGCTGGAGGTTTCACCCAAGCCCGACAGCGAAAACATATTCAATGAGTGCCTGCAAAGCTTCATTGAGATGTGGCGTAAGCTTATGCGCCTGAGCGGTCTTTCGGCTCTTATAAAGGTGCGCGACACGCTTGAGGGCAACGGTACGTTTTATGCGGTTACGGAAAACATCGACGGTATCACTCTCAGAGAGTATCTTTTGAGAAACAATGTCGGTTATATTTCCTGGGAAAAAGCTCGTCCGCTTCTTATGCCCGTTCTTTCAACGCTTGGAACGCTTCACGCTTCGGGCATCATTCATCGAGGAATTTCTCCGTCAACGCTCGTTGTAGCTCCGGACGGTAAAATCAGAATCACGGGATTCAGCATTAGCCAGGTTCGTTCCGCAAGAAGCGAGCTAAAAAATCAGCTTTACAACGGATACGCCGCCTTTGAGCAGTACGGCTTTGAGGGCAGACAGGGCACCTGGACGGATATCTACGGATTTGGCGCGGTTCTTTACAGAACACTCATCGGCACGGATCCCATTGACGCAACCGAACGTGTGACAAACGACAGACTTATGGTTCCCGGAAAGTTTGCCGAGCAGCTTCCGGCTTATGTTATCAACGGTCTCGTCAATGCGCTTCAGATTCTTCCTGAGGACAGAACGAGGACGGTTGAGGAGCTCAGAGCCGAGCTTTCGGCTTCACCGAGCGCCGCCGCAGGCGCAAGCCGTGACTTTGATCCCGTTGTTCCCGTTACACCCATAAAGAACTCTGCTCATCGCCTTGTTGAAGAGGAGGATGAAGAGGACTACACCTACAATAAACGTGAGGCTGCGAAGAAGCGCCATAACCGTTCGTCGGCAGTCATTGCTGTTGCCGCTGTGGTTATCATCCTTGCTGTTGCTTTCCTCGTTCTTTGGCAGACGGGTGTAATCAAGCTTGATAACAACGACACAACGACCGCACAGTCGGAGACCGTTGAGGTTCCGAACTTTGTCGGCAGGACCTATGACGATATTGTTGACGACTCTTATTACAGCAAGAACTTCAAGTTTGAAAAATCCGAGGTTTATGATTCGTCGGCAGAAGAGGGATATGTTATTGATCAGAGCTACAATGTCGGCGAGAGTATCCCTGTTGGTTCGACAATCAAGCTGACTGTCAGCAAGGGTAAAGAAATTATCGTATTCCCGACTTCGGGAATTGTCGGAACGAAGTACGATGAGGCAAGAAATATGCTTACAAAGATGGGCTTCCAGGTTGAAAAGTCCATTAAGCTCAACACCGACAGCCAGGTTGAGGGTACGGTTTCGGGCTCGTCACTTGAACCGGGCGGCTCATACGAAAAGGGCACAACGGTATTCCTGTTCGTTTGGGGTGAGCCTCAGACAGAGGAGCCCACAACCGAGGAACCGACATCGGAAGAGGAACCGACCGATGAAAACGGCAATATAATTGACAACCCGATCGACACAATAATCAATTGGGGCCGAAGAAACCAAGGCAACTGAATAAAAAATACAGCAGGCTCAAATTCGAGTCTGCTGTTTATTTATTTTGTGATGATGTCTGCCGTCTTGCCTGAAGTGAGCTTCAGTATATCAGACGGGGAGAGCTCAATTTGACTGCCGACGCGTCCGGCGCTGAGTGTTACCGTTTCAAGCGCTGTAACATCATTATGAAAAACGGTTTTAAACTTTTTCTTCATTCCGATCGGACTGCATCCGCCGTGAATATAGCCTGTCAGCGGCAGAAGCTCGTTCTGCTTAATCATTTCAACAGACTTTTCGCCGACGGATTTTGCCGCTTTCTTGAGGTCAAGATGCTCGGCAACGGGGATTACAAAAACATAATAACTCTTTGATGCAGAACGTGTAACAAGCGTTTTGTAAACCGTTGCAACGTCCTTGCCGAGAAATTCGGCAACCGTAACACCGTCGGTCGGTATGTCGTCTCCGTGAGGATAGCTGTGGGGAATATAGCGAACCTTTTTCTGGTCGAGTATTCGCATAACATTGGTTTTGTTATCTGACATAATAATCACTCTAAGTAATCAACGATTTTAATGGTTTTGCCGTTTCTGATGTAAACTCTCGGAACTCGGCGTGTGATACAGCAAAGAAATTCATAGTTGAATCTGCCGGAAATGTCTCCGATCTCTTCACAGGTGATACACTCGTCGCCGTCTTTTCCGATAAGTGTAACTCCGTCACCGATAGAAACTCCCGGAATATCCGTAACATCAACCATAAACTGATCCATACAAATCATACCGACAATTTTTGCTCGCTTGCCGTGAATGAGCACGCTTCCTTTGTTTGAAAGGAGACGGGGGTATCCGTCGGCGTATCCCACGGGTATTGTCGCAATGACGGTCGGCTTCTGTGCAACGTATGTTGAGCCATAGCTTACAGTATCGCCCTTGTGAATCGTTTTGATGTTGATTACAAGGCTGTGAAGCTCCATTGCAGGTTCAATGTGCAGGTTTTCTTTGTGCACAAACTGTGACGGATAAAGACCGTAGGTTATTATGCCGCTTCGCACCATATTGAGAAAATTATCGCTGTTGTCGATAATTGCTGCGCTGTTGCAAACGTGCTTGATCGGTATATTTATGCCGATTTCTTCGAGCTTTCCGACAAAGTCCTTGAACTTTGCAAACTGACGGTTCATCGAAGTTTTGTCAGCCTCATCGGCACAGGCAAAGTGGGTGAATATGCCGTCAATCTCAATGTTCGGTAGCTGGGCGATTCTGCGAATTTCATCGACGCTTTCATCGTCGGGGATATAGCCGATCCTGCCCATTCCTGTATCGACCTTAATGTGAATGTGAGCGGTCGTTCCCATTTGCTCCGCCGCTTCATTGAGCTCTTTTGCTATTTCATAGCGGAACACGGTAAGCATAATATCGTTTCGGATTATTGTTTCAAACTGATTCGGGAAAACAAAATCAAGGATAAGTATCGGCTTTGTGATTCCGGCTCGTCTGAGCGCAAGAGCCTCTCCGACGGTCGCAACGGCAAAGCCGTAGGTTCCGATTTCGCTGAGAGCTTTACTGACCTCAATCGCACCGTGGCCGTAGGCGTCCGCTTTAACAACTGCCATGACCTTTGTATCCTTGCCGACTCTTTTCATTACTTCTTTTGTATTGTTGCAAATCTTGTCAAGGTCGATTTTAAGATACACTCTGTTAAGATAGTCAAGATTATTGCTCAAAAAAGACACCTCTTAGTCTATAACTTTAATTGATTCAATAACGGGCTGCTGTTCCGTCGGAAGACAGTCACTTTCGGGAAGAGAGTCGCATATCTTGTCGATAACGTCCATACCCTCGGTAACAGAACCGAAAGCCGCATACTGTCCGTCAAGACTTTGACCGCACGAATCATCAAGGCAGATGAAGAACTGTGACGACGCGCTGTCAAAATTGAATTGATTTCTTGCCATGGAGATAACGCCACGCTTGTGTTTGATTGTGTTATTTACGCCGTTCTGGCTGAACTCGCCCTTGATACTGCTGTCGCATCCGCCGAGACCTGTTCCCTCGGGATCGCCGCCCTGAAGAACAAAGCCCTTAACGAGTCTGTGGAATGTAAGTCCGTTATAAAAGCCCTTGTTGCAAAGGTCAACAAAGTTCTTTACGGTAAGCGGTGCCTGATCGCCGTCAAGCTCAATTTTTACTGTTCCGTAGTCTTTTATTACCATTTCAACGTGATGCTTGCCCTTAAGTCCAGATGTACCGCAGGCTGAAAAACAGCAAAGTATAAGAATTACGGACATAACTAAAGCGATGGTTTTCTTCATAAATATTACCTCAATTCTCGGTATTTTTCGGTTTGACTTAACCGTCCCGAATATTATATCACATATATAAACGGTAGACAAGTAAAAAATTTGTGTTATAATATTTACGGTTCGATTGCAGATAGGTTATATCTCAATCACTATTTATCATATTATATTTTCGGGAGTAAAAATGTTTATTTGCAGCCAATGTCCGAGAAAATGCAATATTGACAGGGACTCACAAAGCGGTGTGTGCGGTGTGGGCACATCATATAGAATCGCAAGAGCCGGACTTCACTTTTGGGAGGAGCCGTGTATCAGCGGCGAAAAGGGGAGCGGAACCGTTTTCTTTTCCGGCTGTCCGCTCAAGTGCGTTTATTGCCAGAATTATAACGTCAGCCGCAACTGCTTCGGACGAGACATCAGCGAGGAGCGCTTGATTGAAATTTTTAAAGAGCTTGAAGCTCAGGGCGCTGAAAACATCAACCTTGTCAGTCCGTCTCATTATGCCGTACTGCTTGCAAAAACGCTTTCAAAATACAAGCCGTCCGTTCCCGTTGTCTATAACACGGGAGGCTATGATTCCGTCGAAACGCTCAAGCTTCTTGACGGATTGGTCGATATTTACCTGACCGATATCAAATATGTCAGCTCCTCGGTTTCAAAAAAATACAGCCGCGCAGAGGATTATTTTGAAGCTGCAAGCGCTGCGGTTCTTGAAATGCATCGTCAGCAAAGCACGAATGTTTTTGAGAACGGAATGATGAAAAAGGGGCTTATAGTCAGGCACCTTGTTCTTCCGGGAAATGTAAGTCAGGGAATAAAAGTTCTCGATTGGATAAAAGAAAATCTGCCGGAGGATACCGTTATAAGTCTTATGGGACAATATATGCCGTGTGCCGATGCCAAAGATTTTCCTACGATAAATCGCAGACTCACGGAAAGAGAATATGACATTGTGCTTTCCAACGCTGAAAAGCTCGGCTTTGAAAATGTATATATTCAGGAGCTTGATTCGTCCTCGGAGGAGTATATTCCCGATTTTGATTTGAGCGGTGTTTAAGGCGAGATTTTATTTGACATTTAACAATATAAGGGTTATAATTAAGAAAAAATTACGGAGGAAACGATATGAAAAAGTTTTATAAGATTATCTCGGCTTTAATGGCTGTTATTGTTGCTTTGACCTGTTCGGGCGTTGTTTCCCTTGCGGCAGCTCAGCCGCGCGCAACTATTTCGGCTGTAAAAATCATAAAGTATCCGACCAAAACGGTATTTGTTCAGGGAACGGATTGGGACTACGGATATTACGATATGCCTGAGGGCGGCGGACTCGGCACATTTGTTTCGGGCGGAAACAAAATTTCGTTTAAGCACTACGGCGGATATTATTCACGCTATGCCGACAGAGGTATGGTTGATATGAACGGTCTTGTAGTTCGTGTAACATATTCCGACGGAAGCACGGCGGATATCGCTTACAAAGAGACTGTTTCGGGCACAAAGGTAACGCAGAACATCTATGCTTCTCCCAGAGGCGAGTACAAAGAGGGCGAGAGTATTGTCGAGGTTTACTTCAAGTCCAACACAAAGGCTTATGATTCATACACCATCAACCTCGTTAAAGAGACTCTCAAGGGCGATGTAAACAACGACAGCAAGGTTAATTCGATTGACGCGCTCATGGTTCTTCAGCACGTTGTCGGTCTGATTAAGCTTTCAAACGTTGCTTTCGCAAACGGTGATATGAACTCGGACGGAACTCTTACAAGTATGGATGCATTGCTTATCCTCCGCAAGAGTGTTTCATAAAATAATATTTTAAATTTTTATCTCCTTTCATTGTGAAAGGAGATTTTTTTGTATATTTTTCTGTCCCGTGCAAACATTATTAAAAAAGGCAATGTCAACGTGATATGTGCCTTAAAAGATTGATAATGAGGTTTTACAATGAATATTTCGGATAAGCAATACGGCGAGATGGTAAAAAAAGCCTCGCCCGGATCCCCGATGCTGATCGACTGTATTAAAGCGTTCCTTATCGGCGGTGCAATCTGCTGCTTCGGACAGCTTCTTTTTTACATTTACAGCAAGTCGGGAATGAGCACGGATGAGAGCCGAACGCTGGTTTCGGTCACGTTGATCGTACTGACAGCCATTCTTACGGGTATCGGTGTTTTCGATAAAATTGCAAAACACGCGGGTGCAGGTACGATTGTACCGATTACGGGTTTTGCAAACTCGGTTGTTTCGCCGGCTCTTGAATTTAAGAGCGAGGGCTTTATAATGGGAACGGGCGCAAGCATTTTTAAAATTGCAGGACCTGTTATTCTCTACGGTACGACTGCCGCGTCGCTCTACGGACTGATTTATTTTATCGTTGAAAAGGTGATGGGAAGATGAGCGGCAGAGTAATTGATTTTCAAACTCGTCCGAGTGTTATAAGCAGAGCTTCGGTTGTCGGAAAAAAAGAAGGGGAGGGACCTCTCGGAAAAGGCTTTGATATGGTTATTGAGGACGATATGTGCGGACTTGATACATGGGAAGCGGCGGAGAGCCACCTTCAGAAAACCGCAATCGGACTGGTGCTTGACAAAGCAGGCATCAAGGCGGAAAAAATTGACGGAATATTTGCAGGAGACCTGATAAATCAATGCACAGGCTCGGCTTTCGGAATAAGGGATTTCGGTATACCTTATTTCGGCATATACGGAGCCTGTTCAACCTCAGTTCTTGCAATGATAAATGCCGCAGAGTATGTTGACAGCGGCAAAATGAAGATAGCTATATCGGCTACATCATCACATTTTTGTTCGGCGGAAAAACAGTTTCGTTTTCCTCTTGAGTACGGCGGACAAAGACCTCCGACGGCTCAATGGACGGTAACGGGCGCAAGCGCGGCGATGGTTTCCGATGAAGCCGAAAAAAACTGCCCCAGAATCGAAAAGGCGATAATCGGCAAAATCGTTGACAAGGGTATAACCGATGCTAACAATATGGGTGCGGCAATGGCGCCTGCGGCGGCGGACACAATATATACCTTTTTGAATGAAACAGGCACTTCGCCCGAAAGCTATGATTTGATTCTTACGGGCGATCTCGGAAAGGTCGGTTCACGGCTTCTTTGCGAGCTTCTCGAAAAGGAATACTCCTTGGATATCAGAAAACAGCACAATGATACGGGACTGATGATGTATCACCTTGAAGAGCAGGACGTCCATTCGGGCGGAAGCGGCTGCGGCTGCTGCGGAACGGTGATGTGTTCAAAAATTATGGACGACATTGTCGGCGGAAAGCTTCACCGTGTTCTTGTCGTTGCAACAGGAGCGCTTTTGTCGGCGATTTCACCGTTTCAGGGTGAGAGTATACCCGGAATCGCACACGGAATACTTTTAAGTGACGGGAGGTAAACGGTTTGGACAAGGCAAAATATGCAAAAATGTTTATGAAAATGGCAAGATATGACTGTATGCTCCTTACGGCGCTGAAAGCCGCGAAGTGTGTTCTTACAGCCGCGGTTGTGATTAACGCCTTGCTTTCGGGAGTGTATATTGTATGTTCCCTCAAAAAATAAAATACCCCTTGTAAAATAAATTCTCTTATGTTAGAATATATTAAAAAAGGGGGAATTTTCAATGAATAAACTCAAGCTCAATGCTTACAAAATTGACGAAATACAGTTTGTTAATAAAATAAAGGCAAACACGAAGATTGAATTGAAAAACAGCTATGCTTACAATGTCAGATATACGAACAACAATATCTGTGAGGGAAAATTTACCGTAACTATTACAGATAAGGAAAACCCGGATACATTCGGCATAAAGCTTGTTCTTGCGGGTATTTTCTCTTATCCCGATGATCTCCAGCGTGAGATAATTCACATCAGGACTTACAAGGAGCTTTTCCCGTATGCAAGAGCGATTATCACGACAATAACCGCCAATGCCGGTATCCAGCCGATTATGATTCCCGATATGGATATCGAAAACCGTGAGATTTATCGCTTTGATAAGCCGAAGAAGCCTGACGAGGCGGAATAAACAGAATAATTTAAAAAACAGGGGACTTGCGGTTCCCTGTTTTATATTTTTTAAGAATTGTTTAATATATTATGTACAAATAAAATTGACAAGTTTTTGTATTCGTGTTAAAATTATATGAAAACAAAATTAGGAAGGTGTAAGTTTTGAAAACAACATTTTTTTCACGAATTGCGTACAAGCTTATGGTTATTGTAATAGCCATATCCTATACATTGACGCCTTATGTCGGACCGTCCGAAGATGATCACATTCAGACGAACGAGCAGACAGGCGCTAACCTTACGGCTGTTTTGTGGGCTGACCCGCAGTTCTCAAACTACCTTGTAAAGAGAACAAAGTATTTTGATGCCGCTTGTGAGGACGTTACGAAAAACGTTGACGGTAAAGTTGACGTTATGCTCAACGCCGGCGATATTGCCGAAAACGGACTTCTCTGCGAGTATCAGTATATTGCCGAGAAGCTTGCGGACGCAAAAACAAACTGCTTCCTCAATGCTGTCGGTAATCACGATGTCAGACTCAAGGCAAGCTACAAAAAGACGGTTAAAAACTTTACGGGCTTCACAAATGACCTCAACAAGGCTGTCGGTAGTGATTTCACAATGGACGCCATCCATTATTCTTATGAAATTAACGGCTACAAGTTCATTGTTCTCGGAACAGACAGAACAGAGTTTGAGGAGTCATATATCAGCGAGGCTCAGCTTTGCTGGCTTGACGCTCAGCTTACCGAGGCTTCAAAGACAGGCAAGCCCATCTTTGTTATGATTCATCAGCCGCTCAAGTGGACGCACGGCCTTCCCGACACATGGAACAGCCCGATCGACACAGCGGGTTCAGTCGGCGATCAGTCCGATTCGCTCAAGTATTTCCTCAACAAGTATGACAATGTTTTCCTTATCACAGGTCACCTTCACACAGGAATCGGCCAGTATACATACGAGAAGATCGGTAATTTTCACTCAATCAATCTCCCGTCGCTCACAATTGACAATAAGGACGGTGTTTGCAACGATAACGGCATCGGCTTTGTAATGGAGGTTTATAACAACCACGTTCTTTTCAGAGCGAGAAACTTTGCAAAGGGTGTTTATATGCCCGAATATGACATTGATATCCCGGTAGAATAATTTATTTCAGGAGGGTTTCTTATGGAAATCGTTAGAAAAGAGTATTCCTATCCTTCAGTCACCGGTGAGGCTGATATTTTTGCAAGGAGCTGGGCTCCTGCCGACGGAAAAATCAAGGCTGTTATTCAGGGTGTTCACGGTATGGCGGAGTTCGGCGAAAGATACGAAGAGTTTGCAAATGCGCTTTGCAATGCCGGATTTGCGTTCATCATGAACGACCACATAGGACACGGAAAATCCGTTGCGCCGGACGGCGTGAAAGGATATTTCGGCGGTGAAAAAAACGCTTTCGGAAAAGGCTTTGTCGACGATGTACATCAGCTGACCCTGATTGCAAAGGATGAATTTAAAAAGCCGGTTATCATTTTCGGCCACAGCATGGGCTCCTTTGTCACAAGAAGCTACATCACCAAATACGCCAATGATATTTCTGCCGCTGTTATTTGCGGCACAAGCGGTAAAAATCCCGGCGCAGGCGCAGGAATTATACTTGCCTCGCTTATTTCAAAGGTAAAGGGCGAGAAGCATCCGAGCAAGCTTATTGATAAAATTGCTTTCGGCACATACAATAAGCGCACGGAGGGCAGAACGGCTTTCGATTGGCTTTCCAGAAACATAGAAAATGTTGACTGGTACATTGCGAATGACGACTGCGGCTTTCTTTTCACCGCTTCGGGCTACAAAAATATGTTTGAGCTTTTGGACTCCGTTTCAAGCGACGGTTGGTACAGAAAGGTACCGAAGGAGCTGAAAATTCTGCTTATCGCAGGTGAAGAAGATCCCGTAGGAGCTTATTCAAAGGGTGTCAAGGAAGTTTACGAAAAGCTTAAAGCGACGGGACACAATGTCGAGTGCAAGCTTTACAAGGACGACAGACACGAGATTCTCAATGAGCTTGACAGGGAACACGTTTTTGACGATGTTATCGGCTTTTGCGATTCAATTATAAAGTAAGGAGATACTGATATGCTCGCTTTTTATAATTTTGCCAAGTCTCTGTTCTATAAAGTGTTTGCCGTTATCCTTGCGGCTCTTATGACCTTGAGCAACGGACTCAACGGATTCTTCAACGGCGATATCTATAAGTTTGAATCCAATTCAAAGGTTGTTGGTCTTGAAACACTTGAGCGTGCTCAGGGTGTTACGACGGACGGTGAATATTGGTATTTCAGCGGAAAGACCTCGCTTGTTAAAATCGGCTTTGACAATCAGACGGTTTATGCCTACAATTATAAGGCTTTGACAGACGAACTCGTTGAAAAATACGGTTCCAAGCACATCGGCGGCATCAGCTACTACAACGGTTATATCTATGCTTCTCTTGAGGACAGCAAGGTATGGGCTCATCCCGTTATTGCACTTTACGACGCCGAAACACTTGAATTTACCGGTGAGGCTCACGAAATGCCGACAGAATATCTTTCAAGAGGTATTCCATGGGTTTCTGTTGATTCCGCAAACGGACTGCTTTATGCCTCGTACAGCAAAACAGCCGAGGTTATATACTGCTTTGATCTCAAGACATTTGAATATGTCGGTGATTTAAAGCTTTCCGACCCGATAGATGCAATTCAGGGCGGAGAGGTATATAACGGAAAGCTCTATGTCGGCACCAACGACAGCACAAGAGCGGTTTATGCTATCAACGTTAAGACGGGAATGGTTGAAAAGCTCTTTGACAGAATTATGTACCAGCCTAAGTGGATTGACAATTTCGGCGGCGAGGGCGAGGACGTAACCGTTTATCCGATGGAGGACGGTACGCTTATCCATGCTCTTGATGTCGGTGCGCTGTTTATTGATTCAAATCTCAGACACTACAAGTGGGATGCATAAAAATAAATTACAGGAAGCCCTGCTTTTGCGGGACTTCCTGTTTTGAAAAATCAGAGGAGTTTTAATTATGGAGGATATACTTGTAACTGTTGTTGCCGCGATGTATAATGTTGAGAAATTTGCAGCGGAATGTATCGACAGTATACTTGCACAGACTCATAAAAAGCTTGAGGTTTTTTTAATTGACGACGGTTCGACCGACGGTACGCCGAAAATTTGCGATGACTACGCCGAAAAGGACAGCCGTATCACGGTTATTCATAAGAAAAACGGGGGACTTACAAGCGTCAGAAAATACGGCTTTGATCATGGCAGCGGAAAGTATATTTATTTTGCGGACGGCGATGACAAGCTTTTCCCTGAAACGATAAGCAAACTTTTAGAAAGCTGTGAAAAGAATGATGCCGAGATATCGGTTTGTGGTTACTGTATCCTTTCAGATTCAATATCAGAAGTTAGAATTATCGGTAATGACAAGGTGATTGAAAAATCCGATTTCGCCGAAAAAATTATCCTCCCAACTGTTTGTTATAAGAATGACAACACATTTTTACCGTGCTATTGTTGGAACAGACTGTTCAGAAAGAATTGCCTTACGGACGATTGCTTCATTTCTGAGAGGGTATGCCGCAGAGAAGACGCTTATATGAATTTGACTGTTCTTGACAACATCAGCAGGATATCAATAGTAAACGAGCCGCTGTATTATTACAGGGTAAATTCTGCTTCGCTGACCCTGAAATACCTTGACAATAAACTTACGAAGGATATTTATTTTCTTAACTTTATCAAAGTATATCTTGAAAATAGAAACCTGTTTGACGAGTACAGATTTAATGCGCTGGTTATCTATACTGTCAGGGATAACATTGATAACTATTGTAAGCCGGGAAATTATAAATTTTATAAAGGCGGCATTAAGGTTTTGAATGGTATTGAGCTGTTTGAAAATGCAGTCATGAAATTTGATAAGTATATCTCGAAAAAAACTTTGCTTTTGACCTGTTATCTTTATAAAAATAAATTATATTATGCACTTTATTTGTACAGACGTTTTATTCTGAAAAAAAGAGGGTTTACTTAAATATAACAGCGGAGCCGATTTACATGAACAAAAAAATTAAAGAAATTGAATATAAAATCAAATCTGAAATCAGAGCCGAGTTTTTTCCCGATACGGTTGAAGAACTGCATCAGTATAAGGACGAAAAAAAGATTTTTGTCTTTCTTTGCGGTTTTTATCAGAACATGGGGGATATGGCAATTACGTATTCGCAGGAGTATTTTCTGAAAACAATTTTTCCAGGGTATAAGGTTATACTTGTTCCGAGCAACAAGACATATCATTGGATGAAGGAACTTAAAAGAATTACAAACAAAGATGATATCATAACGATTCTCGGCGGCGGAAATATGTCCGAAATATATGAGTCGCTTGAGAACGCAAGATGTTTTGTTATTCGTAAATTTCCCGATAACCCGATAATCTCTTTTCCACAGACGATTGATTTTTCTGATACATTTTATGGAAATTATAGGCTTAGAAAGACCGTTAGGACCTACAATAAAAGTAAAAATCTGAAGGTTTTTGCGCGTGAAAGAAAATCGTTAGGAACGATGAGACAATGCTTTAATAAAGAAATCGGTTTTTGTCCCGACATTGTTCTTTATCTTGATAAATCGGAGCCGAGGCGTGAGAGAAGCGGAGTACTATGCTGTATGCGCAGCGATAAGGAGATGCTTCTTTCGGCGGCGGAAAGAACAAGGATCAAAGACGCTTTGACTGAGAGATACAGCGATGTTGTCTTTAAAGACACGGTTGATGTTACGCTTGACGAGTGCAGTCCCGAAAATTTCAGAACCACTCTCGAAAGCTTTTGGGCAGAACTCAGAAGCAAAAAGGTCGTTGTCACCGACAGGCTTCATTGTATGATTTTTTGCGCGATAACCGGAACACCTTGCATTGTTTTTGATAATTCAAACAACAAGATTTCGGGTGTGTATGACGAGTGGCTTTCCGGCTGTGATTTTATAAAGATGTACAAAAAAATTGATATTGAAAATCTCTTAAGCGATGTCGATGAAATGATGAAGCTTGACAGCAGTAATTTTATAAATCCCTGCTCAAGGGAAAATTTTGCATCGCTTGTTGATTCAATTAAACAGAAATAAAAAGCAACATTTTTTTCATATTGTGTATAGCTTTTTTATTTAATAAATGATAAAATAATTTATCAAAAAATGAAAGGGGATTTTTATGATCCGTTGTAAAAAGATAATTTCAGTTATGCTCGTTATAGCTGTTGCTTTCGGATGCTTTGGATTGGGCGCTAATGCTGCCGACAATCTTCTGCCCGACTACACTATGACGCAGGTAGAGTGGAACGAATACTGGAATACGGTTGAGGGCGACAACACTCAAATTGCACTTACTCCCGGCAGGGATGCAACCGAGCTCAATCTCAACTGGCACTCCGAGAGAAAAGCAGCTGTTCCGATGGTTAAAATTGCTGACAACGAAAAGATGGAAAACGCAAAGGTTTTCTTAGGTTACAGCACCCTTGCCGATAACGACCAGCAGACAAACAGAGTTACGGTTACCGGACTTGAAGAGAACACAAAGTATTATTACTCATATTCACTCGGTAAGGGTAACTGGAGTGAACCGACTTTCTACATAACAAGGTCTTCTTCCTCGTTTAAGGCTCTTCTTGTCGGTGATATACAGTGCTCAGCTCTTGACGACGGCACGGGCTACAAGGATGCGACAAACTGGAATACAACGCTTAATACTGCGCTGAAGAAGTATCCTGACACAAGTTTTATCATCTCCTGCGGCGATCAGACGCAGACGGGCGCAAGTGCAACCGAATGGGCTGCCACACTTTCGCCGAAAGCGCTCAGAAATCTTCCGATGGCTACGACTATCGGAAATCATGACCATAAGGGCACAACATATCAGCACTATGTAAACAATCCTAATTCTCAGCTTGTTTCCACAAGCAAAACAGGTACGCCTTACTGGTTCAGATACGGCGATGTACTCTTTGTTGTTTTTAACACTACCAATGCCAATGTGTTTGAAAGCCACGCACTTGCCGAAAGAGCGATTTTGGCTAACCCCGACGCGAAGTGGAGAGTTGCGCTCTTCCACCATGACCTTTACGGCACAGGCCATCACGCTATCGACAATGATAACTATATGCTCCAGGGCGTATATTCCGCGATAATGGATAAGTTTGAGTTTGACATTGCCTTTGACGGACACGAGCATTACTACGGTCGTTCATACAATATGCTCAATAACGAAAAAGTTGACCTCGATTATACTGCAAGTAAGGTTACGGATCCAGACGGCACGCTTTATATCACAACGGCTTCCGCTTCGGGAAAAAATCGTGTTTATGACGAGCCGTACCATCATTCATGGATTAACTTCAGCTACATGAGCCCCGAACTTATCTATTCCGAGGTTGAGTTTACCGATTCAACATTCTCTCTCAAAACCTACACCGTCGAGGGAGACAAAATGATTGACGAATACACAATCGAAAAGACCGATTTCACTTATTCCGATATTGACGCTTCGGAGACACTTTTCAGCACAGACGCTCTCAACAGAGTTCTCAAGCATTTTATGGGCGACTACTATGTGATTTTTGAGGTCTTTGACAAAATCGTCAGAACCGTTTGGGACGCAATTTCTTCAATAGTTAAATAAGGAAGTTTTTATGGATTTTGAAACATCAAGTGTAATAAAAAAGCTCGAAAAACCTATACTGACATACAAGGATATACCGTATAATGCGGCGCTTGTCTTTAACGCCGGAGTTGTAAAGTACAACGGCAAGTTGTTATGATGTTTCGCAATGACTACGGTGATTACGAGAATCATAAGCTTGAGGGTACCAATATAGGCTTGGCCTACAGCGATGACGGTATCAACTGGGAGGTTTCCGAAAAGCCATGTTTCAAGCTTGAGGATGACGAGATTAACCGTGCTTATGATCCGCGTCTTACCGTGATTGACGGTGTGTGTTATGTCTGCTTTGCCGTTGATACCAATCACGGACTCAGAGGCGGAATTGCCTCCACGACAGACTTTGAAAACTTTGAAATTCATACAATGACGCTGCCGGATAACAGAAATATGGTTCTGTTCCCTGAACGGATCAACGGCTTGTATACGCGTCTTGAAAGACCGATGCCGGTTTATTCAAGGTGGCATAAGGATGTTTTTGATATCTGGATGTCGCAGTCTCCCGATATGAAATTCTGGGGCAATTCAAAGCTTGTTATGGGCGTTGAGGACGTACCGTTTTCCAATGACAAAATAGGTCCTGCCGCTCCTCCGATAAAGACGGAAAAGGGTTGGCTGACAACCTTTCATTCTGTTTGGACCGATCCGACGAGAGGTAAGAACGGCTGGGAGGACAAATGGCAGAAGCAGTATATGGCGGGAATCGCGCTCCTTGACCTTGAGGATCCGTCAAAGGTTATCGGTATATATGATAAACCGCTCATCGCCGCGGAGCTTCCGCATGAAACGGATGAGGGTTACAGAACCCATGTTATATTCCCCGGCGGAATGGTTCTTGAGGATAACGGCGAGGTCAAAATATACTACGGAGCCGCGGACACGGTCGAATGTCTTGCAACGGCCGATGTTGGTGACTTAATTAAATTATGTATTGAAAAATAAAGAATAGGCAGTCTGAATTGATCGGACTGCCTGCTTTTTATACTGCTACAAAAATATTCATATTTCTGATATTTGGGTCTGTAATCGAATCGTTGATTGAATATGCGTGCTTTTCGAGATCGCTGCAGATTGCCTTTGTCATGTCATTCTCGATCAGATATCCTATTATCATGCTTGCAATATCCTCGATAACTCCGAACTTTACTTCCGCCGTTACGCTGTCATTTTCGCTCGTCAAAAGATACTCGAATGAGTCGGAAAACGTCGAAAAAAGCTCAAGATCCCGCATTGCACGAAAGCTCCATTTATAATATGGCATGTACTTTTTATTGAGCAGAAAAACTGTTCTCATTGCCGCATTGACGAATTCGATAACAGCAAGTTGAGCTGAACCGGTTTCTCCGTGCGAAAGACACCGGCTGTAGTTATACTGACCCGATTGTGCCATAAGAAGCAGATTTCCTGCGAGCTTTTTAAGTCTTATATCTTCAGGCATTTGCAGAATTTTGTTGCGAATTTCAGTAAATTCACCGTAGTTATCAAAGAATATCCCACCGTTTGTCGCTTCAAAAAAATAGCTTTCGGGAACTGTCAGCCAATCCTGAATGCTTAAATTACCGTCGGAACAGCCGATTTTATTTGTGTAAAACTCGGAAGTTCGTATAACTCCGTTTCTCCTCCCACCGACGGGGTTTACAAGGCTTCGTCTAAGCCCCATAAAATCCTTCGGAAGCTTGGCATACGCTCTTTCGAGCAGAAATTCTGTTCGTCTGTCAACGGTCTCTTCATCAGGAATGAAAATACAAAATCCGGGTTCAAAATCGTGATCTCTTGACACTTCATCATCGAAGCCGTAGCAGTCCGAACCGCTTCCGACCATACCGACACAAAGATAGGGGAGTACGTCAGAAAAATCCCTTTCGAGCATCGGTATGCCGTATTCCTCGAAATATGCCTTAGATATTTCAATTCCTTTCATAAATCTCCCTCGCTCTGTTACTGAGCTCCTTTTGATAAAGGAAGCGTCCAAAATATCCGAATGTCGGAGCGCATTTCTCACAAACAAAGGCATAATAACCGTTTCTCGGAAGATAATCCTTGTTGAGAAGCTCATACGCCTTTTCAATATACCCGTCGATTATCTTTTCGCTTTGCTCCGAACCGAGCTTCGCTTCGTACAAATCGCATAAATTCAAATAAGTAATTGCTACTTCAAGTTCACCGTTTTTATTCTGCGCCATGACCTTCATTGCTTTACTGTAATATTCCTCCGCTTCGTCAAAGCGTTTTTGGTCGGTCAGCGTCAAGCCGAGATTGTTATAAAGTCCGCCGAGTCGCGAATCATCGGGAGCTAATTCCTTTTTGTATATTATCTTTGCTTTTTCAAAAAGCTCAATAGATTCCTTTGGCATCGTAAAAGCCTTGTAAACCGTTGCAGCATTTGTCAGAGTTGTACCTGCGACAACTGAGGTGCCGAGATTCAATTCATCTATTAAAGATAAGGCTTTTTCAGCGCTTTCAAGCGCCTCATCTTTTCGGTTCGTCTTGCGATAAAGACCCATAAGCTCATTTTCAATTGTAAGCATACCGTGTCTGTCTCTGCCGTCCTCGGCCTCGCCGAGCCAATAGAGAAGATGTTTTTTTGCCGATTCATAATCGTTCCTGCCGAGGTGCTCGTCAAGCTTTTCCAATACCCTCCCGATCGGGATGGGGTGGACAGGCGGATGGTTTTTGAACTGATCAGTGCAGAATGGGCATATCGGATCGGTATAATCGGTAAAGTCCATTTTTTCTTTATCCATAATTTCGCTCCCTTGTGTTCGCTTTTCTGCTATTATACTATATTTTGTGTAAAAAGTGAAGCAAAAGTTTGTATATATTTTTATTTCTTTCTTGTTGTAAACCATATCATGTTGTGTTAAAATACTTCGTAGCGATAAAAATACACTTTCGGGAGGTGTTATGATGCGTATCGACGGGCTTCAGAAAATGACCTTATTGGATTTCCCCGGAAAAGTTGCCTGTACCGTTTTCACAGGCGGCTGTAATTTTCGCTGTCCGTTTTGCCACAATGCACTTCTCGTGACCGAACTGCCGCAGAAACCCGATTATACAGTCGATGAAATTTTCAGCTTTTTGAAAAAAAGGCAGGGCTTGCTTGACGGTGTCGCAATTACGGGCGGCGAACCTTTGATGAATCCGGAAATAGATTCGTTTATTAGGGAGATTCGCAAGCTTGGCTATTCGGTAAAACTTGACACAAACGGAAGCTTCCCTGAGCGTTTGGAAAAGATTGTCAATGACGGCTTGGTGGATTACGTTGCAATGGATATTAAGAATTGCAAGAAAAAATATGCCGAGACTGTCGGATTGTCTTCATTTGATCTTTCCAAGGTTGAAAGAAGCGTTGATTTTCTTAAAAACGGGTCTGTTGACTATGAATTTAGGACAACCGTTGTCCGTGAGTTCCACACCGTTGATGATATCAGGAAAGCTGCCGAGTGGATAAGCGGTGCCAAACGTTATTTTTTGCAAAATTTTGTTGATTCGGGCAATCTTATTGATCCGTCGGTCGGCGGAGTGGACAAGAAAACTATGTTCAGAATGAAGGATGCGGCGGCAGATTTTGTGCCGCAAACCGAAATTCGCGGAATTTAAGGCAATGCCGTACAATTAATATATACGCCTTTACACAATATATTGTAAAATAACTATTGACACGACCACAATATATATGGTATAATCTCGAACGGAAACTGAAAAAAGGAGATTGAGTTATGTATAATGTTGTTAAGCGTGACGGCAAAGTTGTAGGCTTTGACCTTCACAAAATCAGAGACGCTATTACCAAGGCTTTCGACGCCTGCCAGAAGCAGTATAATTCCGATATGGTCGATTTCCTTGCACTCAAGGTAACGGCAGACTTTGAGCACAAGATCAAAGACGACAGAATTTCTGTTGAAAGCATCCAGGACAGCGTTGAGTCCGTACTTATCAAAGCCGGCTACGACGATGTTGCCAAGGCTTACATTCTCTACCGTAAGCAGAGAGAGAAGATAAGAAATCTTAACGCAACTGTTCTTGACTACAAGGAGATCGTTGACAACTATCTTCATGTAAACGACTGGAGAGTTAAGGAAAATTCCACCGTTACTTATTCTGTCGGCGGACTTATCCTCAGCAACTCAGGTGCTATTACAGCTAACTATTGGCTTTCCGAAATCTATGATGAGGAAATCGCAGAGGCTCACAGAAATGCCGATATCCACCTGCATGACCTTTCCATGCTGACCGGTTACTGTGCAGGATGGTCTCTTAAGCAGCTTATTCAGGAGGGACTCGGCGGAGTCAGAGGCAAGATCACTTCCGCTCCGGCAAAGCACCTTGCAACTCTTTGCAACCAGATGGTTAATTTCCTCGGTATTATGCAGAACGAGTGGGCAGGCGCACAGGCTTTCTCCTCCTTTGATACCTACCTCGCATCATTCGTAAAGTACGATAACCTCGACTACGAGTCGGTTAAAAAGTGCATTGAGTCCTTCATTTACGGTGTTAATACGCCGAGCCGTTGGGGTACTCAGGCTCCGTTCTCTAACATCACCCTTGACTGGGTAGTTCCTAACGACCTCGCAGAGCTTAACTGCATCATAGGCGGCAAGGAAGTTGACTTCAAGTACAAGGACTGCCAGAAAGAGATGGATATGGTCAACAAGGCGTTCATCGAGATCATGATCGAGGGTGACGCCAACGGCAGAGGATTCCAGTATCCGATTCCGACCTATTCAATCACAAGAAACTTTGACTGGTCAGACACAGAGA
Source organism: uncultured Eubacteriales bacterium (assembly GCA_934456435.1). Classification (GTDB taxonomy): domain Bacteria; phylum Bacillota; class Clostridia; order Oscillospirales; family Acutalibacteraceae; genus CAG-488. Next base: position 33,444 of record CAKSHH010000005.1, read on the forward strand.
ACAACAGACTTCTCTTTGAGATGACTTCCAAATACGGTACTCCGTATTTCTCAAACTACATCAACAGCGACATGGAGCCGAGCGACGTTCGTTCAATGTGTTGCCGTCTTCGCCTTGACCTTCGTGAGCTTCGCAAGAAGTCCGGCGGTTTCTTCGGCAGCGGTGAGAGCACAGGTTCTGTCGGCGTTGTTACAATCAATATGCCGCGTATTGCTTACCTTGCAAAGGACGAAAAGGATTTCTATGAGCGTCTTGACAGACTTATGGACATCTCCGCCCGTTCGCTCAAGGTTAAGAGAACGGTTATCACAAAGCTCCTTGACGAGGGACTTTATCCCTATACCAAGAGATACCTCGGCACATTTAACAACCACTTCTCGACAATCGGTCTTGTCGGTATGAACGAGGTTGGTCTCAATGCTAAGTGGCTCGGAAAGGATATGACCGATCCTAAGACTCAGCAGTTCACGATCGACGTTCTCAACCACATGAGAGAGAGACTTTCCGACTATCAGGTTCAGTACGGCGACCTCTACAACCTTGAGGCTACTCCGGCAGAGTCAACCGCTTACCGTCTTGCAAAGCACGATGTCAAGAGATATCCCGACATCAAGACAGCCGCTCAGCACGAGGGTGACACACCGTACTACACCAACAGCTCACATCTTCCTGTTGGTTATACAGACGATATTTTCTCTGCTCTCGATATTCAGGATGAGCTTCAGACGCTTTACACTTCGGGTACTGTTTTCCATGCATTCCTCGGAGAAAAGCTGCCTGATTGGAAAGCTGCTGCAAATCTTGTCAGAAAGATTGCTGAAAACTACAAGCTTCCGTATTACACTCTTTCACCAACATATTCCGTATGTAAGAACCACGGTTACCTTACAGGTGAGCAGTATGTTTGCCCTGAGTGCGGCGAGCACACAGAGGTTTACAGCCGTATCACAGGTTACTACCGTCCCGTTCAGAACTTCAATGACGGTAAGGCTCAGGAGTTTACAGACCGTAAGGTTTATGATATTGCACATTCTCATCTTACCCATCACGGCGTAAAAGAGGAAGCAAAGGCGGATGACGCAATTAAGACCGATGCGGGCGAAAACGTAAGTTATCTTTTCACAACTGCAACTTGCCCGAACTGTAAGATTGCCGCGGCAACACTTGACAAGGCAGGCTATGAGTATACAAAGCTTCTTGCTGACGAGAATGCAGAGCTTGCACAGAAGCTTGGCATCAAGCAGGCACCGACACTTGTTGTAATCAAGAACGGTGAAGCGACGAAGTATACGGGTGTTTCGGACATCAAAAAGTTTCTTAAATAAACAGGAGCAATTATGTACGACATAATTATAATTGGCGGCGGCCCTGCGGGGCTGACCGCCGCTCTGTATGCTTGCAGAGCAAACAAAAAGGTACTTGTATTAGAAAAAGAAACCTTCGGCGGACAGATAACCTTTTCGCCGAAAGTTGAGAATATTCCCGGATTTATCAGCCTTACGGGCAATGAATTTGCCGAGAAACTTGTTGATCAGGTTCTTGAGCAGGGGGCAGACGTTGAATCATGCGAAGCTCTTGAAATCAAGGACGGTGAGACCAAAACCGTTGTCACCGATGACGGTGAGTTTGAGGGCAAGGCTGTCATTATAGCCACGGGAGCAAAGCACCGTATGCTTGGCATTGACGGTGAAGAAAAGTATGTCGGCGAGGGCATTTCGTTTTGTGCCGTATGCGACGGCGCGTTTTACAAGGGTAAAACCGTTGCTGTTGTCGGCGGCGGAAATTCCGCCCTGCAGGAGGCGATTTTGCTTTCCGATCTTGCCGAAAAGGTCTATGTTGTTCAGAATCTTGATTTTCTCACAGGCGAAAAAAAGCTCTCCGAACAGCTCGAAAAGCTTGATAACGTTGAGATAATAACCGGAGTCACCGTCGATTCATTTGTCGGCGAAACGGCGCTTGAGGGTATTGTAATTAAACATTCCGACGGCGAAAAGACGGAGCTGAAGATTGACGGTTTATTCATCGCAATCGGACTTATTCCTCAGAACGAGATATTCGGCAATGTGATCGAACTTGACGACAGGGGATATGCCGCAATCGGTGAAGACTGCCTGTCAAAAACCAACGGCGTTTTTGTTGCAGGCGACTGCCGCACAAAGAAGATTCGCCAGGTCACAACCGCGGCGGCAGACGGAGCAATTGCCGCTCTTGCCGCATGTGATTATGTTGATTCAAAGGAATAAACTGATTTATTCATAGAAAAAAGTAGTATCGGTCACCCCGATACTACTTTTTCATTATTTTACATAAGCTGCAACGTCGCGGTCATAGTGACCTGTGCTTTGGAAATTAACATCGGTTCTGAGACATTCGCCCCATTTTCTTGCGATTTCTTCATAAGAATCTGTTTTGACTTTTGCTCGTTCAAAGCCGTCCTTTGCACCGAACATAACCCAATCGGAATCCCACATACCGTGTCCCGATGCCTTGTAAGTCCACAGCATCCAGTTGTAATTCAGCCGATTCATTGCTTTGAAACAGCTTTCCCAGGTTGTTGTGCCGAGGGGATAAAATTCACCCATCATAAGCGGTGTGTTCGCGTAATAGAGCTTAGTCAGCGTTACAAAAAGCACAAATATAAAGTCGGACTTCTGATAGAAATGAACCTGATAAACAACATTCTTGAACCCTGCGAAAAGCTTGTGAGGAAGAGCAAACGCTGTCCAGATACATTCAAGCGTGATTATATGATCCTCGTCAACAGCTCTGACGGCTTTATAAAGCCGCTTGTATTCCTTTGTGTTGTTCACACGTCTTGTCAGCTCGCCGTATTCACATTCGCAGGACGGCTCATTGAGCAGATCGTACATTGCAACAGCCGGATTACCTTTAAATCTTGACGCAATGCCCGTCCAAAGCTCATCGGCAAGCGTTCTGTAAAATTCGCCCTGCTCCGAGTCCTCATAGAGCTGACAACTGTCCGTTTTTCCGCTGTGCGGTGCATCGCTCTGGAAGCCCGGTGCACCGTGCATATCGAGGATAACATAGATACGGCGCTTTGAGCACTCCTCAACAATCCAGTCAAGATAATGGAAATCCCATTCGCCGCTATCGTTGACGGTCTTGGTTCCGTTGTCGTCGGAATAGAAATTTCTGTACCAGAAGGGAACGCGGACACAGTTGAAGCCCATTTCTTTGATTTGGTCAAGGTCATATTCCGTTATCCAGTTGTCCTGGTAAGTGTTCATAAGCTCATAAGCTCTGTCAACGCCGAAACGGTCAATCAGAGTCGTAAGAATGTCGTAATGATCGGTCGCTTCCTCGTAAGGGGAGAGCCAGTCCTCCTGAATGAGCCATGAACCGAGGTTTATGCCGCGCAGAACAACCTCTTCGCCCTTTTGGTTGTAAATCTTATTTCCCTTGGTAACAAGGAAATCCTCCTGTGTAAAGGACGTGCCAAGGTCTGCCGCGGCTGCGCTGAGCGCAAACGGAAGAACAAGAACAACGCACATAACTAAACAAAGTATACGCTTTAAAGTTCTTTTCATAAATTCATCTCCCTAAAAAACAAACTCACGGACTCATAGCGAACCCGTGAGTTTACGATTATTTATGCTCGTATTCCTTGATCCATTTAACCATATCGTCAACAGACTGCTGAACGGACATGGGATCGTAACCGAGTTCTTTTCTTGCCTTTTCAATAGAGAAGTTACAGTTAGACATTAGCTTCCTTATGGAATAGCGTGTGAATAACGGTGTTGTTTTGGTGATCGCATAATACTTTTCCATAAGCGGAGCAACGGGTTTTACAACGCTGTAAGGCATTTTCAATGACGGAGCTTTCTTGCCGCAGGCTTTTGCAACAGCTTTGATAAATCCGTCGGTTGAAATCATTTCGCCGCAAAGAATGTAGCAGTCACCGCATTTTCCCTTTTGAGCGGCGGCATACATTCCTTTTGCAACGTCGCGGACGTCAACAAAGTTGTAAGCGCCGAACGAAAGCGAGGCAGGGAAGTTGCCGTTGATGAACATACGAACCATCTCGCCGACATTTGAAACCTTGAAATCATAAGGACCGATGCAGGCGCCGGGATGTACCACAACAGCGTCCAGCTTGCCATCATGGCAGTTGTCAAGTACAAATTGAGTTGCAATAGCTTTTGTCTTTGCATAGGTACCGTCAAGGTTGTTCGGGCTGAAGTGGTCAAGCTCTGTCATAACCTGATTATCGGGAAGAGGCGGAAATGCGTCAACCGATGAAGCGTAAACAAGTCTGCGGACATTGCATCTCTGACAGGCTCTGACGACATTCTTTGTGCCGTTGACGTTTACTTTCCATGTGACGTCTTCCATACCGGGATTTATGTCAATAATTCCGGCAAGGTGATAAACAACGTCAACACCGTCAAACGCTCTTTCAAGCGAAGCTGAATCGGTCACGTCGCCGTATACCTTTTCACAGTCGATTCCGTCAAAAACAGGAACGTCTTTTCTGATAAGGATTCTGACTTTTTCTCCGTTATCGACAAGCTCTTTAAGGAGTGCATAGCCGATATGGCCTGTTGCACCTGTAATAAGACTGATTTTACTCATGACTTATTCTCCCTTCATTTCAAGGAGCTTCTGCTTTCCGGTGAAGGCATCAACTGAAAGCTTAACGGAATCAAAAATAGCTGACTCGATATCGTCCTCCTGAACGCCGAGGGAAACGCTCCATTTTTTGTTGATAAATGTGTTCATACACATGATATCAGCAAGATAAACTGCATTGATACCCGACTCAACGTTGCGTTTTTTGTACTCATTCATCATATAAACGCCGAAAGCCTTGAACATCCAGTTTGCAACGTGAATGATCTTTCTGTTCGGCTGACCCATTGCTTTGTGAACAATGTGGAGGAACTCATCCCATGTGAGATTATAATAGCCGATAGGATAAGCGTTGCCGCCGACATTCTTTTCGGCTGCACCGACAATAGCCTCGCCGACCTGACGGACTGTAACCATAGCTGTGCCGCCCTTGGGATACATTGTTGTCTTACCCATATTTGAAAGCTGCTCGATAAGGATAACCCAAACAGGCTTTCTGCCGGGCTGAGTGCCGAATATGTAGGGAAGCTCAAGAACAGCAACGTCCATTTCGCCGTCATTTGCGAACGAAAGAGCAACCTCTTCCTGCTCGATACGGCTTCTGATATAGTGATGCTTCTTCGTAAGCTCCATTTCGGGATGCTCTTTTGCAAAATAAGCAAAGTATGAACCGAGGATAACGCTCTTCTTGATTCCGACCTGCTTTGCAATTGTAAGAAGATGTCTTACCGGCTCGATGTTGTACTTTCTGTATGCTTCATAAACAGGTGCCGGGAACTCAACTCTCTCATCAACGCCTGCCGCAAAAACGAAGCAGTCACAGCCTGTCATCATTTCCGTAAGCTCAGCGTCGGAAAGCTCAAGATAGTTGCCGAATACAAGCTCCATCTCCTCAGGAATCGGAGCTCCTTCGGGGAGGGGAGGAAGAGCAACGGATTTAACGGAATGACCTCTTTTGATAAACTCTGCGGCAGCAGCCGAACCGAGAAGTCCTGTTCCGCCGATCATAAATACTTTCATTTTATAAACCGTGGGGCATTATTAAAATGCCCCGTATCCTTTCTGAAAAATTACCAGTTGATTGTGAAATCGGACTCAATTCCGAACGGTGCGTTGACGTTGTTGCCGGCAACCGTTACATCAAGTTCCCAAACATAATAATAGTTAATGTGCGTAATGTTACCTGTTTTGGGGTCGATCGTTGCAACAATCTTACCGTTACGGTATGCGATCTTAACGTTGCCGTCAAGCATTGACTTGAGCGGACCTGCGTTGTCAAGAATCGTTGAAACCTGAACAATGCTGAATGCCTTACCGTGGTTACCTGCACCGTGAGTCGGATTATTCGAAGCTGCATCGGGCTTAACGGTAATTGTTACAACGTACTTGCCGTTCTTTTCAGCAAGAGTTGCATTTGAAATATTAGCCGTTGTAAGCTTTGATGACCAGTTTTCATTTTCAACAGGGAACAAAGCCTTCATATCGGCTTTTGTGAGTTTACGGTTTGTATCACCCTTTTTCTCGCCCATGTTCTTCTCAACAAGTGAATTTATAACACCTGAGAATCTCTTGAGCGTTCCTTTAAGGGTAAATGTACCTGCCTGAGAATTTTTCTCGTAATTCTTTACGCCGCCCTTGGAGCTTGTCTTAACCTTATTGACCGATGTGTTGAAATAGTTAAGAATCTCAGCCTGAGTAGAGGGCTTTGAAGAAGCAGGCTTGTTTGACGAAGAACCGCCGCTTGTGTTGCCGCCTGTGCTCGGCGTAGCCGTGTTGCTGTTGTTTGCATCGGCAGCTGTGCTGTCAGGCTCACCGGTTGCAGGGTCTGTCGGAGTCTCAGGTGTTACTGAGGAATCGTCCGGTGTAACGTCACCTGAACCGTTATCAACAGTTGCTCCGCCGTTGCCGCTCGATGAGGAAGCCGGTGCGTACTTAGCCGCTTCAATCTTCGCATCGGAAATCTTGTTTGTACCGAGTACGGATGAAACACAGACAGCAATAACGCAGAGAACTGCCGTTACGCAGGTAATTACTGTTTTTTTCATATTTACCACTCCTGTATTATAAGTTTATTTCTCGCCGAAATCCTTGAAGATATCCATGCCGTAAACGTTGTGCTCGTCCTTGGTGTGGTTTGGATACCATACCTGAGCAAAAAACGGATTTTTCTTCGCGATTTCGTCGTAGTTCCACGGAATAGGATCACATTCAGGACACCAATGTCCGCCGTTGAGAACAAGGTTCGGTGTCATCTCAAAGGTATGACCGAAAGCGCATTCCCACTTAAGCGGAGTGTAAAGATCGCCCTTTGTCATGCTTTCGCTCAGGCACTTACCGCCTCTGAACTCGGCAGCCTTCTTCATATCCTCAATGTCAAGTTCCGACTGCGGCTTGCTCTCGTCATAGCCGTGGTCAAGGTATGTCGGCGTCATAGAAGCCTTTTTAATTTCAAACTTATCCCAAGTCTTCGGAATGTTTTTCCAGTCCTCATAAGAGCCGTAGTAAGCGCTGATACGCTCAGGCACTCTGTTCTTGATCCAGTTCATTGTACCGAATACTTCCTTGTTTGCAAGACCCTCCATAAGGAACTTTTTAACAAGTCCGCCGGGAGCAAGCTTTGAAAGCTTATAGAACTTCGGCAAGGTCTTTGACATATCGTCAAAATACTTCTTGATGGGAACATTATGTCTGAAGTGGAGGTAATTCTCAAGCTTGTCGGAGTCTGCATAATACTGACCGTGGAAGTTTTTGAGAATAAACCAGTTGGGAGCAAAGAGCTTCTTCGGTGAACCCATGCCGATTGCGCCGAGAAGATACTCTTCAAACTCAAAGTTTGTGATACGGTACTGTTCGCCCGAACCGATGTTGTAGAACTTTCTCCAGAAGTCCTCAGGAACGGAATCCTCACATACATTTGCAAGAAGAAGTCCAGAATCCTCAATCGTTGCCCACTCAAGAACGCCGTTGATAGGAACATGGAACATAATCGGGTCAATGTTCTTGAGGATACCCGGATAAAGGATACCCGACTGACGAAGAGAAACCCAATACTTGAGTCCTGACTCCGCAATGATATGCTCGGCTCTGACCTTACTTACAGCATAGTGGTCATAGATGCTGATTTTGATCGGGTCACCTGTACGTCCCCAATGAATCGGCGGATTACGGTCACCGGTCTCGGCAACTGTGCCTATGTAAACAACCTTGATGCTGTCCGGATCGGGCTGAGCCTTTACGGCATCAACGATATACTGCATAGCTGTTGTGTTTGTCTTAATTGTACGCTTCGGGAAATAGTCAGCGGCAGGGGATACCATTCCGCCGACGTGGAGAACGATGTCGGAACCCGTAACACATTTGCGAACGTCGTCGTAATTTGTCAGGTCGCCCCAAACAATTCTGATTGAGGGATCGTTTTCGTACTCCTTGAACTTGATACGATTCTTTTCGCTGCCGCGGAGAAGCAACACAATGTTGTACTTATCCTTTCTTGCGTAAAGCTCTTTGAAGCCCGCAAAGCCCATGTTACCGGATGCGCCGGTAAGAAATACGGTTTTCTTGCTCATTTAATTGCCTCCTGAATATATTGTAATATATTTTATGCCAAACATATTATATTGTATATGCGGCGACCTTGTCAAGCATTTAACACACTTAAATGACAAAATATTTTAAAAGATTTAGTGTTTTTTGTATAATAGGAATATAAATATAACGGTTGATTTATTTGGGTAAAAAATGCCGCGATAAACGACAACTGTACAGCACAAACCATACATTAATATTGTCACATTTGCTTTGAAAGATGGACTATGCGGTTTCGACTACCGCAAAAAAATAAACTCAAACCAAAAAATCGGCTTGAGCTTATTTGGTGGAGATGGCGTCAACCGAAGCTTCGCTTCGACTGTTGCTTCGCAACCTACGCATTTATATGTCCCTTTTGCTTCGCAAAAGATGGACTATGCGGTTTCGATTACCGCAAAAAAAATAAGCCCAAACCGAAAAATCGGCTTGAGCTTATTTGGTGGAGATGGCGGTAATCGAAGCTTCGCTTCGACTGTTGCTTCGCAACCTACGCATTTATATGTCCCTTTTGCTTTGCAAAAGATGGACTATGCGGTTTCGATTACCGCAAAAAAATAAACCCAAACCGAAAAATCGGCTTGAGCTTATTTGGTGGAGATGGCGGTAATCGAAACCGCGTCCGAAAATCAATTCCCGCGACTTTCTACGAGCATAGTTTATCTTTTAAGTTTCCCCTCAAAGAACGCCGACAAACAGGCTTTCTTCTACGGTATCCTTTAGGTCATGATGAAATGCAAGGCTACTCATTCATTCACGTTCACTGCTAATCGACACCCTTATCCGGACCGCAGTATTTCCGGGAAGGATGGGCCGCACTTAGGCAGCCATTAACTGAGTATTATTGTCGTTTATTTTTATAAACTACGGCTTTTAAAGTGGTTCCGCGCCACTGCTCGCTTATCACGGTTCAAAATCCCCGTCGAAATCCTTTCATCCCCATATTGATTAAATTATTGAAACCGCTCTTTCATTGCGCGTTCAATGTTCCTTGCGGCATCTTTCTTTGCTGCAGCGTCGCGCTTGTCATAAAGCTTTTTGCCCTTGCAAAGACCGACCTTAACTTTCGCTCTTCCTTTCTTGAAATAAACCGAAAGGGGAATGAGCGAAAGACCGTCCTGCTTAACCGTACCGAAAAGCTTGTTGATTTCTCTTTTGTGCATCAAAAGCTTCCTGACTCTCATCGGGTCGCGGTTAAAAATGTTGCCGTGGTCATAAGGGCTGATGTGCATACCGTTTACGAAAATTTCACCGTCAACAATGTTGCACCATGAATCCTTTAAATTCAGCTTTCCCTGACGGATAGATTTGATCTCCGTTCCGAAAAGCTCAATTCCTGCTTCATATTCTTCAAGAACAAAGTAGTCATGGTAAGCTTTTTTATTCTGAGCGGCAACTTTGATTTCGTCCTTTTCCATACCATGACCTCCCTGTGCTTTTATTTGGAAAATCCACCGTTGTAGTTTCTGCGGCGAGTGCGTGCATATCTTGCTCGCTCGGCGGCCTGACGTTCTTCTTCTCTCTTTTTCTTTGCGTTGTAGACTTTCTTGAAGTCCTTGGCACCCTTACCGATTCCCGATTTTTTCTTTTCGGGAGCTTTCTTCTTTTTCACTCCGTTTTCGAGTTCGGGATTCTCTCTGTAAAGGATAATGCTTCCGCCGATAACCTGAACGACCTGAGAAGAGGTCTGCTGAGCAATCTTTTCGGCAATTTCTCTCGGTGTTTCGGGTGCGCTTTCAAGAAGAACCTTTAATTTAATAAGCTCTCTTGTGTTGAACACCTCTTCCGTCTGGGCAATAACCGCAGGGGTTACTCCGCTTTTGCCGACATGAAAAAGCGGTTCAAGACGGTTAGCCATTCCTCTGAGCTCGGCGCGTCTTTTGCTTGTCATTTTTTCTTCCATATCTTTACTCCGTAATTGTCTTTTTAAGTTGTTCTGCCATAAGTCTGAGGGCTTTTCCTCTGTGGCTCATTGCATCTTTTTCTTCGGACGTTATTTCGCCGAACGATTTTCCTCCGCTCATAAAAACGGGATCATAGCCGAATCCGCCGTTTCCGTGGCGTTCTGTGAGAATTTCGCCTTCACACTCTCCGCGAACCGTAATTATTCTTCCGTCGGGAAATGCACAGCAGGCGGCGCAGACAAATCTTGCCGTTCTTTTTTCTTTCGGCACACCGTCAAGGTTTTTGAGAAGCTTGTCAATGTTTGCTTCGTCGTTGCCGTGTTCTCCGGAATAACGTGCGGAATATACGCCCGGTTCACCGCCGAGGTAATCAACGCAAAGTCCCGAATCGTCCGCAATGCACGCGATTCCGCTGTCCTCACAGCCCGAAACGGCTTTGAGCTTGGCGTTTTCTTCAAATGTTGTTCCTGTTTCCTCCACGTCGCGAAGTGTGCAACCGATATCCTCGGCAAGCACCACATCGATACCGATGGGGGAGAGGATACGTTGAAGCTCAACTCGTTTCTTATTATTATGGGTCGCAATCAGCAGTTTCATTCGGCTGTTTCCTCCGATGCTTCGTTTTCCATAAACATATTCTCTTCGTCGTGTTTTACTTCGTTATCAAAAAGTCCGTCCGCAAATGCCTTGGGGTTGAACGGCTGAAGATCGTCAATCTGTTCGCCGACTCCGACAAACTTAACAGGAACCTTGAGGTCGTTCTTTATTGCAAGCACAACGCCGCCCTTGGCTGTTCCGTCAAGCTTTGTGAGAACAATACCCGTAATTTCGCACACATTCTTGAAATCTCTTGCCTGGTTGACAGCATTCTGACCTGTCGTAGCATCAAGTACAAGCAGACTTTCACGGTCGTTGTAGGGGAGTTCCTTGTCAATGATTCTGTATATCTTTGCAAGCTCTTCCATAAGATTTTTCTTATTGTGAAGTCTACCTGCCGTATCGCAGATTATTATGTCGGCGTCACGGGCTATGCCTGCCTGAATCGTGTCATAGACAACCGCGGCGGGATCTGCGCCCTCGTGGTGCTTGACTATATCAACGCCTGCTCTGTTTGCCCATTCCTCAAGCTGGTCGATTGCCGCCGCTCGGAATGTGTCGGCAGCGCCGAGAATGACTTTTTTACCCTGAGCCTTATACATTGCAGCCATTTTACCGATCGTCGTCGTCTTTCCGACGCCGTTTACGCCGATAACGAGAATAATTGACGGCATGGTAACAAGCCCCATATCTTCTCCGCCCTCAAGCATCTCGGAAACGATTTCTTTGATCGCTCCCTTAACCTGTGACGACTTTTTGAGATGGTGCTTTGCGACATAGTCTCTGAGCTTCTCGCAGATTTCTGCGGAAGTGTTCATTCCCACGTCGCCCATAATGAGGATTTCTTCAAGATCGTCATAGAGCTGGTCGGTGATATCCTCGTTTTCGCTTATTGCCGCGTCGATAGCGCCCGACATACTTTCACGGGTCTTCTTCAATCCGAAATTAAACTTTTTGAAAATTCCAAATGCCATAATATCCTCCGGTTATCTTCCGTCACGAATGTTTTTGATTATATTGTCAACAACGCTTCGGATTTTGCTGTCCTCGTTATAACGCTTTGTAAATTTATCAAGGCTGTAAACAACCGTCGAATGATCCCTGTTAAACTCTCTTCCGATGAGCTTTGTGGATAATCCTGTCATCTCCCTGACAATATACATTGCCATTTGACGCATTTCGGTTGTCTGTGCGTTCTGCTTTTTTGAATAGATGTCCGCGCTGTCCGCTCCGTATGTCCTTGCGACTTCGGTAACGATCTTATTTATTGTGACGGGAGTAGGACTGCTGTCAACAATGATATCTTTTATTGCGGTCTGCGCCGTCATAATATTGATAGGCATTCCCTGCATTGTAACGAAAGCCTGCATTTTCTTTACTGCGCCCTCAAGCTGTCTGATATTATTCTTGAGCTTTTCGGCGATATACTGAACGATATCATCGGGAAGCTTAAAGTTGAGAACCTCGGCTTTCCTTTTTATAATAGCCATTCTGGTTTCAAGGTCGGGGGACTGGATATCAGCCATAAGACCCCATTCAAAACGGTTGCGAAGTCGGTCTTCCAGCAAAGAAATTTCTTTCGGCGGACGGTCGGACGTCAATACGATTTGGTTGCCTGCCTGATAGAGAGCATTGAACGTGTGGAAAAATTCCTCCTGAGTGGAATCCTTACCGGCAATAAACTGAACGTCGTCCACGAGAAGAATGTCGGCGCTGCGGTACTTGTCGTGAAATTCCTCTGTACTTTTCAATCCGATGTATTTAACAAGCTCGTTCGTGAAGCTTTCGCCGCGTGTATATACAATGTTTGCTTCGGGGTGTGACTTCTTGACCTCGTGCGCGATAGCGTTGAGCAGGTGAGTCTTGCCGAGTCCGGAATTTCCGTGAATGAAAAGCGGGTTGTATTTTCCGCCAGGATCATTGGCAACCGCGTTTGCCGCCGCATAAGCGAATTTGTTTGATGCTCCGACGATGAACGAATCAAAGGTGTCCTCATCCGTGAGCATATCCTCGACTGGTTCCTCTTTGGGTGCCGCTGTCTTTTCAATATCAGTCAGCACAATGTTGATATCGAAGCCGATTACATTCTTAAACGAAGAAGAAAGCTTATCCATAAAGCGGCTCTCAACAATCTTACGCTTGAAGTCCGAAAGGGCAATAACCACCTCATGGTCGTTGAAGCTTACAAGCTCCATATCCTTGAACCAAACATTATATATGGATTCAGAAACCTGTTTTTTACATTCATCTTTTACCATTTCCCAAAGTTCTGCAAATGAATCCATGTGTTTTTTACATCTCCTGTTTGATTATTTATCACGTTATTATAGCATGCAAGGTGAATAATTGCAATGATAAAATTAAACAAATATATATAAAGAGCAAATATAAAATGTATAAATAAAAATAATGATTGACACGGGGGGATTTTTATTATATAATATCTCAACGTGAGTGCGTGTGCGTTTCGGTATGCGTATCTCGGAATAATCAAGTAAAGTATTGAAACGGAGGTCAGAGGTATGAAAAGAACTTACCAGCCTAAGAAGCGTCACAGAAAGATGGAACACGGTTTCCGTAAGAGAATGTCTGACAGAAACGGACGCAAGGTTCTTGCTCGTCGCCGCGCAAAGGGCAGAAAGCAGCTTACTTACTAATTTACGGTATTTGCCCACCGTTGAACGGATTTGATATTTTTGCCTGAGAAGTACATGATATTAAAGCAAAATAGCGATTTCCGAAGAGCTTACGGCAGAGGAAAATCATTTTCTGATCCTGCGTTGGTTACTTATGTTTTAAAGAATAACCGCGCGGGAGTTTGTCGTATGGGCATAACCACGAGTAAGAAGATTGGCAATGCGGTTGAAAGAAACCGCTCCAGAAGAGTCATCAGGGCGGCGTTCAGGGACAATCTTCCGTCTGTTAAAGGCGGATACGATATTGTTTTTGTTGCCCGAAGCAAAACCAAGTATCTTAAAAGCACAGATGTTTCAAAAATTATGAACAAACATCTTGCCAAAGCGGGCGTGATCTTAAAATGAGAAACTTTCTCATCAGATGCATCAAGTTTTACCAAAGGCATATTTCGCCTCATCTTCCGCCCATGTGCAGGTATTATCCGACCTGTTCGCACTATGCCGTCGAGGCAATCGAGGTGCACGGAGCCCTAAAGGGATCATTTATGGCTCTCGGTCGGTTGCTCAGGTGCAACCAGTTATTCAAGGGAGGTTATGACCCCGTTCCTCCGAAAAAAGAAAAGGGTCGCAAAGATTAAAGGAGACAAAATATGAACGCAATATATAACGTCCTTTACAAGTATATAACTCCGGTTTTCGGTTATATAATGCTTTTCTTCTACGGCATTGTTGACGGATTCAACGGAAGCTACGGTATTGCAATTATTCTTTTCACGGTTTTTGCACGTCTTGTAACTCTTCCGACAACTATCAGTCAGCAGAAGGGTATGGCAAAGCAGCAGCGTCTTGCCCCGAAAATCAGACGAATCCAGGAAAAGTACGCAGGCAATCAGCAGAAGATTCAGGAGGAAACTCAGAATCTTTACGCACGAGAGGGTTACAACCCCATGTCGGCAGGCTGTCTTCCGCTGCTTATCCAGTTCCCGTTCATTATCGGACTTTACGGCGTTCTTTACAATCCGCTTCGTTACGCGATCGGACTTGATGCTGCAACATCTCAGCAGTTTGTTGACGTTTTTTCAAGCATGATCAAGGACGGCGTTCTTTCCGTCGGCACCAAGGTTGACAGATACTATCCGCTTTATATCATTCAGCACTTCCAGGAGGTTGTTGATTATATCGCGGCAAAGGGCATAACGACTGTTTCGGCTGAGTCTATCAGCAAAGTACAGGCATTTATTGACGCCGACAGATTCACTTTCCTCGGTCTTGAGCTCGGTATTCAGCCTCAGTATAAAGTGTTTAATAAGTATTGGCTTATTCCGATTCTTTCAGGTGTAACATCACTGATTACGTCTATAATTACTCAGATTCAGCAGAAAAAGACAAACCCGGCCGCCAACGCACCCGGAATGGGCTGTACAATGCTCATGATGCCGATCACTTCGATCATTTTTACATTTATGTTCCCCAGCGGTATCGGCGTATACTGGATCGCATCCAATGTGTTTGCAACATTCCAGACGCTCATTTTGAAAAAAGTTATGTCTCCGCAAAAGAATATCGCAAAGCTTATGGTTAAGGAAACCATTGAGCGACGTTCTAGAGAAAACAGCATTAAAAGAATCAAAAACAGCTAAAAAGAAAATAACACTTTAAAGTGTAGAATTACAGGTGGTGAAAACCGTTGATTAAAGAAGCATTCGGAAAGGGCGCGACTACGGAAGCTGCTGTTGAGGCTGCTAAAAACGAGCTCGGCGCACCTTGGGACGCAGATGTCCAAATTGAAGTTATCAAAACGGCAAAGAAAAAGACCCTCGGACTTTTCGGAGGCTCTTTGGCTGAGGTCAGAGCTTATTATGAAGTTCCCGATGAGGTAAAGAAGCCCGTTCAGAAGCCGGCTAAGGCTCCCAAAGCTCCTAAGGCAGAAGCAAAGCAGGAGCCCAAGAAGCATGAGGCTAAAAAAGAGCCTGCTCCCAAAAAAGAGGAACCGGTAAAGGAAAGAACCGTCGGCGCGGCATCAAAAGCAGCCGAAGCGTATATCAAGAGTATTCTTGACGGTATGGGCGTTGAAAACGCTTCAATCGAAGCTTCCGAGGATGATGAAAGCGTTTATGTTCAGCTTGACTGCGGCAACGATTTCGGTTATATAATCGGAAGAAGAGGAGAAACCCTTGACGCTATCCAGTATCTTACCCGTCTTGTTATAAACAAGGGTAAAGACAACTACAAGCGAGTTTCCATAAACGCAGGCAATTACAGAGAAAAGCGTGAGGAAACTCTCCGCGAGTTAGCAAAGAAGAGCGCGGCAAGAGTCAGAAAATACGGCAGAAATGTATGTCTTGACCCGATGAATCCGTATGAGAGACGTATAATTCACACAACGGTTCAGGAAATTGAGGGTGTCGATTCTCACTCCATCGGTTCTGAGAGCGACAGAAGAGTTGTTATAACTCTTGCAGAGGGATTTAAAGCGACTAATCCGTCAAACGGCAGAGGTCGCAGAGGCGATTACAGAAGATCTGACAGATCACAGGCAAACAGAGAACAGCAGCAGCCTACAAGAGCTCCGCGTTCCGACTTGGAGGGAAGCCTGTACGGTAAGATCGAGCCGAGAAACAATATGGAATAATCGTTAAAAGAAGCGGACAATATAATTATGTTGTTCGCTTTTCGTCATATCTTCAAGGCCGCTTTTTTTCGGCTGAACTCTTTAGTGCACCTTGAAGATTCGTTAAAAATGGAGTTGATCTGATGGATAACAAAGATAAAAGAGAAAGCTTTGAAAGCATTGATGAATTTAACAAAAAGTACAATCATTATGCGAGCGAAAACGAAGACACGGAGATAATTCCGGTTCCGGAAATCAAACATAAAGACAGCTTTGAGGACATTAGCTCTCACAGCGAAGTCGGCGATTCCGAGCTTCTTTATGAGTATGAGGATGAAGCGTCAAATTATGATGAACAGGATATTCCCAATGAGTCAGAAATGACGGGATTACAGAAGTTTCAGTATTTCTTCACCAAAAACAAATACAGAAATACAAAAATTATTGCTCTGTGCCTTGTCATAGCGATTCTTCTCAGCGGTGCCGGATTCCTCGTTTGGCTTTATGTCACGACAAAGAGCAAGGGCTACGGCGACGACGGAATTGATTTCGGCAATATAGACAAGGACTATCTTTCCGATGACGATACCCAGTTCAAAGCCATGGGTGATATTGATGCCGATTCGCTCAACGCATTTCTTTATGAGTGGGCAAACAACGGCGGAGAAAAGATGTATAACAAGAACGTTTTAAATGTTCTTCTCTGCGGTGTTGACAGCGAGTTCAATCTTTGCGATTCGCAGATTCTTGTTTCTATCGACAAGAAGAATGAAAAAATCACTATGGTTTCGTTCCTGCGTGACAGTTGGACTTATATCAGGATGCCGAAAGAGGACGGAACGTATTACGATGAATACGAGAAGATCAATGCGGCATATCACGGCGGTCCCGCAACACTCAAACAAACGCTTGAAAACAATTACAAGATCAAGATTGATCAGTACGTTGTTGTTGATTTTAAAACCTTCCCCAAGGTTATTGACGCGATCGGAGGTGTAACCGTTGAAGTGCAGGAATATGAGACGAATTACATCAGACGTACTTCGAGCCAGACCGATTTCCCTTACGGAAAGGCTACTCTTAACGGCAAACAGGCTTTGATTTACAGCCGTATCCGTCATTGTGACGACGACAGCGACCTCAGCCGTACGAGAAGGCAGAGAAGCGTTATCAAGGCGCTCATTGAAAGTGCAAAAACAGCTTCAAAGGGTCAGCTCGTTAATGCGTTCAAGCAGGTTTCTCCGTACCTCAGAACGGGTTACAGCCAGTCAGAGGTTCTTTCGCTTATTGCGACAGCTTATTCTCACAACTGGATGAACTTCGAGATCAAAGAATACATTATGCCGAACGAGGACTATGTTGAAAGAATCGGCGGTTATATGAATTCTACTACATGGGCGTGGACGGTTGACTATCCGCTTTGCGCGCAGAGACTTCAGCAGATTCTTTACGGTCAGACAAACATTGTCCTGGCTTCCGACAGAGTCGGCCCGTTCAATTTTGTTTCAAATGTTAAGAACACCACTTCCGACAGCGGAAATGAGCCCAATAACAGCGGCAGTAATTACAACGATTACGAGGAACCCACAAGGGAAGAGCCGACAGGTTATGATGAGCCTGTAACCGAGGAGCCGACCGCTGAACCCGAAGAACCGGTTACCGACCCTGTTCCTGAGGAGCCTGTCACGGACGCACCGGAAGAGGACAACAATATTTTCAATATTTTCGACTAAAACTAAAATAAAGCTATAATTCATAATCGAAATTGCTTCGATATGAATTATAGCTTTTTTACATTGATTGAACTTGTGCTTTATGATTCGTAAATAAAGCTTTGAAGAGCCCTGGTGTTTTCGTCGATATCGGGCACGAGAACGTCCTGCCCGTAAATCATTTCACTTGTATATCCGTCGTCAATTGGGAGCCTGAACTGGTCGTTTCCGTAATTGAGATATCCTATCGCACCGAACGCTTTAAGCGTCAGACTGAGGGGCGAAATGTTTGTTGTGATAAGGGGAAGTATGTCGCTCATAACAGAAAGAGTGGTAATGGGATTCTGCGAAACGGTTTTCTTCATTATTGAATTCATAACCTTGCGCTGACGCTGGGTTCTGTTAAAGTCGGAATCGAGGTATCTGATTCGGCAATAAATAAGCGCATAATCGCCGTTGAGCGTGTTGACTCCCGAATGAACCTTTGCGTGGCTCGTTTCATTGATAAAGTCGGCTTCATCCTCGGTTATATCGACGCTGACGCCGCCGAGACCGTCAATCAGCTTTTCAAACATTTCAAAATCGACCATAACGTAATCGTTGACGTTTATCGAGAAATTCTGATTTATCGTTTTCATCAGGAGCTCGGCGCCTCCGTAGGAATAGGCCGCATTGAGCCTGCCGTCGTCATAGCCGGGAATTGAAACCCAGAGGTCACGCATAAATGACGTGAGCTTAATTTTTTGATGAACCTTGTCAATGGTAACAAGTATCATTGAGTCGGAACGCTGTGATTCACCGTCGGATTTGTCACAGCCGATAAGAAGTACATTGTAGTAATCCTCGGAAATATTGGTGTCGCTTACCGAGCTCTTGACGTAGTTCGTCTTTGAACACAGGGAGTAAACGTAGCCGAAGCTTCCGACAGGAATTATCGCGATGATAAGGAGAAAAATCAGAAGTAATGCACCGCATCCGCAGCCACAGCCTTTTTTCTTCTTCTTTTTCTTTGGCTTGCTATTCTTGTCAGGCTGTTCGCTGTAATGTCCCGGTGGAATCTCTCCGTTTTGGTAGTCCTCAAAGGTTCCAAACTGCTCCTGACGTTTAATAATTTCGTCGTATTTTTGCTGATTCAGCTTGTCCTGAAATTCTTTTTCCGAACGTGTAATCGGTATTTCGCCCGTATCGTCCTTTTTCTTATAATTTTTAAAATAAATATCGCCCATTTTTATCGTTCCTTTCCGGTAAACCGAAAAACATAGCATTTGTAATTTACTTTTCCGTTTATTTTACTATATTTTTGTGCTTTAATCAAGTGTTGAAAAATAAAATATATGTTTTGATTGACTTTTCACGCGGTATAAATTAAAATATATATATGATCGTCGTATCTCACACAAGCAGGTTGGGCAGTTGCATACTTATGTATGAGGAAAGTCCGAGCCCCATAGAGCAGAATAACGGCTAACGGCCGCCGAGGGTAACCTTAGGGACAGTGCAACAGAGAAATACCGCCGTATTACGGTAAGGGTGGAAAGGCGAGGTAAGAGCTCACCGGCCGCGTGGAAACATTGCGACCCTGTAAACCCTATTCGGGGCAACACCGACTGAACAGGCTTGCTCGGCCTATCAGTTCGACGGGTGGCTTGAGCTGTGGAGTAATTCACAGCCTGGATAGATAATTGCCTTAAATGACAGAACTCGGCTTACAGACCTGCTTGTTTGAGATGTGACGATCTTCACAATTTACTCCTCACTGAATAGAATATCAGTGAGGTGATTTTATGCAGTACGCTTTGATGTGCGGCGTTGTTGCGGCGCTAAGCTTTATCGGCTTTGTTTCGATCGTTTATTACATTTTGCTTTTTGTTTACCGTCCGAAAGGTCAAAGCCGCTATATCATCAGACTCGGCGCCGATTCCGAAAAGTGTGAAGCGGAGCGGCTGATTTACGGAGCGTATATAAAAAAGCTTGTTTTCGGCGATTTGATTTTTGACGAAGCCGAAATACAAACCGACGGACTTTCCGATAAAGACATTGAACTGATAAAACATCTTTCCGACGAATTGGGAGGATTTATAAAAATACATAACGAGGACAGCATAGCTGAAAATGGAGAAAATGGACGACAACCTGATTGAATTACACGGATTTGTTGAAGAACTTGTTTACCGTAAACCCGAAACAGGGTTTACGGTTCTTGAGCTTTCCGCGGAAGACGAATATATAACGGTTGTCGGTGTTTTGCCCGAAATAAGCGTCGGCGAAGAGCTGCGGCTGAAAGGTCAATGGGCTGTACATCAAACTTTCGGCAGGCAGTTTAAAGCCGAGCTGTGCGAAAGGTCTCTGCCGTCAACGGCTGCCGACCTCTACCGCTATCTTGCATCGGGCGCCGTGAAGGGCATCGGCGCAAAAACCGCACAGAAAATTATTGAAAAATTCGGTGACGAAGCCTTTGACGTCCTCGAAAACAGACCGGACAAGCTTGCCACGATTAGTGGAATTTCTATCACGGGCGCACAAAAAATGTGCAAGGCTTTCAACGAGCAGTTCTCTGTCAGACAGGTTATGATTGCTCTTGAAAAGCTCGGTATGACCGCATCGGAGTGCTTAAAGACATACCGTCTCTATGGTGCGAATGCCGTTGATGTTGTCGGTATCAATCCGTATGTTCTTTGCTACGACGGCATCGGTATCGGATTTGAGCGTGCAGAACAGATCGCTCAGGCAATGGAGGTAAAACCGTCCGACAATTTCAGAAACAGCGCAGGTATACTTCATGTTATAAAGCATAATCTCGGTAACGGACACACCTGTCTGCCGCGAGAAAAGCTTATAAAATCGTGTTCCGCTCTTCTTGAGGTCGACAGCGACGATGTTGAAACGGCGATTGACAGCCTTATTGAAGACAAAAAAATTATCAGCTTCGAAATGGACGGCAAAGAATTTGTCGCGCTGTTTAAAATATACACAGACGAACGCGCTGCGGCGGAGAGAATTAAGATTTTTCTACGATTTCCGCCGGCAGGAAAACCGACTCTTTTGCAGGATATTGAAAACATTGAAAAGACAGAATGTATTGTTTATGATGATAAGCAGAAAGAGGCAATCATCAAGGCTGTCGATAAGGGAATACTGATTCTGACAGGCGGTCCCGGAACAGGAAAAACGACGACGCTTAACGGAATTTTAAAGCTATTTGAAAAGGACGGCTTGAACGTTGTGCTCACCGCTCCGACGGGACGAGCCGCAAAAAGAATGAGTGAAATTACGGGTCGTGAAGCTAAGACGATACACAGACTTCTTGAGGTTGAATGGGACAAGAACGACAATCCTCACTTTAAGCATAATATGCAGGATCCGCTTACTGCCGACGCCGTAATTGTGGACGAGCTGTCGATGGTTGATATAACCCTATTTTCAAGTCTTTTGGATGCCTTACCGCTCGGCTGCCGTCTTATAATGGTTGGTGACTCCGACCAGCTTCCTGCCGTCGGTGCAGGAAATGTTTTGCATGACCTGATCGAATCGGAAACCTTACCGGTTGTTGAGCTGAAAAAGGTTTTCAGACAGGCGATGAAGAGCCGAATCGTCACAAATGCTCACGATATTGTTGCAGGAAAAATGCCCAACCTTGACTCTAAAGATAACGATTTTTTCTTTATGAAAAGGAATTTCGGGTCATCTGTTGTTGCCACAATTTCCGAGCTTTGCTCTGCTCGTCTGCCGAAAGCTTACGGCTTCGATTCTTTCAATGATATTCAGGTTCTTTGTCCGTCACGAAAGGGCGACTGCGGCACGGTAAATCTCAATAAAACACTTCAGGCGGTTCTGAACCCTGCGTCAAAGGATAAAAGAGAAGTAATCCTTGCGGGAAGAGTTTTGCGCGAGGGCGACAAGGTTATGCAAATCAAGAACAATTATGATATTCTCTGGACAAAGGGCAGGGAAGAGGGAAGCGGAATTTTTAACGGAGATATCGGTGTGATTGAAAAAATTGACACGATGTCGTCGGCTTTTTCCGTAAATTATGAGGATAGAATCGCCGTATATTCTTTTGAAAACGCGAATGAAATCGAACACGCCTACGCCGTAACCGTTCACAAAAGCCAGGGTAATGAATTTAAAGCCGTAGTTATGCCCGTTTACGGCGTTGTGCCGAATTTGTGTTACAGAAATCTGCTTTATACAGCTGTCACGAGAGCAAAAAATATAATTGTTCTTGTCGGATCTTCCGATGTCGTTCGTGAGATGACGATGAACAACAGCCGTACAAAGAGATATTCCGCCCTTAAGCATTTTTTGACGGAGACGGAGGACGAAAACGATGAAGGATTCATTTAAAGATATCCTGACCTTTGTCAGTTCCCTGTTCTTTCCGAACAGATGTATTTTCTGCGGTGAGCTTATTGATCCATTTGAGTTTGAGTGTGATTCCTGCGACAGCGAAGTTCCGCTGATAACGGGTGAAATATGTCCTTACTGCGGAGCGAAAATTGACGATTGTGAATGTAAGAAGAAGCCTGCACATTACTACGACAGGATTGTTGCGCCGCTTTATTACGACGGGTTAGTCAAGGAGTGTATTCATCGCTTTAAGTTTAAGGGTGAACGCTCAATTTATTCGGGACTTGCAAAGCTTATGACGGATACACTTTTTGAGCGTTATCGCGATATTGATTTCGACTATATAACCTACGTCCCGATGTTTCGCAGGAAAGAAAAGGAACGCGGCTTCAATCAGAGCCGTTTGCTTGCGAAAGAGATTTCTAACCTCAGCGGCATTGAGTTTGCCGACGGAATGATTCTTAAACTTTATGACACGGATAATCAACACGATTGTACAGGATTGGAGAGAACAGGCAATCTTCTCGGCGCATTTGATTTGAGCGACAGGTTTGATGTCAAGGACAAAACCGTGCTTCTGATCGATGACGTTAAAACTTCGGGCTCTACTCTCAACGAATGCGGAAAAATGTTGTATTTGCATGATGCAAAATCTGTAATTTGCTTGACGGCAGCGCTCAGAAATAGTAAAATAGATTAAAATAACAAATAGATTACAGAGGTGTTATTATGAAAAACGGATTAAAAATTGTCATTGCAGTTGTTGCGATTGTTATCGTTATCGTCGGAATTTTTGCCGGCGGATACAATTCACTCGTTGACGCACAGACCGCCGTTGAGACAAAACAGGCGGATATTCAGACTCAGCTTCAGCGACGCGCCGATTTGATACCTAACTTTGTTTCGACTGTAAAAGGATATACAAAATATGAGCAGGAAACTTTGACAGCCGTTACCGAGGCGAGGAGCAAAATAGCCAAGGCTTCGGATGCGGAAAGTCTGTCTCAGGCAAGCGACGAGCTCGACAAAGCAATTTCGGTTTGGGTGAATGCCGTTACCGAAGCATATCCCGATTTGAAAGCGAACTCTAACTATGTTGCGCTTCAGGACGAACTTGCAGGAACAGAAAACAGGATTGCTGTTGCACGCAAGGACTATAACGAGGCTGTTCAGACATATAATTCGATGATCAGAAAGTTCCCGAAAAACATTCTTGCCGGTATGTTCGGATTTGATAAAGCCGACTTTTTCAATGCAGATGAAAATTCACAAACCGTACCGAATGTGGAGTTTTAATTTATGAAAAGAATAATTACGGTATCGTCCGCAATTCTTATCTTTATTTCAATTCTCGCTTTTAACGCGTCCGCACTCAATATTCCAAAGGCAAAAAGCAATTTCTTTGTCAATGACTTTGCCAATGTAATATCCAACGACGATGAGAATAAAATGCAGAAGCAGGGTGAGGCGCTGTATAAGGCCTGCGGTGCACAGGTTGTTGTCGTAACCGTAAAAAGCCTTGACGGCGCCGATATTGAAAGCTATTCGCTTGAGCTTGCGCGCTCGTGGGGCATAGGCTCAAAGAACAATAATGACGGCGTTCTCCTTTTGCTTGGCGTCGATGACAGACAGGTGCGTATTGAGGTTGGCTACGGTCTTGAGGGTGCCTTACCCGACAGTAAAACGGGCAGAATCCTTGATTTATACGGTGTAGAGCACTTTAAGAAGGACGATTTTTCAACAGGTCTTACTGCGGTATACGATTCTCTTGTCAATGAGGTCTATATTGAAAAGGATCTTCAGCCGGCGGAAGATTATACGCCTGTTTCCGAAGTTGAACAGGACGATTCAAAGAAAACTGATATAGGCTATATTATTGTTGCTGTTATAATTTTAATTTGCTTTCTTTCATCTTTAAGAAAGAGAAAACACCGACGTGGTTATGTTTATGATTCCGATGACACGTTCCACGGCGGCTTCGGCGGAGGCTTTTCGGGCGGAAGCAGCGGCGGTGGCGGCGGATTCTCCGGAGGGGGAGGCTCTTTCGGAGGCGGCGGATCATCGCGCGGATTCTAAAGCATTACCGCACAAATTTTAACAAAAGGAGGGCTTTTCAATGCTCGGAACAAAGATCGGATTCGATCTTGGTACAACTTCGATAATTGCAAACGTTGACGGCAAGGGCATAAAAATTAACGAGCCCTCTGTAATCGCTTATGACACCTTTGAGGAAAAGGTAATTGCAATCGGTACAGAAGCGTATAAAATGCTTGGCAAAAATCCCGATTCCGTAACAGTTATCCAGCCGATTCGCGACGGAAATATTTTCGATTACGAATCACTTGAACAGATGATGTGTTATTTTATTCAAAAAATTTGCGGAAATCAGATTTTTAAGCCGAGCGTTATTGCCTGTGTTCCGTCAAAGACAAATGACATTGATAGAAAAACGGTGACGGATCTGATTATCTCCGCAGGAGCGGCAAAAGCCTGCGTCATTGAAGAACCGCTTGCCGCAGCACTCGGCGCTGGGATAAGCATAAAAGAGCCTGAGGGCTGTCTTATAGTCGATATCGGCGGCGGAACAACCGACATTGCTGTTATCACCCGCGGCTGTGTTGCTGTTTCGGACTCAGTTGAGATCGCAGGCAACACATTTGACGACGATATTTGCCGATTTGCACGCCGTGAACGTGATACAATTATCGGCACCATGACAGCCGAAAAGGTAAAGAAACAAGTTGGCGCAGCAAAATTTCTCGATGCCGAACTTGCCGTGCGCGCAGTCGGCAAGGACTATATTTCTAAGCTTCCGAAAAGTATTGAGTTAACTTCGACCGATGTTTTTCTTTGCATCAGAGAGCACCTTGAAAAAATTGTTGACAGCATCAAGCTTCTGCTTTCGCGGACTCAGCCCGAACTGGTTGCCGACATTATACGTAACGGTATGATTATAACGGGCGGCGGCGCAATGATACGCGGTATTGATGAATACTTCCAAAACAAGTTCGGTTTCAATGTCCGCTGTGCGGAAAAGCCGGCTCATTGTGTTGCAAACGGTCTCGGTGTACTGCTTGATGATATAAGGGTTCTTGAAGAAAACGGATATGTTTTCCGCTCGTATGCCGATATAAATGATTTCGAGGAATAATATATGGTTGTTAAAACTTTTAACATAACAGATGACCCCGATGTAACGCTCACGGCGTACATTTCCGATATTTCCGGGGAAATGAAGAATATGCAGGTTAAACCGGCGGTTTTGGTTTTTCCGGGCGGAGCTTACAAGTATTGTTCTGACCGTGAAGCCGAGCCTGTTGCGCTCGCATATTTGGCAAAGGGTTTCAATGCGTTTGTCCTAAGATATTCCCTTAATGAGAAATCAAAGTTTCCGACTCCGCTTAATGACGCCGTTGCCGCGATTGAGTTTATAAGGAATAATTCAAAGGAATTTCACACAGATCCGCAAAGGCTTGCTGTCTGTGGATTTTCGGCAGGAGGACATCTTGCCGCCGCGGTATCAACAATGACCGATGTTCGACCGAATGCCTGTGTTCTCGGTTATCCGTGTATTCTTAGCTCAACAAGTCCTATACTTGCCAATCCGGTTGAATCTGTTAATGAATATGTTACAAAGCAAACTCCGCCGACATTCATCTTCGCCGCCTCAAACGACGGCTGTGTGCCGATTGAAAATTCTCTGAGCTATGCTCAGGCACTCAGTAAAAACAGCGTTTCTTTTGAGATGCATATTTTTGCCGAGGGAGACCACGGATTTTCGCTCGGAACGGATGTTGTGTGCGAAAACAAAGCTTTTCTTAATGTTGTTCACCCCAATTCATATTGGCTTGACCGTTCCGCGGAGTGGCTGAAAAAAATGATGTGACTTTTATAATTTCGACATTAAACTACATTGACAAAGTATTATGCTTTTTGTATAATATATTCAAGGTAATACCGCAAAAATTGCGGCACAAGCCTTGCTTTTACCTTAACTAAATTTTACTCAGACGGCTTTTGTCTGCGTGTAATGAAGGAAGATTAGATTTGATGGACTGTTTGGTTTCCGTCGTCATACCGACCTACAAAAGAAATCTTGATTATATCAGCAACGCTGTGCAGTCCGTGCTGAATCAGACTTATAAAAACATTGAGATAGTCGTTGTGGATGACAATTACGGGGATTTTGAATTTCGAGATGATATAAAAAAATATGTTGAGGGCTTTAACTCTGACAAAATTGTATACATAAGAAATAAGGATAACATCGGCGGTTCACTTTCGCGGAATGTCGGAATCGAAGCGTCGCACGGCGATTATATTACTTTCCTTGATGATGATGACGAATATATGCCGCAAAAGGTAGAAAAACAGCTCAAATTTATGCTTGATACCGATTGTGATCTTTCGTTTTCAAATATGATTATGTACCGAATGAGCGGTGAAGTGTGCGATTTCCGCGATCATAAAGGTCTTACCTCGTTTGATAATAAGGATTTGCTGAAATACCACCTTACCAAGAATCTCAGCGGCACGCCAACCTTTATGTTCAAGGCAGATAAGCTGCGTGAAATCGGCGGTTTCCGTGATGTAAAAATGGGTCAGGACTTCTTTTTGATGCTTAATGCCATTGAGTCGGGACTCAAAATCAGATATTTCAACACCTGCGATGTCAAGGTTTATAAGCACAATGACGGCGGTATATCGCAGGGTCAGAACAAAATTGAGGGCGAGAAGATGCTCTACGATTTTAAAAAGCGGTATTTTAATATTTTAAACAGCAAAGAAAAAAGATATGTTGATTTCCGCCATAGAGTCGTTATGGCTGTTGCTTACAAGAGAAATCACTTGTACGGAAAAATGATCGGTAACACGATTGCCGCATTTTTCACGTCGCCGAAATATTTTACGACCGAATGTTTTTCTTTTATCAAAAACATTATTAAGAACAGGTAAAAACTGAATAACAGGACCTTCTCCGGGTAAAAATTTTACTGTGAGGAGGTCTTTTTAATGCAATATAAAAACAAGGTCGAGATCTGCGGCATTGATACTTCGAGTCTCAAGGTGCTCAAAGAGGATAAAAAGATTGAACTTATCAACAGAGCACACAACGGAGACAAAGCGGCGCGCGACGAGATGATTCAAGGCAATTTGAAGCTTGTTCTTAGCGTTATTCAGCGCTTTTCCAACAGAGGTGAGCCGTTAGATGACCTGTTTCAAGTCGGCTGTATGGGGCTTATAAAGGCGATAGATAACTTTAATACCGATCTGACCGTAAAATTTTCGACCTATGCCGTTCCTATGATTATCGGCGAGGTCAGACGATACCTCAGAGACAATAACTCTGTTCGTGTCAGCCGTTCGCTCAGAGACACAGCTTACAAGGCGATTCAGGTCAGGGAAAGGCTTTCAAACGAGCTTAACCGCGAGCCGAAGGTTGAGGAAATAGCAAAAGAGCTTGATATGAACAAAGAAGACGTCGTTATGGCTCTTGAAGCGATTGTTGAGCCTGTGTCGCTGTATGAGCCCGTTTATAATGAAGGCGGCGATGCGATTTATGTAATGGATCAAATCGGTGACAGAAACACGGCAGACAACTGGATGGATGAAATATTAATTCGTGATTCGATAAAAAGACTTTCACAAAGAGAAAAAAATATACTCAATCTGCGCTTCATGCTCGGCAAAACGCAAACCGAAGTTGCCAAGGAAATCGGAATTTCCCAGGCACAGGTATCTCGGCTCGAAAAGGGCGCATTAAAGAAGATTAAGAACTGAAAAGGGGAGAGGACGTTGAAAAGAATACTGAAAACACCGCTTTTACCGTGCGGAAAAGCAACTGTTGCTGTGTCCTGCGAATCGGCAGACACTATTGAAGCTCTTGAAAAAATCGGTGTTGAAGTGTTCAAAGTAAGCGTTAATCCTAAGCTTAATGCACCGGTTGCAAGCCATCCCGACTGCAATCTTTTACAGCTTGATGAAAACACTTTTGTTTGTGATGAGGATTTAGCACCGTCTTTAGTTAGCTATATTCAGAAAAGCAATATTGTTAATTATTTAACAAAAGGGCAGGAGAAAAAAGAAAATGAACAGGTGAAAGTTTACAGCGAAAAAATAAGCTCACCTTATCCGGGTGAGGCTGTAATCAATGTTAAAAGGCTTGATAATTGCATTGTCTGCAACACAAAGCTTGTCGGCAAAACAATACAGGTTTATTCGGCTGCTAACAATCTCAATCTGTATCATTGCAACCAAGGCTATGTCGGCTGTTCATCTGCTTTAATCGCTCCGAACGCCGTGATGACCGATGATGAATCTGTTTATGATACTTTCCATCGAATAGGATTAGATTGCCTGAAGCTCTCTAAGGGTCAGATAAAACTGAGCGGATACAGTTATGGATTTATCGGTGGCTGCTGTGGGTTTATTGATAAAAATGTAATTGCATTTAACGGAAAGCTGAGTACGCATAACGATGCAGATAATATAAAAAGTTTTCTTGATAAATATAATGTAAGCTTCATAGAATTGATTGACAATCCACTGACGGACATCGGCGGAATAGTTCCGATATTTGAAGAAGTGTAAATATAAGCGGTCGAGCATATCGGCCGCTGCTTTATTTTAGATACTATTGTATTACACCCAAAACACCTATTTTTAATCCTTATTTGTATAATTTTCCTATTTTAACTCCCCTATTTGATACAAAATATTTATTTTGTATCATTACTTGATTTTTTATATAGGATGTGGTACAATGATAGTGCCCTATTGAGTTGGCTGTAAATTCTGTTAAAAGGAATGTTTATATGCACAGAGATGAGTTTGTCACGCTTCCGAAAAGTGTTATTGAATTTCTCAATTATATGTCGGTCGTCCGGAGTAAGTCGGAGCTTACCGTTCTTGAGTATGCGTCCGATCTTCGGCTGTTTTTCAGATTTATGCTGATGTATCGCGGACTTGTTGACAAAGACACGGAATTTGAAAAGATTGCAATTGATTTTATCGGTCTCGATTTTATTAAATCGATTACAATAACCGACGCTTACGCTTTTCTTGCATATTGCAGAAATGAGCGACGCAACGATTCGGCATCAAGAGCGCGTAAAGTCTCTACCCTGCGTGCCTTCTTTAAATATCTTTCGGTCAAGACAAAACAGCTTGATGAGAATCCGATGCAGGAGCTTGAGTCACCGAAATTAAAGAAAGCTTTGCCAAAATACTTGACTCTTGATGAAAGTGTCAAGCTTTTGGACAGTATTGACGGACGCTATAAGGAACGCGACTACGCAATTATCACTCTTTTCCTTAACTGCGGTTTGCGTCTTTCCGAGCTTTGCAGTCTTAATTATAACGATATTAAGAGTGACCATACAATGACAGTTACCGGTAAAGGCAATAAGGAACGCACAATTTATCTGAACGATATGTGCATCGATGCTGTCAATGAATATATGAAAGTGCGCCCCGTTGACGGTGTGAAAGACAAAAATGCGCTTTTCCTCAGCGGCAGAAAATGTAGGATAAGTCCCAAAACCGTTCAGCACATTGTTGAAAAGTACATTGAAAAATCCGGTCTCGGCGACCGTGGCTTTTCAACGCACAAGCTCAGACATACGGCCGCAACGCTTATGTATCAGCAAGGAAATGTTGATGTGCTCCTGATTAAAGAGATTCTCGGCCACGAGAACCTCGCAACGACTGAGATATACACTCACATAGTCGATTCACAGCTCAAGGACGCGGTTTCGTCAAATCCGCTTAACCAATTAAAAGACAAAAAGACTGCCGAATAAATAGTCAAGCAGCGTTTTAACCGCTGAAGCGACAATAATAAATATAAAATTCCTGAGGAACGTTTTGTAGTACGCTGCAAAGCCGTAATTCAGGAATTTTCCCGTTTTAGAAATGCTTGCAACGATATATTCGGACATATTTATACTTTCACGACAGCACAGTATTACTGCAAGCATTGAAAGCACACAGTAAGGATACAGCATTATAATACAGTAAGCAAGTCCCTTTAATGTGTATTCGTTATAAAGGAAATAAGATATACAGCCAACCAAAAAGCCGAAGCACAGCGGAACGGCATTGGTCAGAAGTGCACCGAAAACACAGAGTCCGAGGAAAAAAATCGCGATTGCAAAAATTGCCGGGTAAATTAAAAAGTAAAGAAACGACGCTCCTGCCGTGAATCTTTCCGAGTTCATTATTACGGTAGTAAAGTAGTCGGTTACTCTGAGATAGAGACTGCTCTCCCCTTTTCCGCTGAAACAGCCGATAATAATGCCCGAAAAGGCAAATATTATCGGCACAATTATTTTCCAATTTGATATTATTTCTGCGATTCTGATGCTGTATTTATGAAGATTCAGCGTTTTTTTAGTTCCGATAACAGACATAGCTTGTCAACTCCTTTGTAACAAGCTATGCTGGTTCGGCTTAAAAGATTCCGATATATCAACTTGTTTTTGATAATGTTTCAGTCACATTCCGTATTCGTCAATACGCTTCCAGTCTATATCTACCTTCTTCGCGTCACCGCAAAATTGCTCGAAAATACTGTAATATTCCTTTTGGCTTATTTCTTTATCCTCCCATTTTTCATAATCAACAATTTTCGAGTAACCTTTTTCCGTGTGCATAACATAGCTTTCTACTGTAAGCTTATCATCCTTAAGGCTTAAAATAAAATAGCTTGGAATGTCTTTGTATCCAAAAGTATCAACAATTTTTCCGTTAGAATAGAGGATTTGATCCTGAATAAGATCTTGAACCCACCAGTTACCGCTGTCAATTTTGATTATTTTTCCGTTTTTCAAAGTATAAATGCTGCTTATGCATATTTTCATCGGTGAATCAGATGCATCAATATCATTTCCAAGCCTGTGCCAGCTTCCAAGCAGTAACTCATTTGTACCGTCTCCATTTATATCATACAGGAAATAATACATATCATCAAAAGCTTTTACAAACTTTTCAAAGCCACGTTCTCTCTCTTCCGAATTTGCAGAATCCCAATCCTTTTTTACAGCAATACACTTTTGCTTAATGAAATCTGAATAAGGATCTGACGCAATGGTTTCAATCTCTTTCGTATAAAAGGGTTTTGCGCTTGTTGTAAACCTATTGTCAGATGTGGTTACCTCATTTGCTAATGTTGTTGATGTTGTCGCTTCGGTAGTATTGCTCTCGCTTTTTCCTCCTGTGCAACCGCACAGAAAGATCATCGCAATAACAATAATTGTCGCTGTAATTTGTTTCATATTATCCTCCCCTTTCGCCATAAGGCTAATTGAACATATTGTTGTTCAGCCTCATTATACAATATCAATAAAAAATTGTCAAATAGTTAAAAAAATTCTACATCATTGAAGTAAATTAGACTTTTAAATGATGTAGATTTGCTTTTTATTAAGTTTTAGCCTAAATCGGGTTTGTCGAGGAATGTAACATAGCTTCTGTCGGAGCGGTCAGTTTCAAACACGACAACCTCATTTTCGCCTTGTCTGAGCATCGGTGCCGGGACATAAAGCGTTTTCTGCGGTCCTGCCGGATTGAAATATCTTCCGATATTAAAGCCGTTGACAAACACGACGCCTTTCGTGAAGCCGTCAAGACGGATGAACGTATCGCACGGCGTGTCTGCGATATTGAGCGTACCGCGCAGGAATGACGCTACCTTGACCTCCCCTGCTCCCTCGCTGAATCTGAGCTTTGAAATGTCTTCAAGGGGCATCGGATACATATCCCAGCCAAAATGATATTGCAGACCGAATCTTACGCCCTTAATACCCTTTTTCTGTGTTATTCTCGGTCCGTAATTTACACGACCCATATTTTCGCAGAGTATATCAAGCCGACAGCTTTCGCCCTTTTTAAGAGAAAATCTTACAGGCTCACCCTCGCGCGAATGTTCATAATAGCCTTTATATTCACCGTCGATGAATACAACTGCCCTGTCGTGAACAGCGTCAAACTGTATTTCATTTTCGTCGCGCGGACCGTCAACCGTTGTCGAATAAAGCGTGAAGCCCTGATACTGTCCGATTTCTTCTGTAAATTCGGGTGAAGGACGATGGACAGGTGCAGAAAGGTTATCTAATGCTTCAAAAATCGTGCATCTTTCTGTAAGCTCAAGCTTTCCGTAAGCTTTTTTATTTGAATTTTTGACAGTCAGCTCCGGAAGCTTTCCGAAACGTTCTTCGATGATCTTTCTGACCTCAAAGTATGCCGGAGTGAGGTCGCCAGCCTCCGAAAGAAGCGCGTTATAATCGTAGCTTGTGATAGTCGGTTCATACTTGTCGTAATAGTTTGCACCGCTTGTAAAGCCGAAGTTCGTGCCGCCGTGGAACATATAGAAATTAAGCGAAGCGCCGTAATCTATCATTTCCTTGAAAAGATTTGCGACTTCTTTAGGATCTCTGACGTGATGTTCCTCATACCAATGGTCGAACCAACCAACCCAATATTCGCCGCACATAAGCGGCTGATCGGGGCGGAAATCGTTGAGAACCTTAAAGTTTTCGGCAGGGCGCGAACCAAAATTCGCAACGCATGGATAATCGGGTAAAGTGCCGCCCTGAAGCATTGAATAGCTCGCTCCGTCGGAGGTGAAAAGCAGGCAGTCAATTCCGTTTTTGCGGTAAATATCGGCGATTTTCTGCATATATTCGTGGTCGTCACCGTAGCTGCCGTATTCATTCTCAATTTGCATCATTATTATGTTTCCGCCGTTTGTAGAAAGTCTCGGTGCAATTCGGCGAAGAAGCTCGTCATAGTATCTCTCAACCTTTGAAATGAAAAGCTTATCGTTACAGCGAATCGTCATTTCTTTGTAGTCGAGAAGCCATGCCGGAAGTCCGCCCATATCCCATTCAGCGCAGATATACGGACCCGGTCGGAGAATAACATTCAGTCCGAGCTCAGCGGCGATGTCAATGTACTTTTCAATATCAAGCATACCGGAAAAATTAAAGACGCACTCGCGTGGCTCGTGAAGATTCCAGCAAGTGTAAGTTTCGACGGTATTAAATCCGCATTGCTTGAGCTTCAGCAGGCGGTCATACCAATATTCCTGAGGGATTCTGAAATAATGCATCGCTCCTGAAATGATGGTGTATTCGCGGTTGTCAAGATAAAACTTGTTGCCTTTATATGTCAATATACCCATAATATATCACCTCATTAAAAAAGGCGGCTGCCATAAAGCAGTCGCCCTAAACAGCAATAAAAAATTATTTTGTGCCGAAGATTCTGTCGCCTGCGTCGCCGAGACCTGGAACAATGTAGCAATGCTCGTTGAGCTTCTCGTCGAGAGCAGCGCAATAGATGTCAACGTCGGGATGAGCCTTCTGAAGAGCTGCAAGTCCCTCGGGAGCGGCAATAATGCCCATGAACTTAATTGATTTCGGTTTTCTTGCTTTGATAAGGGAGATAGCGTCGATAGCCGAACCGCCTGTTGCAAGCATCGGGTCGAGAACGATAACGTCACGATCGGCAATGTCAACCGGGAGTTTGCAGTAATACTCAACGGGCTTGAGTGTTTCGGGATCACGGTAAAGACCGATATGACCTACACGAGCCGACGGAACGAGCGAAAGAACGCCGTCAACCATGCCCAAACCTGCTCTGAGGATCGGAACGAAAGCAAGTTTTTTACCCTCAAGATTGTGAGCTATGCACTTGCAGATCGGTGTTTCAATCTCAACTTCCTGAACAGGAAGATCTCTTGTTGCTTCGTAGCACTCAAGTGTTGCAATCTCGCTTACAAGGGATCTGAAATCCTTGGAAGAGGTGTTCTTATCTCTGAGAATGGAAAGCTTATGCTGGATAAGAGGATGATTGGTGATGGTTACTGTTGACATATTTATACCTCCGTTAATTAAAATGTACCGTTTTCAATCGCCGTTATCTGATCGACACGGCGCTGGTGTCTGCCGCCCTCAAACTCGGTTGTGAGGAAGACGTCTACCATTTCGTTTGCAAGTCCGGGGCCTACAACTCTGCCGCCCATGCAGAGGATATTGGCGTCGTTGTGAAGCCTTGTATATTTGGCGCTGAAGTAGTCGGAGCAGCAAGCCGCACGAATACCCTTAACCTTGTTGGCAGCCATACTGATACCGATTCCGGTTCCGCAGCAAAGTATGCCGAGCACCTTTTCTTTGCTTTCAATTACGGCGTTGCCGACCTTGTATGCAATTTCGGCATAGTCCACCGAATCGGTGCTGTGGGTTCCGAAGTCAACAATTTCATAACCGCCGACTTCTTCAAGGTGCTTCTTGATGGATTCCTTGAGCTCGTATCCGCCGTGATCGGCTCCGATAACAATTTTCATTAAATCACACGCCTTTACTTAATTTTTTGTTTAATTCACGCTGTGCCTGGGGCAATCTGAGATACTCCGGCACAAGCATTGCGCTGTCGATGTACTTGTCGGACGATGTGTGCATCGCTTCAAAGCAAACGCCGACAGCCGATTGAAATCTGTGTGTCGGTGAGGCAATGCTAACCGATGACTTGTCTTTCAAAGTATTATAGCATATTTCTGCTCCGTCGCCAACAAAAATTTTATTTTTTTCGTATTTATTAAGGCTATTTATCACATTTTCGATTGAATCAGCGTTATCCTCGGTCAATCTTGTTACTTTTCCGTCAGTAATGTCAAAAAAAGCGTTGTAAACCTGACTGCATCTCGCGTCCATAACACAGCAGGCAATGCAGTTAGTGTCAATAAGGTTGTATGCCATTGAGCCGAGCGTTGAAGCGCCGTAAACGGGCATTTTTTTGACGTCCGCGATACCCTTTGCCGCGGCAACACCGATACGGATACCCGTAAAAGAACCCGGACCTTTGTTGACGGCAATCAAGTCAACTGTGTCAAGCGAAATTCCGGAATACTTCAAAAGATTTTCAATCATCGGCATAAGCGTCTGTGAATGTGTCAGTCCTGTGTTTGTATAAAAGCTGCCGACAACCTTTTCGCCGTCGGTCAGCGCAACGGAAGCGGACTTTGCCGAGCTGTCGATTCCGAGTATTCTCATGTCAGTTCCACTCCCTCAATTTCAATTATTCTTTCGTTTTCATTATTGCCGGGCTTGAATGTGACTCTTATGCTGTTTTCGGGCAATGCGTTTTCAATGTTCTCGCTCCATTCAACTGCGAGAATGCCGCCGAAATCAAGATAGTCAAAGAAGCCCGTTGAATAAAGGTCGTCCCAGCTTTCAATTCTGTACATATCGAAGTGATAGAGCGTGTTTTCGATTCCTCTGTATTCATGAATCAGGGCAAATGTGGGACTGCTGACATTCTTTTCGTCGATACCGAGACCCTTTGCGAGTCCGTGGGTAAAGGTGGTTTTTCCCATACCCATACCGCCGAAATATGCAACAACATCTCCGCTCTTTAATTTTGAGCCGAGCTTCTCACCTATTCTGTGAGTTTCCTCAACATTATGGCTGTAATAAACACACAAAAATATCACCTCCGTGATATTATAACACAATTTTTTGCATTGTAAATATCCAGAGATGATATTAAGTTATTAAAAGCGGAAATCTCGTCTGTTTGAAGATTTAATAGCCTCAATATTCTGACGTGCAATTTCTCTGACCTTTTCTTTTGGAATTTTCTCAAGCTCACGGTCAATCATTTCAAAGCCTATCTTCTTCGTTTCGTCCGAAGCGTAGTCAATGAGATATTCCGTAAGCGTCATAAGCGCGTTGGGATGACAGCAGTTAAGTATCTGACCGCTCTTGCAAAGGCTCATAAATCTGTCGCCTGTTCTGCCTTCACGGTAGCAAGCTGTACAGAATGAAGGAATATGATCCTTTTCCATAAGCCATCTGACAACCTCGTCAAGTGTTCTTTGATCGGAAACGTCAAACTGCTCGGAATCGTGAGGACGCTCCTCCTCGCAATATCCGCCGACTGAGGTTCTTGATGCGCCGCTGATCTGCGAAATGCCGTAGTCAAGCACCTTGCCCCTGACGGCTTCACTCTCACGGGTGGAAATAATCATTCCCGTGTAAGGAACTGCGATACGGATGCAGGCAATTATTTTTGCAAACATATCGTCTGCGAGACTGTTGTCAAACACGTCGGGATCAATGTCGTCGGCGTGCTTAACACGGGGAACACTTATTGTATGGGGACCGACACCGTGCACGGCTTCAAGGTGCTCGGCGTGCATAAGAAGTCCTGCAAACTCGTATTTATAGCCCTCAAGACCGAACAGAACACCGAGACCGACATCGTCAATGCCGCCCTCCATCGCCCTGTCCATAGCCTCGGTATGATAATCATAGTCGTGCTTGGGTCCTGTCGGATGAAGCTCCAAATAGCTCTTTTTGTTGTAGGTTTCCTGGAAAAGAATGTATGTTCCAATTCCGGCATCCTTGAGCTTTTTATAGTTTTCAACCGTTGTTGCGGCGATGTTGACATTGACTCGCCTGATATCGCCGTTTTTGTGGTGAACGGAATATATTGTCTTAATACAATCAAGAATGTACTCGATCGGATTGTTTACGGGATCCTCGCCCGCTTCAATGGCAAGACGCTTGTGACCCATATCCTGGAGAGCAATAACCTCTCGCTTGATTTCCTCCTGGGAAAGCTTCTTTCTTGCAATATGCTTGTTCTTGTGATGATAAGGGCAGTAAACACAGCCGTTTACACAATAATTGGAAAGATAAAGCGGCGCAAACATAACGATTCTGTTGCCGTAGAAAGCAAGCTTTATCTCGTTTGCAAGCTTATACATTTCTTCGATTTTTTCGGGAATATCGCAGGCAAGCAGAACCGATGCTTCTCTGTGAGTGAGACCGGCGCAGGTAACGCCGTGCTCCGTCTTTTTCGGACGAGCTTTTTCAAGCAGAGAATCAATGAGTTCAACATTGTTCTTGTTCTGTTCCGCGTATTCGATTGTTGCGAGAATTTCCTCATCGTTGATAAATTCTTCGGCTTTGAGTGATTTGGGATTGTAAACAGCCATAAAATTCTTCCTTTCCTTACAGTCAGAATAAATCTTTCTGTCAGACCGTCTTTTCAAAATAAAACCGTATCCCTGAAGAATACGGCTGAATGTTCGGCAACCGCAGATTGGTCAACGGTTACTTAAAACGTCAGCTTCCGCCTTAAAACAATTCGGCGTCAGGGTCAGTTTTCTATTATTTTAATTATAACATAGTATTATAAAAAGTCAAATAAATCTTGAAATATTCAGCTGAAACATATATAATATTATGAGATACACGGGAGGTGAAAAATTGGGAAAAATAATTTATTGGTTCAAGGACTTTATTAAAGGAACGGACAAGATTCTTCTCGGTCTTTGTGTTTTGCTTTCCGCAATCGGTACGGTCATTGTTTACAGCGCAACGCGTGTCAACCTGACGGAGGGTCAGATAATTTCAAGAGACGCAAGAACAATGTTTCTCGCTGTTGTTATGGGTATTTTCGCGGCGCTTGTGATTTCGTACTTTGATTACGAAGCGGTTGCTCGGCTGTGGCCGATTATTGCTATTGTCTGTTTGGGACTTATGCTTTCCCTTTTTGTGATAGGAAGCTCACCTGAGGGTCGTGACGACGCTATTTCCTGGATAAAGCTCGGCGGATTCTATTTTCAGCCGTCGGAGCTGCTGAAAATCGGTTTTATAATTACATTCTCGGTTCATCTGGACAATGTAAAAAGCGAGATCAACAAGCTTAAAAATGTAATTTTGCTCGGAATCCATGCGATGATTGCAATAGGACTGGTTGTTCTTACGGGTGATATGGGTTCGGCTCTTGTCTTTATGTTTATCACAATCGGAATGTTGTTTATCGCAGGACTTCAATTGAGATATTTCCTGTTCGGTATCGGTGCTGTTGCGCTTTTGGCTCCGATCGCTTGGTTTGAGGTTCTTTCGGACTTCCAGAAGCAGCGTTTTATGGCGATATATTCACCTAATTCGTTGACCGAGGCAACGTACAACGAGGTTATTTTCCAGCAGGAGCGCGGTATGAATGCAATAAGCTCCGGCGGAGTATTCGGAACAGGCCTTTTTAACGGAACATATACTCAGAACGGACTTGTCCCCGAAAGTGAAAACGATATGATTTTTTCCGTTGTCGGCGAAGAGCTCGGTTTTATCGGCTGTATAATTGTTCTCGGACTTCTTCTTGCGATTGCAATTAAGATTCTGACCGTCGGACAGAGGGCTGTTTCAACGACAGGTAAGCTTATTTGCAGTGCTGTCGCCGTCATGGTAATTACACAGGTTGTGGTCAACGTCGGAATGTGCTTAAAGCTTCTCCCCGTTGTCGGAATCACTCTTCCGTTTATGAGCGCCGGAGGTTCATCAAATCTCTGTATTTACATTGCGATAGGTATGGTGCTCAGCGTCTATCGGTCGTCGCAGTTTAGAGAACCGGTTGAATTTAAATACGGCAAGCTGTTTACACCTTTTACGGACACATATTGATATAAAAATGCTGTATCGCTCTTAATTAAGCGATACAGCTTTATTTTACCATTTGTTATGTACTCTTTCGGCGAAAACGACTTTATCCTTTACCTCAATAACCGTTCCGTCATCAAGGATCGCTTTGCCCGACAGTTTGCCGAAAACCTGATGAGGAAGCATACATATAAGCTTCACGTCAAGCGGAGCAACACGGTCAATGATAGGCTCAAAATTCATTTCAAACCTGCCGTCGTTGCTTGTGAACGTCCACGGCTCGGTATAATAATATTCGCCGTTTCTGTACGGAATATGGAACTCAACCTGGTCAAGCTTATGCGATTTGCCGTTGTAGAAGAGCATATTTTCGCTTGCCGCCGAGGTGTCGCCGAATCCGTAACCGATGTTGAATCCGAATCTGCTGCCGTCGTCAAGGATCATCTGACCGCTTCCCCAGTACCAGGTGTTGTCATAAGTCCAAACTCCCCTGCCCCAGTCAAGCGTTGCAAGCGATTGGTTTTCCTCGTTGAAAGTCCAATGAAGATCGCCGAAGTTCATTTTGCCCGTTGCTCTCATGCAGTTGATTTTCTGATTGTAATAGAAGTGCTTATCCTTGTCAAAAGGTGTTGCAATTACCATGCTTTCTTCGGGTATATCAGTCAAAGTGACGTCAAATGTCAATAGCTTACCGGAATTGCAGTAATTGCCGTAGGTTCCGTAAAGCCGGCGTATTTTGCCGTCATTTTTGAAGGTCATATCACAGGTTCCGACCTTGGCGTGAATATCACCCTTTTCGCTTGTTGAGGGCAGGTTCATCTTGCCCATCGGGAAAGCTCCGATTTCGCTGTCGTTCATCTGGAACGGCTTGTCGCCGAAGCCCATGAGTGAAATGCTCAGACAGCTTACATATCCGCTGTCTGAAATTGTCAGGCAAAGTCCGCAGTCCTGATTTCCGATGTAGTAATAATCCCATTCTTTTATTCTGAACTTCGGAGCTTTGATATCATTCCTGCTGTACTCCCAGTAGAGCTTCTTTGCAAATCCCGGCTCCGTGATATTGCCGTTTGCGTTGAGAAGCTTTTGCTTTGAAGTGATTTCGTGCTGTGTAAACTCTGACATAGTTATCCCCTCTTTACTTTTTCATTTCTGCAAGATCTCTGTAATTTATAAGCTTGAATCCGAGTGATTCAATATGCTGTTTTGTTTGCGGATCCTTAAGAAGATTGTACTCCCATTCGCGTCTGAACCAAACTCCTGAAGCACCCTTGAGATCCTCTGTCGGGAGAGACGGATGCATATATGTTTCCGTTACAGCACCGTCCGGGAATGTCTTATAAAGCTCATAGATATATTCCTTGAAGTTTTCGTAGCTTTCGCTCTGCGGACCGCTCCACTCGTTCGGAATGAGGTAGTCGGGAATTGCAACGTGAAGAGCCTTTGCCTGTTCTACAACGTTGCTCAAAAGTCCGAGAACGATATTTTTGTCAACCTGAATATCAAGCATTGAGTTTGAGAACTGCTCATCTGCCAAATTTGCAGGGAAACGGAAAGGAAGACCGTATTCTGCGGCAACTCTGAATGCGACATTTAAAAGCTCAAAGCGACCCGTTGCAACGCCGTAAATGGAACCCATGTGGTTGTCAATGTGCGACGGATTGAGTCCGAGCTTTTTGAGAAGCTCTATCTGTGCAACCGCTTCGTTATAGACTTCGTCAAGGTCGGCGTGCTTTTCAAAATCGTCGCTCTCGTGATGCATATAGCCGTATTCGTCGCGGAGACTTTCCGTATTGCTGTGAGCTACGGGACCCCAACGGTAGCTGTTCCATTCATTTGTAAATGTCCAATGCACGCCTATGCAGAGTTCCGGATTCTTCTTTGCAAAGTTTACAGCATCGGGAGCCCACGGACAGGGAGCCATAATTGTAGACGAAGTCAACGCGCTGTCCGGATCCTTGAGCAAATCAAATATAGCAAGGTTCGCACCCCTGAATGAACCAAAATCATCTGCATTTATAATCAAATACTTTGACATACTGTTCACACCTTTTACTCTGTGGTTACTTTTGATTTATTTCTTTCGGCAATTTCCGCAACCATTTCCTGCTGTTTCTTCTCGGTAATCTTGTAGAAGAGCATCGGAATAATCGTTGCCGCCATGCTGATTGCACCTGTGAGGATGAGAACATTCCAAAGAAGCTGTTTGCCCTCCGGAGTGATTGCCGGGGTAGCTTCGGGGTTTATTCCTGCCCAGCTGTAAGAGAACACTCCGACGAAAGCGCCGACAGCCATACCGATCTTGTTGATAAGAGTCTGCATTGCAAAGCATATACCCTCTGCTCGCTCTCCTGTTTTCCATTCGAGATAGTCAACGGTGTCGCCGATCATAGCGTAGGTAATGATGTTGTTTACGCCCTGCGGTATTCCGAGAAGAACAAGGCCGATTGCGTTGACAACGAGCTTCCACGGTGCGTCATAGCCGATAAAGTACATCGCAAACATAACGACTGCGCCGAGAATATGAACGTAGATATATGCCCATTTCTTGGTGAATTTCTTTGTCATCCACGGAACAAGAATTGATGCTACAAGTCCGCCGGGAACGATGAGCATTGTTATAAGGCTGAAAAGGCCCTCGTTGTTGAGAACGTATTTTGCAAAATAAAGTCCGCCGGTGTATGTATAAACCGTTCGTGCGCCGCCGAGAACACCCGAAATAACAACGAGAAGAAGCTGCTTATTCTTAAACAGAAGCTTGAGATTATGTCCGAGTGACGGAGGAGCGTCCTTGGAAGTAAATCTCTCCGTTGTGTTTTTGAAGCCGTAGTAGAACATCGGAACCGAGACAACAACGAGCACAAGAGCGCATATAAAATATGTCCATTTTAGTGTTTCGGCATTCTGCGAAATATACTGCGGAAGGACGTTGCCGTCTGCATCCTTGAATTTGGCTGTAACAGCGTTCGTTATAAGAGGAACACCGACTGTTACAAGACCTGCGCCGAGTGTGCATACCAGACGTGCAAAGGTAAGCACCTTGCCTCTGACAACCGTATCGTTTGTCATGCAGGTCGAAAGACCCCAATAAGGAACATCCGCAACGGTATATACCATTGACCAAATAACATAAAGCACGGAAATTACAACAAAGGTTGATTTCGCTTTCGGCGCAAGAAACGGACAGAAGCAAAGAACAGTTGTTATTGCAATCGGAATAGCCATCCATTTAAGGTACGGACGGCATTTTCCCCATTTAGTTCTTGTTTTGTCAACAATAGAACCCATGATCGGATCGTTGAGAGCGTCGTAAATTCTCGTAAAGAGCATAAGGAACGCAACCGCCATTGCACCTGACATACTCTTGAATACAGTACCCTTTTCAACCGCTCCGAAGAGGAGTGCGTCGGTCATAAAAACGGTAAGGAACGAACCGATTATGGTGCAGATAAAATTTTGACCGAAGCCCGTTACGCTGTAGGCAATAACTTCTTTCGGCTGAATACCCTCACCTGGAGTTGTGCCGAACATATTATGCCAAAAGTTCTTTTTAGCCATAAGAAAACCTCTCTTTGCTTTGTGAGACTATCCCACATTTAATCTTAAATAATTTTATCACATTTTATGTCGGGTTGTAAATTAAAAAAAGAAAAACCTACTTTTCATACAAATTTAAAGTAGGTTTTTTATTATATTTTACCATAAGAAAAAGCGCGTTGACTCAGTAAAAACTGTATAATATAAACAATTATTTAATCTTGTCAATATTTATCAGTCGTTTTCCGAAAGCTTTTCACGGACCGATTCGTAAATTTCGATGATTTTGAATCTCGGTTCATATTTCGGTCTGCTTTGTACCAGCCGAATTTCGTCGTCGGAAAACACCTTGTCGATTTCGTCGTTCTTGTTTGCGGCAGGAACACACATCGGCGGAAACATAACGCACCACCAGTTATGGCCCTCACCAGAACCGATAACGACTCTCAGGGCAAGATATTTTCCTGCCGGCAGGGTGACGTTTTCGTATGTTCTTGTCGTGAAGTATTCCTTTGACAATGTTACTTTTACTTTATAGTTAAAACCTGCCTGTCTGACAAACTCATTTGCTGATTTCTCAAGTTCGCTTAACTGCGGCTCGATTTTTTCAACGGCATTTCCGACGGTAACGCTGCCGTCAAATATGCTCTTGCCCTCCTGCAGAATAAAGTCCCTGACCCTGAGCTTTAGGTTTTGATCAACGGACGAATCCGAGTTTGCTATAACGTGCAGGCGCAGAACGTCGGAACGAATTTCTCCCGAAGTTTTCGCAAATGAACAAATTGAAAAAAAGATTGCGGCAGCCAAGCCCACAGCCAATGAAATTCTGATTTTCTTTGAAAAAGACATACAGTCAACTCCTTACCTTTGTTTGCAGATAAAGTGTTGACTGTAAAATTTTGGTTTATTCATACATTGCGGTAATTTCCGCAGCTTTTTCCTTGACCGCCTTTATAAGTGATTTCGGCTGCACAACACGGATATCGGAGCCGTACTGAAGAATCCAGCTCACAAGACCCTCGCTCATTTCAACGCTTGCCTTGATAAGGAAACGTCCCTCTTCGCCATGCTTCATCGGTGTGTTGTCGCCGAACTTTTCAAGAATCTCATCGAGAATCGTGTCGGAGCAGGAAAGCGTTATTTTCGCTTCCTCACCGGAGAACATATTGAAAAGCTTGTTGGAATAGTCCGCAACGTCAAACTTGTCTGTGTAAGGCGAAACCTTCGAAAACGGCTTTGCAAAGCTGTCCTGTAAAAGCTGAGCGTCAACAATTCTGTCAAGACGAAGATGCATCAGATTCGCATACTTATTGTTGTTGCAAATCAGATAATAGTGGTCGTTTGACCACAGCATCGCATAAGGGTTGACAAGAAATGTTTTGCCCTCGCTTTTGACAAGGTACTTGTTTTCAATGGTCCTCTTGGCGTAGTGAATCATAACCTGCTTCTTGTTCTTGATTGCCTTGTCAAGCAGATGTATTGTTTCGTACAGATCCTCCTTGTCGGTCTTTGTGGAGCCGTCAATGTAAATCTGCTCGCGG
The DNA here is from genome assembly GCA_934456435.1 of uncultured Eubacteriales bacterium. Classification (GTDB taxonomy): domain Bacteria; phylum Bacillota; class Clostridia; order Oscillospirales; family Acutalibacteraceae; genus CAG-488. The sequence goes on from CAKSHH010000005.1 coordinate 76,952, forward strand.
AGCTCCTCCTCCTGATACTCGCTGACAAGTCCGCCGATTTTATAAATCAGACTTTTGGTGTTCTTCTCTGAGATGAATTTTGCCGCCTGTACAGCATCAATAAGCAGTCTTACCTCAGGCACGCTGAACTTCCTGTTCCTGAGATAATAGCCGCGGTAGGGTGTGCGAACATTGACGATATCCATACCGTATTCACGCAGAACATCTATGTATCTGTAAATCGACTTGCGCTCGCAGTTTATTCCGTAGTTTTCGAGCATTGAAATTAGCTCAACTGCGGAAAAAACGTGTTCTTCGTCGGTCTGTCGGTTAAAAATATCGGCAAGAAAGAGCAGCTTTAAGCTATGATCGCCCGTGTTCAATTCTTTTCACCTCAGTATGTAAGTTTTGAGTTTATCTCTCTTATTGTATCGCCGTCGATTTTGAGAAGCTCTCGGTCATAAGTGAAGATTCCGTTGACTTCGAACTCAACGTCGCTGACCTGCGTATATACGGTTGCGCTGAGTCCCTTGGCAATGCTTGGGATAATCTGCTTTTCAAACAGCTTTTTGTATGCGGAGGTGAGCGTTTCTTTTGTCTTGTACATAACATATCCGAAGCTCTTTTGTCTGTTCCAGACATGGTTTTCGATTATTCTGCTGTAACCGCCGAACTCGCTGAGAACAAGCGGTCTGCCGTCCCCTTTCGGTGCGATAAACGGAAGAATGTACTGGTGTACGCTTTTGAGCTCAGGACCTTTCTGGTCGTGCCAGCCGCTTGCATGGTCAACAACTCGTGTTGGGTCATACTTTTTAACAGTTTCGCCGATTCTCTTTGCATCAAACTGTCCCCACGCCTCGTTAAACGGAACCCAGCAGCTGATTGAGGTGAAGTTATAGAGCAAGTCAATCGTCTCGAAAACAGCTTTCTCGTGCTCTTCACGGCACTCGGTGCTGTCAACACCAAACCATTTGTATTTGTCGTCTTTAATGTTTCTGATAAATATATTCGGAAGCACTCCGACAAGAAGCATATCAATTTTCTTTGCGCCGCAAACCATATCCTGCCAAACGATCATTCCGAGCTTGTCACAATGGTAATACCATCTTCTCGGCTCAATTTTAATATGCTTTCTGAGCATATTGAAGCCGAGTTCTCGCATTGCCTTGATATCGAAAATCATAGCTTCGTCGCACGGAGGGGTCATACCGCCGTCCGGCCAGTAGCCCTGATCAAGCAATCCTGTCTGGAAATACGGTCTGTTGTTGAGGAAAAGTCTCGGAACCGCTTTGTCATCATAACCGATGCTGAATTTTCTCATGCCGAAGTAGCTTGAAACAGCGTCAATTATATTCTCTTCGCTGTCGCAGAGTGCAATGACAATATCATAAAGGAACGGTGATTCGGGACTCCAAAGCTCAACATCGCGAAGCTTGATTTCCTCGTCACGTTCGATTTTTCCTGCGAAAACAATTTCATCGTCCTTTTTAATGATGGCTCTGATTTGAGCGTCGGATTCGGAATCAAAATCTGTTTGAACACGGACGGAAGACGAATCAATATTCGGAGTGATCTTCACATTCTTTACATACACTTCGCTGACAGGTTCAAGCCACACCGTCTGCCAAATTCCGCTTGTAGCCGTGTACCAGAAGCCTGTACTTTTTCTGACCTGCTTTCCCCTGTCCTGCCAACCCGTTTCAGTCGGGTCAAATGCACAGACAATCAGCTCGTTTTCTCCATCAATAAGATGCTCGGTAATGTCAAAGCTGAACGGAATGTAACCGCCCTGATGTCCTCCGACGGCTTTTCCGTTGATGAAGACCGTACAGCGCCAGTCGACAGCCTCAAAATGGAGAATGGTTCTTTTTCCGCTGAAACACTCGCCGAGAGTAAACTTTTTTCTGTACCAAATGTAATTATCCGGTTCAATCGTTTTTTCTACTCCCGAAAGCAAGGTTTCCGGTGCGAACGGAACGATTATTTCGCTGTCAAAATTTTCCGGGATATCGTCCGTTTTTCCCGTAATCGTAAAGTCAAACTTTCCGTTGAGACATTGCCAGTCGTTTCTGACAAGCTGAGGTCTCGGATATTCGGAAAGCGGGCAATCAAAATCAACCGAATCTGTCCATCTTGTTTTAAGCGTACTCATTAAACCATCTCCTCATTTATTCTTGAATTTATCCAACTCTGAAACAAGCCAATCCTGAGCTTCGATAATTCCCTGCGCCGAGCTTTCAAAGATTTTCTTTTCAAGCTTTTCCGCGTCAGTTTCATCAAAGCAGTTTTCTCCGATATAATGAACGGCAACGAGTTGTTTTTCATCATTTTCGTCTTTTTCTATCCACACTCTGTAACGGAACTGCTCTTTGCCCGCACAGCCGTAATAGGGATCAGTTCCGTAAGAGCCTGCGTAAGTATTGCCTTTTCCGCCGAGATTCATCAGACCGATAAACCATTCAAAGGACGGAAGTTTAATCAGATTATCCATTTGCCAGTTTACTCCTCAAATCAAAAAGTTTTCGCCAAATTATTATTCCGAAAACATTTTTTTGTTTTATCAATGCGTGAAAAACCTTGTCGTAAAGGTATTGTTCATTTCTGCTGTACCGCGCACAAAAAGCCTTGTAAAAAGTCTCATTGTTAAGTATTCTTTTCACAGTCTTGCACGAGGAAAATCCCTTTGAATATGTTATATCGGAATTTATTGCACAGGTTGCTTTATAAACCAAAACATCAAGTATATCTTCAAATATGCGACGGTCGGCATTAATCTCGAAAAAATAATTTTTCTGCCACTCGTAAACAGAGTGAAAAACATCAAACCCGTTGTGGACAACCGAGGTAGCATTGTCGGGATTTACGTTGTAAAAATACAGCGGCTTATCAATAAAGCAAAAGCTTTTGCAATGTTTCAGGTATTCAAAAACAAACTGCATATCCTCGGCATATTTTATACCTATCGGAAATTGAATATAGTATTTATCAATTATTTCTTTCTTATAAAGCTTGTTCCAGCAGGAATAAAACGACGGAGAGATGATTTTTTTCATAAAATCATAATCAAAAAAGTTTTCTTTTATTTCTCCGTCGGCAAACAGATTGCCGAGATTTTTCTCCGAAATATCCCTGCAGTAATAATCACAGCAAACGACATCTGAATCACCTTTTTGAAGCATTTGCGAGATAAACCCATCTCCGTAGCGGTCGTCGCTGTCAAGGAATGCAATATATTCTCCATGCGAAATTTCCATACCGTGATTTCTTGCGGCGGACACACCGGCGTTCGGCTGATGGACTGCGACAATGTTGTCGTAGTCTTCGGAAAATTTGTCACACAGTTCGCTTGAACCATCGCTTGAGCCGTCGTCAACAAGGATAAGCTCGACACTCCCGAAACAGTCCTGACCGATAACCGAATTAACAGCGTCGGCAAGATAATTTATGCAGTTGTAAACAGGAACGATAACCGAAACCTTAAAGCTCATTTTCAGCCCTCGTTTTTCTTGAATATTTTATTGAAAAATTCTTTTATTCCGTTTGTCTTTTCTGATTGTGTTATTTCTTCGGAAGTTGACTCTTCGGTGCTGTCGTTTGAATAACCTACTCTGATGCTGTCGGTCTTATAAACGAACATAACGCTTGAGGACATCGTCGAAACTTTCCTTGTGAAAATCGTATAAGACTTTCCGAGCTCAAGCCAGGCCGTCATTTTTGCCGAAAGCTCGTTTGCATCAACGTTAGCAAGCGATGAAAGGCTGTCTGTTGCGATTGAGCCCTTAAGGCTGTTGAGCGTTGAGTCTATGGATGAAAGTGCATTTGTATCAGAAAGGGCTTTGAGCGCATTTATAAGATCCTTATTTTCATCAACAGCCTTTTGCAGAGAAGCAAGAGTTGAAACCGTGTTCGGTAGATTGTCAATCGCCTTTTTAACCTGCGGATCATTAAGGTCGGAGGACATCTCCTTGAGCAGTTCAATGCCCTGATTTATTTTCTCCTGGCTCGCCTCATCGCCAAAGATACTGTTGATAACCTTCAATGCGTCCTCAAGTCCGTTAAAATCGGCGGTTCTGATGTACTCGACAAGAACCTGAATCGTAGCCGTGTTTTCGGGAGTTGTATACTTGTTGAGAACGTTTATCAGCGCTTTGTTTTCATCGTAAAGGTTTGATGCCTGAGTAACAAGTGCGCTGAGATTATTTATTTTGTCAGGGTTTGACGAAAGCGTGTTCAAAAGCTTCGATGCGTCAATTTCCTGCAAGCTGCGCTGAACATTCTGAAGCTTTTGAAGATTGCTTCTGAGGCTGTCAACAGAATCGGAGATGTTGTTGAGCCCGATATTAAGCGACGCAATCGGAAGAGCGGAAAACATAAAGTTTCCGATTTCAAAATTGGTTACATCTGCGGAAATAACAAAGGTGTCGTTGAATGTATATGACGAATCACCGCTCGACTGAAGCTTTGAAAGACCAAGACTCTCGTTGATTCCGGGAAAACCCGCAAGAACCGCATACTGGGTGTTTCCGTTGCCGACAACTCTGCCGTTTTCAACGCTGATGTTCTGAAATTTGTTTTCACTCAGCGACACTCCGCCGACAACAAGCATCGGGTTGTACATCGTCATATTCACGCCGTTTACCTTGACGGTGTAGGGGTCGACATTGTTCATTTTGATTGTTATTTTAAGCTTTCCACTTTTTCCTGCGATCTCTGACGGAGAATATTCCTTACCGTCAAGCGAATAGGTTATCTTAAAGTCGAGCGGAAGCTTGCCGCTGTAATCGCCCTGGTAGTAGAGGTCGGTTGTGCCGAGATGCCAGCGCAAAGTCTGTCCGTTTATTTCGGGCTTTGAATCGTCTTTAACGTTTACGATAGATGTAAGATTGGTGACGTCGTCAACGTACACTCCGCCCTGCGGAACGTGAATCCAGTCGCTTACCTTGATGCTCTTTTGAGCACCGCTGTTGTCAAGATTAACATACACGGTCTCGGACTTCTTAGCCGAGCTTGCCGGAACGCTGTATTTAACAGTCTGAACATCATCCTCGCTGTTGTCGCTACCCGAATCCGAGCAGGCGCAAAGGAAGAGCATTGCCAAGGAAAGTATAATGCATATAATCCGTTTAATCTTATTCATATTTATCATCCTCCCCGTCATCGTCCGAGAACGAAAATTCGGTAAAACTTGTTTCGTCATAGTAATCCTTGTCTGTCTGTGGTTCTGTCAGCGGATCGCCCGTATCGTCGGCGGTTGCCCAATTCTTCGTTGTTTTTGCAATCAGCTTGTCCGACACAAGGAGAATCGGTGCGACGAAGAAAACAATAACAAGTGCGCTGATAAGCGAACCTCTCGCAAGCATTGCACAGATTGATTTAACAATCGAAATGCTGCACACAAGATAAACGCCGAACGTCGCAAAGAAGAAGAGCATAGCACTCTGGAAAACGGAGCGGATCGACTCTCCTGCCGCTTTTTTCATCGCTGCCGTTCTGCCCAAACCGTTATGGAGCTCCTCTTTAAAGCGCGAGGTCAGGAGTATCGCATAGTCGACCGTTGCGCCGAGCTGGATACACGAAATAACCGTAGGCGCAATGAACGGAATTTCAGTTCCGAAAATTGTTGAAATGCCTTCGTTAATCCATATAGCGACCTCAATTCCGAGAATCAGGATAACGGGAATCGAAATTGACTTAAAGAGAACAGCAATAACAATGAACACGGCGACAATAGAAATAATGCTCGTTACCGTGAAGTCAACCTTTGTGGTTTCGATCAGGTCTTTGTAAAGAGCACCCTCGCCCGTAATGTATCCGCAGTGTTCCTTGTCGGTGTATTTTGAAATTATATTTTCAATCTGTTCAACCTGCGCGTTTGATTCATCGGTCGAGGCTTCATATATTGAGTTGACAAGCATAACCTGTCTGCCGTTTTGCTTGACTACATCGGTGATATTGTCGGGCATTATCGAATCGGGAATAGCCGTTCCGACAAACATATCGTAGGCAAGCATACTGCTGACGCCCTTTACCTCGCGAATCTCGTTTTCCATTTTGACAAGCTTATTTGCAGGAATAGAGTCGTCAACAATTATAAAGTGGGAGGTCGTCATATTGAATTTTTCTTTCAAAATTGCCGTTCCCATACTTGTAAGGGAATCCTCCGGAAGCTGTGCGTTGAGGTTATAATATTCTTTGACGTTAAGCGAAAGAAGAAGTGACGGAATAATCATCAAAACAAATAAAGTCGTCAAAACTTTTTTACGTTTAAGCACAAAATTTACGAGCTTTCCAAAGTTCGGCGTATACGGCTTGTGCTTGTGTCGGTTGATTGCATCGTCAAAGACAAGCAGAAACGCAGGAAGGATGATTACAACGGAAAGTACACCGAGTATGACACCCTTTGCCATTACAAGACCGATATTGAGTCCGAGTGTAAGCTGCATAAAGCAAAGCGCAAGAAAACCGAAAATTGTTGTTAATGAGCTTCCGGAAAGAGAAGCAAATGAACCGTCAAGTGCTCTGCTCATCGCCTCTTCCTTTGTCAGCGACCACTTGCGTTCTTCGCTGTATCTGTTTACAAGGAAGATTGAGTAGTCTATGGTTACGCCGAGCTGAAGAATTGCAGCAATCGACTGCGTAATGTACGACACATCGCCGAACCAGTTGGTTCCCATATTGTAAACAACCGCTATGCCGAGAACACCGACAAGAATAAACGGAGTCACAAAGGATTCCATAGTTATCATCATTGTAACGATTGCAAAAATTACGGCAATGGCAATATAAATCGGTGATTCCCTGTCGGTCATCTGTTTGGTTTCCGTATTCATGGCCGAAAGTCCGCTCAGATAGCTTTCATCAGGCAAAAGCTTCTTGATGTGTTTAACAGCCTTGATAACATCCTTAGACGAAGCGGTGTCGTCGTAGCTGACAAACATCATCGTATATTCGCCGTCACTGCTGTAAAAGACGTTCTTGAGGTCGTCGGGAAGAATGTCTCCGGGAACGCTTGAATCAATAATATTGTCCGTCCAGAGCACATTGGAAACGTGCTTGATCTCTGCAATATTATTCTTCAATTTAATAATTGTGTTCGGGGAAATCTTACTGCCGTTGTCATTGACCGTTCTGACAAGAACAATAGTCATTGTGCCGGCGTTGAAGTCGTCCTCCAGTATCTTTTCACCCTTGACGGAATCAAGCCGAGACGGAAGATAAGTAAGGATATCGTAGTTGACGTTTGTAAAAACATAGCTGATAAGTGTCGGTATCAGCAAGAGAAGCGATATTAAAATAATCAGTTTTGGTTTTTTTATAACCAAATTAGATATACGTTTCATTATTTTCTCCTTGATATCAGAATCCGAAAAGATTAAATATTGCAAGAATATAGACGATCAGTCCGACAACGATTACGCCGCCGAGAGAGAGAATGAGCGCTTTGACCTTCTCGTATTCATCAGCGCTGAAAATATATCTCATAACGGATCTGAAGTTTTTGCCGAATATATCAAAATATCCGATAGTGTACGTTTCAAAGGTTGTCGTATCGTTTTCATCAATGACAAAAACTCTCGTACCTCTTGAAATCATATTGCCGTAGCTTCTGAATGACGCTCCGGGTGTTTGAATAATATTGACTCCGTCGATCTGACCGGTAAAGCAATTCATGTGGTCGTGGCCGAAAACAAGACCGCAGACATCACCGCATTTTTTCAGAGCATTCAACTGACCGTAATCGGGTTCGTCGTTTCGCTCTATCTCAAAGGCAAAGCCTTTGGCTTTCGACGGATCAAGCTTGATGAATTTTCCGTCGGAAATTTTGATTGCACCCTTGTCGTTTTCCTCGCAAGGCATATAGAACTGTTCAATTTCAACAATCGGAATGTGCTGGAACATAAGCGACATAACGGGACCGTTGTTCTGAAGTCTGATTTCACGGCTCTTTCTTTCGTACCATTCAATCGTTTCAGGCTGAACTCTGCCAAACACGGGTCGTCCGTTTTCATCGGCTCCCGCGGAATCAAGCATCCAGATGTTGTACTTCATCTTTTCATCATCGGAGGAATAAATCGGAATGTTGTATGTATCACATTCAACGCTGTCATCGTCGGTGTTGTAAGGTACACAGTAGTCATATTCACCGTAGATTGACGCCTGTTCCTTTTTGGAGATGATGTTCATATCGTCGTGATTACCATAGATAAAAGCAAAAGGAATCTTTCTTTTTTCAATCGGGTCAAGCACAAGACCGAGAGCTTTTCTCATTCTTTTAATAAGCCCGTCCTTCGTCTTAACGTTCTTGCGGTTGCCGATAGGAGAATCGTCAAGATGATTGCCGAGAATATTGTCACCCGTAAGCACGATAAGGTCGGGCTGAACACGGTCATATATGCGGTCAAGCATCTTGAACATTGCTTTGCGCGGAATGTGCATATCCTGCGCGTCGCTGACCTGAAGAATTGTAAATTTTCCGTCTTTGTTAAATTTCAGTTTTTTACTATACATCAGAGGCACTCCGTCCATAATAATCTTAGTATATTCTATCATAACAAACGAATCTTTGCAAGAAAAAAGCCGCCTTTTGGCGGCAAAAGAATAAAATTTAAATTATGTAATGTCCGGCTCTTTTTTGATTCCGAAGATAAGTCTGAGAATACCGCTCAGAAATTTAGGCTTTTCAATCATAATAACTTTCATAAAAACCCTCCGTTACTTGCTGATGATGAGGCCGAGAACAATGACAGCGACGGAAAGAACCGCAACAATAAACGACTTTGGACAGATCATTGCGACAATCATACCGACTCCGAAGGCTGAAAAATACAGCCCGAACCGGCAGCCGCACTTGCCTCTTCTCATAAAAACACCACCACAGCTTTTTACTAACATACTATGGTGGTGTTCAGATTTTGTTACAACTGCCAATCCTTTATGTTCTTGACCTCATTAAACATTGTAACATAGCTTTCATGGCGTGATTTTTCTATTTTTCCGTTGCGAACAGCCTCAACTATTTGACAGCCCTTGTCATTAACATGGGCACATGATGAAAACTTACATTTACCGAGGTATTCGGCAAAATCAGGAAAGCAATCTGCAAGCTCATCCTTTCTTATGAGGTCGTTTGTTTCAAAATCCAGCGACGAAAAGCCGGGTGTGTCGGCAATATATCCGTTGCCGAAAGGATAGAGCTCAACGTGACGTGTTGTGTGGCGTCCGCGGCCGAGCTTGCGGCTTATTTCGCCCGTCTCAAGCTCCATACCTGGAAAAATACGGTTGATGAGCGACGATTTACCGACGCCCGAATTGCCCGTAAAAACGCTGATTCCGTTTTCAAGGCATTGCTTGACATCTTCGACGCCCTCTCCTGTTTCGTTGGAAACAGAGAAAACGCTGAATCCGGCATTTTTATAGATTTCCGTGTATTCGTCCGCCGAGCTTAAATCGTCTTTTGTAAAGACTATGATAGGCTTTACGCCCTTAAAAACGGCAACGACGGTCAATCGGTCAATAATAAGAAGATTCGGTTTCGGGTCGCAGGTTGAAGATACTATAACTAACTTATCAACATTTGCAACGGGAGGACGGTTAAAAAAATTCTTTCTTTCGTGGATTCTGTCGATTGAATTTTTGTTGTTTTCATCCACCGAAATCGTGACATTATCACCTGCCAGCGGAATTATTTTTTCCTTGCGGAATACTCCCCTGGCTTTACATTCATATATTTTTTTATCAGCGGCCTCCACGTAGTAGAAGCCGCCGATTCCTTTAAGAATAGTTCCGTTGATTTCCAAAATTATTCTCCGAAAGTAAGATTTATTGTTTTATCAATTGAGACGGTGACGCCGCCCAAAGGTTCCTGTACTATTACATAGCCTGTTTTGTCGTTTCCCGAAACAACATTAACGTGCTTGAAGCCTGCACGGCGAAGCGCATCAATAGCTTCGGTGTAGGTGTCGCCCGTTACGTCCGGTACAGGCGCTTCTGTCGGAACGGTTGTATCGGGCTCGCTGATATATTCGTATGTCGAAATGTTTGTTTCGGCAACAGGTGAAGCTGTGAAGTTGATGTTGCTCTTGTAAATAAGCTTGCCGTCAACGAAAACCTTGAATACGGAAGTTGCTTCATGTCCCGTAACCTTAACCTTAATCAGAGAACCGTCAAGTCTTGTGTACTGGTTGTAAATTGTCGCATCGTCAAGTGTAACTGTAACATTTCCGCTTGCGTCAACACTCGGAAGTCTGATTTCAATTTCCTTGGATTGCTCAACAAGCTTGCCCTTGCTGACGGTAATTACAACATTTGAACCCTGCGGAATTTTTGAGCCGCGGAATGTGTTGGAAATGACATATCCGCTCTTTATTGTGTCGTTGTATTCGTAGTTTGCCGTTACCGTAAAGCCAGACGAGGTAAGAACTTTCTTGGCGCTTGCTTCGTCAAGGTTGGATACATCGGGAACGCTTATAAGCTTTTCCTTGGTCTCGTCATAAGAAACATACTCTATCGTAACGGTTGAGCCGCTTGATACCTTGTTGCCGCCCTTAGGATTTATGCTGACAATGGTTCCCGCCGGAATACCGACGTAATCCTTTTGCTCGACTTCCTTTTCCTTGACCTTAAAGCCGAGGTCGTTCAGCTTTGTAACCGCCGCAACGTAATCCGTTCCGACAAGGTTATCAGGAATTTCGACAAGCTCTGTGCTTGTTGCAACTGTCAGTTGGATTTTTACCTTTTTCGGGTCAAATTTTGTGCCCTTTTCTGGACTCTGCTTGAGAATCTCGTTCGGTGTTGCAGACGGGTCTACCTGCTCAGTTACCTCAAACACATATTTGGGGTACTGAGTTTTAAATTCCTCTTCATCATAAATCTGACCGACAAAGTTCGGCATTTTTTCCTTTGCGTTGCCTGTCAGATATCCGAAGTGGAAGAGCAATCCGAACGAAACGCCGAGAACAACAACCAGCGCCGCGATAATTCCGATAAGAATCGGAATGGTTCTGTTCTTAACGACAGGTGCGTCGTCATCGTCGCTGTCATTTGCGCCGACGGGTTCAATCGGTTTGATAGTTCCCGTAATATTCGGAAGATATTTTGTCGGCTCTGTATTTTTGTAGTCGTAATCAAATGTAATAGACGGATTTCGTCTGAACTCCTCAAGATCAAGGAGCATTTCCGCAGCCGACTGATACCTGTCATTTACGTTTTTCTGCATCGCCTTGAGAACGATCTGCTCAAGACCGACAGGAATTGACGGATTGATATCGCGTGGCTTGACGGGATCCTGCTGAAGCTGCATTATCGCAACCGAAACCGTGTTATCCGATTCAAACGGAAGCTTGCCCGTGAGCATTTCGTATAGCATTACGCCAACGGAATAAATATCCGCCTTATCGTCCGTGACATCACCGCGCGCCTGTTCGGGGCTGATGTAATGAACAGAACCGATCGTCGAATCGGTCATCGTCCTTGTTTCACTGCGAGAAAATCTTGCGATTCCGAAATCGGTGACCTTGATCGCACCGTTTTCAAGAAGCATTATGTTCTGCGGTTTGATGTCGCGGTGAACTATTCCCTTGTCATGGGCGTGCTGAAGCGCGCGCAGAATCTGTGTGACAAAGAAAACAGCTTCCTTGTAATTGATAACACCCTGCTGCTGGATATATTCCTTGAGGGTGATGCCGTCAACGCACTCCATTACAATATACTGAATCTTGTCGCCGTAGCTGACGTCATAAACCTTGACAATATTTGGATGTGAAAGAACCGCAATAGCCTTGCTCTCGTTCTTAAAGCGGCGTCTGAACTCCTCGTTGGCAAGAAATTCCTCTTTGAGAATTTTTACCGCGACGGTTCTGTCGTCGATGTTGTCATAAGCCTTATAAACAACAGCCATACCGCCGACGCCGATTATTTCCTGAATTTCATATCTTGAATCGAGTCTTTTTCCAACATAATTTTCCATAAACAGATTCCCTTCTGAATTACTCACATACGGTGACAACGGTTATGTTGTCGCCGCCGCCGTTTTCATTAGCAAGATCAACAAGCTTATCGGCAATATTGTATCTATCCTCGTTTTTACAAACTTCAAAAATATCTTCATCATCAACATAGTTAGTAAGTCCGTCTGTGCAGAGAAGAACTATGTCTCCGTCGTTAAGCTGTTCCTGAGAGTAATCGATTCTGACCTCAGGGTCAACTCCGAGAGCCCTTGTAATAACATTCTTCTTCGGGTGATCCTTTGCCTCTTCGGGAGAAATCTCACCCTTGTCTATCATAAGCTGAACGACCGAATGATCTGTCGTTATCTGAACAATTCCGGAATCGGAAACAACGTAAATTCGGGAATCACCGACATTGGCAAGATAAAGCGTATCGGAGTTTCTGACCGCGATTACAACGGTTGTACCCATGCCCTGGAGCTCTTCGTTTCCGCGTGCCATGGTATAAAGAGTAATGTTTGCGGCTTCGACCGCCGAAACAAGCAGATGCTTTATTGAGTTGTCATTCATACCGATGTGATATCCGGATTTAAGCTTATCCGAAATCACTCTTACTGCGGCTTCGCTGGCAACATTTCCGCCGTTTGCACCGCCCATGCCGTCACAGACAACTGCCCATGAGACCTCTGAGGTGAGATCACTTGCGGCATAGGAGTCCTGGTTGCTTGAGCGAACCTTTCCGACGTCTGTTTTTGCCGAAATCTTCATTTGTTTCCCTCCTTTTCGGAATTTTCTCTGCTGTGTCTGCTCCTTAATTGACCGCACGAAGCGTCAATGTCGGAGCCGAGACTGCGTCTGACCGTAGCATTGATTCCACGGGAATTTAATATTTGAATAAACCTTTCCAGCCTTTGCGCCGTACTTCGTTTATGCTTGCTTTCCACAATTTCATTTGCAGGGATAAGATTAACATGACAGAGCATTCCTTTGAGCAGTTCCGCAAGCTCATAAGCGCACTCGTCGCTGTCGTTGACGTCCTTGATCATAGCATATTCAAAGGAAATGCGCCTTGATGTACGCTTTGTGTACTCGCTGCAGGCTTCGATAAGCTCTTCAATCGGGTACTTGCGGTTGATCGGCATAACCTCCGAACGCATCCTGTTATTTGGTGCGTGCAGGGAAACCGAAAGAGTGAGCTGAAGATGTCTGTCCATAAGCTCATATATTTTCGGAACAACTCCGCAGGTTGAAAGCGATATATTGCGAAGCGAAAGATTGAGTCCGTCGCTGTCTCCGACAAGCTCAAGAAAACGCATTGCGTTATCAAAATTGTCGAGCGGTTCGCCCATTCCCATCATTACGACATGGGAAACGCGAATATTCATATCTCTTTGCGCCGCATGAATCTGTCCGATCATTTCGGACGGATAAAGGCTTCTCACACAGCCGCTTTTGGTTGAAGCGCAAAAGACACAGCCCATTTTACAGCCGACCTGCGATGAAATGCAAAGCGTGTAACCGTATTTATATTTCATCAAAACCGATTCAATAAAATTTCCGTCGCTGAGCCTGAACAGATACTTGACCGTTCCGTCAATCTTCGAAACCTGTTTCAGCTCGATCTCGCAGTATCTTATCGGATACTTTTCACTCAGAACTTTTCTCAAATCTTTTGAAATATTCGTCATTTCCGAATAGTCCATTGCGCCGCGCAGCTGGAGCCATTGAAATATTTGCTTTGCTCTGAATTTCGGAAGTCCGAGCTCATTGACAACTTTCTCCACTTCGGGAAGCGTCATTGACTTAATGTCGTATGACTGCAAAGAAACACATCCTTACCTGATACGTTTGATTTTTGAAATAAAGAATCCATCACAGCCGTGTATGTGCGGCATCAACGTAACATAATCCGTTTCACCGTTGTAACGCTTGAGCTCCGGCAAAACCTTGACACTTTCAAAATCATTGTGTTCACTCAGGAATTTTTCAATAATTTTTTCGTTTTCATCGGGATTCAACGAACAGGTTGAATAAACCAATTCACCGCCGATTTTCAAATAATTGCTTGAAACACACAGTATAGCATACTGCAAATCACCGAGTTTGTCAACTTCGTCGGATTTCTTGTACCTGATTTCAGGCTTTTTTCGTATTACTCCGAGCCCTGAGCACGGCACATCGCAGAGGATTTTATCGACTTTGGGAATCGAAGCATTATATGCCGAACCGTCGTTGAGCATGGTTTCTATGTTTGTCAGTCCGAGCCGATCCGCACCGTCTTTAATCAGCTTCAATCGGTGCTCATAGATGTCACAGGAAAGCACTTTTCCGCTGTTTTTCATCATTTCGGCAAGTGTAAAACTCTTTCCTCCGGGTGCGGCGCATAGATCAATAACCGTGTCGACCGGTCGGACACAGAGCGCTTTGCAGCAAAGCTGTGAAGCCGTATCCTGAACGTGAAAAAGACCTTTTTTATAGCAGTTTGTTTTATGTACCGCCCCTCCGCTTTTCAAAACAAGAGAATCGGCGGCTTTCGGATTTTCTTCGGCTTCAAAGCCCTCCGAACTTAACAATTCGATAAGGTCATTTGAATCTGTCTTTTCGGTATTGACGCGGAGCACTGTTTCAACAGCGCCGAAAGATGCTTCGAGGATTTTCTCGGCATTTTCCGTGCCGTAGCTTTTCTCCCACATTTCACAAAGCCATTCGGGAGCTGAAAATTTAACACTCATACTTCCGTCTGTTTTCAGTCCGTTTGCGGCAATCTTTCGCAAAACTGCATTTACAAGACCGCCGGCAAATGCCGCACCGTTCTTTTTAACAAGGGTTACGCTTTCGTTGACAGCCGCGGAATCGGGAATCTTATCCATAAAAAGTATCTGATATGCGCCGATTCTCAGCGCCGTCAGCGCCTGTGGTTTAAGCTTTTTTAATGGCTGAGACAGGTAAAGCCCGATGTTGTAATCAAGCGTAATACGGCGTTCAATCACACCGTAAACAAGAGCGGAGGCAAGTTTCTTTTCTTTTGTGTCGATATTTGATTTATCGAGCACAGCGTCAAGCGCAAGATTTGAATATGAGCCGTCACGCTGTATTTTGTTGAGTATTTCAAAAGCTGTTTGTCGGGCTGATTTCATATTTTTATCCTTAGTTTCTTCTTGAATTTCCGAGTAATCTGGAGGCGTAATAAATGAGGTTAATAAGCGCGGTGGCAAGTGCGGCAACATAAGTGAGCGCCGCCGCTGTCAAAACTCTTCTTGCTCCGTTATATTCGTCACCAGCAAGCATTCCCGTGTCCTCGATAACACGCAGGGCACGTTTGCTGGCATTAAACTCCACAGGCAGGGTAACAAACTGGAACAATGAAACAAGTCCGTAAAGCAAAAGTCCGGCAATAATAATATAGTAACCGAACGGTGCGTTTGAAAGGTATGCAAGAAAATATCCCGCAAAAGCAATTATAAGACCGAAACGCGAACCGAAATTGGTAACAGGTACAAGAGCGGATCTTATTTTGTTCGGCAGATAATCTTCTGCATGCTGAGCCGCATGACCTGCTTCGTGACAGGCAATTCCGACAGCGGCAACCGATGAGGAATTATATACCTTTTCGGAAAGTCTGATAACCTTTTCATTGGGAGAATAGTGGTCGGTCAGCTCTCCCCTGCACGGCTCGATTCGGACGTCTGTAATGCCGTAGTGCTTCAAAATAAGCTGTGCAGCCGCGGCACCCGTAAGTCCTCTTGAATTTCTGATTTTAGAATACTTGGAATATGTTGTTTTAACTCGAATCTGCGCCCAAAGTGCAAAAATAAGCACGGGAGCGGCAAAAATCAAATAGCGTATATATTCCGAAAACGAATAAATCATAACATCACCTTAGTCAAAAAATTCCCCGATCTCGATTCTATGACCCCTCAAAAAATCGGCGCAATTCATTGCTTTCTTTCCCTCGGCTTGGATAACAAGAATTTTTACCGCATTGCCGTCTCCGCAGCAAACGGTAAGTCCGTCATCGTTGCCGACAATTTCACCGGGCTTACCATTAGCTTTTCCTGCCGAAACAGTCTTATGAACCTTGTATATTTTACCGCCGAGAGAGGCTGTCGCAACAGGCCACGGTGAAAGTCCTCTGACCTGATTATGGATTTCGAAAGCAGACTTTGTCCAGTTGATCGGGCAAAGCTCTTTTGAAAGCATCGGCGCATAATTTGAAAGTGAATCGTCCTGTTTTTCTCTTGTGAGAGTTCCGTTTTCAATTTTTGAAATCGTCTGCGACATAACCTCAGCGCCGAGAACGGAAAGACGGTCGTGCAGCTCGCCAGCCGTCATATTTTCACCGATTTCGGTTTCCGCTTTGATAAGCATATCGCCTGTGTCAAGTCCTGCGTCCATTTGCATTGATGTAACACCGCTCACCTTTTCTCCGTTGAGGACGCACCATTGAATCGGCGCGGCTCCCCTGTATCTCGGAAGCAAGGAAGCGTGAATGTTCACACAGCCGTATTTCGGGCGGTCGAGAATGTCCTGCGGAATGATTTTGCCGTAAGCAACAACAATAATCAGTTCGGGATCAAGCTTATCAATGATTTCATAAGCTGTTCCGTCGCGCATTTTTGTCGGCTGAAAAACAGGAATGTTGTTTTCGACAGCCTTTTCCTTGACGGGCGGAAACTGCATTTTATGCCCTCTGCCCTTCGGCTTGTCGGGCTGAGTAAACACTCCGACAACGTCATGACCGTCTTTTATAAGTCTGTCAAGGCACGGAACGGCAAATTCCGGCGTACCCATAAAAACTATTCTCATACTAACCGCCTTTCTCAGTCACTCTCAAGCTCTCCGACAAGGTGGCTGGTGTAAAGTATTCCGTCAAGGTGGTCTATCTCGTGGCAGAAGCACCTTGCTTTGAGGTCGGAACCTTTATACAGGCACCATTTACCCTCACGGTTCTGAGCCTTAACCATAACGGTTTTCGGACGCTCAGTTATTCCAAACTTTCCGGGGAGTGAAAGACAGCCCTCCTGCTCGTGCTGCAATTCTGGTGATCTGTCCGTAATTTCGGGATTGATAAGCTCAAGGTAACCGTCGCCGCAGTCCATTACAACAACTCTTCTGAGTATACCGACCTGCACGGCGGCGAGGCCTGCGCCCTTTTCCTTGTAAAGTGTATCTTTCATATCGTCAAGCAAGGTGTAAAGCCTGCTGTCAAATTTTTCAACAGGACGGCTTTTCTTGGTGAGGATCGGATCTCCGAATTTAACAATATTTCTTATTGCCATAGTTTTACCTTCTTAAATTATATTTTCCGGGTTAATATCTATATAAACGGATACGTCGTTATATGAGCCTGCTTCTTTCAAAAGTTCGCTCATCATCTGCCTGAAATGCTTTGAATTTCTGCATTTCAGAATAAGTCTGTATCTGAATTTATTGCTTATTTTAGACACGCGAGCCGTCATCGGTCCGAGTGCAATGATTTTAAGGTCTTTATATTCGCCGTCAAGCTTGAGCTTCAATGCATCGGCAAACTTCTGTGAAGCTGTTTTTACTTTAGTTTCGCTGATTCCGACAAAGCCGATAAGACAAATATCGCAGTACGGCGGATAAATGAGCATTTTCCTTGTTTTGATTTCGTCATTGAAGAATGCTTCGTAATCCTGCTTTGCGGCAATTCTAATGACGTCATTTTCGGGATTACAAGTCTGTATAACAGCCGTGCCATCATACTTTCCTCTTCCGGCTCTTCCGACAACCTGGGTCAGCAGGTCAAAGGTGCGTTCCTGACTGCGGAAATCATCGTTATTAAGCTGCTGGTCGGCATTGATGACTCCGACTAACGTAACATTTTCAAAGTCAAGACCCTTGGCGACCATCTGTGTACCGAGGAGTATATCATATTTTCCGTCGGCAAAGTCCTTAAGCTTATTTTCATGGGAATAGCGACCCATTGTGCTGTCCGCGTCCATTCTCAGTATTTTTGCCTGCGGAAGCACAGTCGAAAGCTCGTCTTCAATTTTCTGAGTTCCCGTGCCGGAGTATCTGACATCATGCGAACCACATTCGGGACAGGTGTCCGTGAAAGGAACGGAAAAGCCACAGTAATGGCACATCAGCCTGCCGTTTGCATGGTGATATGTCATTGAAATACTGCACGACGGGCAGGTCATAACGTGTCCGCACGCTTTACATTCGGCGAAGGTATTGTAGCCGCGCCGATTGATAAGCAGAATTGACTGCCTGCCGTTATCAAGGTTAAATTGAAGTCTTTGTTTAAGCTCTTCGCTGAGGTTGGATGATTCGCTGAGCGCATCCGTGAGCATATCAACGATCCTGACCTGAGGAAGAGTTGATGAAGAATATCTTTGCGTAAGCCTATTGAGTGTATATTGACCGTTGAGCGCCTTTGCGTAGGTCTCTATACTCGGTGTTGCGCTGGAAAAGACAAGCAAAGCCTTGTGAAAAGCACAGCGGAAACGCGCAACATCTTTCGCGCTGTATCTCGGCGTCTGCTCCGATTTGTATGTATGCTCCTGCTCCTCGTCAACGATTATCAGCCCGATATTTTCAAGCGGCGCAAAAATTGCGCTTCTTGTGCCGACAACGATTCTGACCTCTCCCCTTTTTACGCGTTTCCACTCGTCAAGCCGCTGACCTGCCGAAAGTGCACTGTGAAAAACGGCGACATCCTTTCCGTATCTACGCATAAAAAGACTTAATGTCTGAGGTGTAAGAGCAATTTCGGGAACCATAACAATGATGTTTTTTTCTTTTTCAAGCATCTTGTCAATAAGACTCAGATACACCATAGTTTTGCCCGAACCTGTAACGCCGAAAAGAAGAGATGCACTTCCCTCTCTCTTTTCGTACTGTTCGAGTAAATTCTCGTATGCTTTCTGCTGTTCATCGTTAAGGACGATTTTTTCCTTGATTATCTCATTCGGCTTGTCGGCGTATGGGTCGCGGTAAATCTCGTTGTCAAAGATTTCAACAAGTCCCTTTCTTTCGAGAGCCTGAACGACCGACGGAGTAAATCCCGTGAAATAACATATCTCCTTGACCGAAGCTGAATCAAGCTCCGTCAGCAAATTAAGTATTTCAATTTGTTTTTTAGTAAGCTTCTGAGATGTTTCAAGCAGATCCTTTCCGCTTTCGGTCAGTCTGACGGTTTTAACCGTGAGATCACCCATTCGTCTGACAGAATCATAGTTTCTGAAAAGCAGACCTTTTTTTGACATATCTTCAAGCAAAGAAAGCTTCGGTTCAAATCCGAGCGTTGAAAGCAGTTTTTCACCTTCGACATATCCTTTCTTTTGCAGAAGGAAGTTATAAATCTGCGCTTCAGCCGCATCGCAGCCGGAAATATCCGCCTGAGGAACGGCAGTATAGGTTGTTATTGTTCGGTGACACATTCCCGACGGCAAAACAGCTCTGACCGCATCAAAATATGTGCAGAAAGTTCTGTCTTTCAGCCATTCGCAGAGCTTCAGCATTTCATCATTGAGAACAGGCGTATCGTCTATAAGCTGAGAAATACTCTTCAGTCGGGCTTCACTTTTCTCATTGCCGACAGAAAGAACTATGCCCTGACGACACTTGTTTCCCCTGCCGAACGGTACAAGAACACGACAGCCCGGCATACACGGTTCGCCACCGAGGAGGTAACTGAAAGGCTTGTCAAAAGAAAACGTTGAGTTTTCAACGGCAACAGCCGCAACACGCTTGACAGACATTTTTTACCTCCGTTAAATTATTTGTGCGGTTTTTTCTTAAAGATCCTTTATCTCGTCCGGCTCAACGATTTCGTATTTGTTGTTGAGAATTTCGTCAAGAGCAATGCTTACCGGCTTTTCAACAAGAATGATTCCGTCCTCTTCGGCTTCCTCAGAGATTTCTCTTGCGCGCTTCGCTGTTGCTCTGACAAGAGAATAACGGCTGATGTGATTTGAAAGCACCGAGCTTAAATCAGGATTGAATTTGAATTTTTTGTTCTGATCAAACATTTTTACATACCTCACTTAAAAAAATATTACATCTGCTTACTTTATGTTTTTCGGCAGTTATAATTGTCTTTATATCATCAACGGCATCCTTAAGATCGTCGTTGATAACAACATAATCATACTCGTTCCTGCATCTTTCAATCTCCTTAACGGCGATTTTGAGACGCCTGAGAACATCCTCTTCTTCTTCGCTGCCGCGGTTACGAAGTCTCTTTTCAAGTATTTCCATACTCGGCGGCATAATGAATATACTGACAGCGTCGGGGTAAAGCTTTCTGATATTTCCCGCGCCCTCAACGTCAATTTTTAAAATTACTATATGTCCGTCATCAAGCCATTTATCAACAGGACCCTTCGGCGTGCCGTAGTAGTTGATACCGTACCGAGCATATTCAAGCAATTCGCCGTTTTCAACCGCGTCAAGAAAATCCTCTTCGCTGACAAACATATAATCTATTCCGTCGGTTTCGCCGTCTCGCGGCTTTCTGGTTGTCATTGAAACCGATTTTGTGATATCAAAATCTGATTTGAAAAGTTCGGAAATAACCGTATCCTTTCCCGAACCTGCGGGACCTGAAAGAACAACCAACATTCCGTTATTCTTCATCGTCCTCATCCTCCTCATAATCCTTGTCTTCATCAAATCTGTTGGCAACCGTTTCCGCCTGCAAATAAGTCAGAATAACCTGGTCGCAGTCGGTTATTATAACCGCTCTGGTTCTTCTGCCGTGGGTTGCGTCGATGAGAGTGCCCTTTTCCTTGCAGTCCTGGACAATTCTCTTTATCGGAGCAGATTCGGGGCTGACGATCGCAATGATTCTTTCAGCGTTGACCATATTGCCGAAACCGATATTGATAAGCTTCATATAAACACCCCGTTACTCAATGTTCTGAACCTGCTCGCGGATTTTCTCGACTTCCGCTTTGATTTCAAGAACACGTTTTGCAATTTCAACGTCGCACGCCTTGGAACCGATAGTGTTAGCCTCACGGTTGATCTCCTGTACAAGGAAATCCATCTTTCTGCCGATAGCTTCCGTCGATTCAAAAAATTCGCGAAGCTGTGAAATGTGGCTTCTGAGTCTTACGGTCTCTTCGGCAACGGCAATCTTGTCCGCATATATTGCCGCCTCCGTGAGAAGTCTCGATTCTTCAACGTGGATATCGCCGAGAAGCTCCTGCATTCTTGCAAGAAGCTTGTCGTTATATTCCTTGACAGTCTGCGGAGAGCGTTCCTCGATAAAGGCAACGTAGGAAAGAATCAAATCCGCCCTGGAAAGAATGTCGTCACGGAGCTTTTCTCCCTCAATCTCACGCATTGCAATAAACTTGTCGACCGCTTTTTCCGCAACCGTGCGGACGGCGTTCCAAATCTTATCCTCGTCAGCCTCCGCCTTGCGAATGACAAGAACATCGTTCATTCTTGCAAGTATTCCTGCGTTCAGATTGTTTTCAATGCCGTAAGTCTGCGAAAGTTTGTCAAACGCTTTAACATATCCGTCTGCAAGGGACTGATTTACCTCGACAACAACCGAATCATCCTCAAGGTTATCAACCTGAACATAACATTCGATTTTTCCGCGTGAAACTCTGGACTGAACAAAGGATTTCAGCTTCTCATCAAGGAAGCCGTATGTACGGGGCGTTCTCGACGAAAAATCAAAGTACCTGTGATTAACGCTTTTTATCTCGACGGTTATGTTCATTCCGTCGATCATTTCCTGACTTCGGCCGTATCCGGTCATACTTTTAACCATAATAAACCTACTTCCGATATTTATTTAAGGCAATACCGCACAGTTGAGACGTGCGGATTGCACAGTTATTTTCAATGTTTACAACAGCTTCCTGCAAGCAGTTCGGGAATCTCACCCTCGTAAACACCGTCGCTGTTCTTCCTAAAACCGAGTGTTTCGGCAACGCTTGTCCCTTTTTCGGCTTTATAAAAGGCTATGTAGGCGCCGCGGTTGGCTCCGTAATTGAGAGAGCTTCTTATGAAACCCTCAACGATTTCGTCGTCGCCGTCGGTATAAACTCCGACAACCTCCATTGTGTATCCGTTCAGCCTGAACACGGAAAATCCACATTCAGCCGAATTATTGTTCATATCGTATCCGATGTATCCGTTAAGGGTCGAGTCGGAACAAAACGGTTCGGGAAGCTTGTCATTCGTAACGGGTAAAAATCTAATCATAAGCTTTCACCTCAGAACTTGTTTACTTTCATACCCGAAGAAACCATCAGCTTGTGCACCTCATCCTCGGTCAGCTCGCGCCATTTTCCGGGGTGAAGCATACCGAGTTTGAGCGAACCCATCGAGGTTCTTTTAAGTCTTGCGACCTCAAGTCCGAGTGATTCGCACATTTTTCTGATCTGCCTGTTACGTCCTTCGTAAAGCACAATTTCAAGGACAACGCGGTTTTCCTGCTTTTCGATTATTCTTGCGTCTGCAGGAGCTGTAATACGTCCGTCAATTTCCATTCCGGTTGAAAACGCAGTCAGCATATTCTCGGTGACATCGGGACGTACCGTGACCCTGTAGGTTTTAGGAATATGCTTTGACGGATGGGTCATAAAGTTAGCGAACTCGCCGTCATTTGTCATAAGCAGAAGACCCTCGGAGTCCTTGTCAAGTCTGCCGACGGGATATACTCTTGCACCTACGTCCGAAACAAGCTCCGCAACGCATTTCCTGCCCATTTCGTCATCCATTGTGGTTATAAAGCCTCTCGGCTTATGAAGCATAATGTAAATATTCTTTCGTCCCGCGGTGATTTTTTTACCGCTGACTGTAACGGTGTCGTGTCTCGGACTTACCTTATCGCCGATCTGAGCGACCTTACCGTTTACCTTGACCTTTCCCTGTGCGATAAGCTCCTCTGCCTTGCGGCGCGAAGCGACAGCGCACATAGAAAGATATTTTTGAAGCCTGATTCTATCATCAGTCATTAAATAACCTCTCCTTAATTCTTTCAAAAAAGCTTTTCTTTTCCTGTTTACTGTTCGTGTTTTTTACGGAAACCGATGTCTCAGCCACAATATCGTTTGTTCCGATGCATTCGCCGTTGAAGTAATAGCTCACTTCTCCGACCTTATCACCCGTGTTGACGGGAGCGTAAATAAAATGCTCCAGACTGATTTTTTGAGTCACTTTGCTTTTTTCAGCGCCCGAAAAACCAAACGGTTCCGATTTAATGCTTATGTTTTCAACATTTCCACCGACAACGCTTAGCTTTTTGGGAATATTTGCCGATATTTCGGACTTTTCAACCGCCGAAAAACCGTAATCAAGCATTTCTCGGTGATCGCTCCAGTCATTCGGCGCATTAAGCGTAACCGCAACAAGACCAACGCCGTCTTTTTCCGCATAAGAGACAAGACATCGTCCGCTTTTTTTGGTGAAGCCCGTTTTTATTCCGAGCGCATACTTATAACTGCTCAAAAGACGGTTGTGGTTGTACAAAGTCCGCCTGTACGGAGGATTTCCGTATGTCAAAACAGCCTTTTTCGAGGAACACGCCGCCCTGAAAACAGGATTTTTAACAGCGTATCTTCCGAGCAGCGCCATATCGTAAGCGGTCGAATAATGCTCATCGTCATCAAGACCCGACGGTGTAACGAAGTGCGTATTTTCCATTCCGAGCTCGGCAGCCTTTTGATTCATCAGTGAAGCGAAATTTTCAACATTTCCACCGAGATAGCACGCCGTAACGTTGGCGGCATCATTGCCCGACGAAAGAAGCATACCGTAAATAAGCTCATAAAGGGAAACGCTGTCGCTGTCAAGCAGACCCATAGATGTTCCCTCAACGTTTATCATCGCTTTCTTTACCGTAATTTCGTCGTGAAGCTTACCGGATTCCGCCGCAAGCAATGAGGTCATTATCTTTGTCGTGCTCGCCATCGAATGTTCGGAATAGGCGTTTTTTTCAAATAGAACTTCGCCTGTTTGCTCGTTTATAAGTACAGCACATTCGGCTGATATATCCCCTGCACCGAGCGCACTAACACTAACCGTCATCGTACACAAAACAGTCAGAAAAACAAATATTCTTTTTAACATACCACTCACCTGCCATATAAAACTATATGCAGGTGTGAACGGTATTATTTTAGTAATTATTCCTCAACGAATACGGAATCGTCTTTGTCTTCCTTTTTATCGTTGTTGAACTTATTGACGATATCGCCAACCTTGTTGACAACGTCGGGAACCATTCCGATAATTCTTTCCGCAGAGCTTTCAGAGCCCTCGCAGATATACTTAACGCTTACTTCGCCTTTATTGATTACGAGGAAAGCAACCGGAGAAATTGTTACTCCCGCTCCGCCGCCGCCGCCGAAAAGCTCCTTCGTGCCCTTTGTCGGGAAGTCCGAACCGCCGGAAGCAAAGCCGTATGTTACCTTTGAGATGGGAATAACTTTGATTCCGTCGCCTGCGTCGATCGGATCACCGATAATTGTCTGACAATCGACCATATCTTTGATCTTGTCAATTGCCGTTGCAAGGATTCCTGATGCTGACTGATCTTTCATTGTTAGTCCGCCTTTCTGTTTGTAGTGTTTGAAGATTTATTATTTGAAATAACAACTTTTAAAAGCTGTTTCAATAAACTGAAAACAAGTGCAATTCCCGCGTTAATCAATGCTCGCGGAATGAATGCCGTTTTTGTGATAAACTCAACCGTTGTTTTTTCGCCGCAATAGTCGGCATATACATTTACTTTATAGTCCTTGACCTTCATATTGGAACAGATGTAGCCGAGCGACGGGTAAAGTCCCGAACAGACCTTGCCGTATTTCAGTGCCGTTGCGGCGGCGTCACCCTCTGTTATGTGAATGTCAAGATGAAATTTTTTGATTATAACCGCTCTCTTTATAAAGCGGACAGAAAACCGTTTTAATGCGCTGACGCAGTTGTTGAGAAGCTCTATAACACCCGACAAGCCCTGATTGTTGTAGAACGTCTTAAGGAAATTTTCCTTTTTCGGTTTGGAAGCCTCGTCCTTTTTCTCTTCTGGCTTTTCTTCTTTTTTCTCTTCCTTGGGCTTGTCCTCTTTCTTTTTCTTTTCGGGGAAAGGATAGAGATCAAACTTCAAAAAGAGCCACGAGACCCTGCATCTTACGCTGTCCGTATATTCAAGATCCAGAACGACAGGAATACTCAGAACAAGTACAAAAAATGCAATTATTCCGAGAATTATGTATAACGCCGTCATTCCATCACCTCCGCAATTTATTCTTCGGTAACCCTTACCGGTTCGCCTGTAATCATCTGGTTTTCAATGATTTCTCCGTCATTCAGGTCAATTTCAAGCTGACCGTTTATCTCCTCATTTTTCGGGAGATCTTCGTGTTCGGGCAGATCCGGCAGATCATCAAGACTTGAAACACAAAAGCACTTAAGAAATTCGGGAGTGGTGCCGTAAATAAGCGGTCTGCCCGGCAATTCAAGTCTGCCGCGTTCCTCGATAAGTCCCTTGGCGATCAGGGTTCCGATAACACCGGAACAGTCAACTCCTCTGACCTGCTCAACAAAGGATTTTGTAACCGGCTGGTTATATGCGATTACCGCAAGAACCTCAAATGCCGCGCCGGATAGCGGTGTGTTTTTCTTTATTTCAAGTACGGCTCTGACCTGCTCGGCATATTCCTGCCGTGTGCAAAGCTGATACATATCGTCCATTTTAACAAGTCTGATGCCGCTGTTTACGGAGTTTAACGTTTCTTCAATTCCTTTAAGCGCTTCCTCAACCGGCTCTTTTTCACATTCAAGCGCCTGACATATTCTTTCGATTTCAAGCGGTTCACCGGCTGCAAAAAGTATTGCCTCAACAGCGCCCTGTAATTCATTCATTTTCATTCTTGTAGTCGTCCTCCGCGTCAAAGTTTATGTCAGAATCAATCATTTCAACCTCAAGATCATCGTCAATCTGAGTGAGAGTAATTTTTTTGTCCTTTGCAAGGGAAAGTATTGCAAGAAAAGTTGCAACCATTTCGGAACGTGATTCAGCCCTTTCAAAGAAAGAAACAAAACGCTGCTTTTTCTTTCGGAAGAGGCTGCCCATGATGTAGCTGACACGTTCTCTTATGGGAACAATTTTGTGAGCAACAATGCCCGAAAAAGCTTCAATCGGCGGCGGAAGATTTCTTTTACCTCTTCCGACGGCGTTGATGTATGCCTTGAGAAGCTCTATCGGCTGATGCAAGCGAGTGTAAGTCATATCGGGAGCAAATTTTTCGGGTTCTCTTGAATACTGTTCAAATCCGTTTGCCTGTTCGGCAAGCTTCTTTGCCATGATCTGACAGTCCTGATACTCCAGCAGTTCGCCCTGAAGCTCCTTTTTCAGTTCGTCTGCCTCTTCCTCGTGAACGGGAAGAAGTGAAACTGTTTTGATATAGATAAGTCTTGCCGCCATCTCAAGGAACTCGCTGGCAACCTCCATATTTTCCTCTTTCATCTGACGGACATAATCAAGATACTGTTCAACCAGAAGAAGAATCGGAATATCATTTATATCAATTTTATGCTTGCTTATCAGATGAAGCAGAAGGTCAAGAGGACCCTCAAACACATCAAGCTTGTAAGAAATTGCTTCCATTATTTCACCTTAATTGAAAATCAAATAAAAGAGTTTATCGAACAGATTGTAAACAAAATTTGACAGATAGCTGAGCGGAACAGTAAGTGCGCCCGTCAAAAGGAGCAGGAAAAGTACCGCAAGAATATATCGTTCATATTTCATAATCGAGAAATAATATTTTGTCGGCAAAATTGAAAAAAGTATTCTCGAACCGTCAAGCGGAGGTATAGGGATAAGATTGAAAA
Organism: uncultured Eubacteriales bacterium; assembly: GCA_934456435.1. Classification (GTDB taxonomy): domain Bacteria; phylum Bacillota; class Clostridia; order Oscillospirales; family Acutalibacteraceae; genus CAG-488. Next base: position 103,705 of record CAKSHH010000005.1, read on the forward strand.
CGGCGATGTTGATATTGATTACCGCAGAAAAATTGAAAAAACTATAAAATGCTATCGCCGCAGCAGATTGACTGCCGCCGTTCTTTGATGCAATCGCCGCAACGATGTACATACACATCACGGAAAGAAATCCGACAATCAGATTGGACAACGGACCTGCAAGCGCAATAAGAGCCATTGCAAGTTTCTTGTTCTTTAGTCTTGTGTTACGGACGTTGACAGGCACGGGCTTAGCGTAGCCGAAACCGACAAGAGCAATCATCAACGCACCCCACGGGCTAATGTGAGCCATCGGGTTGAGCGTAAGTCTTCCGCTGAGCCGCGGTGTGTCATCGCCGAGCTTTGTTGCTACAAGCGCATGAGCGTACTCATGAATAGGCATTGTGCAGAAAACGACAAACATACTGACGCAAAGTCCGATTATTATTGAAAGAGGATCTCCCCTTTTCAGTAAGCTGATTAACATAATAAAACTCCGATTTTTATTTGTGTGCCGTAACGACTCTCGGCAAGCCGCTGAGATCGTTAATAACACTTATTTTTTTGCCGACCTTGCCAAACATTTTTGAAATGGTTTCTGTCTGATCCTCGGCACATTCAACCGCTATCGCTCCCGAATCACTCAGGCGCACCAGCCAGTTGTCGGCAAGCTCACGGTAAAAATCATATCCGTCGTCGCCGCCGTCAAGAGCCATAACAGGTTCTTTTCTGACTTCGAGCTGCAAGGTATTTATATCTTCCGAACGAATATACGGCGGATTGGAGAGAATAAGGTCGGGTGTTATGTCACATAAAATTTTTTTGTCAAATATATCCCCGTTTAACGCCGTAACGTTATCGGCTGAATTGAGAGAAATATTTTTCTTGAGATAACCGAACGCTTCCGAAGATTTTTCTACTGCAAAAACGCTTGCATTTTTCACAAGCTTTGCAACGCTTATCGCTATACAGCCGCTTCCCGAACATAAATCAAATACGATCGGATTCTTTTTATCTTTCAGAAAATCAACAGCAAATTCAACAAGAAGCTCCGTCTCAGGGCGAGGAATCAAAACTCCTTCTCCGACATAAAACGGCAAACCCATAAACTCCCACTTGCCGAGTATATACTGCAGCGGTTCTCCTGCTGTACGGCGTTCAATCAATCGAAAATACTCTTTCTCGGTTTCGCTGTCAACGGCATTATTTTTTGAGAGTAAAAAATCCGTTGTGCCGATACTCAGGCAAAACTCAAGGAGACATCGGCTGTCAAATTCAAAATCTTCAATGCACGCTTCAGAGAGCTTTTTCTTGCCGAGATTGTATAGTTCATTGACCGTCATTGTCGATATCACCGTCATTTTCCGTCGGAGCGGGATCGTTTATGTTTTCCTTTTCCAGTCCGAGAGCAACCTTCAGCGACGCAATTCCTACCTCGATTATATCATCTGTCGGTTCCTTGGTGGTTATGCGCTGAAGCCACAGTCCCGGAGCTGAAACAATGCGTGTGAAAAGATTGTCTTTTTTGCCGGCAAGTCGGATCGTCTCATATCCGATACTCATTATAAGCGGAAGAATGAGTATTTTAATAATCATCCAAATTGCCTTGTAGTCACGAACACCTGGGAAAATCATTACAACGATTGTCGAAATAATAATACTGATTATGAGCGTCAGGAAAATGAAGCTTGTACCGCAGCGAGGGTGAAATCTGCGCTGTTTTCTGACGTTTTCAACCGTCAGGTCAAGTCCGTTCTCGTAGCAGAAAATTGATTTGTGTTCGGCTCCGTGATACATAAACAGTCTTTTTATATCGCTCATCAGCGAAACCGTCCACATATAGGTAACGAAAATTATAATTCTCATAATACCCTCAATGGCTGGCTTCCATACATTAACGCTTCCCTTGCCGAGAATAAGGTCGGCAACCTGGCTCGGCAGCCACATAAACAGGAAAAATGCAAGCGCAAAGCCGATTATTCCGGAAATTATGCCGATAACCGTCATCATTTTCGGTCCGAAGTGATCGGAAAGCCAGCGGTCAAGCTTGGACATTTCCTCCGTACCGTCGTCCTCCAAAGCCGTTGTCTTTTCGGCGGATTCCATAAGGCATTTATAGCCGAATATCATCTGTTCAACAAAACTTATCGGACCCCTGACAAACGGTATTCTCGCAAATTTATATTTATCCCTGAGAAAGTGAGCCTTTTTAAGCTGTGTTTCAATTCTGCCGTCGGGCAGTCTGAGCGCCATTGCAACACCCTTGGGACCGTTCATCATAACGCCCTCCATAAGTGCCTGTCCGCCGACGCTTACCTTATTATTTTCAGGCATCTTCATTTTCCTCCATTGATTTCTTTTCGTTTTCCGCCGCAATTGCCGCGTCGATATCCCACACGTCTTCAAGCTCAACATGGTCAATATCAAAGCTGACTGTGACGGTTGTTCCCTGTCCGAGAACGCTGTCTATGTCAAATGTTCCGTGGTGAAGCTTAACGATCTCGTCAACAACGGCAAGACCGATGCCCGACCCGTGAACTGTCATATTCGTCTTGTAGAACTTCTCCTTAACGTGCGGCAAATCCTCTGCGGAAATTCCGCAGCCCGTGTCGGAAAAGCGTATTGTAATTTTGTCGTCCTTAACCTCGGCAACGGTGACGATTTTGCCGCCCTGCTTGGTGTATTTCAGCGCATTATCGAGAATGTTTACAAATACCTGCTTGATTCTGTCGGGATCACCGTCCATCGGCGCCGGTAGGTTCGGAGCATTGTAAACAAGGTCAATACCCTCGCGCATTGCTCTGTCCTTGAATGCGAAAACAGTTTCGTCGAGCTCAGCAAGAATGTCCATCTTCTCGTTTTTGAGAACCATTCTTCCGCTCTGCATTCTTGAAAAGTCAAGCAGTTCCTCAACTATTCCGTTAAGCCGCGAGGATTCGCTGATAATGACATTCATTCCGCGTTTGGTAAGCGCAGGGTCCGTGTCACCTATCTGTAAAAGCGTTTCGCCCCAGCCCTTTATCGCCGTCAGCGGCGTTCTCAGCTCGTGAGAAACCGTTGAAATGAAGTCATTTTTTATCTTGTCGGAGGTCTTGATTTTCTCCGCCATATCATTTATCGTACTGCAAAGCTGACCGACCTCGTCCTTGTAAAGATAATGGTCTATACGCGCGTCATAATTGCCGTTTGCAATCATTTTTGCCGTATCGCAGACCTCCTGAATCGGTTTGACGATGGAGCTTATGAAAACCATTCCGGAAATGACAAGCAGGACAACAAGAAGCAAAAACGCAAGTAAAATTATGAGATACCATGTAGTAATCTGATTGTCAACTTCCTCAAGGGAAATCATATATCTGACTGAACCGACCTGTTGATTCTCGGAGTTTGTTATAATTTTGGTCAGCGCAATAATGTTTTCGTCCGAGGCATTGGCTCCGTGCCAAACAGCGGATTTTGTCTGACTTTCAATAGCGGCTTCGTATTCTGGAATTTTTGCTTTTTCGTTGACGGGGAAACCGCTTGAAGAAATCAGCACATTACCGTATCGGTCAAGTATCCAAACCTCAACGGAAGATTTGTCGGCAAAGTCGCCGATATATTCCCTTGCGCCCTTTTCAAAAACTGCCTCATCGGTTGAAGCGTAGTTTTCAAAGTATACGTCAACAATTCCGTTTGCATAGGATTCAATTTTTCTTTCGGCAGTTGCATAATAGTATGAATGGATCAGGTATGACGCAATGATGCAGATTATAAGCAGAACAGCGGCAATTATAGTTGTCGTCTGAATAAGCCAGCGGCGTGTAAGACCGCCCTTAAAGTTTTCTTTTTTTGCTTCTGCAGCCACCTGCGTCACCTCCCGATTTATAATTTAAAAATTGTTACTTCAGATCCAAACATATCCGAAGCCCCATCTTGTGAGGAGATGCTTCGGGTTAGACGGATCAGGTTCAATTTTCTTTCTTATGCGGCGCACATTAACGTCGACAATTTTTTCTTCGCCGTAATACTCCGTACCCCAAACGTGGTTGAGAATATCCGTTCTGCTGAGATTGGTTCCCTGGTTGCGGAAGAAATATTCAAGTATCTGGAACTCAACCTGTGTAACGTCAATCTTGCGTCCCTGATATGTAAGCGTTCTGCTCTTGCAGTCAAGCTTAAAATCACCCGATGTAATTGTATTTTCATCGTCCTCATCGGGAGTATCTTTCTGGTTTGAAGTGACTCTTCGTGCAAGCGCGTCAACTCTTGCGGTAAACTCGGACGGAGAAAACGGCTTTGTAACATAGTCGTCGGCTCCGAGCAAAAGACCGTTTACCTTGTCCATTTCCTGAGTTTTTGCCGTAAGCATCATAATTCCGATGTTATTGCTCATCGCACGCAGCTTTTTGCACAGCTCAAGTCCGTCCATTCTCGGCATCATAATGTCAAGAACAGCTATTGCGATTCCGTCGGAATTAAGCTTGTACTTTTCATAAGCGTCAAGTCCGTCGAATGCCTCGATTACATCATAGCCTGCACGCTTGAGATTGATTACAATAAATTCTCTGATTGACTCTTCGTCCTCGGCGACAAGTATTTTTACAGGTTTCATTTTTTTCCTCCTAAAGCTGTCGTATTAAAGTTTTCTTTCAATGTTTCGTCCTTGATTCCGAAATCATAGCCTGCTTCGGAAATTGTGTATACATAAACCGTGCTTGCGTAGGAAGTGAGCAGCTTCGTGTCCATGTGCTTTGCCTTAGCCTGCTCATCGTTTTTGTCATAATAACTTATGCTGAACAGCAGATCTCCGACTTTCTGCTCTCCGTTCTCCCAGCGGTAGTAGTCCCATTGACCGTCGTTTCCGAGAACCGTGAGCCTGCCTACCCAGCTGCTCGGAATTGTAAGAATGTAACCTGATTTTTCGTCGATTACCGAATACTTCACGGAACGCAGTTTGTCATCACGGAACTTTACCCATTTGGTGTAATACAAGCTTTTTGACGGTACATTATCGGTGCCGTCTGCGGAATTTGCCGCCGCTGTCGCAGCAAGAAGCACGTTATCATTATCGACGACCGAGGAACCCGGCATCTCCACACTGACGGGGATTTCAAGGAATCCGTCCGAATCAATGTCCTGAGTGGCAAGCTTGGTATGTCTAAGGGTAAGTATCGTGGACTGAGTTGCAAAATCAAACAGCGGAGCAACAAGTGAGTTTGTGCTGTCATCCCAATAAATAACCTCGGTTATCATATCGCTGTCGCCCTTGTAAGCGTCAACATAAATCAATCTGATATCATCAATTTTTTCTGTATTGACTGCCGAATATGAGGAGATATTACCGTCTGTTTTTACGGAGCTAAGCGTTTGCATCGCCTTGGTCTTGGCGTCATAGTTATAAACAGTCGCACAGGCTGTCAGATGGTCTGCAACGGTTGAATCAACGCTCATTGCAAATATATCTTCTATTCCGTCGCCGTTGACGTCAAAGACGGTCATATACGAATACGGGAAAGATGACATCAGCTCAAAGTTTTCGTTAGAAATATTGTAAACGGCAAAAATCTTGTTTGTCTTGCTTGAATACAATGTCCAGCCGATTATGATTTCCGACTTTCCGTCGTGGTCAAGATCGGCAAGCTTGACCTCATCAACAGAACTGCCGAGTCCGTCAAACGATCCGACGGCGTGCCAGTCATTATTTTTATATTCAAAATAAAAAACTTTCACAAGGTCGGGATTTTTCTTTTCTGTGTAAAAAACAATAGCTTCCTCGTCACCGTCATTATCGAAATCGTATGTAGTGAAAGCCGAGCGAAAAGCGCCGTTTTCCGGTGCAATAAGGCTGTATTCCTTGTCGACTGATTTTTCAAAGGAATCCTGCAAGCCCTGATATTTTCCGGAAAGCTTGGGCGGTCTCAGGAGGTTGTCAAACGAAGAAAAACGGAAAGAACAGCCGCTTAAAGAAACGATGAGCGAAACAGCGAGCAGCAGAGAAACAAATATTTTCAGCTTTTTCATATTGACCCTCCTTTCGTGACAAATGACATTAAGCCATTAAAACTCCCATTTTGATTTCTGATTATTATAACACACTTATACAGTCTTTTACAATATAATTTAAATAAAATTCTCAAAATTTTAACAAAAATACCGACGGAATGAACCGTCGGTATAAATTTAATTTGTAATTGTAATATTATACGTTCCGCAGACCCAGCATTTGCCCGAATTTCTGAGCGTAACGGCGGCAGGAACAGTATTTTCTCCCTCAGTAAGCGTAACTCCCGAAAGATTGACATTTACGGAAATCATACTGCTGTTTATCTGAGCGAGATCGGTTGTTTTTCCGACAACAACAATCTTGCCGAGCGAATCAGCGTCAACATTTTTAGCAGTAATCTTATCAGAACCGGTGACGCTTATCTGCGAGCTTCCGACCGTAAACGATGAATAGGAAAGTGAATCCGTATCAAGCTCAACCGTAAATGTTGTTGTTCCGTCAAGCATTTTCGCGTTTTTAATATCGGAAGCATTGAATGTGAAAGTTTTTCTTGACGGAATAATGTCTTTAAAATCAATCGAGCCGACTTCAAAGGACTTGGAGTCCGTTCCGCCGTTCTGGAGCACCGCAACACGGACAATGGACGGAGAACAGGTGTAGCTCAACGGTTTTGAAACATAATCCGACGGTGCATCCGTAAAGGAAACCGAGGTCGGCAATGTGCGAATCCTGTAAACGGGAAGCGTTATGGGAATCTTCAGCGAGCTGTCGCCGTTGATCGTGACATATTTCGTTTCCATATCGTTGCCGTTGCTGAGAACAACACTCGAATCAACGGTCACACTCTCCGTCAAGGCCTTATTTATTTCAATATCGGCATAAGCCGCTTTAACGGCATTAACCTCGGTCTGTGCTCCGCTGACCTTGACCGTCTTGGTGTTGTAAATAATGTCCTCTTTATCGAACATATAGTCGTCATCGGTATAGTCGTCGAGATCCGAAATAATCCTCGGAGTTACGGTGACCTCTTTCTCGGCATATTTGTCAAAATAAACCTCAATGTAATCCGCCGATTTTGAAATAATCTCATAGTCCGCATTTGCGTCCTTTGCGGTTACCTTGACCTGGAGATTGTGATTTCCTGCGGCATCGACATAGGCTGTCTGTGCCGTCGCTTCAAAGTCGTCAGCTGTCAGCAGATCGCCGCCGACAACATATCTGTTACCTTTAACGGTGATATTGATTGTGTACTCGCTCTGACCGAAAATTTGAAGTCCGAGCTTATCGGGGACGCTGTTTTCCATATCAATCTTGACAGGAATGTTGTCGATTTCATTTTCAACAACAGGCGCATATTCAAGCGCAACAACTATCCAAAAAATAAAAGCGACAACAATTGAAAAAACAACAAGAAATTTTGTGTTTGAAAAAAGCTGTCTGAGGTTCAGTCTTTTCTTGTTCATTTCTTAAACCTCTCCTTTATCTTATCAAGAACTACGGAGAAAAATGAATTTTTCGCCTTGTCCGATGTGTCCGGCAGGATATACTCCATCATTCTTTCAATCAAAACACCGTCGGAAATATCGCGCTCAAGCTCTCCTCCGCACGCAATGGATATCTTTCCGGTCTCTTCGGAAACAACAACAGCTACCGCATCGCTCTTTTCGCTGATACCGAGCGAGGCTCTGTGACGGGTTCCGAGTTCGCTGCTGAGAAGATTGTTTTCCGTCAGAGGAAGAATACAGCCGGCAGCTTTAACTCTTCCGTCCCTTATAACAACTCCGCCGTCATGGAGTGCGGAATTCGGGAAAAACAACGCGTTTATAAGCTCGCGTGAAACCTTAGCATCAACAACCGTTCCCGTGTTAATTATGTCGCCGAGCATGGTGTTTCTTTCAAAGATGATAAGCGCACCGATTTTCTTGTCGCTCATATCGCGGCAAGCCTTGCATATTTCGAGCACCGCTCTTTTCTTTCTCTCATAAAGTGCGTCGCCCTGCTGAGCCCCGAAGAAATTGAGAAAAGCAAAACGGCTTCTGCCCATTGTTTCGAGTGCATGACGAATTTCAGGTGTGAAAAGAATAATCAGCACAAGAATGAAATCTCTCAGAATCGTCTTGAAAAGATAGGTGCTTGCCTGCATATTAAGCAGGTTTATCACAAAATAAATCAACGCGACTATGACAAGACCCTTGACAATCTGAATACCTCTTGTTTCCCTGAGCATTTTTATTGCGCTGAAAATCAGGAAAGCGACAAAAGCAATGTCAAGCGTATCGGTTATTATATTGTAAGAAGAAAACAACGCAAGCAGACGTTCCCACAGAACGCTGATATTATCCAGTAAACCGTTCATTTCTTTACTCCGTTTTAATTAGATTTAAATAATTATATCACAGCTTTTCGACATTATCAATAAGGCAAACGCAATGAGCGGAAATTCCTTCTCCCCTGCCTGTGAAGCCCATTTCCTCCTCGGTAGTCGCTTTAACGCTTACGCTGTCCGTATCCAAAGAGAGCGCAGCAGCGATATTCATTCTCATTTCGGGAATATACGGCTTCATCTTCGGCTTCTGAGCAATAATTGTCGCGTCGACATTGATTACTCTGTAACCGTTTTCGCGCAGTCTTTCATAAACCTTTCTCAAAAGGACAAGACTGTCGGCGTCGAGAAATTCGGGATCATTATCGGGAAACATTCCGCCGATATCACCCAGAGCCGCCGCACCGAGAAGCGAATCGCTGACAGCGTGAAGAAGCACATCGGCATCGGAATGACCGAGAAGTCCCTTTTCATAGTCAATTTTAACTCCGCCGACAATTAAATCGCGGTTTTCAACAAGCCTGTGAACATCATATCCATGTCCGATTCTCATTTTATAGCCTCCCCGACTGCGTTTTTGTATTCATCATAAGTCATAAATAAATTAAATATATCAAGCATAGCTTTCGTTGACATTCTTTCCGGCAGGTCAAGATAGCAAAGCAGTTTTTTTCTTTTGGATTTGCTGTCCGCCGCACCTGTAAGTCCGTCGTCATAGAAATCATTTAACGTAATTGTCTTTTTTTCTTTATTTTCAGACGTCGCAACACCTATTCCCGCACGTTTGAAAGCATCGGCAATAACCTCGACCGACATGCCCTCAACGCCGAGTTTACCCTCCTTTGAGGGTTGTTCCTTTCGTTTTTCCTTGCCGTAGATGTCAGGAATATAGACGTTTGTAATGTATTCCGTAGGAACGATCGAAGTTATAAACGACCTGATAACAAATCCTGCCGAATCGCTGTCGGTCAATATAACTATTCCCTTTTCGGCGGCAAGTCTGCGAATAAGCTTCTGCTTTTCCTTGTTTTTAAAGATGCCGAAGCCCTCTGTTTCTATAATAACACCGTCAATTACCGAGGAAAGCTTAATTTTGTCGTATCTTCCCTCGACTATAACGACCTGATCGACCTTTATCATACCTTTTCTCCGTTTGCCGCAAGCAACAGCTTTGTAATCGTCTGTTCCAACACAAGTCTGCCGCTTGTTGAACTGCTTTTGAGCAAGGTGTCGGCTTCATCAAGAATATCAAGGAAACGTCTGACTTGTTCGACGGAATATTTTGATGCCGCCCTTGCACCGTTTGTCAAACGGAACTCCTTGTTTTTGTAGTTGAAATCCCTTGCCGCATCCTCTGCCCTGAGTCCTCCGCTGACATAAACCTTCGCGCGGTACATATCAACGTAAGGCGTTATCAGCGCGCCGAGTATGTTCACAGGCTCTTCTTTCATCGAAACGAGAGTATCAAGGATATCCATTGCAAGGTCACAGTTTCCTGCCGTCAAAGCCTTTGCAAGATCAAATACCCTCGCCTGAACATTTTTCACGACAACGGCGTCGATGTGCTCACGGTGAATTTCGCCATCTTTTTTGTAGGCACAAATTTTATCAAGCTCATTTATAATTACGGTCATATCGTCTCCGATGAGATTAAGAAGATATCTCGCATCGGACGGAGAAATCGTGCAGTTTCTTGACTGTGCGCCTTTCTCAACAAGCTTGATAAGCTGATTAAGTCCTGCGTGCTCAAAAGCAACAGAACAGCCGTATTCGTCAATTTTCGCAAGAATTTTTTTGCCCTTGGCGCTCTTCATATTTACATCGACACTTGAATTTGAAATCAATATAACCGTTGTATCGGGTATATCGGAAATCAGTTTCAGAAATCCTCCGGACATTTCCGCATTGAGATTGTCCGAGGCAAGGTCTTTTATAACAATAAGCGTTCTTTCGCTCATCATCGGCAAGGCTTCCGCCGCCTGTGAGACCTCGTCAAAATCAATATTCTTTGCGTCGTAAACGTGCAGATTAAAATCCGCGAAGGCAGGGTCAACCGCCTTTTTTATAATCAGGGAGGTGTAATGTCGGATAAGATACTTTTCCTCGCCGTAAAGGAAGTACAGGTGCGCAAAGTCGTTCGCGCTGATTTGTTTTTTCAGTTCGATTTCTGTTATCGACGGCATTATCCATCCTCCTCAATCATTATTTTATATTGTCCGTTCTTAATTTTTATCATTATATTTCCGCAATCCTGCGTTGAAACATGACTATCGGAATCACTTTCACCCGAAATGATTATTCGGCTGAAATCACAGCTTTCGGGAGTACTTCCGCAGACGAGAACATCACCCGACATAAATTCATCGGGAATATCGTCCTCGCCGCGCAAAACAAACATTACGGTGATTCCCTGAATATCGCATTGAGCAAAAGCGTAATCATCATTTGAAATAAATCTGATGCTTGCGGTTTCCCATAGGTGAATATCCGCATTACCTGTTTCGATTATCCTGTCATTACCGCAAACAGTTGACAACGTATAGGTTTTCCTCGGAACAATTACCTTGTCAAACTCTTCTTTCTTCAGCAGCGAAAGGACATTAGAAAGATTTGATTTGCCGCTGTCGGCTATAACGGCTTCATTTTCGGTATTCAGTCCCATAGCCGACGAAACGGAATCGACAGTATAAGCATACTTTCCGTCGGACATTATAACCGCTCTCTTATTTCCGTTTTCGAGCACAACAGCTATATCATTGTCAACATTCAAAATTTCCGCGAAATCGTATCCGTCGGTTGCAATGTTGGTAAAAATCACGCACACGGCAACAGTTAAAGCAACGCCGACAAACGAAATCTTTGCGGCGGTTCTCCTCTTGAAAATCGTAAAGCAAGAGATAATGACGGTGAATGAAACTATAACCGCATAAGTCCACGCTATGTTATCAGTCGGTATAACCGCAGACGGAAACGATGAAATCAATTTGATAACTGCGACTATGTATTTTGCGGTACATCCTGCTATAACAGCGAAAATATCGCCGACAAAGCCGAGCGGACTGAACAGAACTGTCATACCGCCCATAAGCATACACAGCGACGCCGCGTAGCTTATCAGCAGATTTGACAAGACGGAATACGTGGAAATATAACCGATAAAAACAATGACAAAGCCCAGCGACCCGAGCGTAGCACTCAAAGAAACGAAAATTGCCTCAAGAACTGCTCTCGGAATAAACGACAGCGTTCTGTTCGGAATTTTTGATACGACATATTTGTTAAAGTAAGGATTGAGTAAAACAATGCCCAGCGTTGACGAAAATGACAGTATAAAGCCAATGTCGGCGGTAATCATCGGATTGATTGCAGAAAGAATCAGAGCAGCCAAACCGAGTGAATTTACCGAATCGGCTTTTCGGTAGAAAAGATTTCCCACCAGCACAAATATCAGCATTATACCGGAACGGCAGACCGAAGCGGTAAAACCCGTTGCCGCCATAAAGAGGACAACAAAAGCTATTGAAATTGCGGAATTAAGCCGTTTCCTGACATTAAAGATTTCCAGCAGCGCGTAAAGTCCCATGACCCAAACCGAAAGATGCATTCCCGACACGGCGAACACAGGCGCGACACCTGCGCTTTTAATATATCCGCTGACTTCGTCGGAAATATAATCCTTGTTGCCGATCAGCATGCCTATCGTGACTCCGCCGTAATCATTGGGAAGCTTATCCAGTATGCGGTTTTCGACACATCTGCGAAACCGATATAAATAATAACCGACAGGCTTATCCGCGTGCTTGGTTATCTCTATCGGGTAGTCGTCATAATTGCTTATGTATCCGCCGAGAAATATTCCCTTTGATTGGAAATAGAGCTTCGTATCACGGGAAGATGCTCCGATATCGTAAAGCTTGGCATTAAGCTTTATAGTGTCGTAAGGCTCTGCGTCAATGTAGTTTGCCGCAGAAAGCCGAAGCTTGGTTTTGAATTTCTGCGAATTTATTTCATCAGTTTCAAGAATGTAGTAATACTTGGAATGTTTAAATTCGGGCTTGTCGAGTACCGTTGCTGTCACAACAGCCAACTTCCCGACGAGTTCGTTTGCCGTCGATATTTTGTAATCGGTCAGCGCCTCAAAGGATATTCCCGAAAATATAAGAGCCGCGGCAAGAAAGAACGGTGTTACCCTCGACCTGAGCTTTTCAAGGAATATGCAAAGCACAAGAAGCAAAACTCCTGCGCCGATTGCGGCGAAAGAAAATCTGTCGTCAAAATATGTGCAGACAAACAGTACAAATAACGATGAAAAGCCCATGATTGCCATGGGCCTGTATTTCAATTTCATTTGAAGATAAGCGGAAGCTTCTCAAGGAAAACAATGTCCGTTCTGTCGGCTGCGTCACCCTCGGCAAGAATAGCCGCCTTGGCAACGATGTCAACGTCGAATTTGTTGACAAGCTCCTCAACCGATTCAAGCGACTTGCCCGTTGAAATAACGTCGTCGAGAATAACGATTCTCTTTCCTTTGATCTGTTTTCCGTCGTTGCCGTCGAGAATGAGCTTCTGCTCATCGGCAGTTGTGATCGACTTAACCGATACAGATACGGGGTTTTGCATATAAAGCTTTTCTTTCTTGCGGACAACAAAATATTTCTTGCCGCTCTGACGTGACATTTCGTAAGCAAGAGGAATGCTCTTGGCTTCCGGAGTTACGATGTAATCAAACTCAGGGAGCTTTTTGAGAAGCTCTGCCGCCGCCGCAACGGTAAGCTCAACATCGCCGAAAATGATAAAACCGGCAATAGAAACGTTTTCGTTAAGCGGACAGACGGGAAGCTCTCTTTCGAGCCCCGCAATTTTCATTTTATATGTTTCTGACATTTTTATTACTTCCTTTCAGACTTATAACAAAGGAATTATGTTTAACCCCTCGGTCAATTCATAAATGCTCGTGATGTTAAGACAATCAGCCTGCCGGCCAGCCGAACTCTCTGCCGCCCATGAGGTGGAAATGGAGATGCTTAACGCTCTGCCCCGCGATATCGCCGCAGTTGTTGACAATGCGGAATCCGTCGTCAAGACCCTCCTGCTTTGCGATTTTTGCCGCAACCTCAAATATGTGAGCAACAACCGCGCTGTTGCTTTCGTCTATTTCAGCCGCAGACTTGATATGCTGCTTCGGAATAATAAGAATATGTGTCGGTGCCTGAGGTTCAATATCACGGAAAGCAAAGACCGTGTCGTCCTCATAGACCTTGTTCGACGGAATTTCACCGTTGATTATTTTGCAAAAAAGACAGTCCATATTTATTCCTCCAAATTATTTAATAAGAGATTTAACGATATCGGCAACTGCCGCAATAGCTTCATCAACCTTGTCGATGTCCTTTGCGCCTGCCATAGCAAAATCGGGCTTTCCGCCGCCGTTTCCGCCTGCAAGCTTAGCAACGGCACGAACTACGTCGCCGGCTTTAACTCCGCATTTAACGGCTTCGGGAGCACAGCAGGCGGCAAAGTTGGCCGAACCTTTTTCTTTGTTCACAGCACCGAAAACAGCAACAACGTTGTCACCCTCACTCTTTGCCTTATCGGAAAGCTGTCGAAGCTCATCGACGGTAACCTCACCGGCATTTGCGGCGATAACCTTGAGCGAGCCGACCTCTACCGCGCCGTCAAAGAGACTGCCCGAACGCATCTCGGTAAGCTGTGCGGTGAGAGCTTCAATTTCCTTGTCCTTTTCCTTAAGCTCGTTTGCAAGGGAAATTGCTTTTTTCTCAACGTCGGCAGGGTTTGAAACCTTGAGCGCCGCCGCAGTTCCCGCAATTCTCGTGTTGAGCGAGTCAATATATTCGAGAACGCCCGTGCCCGTTACCGCTTCAATTCGTCTTACACCTGCGGCAACGGAGGTCTCTGTAATAATCTTGAAAAGTCCGAGCTTTCCTGTATTTGAAACATGAGTTCCTCCGCAAAGCTCCGTTGAATAGTCACCGGACTTGACAACGCGAACAACATCGCCGTATTTCTCTCCGAAAAGAGCCATGGCACCTGTCTTCTTTGCCTCTTCAATCGGCATTTCGGTCATTGTAACGCTTTCCGCGGAAAGAATTATATTGTTTACCTCGTCCTCGACCGTTTTAAGCTCGTCCGAGCTCAGAGCCGAGAAATGGGAGAAATCAAAACGTACCGTCTTCTCGTTTACAAGCTGACCTGCCTGCTCAACGTGCGAGCCGAGAATTTTTCTCAAAGCCGCCTGGAGAAGATGAGCCGCCGTGTGATTTCTTGCAATCGCATTTCTTCTGTCCTTGTCAATAACAGTCTTAACGCTGTCCCCTGTTTTGGCATTGTCGCCGTCAACGATTCTGCCGTAGTGAAGAAATACGCCGTCATTTGTTTTGGTTGTATTTTCAACCTCAAAAGTAAATCCGTCACCGTAAATATATCCCGTGTCGCCGACCTGTCCGCCGCTCTCTGCATAGAAAGTCGTCCTGTCGGTTACAAGGAATGAATCGGCTCCGTTTTCAAGAACATCGCATCTTATTCCGTCGGTTATGAAAGTGATGATCTTACCGTCGGTCTCATAAGCATCATATCCCTTGAACTCGGTCTTTTCGATACCCTTTGTGACAACGCCTGTGTCATTCCAGCCCTCGGCACCTGCGCCCTTATGTGCGTCACGCGAGCGTTTACGCTGAACAAGAACGAGCTCCTTGAGCTTCTCTTCATCAACTGTCATACCCTTTTCCTCAAGAATCTCTTTGGTAAGGTCGATCGGGAAGCCGAATGTATCCTGAAGCTTGAATGCGTCCTCTGCCGAAAGCTCCTTGGACTTTGAATCCTCAATCATCTTGGAAAGAACGTCAAGACCTGCGTCAATGGTTCTGTTGAAGCTTTCCTCCTCGGTCGAAATAACGTTCACAATGAAGTCGCGCTTTTCAACAAGGTTCGGATAAGCGTTTTTGTTTTCGTTGATAACCGTGTCGGCAACCTCGGCAAGGAACGGTCTGTTGATGCCGAGCAGTCTGCCGTGTCTCGCGGCTCTTCTCAAAAGACGGCGAAGAACATATCCTCTGCCGCTGTTTGACGGCATAACACCGTCACCTATCATAAACGTTGTCGAACGGATATGATCGGTTATGACACGAAGCGAAACGTCGCTCTTCTCGTCGGTATGATACTCTACACCGGCGATTTTCGCAATATGCTTCATTATATTCTGAATTGTATCAACCTCAAAAAGGTTGTCAACGTTCTGAGCAATGCAGGCAAGTCTTTCAAGACCCATACCCGTGTCAATGTTCGGGTGAGCAAGCGGCGTGTAATTGTTGTGTCCGTCGTTTTCAAACTGGGTGAAAACAAGGTTCCAGAACTCAACGTAGCGGTCACATTCACAGCCGACGTGACAGTCGGGCTTTCCGCAGCCGTGCTCGGCTCCCCTGTCATAATAAATCTCGGAACAGGGTCCGCAGGGACCTGCGCCGTGCTCCCAGAAATTGTCTTCCTTGCCGAAACGAACCATGTGGCTCTCGGCAACTCCGATATCCTTTGTCCATATATCATAAGCCTCATCATCGTCAAGATAAACGCTGATATAAAGCTTTTCGGGATCCATTTCCATTACCTTGGTGCAAAATTCCCATGCCCAGCTTATTGCGTCCTTTTTGAAATAATCGCCGAACGAGAAATTGCCGAGCATCTCGAAATACGTTCCGTGACGCGCGGTTTTTCCGACGTTTTCAATGTCAGGGGTTCTGATGCACTTCTGACAGGTCGTAACTCTCGATCTCGGCGGAGTTATCTCACCCGTAAAGTATTTCTTCATCGGCGACATACCGGCATTTATAAGCAGCAGGCTTTTGTCCCCCTGAGGTATGAGAGAAAAGCTCGGAAGTCTGAGATGACCCTTGCTCTCATAAAAAGAAAGGAATTTTTCTCTTAATTCATTAAGTCCTGTCCATTCCATATAAAAATCTCCCTAATTAAATTAGCTAAACCTTGATTAAATTGCAGTTATATATTATAAGCTTTCAGGCTTATTAAAGTCAATCATATTTTGTAAAAACACGGGAATCCGAAGCGAAAATCACCGTACCGTCAATATCCGTTCGGTAAAACGCTATTCCGAACTTTTCGAGCCGCTCGGTAACGACGGAATGGGGATGACCGTAATCATTTCCCTTTCCGCAGCAAATAACGGCATATTCAGGTGAAACAGCCTTCAGCCATTGCTCCGAAGAGGAGGTTTTGCTGCCGTGGTGACCGACATTGAGAATATCGGCTGAATAGTCATTCTTTTTCTTTAAAAGATCTTTTTCGACTGCTGTGGTTGCGTCTCCCGTGAACATAACGGAGGTTTCGCCGTAGCTTATCCGTGAAACAACGGACATATCGTTCAGATTGTCGTAATCCTTTAGCGGAGCGAAAATTTCAAGCTTCATTTCACCGTAGGAATATGTCATACCCGATTCGGCGGCGATAACATTTTCCGCATTTTCCGCAACAGCGTTAAGAAATTTCTCGTAAGTCTTTGTGGTCGGAACAATATCTTCGGGAATCTCCGGCATAATCACGTCTTTAATCTCAAATTCTGTGAGAATCTGTGCCATACCGCCGATATGGTCGCTGTGCGGATGCGTCGCTACAACGCAGTCAAGCTTATCTATGTTTCGGTTCTTTATGTAATTGATAACGTTCTGAGCTTCTCCTGCTTCTCCGCTGTCAACGAGTATCGCGCTGTCGCCGCAGGTGACAAGAGTGCAGTTGCCCTGTCCGACATCAATGAAGCTGACGTACATTGTCGAATTGTCTCCGAACGATGTATCTCTAAGCCCTGCGTCGTTGTACAGCTTGTCACCGAATCCGTCCTTAACAAAGTATGAACCGATAAACGAAACAACAAGAATTATAAGAATAACTATCCCGGTAACAGCCTTTGAGTTAATACTTTTTCTTCTTTTCATATTTTCTACCGTTATTATATCCGCGTTTTCCGCTCTGCGGCGTGTTTTGACGTTTCGGAGCAACAAGACATTTGTCGGAATAGCCGATCAAATCATGTCTGCCCGCTTTGCGAAGAGCCTCTTCAACAAGATCGCGGTTCTTCGGGTCGTAATACTGCAATAGCGCACGTTGAAGAGCCTTGTCATGCGGCGTCTTTGCAACATAGACCTCTTTCATTGTGTAGGGATCAAGTCCCGTGTAAAACATACAGGTTGATATTGTGCCCGGCGTTGGATAAAAATCCTGAACCTGCTCCGGACGTATGTGTCTTTTCTTGAGAAACACAGCCAGTTCAACCGCATCTATGAGTGTTGAACCCGGATGTGAAGACATAAGGTAAGGAACGAGATACTGTTCCTTGCCGACGGAATTTGTTATTTCAAAATATTTCTTTGAAAACTCAATATATGCTTCTATGTGAGGCTTGCCCATCTTATCGAGTACAGCCGCGGAACAATGTTCGGGAGCAACCTTAAGCTGTCCGCTGACATGATATTTGACGAGCTCACGGAAAAATGTGTCATCGGGATCTTTGAGCATATAATCATATCTGATACCCGAACGGATAAAAACCTTTTTTACTTTCGGCAAAGCTCTGACGGTTCTCAGTATGTCGAGATATTCGCTGTGGTCGGCCTGCAAAGCCTTGCACGGAGTCGGAGCAAGACACTTTTTACCCTTGCAAAGTCCCTTTTCAAGCTGAACAAGACAGCTTGTGCGGCGGAAATTCGCCGTCGGTCCTCCGATATCGTGAATATATCCTTTGAAATTCGGCTTTTCAGTCAAAAGCTTTGCTTCGTTTATGATTGATTCCTTGCTTCTTGTAGTGACGAATCTGCCCTGATGGAAAGCAATGGAGCAGAAATTGCACGCGCCGAAACAGCCGCGGTTGTGCGTAATTGAAAACTCGACTTCTTCAATCGCAGGTACGCCGCCCATCTTTTCATAGCTTGGGTGGTACGCTCTCTCATAAGGCAGAGAGTAAACCCAGTCCATTTCCTCCTGAGTCAGCGGAGGCATCGGCGGATTCTGAACAAGCATACGATTTCCGTGACGCTGTTTAATAAGTTTTCCTCTTATGTGATCCTGTTCGTCCTGCTGTATACGGCAGGAAACGGCATATTCCTTTTTGCTCTTGCAAACGTTCTCATAAGACGGACATTCGGCGCCGTAAAGCGGTGTATCGCGCACATCACAGGCGTAAGCGGTTCCTCTGACATCTGTAATAGAGCCGATCGGCTCGCCGTTTGAGAGTCTGCGGCAAATTTCAATGGTCTGATTTTCTCCCATACCGTAAGAAATCAAGTCAGCCTGCGAATCAAAAAGAATACTTCTGCGGATTTTGTCGTCCCAGTAATCATAGTGGGCAAAACGTCTCAGCGACGCTTCAAGACCACCGATAATGATTGGAACATTTCCGTAAATCTCACGAATTTTGTTGCAATAAACAATAACGGCTCTGTCGGGACGAAGTCCCATAACCTTTCCGGGAGAATACGCGTCCTGACTGCGGTGCTTTTTTGCCGCTGTGTAGTGAGCAACCATTGAGTCGATGTTACCCGACGACACCATAAATCCGAGCTTAGGCCTGCCGAAACGCAGAAAATCGTCGTTTTTCCTCCAGTCCGGCTGGCTGAGGATTGCCACACGGTAGCCCTCGGCTTCCATGACCCTGGTTATAATAGCCGCGCCGAAGCTGGGGTGATCAACGTAAGCATCACCTGTCACATAGACGAAATCAACCTCGTTCCACCCTCTTTGTTTAACTTCTTCAGCGGTTATCGGCAAAAACATCTGTTATTCCTCTTCGTTTTCATCGTAATCTTCTTCCGGCTCAATCGGATTTTCAATCGGAGCCGATGCGGTTGCAAGCGCGTTCATCTCCATCCATTGCTGTTTGGAAATGAGAACTTTTCTCGGCTTACTTCCCTCAAACGGACCGACAATCTGTCTTTGTTCAAGTTCGTCGATTATTCGTGCCGCACGGGCATAGCCTAACTTCAATTTACGCTGTAAGAGCGTTGTTGACGCCATCTGCGCTTCAACAACAACCTCAATAGCCTTCGGTATCATTTCATCGCCGCCCTCGCCGGAATCACCGTCGGAGGATGAGGACGAAGCAGAAGGCTTCTTCTCAATAACAGCCTGACGCTCGATTTCTTTCATAACCTCTTCATCATACTGCTTCTCTTCACCCTGAGTCTTGATGAATTTTACAACATTTTCAACCTCTTCATCGGAAAGGAAACAGCCTTGAACACGAACGGGCTTTGAAACGCCGACGGGACTGAACAGCATATCGCCGTAGCCGAGGAGCTTTTCCGCGCCTGCGGTATCAATAATCGTTCTGGAATCGACCTGTGACGAAACCGAGAGAGCAATTCTGCTCGGAATGTTCGCCTTGATTATACCTGTGATAACATTGACGGACGGTCTCTGAGTAGCAATAACAAGGTGCATACCTGCCGCACGAGCCATCTGTGCAAGACGGCAAATCGAATCTTCAACCTCGTTCGGTGCCGCCATCATAAGGTCGGACAACTCGTCAATAAAAATGACAATGTGAGGCATCGGAGTAAGCGATTCATTTGTTTCCGCAAGCTTGTTAAAGCCCTTGATATCCCTGACGGCATTTTCCGAGAACATCTTATATCGCTGGAGCATTTCGGTAACTGCCCAGCCGAGCGCACCTGCCGCCTTTCTCGGATCGGAAACGACAGGAACGAGAAGATGCGGAATACCGTTATAAATCGTAAATTCAACCTGCTTCGGGTCAATCATAAGAAGCTTGACCTCATCGGGATTTGAGTTGTAAAGTATGCTGACGATCATCGCGTTAAGGCAGACAGATTTACCTGAACCTGTCGTACCTGCGATAAGAAGATGCGGCATCTTGGCAATATCGGCGCAGATTGTGTTGCCTGTAATATCCTTGCCGAGTGCAACATTCAGCTTACTCTTTGCGTTTCTGTAAACGGGTGTTTCAATGATTTCTCTGAGAGAAACTGTCGCCCTGTTGCGGTTCGGAATTTCTATACCGATAGCGGATTTGTTCGGAATCGGCGCTTCGATACGAACTCCCGACGAGGCAAGTGCAAGAGCAATATCGTCGGAAAGACTTGTAATCTTGCTTATCTTAACGCCCGCCGCAGGCTGTAATTCATAACGCGTTACGGACGGACCGCGGCAGATATCAACAATTTTTGTTGAAACTCCGAAGCTGTTAAGCGTGTCAACAAGCTTCTTCGCGTTGTTTTTCAGCTCTTCCTCATAGTTCATTGAGCCTGCATTGTTTGCATATTTAAGGCAGTCAATCGGCGGCTTGCGATAGGTATGGAAAACCTGAGCCGGTTCTTCCCTTTTATCGGATTTTTCATTTTTATCGGTTTTCTTCGGTTCCTTAACCTTTTCGGCAGGCTTCGGCTGAGCTGAGCCGTTGACCTTTTTGATTATGTCGTCAAGCGGAAGCTCCGGCTCAACCGACGCAATCTCAGGTTCGGGAACAACATCGACAAACGGCTTCGGAACCTTTTTATTCGGCTTATTCTCTTTCTTCTCGCTGTTGCCGACCAACTCCTCGATATACATTTCGTCAGGCTCGGCATCGCTTGAACCCATGGCTTCGGGGCCTATATCAACAGGAACAAATTTTTTATTTTTTCTTGTGAATGTCGGCTCGTCACCGTAATTGAGAACCTCGCGGTGCTCATTATGTGTAACCTTTGCCGCATCAATCTTTTCCTTGATAATCAGATAAAGCCAAATAAGCGTCTTATCGGTAACAAACATTATAACAACAAGAAGCAGTACAATTAAGACAATAGCTGCGGCGGTTTTGCCGAACAGCATATCGGGAACGCCACCGAAAACAGCGCCGATAACGCCGCCGCTGTGAACGGTGACGGTGTCGCGAAGATCCCAGACATAGCTTATCTGCTCCTTGATTCCGCCTGCGTCAAGCGCGGGAGAAAAGACATGAACAATTCCCGACAGCAATGCCGCCGCTGCCGATGTTCCGATAAGCTTTCCCTTCAACGAACGCAGAGACTTGTCCGCCGCGATAAGAATTACAAGATAAATAAGCATCAGCGGCCACACATAAGCGCAGATTCCGAAAACTCCGAAAATGAAGTTGTGAAAAGCAAGCCATACTCTTTCGCCCTTGATAAAGGTTGCGGCAAGGAAAATGACCGTTACCGCGGAAAGAATTATTGCCGTACGCTGACGGTATACCTCAGGAGAAACAGTACTCTCGCTCTTTGAAAAGCCCTTTTTGCTGTTGGAAGATGCTTTAGTCTGCTTTCTGACAGGCTGAGTCGGAGCCGGACCTTTCTTTTGCTGCGATGTATTCTTCGATTTTGAAGAAGCTGTTTTCTTCTTTGCTGACGACGTATTCTTTTTTTTGTTCTGATTGTTTGCCGCCATAATGCCCTCCGATTTATTGATAAATATAATAATACATAATGACCCAATATCTTGTATATAATACCATTTTCAGCTACAAATATCAATATCTTTATTGATTTTTTTTGACAGATTGTATATAATTGAGAAAATAAGCAAAGGAGTGTTACTGTGAACTATACTTTAAATAATAATTTAGTGAGCATTTCGGTCAAGAAATACGGCGCCGAGCTCTCGTCATTTAAATCCTCGGACACCTCGATTGAGTACCTTTGGCAGGGCAATCCCGATGTCTGGTACGGTCAGTCCCCCATTCTTTTCCCGATCGTTGGAACTCTGCTTGACAACAAGTGCAGGATCAACGGCAAGGAATATGAAATGTTCCGCCACGGAATCGCACGAAAAAGAGACTTTGAACTGAAAGAACAGGGCGAAAGCCATCTTACGCTCACACAATGCTGGAACGAGGAATCCCTTGAGCGTTATCCATACAAATACATTTTTGACATTGAGTTCCGACTTGACGACAAAAAGCTCACGGTTACTCACACAATAAAGAATGCCGATGACAAAACAATGTATTTTTCAATCGGCGCACACCCCGGATTCAACTGCAAGATCGGCGACAGACTTTCTTTTGCGGAACCCGAAACGCTTGTCTGCGAGAAAATAGACTCCGATTCAATCCTCGACGGCAAGCATTATCCGACACTTGAAAATGAAACGGATATCGTTATAACAAAGGACATTTTTGACGGAGACGCACTTATTCTTTCGGGAATGAAATCCGACACGGTTTATCTCAAAAGTGATTTTCGTCCGCAGATGATTAAATTCAACTTCGGCAAAGCACCTGTCCTCGGAATATGGGCAAAGCCGGGCGCGGAATATGTCTGCATCGAGCCGTGGTACGGTATCAACGACTCAAGAGAAGTCAAAAAAGATTTCTCCGAAAAACGTCTTATTCAAAAGCTTGAACCGAATAACGAATTTAAATTCGTTTGGAGCGCTGAAATCATAGAGTAATTACAGAACAGATAAAACCGCCGAATCGGCGGTTTTATTATTTACCTTATTTAATTATTTCTGTTTTAATGCTGTTTTCTTTTGCAAAGGTTTCCGCTTTTGAACCTGCTGTTGTCCTGATAACAAAATCGGAAGCAGCCTTTCCGTCCGAGTTGATAAAAGCCGCTTTGTCAATGACCTTTACAGAAGACGGTATTGTTATTTTCTTCACGCCGGATTCGGTCGTTACAGCCGAGCCGATCTGTGTTATATTATCGGGAACAGTCAGCTCCTTAAGTCCTGTGCAGAAAACGAACAGTCCCTGCGGAATTGCAATCATATTCTTTGAAAAAGTAAATCCTGTAAGCGTTTTGCAGCCGTAGAATGAGAAAGGCTGAATCGAAGTAACCGTGTCGGGGCAGACGTAATTACCGAAGTCCTCGTACTGTAAAGCACCGATAATTGTTTTCATATCCGAAGTGAATATCACTCCGTCACGAATAACAAAGTTCTTGTCGGATTCAAATTCAACGCTTTTTAAAGCGGAGCAATTTGCAAAAACGCTGCTGCCGAGAGTTTCGACGCTCTCCGGCAAAACTACGCTCTCAAGAGCCGAGCAGCCCATAAAGCAAGCTTCATCAATGCTGAGAAGCGACTTTCCTAACTCGACGGACTTCAGGGATTTACAGCTTCTGAATGCGCTTTTACCGAGGTATGTAACGTTATCGCCTATTGTAACGGATGTTATATCCGTTTCGGCGAACGCCATACTGTCAATTTGCTGAACCTTTTTTCCTCTTATCCTATCGGGAATTATTATGTTCTTGCTGTCGCCGCTGTAGCTCGTGATTATTACGGTACCCTTGTCCGTGCCGTCGATATACTCAAAGTCCGTCTTTCCCCATTTGAAATAGTAAAGGAAAGCGGATGTACCGACAATAAGCACGGCAAGCGTAAAGCAAAGAACCTTTATTGCGTTTTTCATATCAAGTCCCCTTTTCAGAACATATATACTCTGACTTCATAAGGCTTTGTGACAAAGCCGTTATTTACAATTCTGTTGTCCGAATAATTGCAAAGCACAAGCTCACCCTTATTGAGGTCATAGCCCTTCGGAGCGTTGAAACGGACGGATTTCTCCTTGAACGAGCAAACAACAAGCACGCGCTTGTCGCCGTAAACTCTTTCGTAGGTGTAAAGGCTCGGATTGAAATGGTCATATTCCTTGTACTTTCCGTAAATCAGAACCTCATTCTCTTTTCTGAGCTTAATCAGCTTGCGGTAGAAATTGAGTATTGAATCAGGATTTTTAAGGTCATCCTCAACATTGATTTCCTTGTAGTTTGGATTTATGTTGAACCACGGCGTACCGCTTGTGAATCCTGCATTCTTGTCCTCAGACCACTGAACAGGTGTTCTCGCATTCTCGCGGCTGACGTCCTTAGCGAGCTTGAGGAAACGTTTTTCGCTGAAGCCGAGCTTCTTGAAAACTCTCCAGTTGTTAAACGTCATAACGTCCTTGTAGTCGGAAATTTTATCGAAAAGAAGATTTGTCATTCCGATTTCCTGACCCTGGTAGATAAACGGTGTACCGCACAGAAGAAAATACATTGCCGCAAGCATTTTACCGCTTTCAACACGGTAGTTTATGTTGCCGTAACGCTCAATGATACGCGCATGATCGTGATTTTCAATGTAAAGACAGTTCCAGCCTATTCCGTAAAGCTCGTTCTGCCATTTTGAAAAAGTAGATTTAAGTTTAATCAGATTGAACGGAGTCTTGACCCAGTCAACCATAAAGCAGTTGGCATTCATGTGCTCAAAGGAAATCATCATATTGAGCTTCTGATTCGGTCCCTCGGTTACGAAATCCTTTGCCATTTTGATGTCGGACATCGGACCCTCGCCGACTGTAAAGCAATCGTAATGGTCATAAACGTCGCGCTTAAATTCATCAAGATATTCTTCAAGGTGCGGACCGTGCTTGTAGTGCTCAACACCCGTTGCAACAGGAAGAGGAATACCGTTCGGAAGTCCCTCCGCCTTTGAAATAAAGGTTATAACATCCTCTCTGAAGCCGTCAACACCCATATCAAGCCAAAAGCGCATTATGCTCTTGACCTCTTCACGAACCTTAGGATTATCCATATTGAGGTCCGGCTGCTTCTTGGCAAAAACGTGGAGATAGTATTCATCTATATCGGGATTGTATTCCCATGCGCCGCCCTCAAACGTCGAAAGCCAGTTGTTGGGAGGATTTTTGCCCTTGCCCTTGCGCCAAATATAGTAGTCGTGATACGGATTGTCAACGCTCTTTGCACTTTCCTTGAACCATTCATGCTCGTCGGACGTGTGATTGACAACCAAATCCATAAAGACTCTCATTCCGCGTTCGTGAGCGCCGTCAAGAATCCTTTTGAAATCATCAAGCGTACCGAACTCCGGATTTATATTTTTATAGTCCGAGATATCATAGCCGTAATCGGCGTTTGGAGTCGGATAAATCGGTGAAAACCAGATTCCGTCAACTCCAAGAGCTTTAAGATAGTCAAGCTTGCTGTAAACACCGGGCAGATCTCCTATTCCGTCACCGTTGCTGTCACAGAAGCTTCTTGTCCATATCTGATAAACACACATTTCCTTGTACCAGGTCTTTTTAATTTCAGCCATTAAATCACCCCGACATTTTTTATTCATTATATCATACGTCGCCGTGCATTACAATAAAAAATTATATTTCCTCTTCACAAAACGGCACGAATATATTATAATACTGACAGAAACGGAGGTTAAACTATGAAAATTGTTATTCTTGATGCATATACTTCAAATCCGGGCGATCTGAGCTGGGAGAAATTTGAAGAGCTCGGCGAGCTTTTCGTATACGACCGCACACCGCGCGAAAAGGTTGTTGAAAGGTGCAGGGACGCTGAAATTGTGCTTGACAACAAGGTCGTTCTCGACAGAGAAACGCTCAGTCAGCTTCCGAAGCTGAAATATATAGGCATACTGGCAACGGGATTCAACATAGTTGATGTTGCGGCGGCAAAGGAACTGGGAATCACGGTATGCAACGTACCGACCTATTCGACTTCGGCAGTCGCTCAGCTCACTTTTGCTCTCATTCTTGAAATGTACAACAGAGTCTCGGTTCACAACGACGCCGTTCACAGCGGCGAATGGGCTTCCTGCAAGGATTTCTGCTTTCAAAAGACACCTCTTATTGAACTTGCAGGCAAAACGATAGGCATAGTCGGTTTCGGCAAAATCGGTCAGGAGGTCGCCAAAATAGCAGATGCTTTTTCAATGAACATTCTTTGTGCGGTTCACAGCACGAAGCCTCAGCCGTCATATAAGAATTTCAGATTTGTCAGCCTTGATGAGCTTGCTCACGAAAGCGACATCATCTCATTCCATTGTCCGCTAACACAGGAGACAACGGGAACTGTTGATAAAGAGTTTATCTCAAAAATGAAAAAGAATGCCGTTATAATCAACACGGCAAGAGGACCGATTATCAATGAAACTGCCCTTGCCGAAGCACTTAATTCAGGCAAAATTGCAGGTGCGGCAGTCGATGTTTTATCCTGTGAACCGCCGAAAGCAGACAATCCCCTGCTCAAATGCAAAAACTGCATCATAACTCCCCACATAGCCTGGGCAGGCTACGAAACAAGAGTAAGACTGCTCGACGTCGTATACTCCAACCTAAAGGCATTTATCGGCGGAGAGCCGGTTAATGTCGTCAACAAATAACGTCAAAAAGGCTGCCGTTTAATTCGGCAGTCTTTTTTAACAGCTCAACCAATACCGTTATTCATAAATCTCGTCCCGTTCACATATAGATTAACAAAAACAAAGATCCCGAACGGAGGAGAAATTATGGCAACTGCAAGTACAAGCATCTATAAGGACATTCAAACGCGCACCGGGGGCGATATTTATATCGGTGTCGTCGGTCCCGTAAGAACGGGAAAATCAACGTTTATCAAGAGATTTATGGATTCGCTCGTTATCCCGAATATTGATGACATCAGCAAGAAAGAACGTGCAACCGACGAGCTGCCGCAATCTGCATCGGGCAGGACTATTATGACAACGGAGCCGAAATTCATTCCCGAAAATGCCGTTGAAATCAATCTTCCCGACAACGCACATTTCAGCGTGCGAATGATTGACTGCGTCGGATACATCGTGCCGAGCTCGCTCGGATATATTGAAAACGATCAGCCGCGTATGGTCAAAACACCGTGGTTTGATAAAGAAATCCCGTTCAATATGGCGGCGGAAATCGGAACACAAAAGGTCATAACGGAGCATTCGACAATCGGTCTCGTTATCACAACGGACGGCTCAATAAGTGACATTCCGCGCGACGAATATGCCGAGGCCGAGGAAAGAGTTGTCGGAGAGCTTAAGGAGCTTAACAAGCCTTTCATTGTTCTTCTAAACAGCACGGAACCGGACAGCGATAATGTCAGAAAGATGGGTGCAGACCTCTCTTCAAAGTACAACGTTCCTGTTATGCCGGTAAACTGTCTTGAGCTTGACGAAGAAAAAATCAAGGCAATATTGGCTCAGATTCTCTTTGAGTTCCCGATTCAGGAGGTCTGTGTTGAGCTTCCCGGCTGGGTAACTTCACTCGAAAAGAACCATTGGCTCAAGCGCGATATTTTCGACAGCATTAAAAAGGAAGCTTCCTCGCTCAGCCGTATTCGCGATGTTAATGCATTTTCGGCTTCGCTCAACCGCTGTAAATACATCGGAAAGGCTTTGATGAACAGTCTTGACCTTTCGGAGGGAAGCGCGGTTGTCACGGCAACGGTAGACAACACAATGTTTTATAAAATCCTTGCCGAAAAGACGAAGCTGAATATAGAGAACGAGGAAGACCTTATGAGCTGTATCGGCGAACTTGCCGAAACCAAAAAAGCTTACGACAGAATCAAAAATGCACTTGACGAGGTTGAGGCAACAGGCTACGGAATTGTGATGCCCACAATGGAAGAACTGCACCTTGAAGAACCCGAAATCATGAAACAGGGCGGAAAATACGGCGTCAGACTCAAGGCTTCCGCTCCGTCGATACACATGATGAAGGTCAACACAAACACCGAGGTCGCTCCGCTCGTCGGCAGCGAATCACAGTCCGAGGATCTTGTTATGTACCTGCTCAAGGAGTTTGAGGAAAACCCGACACAGATTTGGGAGTCAAACATTTTCGGCAAATCACTTCATGAGCTTGTGAACGAGGGACTGCACAACAAACTGTTCAGAATGCCGACCGATGCGAGAATGAAGCTTCAGGAGACCCTCGAAAAAGTCATAAACGAGGGCTGCAGCGGATTAATTTGTATAATCCTGTAAATTCACTTTTTGTATAATCCTGTAAATTCACTTTTTTAATTGACATTCAGCGAATTAGTAGTATAATAATTTTTCGGACAAAACAATGCATTTGTTAAGATTGCAAAGGAAGTAGATACAATGAATTTTGATGTGTTGAAAATTCTGTTTTATCTGGCAATTATTCTGCTTGCCACAAAGGGAATGGGAATCCTATCCAGAATGTGCGGATTGCCCCAGGTAGTCGGAATGGTTATCGCAGGACTTCTTATCGGACCTGCAATATTCAGTCAGATAAACGGTATACCGTTCAACGGAATTATAAACCCTACGCAAGAGGAAATGGACGTTCTGAAAACATTTTCGCAAATCGGAGTTGTGCTGATCCTCTTTTCGAGCGGACTTGAAACCGACACAAGGGAGCTTCGCAAAAGTGGATTTGCCGCAACGATGGTTGCGACGATGGGCGTTATCGTTCCCATCGCTCTCGGAACGGTTGTAACGGCACTTTTCATGGGCGGAATCGAAACGCTCAAGGAGCATGATACACTTATGAATGCGCTGTTTGTCGGCTGTATTCTTGCCGCCACCAGCGTCGGAATAACGGTCGAAACCCTACGTGAGCTCGGTAAGCTGAAAACCAAAGTCGGCACAACGATACTCAGCGCCGCAATCATTGACGATGTTCTCGGTATTGTCGCGCTGAGCCTTATAACCAGCCTTGACGGTGACGGAAGCGTCGGTATGACTTTGCTCAAGTCTCTCGGCTTTTTTGCCGTCGGAATCGGTCTCGGCTTCCCGTTGAAGTATCTTTTTGTGTGGATTTGCAAGCGTTATCCACACAGCCGCAGAACAAGCATTTTTGCTCTTGCGGTTTGCTTCATTTACGCCTACGCCGCCGAAACATTCTTCGGAATTGCCGCAATTACAGGCGCATTTCTTGCAGGAATTATGCTCAGCGGACTTAAAGACACCGACTTTGTTGATAAAAAAGTGCTTACAAACGGTTATATGATTTTCTCACCGATCTTCTTTGCATATATCGG
This sequence comes from uncultured Eubacteriales bacterium, assembly GCA_934456435.1. GTDB lineage: Bacteria > Bacillota > Clostridia > Oscillospirales > Acutalibacteraceae > CAG-488. The sequence continues at coordinate 132,794 of CAKSHH010000005.1, forward strand.
AATAAGCGCGGATTTCAGCTCGTTTAAGCCCTCTGACCTTTTGTTCGGACTTGTGTTCGTTGCAGTCGGAATAATCGGCAAAATCGTCGGCTGCGGCTCCGTCGCAAGACTCTGCCGCTACAACACGAGGGATTCGGCAACGATCGGTTTCGGAATGATTGCGCGCGGCGAGGTGGCACTTGCCGTCTACACGACAGGTCACAGCCTGATAAGAGACAGCGGCGGAATCAACCCATTGATTGCAACAATTATGCTTATCGTTATTTCTTCGATCCTCTGCCCCGTTCTTCTCAAACTTGTTTTCGGAAACCATAAACACGAGGAATCTCACCCGACAACGCTTCACAATGTCGACACTCAATCGCTTGAGGGCGGGTTCTGATATAACAGAAAAAGCACGGCTTACAGATAACCTGCAAGCCGTGCTTTTTTAGTTTACTTTTCCGATTATAAACCTGTCCTTTGCTCCTGTGTTTGAGAGCCTGACAGCGTGACCGCCGTCAAAAAGGCTGTCGATACGAATATAAATCTCATCACCATTTTTAAGGTCGACAACAGCAGTAAAATACTCGGTTTTTCCGGGCATAAGGGTTGAAATATGCTGTCCTGTTTTCTTCTCCGAGGCTTCGGTTCCGATATAAACGGCAGGGTCGGCATAAATCGGTGCAACACCCGTATTTTTAACTCCGACACGGATATATGCCTTTCCGAAAAATTTTCTTACCGTTACGCTTGTAACCGTGAAATCATAACCGAGCGATGCCGACGCATTTTTCGCAACGTTGATTTCGTCCTGCGAAAGTCCGCCGTTAAAGGCAGTCTGCATCATAAGCCACGAGCAATGTGTTTTCTTTACACACTCGTCAAACGGCTGATAGTCGTCCGTGACAGTATTTTTCAGAAAGTTTTCCTGACCTTCGGGACGAAATTCGCCGCCGATTGCCTGTGATTTCCACACACCCGTTTGAAGCGACTTTTTCATCTTGGTGTAAAAATAATAATTTTTACTGTCGTTCAAGGTCTCAAAAGTAAATGAATCATCGTGAAAACCTATTTTACCGTTTCCCGTGCCGGGAGTTCCGGGATAGCGCGTAAGAATTTTGGTTTGCTTAAAGCTTCTTTCAAAGGCACGTATAACCTGCTTTTTCTGCTTGCCGGAAGCCATTGCCTGTTTAATCGAAGTGCAGACGTGCCACTCTCCCCAATGACCTATAAGCCCTGTTGTTATATACGCGATTCTTCCGTCACCGTCATATTCATCGGCAAGCTTTCCGACAAACTTAACAAGAAAATCAATAAGCCGCTGATCGCTGTAATCGGGACTGACTCCTCCTCCGTATTCATCATAAGGATATTTTTTAACACCCATATCCCATATAAACTGAGGAACAGCTTTTTCACCGATTTCAGCATTCGGGTAATCAAGAAAAATGCGAAATACCGCCTGATGCCCACGCGACGAAATTTTCTCCAGATACGGTTCAAGGCCTTCTCTTATTTTGTATTCTCCGCTGTCATCAACAAGAGCCGACATAGGCACATAGAACCATTCCATACTGTACGGAACAGACTCATCTGCGCCGTCCTCGCTGTAAAACGGAATAAAGCCTTTCATCGGGTTTCCGTAAGCCGTTTCATATTCAATTTCCGTCGCCGTAAAGCCGGGATAATTTCCGAAAAGCAAAACAACTGCGAGTATCAAAACATTAAGTCTGATTAGTATTTTAAGTAAAAATTTCATAACTTCCTCCTTTTTCATATCATAGCTTTTTTTATAAATAAAGTCAAGGAGCTGTAAAAAGTTTACGCTTCTTACAGCTCCGTGTTTCACACATATTTGACCTTATAATGCCTGAGCCAGTAATCAAACTGAATAAAGTATGCAATAGTTTGCGGCGTAGTCATAAGCTGACCGTACCACGGCTGGCTCTTGTTTTCTTTGAGAAGCTCCTGCAGCTTTTCTTTTTTTATGAAGTCAAAAAGCGGTGATGTTCCGTCGTCAATTATACTTTGCAGACGCTTTGAAACGGCAGACAAATAATTCGGATTATGCGTTTTCGGATAGGGGCTCTTCTTTCGCCACAGGACCTCGTCGGGCAGATACCCTTTCATTGCTTCGCGCAAAAGTCCCTTTTCATATCCGTTATGGTCTTTCATCTCCCAAGGAACATTATAGAGATACTCAACTATTCTGTGGTCACAGAACGGAACTCTGACCTCAAGCGAGGAATACATACTCATTCTATCCTTACGGTCAAGCAGGGTCTGCATAAACCAGTCAAGATTCAGCTTCATCATCTGTGCCGTTTTGCTGTCGTCCTCGTTCATACTGTCTCTGAGCGGTGCAGAATCGGCTGTCAGCTTATACCGAGAATAAACATACTCATCGGCGTCAATTCTCTCCATAAATTCATCCTTGATAAATGAGGTTCTGTAAGCAGTTGACTGAGCCCACGGAAAACCCTCAGCCGAGCGAATCGTCTTATCCCTGTACCACGGGTAGCCGCCGAAAATCTCATCGGCACATTCGCCCGAAAGTGCAACCGTTCCCTCCTGCTTAATCGCTCGGCAAAGCAAAAGCATCGAGGAATCGACATCAGCCATACCGGGCAAATCACGCGCATCCACGGCGGCATACAGAGCTTCAACGAGCTCATCGGTATCAATGATTATCCAATGGTGCTCTCCGCCGAGGTAATCCGCCATTGTTCGGATAAAGTGCGGATCGGAATTAGGCTGAAATTTTGATTTCTTAAAATACTTTTCATTATCAACGTAGTCAACCGAAAAGGTGTGCAATACCTCTCCACTTTTGCGGAACTCTTCGTTTGTGACCGAAGAAATGAGACTTGAATCCAGCCCGCCCGAAAGAAACGTACACAGCGGCACATCGGAAACAAGCTGTCTTTTTATTGAGTCTGTTACAAGATACCGCACCTTTTCAACAGTCTGCTCAAAGCTGTCCTCGTGCTCATGAGCTTCGACGTTCCAATATCGGTGTATAGTCATTCCCGTGCTGTCATAAATTGCGTAATGTGCCGGCCTTATTTCGCTGATATTCTTGAAAACTCCGCACCCCGGTGTTCTTCCCGGACCGATAAGCATAATTTCGCAAAGCGACCTCAAATCCATCTGAGCTTCAATTTCCGGGTGCTCAAGCAACGATTTGATTTCCGACGCAAACACAAAACCGCTCTTGCAAATTGAATAAAACAGCGGCTTTACACCCATTCTGTCCCTTGCAACAAACAGCTTTTTGCTGCCGTGCTCCCAAACGGCAAAGGAGAAAATTCCATTAAAATATTCAACGCATTTTTCCCTGTATTCGCAATAGGCTTTCAGCACTACCTCGGTGTCCGAATGACTGAAGAAATTATAGCCGCGGCTCTCCAGGTTGTTTCTTATTTCGTCCGTATTGTAGAGCTCACCGTTGTAGCAAATAGTGAACACGTCCCCTGCAACGGCATAGGTCATCGGCTGTTTGCCCTTTTCGATATCCACGACCGCAAGCCGCCTGTGCATCAGAACGGCATCCGACGAAAAATACTCTCCGTGCTGGTCGGGACCTCTCGAATAGAGCTTGTTCTGCATATTGTAAAAATAGCTTTCATAGTCTTTTAAGTCCCTTGAAAAAGAGACCTGTCCGCATATTCCGCACATAACGAATCACCTCATTCTCTTTCCCTTATATTTCTCCCTTGTTGCAATTCCGCCCCTAATATGACGCTGTGCTTTGTTTATATCAAGTATTTCCCTGACCTCCCTGGATAATCCGGGATCAATTTCCTCAAGTTTTCGGGTGACATCCGTATGTACTGTTGATTTTGATATTCCGAACACCTTTGCGGCGGCTCTGACAGTCGATTTATTTTTAACGATGTATTCGCCGAGTTCAACCGAACGAATCCGAGCTATCTCATTCAAAAGAAAAACCTCCCGAATTTACATATCAATAATTGATATGTCCGGGAGGTTAAAAATATGTCTTAAATCATTTCGATATCGTACGGAGTTGTCTGATATACGAAATAGTTGAGCCAGTTTGAAAACAGAAGATTAGCGTGCGATCTCCATGTAATAAGCGGCTCCTTTGTCGGATCATCGTTCGGAAAATAGTTCTTCGGAATGTCAATATCAAGACCCTTTTCAAGATCTCTCAGATATTCATTTTTGAGGGTGTCTCGGTCGTATTCCGAATGTCCCGTGACAAAAATCTGTCTGCCCTTGTTCGTCGAAACGGCATAAACTCCCGTTTCTGGCGAAGAAGCAAGAATCTTTAAGCCCTTGGTTTTCTTTATGTCCTCCGTGAGCACGGTCGTGTGTCTCGACTGCGGAACCATAAAGGTATCATCAAAGCCACGGAACAGAATGGACCTTTTGTAATCAACCCTGTGCGAAAAAACGCCGAATATCTTTTTGTCAAGCTCATGCTTCTTTATGCCGAAGTGGTAATAAAGTCCGGCCTGAGCACCCCAGCAAATATGAAATGTACTCGTTACATGAGTCTTGCTCCATTCCATAATCTTGCAAAGCTCGTCCCAGTACTCAACGTCCTCAAAAGCAAGGTGTTCAACGGGTGCACCGGTTATCACCATACCGTCGTATTTGTTATCCTTGATCTCATCGAATGTCTTATAAAAGGCAAGAAGATGACCCTCGGACGTATTCTTCGACTTGTGCGATGTCGTGTACATCATTTCAAGCTCAACCTGAAGCGGTGTGTTGCCGAGAAGTCTTGCGAACTGGGTTTCGGTTTCAATTTTTTTCGGCATCAAATTGAGCAAAAGAATTTTCAACGGACGTATATCCTGCTTGACGGCTCTTTTTTCGGTCATAACAAAAATGTTCTCGTTGTGAAGAACCTTGACGGCAGGCAGTCCGTTAGGTATTTTAATTGGCATTTAAATCACTCTTTTAATTATACTTTATCAAGCGCCTGAGCTATATCCTCAATCAGATCAAGCGAATTTTCAAGTCCGCAGGAGAAACGGACAAGATTTGCGGGTACTCCCGCCGCCGCAAGCTCAGCGTCGTTCATCTGACGATGCGTTGCACTTGCAGGATGCAGACAGCAGGTTCTTGCGTCCGCAACATGAGTTTCAATAGCGGCTACCTTGAGGTTTTTCATAAACTTCTCGGCAGCCTTTCTGCCGCCCTTTATACCGAAGCTGACAACACCACATGAGCCGTTCGGAAGATACTTCTTCGCGAGCTCGTAATACTTGTTGCCCTCAAGCGACGGATAATTGACCCACTCGATATTGTCGTGTGAATCAAGAAATTTGGCGACTGCAAGTCCGTTTTCACAGTGTCTTGCCATTCTGACGTGCAGGCTTTCAAGACCCAGATTGAGAATAAACGCATTCTGAGGTGACTGAATTGAGCCAAAGTCTCTCATAAGCTGAGCTGTTGCCTTTGTTATAAAAGCGCCCTCCTTGCCGAAGCGCTCAGCGTAAACGATGCCGTGGTAGCTGTCGTCCGGAGTGCAAAGTCCGGGGAACTTGTCGGCGTGAGCCATCCAATCAAATTTACCCGAATCGACGATGCATCCGCCGACGCCTGCGCCGTGACCGTCCATATACTTGGTCGTCGAGTGGGTAACAATATCCGCGCCCCACTCAAACGGACGGCAGTTTATCGGAGTAGCAAATGTGTTGTCAACAATAAGAGGAACACCGTGGGCATGAGCTGCGTTTGCGAATCTTTCAATGTCAAAAACGGTCAATGCAGGATTTGCAATTGTCTCGCCGAAAACAAGCTTAGTGTTCGGCTTGAATGCCGCTTCGAGCTCCTCGTCCGTGCAGTCGGGCTCAACAAATGTAAAGTCGATACCCATTTTCTTCATCGTGACGGCAAAAAGATTATATGTTCCACCGTATATCATTGAAGAAGCGACCACATGATCGCCGCAGTTTGCAATATTGAACACAGCATAGAAAGAAGCCGCCTGTCCCGAAGAAGTAAGCATAGCAGCCGAACCGCCCTCAAGCTCACAAATCTTCTTGGCAACCATATCGTTGGTGGGATTCTGAAGTCTTGTGTAGAAATATCCCTCAGCCTCCAAATCGAAAAGCTTGCCCATATCCTCGCTCGTGTTGTATTTATAAGTCGTGCTCTGGATTATCGGAATCTGCCGCGGTTCACCGTTTCCGGGAGTATAACCGCCCTGAACGCATTTTGTTTCAATTCTTTTGTCTGCCATATTTCGTCCTCTTTTCTTTATTGCTTCGCCGTTTGGAGCACGGCGCTGTATTCGTTATAAAGCTTTTCGGCGAGAGCATCAACTCCGTAGTTTTCAATCGCCGAAATCTTGTTTTTTTCAAGTATCGATTTATTATCTTTGTTAAACGCCGCTTCCTCAAGTGACCTTGCAAGGTCGGATGCGTCACCGTTTTTGAACCAGAAGAAATCCATTTTTTCCCTTGCGTGACAGGTTATGCCCTCGCAGTCCGAGGAAACAACACACCTCTCGCAGTACGCCGCTTCAATGACGGCATTGCAAAAGCCCTCGCTTCTCGACGCCTGAACATATACGTCGCCGAGTCGGTAATAGGTTGCGATATCCTGCCGCGGCGGCAGAATTTTTATCCATTCGGGAAATCCGCCGAGCTGTTCGGTAATCTGTCGGGTTATTTTCTCAACATTCGACGAAACCGATATCGCAAGGCACGCGTCAAATTTTTCGCGCAGATTCTTAACCGCTTCACAGGCAAGGTCAATGCCTTTAAGCGTGTAATCATAACCCATCATAAAATAAAGAACACAGTTTTCGGAAAAGCCGATTTCCGTCTTTTTAATAACATCGTAATCATCAAGCCGAGGGAAATAAACCGCGTTGTTAATAACGGTCTTTCTTTGAGCATCAATGTTGTAAAACGCTTCGTCAGACAAAGCGTCCGATGCGGATATAACGCTCCACTTGCGGTAGCAAAGGTCGGCGGCAATTTTTTTGATTCCGCTCCATTTGCCGAAGCTTGTGCAGTAATGCTTGATTTTCTTAACGCCGAGACCGATACAGGCAATGTTCACGGCGAAATCCGTTTTCAAATCGGTAAATCGTGTATGAACAATGTCAAGCCGATTTTTTTTGACGACGCGTCGAATATCAAGAACTTTTTTTATAAAGCCGTCAGAATAAACAGCCGTTTTTGATTCACGGCTGAAATCGTCGTACCATAGATCTCTCCGCGGCAGGATCCTCTGCGGAAAAGCATACACCATCAGATCATCCGCGCCGAAACACTTTCGGCTCAGATATTCGTATGATTCGATTACGTTTCCTTTGTATTTTGCTGCGTAGTCGCACAACTCAAGCACTCTCATATTAAAGGCTTTCCTTTAAACAATTTTTCTGAGAAATTCAAGTCCCTTCGGCACAGCCGTAAGCGGACTTTCCTGCCCCTCATATTCAAGCGTAATCCAGCCGTCATAGCCGGACTTTTTGATTATATCGACACATTCCTTGACCGGAACAATACCGTCGCCGAGCACCGAGCCGCAAAGATGGTTGCCGTCTCTCGTGTCAAAATATCCGTCGGGTGTCGGTACACTCTTGTCGGCAAAATAGAAATCTTTAACGTGAGCATAAACAATATGCTTAACACCGACCTTGACGGCATCAAGCGGAGCCTCGTCGGCACAAAGGAAATTTCCTATATCGACAAGCCAGCCGAAGTTATCGTCGCCGACTGCGTTCATCAGCGCCTCTACCCTGTCGCTCTGCTGACAGAAGAAGCCGTGATTTTCAACGCTTGTCCTGATTCCCTTTGTCTTTGCGTACTCCGTTACCGCCTTGCAGCCCTTAGCAAGAGTCGGAAGATATTTTTCAAATCCGCTTTTGGCAAATCTTTCGGCTTCGGGACCGCTCGTAGCGTCGTGGCGCATAACCTTGACGCTGAGAATCTCGGCAATATCCACCTCGCCCTTGAGCCTTTCAATTTCCGAATCAACATCTTTATTAACAAAGTCGGCACCAATGGCGTAGTTGGTAATTTCAACACCGACATCATCTGCATATTTTCTGAGCTTTTTTGCATAGTCGGTTTTATTCTCGCTACCCGGATTGATTTCGGCAAACTCAATGCCGTCAAAGCCCATCTCTTTGGCAAGATCAATTCTTTCAAAGTCGCTGTTTCCGAGCTGAGAATAGCTGTAACTGCTGACAGAAATTTTCATAATTAAGCACCCATCTTTTCGTTAAGAAATTCAACAGCCTTTCTGATATCTCTTTCTGGGTCGTCGCCGACCTCTCTTTCGATTGTAAGGAAGCCCTTGTATCCGATATCTTCAAGAGCCTTGAGATACTCGTCCCAATTAACGCTTCCCTCGCCGAGCGGCACCTCGATAAAGCTGTCGCTTGTGACAATATGTGATTCAACCATTCCGTAGATTATATCGGGATCAACGTAGAAATTCTGCTTTCCGTCCTTGGCATGGGTGTGAACGATATAATCCTTCAAATTATGTACAGCCTTAGCAGGATCGTCTCCCGTAACCATAACAAGGTTTGCCGGGTCAAGGTTTACACCGACGCCCTTTGAGCCGAGAGAATCAAGAAATCCTTTCAGCGTCGCAGAGGTTTCGGGACCCGTTTCGATTGCAAAATGTGCGCCCAGCTCGTCCGCATAACGCGAAAGCTCAAAGCAAGCTTCCTGCATAATCTTGAATCTGTCCGCATTTTTATCCTGAGGAACAACACCGATATGAGTTGTAACAACGTCGGTTCCGAGCTCCTTTGCAAGTTCAAGAATCCTTTTGGATTTTTCAATCTTCCACGGATTATTTTCTTTGACTGCAAATCCGCCTCCGCCGAGGTCACCGCAAAGGGCGGAAATTACAAGTCCGTTGTCCGCAACAAGGTTACGAAAATCAGCACGCTTTTCAGCGGTAAGATTTTCGGGAGCCATTTCTCCGCTTGTTGAATAGACCTGAATACCGTTTGCACCTACCTCAGCCGCTTTTTTTACGGCAGACCTTATATCAACCCTGAAACTGTCAATAATAACACCGATGGGAAATCTGAACATTGATACTCCTCCTGTTAAAATAATCAGCATAAACTTAAATAGATTATACATTTTTATCCTCAATAAATCAACAATTTAAAAGATATTTTTAAAATAAAAATTGATATATTTTTTCAAAAAAGGCTTGACATTTCCCTTTCTTTGCGATATTATATTCAAGCGTCAAATGCGCGGTATGATTCATTAGCTCAGTTGGCAGAGCACTTGACTTTTAATCAAGGTGTCCGGGGTTCGAATCCCCGATGAGTCACCAGAAAAACGGCAGACTTTAATCGGTCTGCCGTTTTTCTTTTTATGTATTGATTTATCTTCAAAATAATTATAAAATATAAGCATCAAACTACGGAGGAAATCAATGACCGACGACGAACTTCTCTATGCTGTGCTTGACGATAAAATCAGAGAATGTGAAAACAGCAACTACATATCAAACACAAACTTTCTCGATTTTTATCAACAGAGCAAGGCTATTCCCTTTTTAAACAAAAAACACGTCAAATACGTTCTTTACGGCGGATTCGACGACAGCGAACGCAAGACAGCTATATTTCTCCCCGACTATGCCGACGAGGACTTTATCAAAAACACGGACGATTCTCCGATCGTGCCCGTCAGAATCGACAAGGACGGATTTTCGACTCTCGGTCACCGTGACTATCTCGGCGCAATAATGGGTCTCGGTATTCGCCGTGAGATGCTCGGCGATATCATCACCGACGATAAGGGCTGTACCATTGCCGCCGTGCGGAGCGTTGCCGCATATCTTTGCGAGAACCTCACCTCGGCAGGGCGCGGAACAGTACACACGAAGATCATCGACAGCTTCAAACTCGCCGACAGAACCGAAAACTTTGAATTAAAGAAAGGCTTTGTCAGCTCGATGCGCTGTGACAGCGTTGTTTCAGCCTGCTTCTCGCTTTCGCGAAGTGATGCGGTCCGCCATATTACCTGCGGAGATATTTATATAAACGGAATACAGGTTCTCAAGCCAGATTCAAAGGTCGCTTTCGGCTCAAAGGTCGTGCTGCGCGGCAAGGGAAAAATACTCATAGTCTCCGACGACGGCATAACCAAGAAGGGTCGGCAGTCCTTTACCGTAAAAAAATATTTGTAAGCCATTGAAACAACAGCAATCATACGATATAATCAAAGCAAAGGAGACGATATTATGTTAAATTTCGGACACAGAGGTTTCAGCGGCAAATACCCCGAAAATACAATGCTCGCTTTCAAAAAAGCTGTAGAAGCGGGAGCGGACGGAATTGAGCTTGACGTTCATTTTTCAAAAGACGGTGAGCTTGTTATCATTCACGACGAAAGAATTGACAGAACCTGCGACGCAACGGGTCTTGTCCGCGACTACACGCTTGCTGAGCTGAAAAGCTTTGACGCTTCGGCAGGCTTCAAGGGCGTTTACGGAGTGAACCGTATTCCGACTCTCAGGGAGTATTTTGAATTTGTGAAGCCCATCGACGGCTTCATTACAAACATTGAGCTTAAAACGGGCGTTTTTGAATATCCCGGAATTGAAAAAGCCGTCAATGATATGATCGTTCAATTCGGTCTTGAGAACAGAATCATTATTTCAAGCTTCAATCATTACAGCGTTATGAGATTCAAGGAAATAAATCCGAAAATTAAATGCGGTTTTCTTGAGGAAAGCTGGATTCTCGACTTCGGAAAATACACCAAATCGCACGGAATTGAATGTATCCACCCGATGCATTGGACTCTGACGGAGGAAACCGTAGCAGAAATGAAGCAGAACGGAATCCAAATAAACACCTGGACGGTCAACGACGAAGCGTCCGTCGAGCGTCTTTATTCGCTCGGTATTGACAGCGTAATCGGAAACTATCCCGATATGGCGAAAAAAGTCATAGATTCGCATAAATAATACTTGATTTTATTATACATTGAGTGTATTATGATAAAGGCTTTAATGCTAAAAATTAACAGAAGGTGTTTAAATGTTTACAGGCAAACCTGAGGAATACAGAGGCGTTTATGCGCTCCTCCTCACCCCGTTTAATGAAGACAAATCAATCAATTACGATACTTATGCAAAATATGTTGAGTGGCAGGCGGCAAGAGGTGCCCATCACCTTTTCTCGGTATGCGGAAGCTCCGAGATGACATTCCTCACGCTTGAGGAAAGGATCAAGTGTGCCGAAACAGCCGTTAAGCACGCAAACGGTGTCGAAATCGTTGCAACAGCCAACCTTGAGCCGACCTGGAAAGAGCAGATTGAAGAGGTTAAGCGCATGGAGCAGACAGGCGTTGACGGTCTTGTTTTTGTAACGCGCGGCTACGGCAACTGCGACAAGAGAATTGTTGAGAATCTTTCCGAGCTTTCGGAATACACATCACTTCCGGTAATTCTTTATGAGTTTCCCGGCTTTGAGCATTGCCACATGTCGGGCAAGGCTTACGGCGAGCTTGTTAAAACAGGCAAGTTCCACGGAATCAAGGACACAACCTGCACAATGGACGGCATCAAGGATAAAATCGCATATCAGGGTGATTCCGCTGTTCTTCAGGCAAACATTCCTCTTCTTCTCGACGCTTATGACGCAGGCGCAAGAGGTGTCTGTGCAACTCCGACGTCCTGCGGCGTAAATCTCTTCCGCAAGATGTACGACGAGTATTTCGTTGAGAAAGACCTCAAGAAGGCACGCGAGACCTACAACGAGATCATTCTTCTTGACTGCGCTATCGACGGCGGCTTCAACGCAAGTGCAAAATACCTTGTTCAGCTTCAGGGTATTCCGTTCACGACCGTTACAAGAGCCGGTGCGTCAATAAACGAGCCGAGAACAAGAAGCATCCAGTCCTTCTTTGAGTACGCAAAAGCACACGATCTTCTGTAATTGAATATACAGCAAAGCTCACAGGGTGTCCTGTGAGCTTTATTTTTTCAGCAGTCTTTCTCTTTGCTTGTAATCGGGAAGATACCGTTCAATCAGACTGTAAAATTCCCTGCTGTGATTGTGGTGAACCGTGTGAGCCAGCTCATGGACAACCACATATTCGACGGCTTCAATCGGGTACTGCATAAGGATATACGAAAAGCAAATATTATTCTTACCGCTGCACGAACCAAATCTTTTCTGCGCGGAAGTAATCTTAACGCTTTTGTAGCTGACGTTCATAAGCTCGGCATAACGGCTTGTGAGTTCGGGCAAAATTTGCTTTGCCTTCTCTTTCAAAGCTTTGATTTCTTCTTCGGAAAGCTCGTGCCTGTTTTTTGCCCTTTCAAGCTGCTCGGCGGTGTGTTTTTCTATCCAGTCGCTGTGCTTTTCGACGATCTTCCGAATCTTTCTTTCGGAAAATCTCTGCGGCGCACGAACTATCAGCTCGCCTTTTTCGTTTATCTGCAACGCAACCGTTTTTCTCTTTGATCTTATAATTTCATACTCCATCTAACCACCCGATAAAGATTATAAACTCAATGTTTTTGTGTGTCAATCATCGAATTGCTTTTCACAAAAGTTTATGATATAATTCTATCCAGATTAATAAGGAAGTGAAACCATGAAAACAGAAAAGCTCTATGACCTTTACAGTCACCTTTACGATTTTTCGGCAACCGTTATTGATTGCAGAAAAAACTCCGACAAATATGAAATAATACTCGACAAAACTGCCTTTTTCCCTGAGGGCGGCGGACAGCTTGCCGACACAGGCAATATCGCAAGTGCAAACATAACAGATGTACAAATAAATAACGGCATTATAACCCATTTTTCCGACTCCCCTGTTGATGTCGGAACCACGGTTGAATGTCAAATTGATGCGCCGAAGCGTTTTAGGCGTATGCAGAACCATTCGGGAGAGCACATTGTGTCAGGAATAGTTCACAATCTTTTCGGTTACGATAATGTCGGATTTCATCTCGGCGACGACGTGACAATCGACTTCAACGGAGAGCTGAGCGACGAACAGCTTACAAAAGTGGAAAAGCTTGCAAATGAAGCAATTTATAAAAACGTTCGATTTATATGCGAGTATCCCGACGAGGAGACCTTAAAGACACTTGACTATCGTAGCAAGCTTGATCTGACAGAGGACGTCAGAATCGTTACGATAGAGGGCTATGACGTGTGCGCCTGCTGCGCGCCCCACGTTAAAACAAGCGGTGAAATCGGCATAATTAAGATTCTTGATCATCACCGTCACCGCGGCGGCATCAGAATACACCTTCTCTGCGGATTCGACGCTCTTGAGGACTACGGTACAAAGTACCGCAATCTTTATGCCGTGGCAAACGCTCTTTGTTCAAAGCAGAACGAAACGGCACAGGCGTTTGAAAAATATACCGCGGAGCACAACGAGCTGAAGGCGGAAATCGCCGCTCTCAAAAGAGAGCTGACGAAACTGAAAGCTGCTTCGCTCAACAGCACGAATGACTGTGTACTCATTTTTGAAAACGATTTGCCGATGAACGACCTGCGGCGCCTTGTTCTCAAGGGTGCGGAAAAAGCAGAAAAGCTTTGCGCCGGTTTTTCGGGAAATGATAATTTCGGATACAGTTTTGCTGTTGCTTCACAAAAACTTGATTTAAGGAATTATTCAAAGGATATTACGTCAGCGCTGAACGGCAAAGGCGGCGGCTCGTCCGAGCTTATACAGGGCAGCGTTAAAGCCGCTAAACAGGATATAGAAGATTATTTCAAGAACAACTTTTAAAAGGAGCAATTATGAATATATGTGTTTACGGTGCTTCGAGCACGACCATTGACAACAGCTTTATTGAAGCCGGGGAAAGGCTCGGCGAGGAAATGGCAAAAAGAAATATGGGGCTTGTTTTCGGCGGCGGTGCAAGCGGACTCATGGGAGCTGTAGCGCGCGGAGAACATCGCTTCGGCGGTCGGATAATCGGAATTGCGCCCTCTTTTTTCAATGTTGACGGCGTTCTTTATGAACATTGCACCGACTTTATCTACCCGGAAAATATGCGTGAGAGAAAGAAGATGATGGAAGAGCATTCCGACGCATTCATTGTCACACCGGGCGGAATCGGAACATTTGATGAATTTTTTGAGATACTTACGCTCAAACAGCTTGGCAGACACAATAAGCCCGTCGCAATACTTAACACAAACGGTTATTACGATTCACTTAAGCAGTTCATTCAAAACGGAATTGACAAGCACTTTATGAACGAAGAGTGTAAAATGCTGTTTTTCATCTCCGATTCACCCGAAAAAACACTTGATTACATTGTGAATTATAACCCGGAAGAAACGCCTGTTTCTCGATTCAAGGACATTAAATAACAACAAAAGACGGAAGTCAGATAACACAATCTGATTTCCGTCTTGTTTTTTATTCTGCACCGTTTTCCTCGGCTTCTTTAATTTCATCAACAGCAGGCATTGTTTTGGGCTCTTCGATGTCCTCGCAAAGCGTGCCGTTCATAAGCTGATTGAATTTGTCTCCGTCAATCTTTTCATACTTGATAAGATACTGAGCCAGCTCATGGAGCTTGTCAATATGATCGCTGAGAATCTTCTCTGTGCGGTCATATCCGTTATGAATAATCGAGCTGATCTCTTCGTCAATCTCCTGTGCAAAAGCTTCGGAATAGTCCTTGGCGTGGCCATAATCCCTGCCGAGGAAGACTTCGCCGCTTCCCGACGAATAAGAAACAGGTCCGATTCGGTCGCTCATACCGTATTCGGTAACCATGCTCTTGGCAAGCTTGGTTGCTCTTTCGATATCGTTCGATGCGCCGGTTGAAATATCGCCGAGCACAAGCTTTTCTGCAACGCGTCCGCCGAGCAGAACAACGATATCGTCAAGCATACCGTTCTTTGTCTTGTAGGACTTATCCTCGGTCGGTACGGACATTGTATAACCGCCAGCCGAGCCTCTCGGAATAATTGAAACCTGACGAACAGGATCCTGCGATTCAAGGTAGTAGGTCGAGATTGCGTGACCTGCTTCGTGGTAAGCTGTAAGCTTCTTTTCCTTATCGCTCATCTTGTGTGATTTCTTTTCCGTTCCGACTATTACCTTAACAGTGGCTTCCTCAATTTCAGCCATAGTTATAGCTTTCTTGTTTCTTCTTGCGGCAAGCAGAGCAGCCTCGTTAAGGAGGTTTTCAAGATCTGCGCCGACAAAGCCGACAGTTGAATTAGCTATTACGCCGAGGTCAACGTCGGGAGCCAGCGGCTTGTTCTTGGAATGAACTCTGAGAATCGCCTCTCTGCCCTTTGTATCGGGATATCCGACCCTGACCTGACGGTCAAAACGACCCGGTCTGAGAAGTGCGGGGTCAAGAATGTCGGGTCTGTTTGTTGCGGCAATGACGATAACGCCCTGATTCTTTTCAAAGCCGTCCATCTCAACAAGAAGCTGATTGAGCGTCTGCTCTCTTTCGTCGTGTCCGCCGCCCATTCCAGCGCCTCTGTGACGTCCGACGGCATCAATTTCATCAATGAAGATAACCGACGGAGCTTCCTTCTTCGCCTGGTCAAAGAGGTCTCTGACACGCGAAGCACCGACGCCGACATACATTTCAACAAAGTCGGAACCCGAAATTGAGAAGAACGGAACATCCGCTTCACCTGCAACAGCTCTTGCAAGAAGGGTTTTACCTGTACCCGGAGGGCCAACAAGCAATACGCCCTTAGGTATTCTTGCACCGAGGGTGCTGAACTTCTCGGGACTCTTCAGGAAGTCAACCATTTCGCTGAGCTCTTCCTTTTCCTCGTCCGCGCCTGCAACCTGCTCAAATGTCGTCTTTTCCTTTTGGTCTCTGGGCTTCTTGGCATTTATTTTGCCGAAATTTAGCGTCTTGTTCATATCGCCGCCCATGGTGTTCATTCTTCGCATCATGATAACAAGAAGCACCACAAGAAGCACGCCCATAATTATCGTCGGCAAAAGATTCAGGAACCATGATGACGATGAGCCCGAAATCAGCTCATACTTTATCATATCATCGTCGCTCTTGGCGTTTTTGTTATGCTCGCGCACAAGGTCATTGACGTCGTTGATAAAAACATTGACATTCGGTACCTTGTACTGCCACTTTGTGTCGTCGCCTTTGAGCTTGAATTTCAAAGCGCCGCTGGTCAGATTGAGCGAAAACTCGCTGACCTGATCCTTATCAAAATACTGAACAATCTGATAATACTTTGCTTCGCTCGATTTATTGCCCGACTGCTGTGAAGCAACCGCAATAGCGACAATCATCATAATCGGAATAAGAATATACGGCAGAATCGTAAAAATCCTGTTCCGTTTGGGACTGTTGTTTTTGTTCGGACTGTTGTTCAAATAATTTCACTCCCTGTCAGTCTGCGTAAATTTCAGGTTTAAGAACACCGATGTACGGAAGATTTCTGTACTTTTCGGCGTAGTCAAGACCGTATCCGACAACAAATTCGTCGGGAACGAAGGTTCCTGAGTAATCCGCCTTGATATCAGCCTCACGTCTCTCCGGCTTATCGAGCAGAGTACAAATACGAATGCTCGCCGGATTTCTCGTTTTAAGAACCTGAGATATATAATAAAGAGTCTTTCCGCTGTCGAGAATATCCTCAACAAGGAGAAGATCCTTGCCTTCGAGATTTATATCAAGATCCTTGATAATCTTGACGGAGCCGCTTGTTTTTGTGCCGTTTCCGTAGCTCGAAACACACATAAAATCTATATCGCAGGGAACGGTTATTTCCCTCATAAGATCTGCCATAAAGATAACAGAGCCCTTTAGAATACTTACAAGCGTAAGATTCTTGCCCTCATAGTCCTTGCTAATCTGTGCGCCGAGCCTTTTTACAATCTCGTGCAGTTCCTCTTTGCTGAAAAATACTTCTTTAATATCGTTCTCAATCATTTTGTTAGTCCTCTCCGATAATTAAGATTTTTTGTGTTTTATTTGTAATCTTACATCTGTCCGAACAGCCGAGTCCCTGAACCCAGACAATTCCGGATTCATCCGCAAGAACAAGTCGGTTGTTTCGGTTGTCAAGATGTTTCTCGTTAAACAGTTTTTTTAACGTTTTTGTGCAGTTACTGCCTGCAATCCGCATTTTATCTCCGGGTCGTCTGTTCCTGAGAACGAGACTACCGCTTATGCTATCCCAGTCTACCACTTTATTATGAACAAAATGTTTCGGCGGTAGATTATTTTTATGAATTATTTTTGCGCTGACCGTTCCCTGCGGTGTGTCTGCCGACAGCTCGTTGAAATTTTCAGCCCATTCTACATTTTCTTCCGCCACAGGGTTGAATCTCAAAACGGAGTTTTTTACCTCAACAATATTGTTGCCTATTATTTCTGTTTTTCCGCCGTCAAGTATCTCTTCAACCTTTTTGACGTGAACAGTCTCCGGAATTACACCCGTCTGAGTGCATATCAGCTTAAAAAGCACCCTGTCGGTAACGGCAATCTGCTCATTTTTAATGACCGAAGCTGAATAACCACCGCCAACAGCGGCTCTCGATACAACGTCATCGGCAAGCCTTTCAAGCAGTTCGTTTTCTTCTTCTGCGTTTCTGATAAGCCGAAGCACCGCATCCTCAAACGACGGATTTATTTTTTTCAGCTCCGTTATAACATTCAAACGAATACGGTTCCTTGAATAAATATCCTCAAAGTTCGTTTCGTCCGTGATATAGCTTACCGAATTTTCCTCACAGTACCGTTCAATATCCGCCCTTGTGCAGTCAATCAGCGGTCTTATGATGTTTCCCCTAACCGCCGGAATCGACATTAAACCCTTGACTGAAGTTCCTCTTGTTATATTCATCAAAAGAGTTTCGCATCTGTCGCTCAGCGTGTGCGCCGTTGCAACAAGCGCACCGTTTTCGACAGAATTGAAAAAATCGTATCTCACCTGTCTGCCGCACTCCTCGATTCCGAGATGCTTTTCTGCGGCAAGCGCAGGCACGTCGGCTTTCAGCACTCTGAGTTCAACGCCGAGCGCTTTGCAGGCTTCTCTTACAAAGCTTTCGTCACGGTCGGCTGTCTCCCCTCTTATCCCGTGATTGACGTGACAGGCAACAAGCCTGATACCGTACTCATCCTTCAGGGAAAGGAGCACATGGAGCAAAGCCATTGAGTCGGCGCCGCCGGAAACTCCGACAACCACCGTCTTACCGCGCAAAGGCATTGAATATCTTTTTATGGCATTTTTAACTTTACATATCATTTCTGATCTTCTCCGCAGATATGAACAGCGTATGGTCGGCATCCCAAATCATCTCGACGGTGTCGGTCGGACCGTGTCGGTTCTTTGCGACGATAATCTCCGCTTTGTTCGCAAGCTGCTGTGCATTGACGTCGTCATCATTCTGCTCGTCGTCGCCGTTGCTGTAATAATCGGGTCTGTAAAGCATCAAAACGATATCGGCATCCTGCTCGATAGAACCCGATTCACGCAAGTCGGCAAGCTGAGGTCTGTGTGAACCGCCTCTGCCCTCAGTACCTCTGGAAAGCTGAGCGCAGACAATAACGGGTATCGCCAAGTCCTTAGCCATAAGCTTGAGCTCACGGGTAATTTCGCTGACCGCCTGAACACGGTTTTCTACTCTTCCTGCCGGACGGATAAGTCCGAGATAGTCGATAATAACGCACTCAACATCTCTGAGACGGCGTATTCTCGCTTTCATTTCGGGGACCGTAATCGAGCTCGTGTCGTCAAAATAAAGCTCCACTCCGCTCAATGCGTTTGTCGCAATGCCGAGTCTCTGCCAATCCTCACCGTCAAGCTCACCGGTTCTCATCTTCGCCGAATTAACTCTCGCCTCAGTTGAAAGAACTCTCATTGCAAGCTGTTCTTTCGTCATCTCAAGGGAAAACATCAAGGTTTTTCTCTTGCCGATAACCGCAACGTTTCGCGCAAGGTTGAGCGCAAAGCTCGTTTTACCCATCGCAGGACGTGCACCGATCAGAATGAGGTCGGATTTGTGCAAGCCCGTCAGAACCTTGTCAAGGTCGGAATATCCCGTCGGATAGCCCTTGTAGAGATCCTTTTCGGGTGACGTAAGGTGCTGAAGAGTGGTATAAACCTCTCCGACGATTATATCACCGATTTTGGACGGTGCATTCGTCTTTTTACCCTGTCTGATGTTGTATATTTTCTGTTCTGCAGCCTCAAGCAAATCGTCCGCCGCCTGCTCTTGTGTGGAAGCGTCCTCGATTATCTCCCTTGAAGCATTGATGAGCGAACGTATGTAGAATTTCTCCTTGACAATCTTTGCGTAGGACTCAACGTTTGCCGTTGACGGAACGCATTGCGAAAGCTGAAAAAGATAATTCTTGCCTGCCGCCGAATCGTAGACCTTATCCTTAACAAGACTGTCAAGAACGATCAACGGGTCAATTTTTCCTCCCGACGCTTCAATCGTCGCGATTGCGGTATATATCGCTCTGTGCTGCGGCAGATAAAAGTCATCCGCACTCAGGTACACCTGAACCTGCGGCATACAGGCAGGATCCATAAGAATAGAACCCAACACAGCCTGTTCCGCCTCAAGGCTGAAAACAGATTCACTTGAATAATTTACATTGTCCATTGTCATTTCTCCGAATTATGAAATGATTTTATTACTCCTCGGAAACCATTACGCTGAACTCAGCGCTTACTCCCTGATAAAGCTTTACCGAAGCTTTGTATGTTCCGAAAGCCTTGATATCGTCAACCGTGATCTTACGCTTGTCAACATCAATTCCGAAGTCCTTTTTAAGTCTTTCGGCGATTTCCTTTGCCGTGACCGAGCCGAAGAGCCTGCCGCCCTTTCCTGCCTTTGCGGTCATCTTGACTGTCTTTCCGTTTATTTTTGCCGCCGAAGCCTTTGCCTCGTCTGTTTCAACGGCAATCTTGTGCTTCTTGGAATCCTCACGGTTTTTAAGCTCGGTCATTGCCTGAGAATTTGCCTCTGCGGCAAGATTTCTCGGAAAAAGATAGTTACGTGCATAACCGTCGGAAGCGTTGACAAGCTCCCCTTTCTTTCCGAGACCCTTAACGTCCTGAGTAAGAATTACTTTCATAGTTTAAACCTCACTTTTATTCAATGATTCGTTGTAACGGTCAACTCCGCGCATAACCTGCTCGGTAACCTTTTCAACGGTTGTGTTCTTAATCTGTGCGGCAGCCATAGTCTGGTGTCCGCCGCCGTTCATGTACTCCATAATGACCTGAACATTTACCGCGCCGAATGAACGCGCGGAAACGCATATCATATCCGCCAGCTTAAAGATTACAAACGAAGCGTCAACTCCGCTGATACACAAAAGCTCGTCGGCGGCCTGTGCACTTATAAGTCTGATATTGCCGACATCGTCATCACACACAGCGATAGCGCAGTTCTTATATTTTCTCGCCGAATCGACGATTTTGTTTCTCTCGTGGTAGCTGTCAATATCGTTGGAGAAGAGCTTTTTGACCCTGACCGGATCGGCTCCGAGATCTTTAAGATATGCAGCAGCCTCAAATGTACCGACGCCGACACGCAGAATGAAGTTCTTAGTGTCGAGCATAATTCCCGAAAGAAGTGCGTCCGCAGCAAAGCTGCCTGTCTCGTCAACAGCCGGGATATACTCAATAAGCTCCGCAACCATTTCCGAAGTTGATGAAGCACTCGGATCGTGGAAGAAAATCACAGCGTCGTCGATGTAATCCACAGCCTTGCGGTGGTGGTCGATAACCACGGTCATTCTTGACATTGAAAGAAGGTCGGGACTTTCAACAAAACTCTTGATATGAGTATCGACAACAACAAGAAGGTTTCTTTTGCTTTTCACAAAATCAAGCTTCGCCTGCTCAACAGAGACAACCGAATCCGGAAATTCCGTTTCGGCTCTGTCAAGAAGCGTTTTTGCCATCGTCTTGTCTTTATCTGTCACAAGATAGGCATTTTTACCGAGCTTTTTTGCGATACAAACCACGCCGAACGCCGAACCGACGGCGTCAAAATCGGGGAATCTGTGTCCCATAACATAGACGTTGTCACAGCCCTGTATCAGCTCTGTCAGAGCCGAAGCGACAACACGGGATTTAACCTTGCTGCCGTTGTCAACGCTCTTGGAAACGCCGCCGAAGAACTCGTAGTTGTCCTTTGTTCTGACAACGACCTGATCTCCGCCTCTGCCCAATGCCATATCAAGCGAAAGCTTTGCGTTCTTTTCACATTCGGCGATATTTGCGCCCGTTCCGACGCCGACCGAAAGAGTAACACCGACATATTTTCCGTCGTAAGTGTAGTCTCTGATTTTATCAAGTATGTCGAACCTGCGTGTTATCATATCGTCAATATTCTGCTTTTCGGCAACGACATAAAAGCTGTTGTCGCTTATCTTGCATATAAAGCACGGATATTTACTCAGCCAAGTTTCGATTTTTTTCTCAACGCCGTTTCTTATCGCGGCGCAGTCGCTCTCCCTGTGCTCCTGCTGAATCTCTGACATATTGTCGATTGTCATTATTGCAAGCGCAGGACGTCCGCGGAAATAGTCGTTCGCGATTCTTCTGTACTTTGTAATCTCGACAAGGTACATTACGATAACCTCTTCAGCGCCGACATTTGCCCTGTGTGAAAAGACGTTGAAGCTCTTGTCGTCGCAGTCGATAACCACACCGTTGACAGAAGCGTCAAGGATAGTGTCGATTCCGACATTTTCAAAAACTCCGCTGAGCTCGTTGTACCCCGACGAATGAGGACCCATTGCCTCCTCAAAGCGATTGTTGAACCACTTTATTTTTCCGTCGCGGGTGCAGATAATGACAGGCAGCGGAAAATCGTCCGAAATATTCTTAACAAAGGAATCCATATCGGTTGAAATGTGAGTCAAAAGCTTCTGCTTTTTGGCACTCATCAAGTCATAATACACAACAAAGAAAACCGAGACACCGATTATAACAAGCAGTTCGGCAACTGCCAACCATACGGGACCGATTATGAATGTTAAAACTGTGAACAGCAAGGCTGCCGCCGTCGCCGCCGAAATAACAGGAAAGCTGCGTATTAACGATATGATCTTGTCTTTCATACTCAAACCTCCATAATTACTGAAAGAATCATCGGACTCCTTTTTGTTTTTTCATACATCAGGTGCGATACCTCGTCCCTGACTCTTGATTTTATCGTGTTTCTGTCGTTTATATTGTTGTAAATGCAGTTTTCAATAGCATATCTGGCAATATCCCTTGCCTCATCAATAAGCTCCTCGGACTCCCTAACATATACGAAGCCCCTTGTCATTATGTCGGGACCCGCAAGGATTTCACCTGTATAAGAATCCATCGTTGTTACAACGATTATCAAACCGTCCTCGGCAAGGCGTTTTCTGTCTCTGAGGACAACGTTTCCGACATCGCCGACTCCCGAACCGTCAACAAACACCTGACCTGCGGGGATATTCTCAAGCGGCTTTATGCCGTTTTCGGAAACCTCAAGGCACACTCCGTTGTCGGCAATGAAGATATTGCTTTTCGGTATACCCATGCTCTCGGCAAGCTGAGCGTGCTTTCTGATGTGCTTCTGCTCACCGTGAACAGGAATAAAGAACTTAGGCTTGATTATACCCATCATCAGCTTCAGCTCTTCCTGGCAGGCGTGACCCGAAACGTGTACGCCGTAGCTCTTTTCGTAAATAACGTCCGCGCCGAGCTTCATCAGCTCGTTGATAACGTTGCCGACCGTTTTTTCATTTCCGGGAATCGGATTCGCGGAAATGATTATACAGTCGTTCGGACCTATAGAAACCTTTTTGTGTCCCGAAAATGCCATTCTTGAAAGAGCAGACATAGGCTCTCCCTGGCTTCCCGTGGTGATAATAACCATCTTGTCATCGGGATATTTATTTATCATGTCAATGCTGACAAGCTCTCCGTCATTGACGTTGAGATAACCGAGCCTTGAACCGATCTCAACAACATTTTCAAGGCTTCTGCCAGAAAGCGCAACCTTTCTGCCGAGAGCCTGAGCTTGATCGATTATCTGCTGAACACGGTGAACATTAGAAGCAAAGGTCGCGATTATAATACGTCTCTTGCCTGCCTGCTCAAACAGGGTTCTCAGCGATGCACCTACCGCGCGTTCACTTTCCGTATATCCCTTTCGTTCGGCATTTGTAGAATCTGAAAGCATACAGAGAACGCCCTGATTTCCGAGCTCCGCAAAACGGTTAATGTCGATCATTCCTCCGTCAATCGGAGTGCTGTCGATTTTAAAATCGCCCATCTGAACGATAACTCCTCCCTCGCACTTGATTGCAAACGCAAGCGCGTCGGGGATTGAATGGTTGACGTGTATGGCTTCAATATCAAATTTGCCGAGTTTTATTGTGTCGCCCGGCTTGATAACATTGAGCTTCGCTCCGTTGAGTATTTTATGCTCCTCCAGCTTGCCCTCAACAAGACCCATTGTAAGTCTTGTTCCGTAAACAGGAATGTTGATTTTCTGAAGAAGATAAGCAAGTGCACCTATATGATCCTCGTGGCCGTGGGTTATAACAATTCCCCTTATCTTGTCTCTGTTTTCCTCAAGATAAGTAAAGTCGGGAATAACAAGGTCAACGCCGAGCATATCCGCCTCAGGGAAAGCAAGACCGCAATCGACAATTACAATATCGTTTTCAAATTCATAAACGGTGATATTCTTGCCGATTTCGTTAAGTCCGCCGAGAAAACCGATTTTAACCGATTTCACGGGCTTCTTTCTGTTCTGCTTTCTGGCAGTTGATTTGGTGTTTGTCTTTTTCTGAGTATTCTTTTTTGTGTTCGTCTTTTTCTTTTCGGGCTGCTGATTATTTTTTCCTGTAATCTTTTTCGTTTTGCTCTTTTCGTTTTTTGCAGCCTTGTTCTTCGGCGCTTTTGCCGCCGTATTTTTTGCGGACTTTACGCCTTTTTTCGTCTGCTTGTTTTTAACGGCAGACTTCTGACCTTTGTCAGTTTTTTCGTTTTTTGGCATTAAATATACTAACTCCTGTTCTGTTTAAAATTTATGTAAAGGGTATTATAGACACGATAAATTATTTGGATAACACAATTACCCAATTTAACTAATTTATGATACTATTAAATCGCAAAAAAGTCAATGAAATTTCGGAATAATAGCTCCGTTTATTAGTATAGGAACCAAAAATCCGTTGTAAACATTGTTTTAGCGGTCAAAAAATCATTGTTTTTTCTGTCAGCGTGTTTCTGCTTGAAAAATTTGATAATAAATGTTATATTAAATAAATGATACCTTTATCATCAGACGGAGACAATTACATAATATAAAAACAAATTTTCCATATCGAGGTAAGTAATGAAAAAGGTTGAAATTTTTACCGACGGAGCCTGTTCGGGAAATCCGGGTCCCGGCGGCTGGGGCGCAATACTGCGCTATAAAGGAACCGAAAAAGAAATCAGCGGCGGAGAACGCAACACGACGAATAACCGTATGGAGCTTACGGGTGTTATTGAAGCTCTCAAGCTTCTCAAAGAGCCGTGCGAGGTTGTTCTCTGCACCGATTCAAAATATGTTGCCGACGGGCTGTCCAAAGGCTGGGCAAAGAGCTGGAAAGCCAACGGCTGGCGAAAAAGCGATAAAAAGCCTGCGCTCAATCCCGACCTTTGGGACGAACTCCTTACGCTCTGCGACATACACAGCGTAACAGTAAAATGGGTAAAAGGACATGCTTCTCACCCCGAAAACGAACGCTGCGACACACTTGCGGTCAGCGAATGGAAAAAGCTCATATAAAAACAAAAACATAAAAGGGACGAAAATCGAACCGAGTTCGATCTTCGTCCTCTTTGTTTATATTGCGGAATCAAAGGCTGCTCTGATGGTTCTTGCAGGAACGATCTCCACGAGCGACTTGATGCTTTGATTAAGATTCTTGTAATTGTGATAAGGCACTATGCACCGCTTAAAGCCGAGACGAGCAGCTTCCTTGATTCGTTGTTCACAGCTTCCGATTGAACGAATCTCACCGCCGAGTCCGATTTCACCGAAAGCAATAACATCATCACGAATCGGTGCATCTTTGAGACTTGAAATAAGCGCAAGGGCAACCGAAAGATCCGACGCAGGCTCATCAAGCTTCAGACCACCGACAACGTTTACATAGATATCACAGTTACTCAAAAAATATCCGGCTCTTTTCTCAAGCACGGCGGCAAGCATTGCAAGCCTGTTGTAATCAAATCCGTTGGTCATTCGCCTCGGATTGCCGTAGCCCGAAGAGCTGACAAGAGCCTGTACCTCAGCAAGTATCGGACGCGAACCCTCCATCAGGCACGCAACGCAAGAGCCTGATGTATTTTTCGGTCTGCCCGAAATCATCATCTCCGAGGGGTTTTCAACCTCGCTGAGGCCGTTATCTTTCATCTCGAAAACACCGATTTCATTCGTTGAACCGTATCTGTTTTTAACTGCTCTGAGGATTCGGTATGAAAGATGTCTTTCGCCCTCAAAATAGAGCACGGCGTCAACAATGTGTTCAAGCACCTTCGGACCTGCTATATTGCCGTCCTTATTGACGTGACCGACAACAATCGTCGGTATATTCAAAGACTTAGATGTCTGCATAAGGCAGTTTGTGCACTCCCTGACCTGCGCTATACTTCCGAGCGACGAATTTAGCTCAGGAACATTCATTGTCTGTATCGAGTCAATTATAACAAGATCCGGGCGTGAGGACTTAATATGTTCGCTGACGATCTGGACATCGGTTTCGCACAGGACAAAAAGATTTTCGGTGTTGACTCCGAGCCTGTCCGCCCTGAGTTTAATCTGATGCGCCGACTCCTCGCCCGAAACATACAGGATTTTCAGCGACTTGCCGAGATACTGGCAGATCTGAAGCAGAAGCGTTGACTTTCCGATTCCGGGATCACCGCTGAGAAGCACAAGCGAGCCCTTGACGATTCCGCCGCCGAGCACTCGGTCAAGCTCTTCAAGACCCGTTTTATGGCGAACCTCGCCGTCACAGCTTATCTCGTTTATTCTGTGAACATTTGAAGAAAATCCGCCGACAGCTTTTTTTGCCGAAGATTTTGAGTTTTCGGGAGTCTTGAAAACCTCCTCCATTGTGTTCCATTCTCCGCAACCCGGACAGCAGCCGTACCACTTGGCGCTTTCGTGTCCGCAGGCAGAACAAACATATAAGGTTTTGGCTTTAGGAGCCATTTGAATCACCCATTCATAAAGTATTTTAAAAGTCCGTCGGCAATAAGCATTGCCGTTTTCATTCTGTATTCTTCGTTGTTAAGTTTTTTTACCTCATTGGGGTTGGAAATGAAACCGCATTCAACAAGGATAGCCGGATTTTTTGTATGGTAAAGCAAATATATACCCGATCCCGATTTTTTTACTACTCTTTTGTTGTCGGGCTGAAGTGTACAGACAACGCTGTTCTGTACGCTTTCCGCAAGCTTTTTGCTCTCTTCATTGTTTCCTGAGTAGAACACCTGAGTACCGTGCTGGCTTGAATCGGCAAATTTATTCTGATGCACGCTTACAAAAACGGCGTCGGGATTCTTTTCCATTATTTCAAATCGGTTGTGGATATCGGAAACCTTCTTTTTCCTCATTGAATCGAGTCCGTCGTCGCAGGTCATCACGTCCTCGGTTCTCGTCATTATAACATTGAAGCCGTAAAATTTCAGTATTTTTTCAAGCTTGAGCGCAATGTCAAGGTTGATATCCTTTTCGACGGTGTTATCAATTCCGACAGCTCCGCCGTCTTCTCCTCCGTGACCTGCATCAACAATTATCGTGCGCTGAACAATCGGCTTGCCTGCCGTTTCGTCGGCGGAAGAATTAGCCATGAATGTAAAGTAAAGCAAGGATAAAAATATTATAAGAAATGCGGCTATAAAAATTCCGATAAGGAAAGAACGTTTGATTTTCACAAGATCACCCCATACATAAATCCTATGCCGGCGGTGAAAAAATATGAAAAAGTGTATAAATATTGTGCTCGGCGTTCTCACGGGAGCGATAAATATTCTCATCGGAGCCTGCGGCGGAATCGTTGCTGTCGAAACCTTGAAAAGGCGTAACCTCGACCAAACGAAATCCCACGCGACAGCCATTGCGATAATACTGCCCTTAACAGTCATCAGCGCTGTCGGATATCTGCTGAAAGGTCAGGTGAAGCTCAGCGACAGCTATGTCTATATTATCCCCGGTCTTGTCGGCTCGGTCGCCGGTTCATACCTTTTACCGAAAATTCCGAAAAAAGTGCTCAGTAAAATCTTTTCGATATTCATAATCTACGCAGGAATAAGGATGCTGATGAAATGATACTTGATATAATAGCGGGAATTGTGTCGGGAATGCTCGGCGCGATGGGCTTCGGTGGCGGAGGAATACTTATTCTCTACCTCACCCTGTACAAGGACATTCCGCAAACCGCCGCACAGGGAATTAACCTGATTTTTTTCATTCCGTCGGCGGCGCTTGCAATTTTCTTTCACATCAAAAACAAGCTTATCGACAAAAAAATCGCGCTCGAGTACATCGGGCTCGGACTTATCGGCGTTGTACTCGGCTTTCTGCTTCTTGAAAAGCTGAATGACCGAACACTGAGAATAATTTTCGCCGTCATGCTGATAATAGTCGGTCTCAAGGAGCTGTTCTTCGGCAATAAAGAAAAATAACCGACTATTCCGACCCGATCGGCAGAAGCTTATCGACAGCAATTTTAAACACAATTCCGAGATAAAATCCCAAAACGTTTAGTATGACGTCGTCCACATCCGGATTGCCCATATTGAAAACATACTGAGAAATTTCAATAAGACTGCTCAGAACAACGGGAAGCAGAAAAAGAATTATCTTTTTTTTTCCCTTGCAAAGGTGTTCGTACATTAAAAAGCCGAGCGGCAGAAAAATAGCGATATTGCCGAAGAAAAGAATCAGTCTTTCGTAATCAAATAAGCCCGAAAAGAATGTCCATTTCAGCGCATTAAACGGAACCAAATTGGGTTCTTCTCTTTCTGCCGACGGTGATCGGCAGATTATAAAGCAATATATCAACGCGATGATATAGTAAGTGATATACGCTGCCGATGCAACGGAATAAAATTTTCTGTAATTTTTCGTCGTGTCGCCGTCCTTTGAAAGGAAAGTCTTTATCCTCTGAAAGAGTATCGTCACGGTCAGCGAAATGAATAGCATTCCGATCCTGTCATAATAAAAAGTGTGAACCCACGGTGCGCGAAAAACAAGTAATGTGCCTTTGACCTGTATTTGTTCAACGAAAGCGATTATTATCCAAAAAATAATCATTACCCATTCGGAAAACGCCTGCTCGCGCAGACCTATTCCCGCGGCGTTGACCACAAAGCAATAAAATAAAACAAAAAACAGAGTCAAAAGAATCTGGAGCAGCAGCTTTCCCGTAAACATCATTGCAGGGAAAACCGTGACAGTCAAAAAGCAGGCACAGAAAACCTGCGACAATATTAACTTTGTTTTGTGCAAAGCATTATTTGACATTCGTATTTCTCCTGTAATCAAGGTAATCCTGCAAAATAATTGTTGCTGCAACCGCATCGACAACATTTTTCCTTTTTTTACCTCTGACATTGTTATCGTTGAGATAATTATGCGCCGAAACCGTTGTCAGTCTTTCGTCCCAGAGCGCAGTTTCAACCCCTGTGGACTCTTTCAATTTATCGGCAAAGGCAGAACATTTCTGCGCCCTCTCACCTGCCGATGAATCCATATTTTTAGGGTAACCGACCACGATCAATTCGGGCTTATGAAGCTTCACAAGCTCCTCTATCCGAGCGATAAGCTTCGGTTCGTAGCTCTGATTTATAACCTCAACCGGGTGTGCTAAACTTTCAAGGCGGTCGCATATTGCTATGCCCGTCCTTGAATCACCGTAATCGACAGACATAATAACCATGCAACCGCCTCCGTATTTTATATTTTATCAGTCTTCGGCTTTTGTGTTCTCCTCAGCCGGTTCAGTTGTTTTAGTGCTTGTCTTTGTCGGCTTCTCTTCCTCTTCGTCGTCAGACGAGGACGGAGAATAATGTCCGGAGCAGTATTCGGGAAGATTATCCTTCTTGTACCAGCCGACAGCCGTTGAATAACAGCTTGAAGAAGCGAGCTTACCCGTATCCGTGCAATAATACTTTTCAACCGCATCGTCAAGATCCTCAAACTCCTTGTCGGGAAGATCCTCGTGAATTAAGTCAAAAACAGTCTTGTAAACAGCACCTGCCGGGTTTCCCCAGGTGTTTATATATTCGGGAATATCGTAGCCGTACCAAACAGCCGCAACATAGTAAGGCGTTCCGCCGACAAACCACTTATCGTTGTTATCATCGGTTGTACCGGTCTTGGCGTACGTTTCAAATCCGCTGACCTTGTAGCTTGAGCCTGTACCGTAGGAGCTGGTCGTAACCGTCATCAGTAGGTGTCTCATAACCTCTGCCGTTCCGGTTGAAATGACCTGCTCGCCCTTGTTGTTTCTGTTGTCGATAAGAACCTTGCCGTTTGCATCCTCAACGTAGTAGAACGAATACGGTTTGTAATAGTAACCGCCGTTTCCGAAAGCGGCATAAGCAGCCGTCATTTCAAGCGAGGTAACACCGTAAGTCATTGAACCGATTGAAAGCGGAGCTGCGCTGTTGTCAAGACCCTTGTCGGCAGTCGTTATATGATACTTGTTTACAAGGTAATCATAAGCCGTATTGGTGCCGATCATATTTATAATGATTCTTGCCGGGATCGTGTTAAGAGAACGCGCAAGAGCATTCTGAACGGTTACGTTATAACCCGAACCGTATCCGCCGTCCGCATTCTTTGTTCTCCATCCGCCGTAGCTGACGGCAGAATCAAGGAGGAACGACGACCATGTGATCTCGTTAAGCTCAATAGCCGGACTGTATGATGTCAAAGGCTTAATTGAAGAACCGGGCGATCTCGGCGAAGAGCTTGCTCTGTTAAGAACTCGGTTGCCCTCCTTAACGCCTGCCTGACCGACGATTGCAACTACCCTGCCCTTATAGTCCATTATCGTGATAGCGGACTGGGCGTTCTTCTTGTCCTCAAAGCCCTTTCTGTTTACATAAACGTTTTCTGTCTTTTTCTGAACATCGAGGTCAACAGCGGTGTAAATTCTGAGTCCGCCGCCGTAAATCGCGTCACGCGCCTCATTGTATGAGTAGCCGCAGTCTGACTGAAGTCTGTCGATAACGTCGTCAATAACATAGTCTACATAGAAGCTCTGGAACTCGGATGAGTCCTTGGCAATATTTTCGTTCTGGCGTCTTTCAAGCTCAGCCTCGCTCGGAACATAATCCTCATCGTTTGTGTAAATGAGCTTGTAAGCTATCGCCGCATCGTATTCCTCACGCGTAATTTTTCCCTGGTCGAGCATCTCATCAAGGCAGTAAACCTGACGTTCTCTGTTTTTGTCGGGATGGTTTATCGGGTCATAGGAATACGGCATCTGAGTGATGGAAGCGATTACCGCACATTCGGCAACATTAAGCTCGTCAACAGACTTGCCGAAGTAGGTTTCCGCCGCCGTTTCAACACCGTAGCAGCCCTGACCGAGATAAATGGTGTTCAGATATGCCTCAAGTATCTCGTCCTTTGAAAAGTTCTTCTCAAGGTTGAGCGCAGAAAGTATTTCATTAAACTTACGGACATAAGTAACCTGATTGTTGCCCGTAACGTTTTTGACAAGCTGCTGTGTTATCGTCGAACCGCCCTGGTCGTTCTGCTTAACAAAAACCCCGATTGTTCTGATCCAGTCAACACCGTGATGCTTTTCAAAACGTTTGTCCTCAAGAGCGATAAACGCATCCTTCATCTGCTTGGGAATCTTGTCAAAATCGACCCAGATTCGGTTCTCTTCTCCGTGAAGGCGAAGAACCTCAATCTGCTTGCCGTCGGAATCCTTGGCATAAAGGAAAGACGTCTGGTTCTGATTGTTCCTTGCGCTGTTCAGATTGATGACGGGATCACCCGCAACCACCGTAACGGCGTTGATAAATACATATCCCACAAGGATTACAAGAGTCAGACAAAAGATGGTGAGCAGAGAAATTAAGAACGCGCCTGCATTGGAAAGCTCGTTGATTTTCTTTCTTTTCTTTGCAGCACCTGATCTTTTCTGCGGCATATCATTACCTCCTTGAATTTATACTGAAATAAAGCTGAATACTTTATACGGATTGGCTTTTAATAAACTTCTGCACCTCTTCGAGGTCGGAATAGGGAACGTGCTCTCCCCTGATTTTCATATATTTTTCGCCGCCCTTGCCTGCAATAACAAGGATATCACCCTTTTGCATATTGGAAAGAGCATAGCGTATAGCATCCTGTCTTTTGAGGATTATAATATATTTTCCGCCGACTTTTTTGACAAAGCCTGCAATTTCTTCACAAATCTTCATCGGATCCTCAAATCCGGGATCCTCCGTCGTGAGTATCGAAAGGTCACATTCTTTTCCTGCAACGGTGCCCAATTCCTCACGCCGATGCTGAGTTCTCTCGCCGATTGCACCGTAGAGCGCGATGAGCCTGTTATGCGGATAGCCGTTGAGAGTACCGAGAATACTGTGCATACTCAGTCCATTGTGCGCGAAATCAATTATGACGTCAAAATCATCGCTGACGTGCACGACCTCTACCCTGCCCGAAACCTTGAATCCTTTAAGTGCTTCTGAGCTTTTTCTGATGTCAATGCCGAGCGTTCTGCAAACCGCAAAAGCCGCAAGGACATTATATACGTTAAAGTAGCCTGGTATCGGAGCTTTAACATCGAACTCGCCGTCACAGTCACGGCACTTAAAGGAAATTCCGAGAATGTCCTTTGACCTGAGAAGATTGACGTCAGAAGCGGTTATATCCGCCTCACCGAGTCCGTAAGTGATAACATTGCAATCTGATCCTTTGAGCATATCCTCATAAGCAGGATCATCAACGTTGACCGCGGCATTTTTGCTTGATTTAAAGAGCAAAGCCTTGCTCTGCATATAGTCCTCGAATGTCGGGTGCTCGATCGTTCCGATATGATCGGGCGAAAGATTTGTAAACACGCCTGTTTCAAAATATATTCCGTCTGTGCGGTGCATTTTAAGACCGAGTGATGATGCTTCAATAACGCAGTATTTACAGCCGTCATTCAGCATCAGACGGAATAGCTTTTGCAATTCGTAGCTTTCGGGCGTTGTGTTCGCCGTTTCAAGTGTAACATCTCCGTACGATGCTCCGACTGTGCCGATAATTCCGCACTTCTCACCCGTAGATTCGATCAGCGTTTTTACAAGGTGCGCCGTGGTGGTCTTTCCCTTGGTTCCCGTAATGCCGATAATTTTCATTTTGTCGGCAGGATGCTCAAAGAAATTGACCGAAATCATCGCAAGCGTGCGGCGTGTGTTTTCGGTTATAATCTGAATACAATCCGTCGGAAGCTCAAGCTTTCTTTCCGTAAAGATACATCTGCAGCCCTGCTCGTATGCGCCGGCGGCAAATTTATGACCGTCAACAAGCGTTCCGACAAGGCAAACAAAGCAGTTATCTTTGCCTGCATTTTTTGAATTGTATGTAATATCCCGAATGTCGACATCCTTGAAATTGTCGCAGACATATTCGACACCGCTGAGAATTTCACTTAAAAGCATAGAAGCCTCCGGATTGTAAGTAATCTTAATACCATACCGCACAAATTACAGCGCACGCATTGCACGGTATTGCGTTAAATTAAACAGCCTTTCTCAAAAGCGCGTCGGCAGGAATTTCCCTGTCGCACTCAAAGCTGACGGTCATCATCGGGTGAGGTGCTTTTTCAATCTTCTCCCCGTTTTCGTCCCTGAGGTCGGTAACTGTAACCTCGTAAGGCTCGACTCCGCGCTGAAGCACCTCCAGCTTTTCGCCCTCAAAAAATCGGTTTCTTTGGCGGCATATCACTCTGCCGTCCCAAGAGCCGATGACCTCAGCCATAACGCTCCAATCGCGTTTGTAGCCGCCGTCATAGTAAATCTGCGCGTTATCTCTCGGATGACCGAAGTAGAAGCCTGTGCAGTACTCGCGGCTGCTGATTTTATACATTTCGTCAACAACCCATTTTTCTGGTTTGTAATCGTCTGTCGGATTTTTAAGGTATCCGTCGATCGCCTGTCTGTATGCGTTTGTGATAACAGACGTATAATATGCGGACTTTGCACGGCCCTCAATCTTAAAGCTTGATATTCCTGCCTTAACCATTTCGGGAATGTGCTCTATCATACACATATCCTTGGAATTGAAAATATATGTGCCGTTTTCGTCCTCATCAATCGGGAAATATTCGCCCTCACGGGTTTTCTCCATCAAACTGTACTGCCAGCGGCACGGCTGTGCACATTCTCCGCGGTTTGAATCGCGGTTGACAAGATAGTTTGATAAAAGACATCTTCCCGAAAAGGAAACACACATTGCGCCGTGGACGAAGCACTCAATTTCCAATTCTTTCGGAGTTTTCGCCCTGAGAGTTGCTATGTCGTCAAGCGAAAGCTCTCTCGCCGTAACAATTCTCTTGGCACCCATATTGTACCACTCGTTAGCAGAAGCATAGTTTGTAATGCCTGCCTGAGTGGAAATATGAATATCAACATCGGGAGTGTACTTTTTTGCCAGCGTCATAACTCCGAGATCGGAAATTATAAACGCATCAACTCCTGTTTCTGCCGACTCCATAAGAAAATCAGGCATTTTGTCGATTTCGTCATTTCTCGGAACGGTGTTGCAGGTCTGATAAACCTTAACGCCCTTTTTATGTGCGGCATCGACCGCTTTTTTTAGCTCCTCAGCGGAGAAATTCGCAGGCGCGGCGCGCATTGAAAATGCCGATCCGCCGACATATATCGCATCTGCTCCGAAATAGAGCGCACGCTGGAATCTTTCCGTATCTCCGGCAGGAGAAAGAAGCTCCGGAATTACCGTGTTTATATTACTCATAAATTATTAGTCCTCTGAAGAGCTGTTTGCCTTGATTATAAGAACAAGGTTGTTCTTATGCTCCTTAAATGTGGAGGCTGTATAAATCTTGCCCGACTTGTCGTGAGCAAAGAAATAATAATCGGTATCGGCAGGATAAAGTGCGGCTCTGATCGCATCGATTCCGGGGTTGCATATCGGTCCCGGAGGAAGACCTCTGACAGCGCTTGTGTCATAAGCGTTGTAGAAGATTGAGCCCTGAGCCTCACCGACATAAGGAGTTACATAGTTGCTGACATAAAGCGCCGTACTGTCACAGCCGAGCGTCGGGTAATCCGCCTGATCGTTCAAACGGTTGTGAAGAACCGAGGAAATAACCTTCATCTGATCCGAGTTCGCCGCTTCTTTCTGAATTATGGAAGCAATTGTAACGACCTCGTCCTTTGTGAGTCCGAGTTCCTTTGCACGCTTGTCGTATTCGTCCTCCCACTTTGACTCAAAGTTCTCAAGGAACTTGTTGATAACATAGTTCGGGTCGGCATCAACATAGAAATCGTAGGTATCAGGGAAAAGATAACCCTCAAGTTTCAAATAGCGCTTATCGTTGTTCTTAATTTCCGTGATGAAATCATAATTGTAATTTGCCGACTTCATAGCCGCAAGAACCTTTGCTGAATCACAGACCTCGTATTTTTCAAGCTTTTCAAGAATCTGCGAGACTGTCCAGCCCTCAGGGAAGCTGAGCGAAATTGAGTCCGCAGTAACAGGTGCAGCCATAATATCCTTGAGCATACCCTCAACGCCCATCTTGCTGTTGAGATAATACTGACCGCTCAGATATGTTTCGTCGTCAAATCCCCTGAACTTAGTGAAGAGCTTGCAGAAAAGCTTTCTTTTTATAAGTCCGTTATCTTTAAGTATGTCAATAATCTGACTGTAAGAGGAGTCGGCCGGTATCTCTACCGGCTTATTTTCCTCACTCCTGTTTATGGCGAGCATATCGCCGATACAGGTAATGCCGATGTAGGAAAGAAGAATCGTTGAAATAAGAATAAACGCAAGAAAGCCGACGGCTGCTTTGCCGCCTACCTTTTCGATATTTTTCTTTGTCTTGTTTTTCACTCTTTCGACAGCTTCTTTGTCCATGTGGATAAAGGGTTTGCCGTGATGCTCTTCCTTGTGCTCCGACTTGGGTTCGGTCTTTTCGTAATGAGTGTTGTGATGCTTCGGATAGTTCGAGAAATAGATTCCGCCCGACTGTCCGCCGCTTTGAGCTTTCGGCTCCGTTTCCTGCGGCTCATCGATAAGAGATTCGTCAAGGTGGACGACAAATTTCTTTTTAGGCTTCGGCGGCTCGGAAAAACTGTCCGCATCCCTATCCCGTGTGATATTGGAATACTCTTCTATGAGCTTGTCAATATCGTAATCGGAATACTCTCTGCCGTTCTCGTCTTTCATATTCTTCCTCCTTCTTCTTTAATAAGGACATTGAAGAGATTGCTTTATCTTCGTTGCTTTGTATTCGTCAATCAAACATTCTACAATTTTTGCAGAAAAGTCAATGGCGGCACCCATTCCTTTTGCCGTGATAAACTTTGAATCACAGCAAACGAAATCATCGGATACCTCGGCACCGTCCAGTTCGTTTTCAAAACCGGGGAAGCAACACGCTTTCTTGCTCTTGAGCATACCGAGATGACCGAGTATCGACGGAGCGGCGCATATAGCGCAAACATATCTGTCGTTTTCGGCGCAGAACCTCACGGTGCCGATAACGGTTTCGGATTTCTCAAGGTTGAGCGTGCCCGGCATTCCTCCCGGAAGCACAACAGCCCTCAGGTCATCGTCAAGCTTCACTTCGGATTCGTCAAGGTCACAGAAAACGGGAATGTTGTGCGCTCCCGTGATAAGCTTGCCGCCGACGCCGACGGTGCAAACCTCCAGCTCAGCCCTGCGAAGAAAATCAACGACCGTCAAGCCCTCAATTTCTTCAAAACCGTTTGCAAGAAAAACATAAATCATTTTGTTACCTCTCAGTCAAGATACATTCCTGCATAGAAAAATTCTTTACTGTTTATAAAAGCTTCGGCTTTCACCGAAACGGGAAAAAGCATACCACATTTAGTAGCTTTAACCCCAATATCTGTACTATTATACACTAACGGAGTATGAATGTAAACATTTTCCGCATTTAATTTTTCAAATAAATTTGAATTATCTGTAAAAAAACTGTCTTTTTCGGCTAAAATCTCCTTAAAAAACAGATTTTTGCCTTTTTTATGCAAAAACGCCAAAAATCCGTTTTCACCGTCAGCGGAGTAGATTTTCCCTCCGCCGCGTATAAATTCGCGGACAACATATTCGGTCGTCCCAGCGTCAAACGTGAAACTGTCAAGCCGTGAAAGCAGTTCTATCCGTCTCCTGCTTATTTCTGTGATATCGGTGCATTTGCCCGACAGCAAGCTTCCGCCGCCCGCGCCAAAGCAAATTTCAGAACACATCATCTTAGCAACAAATCCGAATCTTTCGTAATAGGAATACAGGCTTTCTTCGCCCGGAACAAGAAATATCAAATCAATTCCGCTGTCTCTGCAATAATTCTTTGCAAAAGAAATAAGCTCGCCCATAATTCCCCTGCCGCGATATTCTTTCAGTGTACACGCCGCATAAATGTATTTGCACGAAAAATTGCAGACCCTTCCGTTGAGCAGAAAAAGAACCGAAACAAGTTTTCCGTTTTTTGTGGCGCCGACGCAGATTTTGTCGGGACATTCGTCAAGAAAGAACTCTATATATTCCTTTTCATCGCCAAAAGCCTCCTGCCAGAGAGTGATTAAATTCTCCCTGTACTCGGCAACATTGATTATACCCGTCACTTTCTCACCGCCGTAAATTTTTCAACAAGGAACTCCGGATGATACGACAGTTTCGCGCTTCTAAGTCCCTCGGAGCCGACATCATCCTCACGGTTAATATACTCGTATTGATTTAAAAGTCGGGAGGCAAATAAATTGTTTATCATCGGGTATGCCCCTCGTATATCGGAATACGCTTTCTCAAAATGAGTGACAAATGTGTTATCGTTGAGCCTTTCGCCGAACGTGAACGCAATAACCTCGCCGTCAATTCTGAGAACACCGCCGACACCGCCGATCTCTTCAAAATGTGCAAAGTTAAGGCGGAGAACCTCTCTCTCGTCCTCTATTCCCTCTCTGTCCTTTTCGACGTTGAGAGAATACCATTTCTCATTCATCGCAATACAGTCATCAATATTGCCTCTGTTAAGCTCTTCAATGGTCCAGTTGAAATTCTTTTCAAAATATGAAATATGATTTCTCTTTGCGTGATATTTCTTTCCGCTCAAGGAAGCAAGATGCTCCTGCGAATAGACATAATCAAACGAATCCCTCTCGGACACGAACTCATATTTCCCCGGAAAAGTCTCTTCCAAAATATCCTTTTCTTTGGCCTCAAGGAAAGAAAACTTAGGAAAATCATATTCCTTGACAATAAATTTAAGAGCGTTTATATAATTGCTTCCTTTAGGGAAACAGAACGAATTATCATTATATAGACGTACAACAAGACAGTTTTCTATCTCGCCGATTCTGCCGTCGTAATATTTGCTCCATCCCATAAGATTACCAACCGAAAACTCACAGCATAACGGCTGGCTTTCTTTCAGTTTTTCTTTCATCCACCTTATATCTTCAAAGGCGGGACGATGAAAGGAACAGCTCATAAAACCTCCTTGAAAATTATACCGTATATTTCATTTCCTATATCCTCAATGGATCTCGGCTTGTCGCCGTCGTTGCATTTGATAATATACCAGCCCATTTTCTCGCCTGCATCAAGAGCGGCTTCACGACATTTATATAAATAATCAAGATTACTTTCGTGAATATCCTTTTTACTCTCATCACCGTGATATCTTTCGGACATCATTCGCTGAGAAATTTCAATCGGCATATCAAGGTATATTACAGCGTCGGGTCTCGGAACACCGATAAGTCCGTATTCAAAATCTTCAAGCCACTTGAAAAATTCGGCTCGGTTTTCGCGGTCGATTTTCGTCGCCTGATGATAAGCATTCGATGTTGTGTATCTGTCGGAAATTATAATTCCGCCGTCGTCGTAGTATTTTTTCCACTTTGTCTTGTAATTGGCAAAACGGTCAACGGCATAAAATGCAGAGGCGGCGTATGCGTTCACGTCACCCGGATCCTTTCCGAAATCTCCTCTGAGATACATTTTTACAAGTGCACTTGATTCGCTGTCGTAGTCGGGAAGCTTGATCTGATGCACAGCTCTGTCCTGAAGCTTATCCTTGAGTAACTCAATCTGTGTGGATTTTCCGCTTCCGTCAAGACCTTCAATAACAATCAGTTTTCCATTCATTACCGTTCACCTCCGAATTATTATAACAATTTTTCAGAATTTTTCAATTACAAATAGTTACAAAAAGAATTATTTGCCCTCAAACATAGCTAAAGGGGCGAAAAATCCGCCCCTTTTAACCGTTCTTATTTTTAGAAAATTCCCTGCTGCATCATCGCGTCGGCAATCTTGAGGAAGCCTGCAATGTTTGCACCGGCAACAAGATCATAGCCACAGCCGTATTCCTCGGCGGCAGCAACAGAATTGTTGTAAATGTTTTTCATTATTTCTCTGAGCTTTTCGTCAACCTCTTCGCTCGACCAGCTGTAACGCATTGAGTCCTGGCTCATTTCAAGCGCGGAAACCGCAACTCCGCCTGCGTTTACGGCTTTGGACGGTGCAACGACGACCTTTTCCTGAAGATAACCGAGTGCGTCATTCGTAGTCGGCATATTTGAAACCTCAATGTAATATTTGACGCCGTTGTTTACGATCTTCATCGCATCCTCAAGGTCAACCTCGTTCTGGGTTGCGCACGGCATAATTATATCAGCCCTAACGCCCCACGGCCTTTCGCCCTCGTGATACTCTGCGCCGAATTTGTCCGCATAATCCTTGACCTTGCCGCTTCCGTGAGCGCGCATTTCAAGAAGATAATCAACCTTTTCTTCTGTTGCAATTCCGTCAGGGTCATAGATATATCCGTCGGGACCCGAAATCGTTACAACCTTTGCTCCGAGCTGCGCCGCTTTCTTTGCAACGCCCCAGGCAACATTGCCGAAGCCCGAAATTGCTATTGTTTTGCCCTTGATCGTCTCACCGAAATGACCGAGAACCTCCTCGGCGTAATAAACCGCACCGTAGCCGGTAGCTTCGGGACGAATACTTGATCCGCCGTAGCTCATTCCCTTACCTGTAAGAACGCCGTTTTCAAAAACGCCCTTGATGTGTCTGTACTGACCGTAAAGATAACCGATTTCACGTCCGCCGACTCCGATATCTCCCGCAGGAACGTCTATGTCGGGTCCGATGAATCTGTAAAGGTTGTTCATGAAAGCCTGGCAGAATCTCATTATTTCGCCGTCGGATTTTCCCGTCGGATCAAAGTCCGAGCCGCCCTTTGCTCCGCCTATCGGCAGACCGGTAAGACTGTTTTTGAATATCTGCTCAAAGCCGAGGAACTTAACAATACCCGAATAAACGCTTGAATGGAAACGAAGTCCGCCCTTGTACGGTCCTATCGAGCCGTTAAACTGACATCTGTAACCCTTGTTGACCTGAACCTTGCCGTTGTCGTCAACCCACGCAACGCGAAACGAAAACATACGCTCCGGCTCGACAAGTCTTTCAAGCAAGCCGTTCTTTTCGTATTCGGGATGCTTCTTAACTACCGGTTCAATCGAGTTCAGCACCTCTTCAACCGTCTGAATAAACTCAGGCTCGGAAGCATTTTTCTCCCTGACCGACGCTATAACTCTTTCAATATACTCATTCATAGTTCTACACTCCTTGTCAAAGTTATTGCATAATACACTTAAATTATAGTTTTTTCGTCTTTCAATGTCAATATTCTACAAGACAAAATAACCAATTTCATTTGTGCGTTTTTGGTTAAAATAAATAAACAAAAATCGCTTATGTTATATTATGTACGTTTTTTTGAAAAGTACGTTTTATTGTACGCTAAAATTTGATTTCCGACCCGATACGGTGTATAATAACAATAAACGGAGGTGAAAAAATGGCTGACAGATACTTTATCGCAATAGACCTAAAATCATTCTATGCATCTGCGGAGTGCGTTGACCGCGGACTTGATCCGCTTGACACCAATCTCGTTGTCGCCGACCCGACAAGAACCGACAAAACTATATGTTTAGCCGTTTCACCGTCCCTGAAAGCCTACGGCATACCGGGAAGAGCAAGACTTTTTGAGGTTTGCCAAAAGGTCAGGGAAGCAAATGCACAAAGAAAATTTAAAGCACCGAATCACAGCTTTACAAAAAAATCAACATCTGCCGCAGAATTAAAAAGCGATCCGTCGGCTGAGCTTGATTTTATAACCGCACCTCCGCGAATGGCCCGTTATATGGAAATAAGCACCCAAATATACAACATTTATTTGAAATATATTGCGCCCGAAGATATCCACGTTTACTCGATTGACGAAGTGTTTATCGACGTAACAAAGTATTTAAAAACGTACCGTCTTTCTGCGCACGAGCTCGCCGTTAAAATGATTCTTGACGTGCTGAACACTACGGGAATCACCGCGACCGCCGGAATCGGCACCAACCTCTACCTTTGCAAAATTGCAATGGACATCTATGCCAAGCGGTGCAAGCCCGATAAAAACGGAGTCAGGATTGCCGAGCTTGATGAAATGAGCTACCGCCGCATACTCTGGGATCACCGCCCGCTAACGGATTTTTGGAGAATCGGCAAAGGGTACACAAAGAAGCTCGAAGCCCACGGACTGTACACAATGGGCGACATTGCGCGGTGCTCAATCGGCAAGGACAATGAATATTACAACGAGGATCTCCTCTACAAAATGTTCGGTGTGAACGCAGAACTGCTCATCGACCATGCCTGGGGCTATGAACCGACAGAAATCTCGGATATCAAGTCCTACCGACCCGAAAACAGCAGTCTCAGCTCAGGCCAGGTTCTTCAGGAACCTTATGATTTTTCAAAGGCGCGGCTTGTGCTCAAGGAAATGGCTGACCTTTTGTCGCTTGACCTTGTCGAAAAGGGGCTCTGTACAGATCAAATCGTACTGACTGTCGGATATGATATCGAAAGCTGTACCGATGCCTATAAAGGCGAAACCGAA
The DNA here is from genome assembly GCA_934456435.1 of uncultured Eubacteriales bacterium. GTDB lineage: Bacteria > Bacillota > Clostridia > Oscillospirales > Acutalibacteraceae > CAG-488. Next base: position 173,933 of record CAKSHH010000005.1, read on the forward strand.
ATCGACCGCTACGGCAGAAAAAATCCCAAGACAGCTCACGGAAGCCAAAATATCGGCAGATTTACCTGTTCGACAAAGCTTATTACCTCGGCGGCAATGACGCTTTTCGACAAAATAGTAAGCGAAATTCTGCTTGTCAGAAGAATGTATATTGTCGCTAACCATATCGTTCCCGAAAAAGAGGCAAAGAAAGAAAAGGACTATGTTCAGTTGGATCTGTTTTCTGACCCTCAGGCGGAGATTGATATTGAAAACGCTGTAGAAAAAGAAAAGGATATGCAAAAAGCTATCGTTAATATAAAAAAGAAATTCGGGAAAAATGCTATTATTAAAGGTATGAACCTCAAAGAGGGCGCAACCGCGCTTGAAAGGAACAAACAGATCGGAGGTCACAAGGCTTGAATGGAAAATATGATGACATTATAAACCTGCCTCACCATACCTCAAAAAAACATCAGCCTATGTCGCGCTCCGCCCGCGCGGCTCAATTTGCTCCCTTTGCCGCAATTACCGGACTTGACGACGAGCTGGAAGAGACGGCGCGTCTGACAGATAAAAAAATTGAGCTTGATGAGGCAAAAAAAGAGATACTGAACCGAGACTTGATTTTTATCAGAGATAACCTACAGTCAAACATAACTGCTACCGTAACCTTTTTCAGAAGCGACGGCAGAAAGGACGGCGGCGCATACATTACAAAGCGCATAACTGTGCGAAAAATTGATGAAATTGCAAGAAAGCTGATTACAGAAAACCGCGAAGAAATCGACATAGACGATATATTTTCAATTACAATTCATAAATAAAGCCGCAAAAGCATATTTTGTTATTGACAGCTTGCATAATTATGTTATAATCTTACAGTAACCTGATTTTGTCGAGATATTCGACAGCAAGTGGTGGAGTCTGTCATAGAACGTTTTGTTCTATTTGTTTCAGGTTATACTGGTCGTTAATATGCTTTCAGCTTCGATCTTTGCAGGCAGAATCCGTATGGATTCCGCCTTTTCTTTTTCGCTTTTTTGCGAAAGAGCGACGGAACACCCGAAATAATTATAGGAGTGTAAATCTATGAACCCAATCACAATCACAGCCCTGATTCTTTTCGCTGTCACCTACATTTTGATGATGGCATTCCAAAAGATCAGACCCTACGTTGCGATCGGCTCCGCCGTAATTTTCATTGCTCTCGGCGTGATAGCCTCTGTCTCGCCCGATCTTTTCGGAAACGGATTTTTCGCAGTCGGTACCGAAACCTATTCCTACGGCTTCAAACAGGCTCTCGGCGAAATTGACTGGAATGTCATTATGATGATCGCCGGAACGATGGGAACCGTTTACCTTTTCATCGAATCGAAAATGCCGCAGCTCATGTCCGATATTCTTATTTCAAGAATGCCGAATATGAAATGGGTAATTGTCGCCCTCTCGCTTTTCGCAGGCATCGTATCCGCTTTTGTCGATAACGTTGCAACAGTTCTCATGATAGCTCCGGTTGCCCTTGCATTCTGCAAGAAAATGAACATATCACCTGTTCCATCGATAATTTGTATTGCCGTTTCTTCAAATCTTCAGGGCGCGGCAACTCTCGTCGGAGATACGACATCCATTCTTTTGGCAAAGGCCGCAAACCTTGACTTTTCCGATTTCTTTGTCGATGACGGAAAACCCGGTATGTTCTGGGTTGTTCAGGCAGGCGCAGTCGTCAGCGCACTCATAATTCTCTTTATGTTCAGGAAAGAAAACGAGAAAATCGAGTTCAGCGGACGCACAAAGGTTGAAGACAAATTCCCGACATTCCTCCTTGTTGCGACAATCGTGTGCCTCATCGCCGCATCATTCATTCCCTATAAGGACACCGCAGCAGAAGGTCAAATCTATAAGCCCGACATCACAAACGGACTTATCTGTATTGCTTTCTTCATTATCGGAGTTATACGCGAAGTTGTTTTCAAGAAGAATTACCAAATCGTCAAAGCAACACTCAAGGAGATTGACTACTATACCATCGCTCTTCTTATCGGACTTTTCGTCGTCATCGGCGGAATAAAGAGCGCAGGTGTTATTGACGTTATCGGAAATGCCATCGCAAAACTCGGCTCAGGCTCAGAGTTCATTATCTATACGATTATTGTTTGGATTTCCGTTATTCTTTCGGCATTCATTGACAACATTCCGTATACGGCAACGATGCTTACTATCGTTCCTGTCATTGCTTCCGATATGGGTATGGAGCCTAAGCTTCTCTACTACGGACTTCTGTGTGGAGCAACACTCGGCGGAAATCTTACTCCTATCGGCGCCAGCGCAAACATTGCCGGAATCGGAATCCTCAAGAAAGAGGGCTACGAGGTTAAAGCCACAACCTTTATGAAATACGGCGTTCCGTTTACCCTCGCTGCCGTTATAACAGGCTACATACTTCTCTGGCTTATCTGGTCATAAACCAACCGAAGATAAAAATTTCACCCGTACTGTTTGTGTAACAGTACGGGTGTTTTAGTTTCTCTTGTAAAGTTAATATTTATAGAGTAATCCCCCTGCAAAGGAATCCAATGCAGGGGGATAGTATTGGGTTGGGTTGGTGTTAATTGAAAGGATGAGTTTCAATTAACGTTGCGGAGGATAATCAGGATACGCGG